>JAUIDB010000012.1 GCA_030429235.1 Thermoanaerobaculia bacterium | reverse complement strand
GAACATCTACCACCCCCGAGTCGGACGCCGTGAACTCCTGGGCCAACGGCTACGAGATCTGGCAGATTCCCTCTGCGAGGGTTCTTGGGCACCGCTGGTCTCGCAACTCGTCGAGGTCTCGAATCCGACGCCCGAGGAGGCGGAGGCGCTAGAACGACTCGTCGAGCGACTGACCCTGGATGTCGACGTCGATGAGGAGCAACCGTCGAAATGAGCGATCTCCTCCAGGCCGTCGCGAGCAACTCGCTGGTGGCTTTGGTGATGGCGACCGGCCTCGTCGGTCTTGGCCGTTGGCGGCCACGGCCGGCGCTGCTTCACACCTTCTGGTGCCTGCTGCTCTTGAAGCTCTTCCTCCCACCGCTGGTGACGTTCAGCACCCTGCCCGCCCGAAACTACGAGGTGGCGACGACGACTCTGTGGCAGGTCGCTGGCCTCGGCGGGTCCTCCGGAGCCGCGGAGATCGCTTCTGTCTGGAACTGGACCAACTCGGTATGGGTCCTCTGGGGGCTCGGGAGTGTCGGCATGCTGGTTCTTCTCCTACGGCAAGTGTGGAGGACATGGCGGATGCTGGGAGCGGGGCAGCGGGTTCCGGCGGAGCTCCAGCAGAGGATCGCGAGGCTGGCGGTGGCTCTGGATTGCGAACGTCTGCCACGCGTGCTGCTCACGCGGCAGTGCCTGGCTCCTTGTATCGTGAGCCACTTTCGGGGGCCCTATCTCGTTCTTTCCGCGGCGCTGCTGTCCCGACTCGATGGCGAAGAGTTGGACGGAGTGTTGGCCCACGAATTGGCCCACGTGAGCCGAGCCGACGACCGAATCCGATGGCTCGAAGCGCTAGCGCAACTCGTGTTCTGGTGGCACCCCGCCGTCTGGGTCGCGGTTCGCCGACTCCGTCAGCTCGAAGAGGTGTGTTGCGACGCCCGCGTCGTACAGGCTTTTCCGCATCGTCGTGCCTCCTACGCCCGTAGCCTGGTCACCGCGGTTCGGCAACTGGCGAGCGCTCCGGCTCCGACCGTCGCGGCGAGCGGCCTCGGCCGTACCTCACAACTACAAAGGAGAATCCAGATGATCCTCGAACCACCGACCGTATCCCCCTCCAGGCCGCGGCTGCGCACCGCCATGACCCTGTTCGTGTTGGTGGCCGTCTTTGCTAGCCCGTTGCTGGTGGCCCGGGAGCTACCGGAGACCTCGGCCCCAGTCGACGTGATGGCGTTCCGTGGCGAGCCCGTCTCGTTCTCGCTCCGCGACGCCGAGATCCGCGAGGTCCTCACCATCTTCGCTCAGTTGGGAGACCTCCAGCTCGAGGTGGCACCGGAGGTGGAGGGAAACGTGACGGTCGAACTCCATGAGGTGCCGTGGGACGAGGCTCTCTACCGGGTTCTGCAAGGGCAGGGTCTGGTCTACGAGGTGACCGACGGCGTGGTGCACATTCGGCCCGGAAAACTGCCTCCTCTCGTCGCGTCGCCCAGGGTCGTGGCGGAGTTGGAAGGGACTTCCTACTACGACGGCCAAGGAGTGCAGGGGCCGAGGTTCGAAGGGGGACCCGCGCCGTTGTATCCAGAAGAAGCGCGCAGCGGTGGGATCAACGGTACCGTGGTGATCGAATGCCTCATCGATCCGCAGGGTACGGTGCGCTCCGCGACCGTGGTCGAGAGCAATGCCGACGTGCTCTCGGCGGCTGCACTCGATGTGATCTGGGACTACCGCTTCCGTCCGGCCACGCTCGATGGTCGTCCGGTGGGAGTACGGTGGAGGGTACCGATCCGTTTTTCCCTCTAACCCAGCCAACCCGGCGGCGGGGTCAGAACTCCAGACTCTGGAGGTTCTCCGGCCAGGGTTCCGGTAGTGGCTTGCGCGGGATCCGTTCCTCGCGGTTCGCGGTCTGGTAGACGATGGTGGCCACGATAGCGGCCGACTGCATGAGGTCGGCCGGGACCGCGCGGTCGTAGAAATCGAGATTCGAGTGGTGGGTTCGCGTGCGGTATTCCAGTGGATCCTGGATGAATTGGAAACCGGGAATCCCGACGTCGTCGAAGGGAACGTGGTCGGTCGATCCGGTGCCGCGCAGGGTGACGGTGCCGGTGTCGTGGTCGCGGAAGGGAGCGAACCAGGACGAGAAGATCGGCTTCGCCATGTCGTTGCCTTCGAGGTAGATGCCGCGAATCAGGCCACCACCGTTGTCGAGGTTGTAGTAGGCGGAGACCTTGCCATGATCGGGCAGCAGCTGCATCGTCCGCGGATCCCCGTAGTGGTTGGCGACGTACCCTCGCGAGCCTTGGAGTCCTTGCTCTTCACCGGACCACAGGACCATCCGCACGGTGCGGTCGAGCGGCCGGTCGAGGGCCTTCAGAATCCGCATCGCTTCCATCATGACGGCGCAGCCGGTGGCGTTGTCGGTGGCGCCGGTGGCATATCCCTCGTCGTCTAGATGCGCCCCGATGATGACTACCTCATCGGGCTTCTTTGCGCCGCGAATCTCGGCCACGACGTTGGCTCCCAGCAGGTCCTCGGTGTGGAAGCGAGCCTGCACCTCGACCTCCACCTCGACCGGATTTCCGTGCTGAACCAAACGTACTAGCCGGTTGTAGTGCTCCGTCGCGATCGAAATCGAGGGGGGTGGCGTGGGGTCCTCCAGGGACTCCGAACCGGCCCCGCTCGGGAAGACCGTGCCTCCGTCGCCCTTGTAGGGGGGGCGGATGACGAGAGCGACTCCCTCTTCGCCGAGAAACTGGTTGAGTCGGTTGCGCAGTTCGACTCGCTGTTGCCGCAGGACCTTCCAGGCCCAGGTCGGAGCGTGGGCTCGAAATCGCTTCTTGTCGTAGTCGTTCTCGGGGTACTCGACGTTTTCGGGGTCGATGGCGATCGGTTCGACGGGCTCGGGGAAGTCGGCCTTGCTACCGAGCGCGCTGCCGTCGAGGCGTTCGGCGGCCGGTTTCAGAGCGAGCGAAAGGGGTTTGGGTTCGGAAAGTAGGACGATCTTGCCGGACAGTTTGCCGCGCCACTCGTCCATGAATCGTTGGAGCTCGGCTTCCCGTGCCTCCTGACCAGACTTGCTGCGGTAGGGGGCAAAGACCGGCGTTCCCGTGACGACGCCCTCGGTGGCCGGCGTGAACGCTAGAGGGACCCCGATCAGCGGAGCGTACTGAGGTTCGACGAGGTGGGCCGAGAAGCGCTGGACCGACCAGCCGCGGCCGAACTCTCCCCACGGTTCGACCGCCGCATTTTCCAGTCCCCACGCCTTCGATTGCGCGACGATCCACTCTGCGGCTCGATCGATGCCGGGTGAGTTGGTCAAGCGCGGACCGTGCACGTCGGTCAGCATGCGGAGCGTCTCCATCACCTCGGAGCGTTGGTAGGCCTCCTGTTTGATCTGATGGACAACCTCAAGATCAGGGCTGTCTCCGGCGAACGTCGGTGGGATCGAGAGGGCGAGGGTCAGGAGGAGAACGGTAGGGCACTGACGGTATTGCATTGCAAAGACTCCATGGGGTGCGAAGAGCCACGGCTCCGGTGTGTCGGTGCCGTGTTCCTGAATACGAAAGGAAGAGCCGGCAGTGTAGAGAGGGACCCTATCGCTGTCAATCGAACCCGTCACAGGGTGGGATCGAGAGTGCAGTCAGGGCGCGGTCGGCGACGGTTCGAAGACTCGGAAGGTGCTCTTGCCCGAACGCTTGGCCTCGTACATGGCGGCATCGGCGTGGCGGATCAGTTTCGACAATACGGCCCCGTGCTCTGGGAATAGCGCGATCCCCACGCTGGCGCCGATGCGGGTGGTCGTCTCGTCGATCCGGAAGGGTTCGGACAGGCGATCGACCACGAGACTCGCCAACCGCTCGGCGGCTGGGCGGTCGCAGCTGTCGTCGAGGAGGACGACGAACTCGTCACCCCCCAAACGGGCGACGATATCGGATCTCCGCACCGTGGCCGAGAGCCGACCGGCCAGTTCGGCCAGCAGTCTGTCTCCGGCTGGGTGACCGAAGGAATCGTTGACCTTCTTGAAACCGTCGATGTCGACGATCAGCAGGGCTTGAGGATGTCCCTGGCGTGTCGCCACCCGCAGCGCCTGTTCGCTGAGCTCGTCGAAGAGTCGGCGGTTGGGCAGCCCGGTCAGTTCGTCGTGGCCAGCCAGGTGTTCCAGTTCTCGCTCCACCTCCACGCGTCGGGCGATCTCGCGCTGGAGGTTCCGATTGAACCGCCCGATGATCAGAATGATGGCCACGAGCAGGCCGAGCAGGGGAACTGCGACCACCAGGACGGCCCCCAGATCGGCCCCGGTCTGCACGTGGATGGCCAGCCAATCGTTGACGATGGCCGCGCGCTGTCGCTCGTCCATGCTGGCGAAGGTCTTGTCGAGAATCGTGGCCAGGGGTTCCAGTCCGTCGCGAACCGTCATCGAGATCTGGAACTGGTACGGTGAGAACCCGGCGACCAGGAGATTGCCCAGCTTGTGCCGCTGCAACTCGTAGTTGACTACGGAGAGGGTTCCCACGTAGGCATCCAGTTCGCCCCGGTCGAGTTGCTCGAGGCCATCGACGATGGTGTCGACGAGCACGATCTCGATGCCTGGGTAGTCTCGGGTCACCAGCTCGACGATCGCGAAACCACGGACCAGTCCGACCCGCCGTCCGGTGAGGCCTTCCATGCTCTCCGCGTAGAAGGCGTTCTTCCGAGTCACGATTACCGTGGGCGCCACGAAGTAGGGTTCGGTGAAGTGGAGTCTCAGCGCACGCTCCTCGGTGGCGACCACCGCGGTGAGCATGTCGAGATCCCCCGCCTTGAACTCGTCGAAGAGCTGGGTCCAGGGGCGATCGAAGTGAGGCCGAAACTCGATGCCCAGGGACTCCGAGGCGTAGTCGACGTAGGAAGCCGAGATGCCCTGGAACTCACCTCGGTCGTCGACGAACTCGAAGGGATACCAGGCGGTGTCGACGCCGATGTCGAGGACAGGGTGCTCGTCGAGCCACCGCTGTTCGGCCAGGGTGAGGGCGGCGGGTCGTCCTTCCCCGCCGAAAGGTGGCTGCCGGTGGGGGAGCCAGCGCTGTTCGAGGTGCGCCAGGGTACCCAGTGGCAAGGTTGCGAGGCCCTGGTCGAGCCGATCGAGCCAACTGCGCTTCGAACCGTGGGTGGCCGCGGCCACCGCGTAGGTCTCGAGCACCTCGGAGGTCAGGTGGAGCGTCGGCGAGAGTTGCAGACGACTGGCTTCGGCCGCCAGGCTGGAGCGCAGACCGAGGACAGCTTCGATCTCTTCGGCGAGCAACGCGTAGAGAGCTGTTTCGAGCGTGGGGAAGGTCGAACGGGGCATCTCGGCGCGTTCCCGATCGAGCCAGCGTTGGCCGACGCTGCCGGCTACGACACCGAGGGCGAGGTCCGAACGGTGAGCGACGAGAGTGTCGGCAGGCAGACGCGGAGCCAGGAGCACGCCGAGTTCGACTTCACCGATTGGGGCCGAGAATTCGGCCCAGTCGTGGTGCGGTTCGACCACCAACCCTCCGTACACCGCGAGGCCCTGCCGCGTCTGGGCTAGAGCGACGTCCGCGGGAAGTGCCTCGAGTGTGATGGGGAGGTCGGTCTCGGCCGACCAGGTCCGCCACAGCTCGACGTGCAATCCGCTTGCGCTTCCGTCGTGGAGTCGGTAGCTGAAGGGAGCTCGTCCTTCGTCGACGACGATGCGCAGGGGCTCGGGCAGACTCGACTGCGCCGTGCCCACGACCCCCCCACCCAAGGTCAGAACGACGTAGGCCCACGCGGCGAGCCTCTGCCGCACGTTCTGGGCGAAGGGCGGCGTGGAGAAGGGTACGGCGTTCAAGAGTTCAGGGCGGCACGTACGATGGCGATCGTATGTTCGATGTCCTCCTCGGTCGTGCGAGCGTTGCTGACTGAGATGCGCATGACCCGCATGCCCTCCCAGGTCGTGGGGCCGAACCAGGCCCCACCCGAAGCGTTGATTCGTTCGATGACCTCTTCGGTGTGTCGGTCGTGGTCGCCGGCGGGGTCGAGGAAACGCACCAGTCCCTGGTTGATGATCGGTCGCGCCAGGACCTCGACGCCGGGCAGTCGTTCCAATCCGGCGACCAGATCGCGCGCCCGATCGCAGCAAGAGTCGACCAGCGCCGCCACCCCCTGGCGCCCCAGGGTCCTGAGCGCTGCGTACACCGCGAACCCTCGGGCTCGACGGGACCATTCCGGTCCCCATTCGAACTGATCGCGGACTCCCGGCACGTCGACCCCATAGGCGGCGGGGATCGACAGAGCCTGACGGTGGGCTTCCCGGTCCCGGACGAAGACCAGGCCGCTGTCGTACGGGACGTTGAGCCACTTGTGCGCGTCCGTCGCCCAGGAGTCGGCCTGCTCGAGCCCGTGGACCAGGTGCCGGAACCTGTCACTGGTAGCCGCCCACAGGCCGAAGGCACCGTCGACGTGGACCCAGGCCTGGTGCCGCCTGGCGAGGTCACAGACCTCGGCGATCGGATCGAACGCGCCACGATTGAGATCGCCCGCGGCGAGGGCGACGATGGTCGGTTTCTCTGCGTCCCTCTCCAGCGCTCGAGCCAGGGAAGCGGGATTCATCGTGCCGTCGTCCTTCTGGTCGATCTGGACGACGGCGTCGGTACCGATGCCGAGTAGGCGCAGGGCCCGAAGCAGCGTTTCGTGGTGCTCTCCCGCCAGCACCCGGAGTCCAGGGCTACCAGCCAGCCCCTGTCGTTCCACCGACCAGCCGGCGCGCGCCAGCATCCGGTGGCGGGCGGCCGCGAGCGCCGTGACATGAGCCATCTGGCAGCCGGTCACGAAGGCGAACGAAGACTCGGAGGGTAGCCCGAACAGGTCCTTGAGCCAACGCCCTGTAGTCTCTTCGACGGTGGCGGCGGCGGGCGAGCAGGCGTAAGCGGCGGCGTTCTGATTCCACACCGTGGCCAACCAGTCGGCGGCGGCCGCGGTGGGGGTACCGCCGCCGATCACCCAGCCGAAGAAGCGACCGTTGGCGCTGTGGAGCAATCCCGGTTCGACTTCGGCTGCCATCTCCTCCAGCACCTGGCATGCCGGTACCCCCTCCTCGGTGAGCGGACGATCCAGGCTCCGCCGGAGTTCGTCGGGAGTCAACCGAGTGGCGATGGCTAGCCCGTCGAGTCTTCGCAAGTAGTCCTGCGCCAACTCGTGGGCGCGTCGTAGCTCGCTCGAGGCCTCGGCCACGGAGGTTCTGGCCTCTATCGCTTTAGCCGGAGGCACCATCCGCTCACTGTTCATCGGCCGGGGCCCGCTCGGAGGGATTCTGATCCCCATCCGGCGGGGTCGTTTCGCCGTCGAGGCCTTCCTGACCTTCGTCGGCAGTGGCCATCGTGCGCTGTGCTTCGCGGCGAATCGAGAAGAGCAGCATCGATTCGAAGCCACCCTCGGCGCCGGCGACTCCCTCGGTGAGGTGGGCGTTCTCTCCCGCCACACGAGTCCAGAACTCGTGACCTGCTTCGCTCATCTGGTCGCCGTAGACCAGAGATCCGATGACGATGTCCCGCTCTCGGGCCGTAGCCAGGATCGGCTCGACGTCGCTCTCTTCACCGTAGTCGAGGTGAGGCTCGGCGTCGCCCACCAGGAAGAGGAACTTGACCGCGGCCTCGGGGTCCCAGTCCAGATCGTGGACGGCTCGTTGCAGGCCCGCGACCACGTGTTCGGGCGTGTCGCCACCGCCCTCGGCCTCGATCTCGCCCAGCGCTTCCTCGACCCTCCGCACGTCGGGGTCGAAGTCGTAGAGGCGTGTGACGTAATCCTCTCCGCGGTCCCGGTAGGCGACGACGGCAAACCGGACCGAGGGGCTGGGATTCGCCGCTCGCAGTTCGGCGTCGATCTCTCGAATTCGGTTCTTGGCTTCGTCGATCAGTTCCTGCATGCTGCCGGTCGAGTCCAGGCAGAAGGCGATATCCATCCGAGGTGCACTGCCATCCGGGTGGGGGGCCGGGCCCCGGGCGAGAACATGGGGGATCTTCGGCTCGCAGGCCAGGAGGAGGAGGGCCAGACAGGGGGCTGCGGCGCGAAGACGAACGGCGGACTCGAACATTGCCGTGAGCATATCCCGTTCGTCTGCCCTCGGCATCGAGTCAGCCCACCAGCGTGGGCGGGAGTTCGGGGTCCCGCGCTCGGCGACGAGCCACCACCTTCGGGATCTCGTCGGGGGACCAGCCGGGGCCCCGTCCGGGAATCTCGGCGATCGACCGGGAGATCGCCGACCAGCCCTTGGCACTGGCGGGCCGGTCGTCGGGGTCTTTGGCCAGGGCGGCGGCGAAGGCGGCGTCGACGACGGCGGGGGTCCCGGGAAGGTAGTGCGACACCGGAGGTGGGATCCTGTCGACCACCTCGGAGAAGATGTCGACCACCTCTGTGGCCTCCACGGTCCGTTGTCCGGTGAGGGCGTAGTAGCAGACCGTCGCGAAGGAGTAGAGGTCGCTCCTCGGGCCGAGGGGGAGTTCTCGGATCTGCTCCGGCGACATGTAGGTCGGGGTTCCCACCACCAGGCCACTCTGGGTCATCGAGCCCTCGTCGCGATAGTTCTTGGCCAATCCGAAATCCAGAATCTTGGTGCGAAAGCCCTTCTCGCGCCAGGCTAGAAAGAGATTCTGGGGTTTGATGTCGCGGTGGATCAGCCCCCCGAGATGAGCGGCTTCGAGTGCGCTCCCTCCCTGACGGACGAGCCGTGCGACCTGGTCGGGGCGGCCCGGTCCCCACTGGCTCATCATGCGACCGAGATCGACGCCGTCGAGCAGTTCCATGACCAGGAAGGGGGAGCTATCGGGCAACAGACCGGAGTCGTAGAGCGTGACGACTCCCCGGTGCCGAATCCGGGCGACCGCCAGACACTCCTTCTCGAATCGGATCCGAGACTGCTCGCTACGGAAGTGTTGTTGGTTGAGGATCTTGACCGCCACGTTGCGGTGCAGTTGCTCGTCGGTGGCGACGAAGACCGTACCCACGGCTCCGCGCGCCAGGACCCGGGTCAATCGGTAGCGGCCACCGATTCGGTAGGGCAACATGCGGCGCTGCGGTGCGAGTTCGACGCCGTCTTGCGGGCACGTGGCCTGGTGCTCGTCGAAGCAGTTCTCGCACCGGGGACAGACGCGAAGGATCCCGTGGCCGCTGGCCAGGAGTTCCCGCCGGGTCGAGGTTCGGGCGGTCTCGAGTTCGTGGAGCCGACGCCGGGTTCGCTGCATTTCGAGCACCGAGCCGACATGGCGTGCAAAGTCCTCGACCAGTCGCCGCTCTTCGGGCTGCCACTCGGGATGAGCGCCACCGAGGGCCAGGGCTCCGGTCAGTCGATTCGATAGGCCGAGGACCGGCACGATGGTGCGATTCCCTTCCTTCTCCCAACGGGACTCGGCGACGGCACGTCGCAGACGCTCGAGGTCGGGAGCGGCGCCGAGCGGGGGGGCGTTGCCCATCGGGACGAGGCGACCGTCGCGGAAGGCCCAGAGGTCGAGCCAGCGTAGGTCGAGGGTCGTGGCGAGCTCTCGGCCGATCGGTTGCAGCCATTGATGGAGGTGGGGTGTTTCGGGAGATGGACCGCGGCGCAGCTCTTCGAGCCGTTCCTCGGCGCTGTCGAGCTTGTGCCGCGCGGCTTCGGCCTCGCTCTGGATCTGCTCGAGTTCCTCGACCTTCCGCTCGAGGTCACGGGTTCGGCTGGCGACCAGGTCTTCGAGCTGGCGACCTCGGCGGCGGAGGTCGAGCAGGCGGAGTCGGAAGGCGATCACCACGATCGCCAGCAGCAGGGCGACGAGGAGCAGGACCAGGACGGCAGGGGGCTGATCGGCGCCGAAGCTCGGCGGCAAGAGGGCGGACGAACGTACCGCGAGCGGCAAGTCGACGGGGAGGTCGAGGAGCTGGCTGAGAAACGCTGAGTCACCACCGCCGGTGACCGAGGGGCGCAGCATCTCACGAGCATAGCCCACGTCGCCGGGTCACCCAGAGAAGTGGGGGGCGGCGCTGATAGGATCCGCGGGCTATGGACGAAGAGACCCATACCTCGAGGAACGATCACCTGGCCGTCCCGGCGGCCGAGGTCGAGGCCTGGGCGAAGAGCCTGGGGGCCGAGGCGGCGGCAGTTTGGCGCGACGAACTGCCGCCTCGTCCGCAGGGGGTCCTCGCGACCGAGGCGCTCTACTACGCCGGGAATGAAGGTACCTCGGATCGTGGTCGGGACCAGCGGCGCGTCGAAGCGGGCTGGCAATCCTGGGCCCAGATCGAACTGAGCTCTCCTTCTGCCGTCCGGGAGCGACTGCGCGAGGCGGCGGAGTGGGGGTGTCGCGGCGCCTGGTTGGCCGGACCAGCCACCGGGTGGACGAACGCGGACTGGGAAGCGGTTTGGACGGGACGACCAGTCGATCTCGCCTGGGGGCTCGTCGGAGCCACCGAGCCGCTCGAGATGGGCCGACAGCTGGTGGCCTCCTGGCTGGCGGTGGGCGGCGAGACTTCGCCTCGGCACTGTTTGGGGCATGCTCCCTTCGGGGTGGCGTTGGAGGGCGACCACCGTGCCCTGTCCCGGTTCGAGGAATTCGAGCCCGGTCGACTCGGCGATGTCGCCTGGTTCCTGGCCGATGGAGCGGCGGTGGTCGATCGAGGGGCGGATCACGATCTGGAGATCGGATACCTCCTGGCGTGTGCGGCGGAGTTGGTGCGCTGGGGGCTCGAGGCCGGTTGGTCAGCGGAACGTGCCGTCGCCGCCGTGGATCTGATGACCAGTCTGGGGCGTGGTGTGTTCACCCAGGTGGCCAAGGTGCGTGCCCTGCGTTGGAACCTCGGTCTGCTGTCAGGGCTCTTCGAGGTCGAAGCCCCTGGGTGGCGCCTCCACGGCCGCACGGCGTGGAGAACCCAGGCCCTCCTGGACCGGGAGAACAACGTCCTGCGGGGTACCTTGGAGGCCTTCGCCGGCATCCTTGGGGGTTGCGAGACGTTGACGGTGCGACCGTTCGACGAGGTGCTCGCCGCCGTCGGGGCCGAGGTCGACGGCACCGGCTCCGGCCGGTTGGCCCTGGCCACGCAGCGGATCCTCTCCCTGGAGAGCGCCCTCGATCGGACGGCCGATCTGGCGGCCGGAAGCTGGGCGGTGGAAGCTCAGACCGAACAGCTGGCGCGGGCCGGTTGGGAGCGGTTTCAGACCATCGAGGCAGCCGGAGGAGTCGCCGCTTGGATCCGGGGAGGCCAGGCCACCGCGGCTCTGGAAGCCTCGGCTCGAGACCGGCGACAGCGGATCGAGGATGGGAACCTACCGGCCGTGGGGGTGACGCTGTATCCGAATCCGGAGGAGCGCCTACCGGTGGCAGTCCCGGTCGGTAGGGAGCCGGTCGATGGTGGCGGTTGGCGCGACACCGAGGCCGCCGAACGGAGGCTCGAAGTGGTGGCGGGGGAGCGGGCATGAGCCGCCGAGCTTCGTTTGCCGACGTCGATTTCGACACCGCGCTGGCACGCTCCGAGGAGAACGCACACCCTCGCCCGGCGCGGGCTGCCCTGCGACCGACGCCGGAGGGGATCGAGATCCCCTCGTGGCTCGGTCCGAGCGATCTCTCCGGGATCCCGACGCCCGGTCTTCCCGGTCGCGCTCCTTACGTGCGCGGGCCGTACCCTTCGATGTACGTCGGTCGGCCCTGGACGATCCGGCAGTACGCCGGATTCTCTACCGCCGAGGAGAGCAATGCCTTCTACCGCCGCAACCTGGCGGCGGGTCAGAAGGGGCTGTCGATCGCGTTCGACCTCGCCACTCATCGTGGGTACGACTCGGATCATCCGCGGGTGAGTGGCGACGTCGGGATGGCCGGGGTGGCGATCGACTCGATCCTCGACATGCGCATCCTGTTCGACGGCATTCCGCTCGACCGCACCAGCGTGTCGATGACCATGAACGGAGCCGTGCTCCCCATTCTGGCGCTCTACATCGTCGCGGCCGAGGAGCAGGGGGTCTCGCCACAACAACTCGCCGGCACCATCCAGAACGACATCCTCAAAGAGTTCATGGTGCGAAACACCTTCATCTATCCGCCGGCACCGTCGATGCGGATCGTCAGCGACATCTTTCGCTTCACTTCGGAGCGCATGCCACGATTCAACAGCATCAGCATCTCTGGCTACCACATGCAGGAAGCGGGAGCGACGGCTGACCTGGAGCTCGCCTACACCTTGGCGGACGGGTTGGAGTACGTGCGGACCGGGTTGGCCGCCGGGTTGTCGGTCGATGCGTTCGCGCCCCGGCTGTCGTTCTTCTGGGGCATCGGCATGGACTTCGCCATGGAGGTGGCGAAACTCCGTGCGGCCCGGCGCCTGTGGTGGGAGTTGATCCGCGAGTTCGAGCCCAAGAGCCCGAAGTCGACGATGCTGCGGTGCCACTGTCAGACCTCCGGCTGGAGCCTCACGGCTCAGGACGTCCGCAACAACATCGTCCGAACCTGTATCGAGGCGCTGGCCGCCGTCGTCGGTGGGACGCAGTCGCTGCACACCAACGCGCTCGACGAGGCGCTGGCGTTGCCGACCGACGCCAGCGCCCGCATCGCCCGCAACACGCAGCTCATCCTGCAGCACGAGGCGGGAGTCTGCGACACCGTCGATCCGCTGGGGGGCAGCTTCGCTATCGAATGGCTGACCGATCGTCTGGCCAGCAGGGCCCGTGAACACCTTCGCGAGATCGAAGAGTTGGGGGGCATGGCGGCAGCGATCTCGAGCGGCCTTCCCAAACGACGGATCGAGGAGGCGGCGGCGCGCACCCAGGCCCAGATCGACTCCGGTCAGCGCGTGATCGTAGGTGTCAACCGCTGGCAACCGACGGTGCCGGAATCGATCGAAACCCTCAAGGTGGACAATCGTGCCGTGCGGGAGGCGCAGTTGGAGCGTCTCGAGGCGCTGCGTCGCCGGCGGGCCGAAGCGCCGCTCGAGGCGGCTCTGACGGCGCTGTCGACGGCGGCTGAGTCGGGCACCGGCAATCTGCTCGAGTTGGCGGTTCGAGCCGCTCGGGCCCAGGCGACGGTCGGAGAGATCAGCTACGCTTTGGAACGGTCGTTTGGGCGCTACCAGGCCCCAACTTCCACGATTCGAGGAGTCTACAGCCGAACCATGGGAACCGAATCCGAAGCGATCGAAGGCGTTCGCCGTCGATCCGAGGCCTTTGCCGAGGCCCAGGGACGCCGCCCCCGGCTCCTGGTCGCCAAGATGGGCCAGGATGGTCACGATCGGGGACAGAAGGTGATCGCGACGGCGTTTGCCGATCTCGGGTTCGATGTCGATATCGGTCCGCTTTTCCAGACGCCGGGCGAGGTGGCGCGACAGGCGGTCGAGAACGATGTGCACATCGTGGGCGTCAGCTCGCTGGCCGCCGGACACCTGACCCTGGTGCCGGAACTCCAGTCGGCGTTGGTCGAGGCCGGGCGTTCCGACATCCTGGTGGTGGTCGGAGGTGTGATCCCTCCGGACGATTATCCGACCCTCCTCGAGATGGGGGTGGCCGCAGTCTTCGGGCCCGGCACGGTGATCACCGAGGCTGCGGCGCAACTCCTCGATCGGCTGGCGAGCGACGGTTCGTGACCACCGGGCAGCTCGAGCTCCTGATCGAGGGGATCCTGGCCGGGGATCGGGCGCGCATCGGCAAGGCCCTGACTCTGGTCGAGAGCCGACGGGACGACCATCGAGGGCAGGCGCGCGAGCTGCTGCAACGCCTGGAGGAGCACGCGCCGGCAAAGCCGGTGGTCCGCATCGGGATCAGTGGGCTCCCCGGGGCCGGGAAAAGTACCCTGATCGAGAGTCTCGGACGTTGGTTGATCACGCAACGCCAGCACCGTGTCGCGGTGCTGGCGGTCGACCCATCGAGCCAGCGCACCGGCGGCAGCATCCTGGGGGACAAGACCCGCATGGAGGGGCTGGCGAGGCACTCCGAGGCCTTCGTCCGGCCGACCCCTTCGGGCGGTGCGCTCGGGGGAGTCGCGGATCGCACCCAGGAGTCGATGCGGATCCTCGAAGCCGCGGGTTTCGACGTGGTGATGGTCGAGACGGTCGGGGTGGGGCAGTCCGAGGCGGCGGTGTCGGCGATGGTCGACAGTTTCGTGGTGCTCCTCGTCCCGGGCACCGGGGACGAACTGCAGGGCATCAAGCGAGGGATCCTCGAACTGGTCGACCTACTGGTCATCAACAAGGACGACGGGGAGACCCGGTCCGCGGCCGAGCGGGCTCGCCGTGACTACGCGCTGGCCCTCCACCTTCTGCGGGGCGAGGAGGACGGGTGGACGCCCCGAGTTCTCAAGATCAGCGCCCTCGAAGGGGAGGGGATCGAGACGTTGTGGGAGGCGCTTTGCGACCACCGGGCCACCCTGGAGAGCTCAGGGCAACTCGAGGTGCGGCGCGCGGGACAACGGGTCCGCTGGATGTGGCGGTTGGTGGAAGAGGAACTGCAGGCGCGACTGCGCCGGTACTCGACCGATGATCCGGCGACTCTCGAACTCGAACGGGCGGTTCGGGCGGGCCGACGACTGCCCACGCTAGCGGCGCGGGAACTCCTGGACCATTGGTTGGAGGCGGAGAGAGCGACCCCCGAAGCCGGAACGGCCAGTCGCCAGGACTGACCGTTCCGTGCGGAAGAGCACGCCCTGCGTGGGGCGTGATGAGGGCTACAGGCTCTTGGCCATCTCGGCGGCGCCGGCAGCGTCAGGATCATCTGGGGCCAGGGTGGCGAACTCCTGCAGATGCTGCTTGGCCTCCGCCATGTTGCCCTTGTTCACCATGCACAGTCCCATGATGTAGTGGGCTCGCGGATGGTCGGGTTTGAACGACAAGATGCTCTCGGCGATCTGGATCGCTTGATCGATCTGGTTGGCGTTGAAGGCCGCGTTCGCCTGGTCGTGCAGGTTCTTGGCAAACATGACCGGGTTGGCGGCCGCGAAGTCGTCGAACGCCATCTGGGTCTTCTCCTCGTCGCCGAGAAGACGGTAGGCGTCGTACTTCACCTGCATCGCCTTCACCATGCCTGGCTGGGCTTCGAGCCACTTCTCGGCCCAGTCGGCAGCCTCCTGGTAGTCGTGGTTGGCCAGGTGGCTCATGGCCAGGCCACCGAAGGCGTTGACCAACTCGGGGTTGAGTTCGAGGGCCAGGCTGAACTTGGCAATCGCGGTGGTGAGGTCACCGACCTGCGCCGCTTCGGCTCCCTGGTTGAACACGGAGATCGACACGTCGCGACCGCCGCCGGTGGCCTTCAACTGTTCGAGAATCTCGGACGCGCGGTCGTCGTTGCCGAGGGCCAGGTTGGATTCGTAGGCGATGGTCAGAAGGCGGGAGCTGTCGGGGGACTCGCTGAGGCCCTTCTCGACCGCAGCGAGCGCCTTGTCGTGCTCGCCGCCTTCGAAGTAGATGCCGGCCAGTGCCGAGTGAGCGACCGTGAGCTCGGGATCGAGAGCCAGGGCTTCCTCGAACTTCATGCGCGCTGTGGTGAGATCCCCCACGTTGGCCGCCTCGGCCCCGGCGTTGAAGATCGCGGCCACTTCCTTGGAGGGACCGCCGCGGCCGCCCTGCAGGGTGGGTGTACCGGCGTCGCCACCGCTTCCGGCTTGCAGGGTGTAGCGCAGATTGTTGCTTCCGATTCCGATGTCGAGGGGCTTCTCGAGCGTCTGAAAGCCCTCGGCCTCGATCCGAATGGTGTGCTTGAGACTGGCGTCGACCACGACGGCGCGGAACTTGCCCTTCTTGTTCGTCGTGTACGTGTCCTCGGTGTCGCGGTCGAGGCCGGTGATGGTGACGGTGGCGTCAGCGACGGCCTGGCCGTCGGCGTCGAGTACGACGCCGGAGATCCGGCCCTGACTGCCGGCCCAGACGGTAGCGGACCACAAGAGCAGGGCAGCGAAGCCGAGTGCGAAGCGAAGTGATTGGCGTGGCATGGAAACCTCCTACGGGCGAGACCCTCGGTTCGAGGGAGACGTCTTGGACACTCGAAATCCCCAGAAGCGTCGATGGAACGAAGCTTCGAGGGGAGGGCCTCGGTGAATGCTGAGGGACGGCCCTCGCTAGGTTGGAGGAGCCGGGATCGCGCGCCATTGTAGCAGGTCGGATCGGCGGCGAGGAGCGCCTCATGGGATAATGACTCTTCCGGCGCGCTGAAGAAGAGCGCCCCTCCGTTCCCGATACCAGCGAGGCCTGTGCATGTCCGACTCGGCAACCGTTTCCAGCTCTCGACCCGAGGTGGTCGAGCCCTATCGACCGACCCACCCGGTCCGCATCGTAACCTCGGCCGCGCTGTTCGACGGGCACGACGCCTCGATCAACATCATGCGGCGCATCCTGCAGGCTTCGGGGGCCGAGATCATTCACCTCGGTCACAACCGCAGCGTCGAGGAGGTGGTGACCGCCGCCCTGGAAGAGGATGTCCAGGGGGTCGCGGTGACCTCGTACCAGGGGGGGCACGTCGAGTACTTCACCTACATGAGACAGATGCTCGACGAGCGCGGTGGAGCCCACGTGCGGATCTACGGAGGTGGCGGTGGCGTGATCGTGCCGGCCGAGATCGAAGAACTGCACCGTCGCGGGATCGACCGCATCTTCTCGCCGGAGGATGGCCGCCAGATGGGGTTGCAGGGGATGATCAACCAGGTCCTCGAGGGCTGCGACTACGACCTCGCGGCGGTCGAGGGAACGTCCGAGGTAGAACACGCTCGGGTCGCGCGGGACATCACCCTCGCGGAGTTGGGGAAGTTAGGGCCACGGGCGGTGGCCGAGTCCGCGGCCCGGCGGGCGCCGGTGGTCGGACTCACCGGGACGGGCGGTGCGGGCAAGAGTTCGTTGACCGACGAGTTGGTCCTCCGATTCGTGCAGGACTTCCCGGACAAGCGGGTGGCGGTGCTCTGCGTGGACCCGACCAAGCGGCGCAGCGGAGGCGCTCTCCTCGGGGACCGCATTCGCTTCAACACCGCGAAGCACCCCAACGTGTTCGTGCGGTCGCTCGCAACCCGGGGGGCTCGGGGAGAAGTTTCGACCGCACTCTCGGAGGTGTTGTCGGTGGTGCAGCGGCACCCCTTCGACCTGATCTTCGTGGAAACGGCGGGGATCGGCCAAGGGGACAGCGCCATCGTCGACGTCTGTGACGTCTCTCTCTACGTCATGACCGCGGAGTTCGGCGCCCCGAGCCAACTCGAGAAGATCGAGATGCTCGACTACGCCGACCTGGTCGCGATCAACAAATTCACACGCCGTGGGAGCGAGGACGCGCTCCGCGACGTTCGCAAGCAGTTCCAACGGAACCACCAGCGGTTCTCGGAGGCTCCCGAATCCTTGCCGATCTTCGGCACGAGTGCGGCGCACTTCAACGATCCCGGGGTGACCAGTCTCTACGCTCACCTCATCGAGCGGCTGAACGAGCGCGCACAACTCGGTTGGAGTTCTCGCCATCAGCCCTCCGAGGTGCGGGCCACCGATGGCAGCCAGTTCCTCATCCCGCCCCGCCGCGAGCGGTATCTCTCCGAGATCAGCCGCGCGCGACGCGAGTACACGACCTGGGCTCGGGAGCAGGCGGAGATCGTTCGAGATCTGGAAGCGGTGCATCGTGCGTTGCAACTGCTCGACTACCTGCCCGCGTCGGGAACCCCGACTTGGCGGCCGCTCACGACGGAGGACCTGGCGCCGTCGGCGGCGACCGAGGACCCGGTCCGCTCAGGTCTGCGCACTCAGTACGATCAACTGGTCGACACTCTGGACCTGCGCTGCCGCGAACTACTCCGCGACTGGCCGGAGTGGGACTCCCATTATCGGGAGCCAGTCTTCAGCTACTCCGTGCGCGGCCGCGAGGTGAGGGTCGAGAACTATCGGGAGACCCTGTCGGAGACACAGGTTCCCAAGGTGATGCGGCCACGCTACCAGTCGTGGGCCGATCGTCTCTACTGGAGGCTGCTCGAGAACGTTCCGGGCGAGTATCCCTTCACCTCCGGTGTCTATCCGTACAAGAGGACCAACGAGGACCCCACCCGGATGTTCGCGGGCGAGGGGCCGGCGGAGCGGACCAACCGCCGATTCCACTACCTGGCCGATGGTCAGCCCGCCAAGCGTCTGTCGACCGCCTTCGACTCGATCACCCTCTACGGCGAAGACCCGGGCTGGCGCCCCGACATCTACGGCAAAATCGGCGAGAGTGGGGTCTCGATCTTCACGGTGGAAGAGGCCGAACAGCTCTACGCCGGTTTCGATCTCTGTGCGTCGGACACCTCGGTATCGATGACGATCAACGGTCCCGCTCCGACGATCCTGGCCTTCTTCTTCGCCACCGCCGTGCGGCAACAGTCGCGGCGCTTTCTCCGGGAGGCCGGTCGCCTCGACATCTCCGAGGACGAGGCCCTCCAGCCCGACGGCAGGCGGGGGGCCACCTGGCAGGAGGTGCGCGCCCGCTTGAGCGACGAGGAGTACCAGAAGATCCGCAGCCAGACGCTGCAGCAGGTGCGGGGGACCGTACAGGCCGACATCCTGAAAGAGGATCAGGGGCAGAACACCTGCATCTTCTCGATCGAGTTCGCCCTGCGCATGATGGGCGACATTCAGCAGTTCTTCATCGACGAGAACGTTCGCAACTTCTACAGCGTTTCGATCAGCGGGTACCACATCGCGGAAGCGGGCGCCAATCCGATCCACCAACTCGCATTCACCCTGGCCAACGGCTTCACCTACGTCGAGTACTACCTGGCCCGGGGCATGGATATCGACCGGTTCGCGCCCAACCTGTCGTTCTTCTTCTCCAACGGGATGGACACCGAGTACAGCGTGATCGGTCGAGTCGCTCGGCGGATCTGGGCGGTCGCGATGCGCGAGATCTACGGCGCCAACGAGCGGAGCCAGAAACTCAAGTACCACATCCAGACCAGCGGACGTTCGCTGCACGCCATGGAGATCGAGTTCAACGACATCCGCACCACTTTGCAGGCTCTGCTCGCAACCTTCGACAACGCGCAGAGCCTGCACACGAATGCCTACGACGAGGCGATCACCACGCCGACCGAGGAGTCGGTGCGCCGAGCCGTGGCGATCCAGCACATCATCAATCAGGAGTTCGGCCTGGTGTTCTGCGAGAACGCGACGCAGGGCAGTTTCGTGGTCGAGGAGCTGACCGACCTGGTGGAGGAAGCGGTGCTGGCCGAGTTCGACCGACTGACCGAACGTGGCGGGGTCCTCGGAGCGATGGAACTCCAGTACCAGCGGGGCCAGATTCAGAGCGACTCGTTGAAGTACGAGACCCTCAAACACACCGGCGAGCTTCCGATCGTCGGCGTCAACACCTTCCTGGCGCGCAACGCCAGCGAGGCTGGGCCGCCCGCCGAAGTCGCGCTCTCGCGCGCCAGCCGTGAGGAGAAGGAGGGTTGCATCGAACGGTTGGAGGCCTTCCACCAACGGCACGCCGAGGCCGCTCCGCCGGCCCTCGCGGCGCTGCAAGAGGCGGCGCTGGCGGGCGAGAACCTGTTCGAAGCCCTGATGGAGGCGGTGGAATGCTGTAGCCTCGGTCAGATCAGTCGAGCCCTCTACGAGGTCGGCGGCGAGTACCGCCGCAACATGTGATGCTGGAGCTGGCTCGTAGCCTGCTCGCCTACACCGCCTGGGCGGATCGACGGCATCTCGAGGTCCTGGGTGACGTCGACCACGAGCACCTGAGTCTCGATACTGGCGCGAGTCACGGCTCGCTTCTCGGCACCATGTCCCACATTCTGGGAGCCGAGCAGTTCTGGCTGGCAGCGTTCCTGGGAGCGCCGCTCGAGCGGCTGCCGGGCAGTGACGAGTACCCCGACCTGGCGGCGTTGCGGTTTGGTTTCGCCGAGCACGGCTCGGGGCTCGAGTTCTTCCTCGCGTCACTGAACGAACAGCAGCTGGCTTCCGAGGTTCAGTGGTTCGATCCGCACGGTCAAACTCTGGCCGCACCCCTCTGGCAGGGGATCTCTCATATGGTGCAGCACTCGGGCTACCACCGCGGACAGATGACGACCATGCTTCGCCAACTCGGCTACGCTCCACCGATGAGCGATCTGATGGCCTTCTACGCCGCCCATTGAGCCACCGAAAACTGATTCAAACCTCGATCAGCAAAGATTTTTCTTCGAGTTGACTCGCCTGTCCTCCGATGCTAGCGTAACCGGCTGAGAATGGAGGACTCATGGGTAGGACGATCCTGCTGGCCGACGACAGTGTGACGATCCAGAAGGTGGTCGAACTGACCTTCATGGACGAGGACTACGAAGTGGTCGCCGTGAGCAATGGGGACGATGCCCTACGAGCCCTCGACGATCTCGGCCCCGACCTCGTGATCACCGATCTCCACATGCCTGGCGCCGATGGATTCGAGGTTTGCCGCCGAGCCAAGGAGATGGCTCTCCCGGTGTTGCTCCTGGTCGGGACCTTCGAGCCCTTCCAGCAGGACGAGGCGGATGCGGCCGGGGTCGACGGCGTGGTCAAGAAGCCGTTCGATTCACAGGAGCTGCTGCAGCGAGTCTCCGAGTTGATGCAGTCGGCAGCGGGCGGTTCCTCCGAACCGGAAGCTGCCTCCGACGCGTTCGAGATCGAGACGTCGCCTTGGGTCGACGCCGAAGAGCACGCTGACGACCCGGTCGAGGTCGAGCAGGCCGACGGTCTGATTTCTACCGACACCATCGGGGCCACCGTCGAACTCCCAGCGGCCACCGCGGCCGAAGTGAGCGAGGCAGCTGCCGCCGTGAGCAGCGAACCGGAGGCGGTTCCCGAGCCCGCTCCCGCCCCGAGCCCGATCTCCGAGCGTTTCGCCGCGATCAGTGGCGAGAGCCTGGAAGCCGAGGAACCGGTCAACGGTGGTGCGCACCTGTCGGCCGAGGACGTCGATCGAGTGGCACGTCGAGTGGTGGAGCTGCTGGGCGAGACGACGCTGCGCGAGGTCGCCTGGGAAGTGGTACCCGACCTGGCCGAGGTGGTCATCAAGGACCGCATCCGGGAACTCGAGCGCCAGATCGAGTAGTCCAGGGGCGCTCCGAGGCCGCCCGTCCCGGTGGGGGCTGCAACTCGCCGACCGGGCCAGAGTTTCTCCCGCCCCGCAGTTGGGGTAGATTCGTGCTCCGCCCGGGATCCCGAGGTCGGACGCGTCGGGGCTCGAGCCGCGCGTCCCGCGCGAGCCGTTCCGAGGCCGACGACGCACTCTACCTGCCAACCGAGTGTTCTCCGACACTCTCACAGTCTGGAATCTGATCAGCATGGACAAGCACTTCAATCCCGCCAACTACGAGAAGAAGTGGCAAGACCACTGGGCTGCCCAGGGGTACTTCGAGGTCGATCCGTCATCGCCGGCCGCGTCCTACTGCATCATGATTCCGCCTCCCAACGTGACCGGGAAGCTCCACATGGGCCACGCCTTGCAGTCCACTCTGCAAGACCTGTTGGTGCGGTGGCGACGGATGCAGGGCCGCGAGGCCCTCTGGTTGCCGGGAACCGACCATGCCGGGATCGCAACCCAGTTGATGGTGGAGCGTTCTCTGGAGCAGGAAGGATTGACCCGGCAGGAACTCGGCCGTGAGCGATTTCTGGAGCGCATGTGGGCGTGGAAGGAGGAGTATCAGGACAACATCCGGGTCCAGCTCCAGAAGCTCGGCGCCAGTTGCGACTGGTCGCGCGAGCGGTTCACCCTCGACGACGGGCTGTCGCGAGCGGTCCGTGAAGCGTTCGTACGGCTCTATCGCAAGGGGAAGATCCGGCGCGGCGAGTACATGGTGAACTGGTCGCCGGTGCTCGATACCGCGATCTCAGACCTCGAGGTCGAGATGAAGACGGTGCCGGGACGGCTCTACCACATCGCCTACCCGATCGAGGGTTCGGACGAGCGGATCGTGGTCGCCACCACGCGTCCCGAGACGATGCTCGGCGACACTGGCATCGCCCTCCATCCCGAGGACGAGCGCTACCAGCATCTACTCGAGCGGCGGGCAGTGCTCCCGTTGGTGGGCCGGACTCTGCCCTTCGTCGCCGACCGGTTGGTCGAGCCGGAGTTCGGTACGGGTCTGGTGAAGATCACACCGTTCCACGATCCCAACGACTTCGAGATGGGGCAGCGGCACGGCTTGCCGTCGATTCAGGTCATCGACCGTCGGGGGAAGATGACCGAGGCGGCCGGGGAGGCCTTCGCTGGTCTCGACCGGTTCGAAGCCCGACGGCAGGTGGTCGAGCAACTGCGCGACGGCGGCTACCTGGTCGAGGTCGAAGAGCACGTCCACAATGTCGGTCACAGCCAGCGCAGTGGAGAGGCGATCGAACCGCTGGTTTCGACGCAGTGGTTCTGCGACGTCGACGAGATGGCCGGACGGGCTCTCGAGTCGGTGCGAGAGGGACGCCTACAGCTGGTTCCGGATACCTGGGTCAAGACCTGGGAGCACTGGCTCGGAAACATCAAGCCCTGGTGCATCTCCCGACAACTCTGGTGGGGTCATCAGATCCCCGCCTGGTACACCTCGGACGGGGAGTGTTTCGTGGCGCACGATCGCGCGGAAGCCGAGGAGCTAGCGGGTACCGATCAGCTGACGCAGGATCCCGACGTTCTGGATACCTGGTTCTCTTCGGGACTGTGGCCGTTCTCGACCTTGGGGTGGCCCGACGAGAATCCCGACCTGGCCAAGTTCTATCCCACGGATGTTCTGGTTACCGGACACGACATCCTCTTCTTCTGGGTCGCGCGGATGGTCATGATGGGACTCGAGTTCACGGATGCAGAGCCCTTTCAGTCGGTTCACCTGACCGGCCTGGTACGGGACGCTCAGGGCCAGAAGATGTCGAAGACCAAGGGCAACACCCTGGACCCGCTGGAATTGGTCGAAGAGTACGGTGCCGACGCCATCCGCTTCACCCTGGCGGCGCTCGACAGCCCGGGACGCGACATCCCCATGGACCCGCAACGCATGGCCGGCTACCGGGCCTTTGGCAACAAGTTGTGGAACGCCACCCGATTCTCACTGTCGAAGGTCGGAGACGCCCAGGTGCAGGAGGAGATCGAGCCTCGCGACTTGGCCGTTCCCGAGCGCTGGATCCTCTCTCGTCTCGCTCGGACGGCGGAGGAAGTGGACGGTTTTCTGGAGACCTATCGCTTCGACGAGGCTTGCAACCGGCTCTACCACTTCTTCTGGGGAGAGTTGTGCGACTGGTATATCGAACTCTCTAAGCCCGCCTTTGCGGGGACGGTCGAGCGCCCTCGTTCGGGCGAGGTGCTACTCAGTGTGCTCGACCGCAGCCTTCGGTTGCTGCATCCCGTGATGCCGCACCTCACCGAAGAGCTCTGGCAACGGCTGCCGGGCCACGAAGTGATCCATCCCGAAACGATCGCTCGCGCGAGCTATCCCACCGGGCTCGACGCCTGGCTCGATGCCGAAGCGGAAGCCCAGATGACTGCGCTGATGGCCGTGGTGACCCGGGTTCGGGCCTTGCGGGCCGAGATGGAGATCCCGGCCAAGGCAACGGTCACGCTCTCGCTGAGCGCCGAGTCGGCAGAACTCGACTCGTTTCTGCGCGAGCAGCAACCACTGTTGCAGTTCCTGCTGCGGATCGAGGAGATCCGCTTCGAGGTGGCACCGGACGGAGCGACGCAAGATCTGGTCGAGGGCGTCGCCCTCGGAGTGCTGGCGGGGGCAGTGGAACTCGATGCGGCCGAGCGCCAGCGCCTGGAAGCCGAGATCGAGAAGCTCACCGGACTGATCGCGGCGGCCGAGGGCCGGTTGAGCAACGAGGCCTTCGTGTCTCGGGCTCCCGCGGAAGTGGTCGAGAAGCAGCGTGCCACTCTGGATCAGATGCAACAGCGGCGGTCGCAGTTGCGTCAGGGTCTGCAGGGCTGAGTTGACGCTGCGCTCGCTGCCCCGGGCTGGTTTCGAGGAGTTCTGTCGCGACCTGGACTCCCGTTTCTGGTCGATCGACGCCGCGATCCTGCGTAGGGTCGACTCGACAAACCGCCTGGCCGGGCAGGTCGCGCGAGAGCTGGCTCGCGACGAGATACCGCTCGCTCCGACGGCCTTCGTGGCCTGGGATCAGAGCGCAGGCCGGGGCCGTCAGGGACGCAGCTGGGAAAGCAGTGCCGGGCTTGGGGTGTACGTCTCGATTCTCTGTACCTGGAGCGACCCGGCGCGACTGCAGAGTCTCCCGGTGCTGGTACCGCTCGTTCTGGCGGAATCGCTGGACCCCTATCTCCCGATCCGCTGTCGGTTGGACTGGCCCAACGACCTCCTGGTGGGCGGTCGCAAGATCGGCGGTGTGCTCATCGAGGCCGGTGGGGTCGCGGGGAGTACCAGCGGCTGGGCGGTGGTTGGGTTCGGCCTCAACCACGGTCATGCGGAAGAGCAGTTGCCGTTGGCCCGGGCGACCTCACTACGGTTGCAGTGCAGCGACCACGGGCTTCCCAAGCTCGGCGTCCTGGCCGCTCGTTTGATCGAGCGGTTGTGGGCCGAGCTGCAGGAACCTCCCGGTCCCGAGGTCGTGAGAGACTATGCCGAGCGGTCGATCTATCGGCCTGGAGACCAGATCCGCTGCCGGGTGGCCCAGCGGGAGCTGACCGGCGACTTCGTCGGCTTCGATCCGCTGGGTTCGCTTCAGGTGCTCTGTGAGGGAAGAATCGAGACGATCCGATCGGGGGAGATCATCGAGACATGAGCCAGTCCCAACCGTCTGCATCCTCAGCCGACCTACTGCTGTTGGTCGACGTCGGCAACACCAATCTGGAGCTCGGAGTCGTCGACGATGGCGAGTTGGGCTTGACCTTCCGGCTCTCGACCGAGATCCGGACGGCTGACGAGTGGGCAGGAACCCTGCTGCCGCTGTTTGCCCGGGCGGGTCTCGATCCCGAGTCGGTGGGCAGCATGGTGGTCTCGTCGGTCGTGCCGCCGCTACACTTTCCCCTCCAGAACCTGGCGCGACGATACTTCGACTGCGAGCCGCTGTTCGTCGAACCGGGAGTCCGCACGGGACTTCCGATCGCGATCGACAACCCGACCGAGGTCGGGGCAGACCGTGTCGTCAATGCGGTGGCGGCTCGCCATCTCTACGGAGCTCCGGTCGTGGTGGTCGACTTCGGCACCGCCACCACCTTCGACATCGTCAACTCCGCGGGGGAATACGCTGGCGGGCTAATCGCGCCCGGGATCGGAATCTCGGCCGAAGCCCTGTTCTCCCACGCCTCGAGGCTCTCCCGCGTCGACATTCGGCGCCCCGACCGCCTCATCGGACGCTCGACGGTGGGGGCCATGCAGTCCGGCATCTACTACGGGTACATCGGACTGGTCGACGGCATCCTGCAGCGTCTTCGGCGCGAGGTCGACGGACTCGAACGGGTGGTGGCCACCGGAGGACTGGCGCCACTGATCGCGGCCGGGTCGCAGCACATCAATACGGTCAACGGTCAGTTGACCTTGATCGGCCTGCAGCAGATCCATCAGCTCAACCGCTGACTCGACGGTGAACAGCTCGAGTCCAAGACGCGACTACGTACAGGCGGTGGAGGGCCTCTTCGTCGAGCTGCGCGGAGCACCGTTCCTGCTCTCACCGGCCGATTGGCGTCAGATTCGCCGTTGGTACGAACAGGGCATACCGTTGCTTCTGGTGGAGTCCACGATCCGTGAAGTCTTTGCCCGTCGCGCCGAACGCATCGGTCGACCGGACCACGAGGGTTCGGTCGACCGGATCAACGGCCTCGCCTGGTGTGCGGGGGCGGTGGAGCGGGCCTGGCGGGAACTGCAGGAGATACAGGGTCCGGCGGCGCGCGCGCCGAAAGCGAACTCGGCTCGTGAATCAGTGGAGTTGGCGAGCGGTGGCGAACCGACCACCCGCCAGCGGCTGGAGGCCCTTGGCGGGGCCCTGCCCGCGGCCCTGCTCGACGTGGAACAGTGGCGTCGGGACCTCGTTCAACTGGCGTCCCTGTCGGAGTCCGAGATCGAAGAGACGTTGGCTCGGCTCGACGACGAGCTCCTCGCCGAGGTGGAGGCCGCTCTCCCGGCGCCCGCACTCGCTGAGTTGGAGTCGACCGTCGAGGGGGCGCTGCAGCGAGTTCGCGATCGGTTCACAGCGAGAGAACTCGATCGCCTGCGACAGCGGTTGCGTCGTCAACACCTGCGCCGCCTTGGCTCGGTCCCTCGGCTGTCCCTGTTGACCTGACGGCCTCCCGACGGTTTCGTAAGGGGTCCTCCCGCGGTCAGCCCGTAAGGAAACGCTGTGCGTTGGCGTACCGGGCTGCGTGGAGACCCGGGTTGGCCGTCCGCGGCTGGAGTTGCCGTTGCCTTTCAGGCTGCCGGCGGTGCAGGCCACGGTACCCTGGCTGGCCGGTTGCTGGTCGGCGTCGATCGTCGACCCGCGGTTCCCGTTCCTGGGTTTGGTGGTCCTGGGCCTGCTCTGGGCCTGGCAAGCACCCAGCCGGCGTCGTTGGGCAGGCTGGGTCCTGCTCTTCGGGCTGGCCGGGGGCCTCGGACCGTCGGGGGCACCGTGTCGCCCCTTGTCCGAGCGCTCCGAGCTCGACCTGAATCGTCCTCTCCGGGTGCGAGCGTTGGTCCAGGGCTGCTGGCAGCGCAGTGAGCACGGTTGGTCGGCCGCGGCTCGGGTTGACGAGTTCGAGCAGGATGGCGGCTGGCGCTCGTCGGACGTTCCGATCCGGCTGGGGGTACCGACCCTCGAACCATCCTGGTCCCGCTGCGGAGGTCGGTTCGAGGTCCTGGGGTACGTGCGACCACCTCGGGTCTACCGCAACCGGGTGCGAGTCCTCGTGGGGGGCGAGTCGCTCTGGATCAAGAGCCCTCGGCTAGCGCAGGTGCTCGATCCTCCGCGGCGTTGGTCGCGCTGGGCCGGGCGGTGGCGCCAGCGGTTGGGCGACCCGGTCGATCCGTCGCCCGGAGTTCGTTTGGCTCGGGCGCTGGCCCTCGGCGAGCGCAACCAGATACCGATCGAGTGGAGGGAGTCCTTCCGGCTTCTCGGATTGAGCCACCTCCTGGTGGTCAGCGGCCTCCACCTCGGGCTTGCGGCTGGGTTCTGCGGGGTCCTGTTGGTACGCCTTCGGCGACCGTGCCGATTGCTGGGTGTCGTGGCGTTCGGCCTGGCCTACTCGGTGGCGATCGGCCCCCAGCCTTCGGTCCAGCGGGCGGCGGCGATGCTGGCCGTGGTCGGTCTCACGTCGGGGTTGCGCCGTCCGGTCCTGCCCGCCAACGCTCTGGCGGTCGCCGCGATCGTACTGTTGGCACTCGAACCGGGTCTGATCGAGAGCCGCGGTTTCCAGCTCAGTGTCGCTGCCACGGCCGGGGTCATCCTCCTGAGTCCGGGCATTCGACGGCGGATCGAGCCTCGATCGGGTCGGTTGCCGAGCTGGGGGCAAGCGATCACGGGGACTCTGGCGGCCTCCTGGGGAGCTCAGATCGCCACCTTGCCCTGGACCGTGGGCTCCTTTCATTGGTTCTCACCGCTGGCCGGGC
Organism: Thermoanaerobaculia bacterium; assembly: GCA_030429235.1. Classification (GTDB taxonomy): domain Bacteria; phylum Acidobacteriota; class Thermoanaerobaculia; order Multivoradales; family JAIOJS01; genus JAIOJS01. Next base: position 110,173 of record JAUIDB010000012.1, on the reverse strand, counting down.
TCTGGAACGTCTTGGCGGTCGCCTGGGCCGCCGTCTCGGTGGTGCTGTCCCTGGCCTGGGTGTCGGTGGCGTGGGTGGCGCCGACGTGGGCAGACCTCCTGCTGGGGCCGTGGCTCGACCTGTGCGCGGCTCCCTGCCAATGGCTGGGTACGCTGACGCTCGGGCCTGGTGTGGGAGGGGCGATCGTGGTGCCGTGGCTGCCCCTGATCGTGGCTTGGATGTTGTTCGTCGCCTGGTCCGTTCTCCCAGGCCTGGACCGGGCTCGGAGTTCGCTTCTGCCTGTGGGGGCGCTGGTGGTACTCGGACTGGGGGTCGCCTGGCAGGAGCGTCCGGTTTCCGCTGGTACGTCGCGGGTGGAGCTGCTCGATGTGGGCCAGGGAGACTCGCTGCTGCTGCGCTCGGCGGGAAGGGCGATTCTGGTCGACGGTGGTGGGTGGCGGACACCCGGCATCGGTCCCCGGGTCGTAGCTCCGGCTCTGGCCGCGTTGGGGGTCCGGAAGTTGGATCTCGTGGTGGTCTCGCACGGCGATCGAGACCACTGTGGTGGTGTCGCCGAGTTGGCTCGATTCTTCCCGCTGGAACGGATCGCGCTGGCTCGACCTGGGGACAGCGCGGCCGAGTCGTGTGAACGGGACCTGCGGGACCTCGGCACCGAGCTCGACATCTTCCAGGTGGGAGATCGAGACACCCTGGGAGTCTGGCGCCTCGAGACGTTGGGACCCGTCGAGGGTGGCGGAGCGGATCCGAACGCCCGGTCGTTGGTGCTGCGCGCCACCGCCAACGGCCGCTGTGTCCTGCTCACGGGAGACATCGATCAGCGGACCGAACAGCGGCTCCGTCGCCACTGGGGCGATGCGTCGTTGCGTTGCGACCTGCTCAAGGTGGCGCACCACGGTTCGCGCAGTTCGTCGGCTCCAGGATGGCTGTACGCGGTGGCGCCGAGGGTGGCGCTGATCTCGGTGGGCTCGGACAATCGTTACGGTCATCCGGCTCCCGAAGTACTCGATCGTCTGGAGAATCGTGGGGTTCGGATCGTCCGTACCGACCGCGACGGTGGCGTGGCCCTCTCCTGGACCGACCCGCAGGTGCTGCGGGTCGAGCGGGTAGCTCGTTAGAATCCTGCGGTGCTTCGCATTCTGACCATCGTGGGACCTACTGCCGTGGGCAAGAGCTCGCTGGCCCTGGCGGTGGCCCGGCGTCTCGGAGGCGAGATCGTCAATGCCGACGCCCTCCAGGTGTATCGCGGGTTCGATCTGGGGACGGCCAAACCGTCGGTGGAGGAGAGACGGGAGGTACCGCACCATCTCGTCGATATCCTCGAGCCGACCGAGACCTACTCGGCCGCCGAATTCGCCCGGCGAGCCCATCCGCTGCTGCGGGAGATCGCGGCGCGGGGCGCCCTGCCCATCGTGGTCGGAGGCAGCGGGCTGTACGTGCGGACCCTCTTGGAGGGGATCAGCCCAATCCCGGGGACCGACCCGGATCTGCGTCGCTGGCTCAGTGGTCGAGTCGAAGAAGAGGGGCTAGGGGGGAGCCGACGAGCTCTGCGGCTTCTCGATCCTCGACTGGCCGCGAGGCTGGAGCCGGGGGACACCCAACGGATCCTGCGCGGGGTCGAGGTCGCTCTCGGAACCGGACGTCCACTGAGTGATTGGCAGCAGCTCGAACCCATCCGGGAACAGCGTTTGGTGGGTCCCCTGGTCGGATTGACCTTGCCGAGAGAGGTACTGTACGATCGCATCGCCAGCCGGGTGAGACAGATGCTCGAGGACGGCTGGCTGGAGGAGGTCGAAGGCCTCCTACGTTCCGGACTCAGACGAGATGTACCCGCCTTCCAGGCGATCGGATATAGGCAGCTTGCTCGGCATCTCGTCGAGGGGGGAGGCCTCGATCGAGCGGTAGAGGAGATCATCCTCGCTACCAGGAGGTTCGCGAAACGTCAGCTCACCTGGTTTCGTAAACAACGCAGCGTCTCTTGGATCTCAGGCTCCAGCCCAGAGATCTCCCTAGCTCGAACCCTCGAGCTTCTTGAATTGCCTTAAGCAGCGGAGGAACCCATGGCAAAGCACCAGATCAACATTCAGGACGGCTTTCTCTTTCAGACCCTCAAAGAGGGAAACCAGGTCGTCGTGACTCTGATGCCTGGCGGCGTCCTCCAAGGCCGACTGCGACGCTTCGATCGCTTCGCGATCATTCTCGAGACTCCCGATCAGGAACTACTGATCTACAAACACGCGATCGCCACCATCGGGCCCCGTCCGGTCAGTTGATCCGGCCTCAGGTTCCGACGCCGTTGCGTCTTCTCCGTTGCCCACGAGCCACCGTGTCGGCGGTGGTCCTCGGCCTCCTCGTCGCGTGTGGAGGTGGGCCGGCTCCCGTGACGACGGCGCCGGTCTCGAACGAAGAACGACGGTTTCTGGTCACGCCGTTGGAGGGCTTCTCCGACGGCGTGGACAGCGGAACCGAACGGATCCTGGAGGATGGCTTCCGGCAGCTCGTCGCCCACCAAGACGTGGCCGCGGCGCGATCGGCGGCGGAGAGCCTTCTGCGCCGTGACTCCGATCTGGCCCCAGCCCTGGTGTTGGCGGGGCAGGCCGACCTGGTGGACGACGCCGTGGCAAGTGCTCAGCGACAGGCCGAACAGGCGGTGGCAGAGTATCCGGAATACGTAGCGGGGTTGCTCCTCCTGGCCCGGTCCGCCGAACGGTCGGGAGACATCGTGACTGCCTACGCCACCTACGAACAGGTAGCGGCACGTCGTGTGGTCGCAGGCGAGCGCGCCGGCGAGTTGAAGGAGCGCGCACTGGAGATACAGGGCCATCGCGTCGCTGAGGCATTGGCTCGGCAGCGTGTCGACGTGGCCCGGGCCGAGTACGATCGGCTCTCGGGCTGGGCTCCCGACGAGGAACGGACCCTCGAACTCGGGTTCGAGATCGCTCGGGCGGAGGACGATTTCGAGGGCCAGCTCGCTACCACCCGGAGTCTGGTGGAACGCCGGCCCGACGATCCCCTGTGGCGCGAGCGTCTCGGAGAGCTCGAGATGCGGGGTGGTGATGCCATGAAGGCGCTCGAGATGTTCGAGGGACTCCGCGAGCAGTACCCGGCCGAACCGCGGTACGTCGACGCCCTGGACCGTGCCACCTTCGTGTGGCGACTGCGGAATCTGCCGGCCAAGGTGGCCGAGACGGCGGCCAAGCCGGAGCTGACCCGCGGAGATTTTGCGGTGCTGCTCTACTGGCTGGCCCCGGGCGTGCGAGCCGGTGGTGCTGCCCATCCCAAGATCGCCACCGACATCCTGGACCACCCGCAGCGCCAGGAGATCATTCGCGTGGTCAACCTCGGCTTGCTGAATCTGGACGGCAGCGTGCGCGAGTTTCGTCCGGACGAGAGCCTGCAGCGGGTCGAGGCACTTCGAGCTCTGTTGCTGGCGCTTCGCCGCAGTCAGCCGAGCCCTGCCTGTCTGAACGGCGTGGGCTCACTGGTCGCCTGGGAGACGGTCTGCAATCTCTCAGCTGCCTGTGGCGTCCTGGCCTCGCAGTTGGAGTGTCTGCCTTCGGCGCCGCTGTCGGGGCAGGAAGCGCTCGACTGGCTGCGGCGCTCGCTCACCTACTAGCGCGCTAGGGGCGCGGGCCTGGTGTCCGGTCGGGAGGCGGTGGACTGGCGCTGCTGCGTCGGTATCAGAAGTCGGTCATGTCGACCGTGACGGTAAAGTCGTAGGCCACATCGACCGGGATGAATCCGATGTCGTAGAAGTAGAGGCAGTAGGCGCCCTGGTCGAGCCCGTAGCTGGCGCTGTCGCCAACCCTGAACGCCACCGCACCGGAGGTGTCGCAGAATTCCCCGATCTGTCGCCCGAGTGAGAATCCGATCGCCAGTGCATCGGCGCTGATCACGGTTCCATCGGGTCCCTGTGGGATCAGGGTATCGAGGCGAATCTCCATCAAGCCGTCGACCGTCATCGTGAAGTTCTCCGTCGTCACGTCCTGGCGTTCCACGGTTCCACTGAAGGTGAACGAGTCGGTGGGCTCGGTCGGAGAGTCGCTGCAACTCCAACCGAGCAGGCTGCTCGCCAGAAGCAAGCAGGCGGCGAGTCGGCGGCGGGGAGATGCAGTGAAGAGGGCGCGAGAGGTAGAGGGCATGAGCTGGGTCTCCGAAGGGGATGAGGCAGGGCCGAAAGCCGGCGAAGTCTAGCACGGTAAGCCTGCGGCTCACTGGCTTCTGCCCAAAAAAATAGGGGGCCCGTCGAGGGCCCCCGCTCACGAGTAGGGAGTCTGAAGGAGGTTTGGAAAACTGGTTTCGGTGGGTTCAGGTGCCGTAGCGGTAGCCCTTCTGCGAACGGACGTTGACGCCCTTTTGTCGGGTTTCGACCTTGATCTCCTGGTAGCCCTCCTTGCCGCTCGGGTGTTCGGCTCGGTAGCTGATCAGGTAGTAGCCGGTGTTCTCGTCAGCGATCCGACGGAGTGGCGTGTCGAAGTTCACGAAGTTCTGGTAGTAGTAGCCACCGGTGTCGGAGGCGAGGACGTTGAGGAAGGCACTCTGTAAGTGGTCGGTGCCGATCGGGGTCAGATCGATGGGATAGACCGCGACGTTGTTGTCGTTCAGGGCCTGCTCCATGTCCGGGTAGTAGCGCTCGTCCGGTCGCGTGGTCAAGCCTCCCGGTGAGATCTCACCGAAACCAGTCGAGAAGAGCAGCAGGTTCTTGCGGCCCACGATGTGACCCGTGGCTTCGGCCACCAGGCGGATCCCGTCGTACATCCGCTTGGTTTCTTTGCGGAGCTTCTTGCCCTCGGGGAGGTAGCGCAGCAACGAGGGCTGACCGGGAGGAATCTCGTCGCGGCGCCAGTCGGGATTGGCGTTCTTGCCGGTCGAAGCGGCTTCGATAGCCTTCATGATGTCGACGCGGTTCTGGGTGAAGTCCTGGTGGACCTGGAGCTTGGCGCCGTACCCGACGACGGCAACCCAATCGGACGCCTTCATCTCGTTCTCGACCCAGCGCCGTGAGTAGCGTCCGGCGTCGAGCTGGCGGCGCAGGAGTTGGTGGTGTCCGGCGGCAGCGAACCGCTGATCGTGAAAGTAGAGCACGAAGTAGCGACTCGCCGGGATCTCCTGTACCGCACCATCGGTCAGGTGGTCGGGGGCGTACCGCGTGCTGTAGAAACTGACGTGGGTGACGTCGACGGGATTGCCGTTCTCTTTGATCACGAAGTCATCGGCGTCGAGGCCTACCACGACGTTGCCTTCTTTGTCGGTGACCAGGACGTCGAGGAGGACCTCGCTGACGACGACGGTATCGCCGAACGATCGATCCGGTTGGGCCGCGGTTGCGGCGGCACCGAGGCAGGTCAAACCGACGAGGGCGATCAACGCTCTACGAATCATGGAGTCTCTCCTGTTGGAGGTCTGGGTAGTTCTCGAGTCACTCACGCCCAACCCTGGAGCAAGGACCTTGCCAACGCGCGAAGTCCCCGAGAACCCCTGTTGCTGCGGCCTCGTTCGAGGCGAGGAGCCGATGGCGACGTCGAGCCGTCCCATCTGAGGGACACCCCGTCCTCCTGGGCGGGACGCCCCGAGCTCGGTTGGTCCGTCAAGACACCTGGACGATGATCAGCGTGCAGTCGTCGGTCAGATCGTAGCCGGCGTGAGTACGCACTGCTTGCAACAGTCCGCGCACGATCGTGGCCGGCGGTTCCTGGGCGAGCCGACGCAGATGCCGCGTGATCCCCTCGTTGCCGAACCGATGACCGGCGGCGTCCGTCGCCTCCCAGAGACCATCGGTGAAGAAGAGCAGGAGGTCACCCGGCTGAAGGTCGATCGGTTTCTCGCGAGCGTACTCGTACGCCGGCTGGATTCCGAGGGGGATGTTGGCTCCCGCCTTGGGAAGGTCGAGCGGGCGGCCATCGCGCAGGACGATCGGCATGTGGTGTCCTGCCGTGGCGAGTTCGAGCCGGCGGTGGACCGGATCCAGCTCGGCCACTAGCATGGTCATGTAGTGCTCGGGGTTGGTCTCTTGCCGTAGCTCTTCGTTCAGATCTGCGAGGAACTTCTCGAGGCTGTCTCCGCGACGCCAACCGCCCCGGATTGCGGCTCGGGCATCGGTGACGAGCAGGGCCGGGCCGAGGCCGTGTCCGGCGACGTCACCGATGGCGATGCCCAGCCGCCCGTCCGCCAACTGCACGTAGTCGTAGTAGTCGCCACCGACCTCGTGGCACATCAGTGAATCGGCGGCGAACCGGAAGCCGTCGAGGCGGGGTGGTTGCGTAGGGTGCATCCGCCGCTGTACGTCGCGTGCCACCTTCAACTCGTAGTCCAGCGCCTGCTTCTTCAGGTACTGACGGTGGAGCATGGCCAGGTAGAGGGCCACCGATGCCTGGTTGGCGATCAGCAAGGCGAGCTCGAGATCCTGGTCCCCGAGAGGGCTGCCGTCGAGCTTGTGGTTGAAGTTCATCACCCCTCGGACCTCGCCGTGCAAGACGAGCGGGACGGACAGCGCCGAGAAATCCCGGTATTCGGTCGCCTGTTCTTCCGAGGTGGCCTGCCACTGTTCCAACCGGCGCACATCCTGGACGACCACCGGTTCCCCGGTGGCTGCGACCATGCCGGCGATGCCCTGGCCTACCGGAATGCGGGTGTCGGTGATGACGTCGTCGCTGAGCCCTTTGCCGACCTTGATCGTCAGCTCGTTGGTCTCCCGGTCGAGAATCATGATCGACGCTCGGGCTACGTCGAGCAGCTCCGTGGCACCTTCGATTAGGATTCGGAGCGCTTCGTCGAAATCGAGCGTCTGGACGAGCCGGTCCGTGACCTGCGAGATCAACCGCATCGGCGCCAGGGATCGAGCCACTTCAGGTGGCTTCTCGGCGGCCGAAGGTTGGTGTGGAGCCATGACTTGCCAAGAGTTTACCCTCTACCGCCGCATTGACCTAAAGCCGGTCGGGAGTTGGGCTTGGGCAAGCCGATTCGATCCGGGTGGTACACTCCGCGACGCTCGAAAACCGAACTGGAGAAACCCATCGTTCTGACCCGCCGTTCGCCGCTGGCCCGCACCCTGTCGGTCTCGATCCTCGCGATCGTGGCGGGGGTACCGCTGCTGGCCCAGGAGTCCTCCCCTCTGTTCCATTTTCAGCCGGATCGGCGAGAGGCGCAGCGGCAGTTGGAGGGAGCACTGGTTGCGATCCCCCGCATCGCCAGCTTGCGCGCTCACCACGATCTGCTCTCGAGTGCGCCCCATCCCTCCGGTACGCCGGGTGATCGTGAGGTCATCGAGTGGCTGTTCGATTCGTACAGCCGGCTCGGGTTGCCCACCGTCAAACAAGAGCTGTCGCTCTACCTACCAACCCCCGAGGCGGCCGAGGTAGAAATCCTGGCCCCGGTACGACTGTCTCTTCCGCTCCAGGAGCCGGCACTCGAACAGGATCGCTACAGCGATCACCCCAGCCTGCGGCCGGCTGTGGCTGGATACAGCGGTAGCGGTGATGTTTCGGGGCAGGTGGTCTACGCCAATTTCGGACGGATCGAGGATTTCGAGAGGCTCGAACAGTTGGGCATCCGGGTGCAGGATCGCATCGTGGTCGCTCGCTACGGGGAAATCTTCCGTGGCTACAAAGCGCACAACGCAGAGCGGTTCGGTGCCGCCGCGCTGCTGCTCTACACCGACCCCGAGGAGAGTGGCTGGGGGAGAGGGATCTCCTATCCCGAAGGCGGTTGGCTGAATCGCGACTCGATCCAGAGCGGGTCGATCCTCACCTTGCCCTATCCCGGCGACCCGCTGACTCCGGAAGTCGAAGCCACTCCGACCGCGCCCCGGCTCGATCCCGCTGAGCTGGAGTTTCCGGAGATCCCGGTACAGCCGATCAGCTGGGGTTCGGCAGAGGAGATCCTCGGGCGCATGACCGGGCCGGCGGTGCCGCGACCCTGGCAGGGTGGACTGCCCTTCGCCTACCGGTTGACCGGCGGACCAGAGCTATTGGTGCGGGTTCACGTCGACCAGCCGCGGGGTCAAGTGCAGACTGCGAACGTCGTAGCGACGCTGCCGGGCACCCGCTTTCCCGACCAGATGGTGGTCATCGGCAGCCATCACGATGCCTGGGCCTTCGGCGCCAGCGATCCCAACGCCGGCAGTATCGTGGTCTACGAAGTCGCGCGTGCCTTCATGGAGCTGGCCCGTCGGGGGATTCGTACCCAGCGGACCCTGGTGTTTGCCAACTGGGGAGCCGAAGAACTCGGGATCCACGGCTCTACGGAGTGGGTGGAAGCCAATCTCGAGGCCCTGGCCCAGGGGGGGATCGCGTACATCAACCTCGACGGAGCGGCGCTGGGCACCGACTTCTCGGCCGCCGTGTCGCCCTCCTTGCGTTCTCTGCTGCGCGACGTCCTGGACGAGGTCGATCAGCCGGGAGACCCGCAGGGTCGCTCCGTTCTCGATGTCGAGCTCGAGGACGCAGCGGAGGAGCTCTTCGGAGCGCTCGGAGGCGGCTCCGACCACGTGGCCTTTTACACTCACGCGGGAATCCCGTCCATGTCGTTGCACGCGGGAGGTAGCGACGGCAGTGCCTACCACACCAACTACGACACGTTGGACTGGTATCGAAAGGTGGTCGGAGACACGTACGACGGGGCTCTCATGTTGAGCCGCATCGTCGCTCTCTTGGCGGCCCGACTGAGCAACGCCGATGTCATCCCGTTGGACCCGAAGGGCTACGCCTCGGATTTTCGCCGCCGCCTCCGAGACCTCGAAGAGCGGGCGGTGGAGAAGGGATTGCGTTTGGACTTCGGGGCGCTGCGGGCCGCGGTCGATGCCCTCGAGGCCCAGCCCGGAGCCCGGGAGGTTCTCGCAGCCCTGGCCGAGGGGCGACTGACCCCTGCCGCCGCCAACGGGGTGAGCTGGGAAGTCCTGGCGCTCGAGCGCCTCTGGATCGACGCCGCCGGCCTGGAAGACCGCCCTTGGTACAAGAGTCTGTATGCAGCACCCGACCCCGAGACCGGCTACGCTCCCTGGTTGCTGCCGCCGCTCCGGCAAGCGATCGAGGAGGGCAGCACCCCGGCGGCGCGTCGGGCCGTCGAAGCCTACGAGCGGGTCTTCCGTCTGCTGCGCGAGCGACTGCGGATCTTGGAGCGGTTGGCTGAACCCCTGGCCTCGGACCCGGTGCGAGAGCGCAGCCCCGCGCCATGACTGAGAACCGCTACTTTCTAGCGTCGAGGAGAACCCCCATCGTGAAGAAACCACTGCGCTGTCTGCTGATCCTGATCCTTCCCTTCCTTCTGGGCCAGAGTGCGGTCGCGAAGAAGAAACGAACCGAGGCTCCAGCCGCGGGAGCGGTCGCCGGGCTGCTGGCCGGATCGGAGCGCCTGGAGGGTCCGCTGACGGTACACCTCGACCGCAAGGCGGGGAAGGTCTGGCTGGAACTGCCGCCTCTTCAGGAGGGTGCTCCATTCGAGCTGCTGTACACCGAGAGCCTGCTCACCGGTCTGGGATCCAATCCAGTGGGCCTCGACCGAGGGCAGCTCGGCGAGACCAAGTGGGTTCGCTTTCGGCGGGTCGGGTCTCGGCTGTTGATCGAGCAACCCAACCTCTCCTACCGGGCGATCACCGACAACCCGGACGAAGCCCGGGCGGTCGAGCACTCGTTTGCAACCTCCGTACTCTGGAGCGGGACCATCGAGGCCGAAGAGGGAGACCGTGCGGTGATCGATTTCACCTCGTTCCTGGTGCGTGATGCCCACGGGGTGGTAGCGACGCTGCAGGCCACCGATCAGGGCAGCTTCAGCCTGGCTGCGGACCGCAGTGTCGTCGACTTCGATCGCTCGTTGGCGTTTCCCCGCAACCTCGAGCTCGAAGCGATCTTGACCTTCACCGGCCGCGACGCCGGGCGCCACGTCCGTTCGACGGCCCCCGATGCGTCGGCGATCACCCTGGTGCAGCACCACTCCTTCGTGGCCCTGCCGGAACCGGGCTACGAGCCGCGTCGGCTCGACCCTCGGGCCGGTTCGTTCGGTATCGACTTTCTCGACTACGCGGTGCCGCTCGACGAGCCGATGCGGAAGCAGTGGCTGGTGCGCCACCGGCTCGAAAAGGTGGATCCGAGCGCTGCCCGCTCACCGGTGGTGGAACCGATCGTCTACTACGTCGATTCCGGCGCTCCGGAACCGATCCGAAGTGCACTGATCGAGGGGGCGAGTTGGTGGGCCGACGCCTTCGAGGCGGCGGGTTTTCAGGATGCGTTCCGGGTCGAGGTGCTGCCTCCGGACGCTCATCCTCTCGATGTTCGGTACAACGTCATTCAGTGGGTCCACCGGTCGACGAGAGGCTGGTCCTACGGCGGAGGAGTGGTCGATCCGCGGACCGGCGAGATGCTCAAGGGACACGTTTCACTCGGCTCGCTGAGGGTGCGACAGGACATTCGGATCTTCGAAGGGCTGTTGGGGGCCGAGGCCACCGGTGGCGGTGGAGCCGCCGATCCGGTCGAACTGGCCCTGGCGCGGATCCGCCAGCTGTCGGCTCACGAGGTTGGTCACACCCTCGGCTTCGCCCACAACTTCGCGGCCTCCACCTACGACGGCCGGGCGTCGGTGATGGACTATCCAGCCCCGTGGGTCCGAGCCGACGAGGCCGGCGGACTGGACGTCAGCGCTGCCTACGGAGTGGGCGTGGGGTCCTGGGACCACCACACGGTTCGTTACGCCTACTCCCAGATGCCGCCGGGAGTCGATGAGTCCGAGCAGCTCGCGGGAATCGTGCAGGAGGGCATTGCGAACGGCCTGCACTTCCTGTCGGACGCCGATGCTCGCGCCCCGGGTTCGGCCCACCCGCTGGCCAATCTCTGGGACAACGGAGTGGATCCGGTCGAGGAACTGGCGAATGTCCTCGAGGTGCGCCGACGTGCGCTGGCCGCCTTCGACACGGACCGGGTCGCGACGGGGCGGCCCCTCGCCGAACTCGAGGAGGTTCTGGCTCCGATCTACTTCTACCACCGCTTCCAGGTCGAGGCTGCGGCTCGGGCACTTGGCGGGGTCGACTACTCCTACTCCCTGCGCGGGGATGGTCAGGGCGGCCCTCGACCCTTGGACGCCAGCCGGCAGTGGCGGGCGCTCGAACTGCTGCTCGCGGCGGTGGAACCGGGGGCCCTCGACCTGCCGGAGGAACTCCTCGCCCTGCTCGCTCCGCGTCCCTTCACCTACTGGCGGCATCGGGAGCTGTTCGACGGCCGGACCTACCCGCTGTTCGATCCGCTGGCCGCGGCCGCTTCGGCCAGCGATCTGGTCTTCTCGTTCGTGCTCCAGGAGCAGCGCCTGGCCCGACTGGTCGACCACCACCGCCGGAACTCCGAGGCTCCGTCCGTCGAGGCCGTGCTGCAGCGGGTGGCCGACCACGCGCTCGCCGACGAGTCGAAGCTCGAACGGCGTCAGCAGGAGATCGCCAGGGTTACGCAACGGGTGCTGGTGGATCGTCTGATCCGCCTGCTGCAGGGCCAGGGCAGCCCCGAGGTCCAGTACCGGGTCCGGGGTTTCGCCACCAGCCTGGCAGAGAGACTCGACGTCGCGGGAGACAAGGTTGGAGCGGTGCACCGGCGCAGCCTGCGCGACGACCTTCGGGCCGCGCTCGAGGCGCCGAGCGCGCCACGAGCGTTGACCCCGTCGGCCCTCGACCTTCCTCCTGGTAGCCCGATCGGTGATTCCGGTTGGGAGTGGCAGGGACCACCGATCGAAGAGCAGGGCTGCTCCTGGAACTGAACGACCGTTAGGGAACTGGAAGCGATGACCCCACACAGCGAGAGAGGATCGAGATGAGCGAGAAGCGTGGACTGAGTGAAGGGGCGTACTCCCCGATTCCCGAGGGCGGTAGCTACGAGCCGTTCGTACCGGCGAGCGAATCACCGGCCGAACTCACCGGCAAGGCGATCCTGCTGGGCATCCTCTTCGGGATCGCCTTCGGGGCCGCCAACGCCTACCTGGGGCTGGTCGCCGGTCTGACCATCTCCACCTCGATCCCGGTGGCCGTCATGGCGGTCGCCACCTTCAAAGCCCTCAAGGGGATGGGCATGAAGAGCTCGATTCTGGAGGCGAACGCAACCCAGACGGTGGGCTCGGCGTCGAGTTCGGTGGCCAGTGGGGTCATCTTCACCTTGCCGGCGCTCTTCCTCTGGGGGATGCCGCCGAGCTTGCTCTCGATGACCCTGCTGGGTCTCTGCGGCGGTCTGCTCGGAGTGTTGTTCATGGTGCCCCTGCGGCGTTTCCTCATCGCCAGAGAGCACGGCAACCTGCCGTACCCGGAAGGCACCGCGTGTGCCGAGGTGCTGGTGGCGAGCGAAGTGGGGGGGCGTTCGGCGAAGAACGTCTTCCTCGGACTGGGTGTCGGCGCCCTGTTCAAACTGATGGTCGATGGCATCCACCTGGTCAAGAACAAGATCACCGTCGAAATCCCCTTCCTCCCCAAGGCGGAACTCTCTACGAAGGTCTCCGCCGCGCTGTTCGGCGTCGGGTACATCCTCGGGCCACGGATCGCCACCATCATGGTCGGAGGCGGCCTGCTCGCGTCTCTAGTCATCATTCCCTGCATCGCCCTCTGGGGAGCGGGACTGACGGAGCCCTTCTACCCCGAGACGGTGTTGACCATTGCGCAGATGGAGCCGGGTGATCTGTGGAATCGCTACATCCGCTACATCGGAGCCGGGGCGGTGGCGACGGCCGGCATCATCACGCTGATTCGGTCCATTCCCACCATGCTGGAGAGCTTCCGCATCGCCACAGCGCAGCTCCGCAAGCGCGCCGGACACGTGGCGACGAACGTACTGCGGACCGACGATGACCTCCCCTTCAAGTTCCTGGGGATCGGGCTGCTCCTGCTCTTTGGCGTCATGGCCTTCGTGCCGAACGTCTTCTACGTTCTCCAGGGACCGGGGCAACGCACGGTGGCGGCCATCCTGGTCATCATCTGTGCTTTCTTCTTCGTGACGGTCTCCTCGCGGATCGTGGGTCTGGTCGGAGTGACCTCGAATCCGGTCAGCGGTATGACCATTGCGACGCTCCTGCTGTCCTCGAGCATCTTTCTGCTGCTCGGTTGGGTCGGTGACATGGGCAAAGCGGCCGCCTTGACCATAGGCTGTGTGGTCGCCATCTCGGCGTCGATCGCGGGAGATACCTCGCAGGACCTCAAGACCGGCTTTCTCCTCGGCGCCACGCCCAAACGGCAACAGATCGGTGAACTCGTGGGGGTCCTGACCTCGGCGATCTTCGTCTGTATCACCGTGATTTTCCTGGCCGATGCGTACGGATTCGGCACCGAGACCCTACCGGCTCCGCAGGCGACCCTGATGAAGTTGGTCATCGATGGTGTTCTGCAGCAGAACCTGCCCTGGGCACTGGTCGGAATCGGAGCCGCAATCGCCATCGCCTGCGAACTGCTGAAGATCCCGAGCCTGCCCTTCGCGGTCGGGGTCTATCTCCCGGTCTCGACCATGGTGCCGATCTTCTTCGGTGGTTTGATGCGGATGATGGCCGAGCGCCGAGCCAGCTCCGAGGAAGAGGCGAGCGATCGCCGCGAGCGGGGCGTGCTCTTCGGGTCGGGTCTGGTCGGTGGCGAGGGGCTCCTCGGGGTCGGCATCGCCGGCGTCGCCGTGTTCCTCAAGCGCGCCCCGGAGGGGATCGGCTACGGCTGGGCAGGGTCGCTGACTTGGCTGGCATCGACGGTCGCGTTCCTGCTGTTGGCGGTCTACTTTTGGCGCCTGGTCCACGAGCGGGAGGCCTGATCAGGGTGCGGAGCGCCGGCGTTGTTGCCCTCGTCGCCCTCGTGGCGGTGGCCCTCCTGCTCGTCGTAGTGGGACGGGCGCGCGGGAGTGCGACGGCGCCGGGCGGCACCTCGACCGACGGCACGGTCGAGGTGCTCGATTGGCAGATGGTCGGAGTCTACGAGCACGATCCATCGTCCTTCACCCAGGGGCTGCTATGGCACGACGATCGGCTGTACGAGAGTCTGGGGAACTACGGGCGCTCGGCCCTTCGGGTCTGGGACATCGAGAGCGGGCTGGTCGAAGGGGAGGTGCCACTCGACCCGGCGCACTTCGGTGAAGGGTTGGTGCTGGCCGATGGTCGACTGGTGCAACTGACCTGGCGTGAGGGAGTGGTCTACCGCTGGTCTCTGCCCGACTTCGAGAACCACCCGGGATGGACCATCGATGGAGAAGGCTGGGGTCTCGCCTTTGACGGAGAGCGGTTTCTCCAGACCGACGGTTCCTCGAGCCTCATCGTGCGGGACCGCCAGAGCTTCGAGATTCTCGAGGTCCTTCAAGTGCGACGGGAGGGTCAGGCTGTCGAAGGTCTCAACGAGTTGGAGTGGGTCGACGGCGTACTCTGGGCCAACGTTTGGAACCAGGAAGTCTTGCTGCGGATCGATCCTGCCGACGGGCAGGTCACCGGAGTCGTCGATCTCACCGGCCTCTTGCCACCCGAGGAACGCGCCAAGACCGATGTTCTGAACGGCATCGCCTACCGGCCCGACCGAAACACACTTCTGGTCACCGGCAAGTACTGGCCACAACTCTTCGAGATCGAACTGCTGCCCTGAACCGCCACCAGTGAGTCAACAGCGACTCCCTGGCCAAAGAAACCGCGAGCTTCAGTTGGCCACCCGGCGCACTGCTCGCAGGATGGCGGCCGCACGTTCCTCGATGCGCTCGTAGCGTCGCTGCTCGAGATCCGCAGGCACGAAGAGCGGGGCCACGAAACCGAGCGCGTAGGCTCCGGCTCGGAGCCAGTCACGGGCGTTGTCGAGGTCGACGCCGTTGGTCGGCACGATCTTGAGGAAGGGCATCGGACCGCGCACCGATCGGAGGTAGGCCGGGCCTTGGCCGGGAGCCGGGAAGAGCTTGCACAGCTGGGCTCCTGCACGGTGGGCGGTGAGCATCTCAGTGGGAGTATGGGTTCCCGGCATCATCGCCACGCCGAGCTCGGCTGCCCTGGCGATCACGATCGGATCGACCACCGGAGACACGAGAAAGCGGGCACCCCGTTCCACCGCCCGGGTGGCGTCGTCGGGCGTCAGGACCGTCCCCGCTCCGACCACCAGCCCGTCGCGAGCGGCGAACTCCTCGATCAGCTCGAACACGCCGGGAACCGTCAGCGTGAACTCGACGATGCGGAATCCGCCACGCACAGCGGCCTCCATCGCTTGGCGAGCGACCGTCTGATCATCGCAGCGCAGGATCGCGGTAGCGCGTTCGCGGCCCAACAGCGTGACGTACTCTTCTGGGGTCATGTCGTCTCCTTGCTCGGCGGAAATGGGGACGAGAGTCTACCCGACTCGTGTTGAGAGGGCATATCGGCGGAGGTATGCTCGTAGGTCTAAGAGGCGAGAAGTCAGCAATCAGGGAACCAGACCAGACGGAGGTAGGCGATGAGTGGACAGACTTGGTACGTAGCGGTCAACGGTGAGCAGCAGGGGCCGTGGACGACAGCCGAGATCCAGCAGAAGCTGCAGGCAGGTGCGATCGACCGCAGCGCCCATGTCTTTGCCCAGGGGATGGCCAACTGGGAGCCGATCTCGAGTCGGTCGGAGTTCTCCTCGACGCTACGGAGCGCGCCGGCCGTTCCACCACCGCCGCCGACCGAGTCAGCCGACGTGATCGACTACGAGATCTTCGGCGAGGAGCTCCAATTCGTCGAGATCACGCTCGACCCGAGCGAGGCCTGTATCGCCGAGGCCGGTGCCTTCATGTACATGGATCCGGGGATCAAGATGGAGACCATCTTCGGTGACGGCTCCGCCAAGTCCAAGGGCAAGGGCGGAATCATGGACATGGTGATGTCGGCGGGAAAGCGGGTTCTGACGGGAGAGTCGCTCTTCATGACCGCCTTCGGCAACGTCGGCAACAGCCGCCAGCGGGTGGCCTTCGCCTCTCCCTATCCCGGTCGGATCGTCGCCCTCGACCTGCAGCAGCACAACAACACCATGCTGTGCCAGAAGGACGCTTTCCTCTGTGCGGCCAAGGGGGTGTCGGTGGGCATCGCCTTCCAGAAGAAGCTCGGGGCCGGTCTGTTCGGCGGTGAAGGGTTCATCCTTCAGAAGCTGGAAGGGGATGGTCTGACCTTCGTTCATGCCGGTGGAACCGTGGTCGAGCGACAGCTGGCCGCCGGCGAGACGATGCGTCTCGATACCGGTTGCCTCGTGGCCTTCGAATCCTCGGTCGACTACGACATCCAATTCGTCAGCGGGATCAAGACGGCGCTGTTCGGCGGTGAGGGGATCGCCTACGCTGCGCTGACCGGACCCGGCAAGGTCTGGATTCAGTCCCTCCCCTTCAGTCGACTGGCCAGCCGGGTCTTTGCCGCGGCTCCGCAAACCGGTGGTCGCCGTCAGGGCGAGGGGTCGGTTCTCGATCATGTCGGTGGCCTCGGCAACCTTCTGACGGGCGGCTGACGATCTTCAGGCCTGGGTTCGGTTCGGAGGAGGTACCGGAGTCCGGTCGCTCCCGCGGTGGAGGCTCGCTGCGCCCTCGGGTGCACCGGGCCACGAGGGGCGTAGCGCGGTGCGCCGTGTCTACCGTGGTGGCCCTGACGGCGGCGATCGCTCCGGTTTCCTCGCAGCTGGTCGAGAGCAGCGAGCCGGCGGCGACGGCGGAGGCCGTAGCGCATCGGGTGCGAGAGAGCGTCTACCCGGCGCTCGTCAACATTCGGGTCGTCTACGAACGGTTCGTCGACGGGAGAACTCAGCGCTATCCGGGGGCCGGCAGCGGGGTGATCCTGACCGATGACGGACACGTGCTCACCAACTACCACGTTGCCGGAGGCGCCATCCGGGTCGAGTGCACGTTGACCGATGGCCGGGTGCTTCCGGCCGAGATCGTGGTCGACGATCCGTTGACCGACCTGACGGTCCTGCGGCTGCTGGCGGAGGACCCGAAGGCCACCTTCCCGGCGGCACAGCTGGCGTCCGATGACCTCCTGGCCGTGGGCGATACGGTGTTCGCCATGGGGAATCCCCTCTCGCTGTCGTCCTCGATGACCCGCGGCATCGTCTCCAACCAGGCCCGGGTGTTCACCGACTTCACGGGCACCGAGATCGAGGAGATGACGCTCGAGCCGGACCAGCTCAGTGGGCTCTTGACGCGTTGGATCCAACACGATGCGCTGATCCTGCCCGGCAACTCGGGCGGACCCCTGGTCGACGAAGAGGGGCGAGTGGTGGGCATCAACGAGCTGGGAGGTCGAGGGATCGGCTTCGCCATACCCGCCTCCATCGCCGCCGACGTTCTCCGTCAGGCGCTCGAGCTGGGGCAGGTGGAGCGCGGTTGGCTCGGAATCTCGATCCTTCCCGTGGCGAAGGCGGGGCGGCGAGAGGGAGCCCTGGTCTCTTCGGTTCTCGCCGGTTCTGCCGCGGCCACCGCCGGTCTCGAGCCCGGTGACCTCCTGCTCAGCCTGGACGGCGAGCCTGTACAAACCCTGTTCTTCGAGGAAGTACCGCTCGTGTATCAGAAGATTGCCGACTATCCGGCGGGGACGGTGGTAGACCTCGCGGTCGAGCGAGACGGAGCAGCGCTACACCTCGCGGCGACGATCGAGCCGATGCCGCGCTTCAAGGGCAAAGAGTGGGAGGTCGAGAGCCTCGGGGTTGCGGTGCAGGAGATCACGAGTCCGATGGCCATCACGCGCCGTTTTCCGGATCAGCGCGGGCTACTGCTCAACAGCATTCGTCCGGGATCCCCGGCCGATGGTGCCCGCCCCCGGTTGGCGGCCTACGACGTACTGCTGGCGATCAACGGGCAGGAGATCGGTGCGGTCGGTACGCTGGCGCGCGCCATCGAGGGTCTGGTGGGGCAAGAGAAGGCCCTGATCGAATTCCGGCGCGGGGACGAGCTTCTGGTGACACTGGTACCAGCTCCCGCGGACAAGAACCGCGGCTGGGGTGGGGAACTGCCAAAAGCCTGGCTCGGGATCGAGACGCAAGTGCTCACCAGAGAGCTTTCGGTGTCGCTGGGCCTCGCGGGGCAGACCGGCTTTCGGGTGTCGCAGGTGTTTCCCTGGACCGAGGCTGCGGCCGCCGGGGTGCAGGTGGGCGACGTGATCATCGCGGTGGACGGCGAGCCGACCGAGCCGACGCGATCACAGGAGAGCGAGGACCTTCGGCGCCTGGTCGAGGAACGGACCATCGGAGAGCCCGCTCGCTTGAGCGTGGTGCGAGACGGTGCGGTACGCGAGATCGCCGTGCGGATGGAACCCCGACCTCGAGATGCTGACGAAGCTGATACCGCCCGGCAGGAGACGCTCGATTTCGTCGTCCGTGACGTGACCTTCGCCGACCGGATCCAGTACGGCTGGGATCGAGAGCAGGGCGGGGTTCTGGTGACCGAAGCAGCGACCGGCGGTTGGGGCCAGATGGCCGGGCTGAAGATCGATGATCTGATCCAGTCGATCAACGGCCATTCCACGCTCGATGTCGCGGCGTTCGGCGAGGTGTCGCGGCGTCTGGAATCAGAGCGCCCACCCCGGGTCGAGATTTTCGTGCAACGCGGCTACCGAACCCACTTCGTGTTCGTCGAGCCCGAATGGAAGGACTCCTATGCGTCGGATTGAGTGTCTCGGCCGAGCTGCGTCATATAAGCGATCGGTCGATGGGTTGGTGGGATGTCTGCTGCTGGCCATCGCGCTGCCGGCCTGGGGGATGGACGAGGCGGAGGCCTGGCGTCGGGCCCTGGCTCAGCACGAGGAAGCGATCGTGCGCGTCGAGACCGTCGTGGCGGCCAAGATGAGCATGGCGGGCCAGGGTCAGGAGGAGGAGTCCCGCATGGACCTCACGGGGGCGATCGTGCATCCCGAGGGTCTGATCATGCTGTGGAATGCGAGCATCTCCTCGAGCCGGCTCAACGAGATGCTGGCCGACATGGGGCAGTCGAACGGCTTCAAGATGGAGATCACGCCGACAGCGTTCACCGTCCAGATCGGTAGCGAGGAACTGCCGGCTTTTCTGGCGGCGACGGACTCGGCCCTCGACTTGGCCTTCATCCAATTGGAGGCCGTCCCCGAGGAGTCGCTACCCTTCGTCGACTTTGCGGCGGCGGCAGATCTGGCGGTAGGGGAGAAGGTACTGCAGGTCCAGCGCCTCGGTCGAAGCTTCGATGATGCCTCCCACCTGGCTTCGGCGCGCGTGTCCGGGATGCTGCGCAAGCCGCGAGCAGCCTGGATGGTAGATGGCGAGTTGGGTGGTTTCGGGCTTCCCGTCTTCGACCTGCAAGGCCGGCCGGTCGGCGCCTTGACCACCATCTACTCGCGCGCCGGTGAGGATTCGGCCAGCGGCTTCGGCATGGGGCCGATGAGTGGTTTCTTCGGCCAGGGCTCGCCCTTCAGCGCGTTGCACAGCTTTATCCTGCCGGGAAAGCGTGTAGCCAGCCTGGTAGGTCTGGCTCGGGAGCAGGCGATCGAACTGGCGGAGCGGCGCGACCGCGAGGCGCAGTTGGAGGCGGCCGACCAGCCCTGATCACCGAGTCGAGTTGGCGCGGTCGGCCGATTCAGCCGACCGGTGTCTCGATCTTGAGCAGTCGAGCCCAGGCGGATCTGAGGTTCGGTGGCAGATCGAGCTCGGCGAACACCTCTCGCACCTCGTCACGGCTCACATAGGACCAGATGTCACCCCACTGGGCGTAGCGCAGGAGGTTGGAGATCACCCAGTTGCGCCGTTCGCTCGGACCCTGATCGAGAATCGACCGGACCTCGGCCTCGGTGACCTCGGCCTCGGGGAAAAAATAGAGCGACGAGGGAGCCGTCGGGGTCTCGGAATCGGAACGTTCGTCCGTCATGACGAGGCCAGTATACCGCGGCGTTCCCATCGTGCAATGAGGCCGCTCAGGCAGCTTCGCGGAGCCTCCACCGGGCGGGCTCCACCGCCGGGTCGTACGCTTGACCCTCCCCGGGTGTTCGGCTAGATTCACCGAGCTGAGACACGAGCGGGCATAACTCAGTTGGTAGAGTGCAAGCTTCCCAAGCTTGATGTC
This sequence comes from Thermoanaerobaculia bacterium, assembly GCA_030429235.1. Classification (GTDB taxonomy): domain Bacteria; phylum Acidobacteriota; class Thermoanaerobaculia; order Multivoradales; family JAIOJS01; genus JAIOJS01. The sequence goes on along the minus strand of JAUIDB010000012.1, from coordinate 90,197 downwards.
GCGGGTTCGAGTCCCGTTGCCCGCTCCAGTTTCCCCTCTCTCGAGCCGAGTCAGTACGACCCCATCGACCCACCTCCGACGGAGCCCGTTGAATGTCCATCTTTCGCCGCGACGACCCTCCCGCCACCCACCCTACGCCCGCGCCCACTCCCAACGCGCCAGCCCCCCGGCGCCCGGCCGCTCCTCCTACCGCCCCAGTGGCGTCGGGAAATCGGAGCGTCAGCCAGACCACGATCGCGGCCGGCTGCCGAGTCGAGGGGAAGGTCACCGGTACCAGTGACCTTCAGGTCGAAGGCGAGATCGTCGGTACCGTCGAGGTCGACAACTCGGTGGCCGTGGCCGCAGGCGGAATCGTCAAGGGCGATCTGCGGGCCGACAACGTGGTCATTTCCGGCCGTGTGGTGGGAAACGTCCAGGGCGCCAGCAAGGTCGAGATCATGCCGTCGGGCCGCCTCGAGGGTGACGTCAAGGCCGCCCGGGTCGTGCTGGCCGAAGGGGCGTTCTTCAAGGGCAAGGTGGAGATGACCGGGGGCCAGTCATGAAGGTCGGAGTCCCCCGAGAGGTCAAGAACCACGAGTACCGTGTCGGCATGATCCCGGCGACGGCCCATGCCCTGACGCAGCAGGGCCACGAGGTCTTCGTGGAAGTGGGGGCCGGAGAAGGAAGTGGCATCGACGACTCCGAGTACGTCGCGGCCGGGGCCACGATTCTCGACACCGCAGACGCGGTCTGGGGATCGTCGGAGATGATCGTCAAGGTGAAGGAGCCGATGCCCTCCGAGTACGAGCGGATGAGGAAGGGCCAGATCCTCTACACCTACCTGCACCTCGCGCCGCTGCCCGAACTCACCACCGCTCTGCTGGAGCGAGAGGTTACGGGAATTGCCTACGAGACCATCACCGATGACCGCGGTGGCCTACCGCTGCTGACGCCGATGTCCGAGGTCGCCGGTCGAATGGCCGCCTTGGTGGGGGCCTACTACCTCCAGCGTTTCGAAGGTGGCCGCGGCACGTTGTTGTGTGGAGTCCCCGGGGTCCCGCCCGGTGACGTCGTGATCATCGGCGGCGGCATCGTCGGCTTGAATGCGGCGAAGGTAGCACTCGGCATGGGGGCCCGTGTCACCATCCTCGAGATGAGTGCGGACCGCATGCGGTTTATCGACGACCTGTTCCACGGTGCCATCACCACCGTAGCCTCGAATCCCTTCAATCTTCGGGAGGCGTTGACCCGCGCCGACGTCCTGGTGGGTGCGGTGCTGATCCCGGGCCGCTCGGCTCCGAAGCTGGTCACTCGCGAACTGATCGGGGTGATGAAGAAGGGGGCAGTCGCGGTCGACGTGGCCGTCGACCAGGGAGGGTGCTTCGAGACGACCCGAGCGACGACCCACTCCGACCCCGTGTTCGAGGTCGACGGCGTCGTTCACTACTGCGTAGCCAATATGCCGGGAGCGGTGCCTCGTACCTCGACCTTCGCCCTGAACAATGCGACCCTAAAGCACTGTTTGGCACTGGCCAACCTGGGGGCCGAGGAAGCGGCTCGCCGCGACCACCATCTGGCGAATGGCTTCAACACCTATCGTGGCCAGATCACCTGTGCGCCGGTGGCCGAGTCCCAGGACCGTGCCTTCACGCCCCTGAGCGAACTGCTCTAGCCCGAGGTCAAGGAGGCGAGCCCGGCCCGGAGCGGTCGGTCAGTCGCCCAGCGACTCGTAGTCGGCCGGGGTGTCGACATCGCGCAGGCAGCCGTCGTCGTCCACCTCGACGGTCTGGAGGACCAGATCGGGTGCTCGCGTGAGCTGGCGGAGACCGATCTTCGGATCGAGGTCCTGGAGACGGTCGAGCAAGGTTGGGTCGATCAGTAACGGATGTCCCCGCCGCCGCTGGCAGCGGGGAACCAGGAGGGGTCCCTGGCCAGCCCGGTGCGCTCGGATCAACCGAGCCACCGTCTCGCCGCGGAGGCGGGGCAGGTCGGCAGGGCAGATCAAGAGCGCGGCCAGGTCGGGTTGGCGAGCCGCTCGCGCAACGCCGCAGAGGATGGTCGAGAGCATGCCGCGTTCGGGCTCGGGGTTCTCCGTCCAGGTGGCGCGGCAGGAGCGGACGACGGCCTCGAGTTCGCTCGCTCCCGGTCGACCTACGACCACCACGCGGTCACAGCCACCCGTGGTCAGGGCGGTGAGCGTCGCCGCGATGAGCGGCTGTTGACGAAACGGTAGGAGGAGTTTGGGCCGTCCCATCCGTTGCGACGCGCCGGCGGCGGGGACGATCGCGGTGTAGCCAGACGTCAAACTCGACACTTTGCTACTCTATCGCTGACGTTCTGGAATCCACTATGTGCGCAAAGAAGATCCTCGTCGTCGACGACAGTGACCTCAGTCGGCGGCTGATCGGCCGGCTCCTCGCGGCCGAGGGGTGGTCTGTCTTGACGGCGGCCGACGGGGCTGAGGGAGCGGTAACCGCCTTGAGCGAGCAGCCGGATCTGGTGGTGACCGACCTCGAGATGCCGGTCATGGATGGCTTCCAACTGTCGCGGTTGCTCAAGAGCGATCGGGTTTCCGAAGGGATCCCGGTCCTGATGATGACCTCGCATTCCGATGCCTCGTCCCGGTTCTGGGGCCTCGAGACCGGAGCCGATGCCTATCTCCTGAAGAGCGCGGTGCAGGAAGAACTGGTAGACGCCGTGCGGAGCCTACTGGAGGTGCAGCCGCGCGACCCCCAGCGACGGCCGGCGGACCCACCGAGGACCCCGCTGGACGTGTTGGCTCGGGTCGGCCGTCATCTCGACGCTCGCTTGCTGGAGGCGGTACTGATCAACCGCGTGCTCGAGAAAGGAATGGAGTCGGAGGATCTGGCCGAAGCGAGTCGCGCCGTACTGTCGACCGTCGCCGAACTGGCCGATTGCTGGCTCCTCGGGCTCCTGGTGGACGAGATCGGTCGCAGCTCGCTCTACCTGAGGACCGACCTGGCCGGTGACGATCCCCGGCTGCTGGCGTTCATCGAGCAGCTGCCGAGTCGACATGACGGTGTACGCCGCAAACTGGCCGAACGCGAGGTCGTCCGTTCGGGCATGGGGCGGCCCGAGGCCGGGGCGGCTCTCGGCCCGACCGAGAGCCTGGAGTTCAGCCTGCGGGGTGGTCGCGCCCATCTCTTTCTCGTTCCCAAAGCCTCCCTGCGCGACGACGGTCGAGAACGGCGTTTGTTGGAAGCCCTAAGGGGGCATCTGGCCTTGGTGCTCGACAATGCGCGCTTGGCGCAGCGGCTGCGAGAGCTGTCGACCCGCGACGGTCTGACCCGGCTGTTGAATCGGCGAACCGTTCACCAGCGGCTGGTGCAGGAACTCGAGCGCGCGGCTCGGTACGAACAGCCCCTCAGCCTGATGTTGTGTGATCTCGACCGATTCAAGAACATCAACGACACCCACGGCCACCTGGCTGGAGATCGGGTGCTCGAAGTGGTGGCGGATCTGTTCCGGCTGCACGCTCGCTCGGCCGATATCGTCGGACGTTTCGGTGGCGAAGAGTTCGTCCTGATTCTGCCCAGCGTCGCCCTGGGGCAGGCGGTGCACGCCGCCAACCGGCTGTTGGAGGCGTTGGCAGCAGAAGAGGTCACGATCGACGATGGACTGAGCATCCCGGTGTCCGCATCGTTTGGGGTCGCCTCGCTCGACGAACTGACGACCCCGACGACCGACTCGCTGCTGGCGCTGGCGGATCTCAGGCTCTATGAAGCCAAAAACTCGGGACGCGCGCGGGTGGTCCCGAAATCGCCCGATTCGAGCCCGTCCTCGGGCTGAGTCTCGGGCAGGTCGGGTCGAGGCCGTTGGCTTTCGATGTTCGAGGGGTCGCGAACCATCCGAGCGCGGCCGTCGGCCGGTGGTTCGAGTCCCCTCGACGCTGCTAAGATCCACCCTGTTCGCGCCCGAGAATCCGGAGAAGTATGTCCTCATCCCCCCTCTTTGCTCGTCTGCTAGGTGACCCGGTCAAGGCCGGCGATCTCTACTACCAGAAGGGCGACTATCGACGAGCCGCCGAGATGTACGCCAAGGCGGGTCGGTTCGACCAGGCGGCGCGGATGAGTCGGGAACTGGGGGATTGGGAAGCCGCGGTCGAGTACTACGAGCAGGGGCGCAACTTCCTCGAGGCCGGCGAGCTGATGGCAGAGCAGGGCTCCCATCGCGAGGCGCTGCCGCTGTTCGAGAAGGCCCGGGCCTGGGACCGGGCGGCGCGCTCCAGCCTGGCCATGGGGTCGCCCCAGCGGGCGGCTCGATACTTCGAGAAGGCGGGGAAGACGGCGGAAGCCGCTGCGTGCTTCGAGAAGGCCGGTGAGCTGCCCGAGGCGCTGGCGGCGCTCGACCGAGAGTCGAAGCGACTCGAACAGCGCTACCGGCAATCCGGCGCACCCGACATCAAGGAGCAGTACAAGAAGACCGATCTTCGTCGGGCTGGATTCCTCGAGAAGCTCCGCCAGCCAGAGGCGGCGGCCGAGATCCTCTTGCTCTGGGGCGAGCGGATCCGGGCGGGAGAGCTGCTTCTGAGGGCTGGCCAAACCGACCGCGCCGCGCGGGCCTTTATCGATGGCGCAGCGCCGGACCGGGCCCTGGCTATCCTCGACGAGACCTGCGATATCTCGCCGGCGGAGAAGGCGAAGATCTTTCGGCTCGGTCACCGGTGGGAAGAAGCGGCCGAGGCGTTTCGCGAGGCGGGTCAGTTTGCCGATGCCGCCGAGGCCTACGAGGAGATCGGGAGCTTCCAGCCGGCGGCCGAGATGTGGGAGCAGGGGCACGAGGTGGAGAGGGCGGCAGACCTCTACTTCCGGGCCGAGTCGTGGCGCGACGCGGCGCGATGCTTCTCGGCCGTTTCCCGCTACGACCTGGCCGCGCGAGCCTACGAACGGATTCCGGACCACAAGCAGGCCGCGGCCTGTTTCCTACGCTGGGGAGCGTTTCTGGAAGCTGGGCGCCACTTCCTGGAGGCGGAGGACCCTGCCGCCGCCTCGAGCGCACTGCAGCAGGTACCCGAGGATCAACTCGAGTACGACGAGGCCACTCTGCTCTTGGCGCCACTGCTGATCGACGAGGGACTGGCCGAAGGAGTCCTGCACCGGCTCGAGAAATCGAAGATCAAGCCGGGGGAGGGGACTCAGGGATTGGATCGTCTCTACTGGGAGGGGCGAGCTCTGGAGGCCACCGGGCGTCCGTCCGAGGCGCGGAAGAAGCTCGAGCGCCTAGCGGCCGTTCGCAAGGACCACCGAGACGTCATGGAGCGGCTTCAGGCGCTAGAGCCCCTGTCGGGACCGACGGCCAAGCAGTCGTTGGAGAGTACCCCCTCGTCGGGGAGCCTCGGGTTCAGGGCCGGGCTCGGTGCCGCCCCTCTGAGCCAGGTGATCGAGCCCGGAGCCATCCTGTCGGCGCGCTACCTGCTGGAGGCCGAGGTCGGGCGCGGGGGTATGGGCCGAGTCTACCGGGCCAAGGACCTCGAACTCGACGAGGCCGTCGCGATCAAGACGGTGCTCTCCAAGGACGGAGACGACAACTCGGCCGAGTACGACCGGCTGCTACGGGAGGTACAGATCTGTCGCCGCATCACGCATCCGAATGTGGTGCGGGTCTTCGATATGGGCCGATTCGACGGTGGCATCTACATCACGATGGAGTACCTGGAAGGGGAGACCCTCGACAAGCTGGTCAAACGCGAGGGGCAGCTACCTCTGAATCGTGTGCGTACCATCACGCGGGAGATTCTGTCTGGCCTCGAGGTGGCCCACGAGCTCAAGGTCGTCCACCGGGATCTCAAGCCGTCGAACGTCTTCTTGACCGATCGTCGCGTCAAGGTCCTCGACTTCGGGATCGCACGGATGGAGGGGATCGACGTCGATCTCACCACCGCCGGTGAGGTCCTCGGGTCACCGAAGTACATGTCACCGGAACAGATTCAGGGAGATCCGCTCGACGGCCGGACCGATCTCTACTCGCTTGGAATCCTCATGCACTACATGCTGGCCGGGCGGGAGCCTTTTCGGGGCAAGACCCCGAGCCTGATCGCCGTGAAGCAGCTCCGGGAGGAAGCACCACCGATCAGCGATCTCCGTCCTGATCTACCGGACGAGTGGCAGGAGGTCGTGCGGTCTCTGTTGGTCAAGGACCGATCCAACCGGCTCGGTTCGGTGGCCGAGGTGGCGGCGGTCGTGCGCCAGCTGCCGGTCTGAGGCTCGGACCCAGGTAGCCGAAGCGCACCGACGCCGGTTTTGGTGATATGTTCGCGCCTCCTGGCGCGGCGGTCGCCCGTGCCCACCCCCCTCTCCATCACCGATTAGCGAAGCACGAGGTTCTCATGCAGGAAGAACAGACGGTCGAAGAACGTCCGGTGGCCCACCGCCATGACGTTCGGAATCTGGCCATCATCGCCCACGTCGACCACGGCAAGACGACTCTGGTCGACGCCATGCTGTGGCAGAGCGGTATCTTCCGCGAGAACGAGGAGATCCGGGAACGGGTCATGGACTCGAACGACCTCGAGCGGGAGAAGGGGATCACGATCCTGGCCAAGAACACCGCCATTCGCTACGGCGACACCTTGATCAACATCGTCGACACTCCGGGTCACGCCGACTTCGGAGGGGAGGTAGAGCGGACGTTGAAGATGGTCGACGGCGTGTTGCTGCTGGTCGACTCCTCCGAGGGACCGCTGCCGCAGACCCGTTTCGTGCTGAAGAAGGCGCTGGAGGCGCACCTCACTCCCATTCTGGTGATCAACAAGATCGATCGGGCCGACGCGCGGGCGGCGGCGGTTCTCGATGAAGTCTACGATCTGTTCATCGATCTCGACGCGGCCGAAGACCAGCTCGACTTTCCGGTCTACTTCACCAACGCCAAGGACGGCATCTGTCGACTCGAGGCAGAGGGTGAGGACCACAACCTGACGCCTCTGTTCGAGGAGATCGTGGCCACGGTGCCAGCGCCGCGCTACGACCCGACCGTGCCTCTACAGTTCCTGATCACCAATCTGGACTACGACGACTACGTGGGTCGGTTGGCGGTGGGACGCATCTTCTCCGGCCGATTGCAGCGAGGTCGCGAGGTCGCAGTAGGGCGACCAGGGGAGGAGCCGCGTGCCGGCAAGGTGCGGGGCCTCTTCGGGTACCAGGGCCTGCAGCGGGTCGAGGTCGAGGAAGCCGGGCCGGGTGACATCGTCGCCATCACGGGGATCGAAACGATCAACATCGGAGACACGGTCTGTGATCTCGAGGATCCGCGTCCGCTCCCGACCATTCGCGTCGACGAGCCGACGATCTCGATGCTCTTCTGTGTCAACAACTCGCCGGTCGCTGGTCGGGACGGCAAACACGTCACCTCGCGCAAGCTGCGGGAGCGCTTCGATCGAGAGCTGCTGTACAACGTCTCGATTCGGGTCGAAGACACCGACTCGCCGGACGTTTTCCGGGTCTCGGGGCGCGGCGAGCTGCAGATGGCGATTCTGATCGAGACCATGCGCCGCGAAGGGTACGAGATGGGAGTGGGGAAACCGGAGGTCCTGCTCAAGGAGGTCGACGGGAAGACCTACGAACCGATGGAACACCTGGTGATCGATTGTCCGGAGGACTGCGTCGGGACGGTAACGCAGAAGCTGGGGACCCGGAAGGGGAGGATGCAGCAGCTGGTGAACCACGGTAGTGGCCGGGTGCGGCTCGAGTTTCGGGTGCCCTCGCGCGGCCTGATCGGGTTCCGGGGTGAGTTCCTGGCGGATACCCGCGGCGCCGGAATCATGAACCACCTGTTCGATGGCTGGGAGCCGTGGCAGGGCGAGATCTCTCACCGACAGACGGGGGTCCTGATCGCCGACCGGCCGGGCAAGGCCACCGCGTTTGCCATCGAGAACCTCCAGCCGCGGGGAACCCTCTTCGTCGCTCCGGCGGAGGAGGTCTACGAGGGCATGATCGTGGGCGAGCACTCCCGGGGGAACGACCTCGATGTCAACATCACGAAGGAGAAGAAGCTCACCAACATGCGGTCCTCGACGGCCGACGAACTGGTGCGGTTGGTGCCACCCCGGAAGTTCAGCCTGGAACAGACGCTCGAGTTCTTGCGGGAGGACGAACTGGTCGAGGTAACCCCGGCGACTTTCCGGATGCGGAAGAAGATTCTGCAGGCCAACCAACGGCCGAAGAAGTAGATGCGTGCTCCGGAGCGCCGAGTCTACGCATCGTGTAGGATCGGGTGATTATGTTCACCGGTGGCATCCAACAGAACGACCTCGTGACCGATGCGACGTTCGCGAGTCTCGGTCTCAGTGCGCCCGTGCTCGCGGTACTGAGCGAGATCGGATTCGAGCGACCCACTCCGATCCAGGCCGGCGTCGTGCCGATCGCCCTCGCCGGCCGGGATGTGGTGGGACTGGCCCAGACCGGATCCGGCAAGACGGCGGCGTTCGTGCTTCCGATGGCCGAGAGGTTGTACGAGGGTGAGGGGCTACGGGGGCTGATTCTCTGTCCGACCCGCGAACTCGCGCTCCAGGCCGAGGCCTTTCTCCAGTCGTTCGGTACCGGGGACCGCAAGCTGCGGACCGCCTGTCTGATCGGTGGCGTGAAGTATCCGCCCCAGCTCGAAGCACTGCGCCGGGGTCCCGACATCATCGTGGCCACGCCGGGTCGCCTCCTCGACCACGTCGAGCGACGCACGGCCCGTCTCGACGGGATCGAGATGTTGGTGCTGGACGAGGCGGACCACATGCTGGATCTCGGCTTCCTACCCCAGATCAATCGGATCCTCGATCGTCTGCCGCAGGAGCGCCAGACGATGATGTTCTCCGCCACCATGCCGCTCTCGATCTCGCGCCTGGCGCAGCTCTACATGCAGGACCCGGAGACGGTGGATCTGCGTCCCGACACCCGCGTGGCCGACGGCATCGAACAGCGGCTCTACCTGGTGGAGCCCGACGACAAGAAAAAGTGCCTGTTGGCCCTGATCGACGAAGAACCGGGGGCGGTGCTCGTTTTCGTACGCCGCAAGCTCGACGCCGACTGGGCCTGCCGCCAACTGGAACTGCAGGGACATCCGGTCGAAAAGATCCACGGCGACCGCTCTCAGCGCGAGCGCGTTCAGGCCCTGTCGGGGCTACGCCAGGGGGAGCATCGGATCCTGGTGGCGACCGACATCGCCGCCCGCGGGATCGACATCCCGGTGATCGAGCACATCATCAACTACGACGTGCCGCAGACGGTCGAAGACTACGTCCATCGCGCTGGTCGTACGGCGCGTGGTGCCGCCGGTGGGACGGTCTCCTGCATCGCTTCCTGGACCGACACCGAGATGATCAAGCAGATCGAGCAGGGGATCGGACGTCGACTGCCTCGGTGCGAGGTGGATGGCGTGCCCGCTTACCGCGAGCGCAAGAAGACGATTCGCGGCCGCGAACGCGTGCGGCGACGCCTCCGCTAGGCACGATGTTGTGGGCGGTGCGCTCCTTCGACGACCTGTCGAAGCGGGAGCTCTACGAAGTACTGAAGCTGCGCAGCGATGTTTTCGTGGTGGAGCAGGGCAGCCCCTACGCCGACGTCGATGGGCTCGATGATCAGTCCTGGCACCTGCTCGGCCGCAAGCACGGCGAGTTGGTGGCCTACGCTCGCTGGTACGAGGCGGAGAGCCGGGTGTGGTTGGGTCGGATCGTGCTCCACTCGACTCACCGTGGCGGCGGGCGTGGGCGGGTCCTCATCAGCCGCGCCCTCGAAGCCATCGGCAGCCGGGAGGTCTGGATCCGCGCGCAGCTGGCGCTGTCGGACTACTACCAGACCCTCGGATGGTCAGCCGCCGGGCCGGTTTACGACGACCACGGCGTCGACCATCAGGTCATGAGGCGGCCACCGGCTGACTGAGCCGGACGGCGAGGTCGCCGTCGGCCACTGCGATCTCCACCGTGACGCCTTCGGCGGCCTCGCCACCGATGAGAGCTCGAGCGACGCGGGTCTCGACCTGCCGTTGGAGGTAGCGCCGTAGCGGTCGCGCGCCGTAGGCCGGATCGAACGCCTCCCGTGCGATCAGCGACCGCGCTTCGGCCGTCAGTTCCAGTCGAAGCCCTCGCGGATCCAGCCGGCGCCGCAGCTCGTCGACCAGAAGATCGACGATCTGCTCGATCTCCTCGAGCCGTAGCGGTTTGAAGAGCACGATGTCGTCGACGCGGTTGAGAAACTCCGGTCGGAAGTGGGCCCGAAGGTCGCGGAGCACCGCATCGCGGGCCACACTGCCGATCTCGCCATCGGCTCGGACCCCCTCGAGCAGGTGGTGGGAGCCGATATTCGAGGTCATGATGATCACCGTGTTCTTGAAATCGACGTTGTGTCCTTGGCTGTCGGTAACCCGACCGTCGTCGAGAATCTGCAGGAGGACGTTGAAGACGTCCTGGTGCGCCTTCTCGATTTCGTCGAAGAGAAGGACCGAATAGGGCTTGCGTCGTACGGCCTCGGTGAGCTGGCCTCCCTCGTCGTAGCCGACGTAGCCGGGAGGGGCCCCGAGAAGGCGCGACACGCTGTGGCGCTCCATGTACTCGGACATGTCGATGCGCACCATGTTCTCTTCGCTGTCGAAGAGGGACTCGGCCAGGCTCTTGGCGAGTTCGGTCTTGCCGACGCCGGTGGGGCCCAGGAAGATGAAGGAACCGATCGGTCGGCGGGGGTCCTTGATCCCAGCCCGCGCGCGCAGGACGGCGTCGGCCACCAGGCCGACCGCCTCGTCTTGACCGACCACTCGTCGGTGCAGGATCTCGTCCAGTCGGAGGAGCTTCTCGCGCTCTCCTTCGACCAGGCGGGTGACCGGGATTCCGGTCCACTTCGAGACGATCTCGGCGATCTCGTCGTCGGTGACCTCTTCGCGGAGCAGCTGCTGGTTAGGCGGCGCTTCGTCGAGTCGGCGCTCCTCTTGGCGGATTCGGTCCTCCAACTCGGGCAGGGTGCCATGGCGTAGCTTGGCGGCACGGTCGAGGTCGTAGTCCCGCTCCGCCTCCTCGATCTGGCGCTTGATCCGTTCGACCTCCTCGCGCAGATCGCGGACCACGGCGATGGCGTGCTTCTCGGATTCCCACTGCGCCTGCATGGCGGTGGCGCGCTCCTCGAGATCGGCCAACTCACGCCGTAGCTCGTCCAGTCGGGCCTTGGAGGCTTTGTCCTTCTCGCGTTTGAGCGCCGCCTCCTCGATCTGTAGCTGCATCACGCGGCGCGTGATCTCGTCGAGTTCCGCCGGCATCGAGTCGATTTCGGTACGGATCATGGCGCAGGCTTCGTCGACCAGGTCGATCGCCTTGTCCGGCAGGAAACGGTCGGTGATGTAGCGATTGGACAGGGTCGCGGCTCCGACCAGAGCGGTGTCCAGGATCCGGACCCCGTGGTGGACCTCGAACCGTTCCTTGAGCCCACGCAGGATCGAGATCGTGTCCTCTACGCTCGGCGGATCGACCGGTACCGGCTGGAACCGTCGTTCGAGAGCCGCGTCCTTCTCGACGTTCTGGCGATACTCGTCGAGGGTCGTGGCCCCGATACAGTGCAATTCTCCCCGAGCCAGCATCGGCTTGAGGAGGTTCCCCGCGTCGGTCGAGCCCTCGGTCTTGCCGGCTCCCACAATGGTATGCAGCTCGTCGATGAAGAGGAGGATACGGCCCTCGCTCTGCTGGATCTCGGCCAGCACTGCCTTCAGCCGCTCCTCGAAGTCCCCCCGGTACTTGGCTCCCGCGAGCAACGCACCGAGGTCGAGAGCGAAGATCGACCGATCCTGCATCCAGGTCGGTACGTCGCCCCGCACGATGCGCTGCGCCAGCCCCTCGACGATCGCCGTCTTTCCAACTCCGGGCTCTCCGATCAGCACGGGGTTGTTCTTGGTCTTGCGGGAGAGGATGCGGATCACCCGCCGAATCTCGGAGTCGCGTCCGATGACGGGATCCAGCTTGCCGTTGCGGGCCTGGGCCACCAGGTCGATACCGTACTTCTCGAGGACCTCGTAGGTGCCTTCCGGCGTTGGGCTGGTGACCCTTTGATGGCCGCGAGTCGCTCGAAGGGCTTCGAGGAAGCGCTCGCGGGTACCACAGGTCCGCGCGAGATCTGGGCCAACGCCAGAGCTCGAGTCGAGCAGGGCGAGCCAGAGGTGTTCCACCGACACGTAGTCGTCTCCCAGGTTCTTCGCCTCGTCTTCGGCCCGCACCAGGCCCTGTTGCAAGCGCTGGGTCACGTAGACCTTTCCGGCTTCCGTGCTGCCACCGGTCACTGCCGGCTTGCGGTTCAGCTCGGTCTCGAGGCTTTCGAGGGCAGGGGAAACCGGCATCCCGAGCCGTTCGACGAGGCGGGGGATCAGCCCGTCGGACTGCTGCAAGAGAGCCAGTGCCAGGTGGGTGGTATCGACCTCCTGGTGGTTGCGGCGCAGAGCCTCGGCCTGGGCGGCGGCGACGGCTTCTTGCGACTTGTTGGTGAGTTTGTTGGGGTTCACGGGGGGCTCCTTCTCCTCGAAACGACTCTGAATGCAGGCCTCCAGAGAAATCTGAGTGCCTATTTATCAGATAAAACGCATTGGGCTCTCGTTTCATTCCCGAACCAGGGGAGCAGTACAATTCGGCGGTGAATTACAAGGACTACTACGAGACGCTTGGGGTATCGCGAGGCTCCTCCACGGACGAGATCCAGAAGGCGTACCGCAAGCTGGCCCGAAAGTACCATCCGGATATCAACAAGGATGCCGGCGCCGAGGATCGATTCAAGGAGATCGCAGAAGCTTACGAAGTGCTCAAGGACCCCGAGAAGCGAGGTCGCTACGATCAGTTTGGCTCGGCTTGGAAACAAGCACAACAGACGGGGGGTGCACCGCCGGGCTGGGAGCACGTGTTCCACGGCGGTGGGCAGGGTGGAGTTCGGTTCGAAGACTTTGGCGATAGTGGGTTCAGCTCCTTCTTCGAATCCCTGTTCGGCGCCGGTGCCGGCGGAGGAGGATTTCAGGGCCGAGGTGCCGGCTTCGGGGGAGCGCCGCGGAGCCGGGGACGAGGAGCCGATCGCGAAGCGCGCCTCCTGGTTTCACTGGAAGAAGCGGCGCGGGGAGGCGAGCGGACCCTGACGTTCACCGACCCGTCGAACGGGGAAGAGGTTCGGCTGAAGGTGCGGATTCCCCCAGGGGTGGCTCCGGGACGGAAGATCCGCATCGCCGGTAAGGGCTATCAGGGCCCGCAAGGGGCGGGTGATCTGTACGTCCAGATCGACGTCCGACCCCATCCTCGGCTGCGCCTGGAGGGTGCGGACGTATTCACCAGCCTGGACCTGGCACCCTGGGAGGCGGCGTTGGGCACGACTGCCCGGATCGAGACACTGGATGGCGCGGTCACCGTCAAGGTACCCGGAGGGGCCTCGTCTGGCCAGCGGATTCGTTTGCGTGGCAAAGGGTTTCCGGTACCCGGAGGTGTCGACGGTGACCTCTACGTCGAGCTCCGCATCGTGATGCCGAAGTCGCTGACCGAGCGCGAGCGGGAGCTGTTCGAGACTCTCGCCGAGGTGTCGGAGTTCGAGGCCAGGTAGGTCGAGGAAACCGAGAGACGATGCGCGAGGACTCGACACCGATCAGGGAGCAACAGGTTCGAGAGGCGATGAGTGAGCTGGAGCTCTACCTCTCGGACTCCATCGCGCCGTTGCTCGCCGCCGATTCCCTGGCTCTGCTGACCCGCTGCCCGCCTCGGTTGGTGGCCATGCAGTGCGAGTCGTGGACCCGGGAGCAGTTCCAGGCGCACGGTGGCTCGGTCAGGATTTCGAACCTGTTCTTCCACGCGTTCAAGAAGATCCACGTCGTTGCCGAGCTGGGACTGATCGCGAAAGAACAGCTCGAGCCCTTCCTGGAGAGCCTGCGAGGGCTCCTGGTCGAAGCCTGTCCCGAGGGAGAGCGAGAGACCCTGCGCCAGAACCTCGAATTGGTCGGCGCGAGTGGTGGGCCCGTCACGCGCAAGGTCGATCTCCTCTTCGCGGGCGGCGATCAGCAAGTGGTCCCCGGCCCGGTCGTTCGTGCGGCCGGTACCGTCGAGTCCGGTCCAGGCACGGCCCCTTCGTCCGGGACCCAGCCTGCAGTCGCCACCGGGAGTGGGGCGGCGGCAGCCTCCACGGTCGATGCCAGCCATCAACTGCGCCAATTCACCATCCTGCTCGAACGCTTGAGCGCTCAGGCCACGGCGGGGATCGCGTCGACCGCCGCCACCAGCGACCTGCAACGGCAACTGATCGCGGCCGCGGTGGAAAGCGCCACCAGCGAAAAGGATCTCCGAGAGCACCTGGCCCAGGTCTCCGCCACCAGTCACCAAAAACTCGACGTCACCGCGGCGATTCGTGAGCTGTCGCTGGACCTGCCGGACTGGGCGCTACGAGGCGATAGTGGAACCCCGCAGTACCAGGGGGCGACTGCGGCAGCGATCGACAAGATCGTGGCGTTTACCGACGACGCCGAGGAAGCGGCCGGACGATTCTGGGAGCTCATCAGCAGTGCAGCCGAGCAGATCAACAAGGGCGCCGTGGCGCGGGCCGTGACGCTGCTCGATCTGGCCGAGAAGCTGGCCACGGGACCCAAGCTCGACCAGCGCCGACTCCGCGCTTCGCGACGCTCGGCGGCTGGTGCGCTCGACGACGACGCCCTGCGGGAACTCGCCGGCCGGACGGAGGTTCGTCGGGACTTTCGCCGGATTCTGAATTTCTTCCCGGAGTGGACGCCGACCGGGATCCTCGATCAGCTGGACGGCGAGACGCAGCGCTCGCGTCGACACCTGCTGTTGTCGCTGCTCGAGGTGCACGGCGAGGAGGCTCGGGAGCTCTGTCTCGATCGGCTCGAAGAGAGCTTGGCCAACGCCGCTCACGACGCCTGGATGTGGCAGCGCAACTTGATTCACGTGCTCCGTAGGGTACCCGTGCCGGCCCACGATGCCCGCGAGTTCCTCGCCCTGGACCAGACCTCGGACCTAGGCCAATCGCCGCAGTTGGTGCGGGAGTCGGTAACCGCTCTGGCCGCGACCCACGACGATGCCGCCACACCGATCCTGGTGGACCGTCTCCAGACGCTGCTGGCGGGCCGACAGTCGGGTACCTGGGCCGGTGACGAGGGTCTGAAGCTGCGCACGGAGCTCGCTCTGGCGTTGGCCCAGTTGAACACCGACCATTCGCGGGGCTGGTTGGTATCGCTGGCTCTGGAGCAGCAGGCGGGATTGATGAATCTCGACCTGCTGGAGCCGTTGGCCGAGTGCGACCTCACCCCGAACCCAGACCTGGTCGAGACGCTCTTCGAGACGCTGCGATCGCTGCTCCCGGTCAAGGTCCTCGGCGTCTCCCTCCCAGCCTCGGTGGCGACGCTGCGGAACCGTCAGGGGACGGTGCACATAGCCCGGTCGTTGGCCGGGACCCGCAACGGGGCGGTGGCTCAACGCCTCGAGGATCTGGCGAGCGAGTTCGCGGGTTCAGATCTGGCGGGAGTGGCGTCGCGGACCGCCGAGATCATCCGTCGCAATCTAGCCAGTCCTCCGGCCTCGCTGCCCTCCGACGCAGCCCAGCGCAGCCTGTCGGACACCGCTGCCGCCCGGTTGCCGAAGCCGGAGGCGCCCACGGGAACCACCCCGGTCAAGGGAGCGCCACCGATCGCGGGTGAGGTGGTCTTCGAAGGAGATCTCGACGTATTCCGCCTGCCGGATCTGCTGCAGAGCCTGTCGCAACTCGGCATCGATGGCCGGCTCGAACTCCTCGACGCGCGAGAACGGCGGGTCGCCCGGATCGGCGTCCGCGAGGGCAGAGTGGTGGAGGCAGCCGCCGGTCGGTTGAAGGGTCCCGAGGCGGTCTACGAGATCCTGGAGGCACCCTTTCCCGGCAGCTTCCATTTCGTGCGCCACTCGGATTGGGCGGCCGAGGCCGAGAGCTTCGACGTGATGGGGTTGATGATGGAAGGCATGCGACGCTTCGACGAGTACAAGCGGATGTCCGCGCTGGTGCCGGACGCGGCCGTGTTGCACGTCACCGGGACCAAACCCACGCCGCTGAGCACTGCGGACTCGACCATCGTGCGGCCGATCTGGCAGGGAGTGCGATCCGGCCGGACCGCTCGGCAGATCGAGCGGTCGGTGCCCGTCGACCGCTTCCGGGTACGGTCGCTGCTGGCTCACTGGGTGGAAGAGGGGGCGTTGAGCGTTCCGCAGTAGCGCCCGCGGAGCCCGATTGCGGACGCCAACCGAGCCGGGCTGGAATGCAGCCCCGAGGGACTCGATCGCTCGGCCATGGAAATTTTCTGGCCGGAATCCGTACTTGTAGTAGGCGAGGCGACGAATCCCCGTCGTCTCGACCGAAAGCGAGTAAGGCTTCCGAGTGAGTGCAATGAACGACACGGTGACCAACGATACGATCGTCCTTCCCGTCCTACCTCTCCGCGAGACGGTGCTCTTCCCGGGCACGACGACCCCGATCGGGGTTGGCCGACCGGGCACCCTCAAGGCGGTGCAAACTGCGGTTTCAGGCGAAGGAGCCTCACGGCTCGTCTTCGCGGTCTGCCAGCGTGAGAACCGAGGCTCCGTCACCCCGGATCTGCTCTACCGCACCGGGACTCTGTGCCACGTCGATCAGCTGCAGCGGGGCCGGGGTGGCGCCGCCCAGTTGATCGTGGAGGGTCGGGCCCGGGCCTCGGCGGTGCGGATCGAGGAGCGCGACGGCTATCTCGAAGCGGTGGTGCGTCTGAGCACCGAGACTCCACCTCAGCTGCCCGAACATCCGGCCTATCTGGCCCTGGTGCAGGAAGTCCGAGAACGAGCCGCCGATCTCGCCACCGCCTCGGGTCTGCCGGACGAGATCGTCGATGGACTGTTGGATTCGGTCGACGATACCGGTCGCCTGGCCGACATCGTAGCGACCTACCTGGAGATCCCGGCGCACGAGAAGCAGATGCTGCTCGAGACCCTGTCGGTCGAGGAGCGCCTGCGTCTGGTGCTCCTGCAGATCGAGCGGCGAATCTCCATTCTCGACGCGCAGCGCGACATCAAGTCGCAGGTGCAGCAGGAACTGGGCGACCGGCAGCGGGAGATCGTGCTGCGGGAGCAACTCAAGGCGATCCAACGCGAACTCGGCGAGGACGACGAGAGCGAGGATACCGAGGAACTGCGCCAGCGCCTCGATGCCCTCGACCTGCCCGAAGCCGCGCGAGAAGAGGTCGATCGAGAACTGCGACGACTGGGTCGCTTGAGCCGAGATTCGATGGAACATCAGGTGGTCAGGACCTACCTGGAGACCGTGGCCGACCTGCCCTGGAACGAACGGAGCGAAGAGAAGCTGGACCTGACTCAGGCCGAGAAGATTCTCGACGTGGATCACTTCGGGCTCCAGGAGGTCAAGGATCGAGTCCTCGAGTACTTGGCAGTTCGATCGCTCGAGCAACGACGGTCCAAAGAAAGCGAGGATCCGCCCACCGACTCAGTGACCGAGAGCGGAACCAAGCGCGGGCCGATCCTCCTCTTCGTCGGACCTCCCGGCGTGGGCAAGACCTCGATCGCACGCTCCATCGCCAAGTCGATGGGCAGGGAGTACGTGCGAATCTCACTCGGCGGCGTCCGTGACGAGGCGGATATCCGAGGCCATCGAAGGACCTACGTGGGCGCGATGCCTGGCCGGATCCTCAAGGGGATGAAGCAGGCCGGAACCAGAAACCCGGTCTTCCTCCTCGACGAGGTCGACAAGGTCGGTGCCTCCTACCAGGGAGATCCCGCCGCCGCCCTGCTCGAACTGTTGGACCCGGCCCAGAACGACACCTTCGTCGATCATTACCTGGGGGTCCCCTTCGATCTCAGCGAGGTCCTCTTCGTGGCGACCGCCAACTTCCTGCAGAACATCCCGGGGCCGCTCCTCGATCGCATGGAGTTGGTCGAGTTCACGGGGTACACGGAGCGCGAGAAGCTGGAGATTGCCAACCGCTACCTGCTACCGAGGCAGCTGACGGCCCATTCGCTGACCGAGAAGGAACTCCGGATCGGTGAGAGCGCGGTGCGGGAAGTGATCAGTCGGTACACCCACGAAGCGGGAGTCCGTCAGCTCGAACGGACGTTGGGCAAACTCTCGCGTAAGGTGGCTCGCCGCATCGCTGCCGGTGAGATCGAGCGCTTCGAGGTCGAGGCCGGCGCCGTGCGCGACATTCTCGGTCGGCCCAAGGTGCGTCCAGAACAGCCGTCCGGCGCGGACCAGGTGGGCGTTGCCACCGGCATGTTCTACACCCCGGTGGGCGGAGACATCCTCTTCGTCGAGGCGGCGACCATGCCCGGCAAGGGAGGACTGCAGCTCACCGGCCAGTTGGGAGACGTGATGAAGGAGTCCGCCCAGGCGGCCTGGAGTTACGCCCGGTCTCGCGCCGGCGAACTGGGGATCGAACTCGAACGCTTCGATAGCGATGTCCACGTCCACGTTCCCGCCGGCGCCATTCCCAAGGACGGGCCTTCGGCCGGGATCACCATTGCGACCGCGTTGGTCTCGAACCTGACGGAAAGGGCCGTGCGCCGCGATGTGGCGATGACCGGCGAGCTGACCCTCACCGGTCGTGTGCTACCGATCGGGGGCGTCAAGGAGAAGGTGCTAGGGGCGACTCGCGCCGGAATCCGGACCATCATCCTGCCGGTCGAGAACGAGGCGGATCTCGAAGATCTCCCAGAGGAGGTTCGAGCCACTCTCGACGTGCATCCGGTCCAGGATCTCTCCGAGGTGCTGGCCGTGGCACTGGTCGGAGACGCTGCGGCACCGGCCGGCGGAGTGTCTCAGCGCGCGCCCTTGGTGGACGACACGGGGCGCCTGTCGAGCGGCGGTACGGCCTCCTGAGCGCGGCCCGACCCTGACGCACCGGCCTTCGAAGTCGGGCCCTGATGGCCCGGCCTCGAGGGCGGGGGTAGAGTCAGTTGGGACGATCGCTGCCACCCGGCACGACGGTGAAGCCCCGTTTGCGTCGCAAGCGGTCCATCTTCCGGCGGTACCACCACTGCTGCAAGCGTAGCCAACCCTCGCGGCTGAGTCGGCGCAGGCCCCCTGGGGTGAGGTAACTGTAGGTCAGTCCTACGGCGCTCCAGACTCCCACCAGTCCCGCCAGGTCCTTGGTGTTGAGAAAACCCAGCAACGCGAAGACCAGGGTCAGGGGGATGAAGAGGACCGCCCGCACTGGGAGCACGAAGAAGAGCAGAATGGTCGCATTGCGGTAGAGGGTGGCGAAGGCGGTAATGACGATCGCGCCGAGTAGGAACTGCCCCTGCATCAAGGCCAGGGGCAGGGCTCCGAACGGCTGTCCGAACCCCAGGCGACCGATCGCGTCGATCAGGAGGGCCAGCAGAGCGGGTGGGATCGAACTCCAGAGCATCAACTTCCAGAAGTTCTGACGCCCCAGGCGGAGAAACACGCTGCGCGAGAAGAGGAAGAGAAAGTAGAGTTCGAGGATCAGCCAGAAGTTGGCGCCGCCGGTTCCGATGTAGGGATAGGTCACGACCTGCCAGAGGAATCCGCGGCTCCAGGCCCAGGGGGTGAGCTGGAGCAGATTGGGAATGATCTGGGTCGCCGCGAAGAACCGCAGGCAGAGGGTGAAGAAGACGACTCCCAGCATCACGACGACGTCGGTGGGGGCACCGCCACCTCCGAAGCCGCCTCCGAAGGGTGATCTGGGGGTTTGGGTCTGGTACATCGAAATGGAACTCCTCGTCGGTCCGCGGCGACGAGCCGGCATTGTATCGCCCTCCCGGGTACACTGCGGCGGTGAACCGAATCGCAGTCTTCGTCTCGCCCCACGGCTTCGGACACGCTACCCGGACCTGTGCGCTCCTCGAGGCCCTGGCGAGGAGGGTTCCGAACCTCCACTGTGACCTGTTCACCACGGTACCCGAGTGGCTGTTCGAGGACTCGCTGCGGGTCCCCTTCACGCGACGGCCGGTGGCGTGCGACGTCGGTCTCGTGCAACGCGATGCGCTGCACGAGGATCCGGTTGCCACGTGCGAGGCCCTCGAGAGTTTCGTGGCGGCGGCGCCCGCGATGATCGATCAGTTGGCCCGCGAAGTGGAGGAGGCTGGTTGCCGGGCGGTCCTCTGCGACATCGCGCCCCTCGGACTCGCCGTGGCCGCGCGGCTCGGGTTGGCCTCGGCGTTGGTGGAGAACTTCGTCTGGAGTTTCATCTACTCTCACTACACGGCGGAGGCACCGGGGCTCGCGCCCCTGGTCGATCGGTTTCGCGAATGGGAGGAGCTCGCCACCGTACGACTGAGTGTTCAACCCACCTGCGGACCACGGAGCTCACCGATCGTCGGTCCCGTGCAGCGCCCCTCGCGGCAGGGTCGCGAGCGCACCCGCCAGCAGTTGGAGCTCGACTCGGACGAGGTCGCCCTGCTCTGGACCATGGGTGGAATCCCGTGGCAGTTCGACCTCGGCTCGGGAGATGGACAACGGCTCCCGGCCGGGGTGACCCTGATCGTTCCCGGGGCGGCGGAGCGGTACGTACGCGCACCGGGGCTACGACTCCTGCCCCGGCGTTCGCACTTCTATCATCCCGATCTGGTGGCGGCGGCAGACGGGGTCATTGGCAAGCTGGGATACGGCACCGTGGCCGAGGCTTGGGCGGCGGGGACGCCTCTGGCCTTCGTGCCGCGCCGTCGCTTCCCGGAATCTCCCTTTCTCGCTGAGTTTGCGGAGCGTGAACTGCGCGGTTTCGCCCTACCGGTCGACGGCGACCTCGATCTGGCGGAGGTCGAAGCGATCGCCGGTCAACTGGTGCAGCGAGGGCGGGCAACGGTCGAGCAACCGCAGCGGGGCACCGAGGAGGGCGCACAGCACCTGGTCGAGGGGCTGGGTCTCGGCCAGGTCGAGACCGAAGAGGCGACCTCCGTCCACTAAACTCGACCTGTGAGACAGCGAGGGACGATTCCGTGGCTCTGAGCGGGCTGGGACTGGGGGCCGCACTGGTCATTGCACTGAGTGCCGGCGCGGCCATCGCCTGGGCGGTGGTCGGTTCTCGCCTGCGGCAGCGAAGGGCGATCGAAGCGGAGCGACTGCGGGCTCGCGACGAGCGGATCACGGAGCTCGAGTCGGTGCGTCGCGCACAATCCGTCGAGCTCGAGACGCTGCGTGACCGGCTGCAGGGCGAGGGGGAACGCCGTTCGGCAGCCGAGGCCAAGGCGCAGGGCACCGAGCGCTTGGAGTCGGTCCTGGAGGAGCGCGAGCGAGAGCTGGCGGCGCTGCGAACCACGGTGGCAGACCAACAGGCTCGCATCGCCCACCTCCAGACCCGTCTGGAGGACCAGCAGGCTGCGACGCGGGAGCAGCTGGGTTTGCTGGCGGAAGCGAGGGAGAACCTGACCCAGAGCTTCCAGGCGCTTTCCGCCAAGGCGCTGGCCGAGAGCAACCGCTCCTTCCTCGACCTGGCCCGCGAGACCCTGGAGCGCTACCAGAGTGAGGCTCGGTCCGACCTCAAGGGGCGCCAGAAGGCGGTGGAGCATCTGGTCGGGCCGATCCGAGAGTCGCTGGGACGGGTCGACGAGCAGCTCCGCCACCTCGAGACGGCGCGCCAGGAGGCGTACGTCGGCCTGCGGGAGCAGATCCAGGGGCTCAGCCGATCGCAGAGCGGACTCCAGAACGAGACGCGGAAACTGGCCGACGCGCTCCGGGCGCCCAACGTCCGCGGGCAATGGGGGGAGATCCAGTTGCGGCGCGTGGTCGAGCTGGCCGGCATGTTGCCGCACACCGACTTCGTGGAGCAGGAGCGGGTGAGCGGCGAGGAGGGGAGCCAGCTGCGCCCCGATCTGATCGTGCGATTGCCGGGCAGCAAGACGGTCGTGGTCGACGCCAAGGCGCCGCTCAAGGACCTCCTGGCGGCGATCGACGCCGACGACGAAACGAAGCGCAAGGAGCACCTCAAGGCACACTCCCTGCAACTCCGGCGTCACATGGAGAAGCTGGGTGCCAAGGGATACGCGGAGCGACTGGACAGCGCTCCGGAGTTCGTGGTCCTCTTCCTACCCAGCGAGAGCTTCTTCTCGGCCGCCCTCGAACAGGCTCCTACCCTGATCGAAGAGGGAGTCCGAAACGGGGTGATCCTGGCGACCCCGACCACGCTGATCGCGCTGCTACGGGCCGTGTCCTACGGCTGGCGCCAGGAGAAGCTGGCCGAGGGAGCGCAGGCGATCTCCCAACTGGGACGGGAGCTCTACGACCGGCTGCGGCGGATGAGCGGACACCTCGACCGTTTGGGGACGCAGCTGCGGCGGGCGGTGGAGAGCTACAACCAGTCGATCGGCTCCTATCAGAGCCGGGTCCTGGTCTCGGCCCGTCGTTTCGAAGAGCTGGGAGTACCCTCGGGAGGAGAGATTGCGGGTTTGGAAGCGATCGATCTCCAGCCCCGCAGCCTGGGGAGCGGCTCGGGCTCGCCGGCGTTGGGCGACGGCGAGCCGGCGGAGGACGCTACCGAGGAGGCGGATACTTCGGCTCTGAGTTCCGAAACGGAGCCCCAGACCCTACCGACCTAGCGCCGGAGTCTCGCCTGACGGGGCCCAACCGCGTTTCAGGTCTGGCCCAGGGTGATCACCATCTCGTTGCCCTGCACGTCGACCGTGAAGAGTTTGCTATCGATGTGTGAGAGGTCGAAGACGATGTGCAGCTCGGGGCCAGAGGCCTTGACGTGGTGTCCGAGTCGGATCCGTTGCACCGAGGGCGTGCCGACCTGGATCTGGCCCTGGCGGTAGCCGGTTTCGATGCCGCGCAAGTAGAGAATCTCACGGGGCTGTCGACCGCTCATCCGTGAGGTGGTGTAGGCCTCTTCCGAGAAAACTCCGTTGCCGACGAGTGTCACGACAGTGGTCCGATCGGATTCGACCCAACGGATCTCTTCGATCACCGTGGCGGGGGAACCGCTCGGTGGGGGAGGGAAGGAGTCCGGGTCGCTGAGCGGTTCGCTGATCTGATCGCTGGGCTCGGGCCGCGGTTCGGGTTCGACCGGACCGGCGGGTTCCGAGGCTCGATCCTGCGGCGCGGAGCTGTCCTCGGGAAGTCCGACCAGCGATTCCAGCGTCGGTGGCTCGTCGACACCGGCCTCCGTGGCCTCGTCGACCGCTAAGGTCGAAGTCGTCGCGCTCGGTGCGGGGTCGGTCTCCTCGGCGGTCGCCGCGTTGGCGGACGTCTCGGACCGTTCTGGAGCGAAGGGATCGTCGGATCCCTGGGTAGAGAAGTAATACCCGACCGCGATCAGGGCGATGATGACCGTCGCCACCCCGATGACGAAACCGTTGCCGCCCTTCTTCTGGTCCGGCGTGTGGTGGTAGGGCTCGATCGGGTCCGGGACCTGCCAACTGGCGGAGTGCTGGCTGGAGCTGGGCGGCGGCGGCGCGGCCAGCGGAGCGGCGCCCTCGCGCTCTGCGGCCAGTTCCTGGCGCTCTTCGTTGAGTCGTTCGTCGGCGTAGCGAAGGCTCGATTCGGACCTCCCGAGGGCTCGGGTTACTTCGTCGAACCCCGGGGGTAGAGGTGCGAGCTCGGCGGACTCGGGTTCGGCTTCGGCGTTGATCGAATCGAAGGGTGTCTCCGGTGGATCCGGGTCGGAATCGAGTTCGTCGCGACTCACCGACGCCATGGTCGCCGTCGGGGCATCGGCCACGGCGTCGTTGGCGAGGTCGGCTGCGCTCATCGACTCGGCCACGGTATCGGCCTGCGACAGCGGGTCGAGGAAGGAGGTCTGGGCCGGCGCGGCGGGGGCCGGCACGGCAGAGGGTGGTGTCGGAGCGGGCGGGTCGGGATCGGCAGCCGCCAGGGGATTGGACAGGATGACGGTCTCGTCGAGAGGACTCTCGTCGCTTTCGGGAATGTCAACCGGCGGCGGGGTCGCTCCCGAGGGGCCGGTCTCGACGGCCGCGGGAGGGGTCCATTCGTCAGGGGCGGGCTCGGGTTGGCCGAGGGCCCTGGGCGACGGGTCGAAGGCGGCGAGATCCTGTCGCAGTCCCTCGCGGCGCTCGGTGCGCTGGGCCTCCGTGTCCGCCAACTCGTCGGCGGCACCCAGTTCGAAAGGGACGCCGCCCTTCTCGACGTGCTCGGTGACCATGCGGCGGATCAGCTTCTCACCGGCGCCGTCGAGGTGGAGGAAGCGCACCCCCATGCCGGGTGGGTGCTCGGGACCTTCGTCGTGGAATCGGGCCCAGACGACCTCTCCGATGCCGTGGATGAGGCTGAATTCGTCTGCCAGCTTGAACTCGAAGTCGAACACGGAGCCGGGGGGCTGCGGCTTGTCGGTCTTGAGGAACATTCCCCCCAGCGATATGTTGCTCGAGTATTCGGTCAGGAAGCCTCGGAATTCCTTGAACTTGAGGGAGACCCGGCTCTCGAGTGGGACCCGCTGGCGTTCGATGTGGGACGGATTCGGTCGATCTTCTTTCGGCATCTCGGGTCATCCTGGCAGTCCGGGGACTGCTTGAGTATACCTAGAGAGCTACCGATGGAAGCGTGCGAAGTCTGCCTCGGTCGGAGGTCGAGTGGGTCTAGTCGATGTAGCCGATGGCTCGCAGTTCTTGCTCGGTCTCGCGGGCTGCGCGCTCCAACTCGGCCGCGTCTTCGTCGCCGCGCACTACCGGGCGGGAATCGGCCCGGGCACGCCGCAGCAGTTGGAGCAGCCGCTCGGTTTCCTCGGGACGGGACGACGCGAGGTCCTGGGCTTCTCCGGGATCCTGAGCCAGGTCGTAGAGGGAAACGCTCTGGTCCGATCGCGCGATCAGTTTGAGGTCTCCCAGCACGATCGCTTCCTCCTGGAGACGATCCGGGCTCGAGAGGTGGACGGCCATGGGCGGCTGGAGCTCAGGGGAGTTCGCCAGCTCTCGAAGATCCCGACCTCCGTCCGCCGTCGTGAGGGCGGACTGGGCCACCCCCACCGCGGCGGCCAGGGTTGGCACTACGTCGCGGTGGGCGACCGGGGTGCGGACGCGAGTTCCCGGCGGGACTCCAGGGCCAGCGAGCAGGATCGGGATACGCACCAGCTCCTCTTGCAGCGAGACTCCGTGCAGGAAGTTGCCATGTTCGCCCAGCGCCTCTCCGTGATCCGAGGTGAACAGCACCAGGGTGTCGTCGAGGCGACCGGAACGTTCCAGTGCCGACAAGATGGCGCCGACCCGCTCATCGACCGACTCGACTTCCCGGAGGTAGAGGTCGCGCACCAGTTCGAGTTCGGCCGGGCTGAGGTCTGGACCCACCTCTCGAATCTTGCGGCGTCCCTTCTCGGGGCGGTTCCGATGACCGAGCCCGAGGTAGAAGTCGAGGTCCTGCGGTAGCCGTCGCGGCCCGAACTCCAGGCGCCGCTGCAGATGGTCTGGTGGTCGATAGGCAGCGTGGGGATCTTGCAACCAGTGCAGGTAGAAGAAGGGTTGCTGGGGCTCGGGAGACTCGAGCAGCCGCTCCAGGAGCCACCACACGCGGTCGTAGCGCGGGTCCTCGGCCTCGAAGGCCAGTTCTCGACCCCAACGAGCCCGGGCCTCCCGGGCCCGCGCCGCCGAGTATCGCGTGTCGGCGAAACCCTGCAGCGAGTTGCCCTGGGCGGCCACACCGTTCTCGACCCGGCGTTGCACCAGCCACCCGCGCTCGGCGAGGACCTCGGCCAACAGCACCTCCTGGCCGGGAACTCGGTAGAGGTTCTCGGTGCCGCGGCCCGGATCCCCGGGACGCTGATAGCGGCCGGGGGGGGCGCCAGTGAAGAGGGTCACGGCCGACGGCAGGGTCCAGGGCGCAGCGGAGTACGCGACCTCGAAGAGGGTACCGCGTTCGGCCAGGCTGCAGATCGCCGGCGTTACCGCCTCGCCTCCGTAGCAGGAGAGCGCGTCGGCTCGCAGGGTGTCCGACACCAGCATCAGGAGGTTGGTAGCGGCGGGTAGCTGTGGAGCTTCAGGGTGCGGTTCGGGAACTTCCCGGCAGGCCAGCAAGGCCAACCACAGGAGTGCGGAAGCGAGAGTCCACCGGAGGACTCGAGCGCGGGGTGGTGTCATGCAGAGCTTCTAGACCGGGACCGGGAAGGGAGTGACGACGGGTGAAGCGCCCTTCTCCAGATCCCGAATCTTGGCCGGGCCCCGCTTCTCGACCTCGTCGATGCGGAGGATCGAGTGCATGGGCAGGTAGGAACGTCGGACGCCCGCGAACTCCTTCTGGAGCCGCTCCTCGGCGGGGTCGATGACGACTTGCTGACGCTCACCGAAGAGGATCTCCTCGACTTCGACGAAACCGAAGAGCGTACCCGTGGCGATCTGGCGAGCGTAGATCTCGTAGACCTTGCCCTGGTTGACGAAGCTGACGCGGTAGACGGACGATTCACTCATCGCGGGAACTAGGCTAGCACGCTCAGTCCTGGGGCCAGTACGCCTGGCGGGCGTAGTCCTGCACCATGCGGTCGGAGGAGAAGATCGGCGACACGGTGGCGATGGCCCGCTTCATACGCTGCAACCATCCGGCGGGAAGTTGGTCTTCACCGCGGTCGTAGTAGAGCGGCAGTATCTCGTCGCTGAGGGTCCGGTAGAGGGCCTGAGCGTCGGCGAGGTCACGCTGCTGCTGGTCCGCATCGTCGGCGTGGTCCGCCCGGATGGCCCAGCCGTTCTGCTCGTCCCACGCTTCGGGCCACCAGCCATCGAGGATGCTGAAGTTGAGAGCGCCGTTCATCGCTGCCTTCTGCCCGCTGGTGCCGCTCGCTTCCTTCGGTCTGCGGGGGGTGTTGAGCCACACATCGACCCCTTGGACCAGCATTTGCCCGACGCGGATGTCGTAGTCCTCGAGGAAGAAGACCCGACCTCGGAAGGGCTCGGACTGGCTCAACTGGAAGATATGCTGGATCAGCTCCTGGCCCGGTCGGTCGGCGGGATGGGCCTTGCCTGCGAAGACGATCTGCATCGGACGTTCGGGGTCCGAGATCAGACGACGGAGTTCGTGGGGGTCGCTGAAGATCAGCTTGGCCCGCTTGTAGGTGGCGAACCGGCGCGCGAAACCGATCGTCAGGGCATTCGGGTCGAAGTAGCGCTCCACGGCACGAAGATCTTCCGGCGAGCGGCCGTGCCGAGCCAATTGGTCGCGCAGGCGCCGCCGTACGAACCGACCGAGGGCTTCCTTCTGGGCGCTGTGGGCATCCCACAGGGCCTGGTCGGCCAGCGAATCGACGCTGGCCATCAGCTCCTCCGGAGTGCGGGTGGACCAGCCCTCGCCGCAGTGCTGATCGAGAATGCGACGCAGGTTGCTTCCCATCCAGGTCGGGAGATGCACCCCGTTGGTAATGTGGTGGATCGGCACCTCGGCGTCGGATTCCGCCTGCGGAAAGAGCGGCCTCCACATACTTCGGCTCACCTCGCCGTGCAGGGCGCTGACGCCGTTGCGGTAGCGGCTGGTGCGCAGCGCAAACGCCGTCAGGTTGAGCGAGTCGTCGCCGTCTCCGAGGTCGGCGCTGCCCAGGCGAAGGATCTCGTTCTTGCTGGTGCCGAGCCGCGCGGCCCAGTCGCCGAGGTAGCGCTTGGCGAGGTCGCGATCGAATCGCTCGTTGCCGGCGGGAACCGGGGTGTGGGTGGTGAATACGGTGCGCTGACGGATCGTTTCGAAGGCCTCCTCGAGTTGGATTCCGCCGGTGCCCCCGGCGGACTCGAGACGCTGAAGCTGCAAGAGGGCGCTGTGCCCTTCGTTGATGTGGAACGTTCCGGGATCGATGTCGAGCGCCTCCAGGGCGCGGACGCCGCCGATGCCGAGCACGATCTCCTGCAGCAAACGCATGGCGCGACCCCGCACGTACAGCTGTCCGGTGATCGGTCGGTCGACGGGGTCGTTCTCTTCGATGTCGCTGTCGAGAAGCAGCAACGGGATCCGACCGACCTGCGCCAGCCAGACCTTGGCCCGGACCTGGCGGTGGGCGACAGGGACCGTCACCACCAACTCGTCGCCCGTGGGGGCCACGACCGGCCGCAAGGGGAGCCGGGTGAAGTCGTACTTCGGATAGATGTGCTGTTGGTGGCCGTCGGCGTCCACCGTCTGATGGAAGTAACCGGAGCGGTAGAGGAGGCCCACACCGACGAGCGGCAAGCCGAGGTCGCTGGCGCTCTTGAGATGGTCGCCGCTGAGGACACCCAGCCCACCGGAGTAGATGGCCAGGCACTGGTGCAGGCCGTACTCCATCGAGAAGTAGGCGACGGGCAGGTCGTCGGGATCGGTGTGCTCGGCGAACTCCCGGGACCACCAGGTGTCCGGCTCGGCCAGATAGCTGCCGAGACGGTCCATCACTCGTGCGTACGAGGCGCGGAATCCCTCCTCCGCCAGCAGGGGTTCCCATTCCGGTGGTGCGACGTTGATCAGCAATTCGATCGGATTGTGGTAGCGACTCCAGGCCAGAGGGTCGATCGAGGCAAAGAGGCGCTGGGCTTCGGACGACCAGGTCCACCACAGGTTGTAGGCCAGGTCGTGCAGACCCTCCAGTTCTGGGGGTAGTTCGATATCGGCGGTCTCCCGGGTCGGGAGGGTCCGTGAGAATCGGTTGGCTTGGACGAGGGTCATCGGGGCTCCGGAGCTTGAGGGGTCCGCGCCCACCAGTCGCTGTGCAGATCCATCCCCGCCAGGTCTTCCGCCACCCAGGGGGGCAGCTCGGCCGAGGAGTCGTGAGTCAGCAACTGCTGTAGGCGGTCGCGGTGGGTTTCGAAACGAGTCGTCGCGTAGTCGGCGGCGGCTCCCATGGTAATCAGAAAGGGCCAGTCGGAGGAGGCCATCAGCATCAACTGAGCCAGTGCGGCGCGGCGGCGCGGCTCTCCGACCGCCGGGTCGGCGACCAGCTGGTCGACGGCGGCTTCGGCTCGCTGCAGATCGTGCCACATCCACTCGGTGCCGGGGTTGACCCAGACTCTGTGGTCTCCTTCTTCGCCCCAGGAGCCCTCCATCAGATCGTGGCGCCGCTCCTGCGGCACCCGCCCCACTTCGTGCTCCGGGGTTGTGGTTTCTACCATGAGTTGGTGCGAAACGTTCTCGAACACGGCTTCGAGCCAACGAGGACCCTCGTACCACCAGTGGCCGAACAGTTCGGCATCGAAGGGACAGGCGGCCAGACCTCCGCCCAGGCCGGGGATGCGGCCGAGCATCTGCAGGAAGTGCCGCGCCTGGTCGGCGACGGCGTCAGCCGCGGCGTGCGGCCAGTAGGGGAGTTTGTCGGCGAGGTCGGCGTCGGCGTCGGTGACGCTCCAGAGTCGAAGCCCGGAGGACTCGTGCCGTTTGTGGAAGTCGAGAAAGCGCGGGTCGCCGGGGTAGCCGAGGTGGCGAGCCCAGACCTGGCGGGCGGTGTGCGGCTCCCGGATGAACGCGATCACGTCGCTGGCCCCGATTCGGGTCGGTTGCAGCCGCTCGGAGAGGGTCGGCTCACCCTCGGCTGCCTCCGGCAGGGGAGCCGTCACCGCGTGGGGATCGTCGACCCAGGGGAAGCCGTAGCCGAGGAACGGTTCACCGCCGAGCAGCAGATGGGCGTCGACCACGGTCCATTGCAGCCCCTGCTCCTGCAGGAACGCTTCGTTGCCCCAACGTAGAGTTTCGCGGGCATCGGTGACGGGATGGCGCCAGGCCCCCGTCGGCCGGTAGGCACACTCCGGCATCCAGATGCCGCGAGGCCGACGCCCGAAGAGCCTCTCGTGCTGGGTACAGGCCGCCACGACCTGCAGACGGATCATCTCCTGGTGGTGGGTCAAGGGCAGGTAGGCATGGGTGGCGGCGCAGGTGGAGAGTTCGATCACTCCCGCCGTTTCGAGCGAGCGGAGAGCGGCGATCAGATTCCCGTCGATCGCGTCCCACGCGGCTCGCGACGCCGTGAGTTCCAGATTCCACCAGTGGCCGAGGGGGTGGACCTCTTGCAGAGCCTCGGCAGCCCCAAGGCGTTCGCCGTAGTAGCGGTCGACGGCCTCGCGGCACCTGGGATCCGCGAGTTGGGCGGCGAGGACCGGGGTGATCGAAAAGGTCAGGAGGCGTCGTTGGCCCTCGGCTTGGCGTCGTTGCAACATGGCGACCAGAGGCACGTAGCAGTGCACCACCGCCTCCATCAGCCAGTCCTCGCCGTGGGGCCAGGTGCCGTGTCCCAGCACCCAGGGGAGGTGGGCGTGCAAAATCAGAGCGAGTCGTCGGGGCGCGGCCGATTGAGGATCTCGTAGGTCCGGCAGCGGGAGTTGGGTGGCCCGCGGGGCGTGGGGACGTGGCGTGCCGGCGGCAGCCACGCCCGGGAGGGTCAGACGCGGCTCGGCGGGACGCGGTGAGCGGGCCAGCGGCAGCCCCCGGGGAGCCGGCGGCTTCTCGTCGATGGCTGGTGGCCCGGGAACCGGTGCCGTCAGCGGTTGTCGGTACTCGGGGCCGAAGTCGTCGAAGGGGGAGCCGGCGCGAGCCGGCCCGGAGCGGTCGAATGGATACCCCGAGGCCCGCGCGAGTTCGGCGCTCGAAGGAAGGCTCCGCGACGACGGCCGCTGGCGCGCTTGGGGCGGAGGCTCAGTGGGGACGATGGAGGTGTCCTTCGCTCCGCTCTCGGGGCGGGCCGGAGTGTGGCTGCCGGGCAACTCGGCTACCGCCAACCAGTGGGCGACCTCCCAGGTCTCGAGTCCGAGGTCCTGGGCCGCTCGCTCCTGGTCTCCTCCGGCCTGGTCGACCGCGCGTCGAATGCGGTCGCGGGCCGCCTGGCGGCGTCCAGGCTCGGCCGCGGCCAACTCGGTCCGCAGGTCGGACTTCGGGCTCAAGGGGTTTCCTTCGGGGCGAGGGTCTTCTGGGACAGATCGAGAGCCGCGATCCGTTCGGGGTCCTTTCTGAGGGCTTTGGCCAGCCGTCGCCCCAGGCGCTCCTGTTGACGCTCGACGTCCTGATTGGTCGGGATCCAGCCGCCGGCGAGCATGCCGTGCCCCCCTCCCCGTCCCTTTCGGCCGACCAGGCGACGCATCAGCTGGCCGGCATCTGCGCGCGGGTTGGTGGTGCGCAGAGAGAGGAAGATGCGGTCTTCGAAACGACCCGTACACAACGACCAGGTGCGGCCCTCCATACGAAGAAGGAAATCGGCGATCTCGGGCACGATGTCCGGTTGTTCGACCTCGCCCAGGTGCGAGAGCACCAGCGTGCCGATCCCTTGCACGCGCTCCAATGCCTCTCGCACCATCCGGTAGTAGGAGAGGGGGAGCCGGGGGTACTGGATCTTGGCCAGCGCCCGCTTGTTGACCGAGGGGAACACCTGGTCGTAGACCCGACGGTCGGGACCCGCCGCTTCCCGGCTGAAGTCGCGGGTCTCGGTACGGATGGCGTACACCAGAGCCGTCGCCCCCCGCGCGCTCACTTCGAGACCGCTGCCGAGGTAGTACTCGGCGGCCAGGGTTGCCGTCGCCCCCACCTCGGGTCGGATGTCGGCGAAGGGAACGGAACGACTGGCTCCTCGCGGCGGATGGTGATCGAGCACGATGTCCGGCACGATGTCCGCCGGTAGTTGGTTGTTGCCCGTCCGCGGTTGCGTGTCGACCAGGAGGAAGTGGCGGTAGTTCCGGAAGCTGAGGTGTTTCACGTGGCTGATCTTGAGCCCGAGGGTTCGAACCATCTCCTGGTTCTCCGCGCGGCCGATGAGACCCCCGTAGGCGATCGTGACCCGTGCGCCGAACGCCTTGCGCAGGAGGCGGGCCATCAACGCCGCCGCGGCCAGGGCATCGGGGTCGGGGTTGTCGTGCGTCAGCACCAGCCAACGGCCTCGGACCCGATCGGGTCGTACGAACGCCTCCAACTCCTCGAACCGCTTCTTCCAGACCCGGCTCACGAAGCCTCCTCCGGCCCGGAAAGGAAGATCTTGCCCGGGTTCAGAATCCCCCGAGGGTCGAGGACGGCCTTCAGTCGCCGCATGCGCTCGAGACCCACCGGGTCCGCCAGGCGGTCGAGATGGTGGCGCTGGGTCCAGCCGACCCCATGCTCCCCGGTAATCGAACCGCCCAGGGCCACGGCCCGGCCGAAGAGGGCGGTTTCGGCCCGATCTCGGGCCCGTGCCCAGTGCGGGTCGTCGAGCGCGCCGCGTAGTAGATTGATGTGAAGATTGCCGTCGCCGGCGTGGCCGTAGCAGATCGCCTCGAGGCCCTCTGCGGTCGCGACCTCGCGCGCCGCACGCACCAGCTCGGCCAGGCGCGAGCGCGGCACCACGGTATCGACCTCCTTGTAGACCGACTGCGCCTTGACGCCGTGGGCGACCTGGCGCCGGATCTGCCACAACATCCGCGCGTCAGCGGCGTCGAGCGCCACCTGCAGATCTTCCAGGCCGAGCGGCTCGAGCCGCTCGAAGACCTCTTCGGCCAGGGTTTCCGGCGCCCGGGGACGATCGTGGTGCAGTTCCAGCAGCAGCGCGGCTCCGGCCTGGCGCAGACTGTCGGGCACGGTCTGTATGGCGGCCACTGCGGCGATGGCGGGACCATCCATGATCTCGCAGGCGGCCAGACTCGGCACCTCGCGGCAGAGGACCTCGACGGCCCGGGCCGCCGCCTCGAGCGTGGGGAAGGCGGCGAGTAGGGTGGTGCGAGCCCGGGGTGCGGGGTGCAGGCGGAGGGTGGCGGCGGTGACCACTCCCAGGGTTCCCTCCGAGCCCACGAAGAGGGACGTGAGATCGTAGCCCGCGACGTCCTTGCGGTTGCGACCGCCGGTCCGCAGGAGCTCGCCCTCGGCCGTCACGACCTCGAGGCCGAGGACCTGGGCCCGCGTGGTGCCGTAGCGCAGCGACAACGGCCCGGCCGCGTTCTCGGCGATGTTGCCTCCGAGGGTGCACTGGTCGAAGCTGGAGGGGTTGGGGCCGTAGAGCAGGCCCTCTTCGGCCGCGGAGCGCATCAGATCGCCGGTAACCACGCCCGCTTGCACTTCGGCCACCATGTCGCCACGGTCGATGGCGACGATTCGATTCAGCCGCTCGAGAGAGAGGCAGATGCCACCCCGTACGGCCAGGGCCCCGCCCGACAGACCGGTGCCCGCCCCCCGGGGGGTGATCGGGATTCCCTCTCGGTGCGCCACGCGGAGCAGGTCGACGATCTGGTCGGTGGAGCGCGGCCGAGCCACGAGGTCGGGACGGTATTCGAGGTCCTCGGTCTCGTCACGGCCGTAGGCCTCGAGATCGCTCTCCGACTGGGAAAGACAGTCCTCTCCCAGGGCCTGGCGGAGGCGTTGCAACGACTGCTCCGAGGTGAGGCTGGCGACCGGACGAGACATCGGCCGGATCTTATCCGGAGAGGGGGCCAAACTCCTGATAACCTTCGCACCCTTCGCGCGGCGCTTCCGCCCGGAGCGAGCAGGAGTTTTTCGATGATCCAAGAGCTGTTCCACCTCGGTCCCCTTTCGATCTCGCCGTTCGGCGTGATGTTGATGCTCGCCTTCCTGGTGGGGTACGCCCAACTTTCGCGGAACCTGCGGTGGCTCGGGATCGGTACGGCCGACGACGCCAGTTCCATGATGTTGTGGGCCGGGCTCGGTGGCATCGCCGGGGGCAAGATCTACTACGCCTTGCTGTACCGCGACTGGGGCCTTCTTCTCAGTCGCTCCGGGCTGGTCTGGTACGGCGGTTTTCTCCTCGGCACCGCTGCCGTGCTGTTCGTGATGTCGCGCCGTCGTTTGCCGTTCTGGTCGACCCTCGACGCGGCGACGCCCGCCCTCGCTCTGGGGTACGGCGTGGGCCGAGTGGGCTGTTTCCTGGTCGGCGACGACTATGGAGTCCCGACCGATCTTCCCTGGGGGGTGGAGTTCCCGGTGGGGCTGCCCCCGACCCGGGCCGCCTACCTGCAGAGCGAATTCGGGATTCCCATTCCGGATGACATTCCGGGGGCTCAGTTGATGGCCGTCCATCCCACCCAGCTCTACGAGACCGCGATCGCCCTGGTCATTTGGGGGATCGGTTTCTGGATGTTGAAGAGTCGAGGAGAGGGTTCGGGATACCGGCCTGGTGGCGTGGCGCTGGTCCTGTTCGCGCTGCTGGCGGTCGAGCGTTTTGGCATCGAGTTCCTGCGCGCCAAGGACGACCGGCTCCTCGGCCAGCTCACCCTGGCCCAGGGCATCAGCCTGTTGATCCTGATCACGGTGCTCTTCCTGGCCTGGCGACGGGTCCGACAATCCCATGCGGTCGATGCCTCGAGCTGAGCCCCGCCTGCTGACCATCGCTGGTTCCGACTCCGGGGGGGGAGCGGGGATCCAGGCCGACCTCAAGACCTTCGCCGCCCACGGGGCCTACGGGATGTCCGTGATCACGGCCGTGACCGCCCAGAACACCGAGCGTGTCACGGCGATCCATCCGGTGCCGGTGGAGGTCGTCGGCGCCCAGATCGACGCCGTGTTCGAGGATCTGGGCGTCGATGCGGTCAAGATCGGCATGTTGGGAGATTCGGCGACCGTGCGCACCGTGGCCCGCCACCTCCGCCAGCACCTGGGTGGGCAGCCGGTCGTCCTCGACCCGGTGATGGTGGCCAAGAGTGGCGATGCGCTGCTGGCCGCGGAGGCGGTCGAGGCGCTGATCACCGAACTCCTGCCCCTCGCTACGGTGGTGACCCCCAACCTGCCCGAGGCAGCACAGCTGGTTGGCTACGCCGTGGACGAGTTCGACGCGGCGGAACGGGCCGGCCGCGACCTCGCGCGCGGTGGTGCGGCGGCCCTGGTCAAGGGGGGACACGGTTCGGGAGATCGGGTATTCGACACCCTGGTCACCGTGGAGGGGGTGACCAGGTTCGAACACCCCCGGATCGACTCCCGGTCGACCCACGGGACGGGATGCACGCTGTCGTCTGCCATCGCCGCGCGGTTGGGCCGGGGAGACCCCCTGGTACCGGCGGTACGCGGCGCCATCGACTATCTACAACAAGCCATTCGGCTCGCTCCGGGGCTGGGCCGGGGTCATGGTCCGGTGGCCCACTTTCCCCGCGGAGTTGCCGATGTCTGAGTCCCCTTCCGCCGATCAATCCCTTCTCGACCTTCTGGTCATCGGGGCAGGGCCCACCGGTCTGGCGGTCGGCGCGGCCGCCCTCGACGCCGGTCTGTCAGTACTGCTGCTCGACCGGGGCAGCCTGTGCGACGCCATCCGGCACTATCCCACCGATATGCGGTTCTTCACCACCCGCGATCTCCTGGAGATCGCCGGCGTGCCGCTGGCCATTCCCGACGCCAAGCCGACGCGGGCCCAGGCCCTGGCGTACTACCGCGAGGTCGCGCGGCAGTACCAGATGCCCCTGGCGACCGGCGAGACGGTCACCGCGGTCGAAGCCCGATCGGCAGCCGAGGGTGGTTTCCTGGTTCGCAGTGAGACCCGTGAAGGGGCGCGGGAGCGGCGGGCCCGCGCGGTGGTGCTGGCGAGCGGCTACTTCGGCCAACCCCAGCGGCTGGGGGTCCCTGGCGAGGACCTCCCCTGGGTGCGGTCTCGCTTCGTCGAGCCGTACGGACACTACGGCGATCGAGTCGTGGTGGTCGGAGGCGGCAACTCGGCCCTCGAAGCCGCGCTCGAGCTGTACCGCTGGGGGGCCGAGGTGACCCTGGTGCACCGGGGCGAGAGGGCCAAGGCGAGCGTCAAGTACTGGCTGGGCCCCGACTTCGAGAACCGCGTGGCCGAAGGGGCTATAGCGGCTCGGTACCAGAGTACCGTCGAACGCTTCGATGCCGAGGGAGTCCACGGTGGTGGTCCCGAGGGCCGGTGGGTTCTGCCCTGTTCGACTTGCTACGTGTTGATCGGCTACCGACCCGAGCTGGATCTGGCCGCCGCGGTCGGCGTCGCGATCGACCCCGAAACCCTGGTGCCGCAGGTCGACGTCGAGAGCTGCGAGTCGAACATCCCCGGGTTCTACGTGGCGGGTACCCTCCAGGCCGGGCGGGATACCGGCAAGATCTTCATCGAGAACTCGCGGGACCACGGACACCGCATCGTCCGACACCTGACGCGCTGACGACCTTTCGATACGAGTGTCGGCGGGCGCTGGACTTGGGCCTGACTGGTCCCTGCCGACGCAGAGTGGAAATGAATCGGGACACTCGACGGGTTCCACCGTATAGAAGATAACGGTAGCCACCCCAGAAGCACCGAAAGGAACCCCTCAGCGATATGAATCGATTGCACGTTTTCCGATCTCTAGCCATCCGCAGCAGTCTGGTGTTGCTGCTCTCGTCCCTGGTGGCGAGCGTCTTGCCGGCGCAGGAACCTCAGCCGTCGAGCGTCTTCGGTGATGTTCTCGACGTGCGCGTGGTCAACGTCGAAGTGGTGGTCACCGACCGAGACGGCGTGCGGGTGCTCGGCCTCCGTCCCGATCTGTTCCGTCTCCTGGTCGACGGCGAGGAGCAGGAGATCGAGTTCTTTACCGAGGTGCGCGGCGGTGTCGCCCGCCCGCCGGCGCCGGATTCGGATCTGCGGGATATCCAGATCGCCGAAGTCCAGCCCGGTCGAGCGGTCGGGACCAGCTACCTGGTGTTCGTCGACGACTTCTTCTCGATCGAGCGCGACCGGGACCAGGTGCTGGAGGATCTCCGTCGTCAGGTCGCGTACCTGGGGCCGAATGATCGGATGGCGATCGTGGCCTTCGACGGGCGCAAACTCACCATGTTGACCAGCTGGTCGCAGTCGCACTCCGACCTGCAGGATGTCTTGCGCGATGCCCAACAGCGCCCGGCCTACGGCCGTTTGCGCACCGCCGAGCTCCGTCAGCTGGACCTCGACGAGGACCGCGGCCGACGGTCGCGGGTGAGCAACGACAGCTACTACCTCGACCTCGAGGAGCTCTACTACGCCGAGCGGATCGAGGAGCAGCTCGATCGTTCGGTGGCCGCGGCCGCCAGCACTCTGCGTGGTTTCGGTGGCCCACCCGGCCGCAAGGTGATGCTGCTGCTCTCCGGTGGGTGGCCCAACCACCCTGCCGAGTTCGTAGTCAACGACTACCACCGGGCCATACTCGACACCCAGGTGCGCCGGGGCGAGGGGATCTTCCGACCCCTGACCGAAACGGCAAATCTGCTGGGCTACACGCTCTTTCCGGTCGACCTGCCTGGCTTCCAGGGTGGACTCGACGCAGTCGACGCTTCGCGCCGCGGTCCGGCTCCCAACGGCGGCCTCTCGCTGCGCGAGAACGACATGCACCACACCCTCGAGTATCTGGCCGAGCAGACCGGCGGTCAGCCCTTCATCAACGCTCGTCGCCTCGACGTGATGGAGGAGGTCCACCGCGACCTCGCGGCCTACTACTGGTTGGGCTTCACGCCGGAGCGCAAGGGAGCGGACGCCGACCGCGAGATCCGGGTGGTGGTCGACGCACCGGGGCTCACGGTACGCCACCGCAAGGGCTATCAGGACTACTCGCGCTCGACCGAAGTCACCATGGAAGTCGAGAGCGCCCTACTCTTTGGCCACCAGGTCAGTGAGGGACCCCTGTCGGTGCAGATCGGGACCGGCAAGCGGGCCGGCATCGGCAAGGTCCAGGTACCGATCGCGGTCACCATCCCGCTCGACCACGTGACCATCGTTCCCTACGGCGACCGGATGGTAGGTGAAGTGGAGCTTCGGGTCGCGGTGCAGGACGAGAGTGGTCAGATGGCTCCGATCCCGGTGATCCGCCTCCGACTCGATCTCGAGGAGCCGCCACCGCCCGGGTCGACCGACCGCTTCGAGACCACGATGAAGCTGCGCAAAGGGGCCCACGATCTGGTCTTTTCGGTGCACGATCCGCCGTCGGGGCGCACCCTGATGGCCACCGGACGCTACGAACCCTGAGCCTCGGAACGGAGGAGCCGTAGGGTCCCTGACCTGCGCGCCGCCCTCTTCTATAATCACCGTCCGATGCGCAACCGATCGATCCCGACCCGGCCCTTCCTCGTTCTCCTGGCTCTGATCTGGTCGTGGCCTCTATGGGCTCAGTCCGAGGGGACACCGGCGGCGGCTCCCTTTGTCGATCACGTACGGGTGGCGGTGGTGGAGCTCGAGGTCTTCGTGACCGACAAGAAGGGGAACCCGATCGAGGATCTGAAAGCCTCCGACTTCGAGGTCTACGAAGATGGCCGTCCGGTCGCCCTCAGCCACTTCCGGCCACCCCAGGCTCCGCCGGCGCCGGCCCAGGCCCAGCCCAAGCCTAGGTTGACGATCCCCGGTTCCGAGGAAGAGGCCGCGCTCGAGGAGGCCGCCGAGCGGGCCGCCGCCAATGATCCCCACTATCTGGTGGTGTACATCGACAACCTCAACATCAAGCCCTTCGAGCGCAACCGGGTGTTCCGTAGCCTGCGCAGCTTCCTGGGCCGCGAAGTGCAGCCGAACCGCAAGATCGCACTGGTCAGCTACACCCGCTCGCTGAAGGAACGGGTACCCTTTACCAATGATCCCTCGGTGATCAGCCGCGGGCTGCTCGAGTTGGAGCGCGAAACCGCCCTCGGCAACACTCGCGAGGCCGAGCGCAACGATACCCTGCGCCAGATCGAGGAAGCGGACAGTGCCTCCTTCGCCATCTCCCAGGCGCGGCTCTACGCGGGGTCCTACCACAACGACACGATGTTCACGATCGACGCCCTTCGCGAGACCGTGGACTCGCTGGCCGGCCTGCCGGGGCGCAAGGCGCTGCTCTACGTGAGTGGGGGAGTTCCGGAGGTCCCGGGGGAGGAGCTCTTCTACGCTATCCAGGACAAGTTCAAGGACTCGTCCACTCTGATGGAGGCGCGGGAGTTCGATGCCGGACGCCGTTTTCAGGAACTCGGACACCTGGCCAATACCAACGGTGTGACCTTTTACACCCTCGACGCGGCCGGCCTGCGGGCACCCTCTGCCGCCTCGGCCTCGCGCAACGTCATCAGCTCGGCGGCCCAGCTCGATTCTCACCACATCCACAACCTGCAGGCACCGTTGATCCAACTGGCCCGCGATACGGGCGGCCGGTCGATCATCAACACCAACGACCCCACCGACCAACTGCTGGAGGCCCGACGCGACTTCGACAGCTTCTACTCTCTGGCCTACCAGCCGTCGCACGCCGGGGACGGTCGCTACCACCGCATCGAAGTCAAGGTCCAGCGCAAGGGCACGCGGGTCCGGCATCGCCGCGGCTATCGGGGTCGTTCCCTCGAGCAGCGAATGAGCGATGCGACCATGGCGGCCCTGCTGTTTCGGGAGTACCAGAACCCGATGCAGCTCGAAGTCACCGTCGGCGAGATCCGCCGCTCGGACGACCAGTACCTGGTACCGATCACCCTGCGGGTTCCGATCGACGACGTCGTTTTCCTCGAACGTGGTCCGCTGCAGGAGGCGAGCCTCGAGGTCTTCTTCAGCGCCCTCGATGCCGAGGGCGGCATGTCACCGGTGCAGCAAGCTCGGGTGCCGCTGCAGATCGAAAGCGCGCGGATGGAGGAAGCGGCGGGCAAACGGTTCGGCTACGAATTCAACCTGACGATGCGGGGCGGCTCCCATCGCGTGGCCATCGGGCTCTACGATAATCTCGGGGGAGGCGAGTCCTACGTGATCGGTGACGTGGAGGTAGCGGTGCGATGATTCGACCCAAGGAGTGGGGCGGACTGTTTCGGGGGCTGGGCGAGGCCCTGGTCGATCTCGCGGCCGCGGAGTTCGAGGCGCTGGGCGACGATCTGTCGCGCAACGGCCGCGGTCTGGGCGTGGCGCTGGGATTCGTCGGTGCCCTGCTCTTCGTGACGTTCTGGACGATCGGTCTGCTACTGGCCACCGGCGTGCTGGTGCTCGCGATCTGGCTGCAACCCTGGGCGGCGGCCTTGGTCGTGCTCGGCCTCGCCAGTCTGGTGGGGTTGATCCTGGGCTGGATGGCGTTGCGCCGGCTGCGCTCGCTGGAGGCTCCCACCCGACTGGTGAAGCAGCGCTGGGAGGAGCATAGGGACTGGTGGCAGACGGTGCAGGGTGCGCTCGGCGACCGGCCGGATGCCATCGGCGAACCCCAGGTTTCCGCCCTGGGTGCCGACGCTGATCCAGCTCCCTCTAGGGACCAGGGAAAAGGAGGAGCATCGTGAACCGAGTCGAAGAGAGCCGCCGCCAGGTGGAACTGCGGCTAGCGGAGATCCGTCGTGCCACCGACCGCGATCTCGGCCGGGTGCCGATCTCGGCCCGCTGGACGCTGCCGCTGGCCGCGCTGTCGGTCGGGTTGCTGCTGGCTCACCGGTTCGCCAAGCGACGCCGGGACTAACTCAGCGACGCCGGGACTAACTGAGCGACGTCGGGACTAGTTCACCGACGTCGGGACTGAGCGCGACGCCAGTCCTAGGAAGGCCTGGCGGAACCGGTCAGTTGGTCAGCCGCTTGAAGACCATCGCGATGTTGTCGGTCGCGCCGGTCTTGAAGTTGACCGAGGTGATCGACACCAGCTCCCAGCCCTCCTGCCCGAGTACGTTCATCTGCGTGGCCGCGTTGGGATCGAGACGGTAGTTCTCGCTGCGGATGTTGATGATCTTGTACTCCCACCGATCGATGTCGTCCATGCGCCGCTCCCTTCCGAGGTTGGGCCGGTTCCGGCGCGGCCGGAGCCGGGCAGGGTGTCTCAGGATCGTGGAACGTAGTGTAGCAGCCGCTCGCTCTGGCCAGGTTGCAGGGGCGACGGAGCGGCTGGCCGGAGGGTCAGAGCCAGGCGAGTTCGGTGAGCAGTGCGTGCGTGTGGGGACAGCGCACGCTGTTGCGGAGCCGCTCGCAAAGCGCAGCCAGGTCCTCACCGGTGTCGACGTCGTGTCCCACGGGAAGCAGCTCGACGCGCAGATCGAGTTCGTGGGCCCGAGCGAGGGTCGCTTCCAGGACGCCGGCGGTGCTCCAGGGGATCCCCTCGAAGAGCCGTCGGTCGAGTCGGTCTCGGTCGACCGCCAGGAAGTAGTAGCCACCATCGTCAGCGGGACCGAGCACGAGATCGGCTTGCTGCAGCCGATCGAAACCCTCCTCCAACCGTGCCGCGTCGAGGTCGGGGTGGTCGCTGCCCACGGCGCCGACCCGGTCGGCGTACTGCGCCGCCCGCGACAGGCCATGGAAGAGGCGGTCCCCCAGGGAGTCGCCCTCCTGAGCGAACCCCACGGCTCCGGGAACTCGGACCAGGGTTCGGGTCAAGGTCTCGAGGTCCAGACCCGCTGGGTCGGCCACCGGGTCCGGAGGCAGCGCCCACGCGACCTGCAGTTGCAACTGCGCGGCACCGAGAGAAGCCGAAAGATCCTCCAGAAACGCCTGGTGCAACCGCGCCGTTTCGGCGGGAGTCAGACCCGGGCGGGTGGTGCCGGACGGAGCGGCACCGATCAACCGGGTCTTCACCCGGCCGGGCACCGCGGGTTTGGTGAACAGGGTCAGGCAGGGGCGAGCGAGCGGCGACATCGCCCGATCCTACGTGAGTGAGTTCCGGAAACTGACGCGCGCCTCGGACTGCTAGGCTAGCGAGCGATGCAGGTTCTCACGGCAGCACAGTCCCGCGCCCTCGATCGCTGGGCGATCGAAGAACTGGGGATTCCCTCCCTGGTGCTGATGGAGAACGCGGCGCTCGCGGTCGTCGAGTTGCTGCTCGAGCGGGCGCCGGCGGCCGAGCGGATCGCCATTCTCTGTGGACCGGGCAACAACGGCGGCGATGGCCTGGCCGTGGCCCGTCATCTGGCCGCGCGGGGTTTCGAGCTCGCGGTCGGAATCCTGGGTACCGAAGAGGGGCTCAGTCCGGACGGGGCAGCCCAACTGCGGATGTTCCGGGCGGTCGCCGGTTCCAGCGCAGTGGACCTAGAC
Source organism: Thermoanaerobaculia bacterium (assembly GCA_030429235.1). Taxonomy (GTDB): domain Bacteria; phylum Acidobacteriota; class Thermoanaerobaculia; order Multivoradales; family JAIOJS01; genus JAIOJS01. The sequence continues at coordinate 48,521 of JAUIDB010000012.1, read as the reverse complement.
TTCTGGCCCACCGAGGCCGCCGTCGATGTCTGGTTCGAGGCCTTGGCCCCGGTCGACCTGGTGGTCGATGCCCTGTTCGGTACCGGGCTCTCGCGCCCGCTGGCTGGTACCGCCGCACTGGTGGTGCAGCGCGCCGAGGAACTCGACCGTCCGGTGCTGGCGGTGGATCTGCCCAGCGGCCTGGACGCCGACCAGCCCGAGCCGATCGGCCCTTGCCTGCCGGCCCGCTGGACGGTCACCTTCGAGACTCCCAAACTCTCCCACCTCCTGCCGCCGGCGGATCGACTGGTGGGAGACCTCGCCGTCGGGAGCCTCGGATTGCCCCGGCTCGGTCGCCCCGAAACCGATCGCTCGGTCGAGTGGATGACCGCGGCCGACATCGGTCTGAGACTGCCTCGCCGCGATCGCGAAGGGCACAAGGGGACCTTCGGCCACCTGTGGGTGGTCGCTGGCTCTCCGGGGCACAGCGGGGCGGCGATCCTGGCGGCACGGGCGGCGGTGCACGCCGGCGCCGGTCTGGTCACCGTGGCCACGCCACAGCCCTGCGCCGATCTGGTGGAGCTGGGATCGATCGAGTCGATGACGCTGGCTCTTCCGAGTTCGGCCTCGGGCCACCTCGCCCTGGAAGCCGTGCCGCGTCTGCTGGCCCAGGCGTCGGCCTCGGCCCTGGCCGTGGGCCCCGGACTGGGGCGGGGGAGCGAGGTCGGGGAGTGCGTACGGCGCCTGGCGGTCGGACTCGAGAGACCCCTGGTACTCGATGCCGACGCCCTTTTCGCGTTCGCCGGCCGCGCCGAAGCGCTACAGGAACGCCCCGCGGCGACGGTTCTGACGCCACATCCCAAAGAACTCGCGCGGCTCTTCCTGGGCAGCAACGTTCCCATCCGTTCGACGGAACGACTCGAGGCGGTGCGCGAGGCCGCGCGCCGCACCGGGTGCGTCGTGGTCCTCAAGGGGTACCGCACGTTGGTGGCCGAGCCCGAGGGGCGAGTGGCCATCAGCTCGACCGGCAACCACGGGCTCGCTAGCGGTGGCTCGGGCGACGTGCTCACCGGGATCGTGGGTGCTTTCCTCGCCGCGGGCCTCGATCCCTGGGACGCCGCCTGTGCCGGCGTCTTCCTGCACGGCCAGGCGGCCGACCTCTTCGTCGAGCAGGCGGCCCCCGAGTCGCTGTCAGCCGGTGGACTGGTGGACTGGCTGTCCGCCGCCTACCGTGTGGTGCGGGAGGCTGCGAGCCCATGATCCGACGCGGTAAGAGCAGGTGAGAGCGCACCATAGCGACACCCCCGAGGACACCGAGGAGGTCGGTCGGTTGCTGGCGGAGCTGCTGGCGCCGTCGGGGGTTTTGCTGCTGACCGGAGAACTGGCGGCGGGGAAGACGGTCCTCACCCGCGGCCTGGCCGGGGCGCTGGGGATTCCCGCGCACGACGTGCAGTCGCCCAGCTATACCTTGATTCACCAGCACCAGGGAGCCCAGGGAGCGCTGATTCATATCGACCTCTACCGTCTCTCGCCGGAGGAAGCGCTCGGGTTGGGACTGGAGGAACTCCTCGAGCAACCCGCCGTCAAGGTGGTGGAGTGGCCGGATCGACTTCCCTTCGATCTTCCCGACGCCTACCGGGCCGAGATTTCGATTCTGCCCTCCGGAGAGCGGCAGATCGTGTGGTGGCCTCCCATTGACGCCGCCGACCCGGCCGAGTAGGTTTCCGGCGTCGGAGCCTTCTGCTCCGAGAAAGGGAGCAAGACCGATGAAGATAGAGAAGATCGGCGTCCTCGGTTGCGGCCTCATGGGGTCGGGCATCGCCCAGGTCGCCGCCGCGGCCGGGTTCGAAACCGTGATCCGTGAGGTCTCGGACGATCTGCTGGACCGAGGGTTGGAGCGGATCAATCGTTCCCTCGAGCGGGCGGTGGAGAAGGGCAAACTCGACGAGACGCAGCGCGAGGGAACCCTGGCCCGACTGACCGGTACCGTCGACCTGGCAGCGTTGCACGACTGCGACCTGGTGATCGAAGCCATCGTCGAGAATCCGGACGAGAAGCGCAAGACCTTCGTGGCGCTCGATCAGGAGGTGCAGGAGAAGGCGCTCTTCGCCAGCAATACGTCGTCGTTGACCATCACCCAGCTGGCGGTAGCGACCACCCGGCCCGACCGCTTCGTCGGCCTCCACTTCTTCAATCCGGTGCCGGCGATGAAGCTGGTCGAGGTGGTGCGGACCCTGCTGACTTCCGATGAGGCCTTCGCTGCCGCTTTCGACGTCTGCCGACGGCTCGGCAAGCAGCCGGTAGCGTGCAAGGACAACTCCGGATTCATCGTGAACCGGCTCCTGGTTCCGTACCTGCTGGACGCCGTGCGGGGGCTCGAAGAGGGGATCGGTTCGGTCGAGGACATCGATCTCGCCATGCGACTAGGAACCGGTTATCCGATGGGTCCCTTCACCCTGCTCGATATGGTGGGGCTCGACACCACCGTCTTCATCGCCGACATCATGTTCGAGGAGTACCGCGAGAAGCGCTTCGCGCCCCCGCCGCTCCTCAAGCAGATGGTGCAGGCGGGACGGCTGGGGCGCAAGAGCGGCCGCGGGTTCTACGAGTACTGAGCCGCGGGAGCGATGGTAGCTAGGGAGCGGCGGGCTACGGTCTGCGCTACTCGGAGAGTCCGTGCGACCAGCCCACGACCACCGTGGTCGGGGCCGGGGTCGCTTCCCCGGCCAGCAGCACCACCTTGTCTCCGTCCGGAGTGACCGTGAACCGGTTCCGGTCCTGGTCCGGGTGCAGGACCGGACCTCCGAACGATTCGGGGGCCGAGAAGATCGGCTGCCCGTCGCGGAACTCCACCGCCATCCGTTGCAGAGTGGTCTGCCCATCGAGGTAGAGCAGCTCTCGACCCTGCTTCGACCACATCGGTTCCGCACCTCCCTGGGTCGTGGCTTGCCAGCGGCCTCCGGGCCCGGGGAACTCGGCCACCATGATCTGCGACGTCCCGTCGTCGGTGATCGTCTCGTAGGCGATGTAGCGCCCGTCGGGCGAGAAGGAGGGACGGATCTCGGTCTCCGGCAGGTCGAGGAAGGGGTAGGGCTCGCCCGGGGCTCCAGATTCGTCAAAGGGCAGGATCCATAGGCCCCATCCTTCGCCCTCGCGATTGAAGCTCAGCGCCAGCGAGCGTCCGTCCGGCGACAGGGAGTGTGGTGCGGCCCGTGTCCCCTGCAACGTCAGCAGGGTCTCGGCTTCGCCGGTTCCTGTGGCTGGCCGCCGGAAGAGGGTGGCTTGCCCTTCCAGCTGGCTGGTGTAGTAGATGGTCCTGCTATCGCTCGACCAGACCGGGGAACCCACGTTGCCGTCCTCGAAGGTCAACCGCGACCAGATCCCGCGGGCCAGGTTTAGCGTCCAGAGGTCGGAGCTGGTCGACACCCCGACCTCGACCACGGAGGCGGCCAGATGGTCCCCCTGCGGCGAGAGCTGGGGCGAGATGTAGCGCTTCGACTCCCCGAGGTGAGCGATCTCGCGCCCACTGTTGTCCAACTGCACCAGCTTGGGCTGGTTGGCGAGCCGACCTCGCAGGACCAAGGTGCCGTGGCTCGAGGCGGAGAAGTGGGCCAGACCGACGCCGGTGGCTCCGACGTCTTCTACCAGGGGCACGGGATCCCCTTCCACCTGGTGCGACTTCAGGTCGAAACGGTGTGCTACCAGGGTGTCGTCGTGGACGTAGATCAGGTACCCCGGCGCGGCGTACTGGACCCGGGTAGATGCTTCGACCACCGGAGTGGTGTTTCCCTCGAGGTCGCTCACCATCAGCCAACTGGCCTCGGACTCCTCGGGTCCCTTGCGGAGGAAGAGGAAGTGTTCGCCGTCGGGCAGGAACTCGGGCCAACCCACGAAGGGCGCACCCTCTCCCGGATCCTCGATCACCGGCCGAGCGACGCCACCGCTGGCCGCCACGCTGAGGAGAGGATCGTCGGCCGCGCCGTCGAACACGATCTGGCCAGAGGTACCCCAGGTACCGTCCGAGCCGCTGGGAGCGTCGCACACGGTGCGCACCTGGCCGCCCGCCGCCGGAATGCGACGCAGCTTACCCTCGGCGAAGAACGCGATGCTCTGGCTGTCGGGGGACCAGAAGGGGCGGCCGGCGCGCTCGGTCCCGGCGATCGGAACCGCTTCCAGCGCGTCGAGGGGGCGCTTCCAGATCTGCGGCACGCCGTCCCGTCCGGTCCCCGCGAAGATCAGCGTCGTACCGTCCGGCGACAGCCGCGGCGAGCCCATGGTACGCAACTCCTTCGGAGCCTGGATCTCGAAGCGCAGGGTCTGGGGTGGAGCCTCGGTCGTCCCGAGGCCCGACAGACCTAGACCGGCGAGTGCCAGGGCCAGAAGACCACAGGTGATCCAGGCCAGTTTCTCGCGGCCGTGCCGCTTGGGAGCGGCCACCGGAGCGGCTCCCACCACCGAGCCTCCCTCGGCGATCCAACGCAGCTGCAACAGTACGTCGTGCGCCGTCTGCCAGCGCTGGTCCGGATCCTTGGCCAGACAAACCTCGATGACCCGATCCAGGGCGGGAGGGACGTCGACCACCACCGACGAAACCATGGGCGGACGCTCGTGCAGGATCGAACCGATCAGACTGGCCTGGGTGGCACCCGAGAACGCGGCCTGGCCGGTGGCCATCTCGTGCAGGGTAGCGCCGAGGGCGAAGAGGTCGCTACGGACGTCCGCCTCCGACCCCTCCAACTGCTCCGGCGCCATGTACTGGAAGGTACCCATGATCGTTCCCACCGCGGTCAGCGGCTGACTCATGGTGGGGGAGGAGGTCAGATCGTTCGTCGCCTCGGTGGCCGGAGTGTCCGCCTTGGCCAGCCCGAAGTCGAGCAACTTGGCGCCCGACTTGGTCAACATCACGTTCCCCGGCTTGAGGTCCCGGTGCACGATCCCTGCCCGGTGCGCCTTGTCCAGGGCATCGGTGATCTGCACCGCCACCGTCAGCAACTCGTCGAGCGGCAGTGCTCCCTTGCGCAACCGCTCGGCCAGCGACTCGCCCTCCAGGTACTCCAACACCAGGAAATCGGTCTTCTCCTCCCGTCCGATGTCGAACAGCGTGCAAATATGGGGATGGCTCAGGGCCGAGATCGCCTTCGCCTCGCGCTCCAACCGCTGCCGCAGGTGCGGATCACTCGACAGGTGGGGCGGCAACACCTTCACCGCCACCCGACGGTCGAGCCGGGTGTCCTTGGCTTCGAAGACTTCGCCCATCCCGCCGGCTCCGAGTGGGCGGATGATCTCGTAAGGTCCCAGACGGGAGCCGCGCTGTAGGGTCATGGAGTTCCTCGTGGGTCGTTTCAGCGGGGATTGTAGTGGACGGCTCGATCGGGCGGACGGGTCCGGGTGTCGCCGATGCCGACGTTCGGTGGCTTTGGCTAGGACTACGATCGAAGCGAAGGCGTGTTCCCGATACCTTGTGGGTTTGCGGACTGGATGGAGGCGTTTGGAACTTCAACCGCTCGTGGAGGATCCGCCGCTCCAGACCCTACGGACCCGGCAGGTCCTCGGGGCCGGCGTCGGCTGGTTGCCCACCGCAAGGGAGGCCGCCGCCTGCGCTCCGCGACGCTATGGGGCCGCCCTTCCCGATGCCAGTGCTTGCCGCCGCTCGCGGAGAGCCCCCGTGGACCCGCCGGTTCCTTCGGGTCCTCCGCTACCGTCTACGAGTAGTTGAGAGGAAAGGCGAAGGACAGTTGAGATCGTCCGATCGTTCCAGCGCTATTCCTCGATCGGCCGTACAGCGCCTGAGATGGGGAGAAGGCCCTCCATCGTGTGGAGCGCCAACTGCCCAGTGGGCACAGTGGGCGGCGCAGACGCTGCCGAACGCCCCGGGTAGATACCGTCCCCGTTGCACCCACGATCTCGAGGCCAGCGGGCTCGGACTAGCCTGACCGTTCTTGGGGGAAGTCGTGGAAGATCCGCCGCTCCCGACCTACGGACCCGGCAGGTCCTCGGGGCCGGCGTCGGCTGGTTGCCCACCGCGGGGAGGCCGCCGCCTGCGCTCCGCGACGGCGACGATTCCCTCCTGGCATACACTCGGGCTCTCTAGCGGATCATGATTCGAGGCAGGCGCGACCAAGGGTCTTGCCGAGAAGGTCTCTGGCGCCTCCAGCGACCCGCCTCGGGAGGTCCGACACTACAAGTCGGGAGTCGGTGAGATGGCTCGAACCCTGTTGTTGTTTCTTTTCGGGCTTCTGGACGTTCTGGCGTTGTCGGCCCAGGAGGCCTGGGTGCCGAACGCGTTCTCGGGCACGGTTTCGGTAATCGACACCGGGAGCCGAACCGTGGTCGCTACCGTCCCGGTGGGGCAGCAGCCTAGCGCGGTGGCAGTCTCCCCGGATGGCAACCGGATCTATGTGCCCAATCTAGACGATGGCAACGTCTCGATCCTGGATGCTGCCACGAGATCGGTGATTGCGACACTGGGGACCGGCTTGGCGCCGCAAGGGGTCACCGTCTCGCCGGACAACTCCGAGGTCTACGTGTCGAACCTGAATAGCAACACGCTTTCCGTCGTGGACGCCGAGGCTCTGCTGCAGACAGCCACGATTCCGGTCGGAGTCATGCCGGCGAGCGTCGTGGTGAGTCCGGACGGAGCACGGGTCTACGTGGCCAACTACGGCGGGGGATCCCTATCGGTCGTCGATACGTCGTCACGGTCGGTGATTGCTACGGTCGATCTCGGAGGTCTGATGCCGTTCTCGTTGACGATCAGCCCTATAGGGGACCGAGTGTTTGCCACGCACATGGTCGAGAACCTGGTATCGATCATCGACACGGGAACGGACAGCGTGCTGGCGACCGTGCCCGTGCCGGGTGGGCCGACCGGTTTGGTGGCCGACGGGCAGTCTCTGTTCGTTTCCGGTTTTCACCATCACGCCGTAACCGTCGTGGACCTCGACAATGAAATCGTGGTCGCTACCTGGAGTACCGGTGCGGGCTCGTTCCCGGTCGGGGTCGATCTCACTCCAGATGGTCGATTCCTCTACGTGGCCCTATCCGGTCTCGCTGCGGTCACGGTTCTGGACACGACCCATGGATCCCTGGTCGACACCATCCCTGTAGGGTCCCGTCCGCTCGCCCTCGGCGAGTTCATGGGGCCAGCGCCGGCCGTGGTCGAAGTACCGACCTTGTCCTGGATCGGTGCTGTCTCGTTGGGCCTCGTCTTGATCGCTCTCGGTACCCTCCGGGTAGGGCGCGGCCGGTGAGAGTTTTCGGTGGCCGGGGTAGGGTGCGTGAAGTGGTCTTGAGGAGTTCTTTCGACCGACTGTTGAGCCTTCGGCCAAGACTTCGTGGGGTAGGTAGTAGAGAATCCAGAATGGTTGCCCTGATCGTCCTTGTGCTCCTGGCGAAGGGTGCAGACCTACCTGCTCGCACGGGTCAGAACAAGGAGGCGCAAGAGCCCTACGAGGGGGTCTGCAGAGACGCTGCTAGGGAGAGTTCGTACTTCCTGGCGGTCGAGGCGAGAGTCGAGTCGGCTCCGACCCCGAACCAGGTTGTCCTGCGGGGTGAGGAACACGGCAAACTGATTGGGGTTCGGATCGTCGGGGTCAAGGCTCCGCCTCCGACGCACGACGCCGCTCGCGCGGCGAGGGCCGAGCTCGGGAAACTCGTGGGAGCGCGGGTTTTGCTGGGGCTGCAGCCTTCCAGTGGTCTCTCGTACCAGCCGAACGTGGTGGGGACCCTGTCCGCGGAGTCAGGCGATGTGGGGCTCGAGCTCATCCGGAAGGGCTTGGGAGGGTTTGAGGAGCCACCACCATACTTCTTGTCCGAGTACACAAAGTGCGTCTATCGGCACGAGGAGAGACGAGCGCGAGAGTCCAGGCGAGGAATCTGGGCCGATCCGGAGCCTCCTGCCGCAACGCTGCCTCCTCCTCTCGACGGGGATCAGCTGGCCTATTCAGTCAATCTAGTGGCCACTGAGTCCCTTGGCCTGGCCAACGGCCTGACTCGATGACGAAGCCAAGGCTTCAAGCCCTGATGGGTTCACTGCCTGTGGTGATTCTCTGGGCACTGCTAGTTCGGCACGAGCTCTACAACTGCAAGCCCTACAAGCTCTCGATGCTCGCCGAGTCGTTGAGCGTTTTGGCGGCTTTGGCACTCGTCACCGGACCGCTTCTTCTCGTGTTGGTCGTGGTGGCGGTTCGAGAGAACTGCCTCTTCCTCAGCCCCATGTTGAGCCTGGCGATTGGCACCGCGCTCCTGGTGGCTGGGTTCTTCTGCGTCGTGACCAAGGCTCTGGCTGGGGATCAGGCGGTGCGGGTCTCGGGTGACTTTGGTCTCGCGGACCTTCACACCAGCTTTCTGTACTTCCTAGGCCATGACGTACTCGCTACGTTGGGATTGGCTGGAGTCTCGTCGGCTGCGATCTGGTGGTGGCAGCGATCGAGTCATAGCGGCTCGAGCTCATAGCCTCGGGTTCTACTTTCTCCTAACCTCCCGTGGGTCGTTTCCAGGGAGGTTCCGTCACTCCCTACCAGCTCCGCCGGCGTGTCTGACACGTTCGACCGTAGGTTTGGGGGAGACCCCCCTCCATCGTTTGGAGCGCCAACTGCCCAGTTGGCACAGTGGTCGGCGCAGACGCTGCCGAACGCCCCGGGTAGATACCGTGTCCGTTGCACTCACGATCTCGAGACCAGACGGGCTTGGACTAGCCTGACCGGATCTGGGGGAGGTCGTGGAAGACCCGCCGCTCCAGACCTACGGACCCGGCCGGTCCTCGGGGCCGGCGTTGGCTGGTTGCCCACCGCGAGGGAGGCCGCCGCCTGCGCTCCGCGACGCTACGGGGCCGCCCTTCCCGATGCCGGTGCTTGCCGCCGCTCGCGGAGAGCCTCCGTGGACCCGCCGGCTCCTTCGGGTCCTCCGCTACCTTCCACGAGAAGTTGAGAGGATAAGGCGAAGACAGTTGAGGTCGTTCCGATCGTTCCCGCGCTATTCCTCGGTCGTACAGCGCTTGAGATGGGGGGAGGGCCCTCCATCGTTTGGAACGCCAACTGCCCAGTGGGCACAGTGGGCGGCACAGACGCTATGGAGCGCCCCGGGTAGATGCCGCCCTCGTTGCTTTCTTGGTCTCTGGGCATATGGGCTGAGATTCGCCAGGCAGATCTCGAGGAGGTAGCGACGAAGTCGCCGCACTCGAGCCTGCGAATCCAGTAGGTCCTCCTGCCGACGCCGGCAGTTTTATCCACCGTGAGGAAGGTCGCACCTGTGTTCTGCGACGCTAGGTCGTCCCGCCTTGCGAGCTCTACTGCCGATCCGGTGAGGGTCTTCGTTTTTCGAGGCTAGACTAGATGGTCAGTGATCTATCGACTTTCAGCCTTTCGGATCACCGAGCTTGGGGGATCGTGATGGTATGGGATCGGTTGCTGGGTGGGCTTCTCCTCGTGACGGCGGTAGAGCAGGCCGAGAGAGTGCCACGATGAGGCGGCTACTGCGCCGCGTTTCTACCGCGGCCTCGAGAGAGCGCACTCCCGAATCTGGGCGGGCGTTCCATCGAGCCATCTCGTCTCAGCCGCCAGAGGCACGGTGTCTGTCGATCGGAGGTGGCCCAACCGTCGTGGACGATCGACTCATCAATCTCAACCTGCAGGCCTTCGACAACGTGCACGTCGTGGGGACCGCCTACCAGCTGCCATTCGGGGACGGGTCGATCGATGCCGTCTATTGCGAGGCCGTTCTGGAGCACCTGGAGACCCGAAGCTGCGGTGCGCGAGATGATGCGTGTGCTGGGCCCCGGGGGACAGGTCTTTGCCGCAACTCCCTTTCTGCAGGTCTATCACTCCTACCCGGACCACTATCAGAACTTCACGCTGACGGGCCACGGCAAGTTGTTTGAACGCGCAGGTTTCGAGATCGAGGACTCCGGTGTTTGCATGGGGCCTACCTTCGCCCTATTGGACGTGATGGCAAACTACTGCCGCGAGTACGTTCCGACGCGAGTCTTGAGTCGGGGCGCCTTCTACCTCCTCCGGCTCTGCGCTTTTGTCCTGGCTCCGCTAGATCGCTGGCTCAACTCGCGGGCCAATGCCCATGTGGTGGCCTCTTCGACCTTTGTGCACGCTGTGAAACTCTCTGACTGTCTGACGTGTCCACTCGACGATCGACACTCTTAGCCCAGCCGGGCTGCCAAGCAGCTTCGTGGGGAGCAGTGTAGGTGTCTGGAACTCCGCTGAGGGCAGGCAAAGAGGGTGTCCGCGCTTCTCGTGTCTCGACTGCACACGAGGCGCATCGTGCCGACTTCACTGACGCCTCCGGATGGCCGCAGAAGGTACCGACCAACTTCTGGCTTGCCGTTAGTGTGACAGCGATCACAGCAGTCCTGTTTGCCCGGAAGCCAGACGCCTTTCTGAACCCGCAGTTTTGGGCAGAGGACGGAACCGTGTTCTTTGCGCAGGCCTATTCGGACGGACTGAGTTCGCTCACCTTCACGTACTCCGGGTACTACCACCTCCTGCCTCGACTGGTGGCTCTAGTGGCACAGCTCTGTCCCTATCCCCTTGCGCCGGCCATCTACAACTTCGCAGCTCTCGGTGGGATGTGGGCGGTGGTCGCAAAGCTACACTCTCCACGACTGAGGCTGCCGTATCCGCTGGCGTACTCGTTGGTGCTTGTCCTGGTACCGCACTTCACAGGTGAGGTGTTCATGAATCTCACCAACGTGCAGTGGCCGCTGGCGTTGCTTCTGTTCCTGACTGCTCTGCAAGACCCTCCTAAGCGCCGACTCGATTGGTTCTGCGACATCCTCGTCATTACCCTGGTGGGTTTGTCGACTCCTCTGGTCGTATTGGTCTGTCCTGTTTGGGTCGTTCGTGCGCTGTGGCTGCGAAGCGGGTGGCTGGTTGCCGTGGCTGCGATCTCATTGCTAGTGGCCTGCCTGCAGGTCCAGGCGTTTCGAAGCAACCCCGTTTCTCTGGCGCCGAGCGCTGGTCATGAACAATCGGTTTGGGTTGAGCTTCTCGGACACAAAGCCTTCGGGACCTTCTTTCTCGGCCGTCAGGTCCCCTACAAACTCTCTCCGCTGGTCCTTGTTGCAGCTGCTGCAGTGCTTGGAACATGGCTCGTTTGGCGGCTGATGAAGTCCCCGCCGACCGGGACGCGGGTCGCGCTACCGGGACTGGCCTTTGGTCTGCTGGCGATGGCGGCAGCGTTCTACAAGTTCCGAGTCGCCGCTGACCTCTTGGTCCCAGCCTCTGCGGCGATTCGCTATTTCTACCTGCCATGGGTCGTCACGTGCTGGGCGTTGGTGACACTGGTGATAGAGGAGCGGCGTTGGTTGAGAGTTCCGCCGGCTCTACTGCTCATCGTGATTCTGCACAGTAGTACCACTACGGTGTTTCGAACACCGCCTTTCAAAGACCTCGGATGGGCGTCCTACGAAGGCAGGTTGGAGGCGCGGGAGCACCTCTGGATTCCGATCAATCCACCCGGTTGGCGGATCAAGGTCAACGAACCGCCCTAGAAAGCGACGAACTCCTTGGTTAGGGGCTGGCTCAACTCGAGAGCCAACTCCCGCTCGGTGGCCTCTTCGACCTTGTGTAGGATTCAGGCCTCCGTGACCGACCGCTCGTGGGGTGGTCGATTTGAAGTGACGGTAGTCTTATTCGGCAGGCAGTTTCGGAAAGGCTAGCGGAGGAGAGGACCTGATAGCGTTGCCGTAGTGCCAGCGTCGACGCAACCTAGCCAGTTCCACCTGGTCCTCCTGCCTGGACTCGATGGCACCGGGGATCTGTTCGAACCGTTCCTCGCGCACACCCCGGTGGAGGCCACGGTCGAGGTCAAGAGGTACCCGCGAACCACGTTCCTGGGCTATGAGGCTCTCGAAGAGAGGCTTCGCGGAGAGCTGCCGAATCGGCCCTTCTGGCTGCTGGCGGAGTCCTTCTCCGGACCCCTGGCCGCTCGGCTCGGTGCGGGGGGGACGCCCTATCTACTCGGTGTAGTGTTCGCCGCTTCGTTCGTGCGGACGCCCCGACCGTTCTGGCTGCGGGTCCTCCCTTGGCCCTGGTTCTCACGTCTACCCACGCCCGGGCCGGTCCTGAGGTACGCCTTTGCCGGGGGCGACGACTCGTTCGTCCCTCTGCTCCGGCGAGTCCGGAAGTCGGTAGACCAGGGAGTCTTCGCGGCCCGCCTTCAGGCCATGGCCAGCGTCGACGCTTCGGCGGACCTGGCGCGGAGCGGTCTGCCGCTGCTCTACCTCCGGGGTCGGCGGGACCGACTGGTGCTGCCGAGTTCGGTGCATCACATCCGGTCGCTACGGCCTGATCTGGAGGTCGTGACCTTCGACGCTCCGCATTTGCTGCTCCAGTCGCAGCCCGAAGCGGCTTGGGCTGCCATCCAGGACTTCATCGAGCGGGAGCCGCGAGGCTCTTGACCGGACCCTGTCCCGAACCCTCGACGGCATCTGCGAACTGTGCCAGAGCTCTGCCGAAACGATGCCGGTCGACTCGGGAGGGAGGCGTAGTCTGCATGACTGGCAGGGTAGAGTGGGTGCCGAACACTCGCCAAGCTCGACCGAATCGCCTGGTTCACCGGCCGAAAGCCCTGGAACCCGAACTCGCCTGGGAGTCACCACCACATTGACCGACTGGGACACTGTCTTCGAAGACACGGAACTCGAACCGCCGGCGTCGGCAGACGACCTCTCGAAGCTCCAGGACGACCTGACGAGGCCGCTGTCTCGGGCCGAGGTCGACGAGATCGCCAACCGCCGTGCGAGTCCGTGGTCAGAGTCCGAGAAGCCCAGGATCGACCTACCCCATCCTCGGGAGTGGTCGTTGCCGCCCCGCGGCCGAGTATCCCGTGCTCGCGGTAAGATCGGGGGTTCTCGACTTCGCTGAGTCCGCGGCTCTCGGTTCCAACCTCCTCGAGTTCTGTACCGGAACCACGGCCATCTCGGAGATGCTCTACCCCGCAGATCCGTCAGCCGAGGACCGGAAGCGGCGGGTTGACATCGTACTGGTACGACAGCCGGCGGTCCTCTCGACTCTGGCCGCGATACGCAGCGGCCTGAACCTCGAGATGTCCACGGCGCAGTTGCTGGCTCTGGCGCGAACGGCGCCGCAGACGCTACTCGCCGGGGTTCGGATCATTGGGGCCGAGCACAGCCTGGCTTCCCTGCCACCCGAAGCGGCCGACTGCCTCCACCTCGTGAACTCGTCGTCCGATGGGAGTCGAGAGGGCTCCTGATCACCACAGCCGACTCGGAACGTCACCGGCACCACAGGCGTCGACTGGATCCGTGGCTAGCGACGGGAGCATCACCATGCCCAGGCTCCACAGTGGATGAGAGACTTCGTGAGGGTTCGTTTTCTCTACGATGTGGGCTCCCCAGTGTCGCCAGAGTCCAGGTTCCGTCTCGTGGGCCTCGAGTTGCCAGTGGGTTGGTATAGTTCTTCCGCGCCCTCCCCACCTCGCCATGGAAACTCCCACCAGTATCGGCCGCTACCGCCTCCGGGGGGAGATCGGTCGCGGCGGCATGGGGGTGGTCTATCGAGCCTGGGATCCGGAGCTCGATCGCGAGGTGGCGTGCAAGGTGATCCTCTTTCCGACCCGGGTCACCGATGCGGAGCGTTCGGAGTTGGAGGACCGTTTTCGACGCGAAGCGCGGGCCGCGGCCAGCATCAGCCATCCCGGAGTGGTTACGGTCTACGACTACGGTCGGGACGGCGACTACTTGTTTCTGGTGATGGAATTGGTCGACGGAGAGTCGTTGGCCCAGCGGATGGAGTCTCATCGCTACAGCCAGTCAGAGGCGTTTGCGCTCGTGGCCACGGTGGCCGACGCCCTCGACGCGGCCCACGGTCTAGGGATCGTCCACCGAGACGTGACGCCACGGAACATCCTGATCGCTCGCGATGGCCGCGTGGTGGTTACCGACTTCGGTCTGGCACGAAGCCTCGACGAGGTGGGGCAGACCATCACCGAACCCGGCATGGTGGTGGGAAGCCCCCACTACGTGTCGCCGGAACGCGCTCGCAACCAGGGCTGGGATGCGCGGTCGGACCTGTTCTCGCTGGGTGTGATCCTGTTCGAGCTAAAGCAGGGGCACCTGCCGTTCGAAGGCACGGAGATCTCGTCGGTTCTCTACCAGGTCGTGCACGAGGACCCTCTCGCCGCGCTCCGTCCGACCGGGGAACTCGACCGGCAGACCCTGGGGCTGCTGTCGTCCTGTCTGGCGAAGTTGCCGGAAGAGCGGATCGGTTCGGCGCGGCGCCTGGCGCAGGAGGCCCGCCGTCTGGAGAAGCTGGCCCAGGAGAAGGAGGCCGAAGAGACCGCCCTGGTCCCCCATCTCCATCCCGAGGTCCGAGGGAGAGCGCCAGGGCGCACCAGGCTCGTCCGGTGGGTCCTGGTGGCGCTCCTGGTGGTCTCGGTCGGGTGGTGGCTGAGCCAGCGGGGGGAGGAGGAGCTAGCCCCGGCTTCGGGACCGGAACGAGCCGCGATCGACCCTGGCCTCCGGCCCGCAGATCGGGTCGACGCGACCGCGGCGCCACCGCCGGCCACGGAGCCGCTCTCTACCGTAGGGCCGGAGTCGACTCCAGAAGAGAGTTCGATCCCGGTTGAGGTTTCGGAGGGAGCACTTCCCTCTGCGGACGGGGCGGCGGAAGCGGAAGCAGATCCGGCGAGGGTCCTCCGCGAGGCCCCGGAACCGGGCGACGTGGACAAGGTCACGGATTCGGCAACGGCCACGATCGAGGCTCCCGACACGGTTGCGCCGGTCCTGGCGGTCGACGCCCCGCTCCTCGAATTCGAGAGCCGCCTGGCCCGAGTGCGGGGGCGCTCGATCGACGATCGGGGGTCGGTGGAGTTGACGCTGGACGGCTCGCCGGTGGCGGTGGCGGAGGACGGTTCGTTCTCGGTTGCGGTACCGATCGTCGAGGGGCGACAGACGCTGCGACTGGTGGCTCGCGACCTGGCCGACAACCTGACGGTGCGCACGATCGAGATCGAGGGTGGCGGCGTGGTCCAACACTCGGGAAGCGAGCCGTCGGCACGGTCGAATACGCCGCCCAACTTCTCCCGCTTCCGCGACCGAGGCGACGGGTCGATCGTCGACGACCGTTCGGGGATCGCCTGGACCAAGCGACCGGGACCCGACCCGGCGACGCTGAAGGAGGCCAAGGCGTACTGCCGCAAGCTCGAACTCGCCCGCCAAGACGATTGGATCCTGCCGACGATCGAGGAGCTGGAGGAGCTAGCGCGCGCCGCCTCGCTGGCCGCGAACGAGGGGCAGGCAGAGGTTGCGCTGGCCGCGATCGAGGTTTGGAGCACTTCCCGCCAGGGGTTCGGTGAGCAGTGGACCTACGATTTTGCCCGTCGCCAACGCCGCGTTCGACCCCCCAAGGGGGTCGAGGGGAGCGCAATCAGGGTTCTCTGCCTCCGCCGGGCCCAGCCTCCGCCGGGCGAACGTCCCCGCCCCCGTCTGGGTCCGGAACCCGGTGGGGCGCGGCGACCGCAGTAGGAGGGAGAAGTCTGTTTGCGACGCTTCTCGGACCCTTCTCGCGGTGGCCGGAACTCCGGCAACCGCTAAGTGGGGCCACGGAACGGACGACGAGTTCACGATTCCGCAGTCTTGGTACCCCAGAGGCGGCCTGATGCCGGGTGCCTGCGGCGAGAGGTACCAGACACCTTTTGGGGACTGACCCTTTTCGGGGATCTTGATTGCCGCCTCCCCCTGGGCCGCCGAGTCGCGAACTGCTACGCTCCCGCTCCATGTCCAACCGGCCCCAGCACCGAGGTGGCTCCAGCCCATGACTCTGCGCATCGCCGTGGTCGGCAGTGGGATCATCGGCTTGACCAGTGCCGCGGAACTCCTGGCCCGCGGGCATTCGGTCGAGATCTTCACCCGGGAAGAGGTCGGGGACACGACGTCGATGGCGGCGGGTGCCTACTGGTGGCCCCACAAGATCTTCCCCGAGGCTCGGGTTGCGATCTGGGCTCGGGATACCTACGAAGAGTACCGGCGAGCCTCCCGAGACCCGGCCACCGGGGTCCATTTCGAACGGCACGACCGCTTCTGCGTGGACCCCGACGACAGCGCCTACGTTCGTCATCTCGTCGACGAGTGGGAAGAGTTCGACGCCACCGAGATCGGTGTCGAGTGTGTCCAGGCCTTCCGCCTGATCCTTCCGGTGGTCGACGTGCCGGTCTATCTACCGTGGCTCGCCACCGATCTCCGAGACCGCGGTGCCCGAGTGGTTCGTCGGGAGCTGTCGTCTCCCCGGGAGCTCTTTCCGGACTTCTCCCTGGTGGTCAACTGCACCGGGGTGCAAGCCCGCTACTTCGCCGAGGACCCCTCCGTCGTTCCGATCCGTGGGCAGACGGTACGTGTCCGCCGCCCCGAGGGGCTCACCAGCTCGACGCGCCTCTACCGGCGAACCGACGCGATCACGCTCGTCCTTCCACGTCGCGACGACGTGGTCCTCGGTGGGACCGCGGAGGAGGGAAACTGGGATCGAACTCCGAACCCTGACGAAACGAGAGCGATCCTCGAGCGATGCGGACGCCTCGTGCCCGAGGTCGTCGGGGCCGAGCTTCTGGGTACGAGTGTCGGACTCCGACCCGGCCGACCCGAGGTCCGACTCGAACTCGACACCTCCGACCCGGCGCGACCGGTGGTGCACAACTACGGTCACGGGGGTGGTGGATTCACCGTAGCTTGGGGCTGTGCCCGAGAGGTGGCCCGGATCGTCGATTCCTGGGTTGCGACGACCGAGCCTCGGCTCGTAGAGGGTTGGTAGGCCGCTGGATGCCGGCCAACCGGAGGATCTCGGGGCTCAGGGACAGGTGTCGAACGCTCGATTGTCGGCGATCGCTGGCGCCTCGCGGCCCAGGGGGTTGTCATACTCCTTCGTTACACCGGCTTCGAGATCCGTGACCCGAAGGTGGTACTCGACGTTGGTCGCCGACGCGGCAAGGAACCAGAAGTGTCCGTCGTTGGAGCACCCGTCGATGACCTTCACCAGCATCTCCCAGTTGTCCTCCTCGAAGAACCAGAACAGGCCGGTCGCGTCCTGGTCGGTAGGCACGGCCCTTCCCACACCCACGTTCCCGCGGAAGTCGCGCCACTCGACCTCCACCAGAAACCGCCCGTCGCGGAGGCAAAGCCCTGGACATTCCTCCCGGATCGCGACGCCGCGGGCTCCTTCGAAGTAGGGGAAACTCGTTACGACCTCCTCGGTCACGAGGTCCGAGGCGACCAGCGCTCCGTCGCCGAAGGGTGGGTCGACGGCTCCGATCGTCGCTACCCAGAGTCGGCCTTCGGTATCGAAGGCAGCTCCGTACTCGGCGAAGATGAACGGTAGGACCGAGAAGAGCGGCTCCGTGGCTCCGGTCGACAGGTCGATCCGCTGTAGCGTGCCACCGCTGTGTCCGCTCGCCAGGCCGTAGAGGTCACCGTGCCAGCCGAGTTCCTCCACGGCGACGGCCGGGACCAGGGTCTGGACGTCACCGCTGGCGGGATCCCACCCGTGCAACACACCGGCGGCGCTGATCCAGAGAACGCCATCATCGGCGACAGCCAGACCGCGGGCATTGGCAACGCCATCGAGTCGAGCCACAGATGTGGTCCCGGCGGTCGCCGGGTCGACACTGAAGATGGTGGTTGACGTGGCACCGTGGTCAATGGCGTAGAGCGTGCCGTCAGGAGCGAAAGCGAGACGCCAGAGGTTGTCGTCGAGGGTGCCCACCTTGGTCACCTGTCCGCTCTCGAGAGATCGCTTCTGGAGTTCCGGGCCGAGAACGAAGTAGGCGACGTCGTCGGCTCGTGCCGCCGGCGACCAGAGGCCCAGCCCGATCAGGGTCGCGGCGAGGAAGCGCTGAAGAACTCGAGGTCGATGCATAAGGGGTCTCCCGTGGGCAGTTGGAGCGAGCTTCGTAGGTCTCGGCGGCACGCGTCCGTTCGCGGACGTCTTTCCCGCTACGCGGTAGAGGCCGGCCTCGCGGTTCATCGTGCTGCCGAGGAACGTGCGACGAACGGCGAACGCGCCGAGGATCTGGCGCGAGCCCGGGTGCCGGTGCTCTACCTCCGAGGCCGGCGTGATCGTTTGCTATTACCGAGTTCGTCCTGTCACATCCAGGAGCTACGATCGGACGCCGTGGTCGTGACCTTCGACGCTCCGCACTCGTTGCTCCAATCGCAGCCCGCAGCGGCCCGGGCGGCCATCCGAGAGTTCCTCCGGCGGAGGTCGGCCCCAGCGTGACCCCGGCGACGCCCGATCGGCAGCGGTCTCCGGGGGGCTATGGGTGGGAATAGAGAACAGAGTGCCGAGTACCAACTACATGACGAGTCCATCATCCGACTCCCTGGAGAGCCTTCTGAGGGAGGAGTCGAGCTGCGCGAGGCCGGGAGTTCCAGCGTGATCGGGCCGATCCTGGTTTTCCTTTCCTGGCTGCTGCTCCGTTTCGAGGGCAAGTCCCTCGTGGTATTAGGGTTCGACCTTCCGCTACGGCGGGCCGTCGAGTTCCTGGCCGGCGTCGGTTGTGCGGGCCTATTCGCCACCTTCAAATACCTGATCCAGGGCTACTGGAGTGGTGCCTACTGGGAACTCAACCCAACGTTCTCGCTCTCGGCCCTGTTCGAGGGGCTCCGGTGGGTGACGAACTCCGTGCTCTACGAGGAACTGGTGTTCCGAGGGTATTTGCTCTACCAGGCGATTCGCTTTCTCGGGGCGCGCCGGGCTTGCTACCTCTCGGCCGCGGTCTTTGGCGTGTACCACTGGTTTTCGTATGGAGTTCTCGGGAGCATCGTACCGATGGTCTTCGTGTTTCTTCTCACCGGAGCGTTCGGCCTCATGCTGGCGGCGGCGTTTACGAAATCGGGCTCCTTGGCCTTGCCCATCGGCCTGCACATGGGCTGGAACCTGGTCGTGATTCTGCTGTTCTCCGACGGTCCGGTCGGTCCCCAGCTCTTGATCGCCTCCGCGCCGGAGGCCGTGGTGGTCTCGACCGCGCAAGCTCTGACGACCAACCTGGTCCTGCCCCTCTTGCTGCCGGCGATCGTCCTCTGGTCGCTCCATCGCAAGCTCTATCGGAACGGCGCCATGATCGTTGGGGAGCAAGGTGGGACCTCGAGTGGGACCTTCGAGGAGGGCGAGTCTGCTTGACACCCGATGACTTGCTCGTCGCGCTACCCCCCTGGCGCGTCTAGGCTAGGATGGAGAGGCTGACAGAAAGGGGGTCCAGATGTGGCGCAATCTCTTGCTACTCGCGCTTCTGGCCGCAGTCGTTTCCGTGGCCACGAGCTTCGCCGAGGAGACCGACAACCTCGTCGTCCTACCCGATCAGATCGAGTGGGGTCCCGCTTCACCGAAGCTTCCGGCGGGGGCGGAGATGGCCGTCATCGTCGGCGACCCGTCCGCGCCCGGTGAACTGTACGTCTTTCGAGCGAGGCTACCGGATGGCTACGCAGTCCCCCCTCATACGCATCCGATGGACGAGCACGTGACGGTGCTGCAGGGGGTGATGACACTCGGATTCGGAGAGCGGCGCGACGAGGAAGAAACCGTCGAGCTTACCGCGGGCTCCTATGTGAGGCTTCCGCAGGGGGTTCCTCATTTCAATCGAATGCAGGGCGAGACGATCCTGCAGTTCCACGGCATCGGACCCTACGACATCGACTACGTCGATGCGGCAGACGATCCGAGCCGCCAGTAGACCCCGGTCCGGCCTGGTCCACGACGAGCGGTGGCCTTGCCTGTACCGACCGCCCACAAGCCACTCCGTCGCCGCCCAGGGGGGGTCGTCGGTGATCGGACGCCAGGGCGAGGTGCCGAGCCCGGCCCTCGCCGTTCTGGCGGATGTGCCTGGACACCGGAGGCCCGAACCCCGTATACCAGGTCGATGACCACAAAGAGTGTCTTGTTCTGGCTCGCTCTGTCGTGGCCGGCCTTTGCCGCGGCGCAGTTCTATCGGATCAACCCACAGCCGGTGACCGCCTGTGGCGGGTTCAGTGGGAACTCCTGCTTCACGGCGGTACTCGAAGGAGAGCTCGAGGTCGATGCTGACCCCTCGGCCCCGAGGATCCTCTATTCGGACATCGTCTACTCGACCACCGGCGCGGTCTGGCCAGCTCCCGGGCTCATCGATCTGTCGGAGCTGCCTGGACAGTTGGTCGGAGACGGTGCACTCCGCTTCTCGACCGTCACCACGTATCAGTCGGTCGAGCTGACGATCGAGTCGAGCGCCGGCGGTCCGGCGGTACTGAACGGCCACTACGGTGAGGGCTGTTGCGATCGGTACGGTTTCCTGTTCGAAGACCTGGTGCTCGAGCCGGTTGCCCTGCTGGAGCGCCGCCGCCTCAATCTGCTTCGACGGATCTTTACCATCGAGGCTGAGTGGTCGCCGGACCCCACGTCCGACCTTCGGTTCGGCCACGCTGGTCGCAGCTCCGATCGTTGGGGCCATTTCTGGTTCTTCTCGAAGGAGAATCCGGAGTTGATCGTGAAGATTCTCGACGTTTGTCCTCCGCCCTCCGCCTACTCCCACTGGGTCTTCGTGTCGGGGATGACCAACCTCGAAGTCGTACTAAGAGTCCGAGACAACGTCGGAAGGCGGTCGACCACGTATCAGTCGAATCCAGGGCAGCCGTTCGCCCCGATTCTCGACACTTCGACCTTCTTCGAACACTGTCCCAGGACCGGACCGCCTCCGTAGGCGCCAGGGGGCGGGCCGCTCGGGAGTCTCCCTCTTGGCCGGATGAGGGAACCGATCAGCCCAGCGGGCGGTCTGAGAGAGCATGAAGCCCTTCGGCCGGTGCTGCTGCTTCGCCCTCTTGCTGTCATCGTGGCTGGAACCAGGGCTCGCGGCCCAGGTCGACCGGATTCAGTCGCGGCTCGAGGGACTGCAGGAATCCGGAGCGCCGGTGGTCGTGCACGTCGTCGTGGCCCTCTGCGACAACGAGAATCAAGGGATCGTGCCGGTCCCGGCAACGCTCGGCAACGGGCAGGATCCTCGATCCAATCTCTACTGGGGCGCCCGATACGGGGTCAAGACCCATCTGCTTCGTTCGGGATATCGGGCGGCCCGTGCTTCCTCGGCCCCGCCCGACGGAGTTCTCGAACGGCTCGTGCTGCGAAAGTCGGTGGTTCGCGACGAAGAACCGATCGAACTGCTGGTGGTGGCAGACGCCTGGGATGGGAGCCAGATCGCGGACGCGATCGAGCACTTCATGGCCTTGGCGGCAGGCGGACGCCCCGAGGTCGTCGCTCTCGAAGAAGGGGAGTCGATCGGAGCGGGCGGTGCGGCGGCAGTCCAGGTCTTCGTCGGGCACAACGGGCTGATGGACTTCGAACTCGCAGCGGCGCCGAAGGTCGCTCCCGATGGCCTGTCTCGCGGCTCGATCGTTCTGGCCTGCGCGAGCAGACCCTACTTTCTGGAAGCGCTGAAGCGGGCCGGCTCGACTCCCCTTCTGCTCACGACGGGGCTGTTGGCACCTGAGGCCTACACCCTCGACGCAGCCTTGACCAGGCTGCTCGAGGGTGGCGATGCGGCGGAGATTCACGAGGCCGCCGCTCGCGCCTACGATGCCTACCAGGGCTGCGGCATCGCGGGTGCCCGGCGTCTCTTCTCGGTCGAGGACGCTTCCGACTCGATCCGAGAGTGAAGGCGTTGGGAGCAGGGACCGGGACGAGCGGGCTCGGCCCTCCGATCGGGTCGAGCCGCTATCCGGCGTCGCGGCGGATCAGCTCCTCCATCTCGCGCAGGCGCCGGCGGCGATCGTTGGGGTCCAGCACGCGGATCTCCCCCCAGACCCTCTCGATGTGCGCGGTGCATCGGGCGCGGTCGCCGGTGGTCCCGGCATCCGTCCAGCCGCGGGGGATCGTCTGGTCGGCGGGCCAGATCGAGTACTGTTCTTCGTGGTTGATGACGACTCGGTAGCGATCGGACATGGACTCTCCTTCGGCGAGGGGTGGCGGGTCTGGGGCAGTGCCGGAATTCTACCCACGGTGGACCGACAGGGCGTGGAGTTCGCCGAAGATCGGGAAGAGATCGACTTCTTCGCCTTGTCGCAGCGACTGGATCAGCTCGTCGATGGGGGATTCTTCCGCCTGGGGAAAAGGCCAGGTCAGCGTGAGGCGATTGAGGCCTGGTCCGAAGTCGGTGGCCCGGAGTCTGGTCGTGCGCTCTCGCCAAGTGGGAGAGGAACGGATCGGATCCTGCTCGACTCCGTTGACGGCGACGCCGATCGAAGGCGACGTGGCTGGGTACCGGCCCGGAGTGCGCACCGTCGCTCGCAGGAGGAGGTCGCACTCGGAAGGGCCGAGCCAGAAGGTGGTGCGGGGCCAGGCAGCTCGGAAGTGGGCGTGGCGCCGTTGCCCGTCGCGATCCAGGGCGTCAGGGTAGAGCTGCTCGAGGGGGGACTCGAGCCACCACCGGTTCTCCACGCGGTTGCCCGGCCGCGGCTCCCAGAGGGGAGAGTAGTCCAACCCCGGCTCGCCCCGTGTGACGAGCAGATGCTCCACGACCTCGATCAGCTGGCCGTCGAGACCCTCCCAGAGCAGTCCGTGTTGGGGCGTGAGGGAGTGGGCTCCCTCCAGGAGAGCGAGGATCCGGGGATCGAGGAGGGAGTGGTCCTGCGGTCGCGACTCGCTGGTGACCGTAGCCGGAGGCACCGACTCCAGCCGGAGCTGGGCCAGCGTTCTGAGGGTGGCGAGCGCACTGGGATCGGCCGCGATCGCGGCCTGGCACCAGGCTGCGATCTCGCGGTGCGCGTCGGTTCGAGCCAGGGGAAGCGCTCGGTGCGCGGCGTGGACGGCGGCACCGATGCAGGCTCTGGCCTCGACGACGGGATCCACGTCCAAAGCAGTGGCTCGCTGGGTACCGCTCGTTTGCGGAGCCTCCCAGCGCGCCATGATCCGCGCGGCGACGCTACTCATCGCCAGATCGACACCCTCGGCGGAGAGGTGGCAGTAGTCGAGAAAGAGCCTCGGCGCCTCGGGAGTGGTGGGCTGGTGGTGGGCGAAGAGGGCCGGGAGGTCCACGACCTCCCAGCCATGCTCGGCTCCAGCCCGCCGGAGCAGTTCCTGTTCGGCGGGAGTGATGCGGGGGGATCCGAGGAAACCGGTGGTAGCCAGTGGCGAGGCCTCGAGCGCGGCCTGGCAGGCGTCCTCGGCTCGATCGAGGCGATCCAGCAGGCACCAGGCACGGCCGAGAAGTCGGTAGGTCGTCGCCACCACTCCTTCGTCGAGGGTCAACATCTGGTGGGCCGCCGCCAACGCGCTACGGCCGTCCCCGTCGCCCAGGGCCCGCTCGCCACGAGCGAGCGCCCGATACCACTCGGCTACGCCGTGTCCGGGCAGCCAGGGAACGGGTTGCCGCACCTCCCAGTGCTGCCGGTCGACCTCAGGAATGACCAGGATCAATGGGGTTCCGGCGGCATCTCGAGCCAGCCGATCGAGCGCTTCGGCGGCGTGCCGCAGCGTGTGCTGGGCACCGTTCCTGGCCAGCTGGCTCCAGCCACCGGCGGCGAGGGACTCACCCACCGCCTGGCGCCCCGCCGGCGGACCGTAGGCCGAGAAGTCCTGGGTCTCGAGGAGCCCCCAGTTGTTGCCGGTGAAGACGACGAAGAGGTCGGGGCGAAGTTGTCTCGAGGAGCGAGCGGTGGTGACGAGTCCCGACAGCGTTTCGTTGGTGCGGGCGAGATCGATCACGTCGACCGGTCCCAGCACGGGGGTCGCGGAGAGCAGTTCCTGCAATCGAAGGGCAGGGGTCAGGTAGGGAGCGTACAGGTAACCCGCGGCGGCCGACTCGCCGAGGAAGACGATCCGTCGTTGGTCGGGCTGCGCCCGAAGCGCCAGGCTACGGCGTGGAGCGTAGTGGTCGGCGAAGATCCCCGGGGCCGGGCGCTCGAACCGCACTCCGCCGGAATCGACCACCGGGGCCCAGATGCTGATCGGTTCCAGGGGCTTGGTGGGGGTTGATGGCGTGTCCGGCATGGGGCGAAGTCGGGAGGGTCTCCGGCTAGACGAGACGGTAGAGCTGTCGGTTCAGAGGTGGTTCGTCTGCTCGGGGAAGAGCGAGCGGATCTCGGGCCCGCAACCTGGAGATCAGGTGCGGCGGGAGATCGGAAGCGTCGACGAGGTGGTCGCCGAGCACCAGGGTGTCGAAGCCTGCCAGCGCGAAGGTCCGGAGCGCGTCGAGCGGAGAGCAGACGATCGGCTCCCCGGCGCGGTTGAAGGAGGTGTTCAGGAGCGCCGGGCAGTTCGTCCGAGCCTCGAAGGCGCGCAGGAGGGCGGCGAGTCGGGGATGGACCGTCGGGTCCACAGTCTGGGGTCGGGTGGAGCCGTCGACGTGGGTGACCGCTGGCCACTCGGTCTCGTCTCGCACGCGGCAGGTCTCCATCATAAAGGGGGAGGGGGCCTCGAGTTCGAGGTAGTCGGAGACGCGGGAGGCGAGGATGCAGGGCCCGAAGGGACGCCAGTCCTCGCGCCCCTTGATCTGGCGGTTGAGACGGTCGCGCACCGCGGGATCGAGAGGGCTGGCCAACAGGCTGCGAGAGCCCAGGGCGCGGGGACCCATCTCCATGCGCCCTTGGAACCAGCCGACAACTTGTCCTCGGGCCAGTCGTTCGGCCAGCGTGGCGTAGAGCGCGGCAGGGTCCTCGCGGTAGTCGGTGCTGGGAATCGCCGCCCGTTCCAGAAAGGTCGCGACCTCGCCGGCCGAGAACGAGGGCCCGAACGAGGAATGGGTCAAGGCTTGGGTCGGAGTGGACCGTTCGCCGAGCGTGGCCAGGACCGCGGCGCCGAGACAGGCTCCCGAATCTCCCGGGGCGGGCGGTACGAACAGCTGGTCGAAGAGGCCCGATCGCCGCAACCTGCCGTTGCCCACGCCGTTGAGGGCGACGCCGCCGGCGAAGCAGAGGTTGGAGGAGTCGACCCGGCGTCGCGCCTCGGCGGCCAGCCGGAGGAGGGACTCCTCGAGCACCATCTGCAGACTCGCCGCGATGTCGCGGTGGCGCCGGGTGAGGGAGTCGCCGGGGGCGCGAGGCGGCCCGTGGAACAGGGCGCTGAGCCCCGGGACGAGGTCGCCGAGGCCCTGGAAACCTCGGAAGAGAGTCTGGTCGAGCTCGAACCTGCCGTCGTCGACCCACTGGATTCGCTCCGCGAGTTCCCGGGCGTAGATCGGTTGGCCGTAGCTCGCCAGTCCCATGACCTTGGACTCGCCTCCGTTCGCGGCAAACCCGAGGAAGGCCGTGACGGCGGAGTAGAGGAGTCCCAGCGAGTGGGGAAAGGCGACCTCGAGCAGCGGTTCGAGGGCCGCACCGCGGCCGCGCCACAGGGCGGTGGTCGCCCACTCTCCGACGCCGTCTACGGTGAGGATGGCGGCGTCGTCGAACCCGGAGAAGTAGTACGCCGATGCGGCGTGGGATCGATGGTGCCGGTAGGTACGAAGGGGAGCCTCGATCCCCAGTCGCTGACGGATCTCCCGCTCGACGGCATCGGGGGCGGCGAGACGAGGCGGAGAGGAGGGAGGCGGGTAGGCCCGGAGCATCCATCGCTGGCGCTCTAGCTTCAGGTCCGGGGACTCGTAGAACGCGACCAGGTCGAGGTCCTGGACCCCGCAACCTGCTTCGTTCAGGCAGTAGCGAAAGGCGGCGACCGGTAGCCTGGCCTCCCCCTTCCGACGGGTGAAACGCTCCTCCTGGGCGGCGGCAACGAGTTCACCGTCGCGCAGCAGGCAGCAGGCCGCATCGTGGTAGAAGGCGGAGATTCCGAGAACGATCACCGGCCAGCCCCGCGGTCGCCGCCGGTCGGCCGCCCGGGGCCGTCGCTGAGGGCAAGCTTCGGGTCCAGGAGACGGATCGCTCGTCGCTTCCGGGGAATCAGCGGCGCCCGAAGACCTCGCCGAAGAAGCTTCCTTCGTTCCAACTCGGACGCTCGTCCTCGTTGGCCACGATCAAGCCGATCAGGAGGTTGGTACGGCTGAAGCGTTCCGCCGTGGGCCAGTCCACGGGCTGCGAGAGATCGTCGGATGGACGGTGGTAGTGATTCTCGACGAAGTCCTCGACCAACTGCTCTCCGTCGATCTCCGGGTCAGTGGAGTTCGCTCCGGGCACGAGATAGATCGAGGGGACGCCACGACGCACGAAGGAGTACTGGTCACTGCGAACGAAGAGCCGCTGCTCGGGTTTCGGATCGGGGATCAGGGTGAAGCCGTTCACGGCGGCCGCGTCGGCGACGGCGGCCTCGAGGGTGGAATGCTCGGAGCCGAAGGCGATGATCTGATCGAGGGGCGCGAGCATCAGGGGCATGTCGATGTTGATGTCGGCTACGATGTTCTCGATCGCCACGGTTGGGTATTGAGCGAAGTAGCTGGAGCCGAGGAGGCCCTTCTCCTCGCCGCCGACGAGCAGGAAGAGCACCGAACGACGGGGGCGTGTTTCCATGTCGGCCATCGCCTCGGCCACGGCGAGAGTGATGGCGGAGCCCATCGCGTTGTCGTAGGCACCGTTGTAGATGGTGTCGCCCTCGACCTCACGGCCGACGCCGACGTGGTCGAGATGGGCGGTGTAGACCACCGTTTCGTGGCTGAGTTCCGGATCGGAGCCCGGCAGCAGGCCCGCTACGTTGGGGCTGGTTACCGCCTCGTGGGTCGAGCGGAAGGAGACCTGGGCGGTTTGTCCGAGCGCGAAGGAGGGGAGTTCGCTCGGATTCTCCTCCGCCAGCTCGAGCAGGTCCGCCAGCGGGTGGCCGGCACGCTCGAACAGCGGGGTGGCGGCCTTCTGGCTCAAGTAGGCGGATACCCTGAGGCCGGACGGCAGACCACCGGTGGCCCCGTCTTCCCCCATCCAGGTCAGGCTGGGACGTCCCGCCCAGCGCTGCCGGCGCTCCCAGGGCCGGCGCTCGGCGTCGCTCTTCGAGGGGATCCAGAGCAGTCCGAGGGCGCCGCGGTCGGCGGCGGCGAGACGCTTGGTGGTGCGGCCGCTGTAGTGCGCGCGCTCCTCGCTGGGGATGCCGTCGGGGGAACCGGTCAAGGAGATCGCGATCTTCCCCTCGAGGTCGATCCCGGCGAACGAATCGATGCCGAACTCGGGGGCATCGATTCCGAAGCCGATGAAGACCAACTCCGCTTCCACCGTGGTCTCTTCCTGGGCGGGGTCACCGCCCAGCAGGAAGTCTTCCTTGTAGGTCAGCTTCCGCTTCTTCTTGCCCTGCAGCACTGCAAACTCGACGCTTTCCTCGTCCAGCGTGGTGGTGCGGTAGGTCACGGTTTGGAGGAAGGTACCGTCGTCGCCCGCGGGCTCCAACCCGTACTTCGTGAACTGGGCCGCAACGTAGGCGGCCGCGATCCGGTACTCGTCGGTGCCGGTGTCCCGCCCCTGGAGCAGATCGTCGGCCAGGAACTCGAGATGAGCGCGCAGAGTCTGGGCTTCGATGATGGGTGCGTCCTGACCGACCTCGGGCTCGACGGCACCGAGCGGCGCGAGCAGGGCCAGGGCGAGGAAGGAAAGAGCAGTCGAGCGGCCGAGGGGGGTAGCGAGTCGGTTCACGGAAACTCCTTGGTTGCGGGCTGGGGCTGGCCACCGGCGGGATGCCGTCCAGTTGCGGAATCGGGAAGGTGTTTATAGGGCACGGATCCTCGTCTGGTCAAGGAGAGGGGCCTCCCCGGTGCTCGCGAGTGAGGTATCGTTACAGGCCCTCATGAGTCGTTTCGCGCACCTGCATCTGCACAGCCAGTACAGCCTTCTCGACGGTGCGAACCGCCCCAACGACGTGCTCGACGCTGCCGCCGAAGCCGGTATGCCGGCGATGGCGCTGACCGATCACGGCAACATGTTCGGTGCGATCGAGTTCTACGAGAAGGCCCGCAAGCGGGGGGTCAAGCCGATCCTCGGCATCGAGGCCTACATGGCTCAGGGAAGCCGGCTCGAGAAGGTCTCCGAGCGGCGGAGCAGCAACCATCTGGTGTTGCTGGCCAAGAACCTCACGGGCTACCGCAACCTGATCAAGTTGACCACCAGTTCCTACCTGGAGGGCTACTACTACAAGCCGCGCATCGACAAGGAGATCCTGCGCCAGCACTCCGAAGGACTGGTCTGTCTGTCGGCGTGCCTCAACGGCGAGGTGATCGAGAAGATCCTGGGCAACCAGGAGAAGGAAGCCGAGGCGCTGATCAAGGAGCACCTCGACATCTTTGGCGAGGGCAACTACTTCCTCGAGATGCAGGATCACGGCATCGAGGAGCAGCGGCATTCCAACGAGGTGCTGCGGCGGATGGCCAAGCGGATCGGCGTGCCGCTCATCGTGACCAACGATACCCACTATCTGGGCCGCGATGACGCCGAGGCCCACGACATCCTGCTCTGCATCGGTACCCAGCGCAATGTGTCGGATCCCGATCGCCTGCGCTACGCCAGCGAGGAGTTCTATCTCAAGTCCGCGGACGAGATGTTCAAGCTCTTCCCGCAGGACGGCCAGGCCATCGAGAACACCCTGGCCGTGGCCGAGATGTGCAATCTCGAACTCCCGACGGGTGAGTTCCACCTGCCACGCTTTCCGGTTCCCGAGGGAGAGACCCTCGACTCGTATCTGGTGCACGTCGCCAACCAGGGTCTCGACCAGCGCCTCGAGCAGCTCCGGCGTCGTTTCGCTCGACACGGTGGTGAGGAACCGATGGCCGAAGAGGTCTACCGGGAGCGCCTGGCGACCGAACTCGAGATCATCCAGCGGATGGGCTTTCCGGGGTACTTCCTCATCGTCTGGGACTTCATGCGCTACGCCCGGGAACACGACATTCCGGTCGGCCCGGGGCGGGGATCGGCGGCGGGGTCCCTGGTCTCCTACGCGCTGCGCATCACCGACATCGATCCCCTGCGCTACGACCTGCTGTTCGAGCGGTTTCTGAACCCGGAACGGATCTCGATGCCCGATATCGACATCGATTTCTGCATGCGGCGGCGGGGCGAGGTCATCACCTACGTGGGGGACAAGTACGGCCGCGACCGGGTAGCCCAGATCATCACCTTCGGAACGCTCGCCGCCCGGGCGGTGATCCGCGACGTGGGGCGGGTCCTGGGCCTGCCCTACGGCAAGGTCGACAAGATCGCCAAGATGGTGCCGGAGATGACCCGTTCGCTGGGCACCGCGGTCAAGGAGGTCGACGCGCTGTCGCAGGAGATGCGATCCGACCCAGAGGTGCGGCAGGTGATCGAGGTCGGCAAGCGGCTCGAGGGTCTGACCCGGCACGCCGGCATGCACGCCGCCGGCGTGGTGATCACCCCGGATCCGATCGACGAGCTGGTTCCCCTCTGCAAGACGAGCCGCGACGAGATCATCACCCAGTGGGACAAGGACGTCATCGAAGATCTCGGCCTGCTGAAGATGGACTTCCTCGGACTCCGCACGCTCACCGTGATCGACGACACGCTGAAGATGGTGGCGCAGCAGGGGATCGAAATCGACCTCGACGAGCTCCCTCTAGACGACCCGGCGGTCTTCAAACTGTTCTGCGACGGCAACACCAGCGGAATCTTCCAGTTCGAGTCGAGTGGCATGCGCGACATGCTGATCCGAGCCCAACCCTCACGGTTCGAGGAACTCGCCGCCTTCAACGCGCTCTACCGACCGGGAGCCCTCTCGGTCGGCATGGTGGACGAGTTCATCAAGCGCAAGCAGGGCAAGAAGAAGGTCAAGTACATCCTGCCCGAGACGCAACCGATCCTGGAGGAGACCTTCGGCGTCATCGCCTACCAGGAGCAGGTCATGCTGA
The DNA here is from genome assembly GCA_030429235.1 of Thermoanaerobaculia bacterium. Classification (GTDB taxonomy): domain Bacteria; phylum Acidobacteriota; class Thermoanaerobaculia; order Multivoradales; family JAIOJS01; genus JAIOJS01. The sequence continues at coordinate 18,800 of JAUIDB010000012.1, read as the reverse complement.
TCGCGCAGGTGGTGGCGGGTTTCTCCCTCGGCGAGGCAGACGTCCTACGCAAGGCGATGGGCAAGAAGAAGGTCTCGGTGATGGCCGAGCAGAAGCGCAAGTTCCTCGACGGGGCCGAAGGCCTCGGCAAGAGCCGCAAGAAGGCCGAGGAGCTGTGGGACTACATCGAACCCTTCGCCGGCTACGGTTTCAACAAGAGCCACAGTGTCGCCTACGCCCTGCTCGCCTACCAGACCGCGTACCTGAAGGCCCACCATCCCGTCGCCTTCATGGCGGCCATGCTGACCTCGGAGATGTCCTCCAAGGACAACGTCGCCAAGTACATGCAGGAGTGCCGTGCCGCCGGCATCGCGGTCCTGCCTCCGGACGTCAACGAGAGCAACTGGTCGTTCACGGTGACCGACAAGACGATCCGATTTGGGCTGGGGGCGGTCAAGGGAGTTGGGGAGGGAGCGGTGGAGACCGTGCTGGAGTCGCGGCGCCGGGTCGGCAAGTTCCGCGATCTGGCCCACTTTGCCGAGGAGATCGACCTCAAGGCGGTCAATCACAAGGTCTTCGAGGCGCTGATCAAGGCGGGGGCCTTCGACGGTTTCGGCTTTCCCCGCGCGGCGCTCTGGGAGTCTCTGGACGGTACGCTCTCCTGGGCTCAGCGTCGACGGGACGACAAAGAGTCCGGGCAGGGCAGCCTCTTTGCGCCGGCAGTGCTGGGCGAGCCCAAGCCGGACCCCACCACCGAGGAGTGGCCGGACCGGGATCGCCTGCGCTTCGAGAAGGAGTCGCTCGGCTTCTACCTCACCGGGAACCCGCTCAGCGAGTTCGAGGACCTGCTGGAAGGTCGGACTACCCACACCACCGCTGAACTGCGCGATCTGACCGAGTCACCCGACGGTGGCGTCGCGATCGCCGGGGTGGTGTCGCGGATCCGTCGGCTGAAGATCAAGAGTGGCCCCAACGAGGGACGGATGCGGGGCCTCTTCATGATCGAGGATCTCGAGGGTGCGGTCTTGGTGTCGGTGTTCTCGGATGCGCTCGAGAAGTACGGTTACCTCCTGCACGAGGACGCGGTCCTGCTGGTGCGGGGCAGCGCTCGCATGCGCTCCGAACTCGAGATCAACGCCCAGGAGCTGATCCCGATGGAGTCCTTCGTACCCGAGCGACTCAGCCACCTCGAGGTCTGCATCCCGTCCGGCATCGACGAATCCACCCTGCTCGAACTGCGGGAGGTGCTCACCGAGCACCGGGGACGTTTTCCGGTCCAGTTCCGCGTCGCCGCCGAAGCCGGGGAGGTTCGGGTGCGGCCGGCGGCCCGGTTCAAGGTGGATCTCGAACCCGAGCTGCTCAAGCTGTTGGAATCACTCCTCGGACGGGGCAGCGTGACCGCCGTCGAGCACCCCGAGTTCGCGCAAGCGGGCTAGGGAGGACTCAGATCGTCGGCGGTACGTCGAGGGCGATCGAGCGGTGGGCCAACTCTTCGAGTACGACCCGAATGTCGATCGATCGGACCGAGGTGCCGGCTCGTTCCTTGATCTGCGCCGGCGCAAAGTTCAGGACCGCCGTGACCCCGGCATCGGCGAGTAGGTCGTAGCTGGCCTGGGCCGCTGGGGCGGGCACGGCGAGGATTCCCAGCCGGGCGCCGGTCTCAGCCACGACGTCGGCCAGCTCTTCGGTGGGTCGGACGACGTGTCCAGCGACCTCGCTGCCTACCTTGGCGGGGTCGGTGTCGAAGAGGCCGACGACCCGGAAGGTGTCGCGCTGCAGACCTGGAAAGCGGCTCAGCGCGGTGCCGAGGTTGCCGACACCGACGACCACGACGCCGTGCGTCCGGTCGAGTCCCATCAACTCCCGAAGGTGGTTGGCCAGCGCGTCCACCTCGTAGCCGACGCCTCGGATTCCGAACTCACCGAAGGCCGCGAGGTCCTTGCGGATCTGCGACGACGACAGGTGGAAACGTTGCGCCATGGCGTTCGAGGAGATCCGCTCGACTCCTTCGGTCTGGAGCTTGCGAAGGCATCGGAGATACACCGAGAGGCGATTGAGGGTGAGGGGAGAGACGCTGATGCTGGTGACCCTTGCGACGGTGGACCGGGGAACGAACCTACGGGGCGCTAGGCGCCGAAGTGTAGGCTATTGTGCGTGTTGTCACAAGCAGAGTTGGCGCGGTCTGGCGAGTGGACCCCGCGCCGCTACCGTCCCAACCCGTCAGCGTTTAAACTCGGGGCCATGAGAACCCAGGAGGCAGCGGGACCACCACGTTCCGACGTGGTGGCCGTGATCCCCGCCTTCCGATGCGAGGGTTCGATCGGCCAGGTCGTGACCGGAGTCCTCCGGCATACCGCCCGCGTGGTGGTGGTCGACGACGGTTCCGAGGACGAGACCTCGAACGTCGCCAGCCGGGCGGGAGCCGAGGTGGAGAGGTTCGAGCGCAACCAGGGCAAGGGTGCGGCGCTTCGGCGAGGTATCGATATCGCGCTGGAGGGCGATCCCGAGGCGGTGTTGCTACTCGATGCCGATGGTCAGCACGCTCCGGAGGACATCCCGGCTCTGTTGGCGGCCTGGGACAGGGGTGACGGTCAGTTGGTGGTCGGTACCCGTCTGGCCGATCGCGCCGCCATCCCCGGGCCGCGCTACTGGACCAACGTCATCGGGTCGCGGATCCTCTCCCTGGTCACCGGCTACCGGCTCGAAGACAGCCAGTCCGGCTATCGTCTCCTCGACGCTTCCTTGCTGCGCGCTCTCGACCTGCGCTCGAGGGGCTATGCCGTCGAGTCCGAGATGCTCATCAAGGCCGCCAAGCAGAAGGCGTCCCTGGCCCAGGTGCGGGTCCGGACCATCTACGAAGAGGGCGGCACGAGCCACTTCCGCCCCTTCCTCGATACCTGGCGGATCTTCGCCTCCTCGGTGTACTTCAAACTCTTCGCATGACCGAAGGCTCGACCGCTCAGAGCCGGGTAGAGGTGACTCCGCTGCGTCTGCCGGCACGCCCCTCCCTCACCGTCGACGTGGAGGAGTGGTACCACACCTGCCTGGTGCCCGAGTACGTCCACCCCGAGTCCCGACCGGATCTGACGCGAGAGCTCGACTGGCTGCTACCGGAAGTGCTGGAACTCTTCGCCGACTGTGGCGTGCGCGCCACCTTTTTCGTGCTGGGTGAGGTGGCGCGGCAGGTGCCCCACCGGATCCGCGAGGTCGTTGCGGCCGGGCACGAGATCGGAAGCCACGGCGACCACCACATCCGAGTGGGGGAGCTGGACGTCGAGGCCTTCCGGGCCGACATCACTCGCTCGCGCCGTGAGTTGGAGCAGCTCATCGGGCGCGCCGTGGTCGGGTATCGCTCGCCGGAGTGGTCGCTACGCCGCTTCGACAACCCCAAGCTGGCGGTGGTGGCCGAGGCGGGGTATCGCTACGACAGCTCGCTGGCGCCCTACCTGCTGGCGGGGACACCAGCCAACGGCCGCGATCCCTACCAGGTGCGCTGGGAAAGCGAGCTTCGGTTGGTCGAGTTGCCACCCTTCACCTACGGCGGTCGGTTGCGGATTCCTGCGGCCGGCTGGACCGGCAGACTCCTCGGCGGGCGCTGGATCGCGGGACGCGCGGCGGCCGCGCTGGAGGCGGGCCGGCCGGTCACCTTCGTCGTGCATCCCTGGGAGCTCTCGACCCGGTCGACCCCGGGTTCGCTGCGTGGCGCCGCGCGGTTCGTGCACGAGGCCGGTCGTTCGGGCTATCGTAGGAAGTTCCGGCAGATCCTCGAGCGGCTTCCCTGGCGACCGTTGGAGGAACTCCTGAACGCCGCGGATACCGCGGCCTGACCACGAACGAGGAAACAACGACATGAGTCTCGAAGGGCGGACCGCCCTGATCACAGGCGCGAGCCGCGGTATCGGTGCCGCCTGCGCCCGCGAACTCCGAGCCCGGGGTTGCAAGGTCGTCATTACCTACCACCACGACGACGGCAACGCCGCGGCTCTGGCCCAGGAACTGGGCCTCGAGGCGTACCGCATGGACTTGCGGGACCGGCCGGCGACGCGCGACGTCGCGGCCAGGATCGAGGCGGAACAGGGTCCGGTCCACATCCTGGTACACAACGCCGGGATCATTCGCGATGCACTGCTGCCGCTGCTGTCCGAGGAGGCCTGGGACGAGATCTACGAAGTGAACCTACGGGGCGCCTTTCTGCTGACCCGGCTCCTGGTGAAGGGCATGCTGAAGGAGCGTTGGGGCCGGGTGATCTCGATCGCGAGCCTCTCGGGGGTCGCCGGACAGCCGGGCCAGACCCACTACAGCGCGGCCAAGGGAGGACTCATCGCCTTCACCAAGGCGCTGTCCAAGGAGGTCGCTACCTACGGAGTCACGGCGAACGCCATCGCCCCGGGCTTCATCGAGACGGACATGTTGTCGGGACTCTCGGCCGCCAAACGGGAGCAGTATCGGCTCGAGATCCCACTGCGTCGGTTCGGTGAACCGGAAGAAGTGGCGGCGGCGGTCGGCTTTCTGGCCTCACCCCAGGCGGCCTACATCACCGGTCAGACCCTGCGCATCGACGGCGGCCTGATGACGGCTTGATCGGACTGCCGTCAGCCCCCGCCCTGTGCTACCATCCGCGCCGTCATGACTGAGCAAACTACCCTCGACAACCCTTCCGAATCCTCCTCTTCTTCCGATCTGACGGCCCTGAAGTCGCAGATCAAGGTCCTGATCGTCGATCGCTTGAAACTCGAGGAGACCCCCGAGTCGATCGCCGACGAGGAACCGCTCTTCGGGGAGGGCTTGGGACTCGACTCGATCGACGCCCTGGAACTCGTGCTCGGGGTCGAACAGGAGTTCGGGGTCAAGATCGAGGATGAAGAGATGGGAGCCGAGGCTCTCGCTTCGGTCGATTCGTTGGCCCGTTTCGTGGCCAGCAAGCAGGCTGGCTGAGCCGGCAGCCACCCGGTACTCCCTCCGGCCGTGCCGCACCTGTCGGACCTACCGCACCGACATCCCTTCCGCTTCGTCTTCGGAGAGGTCGAAGAGGATCGGATCGAGGTCCTACTGACGCCCGCCGGTCCCTGGGCACGCGGCGGCGCCTTCCCGCAGTTTTTCGCACTGGAGATTCTGGGCCAGGCCACCGCGCTGCTGATGGCGTCGCGGGCACCGGCTGAGGCCGAAGCCCTGCGCCAGCCGGGGTATCTGGCCGGAGTCACCGATCTGGTTCTGCATCGGCAGATCGGGACTGAGGAGCGCTTCCAGGTACGAGCCGAACTGGAACGCGCGTTCGGTGCGCTCGTCAAGGTGCGGGCCTCGCTGAGCTCGGGGACGACCCTGGTCGCCGAAGCTCAGCTGCTCCTGGCGGTCGGCGGAATCGGATGAGTGGCAGACTCCGCTACGAATCTCTGCCCGGCGTTGACAGGGGCTGGGGACGGGACTAGACTTCTGCCTCGATCGCGGCGGTACGTCACGATGCAGCGGATCAGCCAGGCCAGCACGCGAAAGTGGCGGAATTGGTAGACGCGCAAGATTCAGGTTCTTGTGCCCGCAAGGGTGTGGGGGTTCGAGTCCCCCCTTTCGCACCATGCTCCCCCTGATCCAGCCGCTCCGAACTCTGTCGGGGTAGCCCCATCGGACCCTCCCCGTGATCCCTACGATCTCCCCTGCAAGTGGCCGGGGAACCTCCGCACTCGGGTGCTAGAGTGCCACAACTCCATGGAGAAGTTTTGAAGAAAAGCCCGCAAGACAAGGCGATCTCGACGATCGTCGGCACCCTCGAGACCAACGGCAGGCGCTGGTGGCTAGAACCCTTCGATCCGAAGGTTCCGTTCGACGTCGACCTGAGGTCCGTGGACGAGGGAGAGGAGGGCGACTTTGTCGTGGCCCAGATCGATCGACCACCGCGAGGACGGGGCAGTGCCCGCGGTCGGGTCGTCGAGTACCTGGGGCCGGTAGAACAACCGGGGGTCGACGTGCTGGTGATGTTGCGCCACCACGGGATTCCCGAAGAGATCGCGCCCGAGGCGGTGGCGGAGGCAGAGCGACTCCCGCTCGATCCGCCGCCGACGGACACCTCCGACCGGCTCGACCTGCGAGACACCGTCACGGTCACCATCGATGGCGAGACGGCCCGCGACTTCGACGACGCGATCTCGCTCGAACGACTGTCCAACGGACTCGTCCGCCTGGGAGTACACATCGCGGACGTCGCCCACTACGTCCGGCCGGGGAGCGCCCTCGACGAGGAAGCCCGCGCCCGGGGCACCAGCGTCTACTACCCCGATCGGGCGGTCCCCATGCTGCCCGAGCGCCTTTCCAACGGTCTCTGCTCCCTGCGGCCCGACGTGGAGCGGCTGACCATGTCAGTGTTCCTGGACATCGATGCCCTCGGAACCGTGAAGCGGCGAGGGTTCGCCGAGTCGGTGATCCGCAGCCGCCGACGGATGACCTACACCGAGGTGCGCCGAATCCTCGAGCGTCCCGAACCGGACGATGTGGAGACCTACGCGCAGGTGCTGCCCCTGCTGCTCGAAGCGCAGGCGTTGATGGTGGTGTTGCATCGGGCACGGCTGGCTCGGGGGTCCCTCGACTTCGACCTGCCCACCGGGGACGTGGTCCTGGATACCGATGGTCACACCGTGGGGATTCGCCCCGGTGAACGTCACGTGGCGCACCGTATCATCGAGGAGCTGATGATCGCCGCCAACGAAGCGGTGGCGGCGGAGCTCGTGGCGCGCCGCCAGCCGGGGATCTTCCGCGTCCACCACGCCCCCGACCCGGTTCGACTCTCTGAGCTGGAGGAGATCCTGGGCCCGCTCGGCATTCGGCCGCGTGCACGGAAGTCCAACTCCGAGGCAGCGTCTCCGGCCTATCTGCAGTCGGTACTCCGGCAGGTGGCCGGTACCCCCGACGAGCCGTTCGTCTCGGCCCTGGTGCTGAGGTCACAACAGCGAGCGGTCTACGACAACCAGTGCGACGGACACTTCGCACTGGCTTCCGAGACCTACCTGCACTTCACCTCGCCGATCCGTCGCTACCCCGATTTGGTGGTCCATCGCCAACTGAAGGAACTCATTCGGGGGCAGCAGCGGTCCAAGGAAGAGCGGCGTGCCGTGGACGAGGACCTGCTCGAACTGAGCGATCACTGTTCCTCGACCGAACGGCGGGCCGAAGGATCGGAACGAGACCTGTTGCAATGGAAGAAAGTGAGGTTCCTCAGCGCGCGCCAAGGCGAACGGTTCAAGGGTAGGATCACCGGCGTGCAGCCGTTCGGTCTGTTCGTGCAACTCGACGACCTGTTCGTCGATGGCCTGGTACCGATCGGCAAGCTCGGAGACGACTACTACGAGTACGATGGGGAGGGCCACCGCCTGGTCGGGTCGCGCAGCGGCACGGTCTTCCAACTGGCGCAGCCAGTGGAGGTCCGCTTGACCGGGGTCGACCAACGGCATCGCGGCTTGGACCTGGAACTGCTTTCGGGAGGTCGGCGGGGACGCCGACTGCGGCAGGCCAGCCAACGACCCAAGCGGGGACGAAGAGGACGAAAACGACGATGAAGAAAGTGCGCATTCCCCGAGCCTGGGACGGGATCGTCCTCGGGCTCTTGCTGCTGTCGGTCGGAGCCTGTGGCCCCCAGGAGCCGATTCAGGAAGTTGGCGAACCTGCTACGGCGAGTGAGGAGGCGGCCCTGGAGGCACGCCTCGTAGCCTACGCCCCGAAGCTGGCCGAGGCCTATGCGACCGGCAACATCGAAGTGCTGCGGGACTTCGCGGTGGAGCGCGTGTTGGCGCAGGTCGAGAAGAGAGTCAGCGATCTGGCGGTGGCCGGCATGCTGGTCGAACCCGAACAGCAGAACCTGGTCATCGAGGAGATTCAGACCTTCGGCAACAACTTCGCGCTGGTGACCACCCTCGAGACCTGGGATCTCCGCTACTACAGCACCGGCACCTCGCACTCCTTGATCGAGGAGCGGCTGGGGACCAGAAACCGCGTCGAGTACCAGATGAAGGAACGCGACGGGGTCTGGATGATCTTCTTCCGGGAACTCAAGCAGGAGTTCGACGCACCCTGATGTCAGCCACCGTTGCGATCGTCGGCCGCCCCAACGTCGGCAAGTCCACCCTGTTCAACCGTCTGGTCGGCAAGCGCCAGTCGATCGTCCACGATCAACCGGGCGTGACTCGCGATCGGGTCGTGGGCCAGATCGAGTTGGGAGAAGGAGAGTCGGTCTACCTCATCGATACCGGGGGCCTGGCCTTCGACGGCGATCCCCTGGGTCTCAACGAGCAGGTGTTCCTGGCCGTCGACGAGAGCAATGTCCTGGTGCTGGTGGTCGATGGCCGGGAGGGCCTGTTGGCCGCGGACCGCGAGGTCTGGGAGGCGCTCCGGAGCCGTGGCCTGCCGGTGCTCCTCGCCGTCAACAAGGCGGACACCAAGGCGGCCCAGGAGAATCTCGGAGAGTTCTACTCGCTCGGCATCTCGTCGGTGCTCCTGGTGTCGGCCGAGCACGGAGATGGCATCAACGACCTGGTCGACGCAATCGCCGCGGCCGTGCCGGAGGCCGGTTCTCTGGTCGAGACCGAGGCGCCGCCGATCGCGATCGTCGGTCGGCCCAACGTTGGGAAGTCTTCTCTGGTCAATCAGCTCACGGGGGAAGCGCGGGTCCTGGTGTCCCCGGTCGCCGGCACCACGCGGGACCCGATCGACACCCTGATCGCCTGGCAAGACCGCGAGTTCCTCCTGGTCGACACCGCCGGCATCCGCCGGCGAGCCAAGACGTCGGGAGCCGCCGAGGACCTGGCGATCATGATGGCCCGGCGGCAGATCGATCGGGCGCGCATCGTGGTGCTGGTGATCGACGCCAGCCAGGGGGTGACCAGCGGCGATCTCGGCATCGCAGGCGCCGCCTGGGAGATGGGGCGTAGTCTGGTCGTGGTCTGCAACAAGTGGGACCTGGTCGACCCCGAAGTTCGCGACGAGTTGGAGCTCTCCTGGGAGCGTCTCGAGACGCTGTACGCTGCACCCCCTCGTGTGAACATCTCGGCCGCCACCGGCCGGGGGGTAGGGAGGGTGCTGCCCGCGGTGGCACAATCGCTCGATCTCCTCGACGAGAAGCTCGGTACCGGAGAACTGAACCGCCTCTTCGAGCGTGCCGTCGCCGCCCACCAGGCTCCCTCGGTGAAGGGCGGAAAGCCCTGGAAGCTCTACTACGTGACGCAGGTATCCACGGCGCCGCCAACGTTCATGTTGTTCGCCAACCAGACGATTCCTCGCAATCACCCCTATCGCAGGTACCTGGAGAACCGCATTCGACAGGAGTTGGCGCTGCCGGGCGTGCCGATCCGGTTGGTGATTCGCCGCCGCTCCAACTAGGCGAGAGCCCCTCAGCCAAGGCCTTTAAGGCGATACCTCTCATGTGATACATTTCACATCCCAGGTATGAATCAAGGCTCAGCGAGCCGATGGAGGTCTCTTGCAGTGGCAGGCAAGCGCATGCGCGATGGCGGACGTACGAAGGCTTTTCTCGTCAATCGAGTCCACAATCGGCATGGAGCCCTGACCAAGAAGGAGGCGGCCGAGGTAGTGGATACGATCTTCAGCACGCTCAAGTCGACCTTGGCGGACGGCAAGAAAGTCCAGATCAAGAACTTCGGCGTCTTCGAGGTGATCCCACGAGCGGGCCGGGCGGGAGTCGATCCGTCGAGTGGCGAGTCGATCTACATCCCACCACACCGTGGCCTGCAGTTTCGTCCTTCCCGCTCCCTGAAGGACTCGGTGGAGGAGATCAAGGAGGCGAGAGGGCGCGCGCCGGGCGACGAAGAGACCGACTGAAGCGGCCTGATGTCTCGGCACCGCGGAGCCCCCTGGGGTAGGATCGATTCGTGAGCAAGAAGATGTTCTATCGCATCGGTGAGGCCTGCAAGAAGCTGGACATCCAACCCTACGTCTTGCGCTACTGGGAGACCGAGTTCCCGGTACTCGCACCTCGCAAGAGTCGCTCGGGCCAGCGAGTCTACGCCCAGGAGGAACTTCGCCTGATCCGTCGGATCAAAGAGCTGCTCTACGAAGAGGGCTACACGATTGCCGGCGCGAAGAAGAAGCTCGAGGCCGAACTGTCGGGCGACGGACTGGCGGATACCCGAGAAGGTCCACCCCCGTCCTCGACGAAGGTTGACAGCGGGGCGGCAAAACGGATAGAAACCCTCGAACGCGGCCTCCGTGAGGCTGCGGAGGAGGCCCGCTCCCTGGCGGTCCTCTTGGGGGCTAGCCCCCAGTAGATCACCGATCGAAGCCGCGAGGCCGAGATCGGCGGTCGTCGCTCGCAAGAGCTCGGTCGGGACGTGGCGCAGCCTGGTAGCGTACCTGAATGGGGTTCAGGGGGTCGCGAGTTCGAATCTCGCCGTCCCGACCATTTCTCTCTTGCCAGCCTTTCTGTCGAGTAGGCCTGTTCTCTTCGTTTTTCCTCCGTTCGACGATGTCCGTAGATCCATCCCGCCGAAGAGACCTGGCCCCGACCCGCTGGGGCCTCGCCTTGACCCCGTTGCTGCCCCTTCTGGCTGCCCTGCCCGGTGGGGCCTGGCTCCTGCCACTGTTGGCTCCGCTGCCGCTCTATCCGAGTTTCATCGCCGACGTGCGGAACTCCGAGTGGGCGCGGGCCTGGCGGTGGGCGATGCTGTGGGCCGGACTGCTCAGTGCCGGGGTGATCTTCTTGACCCTGTGGCGTCCCGAGATCGCCGAGGCCGGGATCCTCAACGGCGAACCGTATCGCGAAGAGATGTTCGGATGGATCTGGAGCGGGGAGGGCAAGGAGGTCTCGCCCTCCCTCTTCCTGCCGGAGCACGCGCTGCACCTCTCGGCCTTCGTGCTCCTGACCTGGATCAGTGGCGGCTATCTCGGCTTGACGCTGGGAGCGTTGCTGGTGGCCTACATGAGCTACTTCGTCGGGTCCTACGCCGGGGCCAGCGGTCATTGGTTCGTGGGCTCGATCGTGGCCTGGGTTCCCTGGTCGGTGGTCCGGGTCGGTGCTTTCGTCCTGCTGGGCGCGCTGTTCAGTCAGCCCCTCTGGCTTCGCCGTCTCTGGCCCTTCGGTCGTCGCGAGCGGAAACTGATGATCGTCGCGCTGCTGGGCATCGTGGCCGATGTCACCATCAAGGTCCTCCTCGCGCCCGCCTACGGTCTCTTCCTGCGTTCGTTCGCGGGCGGCTGAGGCGGTCGGCTCCCGTTCCTCCCCTGCTATACTGCTGAGCCCTATGGCGACCTTCTCTCGCGCGATCGATGCGTCTCTCAGCTCCCGCGGAATGCGCTTCGGCATCGTCGCGGCTCGCTTCAACGAGGGGATCGTCGACCGCCTCCTGGAAGGGGCGGTGCAGTGCCTCGAGGAGCACGGGACCAAGTCGCAGGACGTCGAAGTCGTGCGGGTTCCCGGCGCCTTCGAGATTCCGTTCGCCCTCCAGGCCCTGGCCAAGGATCGCTCGGGTGGCGCTCCCGACGCCCTGATCGCGCTCGGAGCCGTGATTCGGGGGGACACTCCCCACTTCGACTACGTCAGCTCGGCCTGTACGTCGGGGTGCCAGAGCGTCGGGTTGGAGACGGGAATCCCGGTGGCGTTCGGGGTGCTGACCTGCGACGACGACGCCCAGGCCGAGGCCCGAACCGGGGGGCCGCTGGGCAACAAGGGCGCCGAGGCGGCCTTGGCCGCGATCGAGATGGTCGATGTGCTGCGGCAAATCGAGAAGGCGCGATGAGCCGCGAAGTCGAGAGCGAGGTCGTACAGCCAGTCGAGGCTGAGCGTGAGCGCGCAGCGGGCAAGCGGCGCCGCGGTCGTGAGATGGCGCTCCAGATGCTCTACCAACTCGACATGGGGGAGTCGACGCTGCAGCAGGTGTTGCACCACTTCGACCCCACGGACATGGTGTTGGCCGAACGCGAGGCCGATTCGCCGTCCGAGCTTCCGGCGCCGCCGCCGACCTTCAACCTCGGCACGGTCAAGGAGGCGCACGAGTACGCCCGCCGGTTGGTCGAGGGAACGATGGCGCGACTCGACGAACTCGACGGCATGATCCGCGAGCAGGCTGACAACTGGCGCCTCGAGCGGATGTCCGCCGTGGACCGCAACGTGCTGCGACTGGCCGTGTTCGAACTGGCCTTCGAGTCCGACGTACCCAAGCGAGTGGTGCTCGACGAGGGGATCGAACTCGCAAAGCGGTTCGGTTCCGACCAGTCGGGTCGGTTCGTCAACGGCATTCTGGACGGCCTCTTGAAGAAGCACCACTTCGCCGGGCGGATGAGTTGATGCGGCGAGGGGTGCGGGTCGCGACCCTCTGGGCGGCGCTCCTCGTGGTCGTGCTGGCGACGCCGGTCGGCGCCGTCGGGGTTGCCGTCGAAGGGCGCGACTGGGCCCGGATCCAGCTGCCGGCGGCTGCCCTGGTCGAGCCCTATCAAAACAGCGGCTACCGCGTCTCGATTCGCAACGGAGTGGCCGAGATCGAGGTGGAACTCGCTCCTCTGGCCTCGCGGGACCCCTTCCGCCGTCCTCGGGAGATGGGGGACGACGCGGTGGGGCAGCTGGCTCGCCGTCTGCTAGCCGACGCTTCCAGTCGGTACGAAGCGGTGAGCCGCGTCCTCTCCTGGGTCTCCCGCGAGATCGAGTACGACCTGGATCGCGAGCAGCCCCAGGATCCCGAGGCGGTGCTGGTACGGCGCAGCGGCTACTGCACCGGGATCGCCCGGTTGGTGGTGTCGCTCCTCGAACGAGCCGAGATCCCGGCGCGCGAAGTAGCGGGGCTGGTGGTCTCGGGCCCGGCGGGTGAGCCGTCGGTGCTCTACCACCGCTGGGTCGAGATCGAGTACTCGGACCGGGGCTGGGTGTTCAGCGACCCGATGAGTTTCCACAACTATGTGCCGGCCCACTACGTGCGGCTCGCCAGCGAGGAGCTTCTGCCCCAGCCGGAACGTGATCCCGCGATCTTGCGCGATCGACTGGACCAGCGGAAGGTGGTGGATCTGGCTCCGCTCTCGCCTTCGGGAGTGTCTACCCGACGCAATAGCGATCGACAGCTGGCCGGTTCCCTCGCGGTCCAGGTCGAGGGCGGGCAGAGTGGGGTCGCGGTCCTCGAAGGCCAGGGGAAACGTCTCATCAAGGCCCTGGTGGCTGGGCAGAGCACGTTCGTCGGTCTGGAACCGGGGGAGTACCGCTTGACCGTGATGATCGACGGTGAGGAGCCGCTCGAACGCGAGCTGGTGTTCCACGACTACGTGCGCGAAGCGGTGGTTCTGTCTTCGGGCTGAGGAACGGGAAGCCAACCAACCCAGAGTGGAACTCGGGCTTCTGTCCCACGGAGGCCGGACAGGAGCGACAAGGAGAAGAGCGATGGTCAGCAGAGCACTACGGATCCCAGCGGCGAGTCTCGTCCTACTGACCCTGGTCGGCTGTGGTTACGCCCTCGTCGGCAAGGGTAACAACATCCCCGAGCACGTGCAGCGGGTCTACATTGCGCCGCTGGCCAACGAGACGACACGGGCCGAGGTCGATCAACTACTGACTCGTGCCATCACCGAGGAGTTCGTGACTCGCAAGCAGTTCGAGATCGTCTCGTCGCTCGAAGGCGCGGACGGGGTGTTGGATGGAGCGGTGCTGCTCTTCGACACCCATCCCATCCTCTTCGACGAGGACGGCCGGGGCACCGAGTACCAGCTGACCATCAACGTTCGCATGCGCTTCCAGGATCGGGTCGAGGACCAGACCTTGTGGAAGAACGACCGCTACGTGTACAAGGAGACCTACGAGTCGGACGCCTCGGACGTCAACTTCGTCGACCTCGAGACGGGGGCCATCGGCGAAGCGGCAGCTCGGTTTGCTCGCACCGTGGTCATCGACCTGCTCGAGGGCTTCTAAGAAGCCCGGACTCGAGCCGCCCACCTGAGGAAGGGGTCGCCTCAGAGCGTCGGGTGCGCGGGTCGGGCATGGACCGTCTTGAAGCCCCGACTCGTAACGGGGCGCAGACACGGCAAAACCGCTCGTCCCTGAATCCTGCCTTCGCAGGGGGAACGAGCGGCGGGCAAAGCGCGCGCCCTGACGGGCGCGACGAAGACCGAGGCCTGAGCGGATTAGGCCTGAGCGCGGGCGACCGCGCGTACCAGGCGGGACTTGGTGCGGTCGGCCGTGTTGCGGTGGATCACACCCTTGCGGGCGGTGACGTCGATCGTCTTCACCGCTTGCGGCAGGAGCTCGGCAGCCTGCTCGAGTTCGCCGAGCTCGATGGCCCGACGCACGTTCTTGATCGAGGTGCGCATCTCACTGCGGGCAGCGCGGTTGCGATCGCGACGGATCTCGTTCTGGCGGATGCGCTTCAGGGCGGACTTGGAATTGGCCATGTCGGTCTACTCTCGTTTCGGTACGGATCGGTTTCGGTACTTGATCGGGTGACGCGGTGGTCACGGAAGTGGTTCGTGGTCGAGCCGGGAGGAGCGTCCTACGTCGACGCAGTTCACCCGGCGAGGCGCGATTGTAACTGCGATGAGCAAAGGAGTCAACGGTTTAGACGTCGACTCGCGGCAGCGGTCAGCTATCGATTCCCAGCGAGGTCAGTTGCTGACGAGCCAGGTTGGCTTCGTCGCTCTGCGGGTACCGCCGGATGACGTGCTGCAACTGCACGACCCCCTGGGCTTCGTTGCCGAGTTCCAGGTAGGCATAGCCCTTGCGGAGCAGGGTGCTGGCGAGCTTGTCGCTGCCGGGGTAGCGATCGAGTACGTGGTCGAACTCGCGGATCGCCTCCTGGAACTTGCGCTGCCGGTAGTAGCACTCACCGATCCAGTACGACGCATTGTCGGCGAGGTCGGTCTCGGGGAAGGCCTCGAGGTACTGCCGGAACCCGAGAATCGCCAGGTCGTAGCTGCCTCGGAGGTAGTCGTTGTAGGCGGTTTGGTACTGTGTTTCCGGATCGGCACCGTTGCCCACGGCGCTGCCGATCGAGCCTCCGGTCGTACCGTCGGTCGGCAGACCGATGCCGGGCGGAACGCGCGAGGTCTTCAGTTCTTGGTTCGTCGCGGCGATCTGTTGCGACAGCTGCGCCAGCCGGTAGTTGGTGTCTTCGAGCTTGGCCTCGAGCTGTTGGATCAGCGTCGCAACCTGTTGCATCTCGACCTGGATATCGGCCTGGGCGCGCAGGAGATCCTGAGCTCTCTGAGCCTGTTCGGCTTGCAGATCCGCGAGCTCCTCCTTGCTCGACGTCTGCTTCTGGATCTGGAGTGACTGCTGCTGAAGGTCTCTGAGCTGAGCCTGAATGCTGTCGAGCTGGCTGCTCGACGAGCAGGCCCCGACCACCAACGTCGAGATGGTGAGGAGGAGCAACCGGCTCCAGGCCGGTCGCAGTCGGAACTCGGACAGGCGAGACACGGAACGACCGCCGTCAGCCGTCCGTGCGGCTCGAGATCATGAAGTGCGCCCGCCGGTTCTGCGACCAACAGGACTCCGAGCTACCGGAGCAGAAGGGACGCTCCTCGCCGTAGCTGATGGTCCGCAGACGGTTGGCCGGCACTCCCAGCGACACCAAGTAGTCCCGCGCTGCGCTCGCGCGCTTCTCGCCGAGCGCGAGGTTGTAGTCGTTGGTGCCACGCTCGTCGCAGTGGCCCTCGACGGTGAGGACGAACTGCGGCTCGTCCAGCATGAAGCGTGCGTTCTTGGCCAGCCGCTCCCGGGCATCGGCGGAGAGTTCGAACCGGTCGAAGTCGAAGTACACGTCCCCGAGCAGTCCCTTCTGGTTGGCCATCTCGGTGACCTTGGCCAATTCCTCGTTCATCCAGGCCTTGGGATCTTCGGTGACGGTGGGAGCGGGGGGCGGTGCAACGTCGGTCGGGGTGGGCTCGACGGACTTGATCACGGGGGCTTCGGCGGTCTGCGGCTTCTTGCCGCAGCCGACGGCTCCGATCAGCAGTACCAACGAGGCGAGAAGGACCATCCGGTTGCGAATCATTGTGTGCATCTCCTGAGTTTCAGCGAGTTGAAGGGATTCGAAGTCGTGTTGTCGACAGAGCCGTTTTTCCTGCGGTTCGGCGGCTCTGAACTGTAGCATTCGGTCCGGGGCGATACAACCGGCGCGAAGGCTATCCGTTGTTGTCGCGGAGGGTGGTTCGAGGGTCCGTCAGCGGGGGGGGTAGGCCGACCAGTCGGGCGCCATGTTGTTGCCGTCTCCGGTCAGCGTCCGGGCCGGACCGCCGGTGGCGGGCATCACCCGGATCTGCGTCTTGCCACCGAGGGTGGTCGAGAAGGCGAGAAACCGACCGTCCGGGGACCAGGTGGGCGATTCGTGGCTCCCCGGAACCGCGCTGGTCAGAACCTGGGTATCGAGCAGGGCCAGGTCGGTGACCGCGATGTCGAAGTCGCGACCGCGGCGGGTGGCGTAGACGATCTTGGTGCCGTCCGGACTCCATTCGGCGCCGTCGTTGTAGGTGCCCTCGAAAGTGACCCGCTGCAAGTTCGTGCCGTCGGTATCCATGATGTAGATGTGGGGGTTCCCGGCTCGGCTCGAGGTGAAGGCGATCTTGGTACCGTTGGGGCTGAACGCCGGGTTGGTGTCGATCCCCGCCGAACGCGTGAGGCGAGTGAGGTTGCTGCCGTCGCGGTTGGCCACGAAGATTTCGGTGTTCCCCTCGAGGGAGCGGGTGAAGGCGATTCGGGTGCCGTCGGCCGAGAAGTCGGGCGAGCTGTTGAGGTTGCCGTCATTGACGATCGGCTGCTTGGCGCCGGTGGCGAGATCGACCCGGTAGATGGCGGGGGGACCGGCGAAGAAAGAGACGTAAGCGATGTTGTCACCGGTGGGAGCCCAGGCCGGGGCCATCGAGATCGAGTCGTGGTCGGTGAGCGGGCGGACGCTCTCACCGTCGTAGTCCATGAGATAGATCTCTTTGTGTCCCGAGCGGTCGGAGGTGAAGGCGATCGAGGTCAAGGCGATCCCGCGGGTGCCCGTGAAGTACAGCAGGATCTCGTCCGAGAAGGTGTGGGCCACGCGGCGCGACAGGTCGAAGGTGCCGCGGTACCGTTTGCCGAGGATCGACTGCTGGCTGGCGAGATCGTACAGACGACCCTCGATCACGAAGCGCTCGTCGGACTCGTAGCCTTCCACTAACAGTACCGTTTCGTTGGTGAGAGAGCGGTAGAGCTCGAAGTCCTGTCCACGATCGCCAGTGAGGTCGAGTACCGAGAGCTCCTCGGGACCCTGGATGGCGAACACTCCCGAACTCTCGAGATCCTGGCGGAGGGCCCGCTCGAAACCGCGGATCGCGGTGGCCGCTCCGCTCGAGGTGCCGGGACGCACCACCAAGGCCGGGAAGGCCAGCCGCAGCTGGGCCACGCCGCCCTTCTCGATCACCGCCGTGATATCGGACTCGTCCGTGACGGGATCCTGGGGTGGTGCCGGGTCCTGGGCAGCGAGGCTCGGGGCGACGAGCCCGGCGGTGAGAAGGAGGATGAGGGCGGATCGTAGTGGTGTCATGCAGGCCTCAGATGGCGGGTCGAGCCGCGATGGTGGGGTGGGGTCAACGGAAGATCAGGTTGACGCCCAGGGATTTCTCTTTGTAGCTCTTGGGAAGCGGGGGCAACGGCGCGGACTGAACTGCCCGCAACGCGGCGAGGTCGAAGGAATTGTAGCCGGAGGAGTTGACGACCTCGACATCCTGCACCGAGCCGTCGCGGCGAATGCGGAAGTGGACGATGCCCTGGACGCCACTTCCCAGCGGCGGCCGCTGCCACTGGCTGCGGATGATGGAGACCATCCGGTTGACGTAGTAGCCGTAGGTGAAGTTCGGGTCTTCGATTCCGACCAGCGAATCGGTGTTGGCGATGCCGACCGGGCTGCCGGTCGAGGACCCTTGTCGCTGGTTGGCGGGCGGTGAGTCGCTAGCCACAGGTTCGGGAGCCGGTTCTGTCGGTTTCGGCTCGGGTCGGGGCTCGGGTTGGGGTTCGGGCGGAGCCTCTTCCTCCGAGGGCAGGGTCATGGCGTCGGGGGAGGGCTCGTCGACGACTGGTTCCGGTTCAGGTGTCGGCTCGGGGGTGGGAGTGGTGGTCGGTGGCTCTGGAGGCGGAGACTCGACGCCGAGGATCTGGGGGGGCACCAGCAGCACCGGGACGTACTCCAGCGGCTCTCGCTCCTTGGCGAAGAGGGTCGGGGCCGCCAGGGCGAAGGCGACGATGCCGACGTGGAGGAGGAGGGACGACAGGGTGCCCGCGATCCGGCCGGCCGTGGCTCGTTCCCTCCGTTCGCGAAGTAGGCCCTCGACGGTGCTCGCCATCGGCTCAGCCCTTCGGGTCGGGGGACTCGGTGATCATGCCGATCTGCTCGATCCCTCCGTTGTGGAGCAGGTCGAGCAGTTCCACCACCACCCCGTAGGGGACATCGCGGTCGCCCTTGAGAAAGAGCGACTTGTCCTGCCGAGCCTCTAGCACGGGCGTCAAGCGTTCGACCAACTGGCTCTTGTGGATCGGCGTATCTCGCAGGTAGACCAGGCCCTCCCGCGTCACCGAGAGGATGATAGGATCCTCGACCCGCGAGGGCAGATTCTCAGCCTCGGCCTGAGGAAGGGCGACCTCGATTCCCTGATGCAGCATCGGGGCCGTGATCATGAAGATCACCAGGAGCACCAACATCACGTCGACCAGCGGCGTGACGTTGATCTCCGACAGGATCGGCTCGTCCGGGTCGCTACCACCACCGACGTGCAGTGACATGCTGGGCCCCCTTTCGATGTGCTCGCTTCAGCCTGGCTCTCCCGATCAGGTGAAGTTGCGCTCGGCCAGATTGATGAACTCGAGAATGAAGTCCTCCATCTCGGCTCGACTGGCG
>JAUIDB010000048.1 GCA_030429235.1 Thermoanaerobaculia bacterium | reverse complement strand
CTCTCCCTGGACGGGTGCACCGGGCTCACCGCCCTGCCCGACGGCCTCAGCGTCGGCGGCTACCTCTCCCTGCGCGGGTGCACCGGGCTCACCGCCCTGCCCGACGGCCTGGAGGTCGGGGACGAGATCTACGTCAGCGCCCCCGCTCCGTACCTCGCCAGTGCGAACGTCAAGTGTCGATCGATTCGTCCGGTGGAGGGCGATCTCGAGTACTGGGAGAACCTGCTCGACGTCGATCTGCGGAACGCGGGATGCTACGGCGATATCTTCGCTCGGTTCGTCAACGACAAGCCCGCCCTGCTCGAGAAGTGCGAGGAGGAGTGGCAGCGCGTCTTGGTTCGGGAGTTCCGAGGATGAGCCGCTTCATCGATGCTCGCGTTGACCCGACAGACTTTGGCGCGCACGATGTTTTGGTCGACATCGACGGCGATCGCGCCGTGGCCCTGACGAAGCGCGAGCTATTCGCCGCCATGGCCATGCATGGACTAGCTGCCAAACTCGGCGTCTTGGCGAGACACACCTTGGTCGAGCTCGCGGTCAAGATGGCGGACGATCTGATTACCGCCCTGGAGGCTGACCAATGAGCTGGCGCCAACTGTGCGAGGTCCGCGTCGACGGGATCCCCAAGGGGCAACCGCGCGCCAGAAGCCGACGAGGATTCGCCGGCGTCTACGACCCGGGGACGGCCGACGGCTGGCGGGCCCTCGTGGCCGATGCTATGCGGCAGCACCGTCCGGAGTCCCCAATCGACGCCCCGGTACATATCACCGTGATTCTCGACTTCCCTCGCCCGAAGTCGTTCAACAAGAGAACGCGGGGCGCCTACGGTGGCGGAAGGAACATCCCGAAGGGTCGGGTGATTCACACCTCCAAGCCCGATCGAGACAACGCAGACAAGGCGATCCTCGACACGCTCACCCAGATCGGATTCCTGCGGGACGACTCCCTGGTGTGCGCCGGAAGCATCCTGAAGTACTACCACGCGGTCGACGGCAGGCCGGGAGCAACCATCGTGGTCAACGTATGGGAGGCTCCGGAATGACGGACCAGGCACTGCAGCGGCGCGTCGACCGCCTCCTGGCCGAGTCCGACTTCTCCGAGGTCCTGGCGATTCGAAACGCCGTCCGGGAGCACAAGAGGAAGGCGACCGAACTCGATCGCCTCCTGCGCGATCGCATGGTCGAGTGGATCGACACCTTCGGAGAGCAGGAAACCCCGGAGGGCCGGCACTACGTCGGCACCACTCGGACCTACAAGCCCGCCCGATCGCCGAATCAGGTCCTGATCTTCCTGGTCGCAGCGACGGACGGAGATCTCGATGCGGTCGCCGAGCTGATGGTCAGCAGCCCGTTCAAACCGGGAGCGGTGCGCGAGCTCATCGGACAGGAGGCGTTCGACGGCCTGTTCGCAACGCAGGAGCGTCTCGAACCACGAACCGGGAAACCGAGGCGTGAGGTCAAGACCGTTCCAGTGCTGCGGAGGGCGTCGCGATGATCCCGCTTCGATCCGCACGCCTTTGCGTCTCCTGCGACGCCATCCACGAGCAGCAGACCTGCGACTGTGGCAGCTCGCAGTGGATCCACCTCTGTCGGATCGTTCAGCCGCTTCACGGCACCGAAGACCTTCTTGAGTCGATCGAGGCCTCTGATCGGTTCACCACGCTAGAGAAGCTCGACCGTGCTACCGCAGCGGGCCTGGAGAAGATCGACCGTGCGATCGCGGGAGGTCGCTCATGAAGCACGACACCATCTGCGATGGGTTCGTGGCGCTGCTCACCAAGCGGTCGATCATCGCGATACCGGAGGAATCGATTCGTCGCGTCGACTCCATGGCCGGAGGTCGCTGCGTGGTCTACACCCACGACGACGAGCGTTTCGTCGTCAGGCAAACAGCGACCGACGTTCTCACCATCATCGGGCGCGCTCGCATGGCCCGAAGCGTGGCGGACGGCGTTCGGATGCGGGTGCAGATGGAGGCAGCCTCGAAGTCGATCCCCACTCCGTCAGTACCGCACCCCGTCACCGACCAGGAGGCCAACTGATGGCACGACGCTATGGCAAGGTCTCGCCCCAGCTCTGGGCAGGATCCCTCGCAGACGACCTTCGAGGAGACCACCTCGCACAGACGGTGGCCTGCTATCTGATCACCTCTCCGCACGCGAACTCGATTGGCCTGTACAGGCTTCCCGTGGGCTACATCTCCGAGGACATCGGATGCTCCCGCGAGGAGGCCCTGCAGGTGCTCGAGCGATTGGAGAAAGCGGGGTTCATCCGCTACGACACCAAGGCGCAGTTCGTCTGGGTCATCGAGCACGCTCGGCACGAGTATCAGCCGCTCAAGAAGAGCGACAAGCAGATCGACAGCGTGCACCGCCTGGTCGAAGCCGCGTCGAGGTCCTGTCTACATGCCGAGTTCGTGGAACTCTACTCGGCGAGGCTCCTGATTGAACCACCGCAAGAAGCCCCATTGGAGCCCCACCGGAGCCCCTTTTCGAGCCCCTCCGAAGCCAAAGGAACAAAGGAGCAAGGGAACAATGGAACAAAGGAGCAAGGGAACACGGACTCTCCGGAGCGCGCGCGCGAGCCCGAGGAGAGCGACCCCACATGGCCCCAGAGGCAAGCGGCAGAGTTCGACCAGTTCTGGAGCGCCTACCCGGTCAAGGACGGCATGCTCGACGCTCAGCGGGCCTGGGCGAGCACGGCCAGGGTGAGACCGCCGACGCCCGGCCTGCTGGAACACCTCGAGGCGATGAAGCGCACCGATAGGTGGTCAGAGGGATTCGCGCCGAACCCCGCCCGCTATCTCCGCGACCAGCTCTGGACGACAGACCCGAGCACGCTCAACCGACCGAAGGGCAGAGGGAGCGACGATCGCGCTTCGTGGGACCCGGTAGGCGCCGCGCTCGCCGAGCGTCAGCCAAAGCCCAAGCTCAGCAAAGAGGAGCTCGACCGCCTGGTCGCCGCCGACCTGGCGGCCAGGAAGGAGGACGAACCGTGAAGCAGTCGACCATGTTCCAGCAGCACGCGGTGCACCGCCACGACGGCCGCGTAACCGGCGCGATCTTCGACGTGACGAAGCCCGCAGCGCGCAAGACTGACCCGGACACGAGCCACGAGGCGGCGGAGCGAGTGACGAAGAGCGGCGTCCGATCCGCGCAGGCTCGCCAAGTGTTTCACCTGGTCTGCGCTGCACACCGTCGCGGGATGACCGATGCCACCTCTCGTGAACTTTCCGAGCTGCCAGAGGCAGAGGAGGTCGGGCTCGATCGCTGGAAGATCGCGCGCAGGCTTCCGGAGCTCGAGGAGCGCAAGCTCGTGCAGCGCGGTCAGAAGAGGGCGTGTCGGGCCGGTGAAGGTCGGGCGGTGCCGTGGAGATTGGGAGGTGCAGGGTGATCGGCTCTCTGGTCGCGTTCTTACTGTCGGCCCTTGGGCTGCTGGCGGTGCGAGAGGGGCTCAGGGCGGGGGGATCGAAGCGCCTACCTGTCCCGAGGCCCTACGTCCCGCCGCCGCTCTACCGTCTCGACAGAATGTTCAACATCTTCGTACCGGACACGGCCCTCGTCGGAGACGATGCCCTTAATCGACTCCGCCGCGAGGTCCGCCAGTACGGAAGCGTTCTCATTCAACACGACGGAGGTTTGATCCAGGTGGTCGAATCCGATGGAGGTGCAGAGTGACCGACGCACGAGACATCGCCATCCGCGAACTCACCCGCCAGTGCGAGGAGCTGGAGATGCAAAGAGACCGTCTTGTCGACGCTGCTCGATGGGTCTTGCACGTGGTAAACGGAGTCGGTCGCGCGGGTGGGCCTCCGCGATCTGAGGAGCACGAAGCATCCCTAGGCGCCCTGCGCGAAGCAGTCGAGCGCGTCGCACCGCCTTGATCTCGCTCGAAGAGTGCCGAGAGATCCTCGGCCCGTCTGCGCCTTCCTCCGACGCCGAGCTGCGCTCGCTTCGCGCCGCGCTATACTGCCAGGCGAGACAACTACTCTCCATCGTCAGGAGTCCACCATGCCCCGTCGACGCAACCGATGAAGGCCGCGATCTACTGCCGCGTCTCCAGCGTCCAGCAAGTCGATAACTACAGCCTCGAGCTGCAGGAGCAGGCCTGCCGGGAGTACTGCCAGCAGCACGGATTCGAAGCCGCGCGCGTCTACGTGGAGCGTGGAGAGAGCGCGAAGACCGCCGACCGAACAGAGTTCCAAAAGATGCTCGGAGATCTCCGAGGGTCTGATTTCGACGTCGTGGTCGTCTACAGCCTGTCGCGATTCGCACGCAACCGCCTCGATCATGCGGTGATCCGATCGCACCTCCAGGGCCTCGGCGTGGTCCTCCGGTCGGTCACCGAGCCGATCGACGAGGGCGCGACGGGGCAGTTGCTGGAGGGCGTCATGTCGGCGTTCCACGAGTTCGACAACCGCCTTCGCGCCGATCGGTCCAGCTCGGGAATGCGCGCCGCGCTGGAAGCCGGGCGATGGACCTGGAAAGCGCCGGTCGGCTACGTGATGAAGGACGGGCTCCTCGAGGTCGATCCCGAACGCGCACCGCTCGTGCGCGAGGCGTTCGACCTGGTGGCTGGGGGCGAGTCGCTGTCAGACGTGCGCCGCTACCTGCGCCAGGCCCACGGGTGGACGCCAGCCTCGACCGTGTTTCATTCGATGCTACGCCGCGAGCTCTACTGCGGGTGGATCGACGTTCCCCGCATGGGAGTCCGGACCCTGGGCGTGCATCGACCGCTGATCTCCGAAGAGACGTTCGCCCGCGCTCAGCAGGCCCTCGGCGAACGTCCCGGACGCAAGAACAGCGCGACGAGCCCCGACTTCCCGCTGCGGCGGTTCGTCTCCTGCGCTCGATGCGATCGACCGCTCACTGGCGGATGGTCGCGCGGTCGGGGCGGTCGCTACCGCTACTACCGGTGTACCACTAAGGCGTGCATCGGTTCGGTCGCTGGCGAGGTCCTCGAGGGAGCTTTCCTCGACCTTCTACGCCGCGCCACCCCGGACCCCCGCTATGTTCGGATCCTCTGTCGAATCATGGTTGAGATGTGGGAGGGTGAGATCCAAGCCGCGCGCGATCGGCGGCGAATCGTCGAGCGCCGCATTGCCAACATCGAGGCCAAGCGCAAGCGTCTCGTCAGCGCCTACTTGTACGAAGAGTCGATCGATCGAGAGACCTACGAAGCAGAGAAAGCGTCGCTCGACTCGGAGCGCCTTGCGGCCCGCCTGGAGCTCTCAGGGAACCAGGAGCGCGAGCTGGACGTGGAGGCTGCTATGGAGCTCGCCGAGGTCCTCGTCGTGCGCGTCGACAAGCGATGGAAGCAGCTATCGGTAGAGGGTCGCCAACATCTGCAGCGGTTCGTTTTCCCCGACGGCCTACGCTTCGACGGTGCCGAGTTTTTGAACCCGCGTACACACCATCTATTCAACGGATTAGAGCCAGATCAGTTCAAAAAACGAAGAATGGTAGCCCCAACCGTCGCCACTTTGAACCCGCGTGAGTTCGTTTCCGGGCTCCTGCGCCTTCGAGATAGGATCGCCGCATGAGTCGTCTAGTTCACAACAACTCTGGTCAGAAGCTGTGCTGGTACTGCGACCACTTCTTCTATGACGCCGGAAGCCCGGAGCTAAGCGAGTACACCCCGGCAGAGGGGACCTCTCTGCTTTGCAAGAAGGGTCACTTCACCGACTACTACGGATTTTCCGGTGAGACCCACGACATCACTCAAGTCACGAAGGCGGGTACGTGTTCTGACTTTCGATGGTCCAAGGCGATTCAGGAACACCTCGGCGCTGCGAAGCGCTCCACGAATCGCTCCACCTCGTCGGCGTAATCCTGCGGCGCCTCGACTTGGGGCGAGTGGCCGCGGCCCATCTCTACGGCCAGGAGGCGACGATCACGGCCGAGACCGCCCTCGATCGGCACGGGCCCTCGTCGGCCCATGTCGCCCCAGTCCGACCAGGGGAGCAGGCGCGCCCACCACACGACGCGATCGTTTCGGTTCCAGAGCACCAGGCAACGGCGGATGCATCGGCCCGGTAGCAGATATCCGTCGAGCGCAGGCTGAATCCACACGGCCAGGTCAGCAAGGCACCCTGGGTGCTGCGACATCTCCCAGGCGATCCGGCAGCCGTTCGAGTGCCCGACCAGGACGTCGCCGGGTTTCGTTTGAACCGCCCATGTCTTGGCGAGCTGGCGAGATCGGTGCCGGGTCTCGCGCCAGCCGCGCAGGTGCCCAGGCGACAGGAGCACCACATCGAATCCGCGGGCCGCGAGCTCGTCGCGAATCCCGCCCATAGTACGCTCCCCACGATCGCGGATGTTCCAGCCGTGAACCAGCAGGATCCGACGACTCATCGCTCCGCCTCGAGGTCGAGGAACGAGGTCGCTCTGGTTACCCATCCGTCGGCCCACTTTGCCTGCGATCGATCGCGCTCGATCAATTCTCCCAGGAAGCGAAGGCGCAGCACGGCGAATCGGATGCCCAGCCGGTGCGGGTCCGCGTCATTCACTGCCGCCAGGGACTTCGGCCCGACCCGGCCGTCGACGGTCACGCCTCCGACGGCTTGCTGCAGCCACCTCGAGGCGCGCCTCGGCCCGGAATGCACGCCGGCGTCGACCACTTGGTAGCGCAGGAGCTCGTCGGAGATCTCCAGGAACCCCGGATCCAAGATGAAGCGGCGCCGGTAGATGGCGCGAGCATGCTCTAGCTCGAGCTCCTGGAGGTCCTCGCGCGTCGCCGAAGGGTTGAGCCAGCCGCGTAGCGTCGCCAGGGTGATGCCGCCTTTCGTCGGTCCTCCTCGGTCCCCTGGCGCCTCCGTGTAGTGTGGCCACCCCTCGGCGGCTACGATGGCGTCGAGAACTCGCTCGACGGAATAGCCGCTCACCAGGCCGCCTCCAGCATCTCGGCGTCGATGGTCCACCGGACGTCTCCGGAGTAGTCGGCCCCGAACGCATCGCTGCCGGGCTCCTTCGGCATGTGACACCAGATGGCCTCATGGGCGTGCGTTGCCTCCGATGCGGGGCGTGGGATCCAGAGGCAGCGCCCCGTTGGGCCGAGAGCGAGCCGGGTAGCGCGAATCAGCGCCCGGTCTGACTCTGACATCCAGGTCCAGCGGACCGACTGCCGCCGCGTCGCGACCTCTGCACCCTCAACGCCGATCCACTGCTCCTCGTCGTCGAAGGAAACGAATTGCCGAGACGGCTGCGTGAGCTCTCCGGCAACGAAGATAGAGGACTCCAGATACCCCAGCGGATTGCTCCCGTCGATCATGTTGAACAGCATGTACCGACCCGACTGCGTGGACGGGAAGAGGTGGATTGCGTTCCTTCCCCAGCCTCTCGACTCGGGTTCTCCGAGCGAGAAGTCGAACGCGTCCAGGGTTCCCGACTCGTAGCTCGGCGATCTGTAGTTCGAGTTGTTCGAGATCGTGACCGACATCGTTGCGCTCGACGTGAGGTTGGTTCCGATCATCGCAACGCCGTCGAGACTGACTGACGATCCGAAATCGATTCCTACGGTGAACAGCGTGTCGCCCTGCTCAGTGCGCCACCGGCGATGTAGACGGGGGTCCTGGAGACGATCGAGCGGGAACAGCGGATCCTCGTCGCCGACGTACTCAGAGAGCGTTGCAGTCAGAGCGTGGTTGTCGAGGCCAAGCCATCCGCCAATGTTCGAAAGTGCCACCTTCTACCTCCAGAGCCCAAGCCGCGAACCATCGTTCTGAACCACTCGATAGACCTTTCCACCATCCAGCCCAAAGCGGCCGGCGATGACCTCGATCTCGTCGCAGAGCCGTAGGCCCTCGGCTCGACGACCAGCACGAATCGACAGGACCTCGTTTTCTGGACCCATGCGTTCGAGACCTTGACGTGCGACGCGCAGGCCGCCCGCGGAATGCCTCATGGGTGAACGACTCTGGGTGTCTACCGCGCCCGGGTAGTCGATGAGTCGATCACGGTCCCGAGCCCTGATCCACTGCCCCTCTTCTCTCAGCCTGACGCGCTCCAGGCCAGTTACGGAAGCGGCGATATCTGCGTCAGAGAGTACCGACTCGTTTCGCCCGAATAGAGCCGACGACCTCCAGGCCGGGAGCAACCTGCGCAGGCCTTCGATCCTCATCTCTCCTGGGTAGCGGGTGAAGTCGAGAGTTCTGGCCGGAGTCCAAACCTGACCCCTCAGAGCGGCCGATACCGTGTTCCCTAGCGCGTCCCCTGCCACCGTCGGACCTTCGCCCTCAGTCAGCGGGAAGTAGTAGTCGGTGGTGCCGGTTTGGCTCCCTGGCTCGTCCAGAAAGTCGTTCAGCATCGTTTCGGACCAGACTCCCGTATCAATGGCGACGTGCTGAATCGACCCGAGCATCGGAGCGGTCCCGTCCTCGTTCCCTCCGATTGAGAACAGACCCTGGGCGGTATCGGTCCCGATCAACGACGACTCGGCCGCCACGAGAGTAACCGCGCTGTCGCCCTCTCTCGCCACGTAGAGCCGCCTGACCGAGCCGTCGTAGGTCATGGCCACCATCAGCCAGGCGTCGTAGTCGATGATCCCGGGAACCGATAGCCAGTCGTCCCCGCCCGACTGCGCAACCCCGTCGATTCCGATCATCAGCGAGCCGTCGCCGCGGTTGTCTGTCCCTAGCACGAAGTCCCCGATAGCTACGAAGACGCAACCGAATTCCGGCACGGTCGACACCTTGGTGTCTCGGTTCACGCCGCGCCAAGGGGCGTGACACTTGACCCAGCAGACGATCGTGTCGACGTCCTCCGGTGTCGAGCGCACGTTGACCCTGATCTGAGAATCGGACGTTCCAAGAAACTCGAGAGCCGGTTCGCCATAAGGCCCTCGACCAATGGGGGGGCGGAGCAAGCCAGGGGCCAGTAGACCGTCGGGGCTCTCCGTCCAAAAGGAACCAGCCCCGCCGAGGTAGTCCTGCAGGAACTGAGACGTGGAGACCTCTCGGTCGCTCGACCACCCAGCCTCGCCAACCACGGATCGGTCCAGCTCCTGGAGGGCCAAGTCGTCAAGAACGACGCCCGCCCTTTCGGTGACCACTTCCTCGAGCACGTCGGCGTAGCGAGCCGAAGAGGGAGCGAACTCTACCGTGACAGGGTCGTCGGTAGCGGCCGCCATCTCGATCACACCATCACCCTCGTCGGTCCATGCCGATCCGGCGAGCTCATAGCCCCGACTTCGTACCTTCGCGTCTGCGGCGTCCCCGCCGTCGCCTACTCGATAGCGCTCTCTGGTGTCGTCGATCCGGTGGGCTCGGGCGTTGTACCTGGCGCCGTGACCGTAGGGCATGATTTGGCCCAGGAGCTCCGCGTCGCCAAGGTCGGTCGGCAGCCAATCGAAGTCCACGCCCTCCGTTCCGTTCTGCGTTCCGTGGTTCGAGTTTGAGCTGTAGTCGGTAACAGTTGTTCCCGATCCGTCGTCGAATTTCCACCACAGAACGAGCGCCGGATCCGCTGCGTCCGGCAGGGACGAGGACTCTGCTCGAGCCTCATCGGGCTCCATGTAGTGGTCGTAGATGCGGTGATCGAAATGAAGACCACCGGTGTTTCGGTTTACCTCGACGCTCCCGCCTGTTCCGGCAAAGAAGACGGCGAGGGTGCCCTCGGAAACTACGCGCCCGTTGACCATCACGTAATAGCGGCGATCGGCAGCCACCGAGACCACCCACGGGACCATCTCGTCGTCTGGGAAGTCCGCAGGCTTGGCGATGTTCACCACGTCGGACGTAACGCCATCTCCAACGGTCAGCGACATGCTCCCAGACTGGTACACGGTGAACAGCCAAGCCGCGTCCGTCCCGCCTCCGACGTACCTCCTCATCAACCAGCAACCAGTCCCATCGAGCGACGAAAGGTCCACGCGTGCCTTAATCATCAGCGTGTAGGAAACCAGGCCGTCGTAGGCTGAGATGCTGGAGGCTAGCGTTCGGTAGTTCCCAGTAGAGATATGCGACATCCCGGTGGGGATTCCGTCGTAGCGACGAACATCCAGCGGGCGAGCCAGGTCCACGCTTGGCTCTACGCGCACCGATGCTTCGGTGGGCTCCACTGTCGGCTCTTCGGCGATCCTCCCGGCCACTACGAACTCGAGCTCCCGATGAGCCGTGGCACCCTGCGCGCCGGCCCTGAGAACCAGAGAGCGACCGGCGAGCGACTTCCCCAGCCAGTGATCGAACTCGCCGGTAGTGTTGTCGAAAGAGATCGAGATGATGGAGGGCGTAGCCGGCCCGAGACCGTCGTCGCGGAGCCCGACTGAGCGCCTACCGACGCTTGTGATCATGGGCGACATGGCCACGCTGGCCGGGAGGTCCCAGGCGGCCGTGGTGCGCGCCCGGGTCGAGTACCACTCAACCTCTTCGGTGTCCCCGTCCGGGTCGTAGACAGTTACGGCGGCCGAGTACTCAAGACGCCTGTCGGGAGAGTCCCCGATCTGCGCCAGGTCGAGCATCTCCGACCAATCAATCCCCGCGAGCGTCTCGGCGTCTGGACCCGGAGCAGTACCCGCTCCGTCGACTGCCCCGAAGAAGTACACCCGGCGCCCGCCGTCAGCGCTCGAGGAAGAGACGACCCCGGCAAGACCAGAGGCCACCGAGGTGGTGCCCGAGATGTCCCAGGAGCCGGGCTCGGCCGTGCCGTAGCCCCAGATTTTCGCGGTAACGCTGGTCCCGTTCGCCTTGAGCCGAGCCCAGACGAGACCACCGAGGGCGCCCGACTTAGTGCCCAGGCTCGTAGTGGCCCCGGACGAGTACTCGACGACCTCGGCCTCAACTCCACCGCCGACCAGAGCGCCGGCCTTCAGGAGGACACCATCCTCTGACCCGGTGCTTCCGCCGAGCCGGATACCGATGGCGAACTCGCCGTCGGCACGAATCAGGGCCAACACCTCCTGAGCGGTGGTCGAGCTGTCGATGAGGTCCCACGTCGCCGCAACCAGCGAGGTATCGTGCTCCAAGACGATCCCCGCCTGGCGCGCTGGTTCGCGTCGGTGACGCTGCACGCCAAGCGTCGAGTCCGTCTTCCAGAGGCGGGACCAGTCCGACGGCTCCTGGCCGCGACGATACTCGCGAAAGTCAGTCCGATAGGCCCCCACTAGTTCACCCTCGCGTAGAGGCTCGACTCGCGAACCGATGCCGCGGCGACCGACTCCTGGACCCCGACCAGCTGCTCGGTGAGCCGACGAATCGCGCGCAGCTCGAGGTAGCTACCCTCAGACGACATCCGGAGCGCCTGGGTCGTCTCATCCTGGCTACCGATTCCACCACCGCCGCCCGTCGGAACGAACACACCACCGGGGAAGACCCCGCCGCCAGGCTCGAAGATTCCTGTGCCCGGATCCACGCCTCCACCGCTGCCCCCGCTGACGACATCCTGCAGCCAGCCCTGCACGAGCTCGAATACCGTCTGGTAGGCCTGCGATCCGGTCGGAAAGAGCTGCTGCGCCAGATCGAGAACCAGCTGAGCCGCGCCCGGCAGGTCGTCGAGGGCGCCGAAGTCTCCGCCCTGCACCGCGGCCACGATCGCGGCCAGGTCGGCGAACGCGGTGTCGTACTGGTCCTGAATCGAAAGCGGCGAGTACTGCGACGTGTCGAGACCGTCGAGCATGTCCTGGATCGCTCCCAGGTGCTGATCCATGATCTGCTGCAGGGCCATCGCGTAGGCCTCTTGCACCTCGAGGGTGTTGCCCAGGGCATCCCGGATCAGCTCGAAGTCCTCCTCGAGCTCCAACAGCGCTCGATCGAGCGGCGACATGAAGCCCTGCAGGTAGCGGTCGAGCAGCGACTGAGCGCTGGCCGTCGGATCGCCTGCGGGTCCGTTCGGCCCTCCTACCGACCCGGGGGCGTTCGGGTTGTCCAGGCTACGCAGCTCCCAGCGACCGCCAACCAGAACCCAGAACGTGCCGGCCGGGGCCGGATATGGAGGCTGGCCCGGACCAGCAGGGGGGGGGCCACCGCCAGGACCGTTCAGCGAACCCTGCAGCTCCAGGTCTCGAATCAATATGTCGAGGTCGTCGAGGACACCCATCTCTAGGTCGTGTTTCTTTGCAGCGATCGCGAGTTCCTCGCGCGCAATCTTCAGCTCGGCTAGCTTGAGATCGAACTGCAGCGCAGCGGCCTCTTCCTCACGCCCCAGATAGCCGTAGAGCTCGAGGAACAGAGACGACACCTCGTCGTTGAACAGCTGGCCCACCTTCTCGGCGGCCACCTGGTTCAGCTGCGCCGCCAGGTCGCGGAACTCCTCGCGAGCCATCTCGCCGGCGAGGGTCAGGTCTACGAGCTCGTCGATCAGACCAGCCGCCTCGTTCCCGATGTCGTCCATCGCCTGAGACAGGCCACCGGAACCCAGGAAGCCGCCCACTCGGCCCATGACGTCGGACTTGATCTCGGCGAGGCGTCGGTCGGCCTCCTCCGCGGCGCCGGCCATGAGCTCGGCGGCCTCTTCGGCCGAGAATCCGAGTCGCCCGACCTCGTCGCCGAACGCGGCGAGCCACTCGTTCACCTCCATGATCTGCTGCTCGAGATCCGAGACGCCGAATAGCGAGGCCTCCTCGCGTAGGTCGGCCCGGCGCTGGCGCCGCCCTCCGCCCCCCTTTGCCCTGCGAATCGCCTTCTCGATCTCGTCGTCGCTGATCAAGTCAGGAAGCCCGTCGAGAACCTTCTGGGCGGCTTCGAGCGCCGCGGCTACCTGGGACAGTGACCCCAGCTGTGCGCGGTAGAGCTCGTTCTCGACCTGGAACAGATTGCCGCGAGCGCCGATGAGTTCAGCGTGAACCCTGAGCTGCTCAAGCTCCACATCATCGAGACGACCCTGCACGCCGAGGATGATCTGCTTGGTTCGAGTCAGCGACAGTTTCGCCCCGAGCTCGTTGGAAGCGGCGAGCTGCTCAGCGCGCTGGAGATCCAACGACGCCTGCAGGTTCGCCTTCTTGAAAGCGAGGTCCGCCACCCGCGCAGTCGTCTCGGCCCGCAGCAGCTCGACCTCCCGGTTGAAGGCCTCGGCCTCACGCCGGATCCGCTCCTCTTGCGTCTCGACGATGCCCAGGATGTTCATCCGGATCGATTCGAGATCTCGGCCGAACTGCTGGTCGAGCTTGCCGCTATCGATGCCGAACTCAGCTGCGCGCTTGAGCGCCGCCTTGTATTCGCGCACGGCGTTGTCGATGGCGAGGGCCGCGTCGCTTGCGAGCTCTCCCACCTCGGGCAGGCTCGCGAGCATCTGCGCGAAATCCAAGTCGTCGGCAAGGCCCTGGAACGTCGCCGCGGTGGAGCGCTCGAGCACCGCCCTCACCTCGTCCGAGATCCCCTCGATATCGGCGTAGCGGAGGCCTTCGAGAATCGCGTAGTCGACGGCCTCCTCCATCGACTCGAAGCGGGCCGTGAGACCGGCCACGAACACCGAGAAGATGCCGTCGCGAACGCTCACCTCGATCTTCGGTAGCTGCGTCATGCTGCCACCGATAGCGTCCATCACGTCGTCGACGCCTCGAGCGATCGCATCGAGGAACCGATCGCCGATCGAGCCCATGTCGCCCTCGGCCAGGCGGGAAAGCTCCTGGATCGCGCCGTCGGCGCCCTGGCGGACGGTGCCGAGGAACTTGTCCGACCCCTTGTTGATCAGAGCCCCCAGGCCGGAGCCAATCGCCGAACCCAGAGCGGCGCCGGTGCTGGTCGCTGAACCGCCCGACGCGATGCCGCCGATGATCCCGCCGATCAGAGCGCCCACAGCGGCACCCTCGGCCGCGTAGTTGTTGGCGCCGCCAACCGTGTGCGCGAGCGCCTCGAAGGCCTGAGCGCCGGCGAGGGCCGCGTTCAGCTTGCCGCCGTCCTCCCCGATGTTTCGAAACGCGTCGGCCAGGGTCAGGGCAGAGTCGACGATGCTCGCGAGGTTCTTGTCGACGCCACCGAGCGAGTCGGCAAAGATGTCGCCCGCCGTCATGATCTCTGACCACTTGTCCACCTGCCGGTCGACCTCGATGCCGATGCGCTGGGCGACGGCCAGCCTCTCCTCCTCGGTCAGTTTGAACGTCTGCGCCATCGTGGCGAGTTGCGCCTGCAGCTGGAGGCGGTGCTCCTCCTCGAGGCGGATATCGCCGATCGCCTTGAACACCTCGTAGAAGGGACCCGAGAGCGTGCCCGTCTCGTGCTCGAGGGCGTCGTCGATCCACTGCGCCAGATCTTCGAGCGACACGAGTGTCCGCTTCGTCCGGTCCTCGACCTCCTCGAGCTCGCCCTTGAATCGAACGAGGTCGGCAAGGGACGCTCCAGCCTTGTCTCCAACGTCACCGAGACCCTCGGCCAGGTCCTCGCCTGACTTCGCGGCCTCGACCATTTGTTCAGCGAGCGCGTTGATCGCTTCCTCGTATTCTCGGACCAAGCCCTCTGCCTCGGTCACAGCCGCGCTTGCTTTGAGGCTCTTTTCCGAGTACTCCTCGACGTGTTTCGAGCCCTCGCCGAAAGCGGCTACCGCCTGACGCAGGGCCATGGCGTGTCCGCGTTGGGCGTCTCGTAGGCCGGGCAGCGTCTTTCGGAGCTCCTCCACGCGGGCGCTGAAGGCCTCGATGTCTCGAACCACTTCGTCGTACGTCCCGCCGCGCTCCACAGTGGCCCGGATGTTCGCTAGCTCCGAAGAGGCGGAGACCATCTCGGAGACGGCTCTCGTGCTCCGGGCGCCCCAGTTGTCGAGTGCCTCAACGGTTGACCCCACCGCGGCGGCGAGTGCAACGAACGCAACCGTCATCGGGTTCAACGCAGCGACGGTTGCAATCGCCCACCTGGAGACACCCACACCGACTATCACCTGCACTGCGGTCGCTAGGGTTCCGGCGTTCTCTGCGAGCGTGACGATCGCCCCGTTCAGAGCCACGCCGATGCCCTGAACTAGTTCGTGGTTCGTCTCGACCCAATCGGTTGCGGACTCGACGACCTCGCGGATTCCCGGCGCGAACTCAGCGGCCATCACCCGAGCGCTCGAGCTGAGCGTGTTCTGCAGTCGGTCGAGCTCGGCCTGAGTAGTAGCGAACGCGGCCGCGGCCTCTTGATCGAGCGCCGTCATCTCGCGGGCCTCGTCAGACGCGAGCCTCAGCTTCTCCGCGACCTTGTCGTAGTTGGCGGCGAGCGTCGGGAGCACCTTGGCCACCTCTTCGCCCGCCAGGCCAACCGCCTCCAGGGCGCCGCCGGCGTCTTCTCCGTAGCGGGCAAGTCCCTGCAGGAACTGATTGAACGCTCCCGTCGGATCGGTCGACACCAAGCGCGTGAGTTCATCCACCGCCACGCCGCTAACGGTCGCAAACGTCTTGAGGTCCTCGCCGCCCTCTGACACCGCGGCCTGCAGTGCTCGCATGGTGCGACCGACCACGGAACCTCCGAGCTCGGCTCGCACCCCGATCTCGGCCATCGCAGAGCCGTAGGCCGCAGCCTCGGTCGACCCAATCCTGAACTGAGCCGTGGCCAGGCTCACCTCATTGGTAATCCTGGCGATCTCAGACTCGCTTGCGGCACTCTCGTTTCCAAGCCGAACGATCACGGATGCGAGGCGGTCGATGTTCTCCGGGCCCTCGCCCTGCACGTTCATGATCCGGGTCAGCGTCTTCGCCGCCTCCGGACCGACGAGGTCAGACGCCGCCCCCAGCTTGCCGATCGTCTCCGCATAAGCCAGGATGTTCTCGGCGCCAGAAACGCCAAGCTGACCGGCCGCCTCGCCGATCTCGAGGAGTCGCGAGGTCGCGTTCTTCAGCGGGACGGTCGTCTTGCCGAGTCGATCGACCTCAAGAGCTAGGCCGCTGAGTTCGGAACCAGCTAGCCCGGTCGTCTTCGCCACGCCGACAAGCGCGGTCTCTACCTCGAGGAACGAATCCAGAGACGACCTGGCGACCGCCAGCGCTGACCCCGCGGCAATCAGCCGGGTCGCTAGACCCTTGAGGTTGTCGCCAAGCCTCCCTACGCCCTTGCTCGCATCATCGCCGGCGCGACCGACGCCGCGGATCTTGTCCTCCGCGACCCGGCCGCCCTTCACCTCCATGGCGGCGACGATGTTGTAGCGAATGCCCATCTACGCTAGTCCCGCTTCAACAGCTCCGCCCTGCACTCGGCCGCTTCATCGTCGATCGCTCTCCACCAACGAATCCACAGCGCGCCCACGAGAGACCGCGGCTCGACACCACTCTCGCCAAGCACCGAGACGTGCTCAGAGTGCAGCGTGCGGCCGTTTGCGTCCGTCCCCATCTGGGAGTGAGTGCGCAGGGCGATCGGCGCCTCCGGGAAGGGGCATGCAGCCGGGTAGTCGGCCGGGCTGGCCTCTGCGTAGCTTTTGCCCTCTTCCTTGACAAGGCGCTTGATCTCCTCTCGCTCGTGCTCCGGTTTTCGCTCGTACGTCAGGCGGCGCCAGCGGACGAGCTCTCGGAGTTTTTTTCCACCACCTCGGCGGCTTCCTCGATCGCCTTCAT
This sequence comes from Thermoanaerobaculia bacterium, assembly GCA_030429235.1. Lineage (GTDB taxonomy): Bacteria > Acidobacteriota > Thermoanaerobaculia > Multivoradales > JAIOJS01 > JAIOJS01. Next base: position 3,489 of record JAUIDB010000048.1, on the reverse strand, counting down.
CGACCCCGAGGCAGACACCACGAGGAAGACGCGCAGCGCCTCCCCGACCGTCATCCCGCCGTAGGGCATACCGGCCGGCACCATCTCCTCGGCGGTGAGCAGGTCCATCGCGGCCTCCTTCGAGAACGGCACCGCCTCGTTCGTGTCTTCGTCGATCAGTCCCGACCATCCGACCAGGAGCTCGTCGACGACCAGCTCGGCCGAGGCGACCTGACGACTGGCCAGGGCCTGGAAGACCTCCGAAGGAAGGCTCTCGATCTCTTCCTCCATCCGCTTCATCAGACGTCCGGCGAACTCCTCTTTGTCGATCTGCTCGCCGCGGACCTGCGCCAGGGCCATCTCGCGGCCAGCCGCGCCCAGCGCGCGCCGAGTCACTTCGCCCGTGCCGTCCCCCCGCTCTCCAGCGACACGCTCCCGAAACTTCGGACCAACGGGACGCACGATGAACTCGACACCGTGACCCCACGGGTCGGTGACGACCACCTCCTCGAGGCTCCCTGCGAATGGCTTGGTTAGATTGAACATCGCTCCACGCTCCTATCTGTGTCTGTGAGTCGCTCCGCTGCTCTGGTTCCCTGGGAGAGATCCCAGGAGGCGACCAGCCAGGACCGGAGCGTTAGCCCAGGCCGGCCGCCCTCTGGAAAGCGCTACGCGGTCGCGCGCGAGACGACCGAGACGACCTTGAAGGTCACCGAGGACGTCATCGCGGCACCGATCGACCCACCGAGGGCGTAGGAGCCCGCGATCAGGATCGTTCCGGTGTACTCCGGGTTGTCGGTGCCGATCGCCCCCGACTGGTGCCGGATGGTGAACGAGACCCGGGTCCCGCGCAGAGGCCACAGCACGCCGTCGAGGCTCGACATGGCCTCCGGGTGCACGAGGTCCAGCTGCAGGGTCGGATTCTCGATCCCGGCCTGGAAGTCCCGCGCCGGAGCGCCGAACGTGGTGACGTCGACCTCCTCGATGTCCGCGTTGAGGGTCAAGCCCCCGATGTAGGCCGCCAGGTCGTTCGAGTCGATCTCGATCGTCGGCGACTTCATGACGATCTTCGCCATTTCCGTTCCCCCTTGGTTTGGTTTGGATCAGTAGACGCCGACGAACGCGACGACCGCGAACGACGTGCCGGTGAAGGTGAACTCGAAGCGGAACCAGTCGTCGGTGATCGGTCCCTCGATGATCCCGAACTGCGCGTCGGCCACGCCGCCGCCGTCGGTGATCGTGGTCAGCGATGCCCGAGTCGTGGCGGAGGCGAACGTGTTGTCGCCATCGCTCACGAGATCGACGCCGAGCGACGTGCCCGTGAACTCGGTCACGCCGAGATACCAGGCCAGGCGCTGAGATGCCGAAGTCGCGCCGACCTGCACCCCGTTGCCATTGCCCGTCGCGGAGCGGCTCGTTCCGATCTCGAGCGCGTACCCGCGCACGAGCGGAGTGCCACCGGACTGCACCGGAATGGTGAACCCCCAGAGGGCGCCAACCTGGCCGCCGCCCTGATAGGAGCCGCACTCCACCCGCGCGAACCACGCCGGGTCGCCCGCGGCGATCGTCCCGCCCTCGAACAGAGCGGCGATCGGCACCTCCTGGCCGCGCACGTCGGCGAAGATCTCGCCGTCGGTCGTCGGGTCCACGAACCCCGCGACGTTCCCGGTCAGGTTGTGGAGCCCGGCCTCGTAGTCGCGGAACGTCTGGATCAGTGTCGTGCTCTCGACCTCCTCGATCGCAGAATCGAGAGACAGCGAGTTCGCCTGTCCGCCCATCGCGTAGCCCCCGATGTAGATGGGGACCCCTTTCAGAATCAGCTTTGCCACCCGTCAGCCCTCCTCGTTCGAGTTGTTGGCGCCCGAGATCAGCTTCCGAGCGGTCCCGGCGTGTTCTCCCTCCGGGAACCTGGCCAGGTACGACTCCGGCGACATCTTGAGCGGCCAGAACGGCTCGTCGGCCCCGCGCGCCAGCCGGCCCGAGATCAGCGTCTCAGCCCGCAGGGCGTCGACAGTGAGCTCGGCGCCCACGGGATGCCCCGCCCACTTCTTCACCAGAACCACCTCGACCAGTGCCCTGCTCATCTAAAGCCGTCCTTCCCTGCAATTGAGCGCCTCGAGCCGCTCGTGTTGTGCTTCGATCAGCTGCATCAGCAGCCGCGCCTCGGAGCCGGTGAACCGGTCCTGCGTGTAAAGCTCGATCTCGCGCTCGAGGTCGGAGCGCAGCCGGTCGATCGCCTCGGAGTTCACCCGCACGCCGCTGTGTCCGTCGGACAGGGCGTGCTCGACTTGCGTTTCGGCGATCTTGGCCATCGCTGACTCGAGTCGGTTCGTGTCGCGAACGATGATCGCGGCGACCATCCCGACCAAGACCAAGATCACCGACGCCCACGAGGCCATCGTCGAGCTCGGAACGCGACCGGTCTTGCTGACCTTGTCGGTCAGGGCTTCGATCGACTCCCGCACCTTCTCGATGTCTCGGCGGATTGCGGTCTGCGTCGAGTGGTGCTGGCGAGACTCAGCCTCGAGAAGCGCTAGCCGCTTCTCCCATCGCTCATCGTCACCACGGCGCTCTCGGCGCTGTCGATCCGTCACCAGCGCCACCCCACATAGAGCGGGTATCTCGCACCGCTGTGCGGTCCAGTCGCGTCGCGCCACCGGTGAGACTCGGCCGAGATACCGACGATCACGCGTCCCCAGGCGAAGCGGTATCCCGCCTCGATGATCTCCTCAGCGTCAGGACCAGCCGGCGACGAGTAGAGGAGCAACGTCTCGTGTCGACCTGTGCGGTAGCTCGCGCCGGCCTGGATGGCTTCTCCACTCTTCGACCAGCCCTCGCCCTCGACACGCCAAGCACGACCGCATACGAGGCCGGCCAGGTCTCCGCCGTAGCGGAGGCATCCGGCTATGAATCCGGCAAGCTCGTCTCCAGGGTTCGATGTCTTGTCGAGAACTCCAACCCCAGCAGCAACCTCGAACGCAGCGTGGTCGCTGACCGCAAAACGCGCTTCATGAGTTGCGAGAGCGCTTGGGCCCTGCCCAAGCTCGGCCGCGCGGTAGGCTCTAACGCCCGTCGCGTGGTACGAACCACACCCGAGCATGGCAACGGCAAGCGCAACGAGGGCGGCCAGCGCCAAGCCTGCGAGCCAGCCCTCGACGCGGTTGATCTGTCGAGATTCGTCGGAGTACGGGTCGCGGATCATGGCGTGGCCACCGTCTCCCAGGCGTAGGCGTCGCCCGAATCCTTCATGCAGATCTCTACCGTGTCGGCAACACCAGCGCCACCCTCGTCGTAGTGAAACTGACCACGGACGGATGAGTCGCAGGTGGGCTTGGTTCCGGGGTCACCGAGGTCAAGTGAGCCACCGATAGTGACGTCGTCCGAGAAGTCGGCGTCTCCGTTCTCATCCAGCACGAACCGTTGGTACGCCGCGCTGTTTCCGCCTGTCGTAAACCGGATCTTCCCGCCCGAACCGATGGCCGCGAGGTGGATGTCTGTGCTAGTCCCCTC
>JAUIDB010000047.1 GCA_030429235.1 Thermoanaerobaculia bacterium | reverse complement strand
GTACGGTTGTTGGGTCTGACCGCTTCGAAACTCCAAACCGAGGGGGAGGATAGCCAGTTGCGCTTGTTCTAGGTGGCCTTCTCGCTCCTGAGCGCTGCAGGCCGGCACGAGCAGCTCTGTGCGATCATAGCCACCATGGCGAACGGGCCGCGGGGAAGGAAGCGGGGAGTCAAGCGGGAACTCCTGCGTCAGGCAGTCGAAGAGAACGTCCGCACCAAAGCCGGCCAGCGGGCGCGCAAGCACCGACCCAAACGAATCACATCTCGAGCCCTCTGGCTCGCCGCGACCGCGGTCGTGCTCGCGGCTGCCGCCTACTTCGTACCGAGGGCCCTGGGATTCGGTCCGGAGGACCAGGGATTCTGGGCGGTCCTGGTGCGAGGGGGACCTGACGCCTCCTCGGAAGCCGAGCTGATGCCGACTCTGGCCCGATCGCCGGCCCCGCTCGATAGTGCCGTGTTTCCGGTCGCGGTGCGACGGATCGTGCTCGACCCGGGGCACGGCGGGCGGGATGGGGGCTCGACCTCGACCACGGGCCTGGTGGAGAAGGACCTGACTCTCGACATCGCGCAACGGCTCCGTCGGCTGCTCGAGGAGGAGGGACGCTTCGAAGTGCACTTGACTCGGGAAGAGGACGACTTCCTGGATCTCCGGGACCGGGCCGAGCGGGCCAACGAACTCGAGGCGGACCTTTTCGTTTCGATCCATCTGAACTGGCTCGAGCCAGTAACGCAGCGGGGGGTCGAGACCTTCTTTCTGGGCCCAACCGAAGATCCGGAACTGGTGGCCTTGACCCATCGGGAGAACCAGGAGTCGGGCTATTCGCTGGCCGACGTCCGTCGACTGCTGGATGGCATCTACCTCGATCTGCGCCAAGAACAATCGGAGCGACTCGCCACGAGTCTGCAACGTGAACTCTTCGAGGAGGTCCGCGGTGAGGGTGCCGACGTTCGCGATCGTGGCGCCAAGGCAGCTCCCTTCCTGGTCCTGGTCACGACGGAGATGCCTGCCGCCCTGGTCGAGGTAGCGGCTCTCTCCCACCAGGCCGAGGTTCAACTGCTACAAGAAGATACCTATCGCCAGCGTTTGGCCCAGTCGCTCTATCGGGGACTGGTGCGCTACGCAGATGGCTTGCGGTCCTCCTGATTGGCCGACCACGAGCCGGCGAATCTGAACGTTCTGGTCGGCTCCTGCTCCTGCTAGACTAGGCCGCTCAGACTACCGATTCAATAGAGGGAGCACACACCGATGACCGCGAAGAAGGACCCCTATCTCTACGTTGGCATTGATCTCGGGACTTCTCAGAGTTCGATTACCGCCTCCAACGGCAAGCGCCATGTGGTCAAGAGTCTGGTCGGTTGGCCACTCGACATGGTGGCGCAGAAGGTTCTGAAGAAGCGAGTCCTGGTCGGTCAGGAGGCCTTGGACAACCGCACGATGCTCGACTTCCATCGGCCGTTAGAGAACGGTCTGATCAAAGAGGGGTCGGACAAGGATCTCGCGGCGGTCAAGGAGATTCTGCAGCACCTGCTGACGGAGGTCGGGGCGGACGATGCGGCCAAGGTCCGGGCAGTGGTCGGAGTCCCTGCCGAGGCGATGCGTGTGAACAAGCAGCAGCTGCGAAAGCTGCTCATCGGCATGGTCGATGGCTTGATGATCGTCTCCGAGCCGTTCGCGGTTGCCTACGGCACCGACGCCCTGCTCCATACGATGATCATCGACCTGGGGGCTGGTACCACCGATTTCTGCGTCATGCAGGGTCGTTATCCGACCGAAGAGGATCAGAGAACCCTGGCCGCCGCCGGCGACTCGGTCGACGAGCAGCTGTCGAGTCTGATGGCGGAGAAGCATGGTGATTGCCAGTACACCATCCACATGATTCGGCAGTGGAAGGAGGCGGGTAGTTTCGTCGGCGAACCGAAGGCCAAGGTCGAGGTCGAGGCGCCGATCAACGGCAAGCCCAATCGGGTCGACATCACGGCCGAGATGCGGACTGCCTGTGAGAGCCTGATTGGTCCCGTTTCCGAGACGATGATCGATCTCCTGGCCCGCATCGATCCCGAGTTCCAGGGCAAGGTGCGCAACAACGTGATCCTCAGCGGCTGCACCTCGTTGATCGAGGGTCTACCCGAGGCGCTCGAGTCGACCCTCGACGAGCTCGGCGGCGGTCGCGTGACGCGAGTCAAGGATCCCGTGTACGCCGGTTCAGATGGTGGTCTGGCCTTGGCCAGCGACGCCGCGGACGAGGACTGGGAACAGCTGGCTGACTAGAGGCGATGGTGACCTCGCGTCCGCGTTGGCCCAGGTCCCGATCGGGGGCGCCGCGATCGCGGGTGGCTCCTCGCCGAGGTTCTCGCTCGGGATCGTCGCGGACGACTCGAAGTACCCGAGTTCACGACATCGCGGCGACGGGCGCTGCCTCTTGCGGTAGGTCATGACACAGTCCGACCGTCGACGGCTCGGTGAGCGCCCGGGACGACAGGACCATGAAGCCGTCGTTCGTCTTCGCTGTCCCGGTCGGACGCGCGTCCACACCGGTTTTCTCAAGAACCTGTCGCACGCGGGGATGTTCCTCCGGATCCTCGATCCCGAGGATCCAGGGTCTCGGATCGGCTTTGACGTCTTCTTCCAGTCGGAGGGGGGAGAGCGTGAGGTCTTGACCGGCGAAGGGGAGGTCGCCTGGTCGCGTCAGGAGTTCGAGGGCCCTGATCTCCCTCCCGGGATGGGGATTCGTTTTCTCTCTCTGGCCCCGGGCGGGGCCGAGATCCTGTCGCGCAGACTGGCCGGTGATCAGACCCCCGCCTCCGTCGAGGTCTCGGAGGAGTCACGCGAGACCGGGTCGCGAGCTGCAGTACCCTCGGACGCGGCCATCGGCGTGGCGCCGGAGGACGAGCCGCACGAGAGCCCGTCGGCTGGGACGATCGGTCACTGGAGGTTCCCTCTAGTCCTGCTTCTCCTGGCCCTCCTACTAGGAGTGTGGTGGTCGCTCCGCGGATCTGGCGAAGAGGCAGTCACGCGGACCGCACGGTCACTTCCAGAAACACCGACCGTCGTTTCCCCCGAACCCGAGATCGTACCTGTCCAGGCCGATTCCGAAGCGATCGCAAGCCTGGCCGACGAACCGAGCGGCGGAGAGGCGCAGCCCGGCCCGGTGGAGCCGAGAGAGGTTTCTGCCGTCGAAGCACCGGTTCCTCCCATGGGACGCATACTCGACGTCCGAGTCGAAGCCGGCAGCGGCATCACGCTCGTCACTCTGGTCGGGGACGGCGCGTTCGATCGGAATCGGATCGAGGAGTCCTACATCGGCGGTGAGGAACCGCGGATCGTACTCGCGGTGCGAGGGGTGGAGCGTTCGGCGGATCGGATTCAGCTGACCGCCACCGAGGGCTGGGTGCGTTCGGTGCGCACCGGGTATCACCCGGGCAACGGCGAGCCGGTCGGACGACTGCACGTCGTGCTCGACGTACCGGACCCTGGGGTCCGCGTCCAGGGCTACCAGCCCAGCGGACGAGAGCTGTTGGTCTACGTCGGGCCCCAGAGTGACGACGAAGGGTAGGCGGTGACTCGGTACGGAAGGCGAGGTGGAGCCGGACGTTCCCTCCGCCCGAACCTTCCCTCGATCCTGGCTGGATTCGGTCTTTTCGCCTCGGTTCTGGGCTGCGGCTTCGACCGGGACCGGACGGACGTTTCGGTGCGACCGCAACCGAACTCGACTCTACGCAGCGCCCGACCGGAGGTCGTCGAGATGCTGCGCTCCGATCTGGCGGCACCACGTCACCCCGGTGACGGTGCGGGTCGAGCCTGGATCGAACCCCCTCCTGAGCCACTAGCGGCGGGGACGGCGGGATCCTGGCGACTTCACTTCGAGGCTTCCGCACTGGGGATCGACGAGGGAGGGTGGTTGTTCTTTCAGGTGTCCCCGTTCTGGGGTTGGGACACACCCCAGGTCTTCGATCCTCAACGACCGGGTTACTGTGAGGTCTCGACCACGCAGGCGGGCCTCGAGCTCGACCCTCAAACGATCGATGCGGGACTTCTGGGCATCGAGATCGGGGCTGGGAAGTTGCAGGCGGGAAGTCGAATCAGCATCGAGTACGGCGCCGGTCCGTTCGGAGCACGAAGCGATCGCTACGCCGAACGGGAGTCCCCGTTCTACTTTGCCGTCGATGCCGACGGCGACGGTGTGCGCGGGTTGCTCGAGGACCAGCCCCGCGTCGATGTCCTGCCAGGTCCACCGGCTCAGGTGCGACTCGTGGTCGAATCGACTCCGCCCTCGGACCGTTTCTGGGCCAACGTTGCGGTACTCGACGCCCTCGGCAATGGGGGCGTGGCGGCGGCCGGCGCCTTTCTCCTCGAACGACACCAGCCGGGCGCTTCTTTCTCCAACCCCGTGGCCACCGTGGTCCTGGAATCGGACGACGTAGGCACCCGACGAGTCGAACTGGCGCGCCCGTCGGAGTGGGTCAACCGCTATCGGATCATCGGTCCGGCCGGACGGACCTCGATCAGCAACCCTCTCGTTCGCGACGATGGCCCCCGGATCCTCTGGGCTGACCTACACGGTCACTCCCAGTTCTCCGATGGCACGGGCACGCCGGAGGACTACTTTGGCTACGCGCGGGACGTGGCGGCGCTCGATGTGGCGGCTTTGACGGACCACGACCACTGGGGAATGGAGCCCCTCTCCGAACATCCGGATCTCTGGGATCGCATCCAGGACGCCACCGAGCGCTTCCACGCTCCACGCAGCTTCGTGACGGTCCTGGGCTACGAGTGGACGAGCTGGATCCACGGTCATCGGCACGTGCTGTACTTCGAAGGGGAGGGAGAGGTCTATAGCTCGATCGATCCGGCCTACGAGAGCCCATCGCTGCTGTGGGAGGCGCTACGCGGTCGCCCAGCCCTGACGTTTGCCCACCATTCGGCCGGCGGGCCGATCGCGACCGATTGGTCGATCGCCCCGGATCCAGAACTCGAGCCGGTGACCGAAATCGTGTCGGTGCACGGCAGTTCGGAAGCCGCCGACAGCCCCCTGCCAATCTACTCGCCCGTGCGAGGCAACTGGGTTCGCGACAGCCTCGACTACGGCTACCGTCTGGGTTTCGTGGGGAGCGGTGATACCCACGACGGGCACCCGGGACTGGCCCATCTTGCCGGCGGCAGTGGTGGGCTCGCGGCGATTCTGAGCGAGGAGCTGACCCGCGAGGCGGTGCTAGAGGCTCTGCGTTCGCGGCGCGTCTATGCCACCAACGGTCCCCGCATCGTGGTCCGCGCCAACCTCGACGGCGCAGCGATGGGAGCGCGGGTTGCACCGAGCCGGCGGTCCCGACTGAGTTTCTCGATCGCCGCCGAAGGACCGATCGAGCGGGTCGACCTCGTGCGGTCGGGGGAGGTAGAAGCCCTGCCCCTACCGGGGGTGCCGGGAGCCTGGCAGCTGCGCTCGGAGCACACCCTGCGTGCCCTGAAGGCTGGCGAGTACGTCTACCTCCGGGTCGTGCAGCAGGATGGTGGAGCGGCTTGGTCGAGCCCGTTCTTCGTCGACGAAGACTAACGTCAGGGGACGGCGTCCGGTTCGGTGACAGCGGTTGCGAGCACGGCGTGGGCGAGTAGCACGAGCAGAATCCACACGCCATCGGCGAGAGCGAGGTGGACGAGCTGGAGCCAGATCGGAACCAGCAGAAAGATGTTCAGGGTCCCCGCCATCAGCTGCAGCAAGACGGTGAGCGAAAGGAGCTTGCCGTAGAGCTGGACTCGTTGTTTCGACTCCGGATCGGGGAACCGCACCGTGCGCCGAATCCTGGCGGGCAGCTTGAGGAGAAAGAGCCCCACCAAGACGGCGACCGCCGGGTGGAGCGATCGCAGTCGGAGCAGCCAGTGCGAAGTCGGGGAGAGGTCTTGCTGCCAGGCTTCCTCGAACGAGGCCGCCGGGAACAGCGTGTCTCCCAGCGCCGCGATCGCACCGGTGGTTCCGACGAGCAGGAGGCCTCCTAGCGCGAGCAGAAACCAGCGGGCGACGCGGGGTGACCGTCGGAGTTCGAAGCGTGGCTGCCCCTGGGCCCACACGGTGGTCAGGGTACAGGCGGCCAGAAGCCCGAAGGTGTTGAGTAGATGCACCGTCATCACGATCGCTCTGGCCATCGAACTGTCGTCGGCAACGAGTTCGTTGAGGACGATTCCAGCTCCCACCAGGGCCTCGGCCAGCATGAAGACGAGAATCCAGATGCTCCCCTGGCGTACCGGGTGGCCGGGGGGGCGCAGTCGGAACGACGCCACGACGAGCCAGAGGACGAGCCCCAAGGCGAGCCCACTGGTCAGGCGGTGTGTAAGCTCGACCAGGGTTTCGAACTCGGCGGAGCGAGGAAACACCTCGCCGTTGCAGAGCGGCCAGTGGGAGCCGCACCCAGCGCCAGATCCTGTGGCGCGCACGAACGCACCCCAAAGGATCACCAGGAGGTTGGAGATCATAACGACGAGGGAGAGTCGAGCGAGCCGGCGCACGGTGCGGATTCTACGGGAGGATTCCGCCACGCCGTGCGGGGTGCGCATCTCCGAGGCGGCGGCTAGGATAGAGCCGTGGGTATGGGAACGTGCGGTCGAGGCGGGGGAGTCGGCACCAGGGCTCCGAGATGGGCCATCCTTCTGCTCGTGGGCTGGGGTTGCGCTACCAGCCCGCAACCGGTCGAGCGAGGTCTGTCGTTCGAGCACCTGGCCACCCTCGAGCTACCAGCGGTGGAGCGGGGCGGGGCAACCCTCGGTGGCCTCTCCGGAATGACCTGGGATCGGGAGCGGGACGTCTACTACGCCGTCTCTGACGATGGAGGTGCCCATGGGCCGCCGAGGTTCTACACCTTGTCTTTGGACCTCGAGAATCCGCAAGAGCCAAGCGTCTCGGTGGTGGGTTGGACCGAGCTTCGTGGGCTCGACCCAACCGAACACGGCCTCGATTTCGAAGGAATCGCACTGACCTCGGACGACACGCTGCTGGTGACTTCAGAGGGGGGGCGGCGGGTGATCGATGGCGTGGCGACGGAACTGCCGCCGTTCCTGGGCGAATGGTCGCTCGATGGCACCCTACTGCACTATTCGAGGCTTCCCGACCGCTTCTCGGCACGACCGGGTCTGGAGCGCGGGATGCGGCCGAACCAGGGCCCCGAGGCGCTTGCCCTGTCCAGGGACGGAGGTGTGGCCTTCGTCGGCTTCGAGGGGCCTATCCGGCAGGACGGTGCCGACCCGACGGCGATGGCGGGAGCGTGGAGCCGAGTCGTGGAGGTCGCTTCGACAGACGGCCTTCCGACGGCCGAACGTGCCTACCGGCTCGATCCGGTGCACGCCGAGAAGCCCACTCCAGATTCGTTCTCGGTGCGTGGCCTGGTCGAACTCCTGGCCCTGCCGGGCGGGGGGCTTCTAGCGATGGAACGCTCGTACGTGGCGGGCCGGGGAACGGCGGTCCAGCTCTACCTGGTGGCCACCGGCACCGGCGACGACATCACGGATCGGGACAGCCTCCTGGTGGGTGGCTTTCGCCCCCTCCGCAAGGAGATGGTCCTGGACCTGTCGTCGCTCGACGTTCCGATCGACAACTACGAGGCGCTCGCCCTCGGGCCGCGACTGGCCGACGGTCGCCAAACCCTGTGGATTCTCAGCGACGACAACTTCAACCGCGGCGTGCAGTCGACCTGGCTGATTCTCTTCGCCTTCTAGAGGTTCGCTACTCTTCCTCCAGCGCTGCCTCCGAGGCATCCGATCCCTGGGGTCGGTGCCCCGTCCAGTGGGCCATGCTCCGGTGGGCTCCGAAGAGCTGGGACAACCGGTCGCTCAGTTTTCCGGGGAGCGCATGAGCGAGAATCGGGGTCATCTTGACGAGCCAGGGTTCGAGGACGAGACTCTGGTTCGAGCGCAGGGCATCCACGACCTTCTCGGCCAGGGTCTCGGGGGTCAGGAAGCGGGTCAGCAACGGTGGCTTGACCCCTTCGAACATGCCGGTATCGACGTAGCTCGGGCACACGGTCGTAACCCCGACATGCTCGTGTCCCTGCTCCTGCAACTCCTGACGAATCGACTCGGAAAAGCCCAGAACTGCCCACTTGCTCGAGGCGTAGGTCGAGCCGAAGGGGAGCCCGATGTACCCCGAGGCGCTGGCGATGTTGACGAGGTGGCCGCGGTCCGCCACCAGGAGGTCAGGGAGAAAGGCGTGGGTCATCAACACCACACCCTCGACGTTTACCCGGTAGGTAGCGAGATGGCGCTCGATGGGAACGTCGAGAAAGGGTCCGCCGTGGACGATCCCAGCGTTGTTTACCAGGACCTGGATCGGACCCCATCGGGCGTGGACTTCACGGTGAGCTGACTCGACCGCCGTCGCCGAGGTCACGTCGAGCGTCAGGGTCTCGGCCGCGACTCCCTGGGTCGAGAGCCTGGCGCGGGCACGGCTGAGTTCCTGCGGGGAGATATCCGCCAGGATCACTTCGCAGTCGGCAGCGGCGAACTCGACGGCCAAGGCTTGGCCGATGCCGCCTGCGCCCCCGGTGATGAGGACGCGGCTGTTCTGGAGTCTCGTCATGGTCGGAGTTTATCAAGTTGCGGCAAAGAATGCCGCGTCGCGGCGGGGGTTCGAATCGCCGTGGGTTGGGGTAGACTCCCGCCCGATGAGAGAGCACCCGGAGGGCAGCACTGTGACCAGCACGGACTACGATGTCATCGTAGTGGGAGGCGCTTTCAGCGGTGCCGCCAGTGCGCTCCTCTTGCGCCGCTGGCTACCGGAGGCTCGCGTCCTCGTCCTCGAGTCGAGCGCCGAGTTCGGGTTCAAGGTGGGGGAAGCCACGGTCGAGATCTCGTCGTACTTCTTGCACCGCGTACTCGGTCTCCACGACCTGCTGGCTCGCGAGCACCTTCCGAAGCACGGCCTCCGGTACTGGTTCAGCGCCGAAGGGGGATCGGATCTGAGTGCGATGAGCGAGATCGGTCCCTCGGAGGTGCCCCGGGTACCGGCCTACCAGCTGGACCGTTCGCGGCTCGACCAGAGCCTGCTCGAACTCGCGGCGGCCGAGGGTAGTGAGGTCCGGCGTCCGGCCAAGGTGACCGAGGTCGAGCTGGGATGGCCCCGTTCGACGGTGACGATCGATTGCGGCGGGGTCACCGAATCGCTCACGACGCGGTGGGTGATCGATGCGTCGGGACGCCACGCGTTCCTGAGTCGGCGACTACGAACGCGTCGGCGACTCGAGGAGCATCCCACGGCAGCGGTCTGGAGTCGGTGGCGTGGGGTGAGGGATCTCGACGGGCCTGCCGTCATCGGGGCCGATCCCACGCAGCCCAAGCTGCCTCCTCTGGCTCCGGCTCGGCGACTGGCGACCAATCACTTCTGCGGCCGGGGGTGGTGGGTGTGGATGATCCCTCTTCGTGGGGGCGAGACCAGTATCGGTCTGGTTTACGACAAGCGGCTCTTCGAGTTCCCGTCCGGAGCGACTCCCCTAGAAGGTTTCGAACCTTTCATCCGTTCGCAGTCTGGTCTGAGGGAATTGGTTGATGGAGCCGAGTTGGTACCGGACGATCTCCACGCCTACAAGCACCTGCCGTACACCAGCGACCGGTACATGGGTAAGGGATGGGCCCTGGTCGGGGATGCGGCGTCGTTTCTCGATCCGTTCTACAGCCCGGGGCTGGACCATGCGGCCCTCTCGATCTACACCGCCATGAGTGTGATTCGCGACGAGCTGAGCGGGCAGCAGAGCGAAGCGGATCTCGAGCGCGAGGTCGTACACCACAACGAGCTGTTTCAGCGATCTATCAAGCGTTGGTTCTCGGCGATCTACCTCGACAAGTACGAACTCTTCGGTGACGCGGAGCTGACGGGTGCTTCGTTCCTCCTCGATACCAGCCTCTACTACATGGGAGTCGTCACCCCCATCCATCAAGATATCGAGAACCTGAAGATACCGGTCTTTGGCGAGGAGATTCTGCCGACCAAGATCGCCTACTCCATCATGCGCTTCTACAGCCGGCGCCTCGTGAAGCTGGCACGCCGCCGGCAGGCGCGGGGAGACTACGGCCGACGCAACGAGGGGCTTCGTGCCCTGGTGCGGACCGCGGGGATCGGTCCGACCGAGAGCATGGCGATGTTCCGCGCCGGGCTGGCCCTGTGGCTGAAGGCCGAACTGTCGAACCTCCTCCCCGCTCGCCGAGTGCGCACCCCGGTTCGCGCCTCCTAGACTCTCGTGGCGTTCCGCGCAGCCTTGACCACCAGGAGCGGAGAAGCCTAGATGGGAGGACGTCGGCTTCTCCCACGCCTGCGCATGGTCCTGTGGGCACCGGGAGTCGGAGCGGGTCTCGTCGCGATCGGGTTGTTGGCGTGGCTGCTGCCCGGTCTGGTCCACCAGAGCGTGGGACACACACTGCACTCGGCGGTGGACCTGTTGGTTCCGGGTCTCCAGGAGAAGCTCGAGCAGGGGAGCCCAGAGGATCTACAGCGTTGGGTTGGCTCGCTGGCCGAAGGTACCGGAGTGCGGTTGACGCTGATCGATCGTCAGGGTGTGGTTCTCGCCGACAGTGCTCGGGGTCTGAAGGAACTCTCCGGGATGGACAACCACGCTAGCCGTCCCGAGGTCATCGCAGCCCAGGTCGAAGGCCGTGGGATCGCCGTGCGGCGCAGCGACACCACCGGTCGGCAGTACGTCTACGCTGCTCGCCTGGTGACCCGACCCAATGGCGAGGTACTGTACCTTCGGGCGGCCCGCCCCCTGGTCGAGTTGGAACTCCTCGACGTTCACCTCTTGCGGCTGGTGCTGGTGATGATCGTGGGCGCAGGGCTCGGGGCGATGTTGGTCGTGAGCTGGATCCGGAGGCGTGTACTGGTGCCCTTCGACGCACTGGTGGGCGAGGCAGATCGACTGGCCCAGAGCGATCTCGGCTATCGCGTGGCGGTGCCCGCGGTCGAAGAGCTGGAGGTGCTAGCCAACAGCTTGAACCGGTTGGCAGAACGAGCCGAGGAGCACGTGGCGGGGGTGGACTTGGAACGGCGCCGACTCGTCGAGATCCTCGACGGGATGGAGGAGGGGGTGCTGGTCACCGCCGCGAACCAGCGTCCCCTCTTCGCCAACGGGTCGTGGTATCGACTCTTCGAGATCGACCCGCAGGCCCCGGCCGAGGAGTTGCTTGGCCTGGCTCGGCGTCCTCCTCTCTTCGAACTGCTCCGCTCCCTGCACCGAAACCAGGAGCGAACCGCAGTGCAACTCGAGGTCGAAGATCGGCACATCGAGGTGTCGGCCCACCACGTTGCGGCGTTCGAAGGGTCTCTCTTGGTGGCTCGAGACACTACCGAAGCCAAAGAACTCTCTCGGGTTCGACGGGACTTCGTCGCCAATGTTTCCCACGAGTTGAAGACTCCGCTGGCCATCATCCGAGCCGCGGCCGAGACGGTCGAGTCGATCGACGACGATGGGGAAGCGCGTCGGCGGTTTACCGGCCGAATCCTCGAACAGTGCCGTCGGTTGGAAGAACTACTGGGTGATCTGTTGACACTGTCTCGCCTCGAGAGCCGCGAGGTGGAGGCCCGTCGCGAGCCGACCGATCTCGAGCAGGTCGTGGGAGCCGCGATCGATCAACTCCAACCGCTGGCTACGGACTCCGGGGTCGAACTCCGGATAACGGTCGAAGGTGAGACCGAGTTGCTGGCCGATCCTTACGCCATGGAACGGCTCTTTCTGAATCTGCTGAGCAACGGCATCAAGTACGGCGGAGAGGGGGGATTCGTCCACACCCGCCTCCGCGGTGAGCCGGCGGTCGTGGTGATCGAGGTCGAGGACGGTGGCGGTGGGATCGAACCGGGGGAGCTGGACCGCATTTTCGAGCGCTTCTATCGAGTCGAGAAAGGACGAGGCCGAGACTCCGGCGGAAGCGGATTGGGGCTTTCGATCGTGAAACACATCGTCCAGGCGCACGGCGGTGAGATCGCAGTGAGGAGCCGGCGCGGCGAGGGTACTCGCTTCGAGGTATCGCTACCCAAGGTCCACCTGAGTCCTACACCGGTCCGCTGAGCGGGTCCGCAGCAACCGAAAGGGCTCGAACCCGGCCCTACATCATTGCGGCGGACGCACGCTGTCGATGCTGGTAGATCGCTTCTCCGGTGTACAAAGCGAGGGCCGACCAGATGAGGGAGAAGGCCAGGAAGTGCGACGGCGTAAACGGTTCGCCGAAGACGAAGACTGCGAGGAGAAACTGCAGGGACGGGGCCAGATACTGCAGCAAGCCGAGGGTGGCGAGAGGCAGCCGACGAGCTCCGTGGGTGAACCAGACCAGGGGAAGGACGGTCACCGGTCCGGCGGCGAGTAGCAGCAGATCGGTGGTGGGGCCGAGGCGGAGGAAGCCGGTTTCCCCACGCTGGAAGAGGTGCAAGAGGTAGCAGAGGGCGGCGGGGCTAAGAAGCGAGACCTCGAAGGTGAGTCCCGCGATCGGTCCAGCCTGGACCGTCTTGCGGAGCAGGCCGTAGAGTCCGAAGCTGAAGGCAAGGAGCAACGCGATCCAGGGCAACGAGCCGAGCCGAACGACCAGGACCAGTACTCCCGCGGCGGCGACCAGGATCGAAAACCACTGAACGCGGCGGGGCCGCTCGCCGAGGACGACGAAGCCGAGGAAAACCGAGAACAGGGGCGTGATGAAGTAGCCCAGGCTCGCTTCGAGCACGCGCTCGACTTCGATGGCCCACAGGAAGAGGAACCAATTGCTGCCGATCAGCACGGTGGTCTTGGCCAGGGTCCAGCGCGTCTTGCCGACGGCCAGGGCCTGTCGAAGATCGGCGCCTTGGCCCCGGAGGTGGACCAACAGCCAGAGAATAGGGAGCGCCCAGAGCAGGCGATGGGCCAGGAGCTCCGACGAAGACACGGCTCCGAGGAGCTTCCAATACAGGGGCGCGAGGCCCCAGAATGTGAAGGCAGCCGCCCCGAAGAGCAAGCCCTTCCGAGTCTCGTGGGGATCCACTACTCGCCGCGGTGCTGGGGGTAGAACTCTAGCCCAGCGTCGCTCCGAAGCTGCTTGCTGATGTAGAGGATCTGTCCGGTGTGGTAGCTCATGTGCTCGACCGCGTGAAAGAGGATCTCGAGCCCCGAGACATCGTACCGCTGCACGGTGTAGCGGCGCGTCATCACCTCCGGGGGTAGAGCGCGCACGACCGACGACGCGGCTTCGACGACTCGGTCGAGTGCGGCCATCAACTCGACACGGTCGGCGCTCCTCTCGGCTCGAAACTCCCCGGAACGGTCACGCTCGAACGACTCTCCCCCAAGCCCGTTGAGGATCCACAACGACAGGTTTCCCCGGAGATGGAGGAGTAGGTTGGCCACGCTGTTGCCCGACGACGCGGGTCTCCACCAGAGCTGATCGAAATCGAGGGGCCTGGTGCCGAGCTCGATCTTCTCTCGATACTCCTCGAGATACCGGGCGGCCAACTCGGTGAAGGAGGTCGTAGGAGGGAGGGAGAGGGCAGTGATCGGCAGCGGAGTGTTCAAGTCAGGACTCCGTAGAAGAGGACCAGGAATCCGACCAGGCCGAGGAGTACGGGGGAGATCTCCTTGATGCGGCCGGTGCCGAATTTGAGTAACACCCAGCTGGCGATGCCGGCGGCAATTCCGTTGGCGATCGAGAAGGTCAGGGGCATGACCGTGAGGACCAGGAACGCTGGGAGGGCTTCGTCGAAGCTCGTCCAATCGATCTCGGTCAGCGGTTGCATCATCAGTGCCCCGACGAGAATCAGAACTGGTGCCGTGGCGAGGGCCGGAATCGCTACCAGGAATGGTGTGAACAGGAGAGAAAGGAGGAAGAGCAGAGCCACCGTGATCGCGGTGAGTCCGGTCCGCCCGCCCTCCTCGATGCCGGCGGCCGATTCGATGTAGGACGTCACGGGGCTGGTACCCAGAGCTGCACCTGCCGTGGTTCCGATGGCATCGGCGAGAAAAGCACGGTCGGCCCGGGGTAGGTGGCCGCGGTCATTC
This sequence comes from Thermoanaerobaculia bacterium, assembly GCA_030429235.1. GTDB lineage: Bacteria > Acidobacteriota > Thermoanaerobaculia > Multivoradales > JAIOJS01 > JAIOJS01. The sequence continues at coordinate 6,173 of JAUIDB010000047.1, read as the reverse complement.
AGAAAGCCGCCGGCTCTCCCGACCCCGATCAACGTACCCGCGGTATCGAACAGATCGACGAAGAGAAACGCCAACACTGCCGTCCACAGAGCGGAGGACTGCAGGGACCCGAAGTCGAAGGCCCAGAAGGTGCTGGTGTCCCGGGGGAGACCGATCCACTGTTCTGGCGGCGGACTGACTCCGAGGATCCAGCAACCGAAGGTGAGGCCCAGGATCCCGAACAGCAGCGCTCCGCGGACACGTCGCTGGACCAAGACGCCGATGGCGAAGAGCCCGACCAGGCCGAGCAGGGTGTCGGCGTTGCCAAGGTCGCCCAACGCGACCAGCGTCGCTGGATGATCGACCACCAGGCCGGACTTCTCGAGTCCGATGAAGGCGAGGAACAGACCGATCCCCGAACTCGTGGCGAGCTTCAAGCCTGGAGGAATTGCCTCCAGGAGGGCCCGCCGAGCGCCGCCGAAGGAGAGCAGAAGAAAGAGGATCCCGGCGACGAACACGGCGGCGAGCGCCTCTTGCCAGGAGAGCCCCATCCCGCCGACGACCGCATAGGCAAAATAGGCGTTGAGCCCCATTCCCGGAGCGAGGGCGAAGGGATAGTTGGCCAGCAACCCCATCGCTAGAGTCGCTACGGCTGAGGCCAGGGCGGTGGCGACGACGACGCCGGCGGCAGGCATGCCCGCGTCGGAGAGGATCTGGGCGTTCACCGCCAGGATGTAGGACATGGTCAGGAAGGTGACCAGGCCGGCTCGGACCTCGGTGAGAACGCTGGACCCACGGTCATCGAGACCAAAGTGGTGACGCAGCGCGCGACGATTTAGGGGCAACCTCTTCCTCCTCGATCGCGATTGTACGGTATGTGTGAGTGGTATGATCGCCTGGTCGTACGTCAAGGAGGGGCGGGAGTTCAATGAAGAAGCTGGGACAAATTCTGGTGGAGGAGGGATGGCTGGCCCCGGCGAAGGTCAATCAAGCCCTTCAGCATCAGCAGATCTTCGGAGGACGCCTCGGTACCTGCTTGCTCGAGCTGAACTTGATCAGCGAAGAGAGGCTGGGCAAGGCGCTGGTCAAGCAGTGCAACGCGCCTCTGGCGAGCGTCGAGGACCTGAGGAGCATCCCCGAACCGGTGTTGCAGATGGTGCCGTCGCGGATGGCCTACAAGTCCAAGGTCATCCCCTTCGATCGGTACAGCACCGAAGCTCGGGTCGCGATGATCTCGACGCAGGATCTGATCCTGCAAGACGAGTTGGCCTTCGTGACCAGCAAGCGATTGAAGATCTACGTGGCACCAGAGATCCGCATTCTGGAGGCCCTCGAGAAGCACTACGGCTGTGACATCGATCAGCGCTATCAGAGGATCTGGGATCGTCTCAATCGGGCTCGGTACTTGTGGCAGGACAGTCCCACCGTGGGCCGGGCGCCGGGGACCCCCGAGGCTGCGCAGACCCGTCCCGAGTCGGCCGAACTACCGACGATGGAGGCCCCGCCCAGTGTCGAGGTCGGTCATCAGAAGACCGAGTGGAGCCCCGAGGCAGCGCCCCATCTCGAGCAGCCAGCGCTCGTAGCTCCACCCACCGGTCCATCCGCGGAAGAGAAGGAACCAGAGCCAGAGCCAGCGCCGACTCCACCGCCGCCGGCGGTCGCTCCGCCGGTCGAGGCAGCGCCACCGACCGAACCACCGACGGTGGTGGAGCCCCCGGCGGCCGTCGAGGAGGTGGCCCCCCCAGAACCCAAGCCGCTCCCGTCGTCGGCCCAGGAGGAGTCCGTATCGACTCGGCCGATGCCCTCGATGACCGCCCCCGAGACCGAGGAAGGGCTCGAGCGGCTGATGATGGAGGTCGAAGAACGAGACCACATCGCGCATGCTCTGGTGCTCTACCTGTCGGAACGGTTCGGACGCGTTCTCTGCTTCATGGTCCGCGGCGACGAGGTCGCGGGCTGGATGGGGACGGGGCGCGACGTCGACGAGTCTCTGCTCGAGGGCTTTCGACTCGATTTCGATTCACCGTCGCTGTTTCTCAACATCAAGGCGGGGGTTCCCATCTACCGCGGTCCCGTGCCTCGAATGGAGGCCCACGAGCAGCTGGTACAGATCTGGGGCGGACGGTACCCGCGCGAGTGCATACTCGTGCCGGTGCACATCAAGGGTCGGCTGGTCGCGGTGCTCTACCTCGACAAGGGCGGGCGAGCCCTGGGTGGAGTCGATCTCGGCGAGGTGCAACGAATCGGTCGCCTTACCGGTCGCGCCTTCGAGGCGTTTCTGGTGCGCCGGAAACAGCGCTGAGACGTCGCCTAGCGTTCGGGCCGGGGCGCGGGATCGGTACAGAACAGACCAAGAAAGTCCACGCGGGCGGAGCCTTGGGTCGAGCCTTCGAAGAGGAGATCGAGAAGCCACCGCTTCTCGGCGGCGGGTAGGGTCTCGCGGCTCCGTCGCCCCTCCAGCGTTCCGTCCTCCCTGCGGACCTGGTACCAGGCGTAGAACTGGCCTCCTCCGAGGGCTGCGTGCCAGAGACGGGACAACGGCAGTCGGTCCAGGTGAGGGCAGAGGTCACGCCCGTCGCGCTTTGCCCTCCAGAAGGCCTGATGGATGGAGGAGTAGAGGGCGATGGTGTGACTGCCAAACTCCGCAAGCCCCTCGATTAGGGCCTCGGAGCGTTGTTCCTCTGGGACGGATGGGAAGGCGCGGTCGGCCCGCTCCTCGATCCCCGGTTCGGACTGGCCTAGGTCCTGAAGCGCTTTGAGGAGCAGTCGTCGATAGACGGCGTCGGCAGCATCGACGGAGAGCGAGGCCAGGGGTCGCGGCGCGTCCTGGTCGAAGTAGACGCCACGCTCCAGGGAGAGCTTGGCCTCGGGGGAAGGGGCTTCCGAGGTCGCTTCGGCCCAGAGCAGGGCAAGCCCCCAGTTTTCGACTTCGTGGTGGCTCAGGGTGAGCGTGGCGCACGCCGCTGTGAGCGGAGCGAACGGTTCGGGACCCACGCGGATCCAATCGGCACAGTCGATCGATACGCTCACCAGTGGGCCCGGAGCAGGATCCGACGGGACGCTGGCGAGCAGCGCGACGGCTGCAAGGATGGTCGAGTGCATGGTAGTCTCCTGCGGCTCATGGCCGACGTTTCAATACCCTACCTGGTTGCTTGATCGACGTGGAGCCCGTCGCGCATGGTCCCTGATCCGATTCGACCGGAGCCCCGTTGCGAGGGCCCGGCGGTGGTGCTGGTCGAGCCGCAACTGGGAGAGAACATCGGTGCGGCCGCGCGGGCGATGGCCAACGGCGGCATGTCAGATCTCCGCCTGGTGAATCCCCGGGATGGTTGGCCCAACCCGAGAGCAGTCGCGGCCGCGTCAGGTGCCAACTGGATTCTCGACGGCGCGCGGGTCTTCGAATCGACCGAAGCGGCGGTGGCCGACCTTCGCTGGTTGTACGCGACGACGGCCCGTCCGCGCGACATGGTGAAGGAGGTCAGGACCCCGCGGCAGGCGGCGCAGAGGATCAAAGCCTTTGCGCCGGACGGTGACGAATGCGGAGTCCTCTTCGGCCCTGAACGTACTGGACTCCGCAACGAACATCTCGTTCTGTCTACGGATCTCATCGTCATTCCCGTCGATCCCGCGTTCAGCTCGCTAAATCTGGCCCAGGCGGTCCTGGTCGTGTGCTACGAGTGGTTTCAGGCAGGTCTCGCGCCGTCGGAGATGGAGCCAGACCGCTACGACCGCGGGGCCAGGCCAGCGAGCCGTGCAGAGATGCTCAACCTCTTCGATCACCTGGAGGCACAGTTGGATGCGGTGGGTTTTCTGCGTCCTCCTGAGAAGCGTCCACTGATGGTCCAGAACCTCAGGAACCTACTCCAGCGAGCCCAACCCACCGAGCAGGAGGTGCGTACCCTCCACGGCGTGGTGCGATCCCTGTCAGGGACCCGCCGAGAGGATCTCGAGGCCAACCGGTCGGGTGGTGGGGACGACTGAATGGGGTGGTACCGGCGACTGCGTCCGCTCTTCTTTCTGCTGCCACCAGAGACTGCGCACCATCTGGGTCTGTCGTTGCTGTCTCGCGTCGGCCGGTCGCCCTGGCTACAACGGGCGGTTCGAGGCCGCTTTCCACGGATCGAAGATCCGGTGCAGCTCTTGGGTCTTACGTTTCCCAACCGGGTGGGCCTCGCGGCTGGCTACGACAAGGACGCCGTGGCCTGGAGGGGACTTGCTGCCTTGGGTTTCGGACACCTGGAACTGGGGACGGTAACTCCCGAGGCTCAGCCCGGAAACCCCCGTCCCCGGGTGTTCCGGCTGGGCCCTGATCGGGGTTTGATCAACCGACTCGGCTTTCCGAGCCGGGGTGAGCAGGCCCTGGCGCGCACCTTGGAGGCTTCACGGGGCCGGGGTGAGGAATCGACTCCTCGGCCGATCATCGGTCTCAATCTCGGCAAGCAGAAGGAAACACCTCTGGAAGCCGCAGCCGACGACTATTGCCGCTTGATCCGGGGCTTGGCTGGGTACGGTGACTATCTGGCGATCAATATCAGCTCTCCGAATACGCCCCAGCTTCGAGAACTCCAGACTCCCCAGTTCCTCGCGTCGCTGATCCGTGCCCTGATCGACGAACGGGACCGCCAGGCGGCCAGCCTGCAGCGTCCCCTGCCGCTTTTGGTGAAGATCGCACCCGACCTCGAAGCGGCGTCCTTGGACGGGATGGTGGACACCCTTCTGACTGCTGGCGTCGACGGTCTCATCGCGACCAATACGACGGTCGCCCGATCCGGCCTCGTCTCCCCCCGAGCGTCGGAATCGGGAGGCGTCAGTGGTAAGCCGCTAGCGGACCTCAGTCATCGGGTGCTCGAGCAGTTGGTCGCGCGGGTCGATGGCGCGTGTCCGATCATCTCGGTGGGTGGGATCTTCGACGGACCAACGGCCCGAGCCCGGCTCGATGCCGGGGCCGACCTCGTGCAGCTCTACACCGGACTGATCTACTGCGGACCGCGGCTGATCGCCGAGGTCGCGTCGGGGCTGGCGGCCGCTGCGGCAAACAGCTAGCCGACGGCTCTGTCCTGCCCCGGCGCCGCTGGGTCTCGACTGGCGCCTCATCGACCTAGCGACTATGCTTGGAGCACTTACTGGTTGCGGCTCGGCCCTTCCCCGGATCTTTCGGTAGCGATCGACGTCGCGGCCTGTAGGCTCCGAGTGAGGAGGACGCTTGAGGAAGCACAGAGGGAGTGAGGAGAGTGCCGGCCTGAGGATCCGACTCGCAGTCCAGAGGGATCGCGCCCTCATCTTCTCGGTGGCCTTGGCTGTGGCCCTGGTGCTCCAGGGAACGGGAACACTCCACGTTTCCTACTTCGTCATCGTTTCCCTGTTCGTAGTCACCAACCTCAGCGCCTGGCTGCTGGCTCGCCTCGTCCGTCTCGGGGTGCCCTACGTTCTCCACGACGTTCTCTGGTTGGGGCTGGACATCGGCTTCGTGTCGTGGGCGGTCTACGAGACCGGTGGCATCGACAGTCCCTGGTACCCCTGGTACTTGCCGGTGATCAGCGGCGCTGCCTTCGTGATCGGGTTGTGGGCGGCCTTCTGGGCGTTTGTGATCAGCCTTGCTGCCTATCTGGGAGTGCTGGTGCTCAACGGCGATCTCCAGGGCCCGGGTCCCGAACTCAACAACGCAACCGCCGTGATGGTGTGCCTCTACGCATCCTCCTTTCTGTTCCTTCGAGGCGTGCGCATCCTCCAGCACAAGCGCGCGGTAATCGCTCGGATGGAAGCCGAGGGTCGGCACAAACTCGGTGAGCTCACCCAACTGGCCCGCCAACTCGAGTCGACGAGCGACGAACTCCTGGTAGCGAATGAGAAGCTACGGGAGAGCGATCGCCTGAAGAGCCAGTTCCTGGCCAACGTGAGCCACGAGTTGAGGACTCCGTTGAACTCGATCATCGGGTTCTCGGAGATTCTCGCCAACCACGCCGAAGGGGAGAGAGCGGAGCGCGAGAGTCGGTATCTCGACTACATCCAACGTTCGGGTCGGCGGCTGCTCAGCGTGATCGACGACATCCTCGATCTGTCACGAATGGAGGCGGGGGCGATCGTGCTGGCTCCGGAGAAGCTCGCCGTGCGCAGCACCGTCGAAGGGGTGTGCACCCTACTCAAGGCCCCCGCGAACCAGAAGCGCGTGGAGTTGCGAGTGGAAGTAGCCGAGG
>JAUIDB010000046.1 GCA_030429235.1 Thermoanaerobaculia bacterium | reverse complement strand
GAACCCGAAGTTGATCTCGTCGTCCCAGGTCCAGCCACCCGACTCGCGACCCAGCGTGCTCATCCGCTTCCGAAACTCCGTCGGCGCGAGATTGGGCGTTCCCCCCTTGAAGATCAGGTGTTCGATGTAGTGCAGGGAGCCCTGGTAGTACTCGTCCTCGGTCCGGCCCCCGGTGGTGACGAACATCGACAGGGCCACCACGGGATGGGCGTCGTTGGGCGTCAAGAGGAGCGTCAGACCGTTGTCGAGCACGACGGTCTGGTGCACCGCCTCCTGCCCCAGGGTGGCGGGGGCCGCCAGCAGCCCCACCGCCAGTACGGAAACGAAAACACGGAACACGCGAAACGAAACAGACGTCATGCCGGAACCTCCTTGGTCGAAGCCGACATGGTATCGCGAGAGGCGCGGCGGAGAAACGACGCCGCCGCCAGACCGCTTCAGTCCACGGGCGTGGCGCCGAACAGGCGGCTGCCGAAGCCGAGCAACAAGGCGATGCTAGCGATCAAGGCCACCAGCAAGGGGCCGGACGGCGTGTCGATCGCCGCTCGGGCCAGGGTCGGAACCGCCACCGCGCCCAGCGCGAAGTTGGCCAGGACCAGGGGCCGACCGAAGATGCCCCCGATCCGTGAGTAGCGGCTCATCCAGTTGAGCATGGCGAACCCCAGAAACGCCCCCGCCAGGACCTGGAGTACGAGCGTGGTGCTCGCGGCCGGCGCGCCGCCCAACCAGGCGGTGAGCTCGTCGGGCAGGAAGAGCAACGGCAGGGCGGCCGCACCGTAGAGACAGGCGCTAGCGACGAGGAGGGGATGGGCGCGACGTTCCATGACAAGACCTACGGCGAGACCGGCCCGGGCATTCCGTTCGGCACCCACCGCCACCAGGGGCCCGATGGGCGGGACGACTCGCCAAACGGCCGCTAGACCCTCTCGAGGGGGCGAGGCCGACCGGCGGGCAGATCGACCTCGATGGCATCGCCCGGCCGCACCGTGCCGCCGCTGATCACCACTCCCATCACGCCCGCCTTGCGGACCAGATTGCCCTCGGAGTCCCGGCCGAGCGTGGCGGCCATCAGTCCCTTCTGTAGACCATCCAACTGGGAACAGGGATTGCGCAGACCGGTGAGCTCGACCACGGCCTCGCTTCCCAGCCGGAGGCGGGTTCCCCGAGGAAGACCGAGGAGATCGATCCCCCGGGTGGTCACGTTCTCCCCCATCTGTCCGGGACCGACCGTGAAGCCGCCCGTGGCCAACTCCTCGTGCAGTTCGGAGTGGATCAGATGCACCTGCCGCAGATTCGGCTGGTCAGGGTTCTTGGCGACTCGGGAGCGGTGTTTGACCGTCTCGCCGCAGTGAGCGTCCCCTTCGACGCCGAGGCCGGTGAGGAGTCGAATGGCGTCGGTCGGGTGCTTCGACACGTTGTGATCCGGCCGACTGCTGACCGCGGTGACTTCCATGGCTACCTCCGAGAGAGCGCTGTGTTCGATCGCCGGAACCTCCTCGAAGGTCCGCTTCGTGGGCCCGATTGTGTCTCACGCCACAGTGTCGAGGAAAGTAGGATGGCACGCTTGGAGGGTCGCCGGTACCACCGAGCGGCACCCACTCATCACAGGAGACCTCAGATGAAGCCGCCGACTCTACCTCGCTCCCCGTTCGAGCCAACCCGACGTCCCGGGCGCGACCGCAGTGGGCTCGTGGCGCTGGTTCTCGGAGTCTTACTCAGCGGGGCCACGGGTCTCGAGGCTGCCACCTACTACGTCGGCGGCGCCGGCGCCAACAACGGCAACCCGGGGACCGCCGGCCAGCCCTGGGGCACACTGCAGCATGCCGCCGACCAGGTGGGTGCCGGTGATCTGGTGATCGTTCGCTCGGGGAACTACGTCGGCTTCCAGCTCAGTACCTCGGGCACCGCCGGCCAACGGATCCGCTTCGTGGGCGAGCCGGGAGCCACCATCACCTCCGACAACCCTTCGACTCCCGACGGCATCAATCTGGAGGGAGCCAGCTACGTCGACATCGAGGGTTTCACGGTCAACGGCCGCGGCCGCGCCGGCATCCGAGCCGTGCTCTGTGACTCCGTGACCCTGCGCAACAACGTGGCGGCCGGCAACGACCGCTGGGGCATCTTCACCGGCTTCTGCGACGACCTTCTGATCGAAGGCAACGCCACCTCGGGAAGTCTGGTCGAGCACGGCATCTACGTCTCCAACTCCGGCGATCGGCCCATCATCCGTGGTAACTGGATCTTCGACAACAACGCCAACGGAATCCACATGAACGGCGATGTGAGCCAGGGCGGCGACGGAGTCATCTCGGACGCGGTGGTCGAAGACAACGTCATCTTCGGCAATGGCACCAACGGGGGCTCGGGCATCAACTGCGACGGGGTGCAGGATTCACTGATCCGCAACAACCTCATCTACGACCAACACGCGAGTGGGATCTCGCTCTACCAGATCGACGGCGGCGGCCCTTCGACCGGCAACCGCGTACTGAACAACACGGTGCACGTCGCCAGTGACGGCCGCTGGGCCCTCAATATCCAGGATGGTGCCACCGGCAACGAAATCGTCAACAACACCCTGTGGAGCGACCACGGGTTCCGGGGGGCGATCGACATCAGTGCAGATTCCCTGTCGGGTCTGACCAGCGCCCACAACGCGGTCGAGGACCGGATGACGACCGACGGTGGCAACAGCACGATCACCCTCGCCGAGTGGCAAACCCTCACCGGTGACGTCGGCTCCTTCGTGGCTTCGCCGGCGCAGCTCTTCGAGAGCCCGGGCAGCGACTACCATCCCCTCGTCGGCAGCCCGGCGATCGATGCCGGACAGACGCGAGCCGACGTACCGACCGACCTCGAGGGCCGGCCGCGGCCGCTGGGGCCCGCCTTCGACGTCGGGGCCTACGAAGGGGCCGGGGTCATCTTCGTGGATGGATTTGAATCGGGGGATATCTTGGCTTGGTGAACTGAGGTTCACCGAGCCAAGGTATCCCCCTCACAGAGGTCGCGAGAGATGCGGTGCATCACTCGCTCGTAGGGAATCGGGGGATACCTTGGCTGCTCTACTCCTCACCGAGATGGAGCATCACCCTCACTGAGGTCGCGCACGATGCGACGCATCACTCGCTCGCAGGGAGTCCGGGAATTCGCGACCGCAGTGAAGCTTGGTTCTCGGCCCGAGCCTCGGGCCGGTCGGCTCAGGCGGTCGCCTCCTGGTGGCGGAGGGGAGCGACGCCGCGTTCCTCCACGGCGCGCTCCCCCAGGGGAGTGATCGCCACCGAGCCGTTGGTGCGCTGGACCCAGCCCCGATTTCCGACCCGGGCGATCACCGCCTCGAGGCGCTGCCGGCGCCAGCTGAAGCGCTGGGCGAGCTGCTCGACCGATTGCGGTGTGCCGCCGGACTGAAGGTGCAGCAGGAGCAGCTGTTCCGCCATGTCCCGCCCCAGCTGGCGCTGTCGAACGAGGCGCGCCAGCAGCCCGTAGCGCGGCGACGCGACGAAGGCGATCGCGAACAGGATTCCCGACACCGTAGCCATCGCGCCGGCGATGGAGGCGTCGAGCCAGTAGGCCAGCCAGTAGCCGAAGACCGATGACAACACTCCACAGCCCACCGCCCCGGCCAGCATGACCAGCAAGCGATCGGTCAGCAGGTAGGCGGTGGCCGGTGGCACCACCAGCATGGCGACCACCAGGATCGCTCCGACCGACTCGAAGGCCCCGACCACGGTCACCGAGACCATGCTCATGAGGACGTAGTGCAGAACGATGGGAGAGAAACCGAGGGCCGCCGCCAGGCCGGTGTCGAAGGTGGTCAGTTTGAGTTCTTTGTAGAGCAGGCTCACGAAGAGCAGGTTGGCGAGCAAGACCGCGCCGTTGACCCACAACGCCTTGGGCCCGATCGATTGCTCCTGGAAGAAGAGCAGGTCGAGCGGAGCGTAGGCGATCTCACCGTACAGCACACAGTCGAGGTCGAGATCGACCTGACCGGCGTACTTGGTGATCAACACCACCCCGAGCGAAAAGAGCGCCGGGAACACCACTCCGATCGAGGCGTCCTCCTTGAGTCGTCGGGTGCGATGGAACGCTTCGACCAGAAACACGGTGAGGACCCCGAGGGCTCCGGCTCCGAGGACCATGGGGAGGGGAGCTCGCTCCCCAGTCATCAGGAAGGCGATGACGATCCCGGGCAGCACCGCGTGCGAGATCGCGTCCCCCAGGAGCGCCATCTGGCGCAGGACCAGGAAGGTCCCCACCAGCGCACAGGCAGCGGCCACGCAGCTGCCGACCAGGATGATGGTCAGCGAGGGACTCACGCCACCCTCGGCGAGGTCGTCGCGGGACGGGGGATGACCCGACCGTGGGGGTCGGCTTCGGGATACCCGAGCAGCGCGTCGAGTCGGTCGGCGTTGGCATCGCTCAGGGCATGCTCCATCGCCTCGGCGTCCCGGTGCACGTGGTCCTCTCGCAGATCGAGGCGACGGGTCAGATAGAGCTCCCAGAGGCGGTGTTTGCGGACGATCGATCGAGCTCGCTCGAGCCCCTCGCCGGTGAGGCGAATCCCCGCGTCGTCCCAGTGCACCAGACCCTGGCGGTCGAGGCGCCGGGCCACCCCCGCCAACTGATTGCGGGTCTGACCGCGAAACCCCATCACCAGCGGGGGCGACACTGGCTCCTGCCAGCGATCACCGGCCTGCTCACCCCACCGGTAGAGATCCTTCAAGAGGTTCTCGCGGCGGATGCGTCGCGCCACGGCACGCTCCCGCAACCAGGCCCAGAGCAAACCGCGCTGCGGAGCGAAGAGCAGAGAGACCAGGAGGATGGCGGAAGCCACCAGCACGATGACCGGGCCGGTGGGAAGACGAGCCCAGCCGGCCGAGATCACGGCTCCGGCGGCACCCGAGAAACCACCGATCGCCGCCGACAGCAGGACCATCACCCCTAGCCGTTCGGTCCACTGACGCGCCGCCGCGGCCGGGGTGATCAGCGTCGCCACGATCAGGACCACGCCCACCGTCTGCAGACCGACCACCACCACCGTCACCAGGAGGGTGGTGAGGAACACTTCGAGTCGGCGCATCGGGAACCCCAGGCTGGCCCCGAAGTCGGGATCGAACGCCAGGACCCTGAGTTCCTTGAAGAAGAGCAGGACGAGCACCAGTACCACTCCGCCCAAGACAGCCATGGCGTTGACGTCGCGGGGCATCAGGGTCGCCGCCTGACCGAAGAGGAACTTGTCGAGCCCACTCTGATTGCCGGAAGGCAGTTTCTGGATGTGGGTCAGCAGTACGATCCCGACCCCGAAGAACACCGACAGGACGATCCCGATGGCGGTGTCCTCCTTGAGCCGCGTGTACCGGACGATCGCCAGGATCGTCAACGACCCGACGATGCCCGCGGCCAGCGCACCGAGAAAGAGCGGTAGCGGGCTCTTGCTGCCGGTCAGGAAGTAGCCGAGGCAGACCCCGGGAAGCGCCGCGTGCGCCAGTGCGTCGCCGAGGAGGCTCTGCCGCCGCAGCAGCGCGAACGAGCCCAGCGCTCCGCCCACGATGCCCAGGAGGGTGGCGCCGGCCAGGACCGTGCGGGCGGTGAAAGAGAGCTCAAACATCGAGCTTCGGCGCGCCGCTCTCCGCTCGCAACAACGACTCGGCGGCCTGGCTGAGTACCGTCAGCCGCCCCCCGTAGGTCCGCTGCAGGTTCTCGTCGGTGAAGGTGGTGGCGATCGGACCGTCGGCCACCAGGCGCATGTTGAGGAGCACCACGTGATCGAAGTACTCGGCCACCGTCTGCAGGTCGTGGTGCACGGCGACGACGGTCCGTCCGGTGGCCCGCAACTCCTGCAGCAAGGCCAGGATCGCCCGCTCGGTGGTCGCATCGACGCCGGCGAAGGGCTCGTCCATCAGGTAGAGCCGCGCATCCTGAGCCAGGGCGCGGGCCAGGAAGACGCGCTGCTGCTGTCCACCCGACAGCTGCGAGATCTGGCGTCCCGCCAGGTGCGCGATACCCACCTTGTCGAGACAGGAGAGCGCCGTCGCTCGCTCCTTCTTGCCGGGCCGCCGCAGCCAGCCGAGGCTGCCGTAGAGCCCCATCGTCACCACATCGAGGGCCGAGGTGGGAAAGTCCCAGTCCACGCTCTCCCGCTGCGGCACGTAGCCAACCCAGGAACGCCGTTTTTCGTACGGTTTGCCGAAGATTTCGACCCAGCCGGTGATCGGCTGCACCAGCCCGAGGATCGAGCGCAAGAGCGTCGACTTCCCGGCGCCGTTGGGCCCCACGATGGCGATCAGCTTGCCCTCGGGCAAGGTCAGGTCGACGTCCCAGAGGACCGGTTGGGTCCAGTACGCGACCGTGAGGTCGTGCACCTCGATGGCCGGCACCACCTCGGCGGGGCTGCTCTCCGCGGCGACCTGCGGCTCCGAAACCGAACTCACTTCAAGGCCTCCACGATGGTGTCGACGTTGTGGCGCACCATCCCCGGATAGGTGCCTTCCTCGGTACCCGCCGCCCCCATCGCGTCGGAAAACAGCTCGCCGCCGATCGCCACCTCGCGATCCCGCTCCCGCACGGCGGCCTGCACTGCTTCCACAGCGCGCCGCGGCACGCTCGACTCGACGAAGAGCGCCTTGACCTCACGATCGACGATGAGATCGACCACGCGCTCCATGTCCTGCAATCCCGCCTCGGCCAGGGTCGAGATCCCCTGGATCCCGACCACCTCGACGCCGTAGCGCTGCCCGAAGTACCCGAACGCGTCGTGCGCCGTGACCAGGATGCGCCCTTCCTGAGGAATCTCTGCGATCCGATCGACGACCCACTGGTCGAGGGCCAGCAGTTCCTGCCGTAGCGCCTGCGCGTTGGCCGCATAGTCCTCGGCGTGGGCAGGATCGACCTCGGTCAACGCCTCGGCGATCGGACCCAGCGTCTCCACCCACAGACTCACATCGAACCAGACGTGCGGATCGTACTGCCCGAGAAACTCCGGCGGCTCGCGCAACCGATCCTCGGGAATCGTCTCACTGACCGCCACCACCGGCCGCTGCCGCGCCAGCTTGACCAACACATCCCCCATCTTCCCCTCGAGGTGCAGCCCGTTGTAGAGAATCAAGTCGGCCTGGGTCAGCCGCCGCACATCCCCCTCACTCGCCTTGTATAAGTGAGGATCGATCCCCGGCCCCATCAGCGCGGTCACCTCCGCATGCTCCCCCGCAATCCGCGCTGCCGTATCCCCGATCATCCCGGTCGTCGCCACCACCGACAACGGCCCCGATCGCTCCGAACTCTCCGCCCCCGGCTCAGCCCCACCACACCCCGCGAGACCACCGGCCAGCAAGACCACGAGGCTCCAGAACACCGCCACCCGCCCCGAAGGCCCCTTCCATTGAATCTGATTTCTCATCTTTGCACTCTCTATCTGGGATCTTCCGACCAAACACCGTTCCGTCGCCCGCAATCCGGGCACTCCTGCATGATAATTTTGACTCATCAAAAAATCAAGCAGTCCCGGCACTGCCCGCAGAGCCACGTAGGCACGTGGCGTTCCAAACACCGACCGCCCCACGGCACAGCACCACACCGACCCTCGCGGCGAAGCTCGCGCACCTCACCCCCCCAGCCAGGCAAGACTCTAGTCCCCGCCCCACGCCGAACCCGCTCACTTCAGTTCAGCGTCACCGGAGCCCGCCCACAGCGAAGCCTGCCGACAGCGAAGGGGATCGCTGCGAGCGCCGCGAGCCAAAGCTCGCGTCGCGACCCCCGAGCCCGATGGGCTCTACCGAGAACCGACCGGAGGGAGGTGATTGGTGGAGCCAATCGGGATCGAACCGACGACCTCTTGAATGCCATTCAAGCGCTCTCCCAACTGAGCTATGGCCCCACGCGTTGGGAGCGGAACTATACGAATTCCGGGCCTTCGTGTCAAACGAACCGGGCCTGCATTCCACAGAACCGGACGGGCAAGCCGGCGGGTGCGGCGAGTGATCAACCGCGGGCGATGGCCTCGTCCGACGACCCTTCGGCCGCCGGCCGGCTGAGCCCGTAGCGCTTCATCTTCGCCTTCAGGGTGTTGCGGGCTATCCCCAGGAAACGGGCCGCCTCGCGGATCTTGCCGTCGCAGGTGGCCAGGGCCTGCTCGACCAGGCTGCGGTCGAAGGCGTCGACGACCTCCTGGTAGCGTCCCTCCTCCAACTGCGCGGGGGTGGTGGGCTGGTACGAGGCTCTCGGCACTGGCACCAGGTCTCCGCCACCCAGCCAGGCGAAGTCGGTGGGAGTCAGGGTCTCGCTCCGCGACAGGACCAGGGCGCGGTGCATCGCCGCCTCCAGCTCGCGGATGTTGCCCGGCCAGCGGTAGGCGAGGAGCAGATCGAGTACGTCGGGAGACAGCTCCTTCGAGTCTTGCCCCAGCTCGCGACGGATCTTGTCGAAGAAGTGTTCGACTAGGTGGGGGATGTCCTCCTTCCGCTCGCGCAGGGGAGGCAGGATGATCGGAATGATGTTGAGCCGGTAGTAGAGATCCTCGCGGAACTCGCCGGTGGTGATCGCTTCCTCGAGGTTGAGGTTGGTGGCGGCCACGATGCGCACGTCGGTTTCGAGGGTCTGAGTGCCGCCGACCCGCTCGAAACGCCGATCCTCGACCACCCGCAGGAGTTTGGCCTGCACCGACCGCGAGACCTTCCCGATCTCGTCGAGAAAGATGGTGCCACCGTGCGCCAGCTCGAAGCGCCCTGGCTTGCGGCCCACGGCTCCGGTGAAGGCGCCCTTCTCGTGCCCGAACAGCTCACTCTCGACCAGGGTCTCGGGCAGCGCGGCGCAGTTGAAGTGGATGAACGGCTTGTCGCGCCGAGGCGACGCCGCGTGGAGGATCCGCGCCACCAGGCCCTTGCCGGTCCCGCTCTCGCCGCGCACCAGGATGGTGGTGTTCGAAAGCGCCACGCGTTCGATCGTCTCCTTGATCTGGGCCATGGCCGCGCTCTCGCCGATCAGGGAACCGAGACTGCGCTGGGTGACGATCTCCCGCCGCAGCGACTCGTTCTCGGCCTTCAAACGCTTGCGCCGCTCCTCGAGCTCACCGTAGAGGCGGGCGTTCTCGATCGCGATCGCCGCCTGGTCGGCAAAGGCGAGGAGGAACTCGAGGTCCCGCGGTTCGAACAGGTGCTGCGAGCTGCGGTGGTCGACGTAGATCGCCCCCGCCAGCTGGTCCCGAATGACCAGCGGCACACAGAGAATCGACACGATGTGGGCGGCGACGATCGACTCCGACCCGGCGAAGCGGGGATCGGCCAGGGCGTCGACGGCCAGAACCGGCTGGCGGTCTTCGATGACCCGCCGCACGACGGTCTCGGAGAGGTCGGTCTCTTCGTCCTGCCCGGTGTCGAGGTTGCGCGACACCGCGACCTCGAGCCGGTTGGAGATGCGGCCCACCAGCACCACCATGCCGCGCTCGGCCTGCAGGCGCTGCAGCACCAGGTCCATGGTGTTGTCGAGCACCTCCTGCAGGTCCAGGGTGCTGTTGACGACCCGGGCCACCTCCCAGATGCCAGGATGCGCCTGCCCCGGAGTCGACTCGAGGAAACCGCGTTCGCGAATGCCGTCGATGACCCCGCGCGTACGCTCGTAGTCGGTCGCCGCCCCCAGCCGCCCGAAGGCCGCCAACGCCCGGTCGAGCCGATCGACGGCGAGTTCTGGATCGGGCGTGCGCACCCCCCACTCGTACAACGCGCGGGCGTACTCGAACGGAATCTCGAGCTCGCCGAACGCCCGCACCGCCTCCTCGAAGTGGGCGTCGCCGCCGCCCTTGCGACGCTCGGCCACCGCCAACCGTGCCAACCCGACCCGTGCCTTGGCCTGCTCGAAGCGCATGCCGAGCTTCTCGGACAGAGCCAGCGCCGCCTCGAAGTGGACGCGGGACTCGGCGAACTGGCCCTGCCGCAGCGCCAGATCGCCCAGCGAGTACAACAAACGGGGCCGCAGATCCTCGAGTACGCCGTCCTGGGCCACCTCGAGACCACGCTGTAGGTGGGCGGCGGCGGGAGCCCAGTGACCCCGATCCTTCTCGACCAGTCCGAGCTGGTGGTGTCCGAGGGCCAGCAATCGGCGGTCGCCGGAGGTCTCGGCCCCGACCAGCGCGGAACGGGCCAGGTCTTCGGCCTCGATCCAGTTGCCCTTCTTGCGGGCGATCGAGGCGAGTTGGGTCTCGGCGATCACGCGATCGGGATGGTCGGAATCGCGCGGATGGATCTCGAAGACACGACGGAGGGTGACCTCGCCCTGGGTCCAGTCCCCGAGCATCTCCTCGATCTCACCCATGAGCAGCCAGGCCTCGGTCTGACCTTCCCGCGCGCCCAGGGTCCGGCGCAGTTCGAAGCTGCGTTCGAGCGGCTGACGGGCGATCTTCCACTCCCCGCGCCGGCATTCGAGGGCGGCCAGGGCGTGGAGCGAGTCGAGCTCGATCCAGGGGTCACTCAGTTGTCCGGCGGCCTCCAGATTGTCCTCGTAGCCGTGGCGCGCCTCTTCCCAGTCCCCACGTTCCCGCTCGAGCTCGCTCAGGTGGTGACGTACCTCTGCCACCAGCCGCTGATCCCCGGCTGCGATGGCGGCCCGCAGGCCGCGGCGGAAGAGGAAGCGCGCTTTGCGCGAACTGCCCTGCCGCCGCTCGATGGCACCCAGGGTGTCGAGCAGAGCTCCTCGCGAGCGATCGAGCGCCCGATGCGTCGCCAGTTTGAGACCCCGCCGGGCGGCGGCGAAGGCGCCTTCGTTGTCGCCCAGGCCCTGCAGCGCGTCGGCCTTGGCCTCCAGCAGACCGGCCACCAGTCCCGGATCGCGGTCCTCGAGGCCGAGGGCGAGGCCTTCGTCGGCCACTCGCTGTTGCTCCTCGAATTCGGTCAGTTTGCCGTGCAGACGGCAGGCGGCGAGACAGAGCGTCCCCCGATGGGCTCGGGCCGGGCCCCCTTCGTCTTCGAGCAGCCGATGGTAGAGGGAGAGCGCCCGCGTCGACGAACCGGCCGCGTCGAGCGCCCGGGCCTGCTGGATCAGCGCTTCGGTCGCCGCTTCCGCGTTCTCCTCGTCCCGAGCCACTTCGGCCAGGCGGGCGTACAGATCCGCCGCCTCGCGGTGCGCGAAGGCCTGACTGGCCTGCTCGGCGGCTCGACGGAGGAAGGGCTGCGCCGCGACGTGCTCGCCGCCGTGCCACAGGTGCTCGGCGATCGCCCGCGTGGGTTCGGTGTCCCCATCCCGTTCCTGCAGTTGCTGGGCCCAGCGGCGGTGGAGGTCCTGCCGGCGTTCGACGCCGAGGTCCTCGTACACGGTCGCTTCGAGCACCGGGCGTGCGAACCCGTACTCCTTCTCGACTTCGCCGGTGACCACCTCTACGAAACCCCGCTCGACCAGTAGCGAGAGACTTCGATAGACCGACTCGGGCTTGATCGATAGCACTTCGGCGACGTCGCGCCAGGGCACCGGCGCCCCCGCCACCGCGAGGGCCGCCAGCAAGCTGGCCTCGTTTCCTGACACCGCCGCCAGTCGTTCCCGATCGAGGACCTGCAGCGCCTCGGGCCGCGCCGCCAGCCGATTGAGCGACGGTAGGGAGGGTTTCCACTCCCCCTGCCGGAATCGCAGCACGCGCTCCTCGACCAGGTGATGCATCAGCTGGAGCACCCGCCCCGGGTAGCCCCCCGAACGCTCGGTGACCCACTGGTAGAGGAGTTCGGGCAGCCCGTCCGTGCCGAGACTGGCGTCGACCAGCCCTCGACAGGACTCCCCGTCGAGCGGCTCCAACTCGAGGGTCTCGGCGCCAGGGACCGCGTCGACGGCAGCGTCGTTGTCGATGCGCCGCGCGCCGACGATGGTCCAGTTCGCCGGAGCCTGCTGCGCGGCCCAGCGCAGGAAGTCCCAGGTCAGAGAGTCGGCGTGCTGCAGGTCGTCGAGCAACAGGACCCTGCGGTCGTTGCCCTCGGCAGCGTTGAGCGCCTCCCCCAGCGACTCGACGTCGGCTTTGCCTAGCGGGCTCGAAGTACCGGGTTCGAGACCGAGCTGGCCCAACGCGTCGAGCACCGGCCGCATCGGTTCGGGCCGCGCCACCAGTGCTCTGCCCACTCCGACCCGCACTCCTTCCATCGCCGCCAGCAGACGAAACTCCCTGAGCAGTCGCGACTTACCGACGCCTCCTTCCCCTTCCAGGAGGACCACCGCGGGGGATTCTTCGGAGTCGAGGATCGTCCTCAGTTCCTCGACCAACGAGCTCCGCCCCACCATCCGGCTCGAGAGCACTCGACCCTCTCCCAGAGCTAGGCTCGCCGGATCGATCTCACGCCCGGCGGCGCGAGCCAGTTCGAGCAGGAGCTTGCCCGCCGACGGGAACCGCTCTTGAGGGTCGCGTTGGAGCAGCTGTCGCAGGATAGCGGCCAGCTGACTGGGCATGTCCGACCGATAGGCCTGGGGATCCGGCACATCGGAGGCCAGGTGAAAGCGGATGGCGGTCTCGTCGTCGCCGGCCGAAGGCAACACGCCGGTGGCCAGTTGGAAGAGGGTCACGCCCAGCGAGTAGAGATCCGCCCGCTGGTCGTAGCTGTCCTGGAGCAGGACTTCCGGCGCGGTGTAGGCCAGGGTTCCCCGGATCTTGCGATCGAGCGGCCCGCGCACACTCTGGGCCAGACCGAAATCCAGGATCTTGAGAGTGGGCGGATTGCCGCCGATCAGCCCGAGGTTGGCCGGTTTGATGTCGAGGTGGATGATGCGCTGCCGATGGATGTGGGCCAGCCCGGCCGCGGCCTGGAGAGCCAGGGAGTAGAAGTGGTCCCAGTCCCCTTCCTGCAAGGTCGTCATGAGATCGTCGGCGGAGAGCAGCTCCATGGTCAGGAAGGGGAAGCTGCCGGGCAGAACCCCGAAATCGAACACCTCGATGACGTTGCGGTGCTTCGCCTCCGACAGGAGGCGGACCTCGTGTTGGAAACGGACCAGATCCTCTCCGTGCACCGCCTGCTGCGCCACCTTCAGGGCCAGCGGGCGGTCGAAGCGGCTCTGTGAGATCCGGTAGATCGCGGTGCGGGGAGTGTGTGCGATCTCCTCCTCGACCACGAAGTCGCCGAGCATCCCCTCCAGGGCGGAGAGCTGAGGACCCTCGGCTTCCGGGGAGATCATCGGTCGTCTCGGAGAGCCGCGGCTTCGAACTCCGAAGGCGCCGTCACGGTGACCAGGCGAGTCGGAATCCGCCGACGGATCTCCTCTCGGAGGGAATCGATTCCCAGGCCCGTGGTGGCGGAGACCCGCACCTCCGGCCCCTCGAACGCCTGGCTATCCAACCGGTCGACCTTGTTGAACACGGTGAGGATGCGGTCCGCCTCGACGCCCAGGTCCGCGAGGATCTCGGCCCCGACTCGCTGCTGCTCTTCCCAGGTTGGATGGCTGACATCGAGGACGTGGAGTACCAGATCGGCCGCGGCCACCTCTTCGAGCGTCGACCGGAAGGAAGCGACGAGATGGTGCGGCAGCTTGCGCACGAAGCCGACGGTGTCCGCGAACACCACCGTCTGTCCTTCCCCCACCGAACCGCGTCGCAACTTGGAGTCGAGGGTGGCGAAGAGCTGGTTCTGTACGAACGCGTCGGAGCGCGTCAACCGGTTGAACAGGGTCGACTTGCCGACGTTGGTATATCCCGCGAGCGAGACCTGGAACGCGTTCCGACGGCCGCTACGCTGGGTGGTCCGAGTCCGCGCGATCGTCTCGAGGTCCCGTTCGAGTCGGCCGATGCGACGCCGCAACATCCGACGGTCCATCTCGAGCTGCTTCTCACCCTCACCGCCGCGCTGGCCGATACCACCGGCCTGTCGTCCCAGGTGGCGCCAGTACCGGGTCAGTCGCGGCAGCATGTACTGCAACTGCGCCAGTTCGACCTGAGTCCGCGCTTCGCGCGTCTTGGCTCGTTGCCGAAAGAGCTGCAGGATCAACGCACTGCGGTCGAGGACCGGAAGGCCGATGATCTTCTCGAGGTTCTTGACCTGACTCGGCGACAGGTCGTCGTCGAACAGCACCAGATCGCAGCCCAACTCTCGAGCCTGTTCGCCGATCGATTCGGCCTTGCCCCCTCCGATGAAAGATCGAGCATGGGGAGCCGAACGCGACTGGACCACGCGAGCCTCGACTCGGCATCCGGCACTCCGCGCGAGCTCTTCGAGTTCGTCGAGATGCTCCTCGACCTCGTAGACCGGCTGCGGTTGAACCCGGAGCGCCACCGCGACCGCACGCGTGTCGATCAACGACAGATTGGTTTCGTCAGAGTGCAAGACTAGAAGCTCCGTGAGTCGAGGTCGCCAAGGGCCAGGCGACCGAGAGCAGAAACCAGCATTGTAGAGAGAACCTCGTCTCGGGTCAAAGTCTGACCCGAATCCGGTCGAGACCAGCAAACTCCCGGTGCCTGCCCCGCGCCGGGTAGCTGCAGTACACTCTCGGCACGACACCGAGGAACCAATGGCCGAACCAGAGCAAACCCCAACCGCAACCCCCCAGGAGGCATCCGAGGCACCCCGGGCCGCTGAGAACGGCGCCAAGAACCGCCCCTGGATGCTGCTGCTCCTGGTACTGGCGGCGGCAGCCCTCTTCTGGCCGCGGGGCGGCGGCACCGCCCCCGACGGGAATCTGCTCGACGCCATGTCGCAGGAGGTGCCCTTGCGGCCGGCAGAGCAGCGGGTGACGCTGGTCCATTTCTGGGCGACCTGGTGTCCACCCTGCATCACGGAGATCCCCTCGTTGGGTCGGTTGATCACCGACTACTCGCAGGAGGACGAATTCCGGGTGGCGCTGATCGCGGTCGACGACAGTCCAGAAAAGGTCCACCCCTTCCTCGGGTCTCTGATCCTGCCGGTGCTTTACGACCCGTCGTGGAAACTGGCGCACCGCTACGGTACGCGCAAACTCCCCGAGACCCATCTGGTGGTCGACGGTGAAGTGGTGGAGACTTACGCCGGAGCGACCAACTGGGACGATCCCGAGATCCGCCAACTGATCGATCAGGCGTTGCGCTCGGCTCCTTCGGGCCGATGACGAGCCAACAGGATTCTCGGTGGTAGCGTAGAGAGATGCCGCGCATCACACGGGTCTATACGCGCACCGGCGACGACGGCACCACCGCCCTGGGCGGCGGACAGCGTCTCGCCAAGGACGCGCTCCGCATCGAGGCCTACGGCACCGTGGACGAACTGAGCTCGCACCTCGGCGTGGCGCGCGCTAGCGGCCTTCACGAGGACCTCGGTCCTCACCTGGCCACGATCCAGAACGAACTCTTCCACCTCGGGTCCGACCTCTGCATCCTCGAGGAGGACAAGGAGCGGATGCCGGTGCCGCGGATCGAGTCGCACCACGTAGACGCCCTCGAGCAGCTGATGGACTCACTGAGTGCCGAGCTCCCACCGCTCGCCAACTTCATCCTCCCCGGAGGGCATCCCGCCGCCGCCCACCTGCACGTGGCTCGGACCGTCTGCCGCCGGGCCGAACGGGTGCTGGTAGGCCTGGCGCGCAAAGAGGCGATCGGCGCGCACACGGTGCGCTACCTCAACCGACTCTCCGATGCTCTGTTCGTGATGGCCCGCTATCAGAACGCGCGCGCCGGAGTCGCCGACATCCTCTGGGACAGCCGAGCCTAGTCAGACCCGACGTCAGGAGTAGAGTCGACCGATCGCCACCGCTCGACGCTCCTCGATGACCCGACGCTTCAGTTTCATCGTCGGGGTCAGTTCGGCCGACTCGACGGTCAACGGTTCGGCCAGGAGTTCGAAACGTTTGATCGATTCGTACTGAGCGAGTTCGAGATTGAGGGCGTCCACGCCCTTCTGCACGTGCTCCAGGAATCGGGGGCAGCGCGTCGCTTCGTCGGCATCGCTGGCAGAGCTGCCGATCTCGACGGTGAGCTTGGCGAGGCTCTCTTCGTCGACGACCAGCAGGCTGGCGATGTACTTCTTCCGGTCCCCGACCACGACCGCCTGGGCGATGCCTCGGATCCCCTTCAACCGCGCCTCGAGGGGCTGCGGCGCGACGTTCTTGCCACCCGCCGTGATCAGCAGTTCCTTCTTCCGATCGGTGACCCGCAGGAAACCGTCGGGGTCCAAGGCTCCGATGTCGCCGGAGTGGAGCCAGCCATCGGCGTCCAGCGTGGCCTGCGTCGCCTCTTCGTTGCGGTAGTAGCCCTGGAACACGTGGGGACCTCGAATCAGGATCTCACCGTCATCGGCGATGGCGATCTCGCCCCCCGGCAGCGCCCGACCGGCGGCCCCGGTGCGATAATCGTCGGGGTAGGAGAAGGTCGCAGGACCGCTGCATTCGCTCATACCGTAGATCTCCAGCACAGGGATGCCGAGACTGAGGAAGTACTCCAGTGTGTCGAGCCCGATCGGAGCAGCGGAGGTGACACAGACCCGCGCTCGATCCAGACCGAGCCCCTGGCGTACCTTCGAGAAGACCAGGCGATCGGCCAGGCCGTAGTTCCAGGGTCGCTTCTCTCCCCGCTGGTCGGCGTACCCTCCTCGCAAACCCACGCCCTTGGCCCAGGCGCCGATGCGCTGCTTCAGGGGCGAGGCCTCGGCCCCGAGGGCCTGCATCTTGGCCTGGATCTTCTCCCAGACTCTGGGCACGCCGAGGAAGATGTGGGGTCGAGCGGCCCGTAGGGCCTCCGGTAGTTTCTCCACACTCTCGGCGAACCAGGTAGTGCACCCTCGAGCCATCGGACCGTGGAGCGAGACGACTTGCTCCGCGATGTGGCTCAGCGGGAGGTAGCTGACCACCGACTCTCCGTTGACGATGCCGTAGCGATCGACCACCAGGGCCGAGGTCCAGGCTAGATTGGTGTGCGAGAGCATGACCCCCTTGGGGTGCCCGGTGGTGCCCGAGGTGTAGATCAACGTACAGACGTCGTCGGCCTCGAGCGCCGCGATCCGCGCTTCGAGCTCCGCCTGTTCCTCGGCCCCGCCGGCCGCCAACAGATCGTTCCAACTGAGGGCCCCCGCCTCGGCCGATCCTTGCATGAGGACCACGTGTTGGAGCTTGGGGAGTCGGTGGCGATCGAGCTTACCGAGATAGCTGGCGTCTTCGAGCACTGCCACGGAGGCGCCGCAGTGCTCGGTGATGTACGTCGACTGTTCGGTGGTGTTGGTGGTGTAGATCCCGGTCGGGATCCCCCCGGCCGCGATCGCCGCGACATCAGCGATGAACCACTCGGGACAGTTGTCCCCCATGATCGCGACGCCGTCCCCCACCTCCACGCCGAGGGCGACGAGCCCGGCCGCAGCTCGGAACACCTCGTCCCGGTAGTCCTGCCACGTCCTCGCCGTCCACTCGCCGCCGCGCTTGGCCACCAGGGCGGGCGAGTCTCCGTACTGGGCTGCAGTCTCCTGCAACACGTCGATCACCGTCTTCGACATCGAGCCTCCTCCGCGTCCGTAGTGTGCGCTGAATCTACGAGCCCAGCCGAGACGCTGTCAACTCGTGCCCTATACTGGCCCGATGAGCGATACGATCTTCGATGCCATCCTGGACGGATCGATCCCCTGCCACCGGGTCTACGAGGACGACCACGTCCTCGCCTTCCTCGACATCAATCCGCTGGCCATGGGGCACACCCTGGTGATTCCAAAGGAGCGGGTCGCCTTTCTCCACGAACTCTCCGACGAAGCAGCGGCAGCCCTGGGACGGGTCCTGCCCCGGCTCTGCCGTGCGTTGATCGAAGCCACCGGTGTGGACGAGTACAACATCTTGCAGAACAACGGCCGGCTGGCGCATCAGGCGGTGTTTCACGTGCACTTCCACATCATTCCGCGCTACGACGACCGCGGTCTGGGACTGGACTGGCGCCCCGGACAGCTCAGCGACGAAGACGCCAGCGAACTCCTCTCTTCGCTGCACCACGCACTCGAGCCCTAGGGCAAGGCGGCTAGCCTAGGCCTCGAGGCAGATCTTGCCGAAGTGTCGCCCGGACTGGAGATACCGCAGGGCCTGTGGCAACTCGGTCAGCGGGAAGGTACGGTCCAGCACGGGGGTGACGGGACCGAGGCCTGGGTCGGAGAGGTCCTCGACCATCGCCTCGAGCGTGCGTCGCGATCCCACCATCACGCCCTGGACCCGTATCTGACGCATCAAGATCGGAATCACGGACAGACGGGCCTCGTTGCCACCGAGGTTCCCGATCAAACTGACGGTGCCGCCAGGACGCACCGCCGCCAGCGATTGTGCCAACGTCTGCGCTCCCCCGAGTTCGACGACCTGATCGACCCCTCGACCACCGGTCAACTGTCGGACCGACCGGCCCCATTCGGAAACCTCGCGGTAGTTCAGACCGGCCGTCGCTCCCAGACTCATCGCGCGCTCGAGCTTGGCGTCGTCGCTCGAGGTGATGAGGACGCGGGCCCCTCGTCGGACTGCGAACTGGAGAGCAAAGAGGGCTACCCCACCGGTTCCGAGGACCAAAAGGTCCTGGCCCCGTTGTAGGTCGCCGAGACCGAAGAGGGCGTTCCAGGCAGTGACCCCGGCACACGGAAGCGTGGCGAGGGACAAGACCTCGTAGCGCTCGGGAACTACGACCACCCCCGACGCCTTCAGCCGGACGTGCCGAGCGAACGTGCCGTCGAGGGGGCCGCCCAGGGTCGAAGCGTAGACCTCGGCCGAGGGGTCTCCCTGCAGCCAGTGCTGGGCGAAGAGGGGAACCACCCGGTCACCGATTCTCGGTGTCGTGACGTCGCGACCCGCCGCCACGATCCGGCCTGCACCGTCGGATCCCGGCACGAGTGGCAACGGCTGGCGAGGGTTGTAGCGCCCCTCGACCATCAACAGGTCGCGATAGTTGAGCGACATCGCTTCGAGTTCGATCACGACCTCGTCGGCCGCCGGAGGCGGGAGGCTCGCCTCGACCCAGCGCAAGTTCTCGATTCCGAAGCCCCCCGTCAGCTCCCACCGCTGTGTGGTGAGCTCCACCGTCACCCCCCTTGGTTGGCCAAAGGCTGCAGAGAGCGCGCTGAACTGGCGATCGAGGCGAAGCGGCGGACCACGTCGCCCGCAGGTTCGATCGCGTCGACTCCCGAGACGCTCTTGCCCGCTTGGAAGTAGTCCTTGTACGAGATTCCTCGGAGCGAGGCACGCTTCAACTGCCAGACCGATCGCAACGCGTAGAAGGAACGTACCCAGTGCTTGGTTTTTCGTCCCTTGAGCAGGCGGCGCGCCAGCGGCCCGGCTTTCAGACCCACCCTCTCGACGTACGGGGTGTTGATCACCGCGCAAGGCACGCCCGACAGCTTGTCGGTCAGGACGATGTCCTCTTCGCGAGCCCGTAGGATTGCCTGCTTGTAGTCGTCGTGGACCTTGCACTCGACGGTAGCGATGAAGCGGGTGCCGAGTTGCGCACCGGCGTAGCCCATCTCGAGAGCATCGCGAAAGCGCTCGCCGTCGCCCACCCCACCGGCACAGATCAGCGGCACCCCGAGATCGGCCAGTGATTCCAGGAGTTCCGCCGGGCTCAAGGTTCCGGCGTGGCCACCGGCTCGGCGGTTGACGCAGATCAGCCCATCGACCTCGTGAGCGAGAGCCTTATCCGCCCACCTGCGCTCGGTCACGTCGTGGTAGACCACCCCGCCCACCGCGTGCACGGCCTCGACCACCCAGCGCGGATTGCCGAGGGCGGTGACGAAGAAACGCACGCCCTCTTCGATCGCGATGTCCACCCAGCGCCGCATGCGGTCCTCGTAGACCTGCGATGACTTCTCGACCAGGGCGTTCATGCCGATCGGTCGATCGGTCAGGGAGCGAATGAACCGCAGGCCCTCCCGAAAGTCGTGACCGTGAACGTAGGTCAGAGAGATCGGCTGCACGATGCCGATTCCGCCGGCCTGCGAAACCGCGGCTACCAATTCGGGATTCGAGCAGGGATACATGGCCCCACAGATCAGGGGCACTTCGATCCCTACTTGCTGCGTGAAGGGCGTCTCCAGGCTGCCGGCCGGAGAATCGCTCACTGTCGCGGCCCCACCATCCACTTGGCCCGGGCCCGGGCCACGACGTCGTCCGCCGAGTCGGTGATCACCGATTCGAGCACGTACTCGCACCGCTCGCTGGTATCGGGGAGATCGACCGTCGCCACTGCCGTGAGCCGTCCCCTGGCCTTCTTTTCGTAGTCGATCTCCAGCCCGGTGATGATAGCCCGAGCCTCGGCGGGAAGGCCGGAGAGCATGGCCAGACCACTGGCTGCCTCCGCCAGGTTCATCATCGCTACCGCATGAATCGAGCGGAACGGGTTGCGAACCTTGCGCCGGTCACGCATCGAGAGCCGAGCGTAGCCAGGCCGGAGTTCTTCGACCCGGAGCCCGATCGTCCCGGTGTACGGGGCCATCCAGCCCACGAACCAGGCGAAGAGCCAGCGTCCTCCTGGCCACCGACGCAGGGCGTTCCAGCGTCCGAGAATGGCCTGGGCCGTGGGTCCACTCGAAGAGGGTCGCGCCATGTCCGTCATGGACAGAGTGTTCCACGCCGAGCGGCGGAACGGAAGCCCGAGCCCGGCCCCGGTACCGTCAGACGCAAACCGGCCCACCGCTCCGCGAAGAGGGTGGGCCGATTGCCAGTACCAGGTCGGCTCGGCTCACTGGTGGCGGGAAGCCGTGAGCCGGAGCCTACGAGATCCTAGAAGTCGTAGGCGAAACCGGCTCCGATGAAGAGCGGATCCATACCCACGGTGTGCGTCCCTGCATCCGCCTCGAGGTCCATGTAGCGGGCCGAGAAGCTCAGGTTCCACGGCGTTGCCTCGCCCAGCGGCACGTCGAGACCGAGGGCCAGACCCCAGGTGAACTGGTCGTCGAGGTCGAGGTTGAACGACCGCCCGAGCAGGGTGTAGTTGAGGTCACCCACCTTGGCGTAGCCCAGGAACGGCGTCAGGAACAGGTCCAGCCGGCTGGTCGGGGTCAGGTGGAAGTCGGGACCGACGGTCAGCGAAGTCACCGTCAGGTCATCGTCGCCCATCTCCCAGTTGTCGTCGATGTCGAAGGTGAAGATCCCCTCGAAGCGAGTGTGGGACACGCGGCCCTCGATGCCGACCCGATCGTTCACATGGTACTCGAGCGCCGCCTCCAGCCCCTGACCGTTGTCGGTGGTGAACTTGGTCCGCTCCTGAATGGCCGGCGGAGCCGCGGCTTGTGAGCGCATGACCATGT
>JAUIDB010000011.1:0-137500 GCA_030429235.1 Thermoanaerobaculia bacterium | reverse complement strand
ACATCAACCGACTGGTCAAGGATCAAGCCGTGGCGGTCGAAGGGGGTGTCACCGGCAAGATCAGCATGGGAATCGGCGGCATCAACAGCTGCATCGTCTGTCGCCGCTGGGACGAAAATCCCGCCGACTAGTCACTCCGACGCCGTTACCCGCGAGCGGGTCAAGGCTGCGGACTCAACGCCAGGAGGCGCCGGCGGCTGGTACAGGCTCGGCCAGAGTGGATGTTCGTAGTAGCGAAGCTGGCGACAACGAAACTCGGCCACGAGATCCTCGAGAGGTCCGGAGACATCGACCTCTCGGAGTCGGCGCTGTTCACTCGGGTCCGCCTCCAGATCGAAGAGAAAGCCCGTGTCGATCTCGCGATCGTGCCAGTACTTCCACCGACCACCCAGGACGACTCCATCCGCCCGCGTAATCGGATTCTCGTTGTGAAAGAAGAGCACCCGGTCGGGAGCTTCGTGCGGCGGTCGCAGTACGTCGATCCCCTGCCAGGCCGGATCGGCTGGTAGGCCGAGAAGGCCAGCGACGGTGGGCGGAAGATCCACCAGGCTCATCGGATAGTCGATCTCTTGGGCCTCTCGTCGACCGTCGGCGATCACCACCGGTACCCGAAGGCCGGCCTCGTACGGAGCACCGGCATGGGTCACCTGACCGTTCTCGTGGAAGGCCTCGCCGTTCTCTCCGTAGACCACGAGCAGGGTGCGCTCCGCCAGGCCCAACTCCTCGAGCCCACGGGTCAGCCGACCGAGCTGCCGGTCGACGTAGAACAGAGCGTTGTAGTAGGCGTTGCGTACGGTCTCGGTCTCACTGGGTGGATACCAGGTGAAACTCGGTTCGAAATCGAAATCGGAGGGAGCGAATGGTCGCCCTGCCTCCGAGGCCAGTTCGTAGGGGAAATGGGAAGACTGGAAGTTGAGGGACAACAGAAACGGGACGTCGGGAGACGCGACG
Source organism: Thermoanaerobaculia bacterium (assembly GCA_030429235.1). Classification (GTDB taxonomy): domain Bacteria; phylum Acidobacteriota; class Thermoanaerobaculia; order Multivoradales; family JAIOJS01; genus JAIOJS01. The sequence goes on along the minus strand of JAUIDB010000011.1, from coordinate 136,549 downwards.
TTCGCCAACCACTCCAGGGCCCGATCCGTGACCAATGCATCGTCCAGCTTGCCGGCGCGGAGCCCCGAGTCGACCTCGTGGCGGAACGCTTCGTCGCCGAAAGCAGCCCGCGTGGCGAATCCCTCCGCGGCTGCGACCCTCGAGTCCCACAGCAGGTCCAACCCGTCGGTGGCGAGAAACTGGTCCATGCTTCCCCAGGCCTCGTTCTGGGCCGAGATCAGGGCGGTGCGGTAGCCGGCCGCCGACAGCAGGTTCCACACCAGGGGACGCGGCCAGGGGTCAGTCGTCCGATAGTAGTGGTGGCGACGGGATCGCAGGGGATAGGTGCCCGACAGAGCTGAGACATCGGAGTAGTCTGAGTGGGTGCTCGCCGCCCACACCCGGGAGAACACCATGGCGTCGGCCGCGATGGCCTTCAAGTGAGGCATGACCTCCTGCCCCTGATGCTCACGGCCGAGAACGTCGGGGCGCAACGACTCCACCGCGATCCAGAGGACGGACCAGGGCGCCGACGGTTCGTGCGCCAACGCCACGCTGCCCCCGCGTTCGAGATCCTCCCTCTCGCGCAGGTCCGACACCTGAAGACAGTCTCCCAGCTTCTCCTGAGGACTCAGAAGCCGGCCCACCAGGCTGGCCAACGGCTGCCCTTCCCAGACGCGCAGACTCTCGCCGTAGCTCGCGGCGAGCGCCCAACCGAGGGCCGAGGCGAGGAGCACTGCACCGCCCCAGGCGAACCCCAGTCGACGCCGCCGACCGCCGGTCCACCGTCGCACTCCCTGGCCCCAGAGCCACGCCACCAGAACGGCCCCGACGCCGAACGACAGAATCCGAATCGGCTCCACCTGCAGGGCGTACCGCACCAACATGCCGAGATTCTCGTAGGCGAACCGGGCGGACTCGAGACCACCAAACCGTCCGGTGGCGTCGTAGAACCCCCAACTGAGCACCAGCCAGACGACCGGTGCGGCCGCGACGATGGAACGCCACCAGCCGCCACCCTCGCCACGCCCTCCCCCCCAGAGGGCCGAGCCTAGAAGCAGGCAGCCGCTCCAAGCGACCGCCGACCAGACCACGGCGAGCGCCAGCCGAGGCCCCTCGATGTCCGACTGCACCAGAGACAGGACCAGCAGCTCGAAGGCGACCCCTGCCGCCACCAGGAGCAAGCCCGTTCTCGACCCGGGCTTCTGTGCTGACGAAGGCTGGTCGGTGACCCGGGCCGTTGACGAGGTCATCTTCTCGGCGCCGGCCCTAGCCCACCACTACGCGCCGGCCTTCGATCGTCCAGGGGCGCGTCAGCAGGAGCTGCAGAGCTGCCGGATAGGCGACGTGTTCTCGTTCGAGGATCCGGGCCGCCAGACTCGCTTCGTCGTCGTCCGGCTCGACAGGCACGGATTCCTGCAGCACGATCGGCCCGCTGTCCAGCCCTTCGTCCACCAGGTGCACGGTACAGCCTGCGACCCGAACGCCGTACTCCAGGGCCTGGTGTTGTGCGTGAAGCCCCGGAAAGGCGGGGAGAAGGCTGGGATGGATGTTGAGAATCCTCTCGGGGTAGGCCCGCACGAAGCCGGAACCCAGCAGGCGCATGTAGCCCGCCAGGCAGACCCAGTCCACCCGCGCCGCCGAGAGGGCTCGGACCAGACGAGAGTCGTGCTCGGCACGGTCGGACTCGGGAAGGATCGCCCTCGCCTCGATGCCCCGTTGCCGCGCCCGTTCGAGTCCCGGGGCGGCGGGCCGATCAGACAGGACGAGGACGATCTCGGCCGGAACCTCGCCGCGGTCGATCGCGGTCGCCAGGGCTTCGAAGTTGCTCCCACGACCCGACAGCAAGACCCCGATGCGGGCTTTCATCGTCGTCGGTCCTTCACGCCTCGTAGCGCACACCGCGACGGTCCGCCTCGACCCGACCCAGAACCCAAGGGCTCTCTCCCTGCTCTTCGAGGGTGGACACCACGCCCTCGACGGCGTTGGACTCGACCACCGCCACCATCCCCACCCCCATGTTGAAGACCCGGAACATCTCCTCGGGATCCACCCCACCCGCTTCCTGTAGCAGTCCGAACAGGCCCTCGGGAACCCAAGAGCTACGATCGACTGCCGCACCACAGGTTGCGGGCAGCACGCGGGGCAGGTTGTCGGTCAGCCCACCGCCGGTGATGTGGGCCAGCGCGTGCAGGCCGGGGTGGGACAGAAGGGGCCGCAACGCCGGTAGGTAGGTGCGATGCACCTCGAGGAGCGCCGCCCCGACCGTCCTCTCGTCGCCGGAGACGGGGAGCCGGTCCCCGACCTCCAGACCGAGAACCTCGAACAGCACATGCCGCGCCAGGGAGTAACCGTTGGTGTGAAGCCCACTCGAAGGCAGCCCGATCAGAACGTCGCCCGCCGTTACCCGGTCGGGGCCGAGGAGTCGCTCCTGTTCGACGACGCCGACGATGAAGCCGGCCAGCTCGTAGTCACCGGGTTGGTAGAAACCGGGCATCTCCGCCGTCTCCCCCCCCAGCAGGGCACACCCGTTGTCACGACACCCGGCGGCTACACCGCGCACCAGCTCGATCACCTTGTCGGGCGCCAGGATGCCGGCGCCGACATAGTCGAGAAAGAAGAGCGGCTCGGCGCCCTGGACCAGGATGTCATTGACGCAGTGGTTCACCAGACACTGCCCCACCGTCGAGTAGTCGTCCGCCAGTTGAGCCACCCGCAGCTTCGTCCCCACGCCATCCGCCGAGGCGACCAGGATCGGTTGCCGCAGCCCCGAGGGGAGGCGGAAGAGCCCTCCGAAGGCTCCCAACTCGCTGAGGACTCCGTCGGTCAACGTCGATCGTACGAGGCCCTTGACCTCACCGAGCGCCTCGTCCTGGGCATCGATGTCGACCCCGGCCGCGCGGTAGGCTCCTCCACTCATACTGCCCCCTCGACCCGAATGGGAAATAGCGCGTGCTGCCGTTCGTCTTCGCCCGCCACCGGCACTCGGTAGTCGCCGGTGAAACAGGCAGTGCAGTAGCTGTCGTCAGGTCCACTCACGGCCCCGAGCATGCCTTCGAGGCTGAGGTACGACAACGAATCGGCTCCCACGAAGTCGCGAATCTCGTCGACCGATTGGTTGGCCGCGATCAGCTCTTCCCGACTGGGCGTGTCGATGCCGTAGCGGCAGGGCCAGGCGGTGGGAGGCGAAGAGATCCTCAGATGCACCTCCCGAGCTCCCGCGTCCCGCACCATCTTGACGATCTTGCGCGACGTCGTCCCCCGCACGATCGAGTCGTCGACCAGCACCACCCGACGGCCCTCGATCAGAGGTCGGACGGGATTGAGCTTCACCTTGACGCCGAAGTGGCGGATGGAGTTCTGGGGTTCGATGAAGGTCCTACCGACGTAGTGGTTCCGGATGAGACCGAACTCGAAGGGGATCCCCGCCGCCCGCGAGTAGCCGAGAGCCGCGAACACGCCGCTGTCGGGCACCGGGGAGACCAGGTCGGCATCGACTCCGCTCTCGACGGCGAGTTGTTGGCCGAGGCGCAGTCGAACCTCGGAGACCGCATCGCCAAAGACGACACTATCCGGCCTCGCGAAATAGACGTGCTCGAAGATGCAGCGGGTCGGTTGTGGCACCTCGGGCAAGCGATAGAACTCGAGTTCACCGCGCCGACTGACGACGACCTCTCCTGGTTTGAGTTCTCGCACTGGTGTCGCGCCGATGAGATCGAACGCCCCGACCTCGGAGGCAAAACAGGGACTGCCGTCAGCGTCGCCTAGCATGAGCGGCCGGAATCCGAAGGGGTCCCGCGCAGCGATCAGACAGCCTTCCGCCTGCAGCAGCAATGAGTAGGCACCTCGGAGCTCGCCGAGGGCGACCATCAACGACTCGACGACATCCTGCCGGGGGTTGCGAGCCATGAGGTGCAAGACCACTTCGGTGTCGCTCGTGGTCTGGAAGATCGAGCCCTCGCGTTCGAGCCGCTGACGCGTCTCGACGGCGTTGACCAGGTTCCCGTTGTGCACCAGGCCCAGGGGGCCCATCGAGGTCTTGACGACGATCGGCTGGGCGTTGGCCAGCATGCTCGTGCCCGCTGTCGAGTAGCGAGTGTGGCCGATGGCCGACCCACCCGCCAGCCGGCGCAGCACCTCTTCGTCGAAGATGTCGGCCACTTCGCCCATGCCCCGTTCGACGTGCATTCGCTCGCCATCCCAGGAGACGATGCCCGCACTCTCCTGACCCCGGTGCTGCAGAGCATAGAGCCCCAGGTACACGAGATTCGAAGCATCTTCGTGAGCCTCGATACCGAAGATTCCGCACATCAGTCAGTACTCCCTGGGACGGGCGTTAGATCTCCAGCGCTCGCGGCAACGCCGTGCGCCACACCTGATGGAGATCCTCGACGGCGACCTTGGCCTTCGCCCCGTCGAGGGTCAGCGCCAGGCTGTCTCCGCCCACCGCCCCGACATCGACGGCCGGCACGCCGGCATCAGATGCCTCCTGCAGGACTCTCTGAACGTCCCCGGGGGCGACGCTCGAGACGACGCGGCCCTGGCTTTCGGAGAAGAACCCGACCGGATCGACTGGCAGCTTCAGTTTGGCCCCGAGACCGGTTTCGAAGGCCGCCTCGGCCAGGGCCACCGCGAGGCCCCCGGTCGACACGTCGTGGGCGCTGACCAGCAAGCCCTCGAAGGCGAGGAAGCGAAGCAACCGCGCCAGCCGTGCCTCCGCCGCCAGATCGACGAGCGGCGGCCGTCCCTGCTCGATGCCGTGCAGCAGCCTCAAGTAGGCCGAGCCGCCGTGCTCTCCGCGGTCCTCGCCGAGCAGCACGACCCGGTCCTTCGCGTTGACGAACCCCGTCCGAGGAATGGTCGAGAGGTCGGGCAGGACTCCGGCCATCGAGATCGCCGGCGTGGGATGGATCGAGACCCCATCGGTTTCGTTGTAGAAGGAGACGTTGCCCGAGATCACGGGCACTCCGAGCTCCCGGCACGCCTGAGAGATCCCTCGCACGGACTCGCGGAACTGCCAGGAAACCTCGGGGTTCTCGGGATTGCCGAAGTTCAGGCAGTCCGAGACTCCCAACGGTTCGGCGCCGACGCAGGCGAGGTTGCGGACCGACTCCGCCACTGCCTGCATCCCGCCGCTCCGGGGGTCGAGGGCGCAGTAGACGGGGTTGACGTCGCACGTCATGGCGATGCCCAGCGGGGTCCCCTTGAGCGCCACGACCGCGGCGTCGCCGCCGGGTCCGCGGACCGTGTTGGTGCGCACGGTGTGGTCGTACTGTCGCCAGATCCAAGCCTTGCTGCCCAGTTCGGGCGTGTCGAGCATTCGCTGGAGGGCCTTCCCCACATCCCCCGGATCGGGCACCTCGGGGCTGGCCTGTCGCTCTTCCAGATCCTCCGGCTCGGCCACCGGTCGACGGTAGACGGGGGCCCCGTCGGTGAGCGGACGGATCGGGAGATCCGCCACGACCTTGCCCTCGTCACGGATCACTGCGCGGCCAGTCGCGGTGACCTCGCCGATGGTCTCGACTTCGAGCCCCCAGCGTTCGAAGACCCGATGTAGGACCTCTTCCTTGCCGCGCTGCGCCACCAACACCATTCGCTCCTGTGATTCCGAGAGCATGATCTCCCAGGGAGTGAGTCCGGGCTCCCGTCGAGGCACTCGGTCGAGGTCGAGGACCAGGCCGGTGCGGCCCCGTGAGGCCATCTCGAAGGAGGAACTGGTCAACCCGGCCGCTCCCATGTCCTGCAGGGCGACGACCGCTCCGGTCTTCAGGGCCTGGAGGCAAGCCTCGAGCAGGATCTTCTCGGTGAACGGATCACCGACCTGCACCGTCGGTAGTTTTTCCTCGCTGTCGGCGTCGAACGATTCCGAGGCCATGGTGGCACCGTGGATCCCGTCGCGACCCGTCCGGCTCCCGACGTAGAGGATCGGATTCCCCGGGCCCGACGCTCGAGCCCGCAGAATGGCATCGCGCCGCGCCACCCCGAGCGCAAAGGCATTGACCAGGATGTTGCCGTTGAAACTGGGATGGAAGTCGGTCTCGCCGCCGATCGTCGGAACCCCCATGCAGTTGCCGTAGTCACCGATCCCTCGAACCACCCCGTCGACCAGATGCTTCATGCGGGGGGCATCGATCGAACCAAAACGCAGGGCGTTCATGAGGGCGATGGGACGCGCCCCCATGGTAAAGATGTCGCGGAGGATGCCGCCCACTCCGGTCGCCGCCCCCTGGTAGGGCTCGATGTAGCTGGGGTGGTTGTGGCTCTCCATCTTGAAGACCGCGACCCAACCGTCACCGACCTCGACGACCCCGGCGTTCTCGCCGGGTCCCTGGAGTACGTGCGGCCCCTGCGTCGGAAACTCGCGCAGATACGCCTTGGAGGACTTGTAGGAGCAGTGTTCCGACCATAGGGCGGAGGCGATTCCCAACTCGGTGTGGTTCGGGTCCCGACCCAGAATGTGGCAAAGATCGGCGAACTCCTCGGCCGTCAGGCCCTGAGCCTCGGCGGCGGCGAGGTCGACGATCGGTTCGGTCGCGGTGGTCATGCCCCCACCTCCAGGGCCACGGCGGCACTCGAGACGGCCGCCGAGAAGACGGCCAGACCGTCGGTATTGCCCAGGAACTCCTCGGCGCACCGTTCGGGATGCGGCATCAAGCCGAGAACGTTGCCCGCCTCGTTGCAGATCCCGGCGATCTTGCGCTCGGAACCGTTGGGATTGCCACCGTCCGCCTCACGGCTGGCACCCGCGTAGCGGAAGACCACCTGATTCTGCTGCTCGAGGCGATCGAGATTCTCCGGTGTGTCGAAGTAGTTCCCTTCGGCGTGAGCCACCGGCATGCGAACGATCTGTCCGACTTCGTACTCGCTGGTGAAGGGCAGGTCGTCGCGAACGACCTCGAGCGCGACGGTGTCACAAAGGAATCGTTGGCCAGCGTTGCGACGCATGGCGCCGGGCAACAGGCCCGTTTCCAGAAGAATCTGGAAACCGTTGCAGATCCCCAGGACCAGACCGCCGGCCGCCGCGTGGCGTTGCACCTCGTCGAGGATCGGCGACAAACCGGCCATGGCCCCGGCCCTGAGATAGTCGCCGTAGGAGAAGCCGCCGGGCAACACGACGAGTTCGCAATCGCGGAGGTCGGCATCGCCGTGCCACAGAAAGGTGGTCTCGACGTGCAGGAGGTGCTTCAGCACATGGTAGACGTCGTGATCGCAATTGCTACCGGGAAAGACGACGACGCCGCACTTCATTGGCCAGACTTCCCAGCCTTGGCCTTGCCGAGGATCTCGATCTCGTAGACCTCCATCACTCGGTTGGCCAGGAGCTTCTGACACATCTCTTCCAGCAGTTTCATCGCCTGCGGTTTGGTGCGCACGTCGAGTTCGATGTCGAAGCTCTTACCAACCCGCACCGCGGAGACCGGCTCGAAACCCACCCGCGATAGGGCTTGATGAACGGCTTTGCCCTGGGGGTCCAAGACCTCGGGGCGGGGGTAGACGGTGATTCTTGCCTTCAACTTCAAAGTACCTCGATCCAGGGTGTAGGTTCAGACTGGCCGCTCAGCAGCTGTCGGGTCGAGACGCCCAGTCGGTCCAGCTCCTCGCCGACCAGTGCGCTGGCCAGAGCCGGTTCGTTGTTGGTCTGCGACAGGTGGTAGAGCACCACCCATCGGAGGTCGTCGTGCATGAGTTCTTCGATCCCCGCCACCGCGTCGACATTGGAGAGATGGCCGTGCCGCGAGGCGACACGCTGCTTCAGGGACCAGGGGTAGGGTCCATCGCGAAGCATCGCCAGGTCGTGGTTGGTTTCGAGGATCAAGATATGCAGTCTCTGTAGTCGTGTCCAGGCCAATCGAGAACGACAGCCCAGGTCGGCCGCCAAGCCCAACCGGCATCCCGCTGCGTCCTCGACGACCAGGCCAATCGGCTCAGCCGCGTCATGAGGCACGACGAAAGGCTCTATTCGAAACCCCGCCAGTTCGAACTCCCGATCTGATCGGATCTCGGTCGCCAGGTGCCGCGCGCGTCGGGGAATCCTCATCCGTCCCAACGTTCCCCGGGTGGCATGGAACGTCAGTCCATGCCGCCGCGCGAACGCCGCCGCCCCCCGCGAGTGATCCCCGTGTTCGTGCGTCACCAGCAACGCATCGAGATCGTCCGGCCGAAGACCCACCAGGGCCAAACGCCGCTCGATCTCACGACCCGAGAAGCCGGCATCGACGAGCAACCGCCCATGCTCCGACTCCACCACCAGAGCATTGCCCTGGCTCCCCGATCCTAGCACCACTGCCCGCATGCCCGCGGCCGGCTCCGCGGCCTCGCTTGGGGTGACAACCGGATCATCGAGTGCGGAGAAGAGACTCGCCTGGCGCATCAACAGAGGGGAACCTCGGGGCACTCGTGGGGACCGATGGTGGGATCGGTCGCACTCACGTCAAAAGTCGTAGATCTTGTCCTGCTCGAGGTAGTCGATATCCGGGTTCCCCAAGGCTCCGACCTCACTCCGAATCCGCTCGATACAGGGCGGTTTCAAGTGGTGCAGGAGAATCGGGACCCGCCGCTCCAGCTTCTCGAGCTCGACCTGGAGGGTCTGCGGCGTGAGGTGAAACGACACGTCCGCGATGTGTTGCAGGGCGTTGTCGAAACTCGTTTCGATACAGATCGCCTTGAGGTTGGCGGTCTGGTTGGCAACCTCCCAGAAGCGGCTCGTCGGACCGGTGTCGCTCGACCAGAGAATCGCCGCGTCACCCTGTTCGATCAGGAAGCCGTGGGTGGGCACCAGATGATTGACCGGAATCGGGGTGAATCGGACGTCGTCCAGGACGAAAGGCTGCTCGTGGGCCAGTTCGTGGAACTCCACCGCCGGGAGGAGGTGGTTTGGCAACCGCGTGAAGTCCGGCCAGGTCGCGTTGTTGAACAGGTACTTGCGCAACGCGTAGATCGTTTCCGGCGCACTGTAGAGATCGATCGATCCGTCGCTGTGACCGTAGACGTTCTCGATGAAAAAAGGCAGAGAGGTCGTGTGATCCATGTGCGAGTGGGTCAGCACGATGGAGTGGATCTGGCGTTGTTCTTCGATCGCCAGGGCCTGCGAGAGCGATCCGGCATCGAGCGCGATCCGGTCGTTGATGATGAGACAGGTCATCCGACAATCGAGGCTCTCCCCACCGTAGCCGCCGAGCACGCGCACCTTCATCAGGCTTTCGATCCTAGCATGGGGGCGAGGCTGAGTCTGTGACCTCGATCACCGGCATCGGATCATGACCGAGTGCGTTCGGAGAGCCCTTCGACCACGGCCTCGCCGTGCTCCAGATCGAACTCGCCCCGTTGGTAGAGGCGACTGAAGGCAGCCGCCACCCGGGGACAAAACTGGGTTCCCGCACAGCGGTCGATCTCGTCGGCCGCCTCTTCACGGGTCAACCCCTTGCGGTAGGGGCGGTCCGTCGTCATCGCGTCGTAGGTATCAGCCACCCCGATGATCCGCGGAGTCTGCAGCAGGTCCTCCCCGGAGAGGCCGTCCGGGTACCCTCCGCCGTCCACTCGCTCGTGGTGGCTGCGGACCCCCGGAAGGAGGTGGCGCAAGCTTCGGATCGTGGCGACGATCTCGGCCCCGTCGGCGGCGTGGCGCTTCATGATCTCGAACTCCTCGTCGTCCAACCGACCGGGCTTGCCCAGGATCCGGTCGGGCACCCCGATCTTCCCGACGTCGTGCAGCGTAGCCGCCAGGCGAAGATCCTCGAGTTGTTCGCGCGACAATCCCATCTCGCGACCGAGGAGTACCGAGTACGCCACCACTCGACGCACATGCCCTCCGGTGTAGGGATCTCGCACCTCGATCGCTTCTGCCAGGGCGGTCACCGTATCGAGAAAGAGATCCTTCTGCTGCGCGTAGAGCCGCGCGTTGGCCAGGGCGTGGGCCAGGGGGCCGGCGAACAGTTGCATGCGCCGAAGATCCTCGGGGCCGAACCCGTCACGATCGGTCGGGTTCAGTAGCTGGAGGACGCCGACGACTTTGCCGCGCGCAATCAAGGGAACGGTCAGGATCGATCGAGTCGTAAACCCATCCTGCGGTTCCCCGGTCCAGCGAGGATCTGCCTGGACGTCGAGCACGATTTCCGCAGTACCCGACCTGGCGACCGATCCCACGATTCCCTGGTCGATCGGAATCCGCAGGGAAGCCAGTCCGGGCGCACCCGCACCTCGAACGAGTCGAAAGAAGAGCTCCTGGCGCTCGTCGTCGACCTCCCAGATCGAACTCGACTCGGCGTGGCAGAACTCCTCTGCCTTCTCGAGTGCCAAGCTGAGAACCTGATGAGGGTCCAGCGTTCCGGCCAACTCGAGACCGATTTCGAGAAGGGTCTCGTACTCCTCGAGTTTCTGCTCCAGGACCTGGGGGTTTGACATGGGTTGGCCGAAGTCTACCACTCCGACCAACCCGGATCCGTCGAGGTTCGGTCAGAAACGACGACCGATCCAGAACGAGGTCTCGAAGCCCGCCAGTGACTCGTCGAAGTCCCACCGCTGGGCGAAGTCCCAGTGCATGTCGACCCCGAGGAACCGCGTGGTCAGCCCCCAACCCCAGGACGAAACAGCATCGTCGAGTCGATCGTTGTCGCTGTCCCAGAAATCGAACTCCTCCCCCGCGTAGTCGTACCAAGCCCCTCCGACGTCGAGGAACACGCGGCCGCGAATCCCGTTGAATCGAAGGAAGGGGAACCACAGAGCATCGACCAGCGGGAAGCGGAACTCGAGGTTGGTGTAGAAACCGCGATCGCCGACCAGCGAGCGGGTTCGGAACCCACGGACCGTATCGAGACCACCGAAGGCGAAGATGTTCGGGAAGTTGCCCCAACTCGAGAAACCGACCGTACGCACGGCGAACAAGCTACGCTTGGTCACCGGAATGTACTGCCGCCAATCGAGCTGCAGCTGCGAGGTCAGGGTCCCGCTCTCGTCGAAGTCCGGGGAGTAGTAGCCACCGATCCGCCAACGACGTCCGGAGTGAGGACCGAAGTTCTTGAAGTTGGTCGTATCCCCGACTAGGGCGACGCCGATCTCGGGATAGTCGTCGGTTCGCTTGAACACCGGAATCGGTACCAGCTCGCCGGTCGCCGGATCTCGGAAGAACTGCTGGAAGTTGTAATCCCGGTAGGCGTACCCAGCGCTGGCCTCGAACCGATGCGACAGGTTGATCGGATAGGACAGGAAGGCCTGCAGCCCGGTAATGCTGAACTGCTGCTCACGCTCCTCGATCTCGAAGATGTCCGGCCCCACCTGCTCGAAGGCCAGGTAGAAGGTCCGCTCGTCGTAGAGACGAACTCCCCACTGCATGCGCCGACTCATGTTGACGTAGCTGATGTCGAAGTCGGAGAAGCTCGAGACCGATTGGAAGGTCATGAACAGCCGGCGGTCTCCCAGATAGTCGGAGAAGGTCACCAGGGCCTGCGAGATGAACCGCTGGTCGCTGGTCACACCGACACCGCCGGTCGCATTCTCGAGGAACAACTTGAAGCCGGTGTAGTCCTCGTCGTTGGCTGGATCGATCGCCACCTGAATGTCCGGCTCGAACAGTGCGTCGGCGTCGAAGATACCCTCGCCCGCCACGATCTCGAGTGGTTCCTCGTTGATTTGCTCCAGGTCGCCTCGGTAGAGATCGAATCGCCCCTTCCAGTAGCCGGCGTAGATCAGCGCTTCGTCCCCGTCGGCCCGCTCGATGAGGGCCGGCTGGATGCAACCGGTGATGGCGTTGGTGTGCTGGACGACCTCGCCACTCTCGAGATCGTACGAGTAGATGTTGTCGTAGCTGTTGCGGTCCGAAGTGAAGAAGAGACGCTGGCCGTCCTTGGAGACCCAGGGGTCCTTGTCGTTCCACTCACCCTGCAGCACGACCTCTCGCCCACTCGAACCATCGGTCGGCAGGCGGAAGATCTTCTCGTGGTGGCTCACTACCGACGAGTAGTAGATGAAGTCGCCGTTCGGCGAGTACATGGGGCCACCATCGAACTGGACATCATCCGTCAGGTTCTGGACCTGCTCGGTCGCCAGGTCGAGCTCGAAAATGTCGAACTGGCCATCGTAGGTCCCGGCAAAGGCGATCTTGCGGCCGTCGGGACTGAAGGTCGGGGCGAAGGGTTGCTGCACGTCGAGCTTGATCACCCGCGACAGACCACCCTTGATGACGTCGATCAGGAAAAGGCGGCGCCCCTCCTCGATCTTTCCGAAGGCAGCCAACAGATTCCCGTCGGGCGAGAAGGCCAGGTCTCGACCCTGGCGACGGATCGACGTCGCAAACTGTGCATTGAGGTACTGATACTCGTTGGAGAGCCCCTTGGTCAGATTGCGCATCGGTCGTCGGTTCCGAGTGTCGAACAGCACCACGTCCAGGGTTCCTTCGGGGTTGCCAATCGCGGCTACCAGATCGCCCGAGGGCGAAACGGTGGGCGAGAAATACTGCGCCTGCGGATTGCTCCGCCCCGAGAAGAAGCGCCGACCGAAGTAGGACGGCTCACCGGTGTTGACCAACTCGGGCAGATACTTCTCGCGCAACCAACGACGGAAGTCCGCATCGAAGTCTTCCGCCTCGACCCGGAAGGCCCGGTCGATGGCCCTTCCGACCTGTGAGCCGATCGAGCTCCGGTACTCGTAGAGGAAGTCGAGAATCCCTTCCTGCCCCCAGCGGTCTTCCATGAAGTCGTAGACCGCGTGGCCGAACCGGTAGGCGAAGAATCCCCCACCCTGTGCCTGCGTGATCGGCGGAACCAGATCGTTGACCACGGCATCGCGCAGGAACATCTTGTCCGAGGTCGACTCGTCGTCGGCGTAGTAACTTGCCATCCCTTCGATGAGCCAGGTTGGAGCCGGCGTGCGGAGGCCGCGGCTCACCTTACCGCCGTACAGGATGTGGTACTGGAAGATGTGAGTCAGCTCGTGCAGGATGAGCTGGTACAACTCGTTGGCCGGCAGGTCGACGGGCAGCACCATGCGGAAGCGCACGTCGGTGGCGAAAGCGCCCACCCCCTCGGGGATGAAGCCGAGGATGATGTTGTTCTGCTCGAACTCGGCGTGCGTCTTGTAGAAGATCATCGGGGTCCGCTCTTCGATCTGGTAGTCGAAGCGCCGCGAGAGGTGGTCGTAGGCACTCTCCGCCAGGGACACCACGTTTTGAAGAAGGTGCTCCTCCTCCGGGTAGTAGTACATATCGAAGTGCGGCGAACGATAGATCCGCCAATCGAAGTTGTCGTAGTGGATCTTGTTCTTGCCAAACTGAGCGGCCGCGGGGAGTGCCAGACAGAGCGAGGCGGTCAGGACACCCAGGATCCGGGCGAGGCTGCGGTTGCGATTCGGTACGAGTTCGTGCTTCATCAGATCTCCGTGCTCGGTTTCACTCAGTTGCGGAAGAGAACCCGCGTGGCCTCGATCGTCTTCTGGGCAAAGACTCCGACGATGCGATCCTCCAGCGCCCGGAGGTTCTGGAACATCCCCGCCACCGGATCGGCGACGTTGGTATCCATCGTCTTGAAGTCCTTGAAGTTGTCGTCAAAGAGAAGCTCGCCGCTGCGGCCGTCGTATACCTGCATCAGGATGTCGAATTCGAAACCGGTCTCCTCGACCAGCACCTGGCGATAGTAGGTGCGCCCGTCGAAAGGAGAGACGTACTCCTCCAGGCGATAGCCGGAGCGATCACGAACGTCGAAATCGAGGCTACCGGTGAGGATCAAGTCCGCTCCGGAGCGCTCTCCAACCGCGGCCCAGAAGCCTCGATCGTCGGCCAGCATCTCCAGGTCGTAGGTCGGATAGTCGAGCGCGTCGAGGGTTTCGACCTCGAGGTCGGTATCCCGCCGCAGCAGCTTGTTGACGTAGCGCTGGAAGTCCTTCTGGACGTCCACGTTGCGGCCACGAAACGCGTTGTCCCCCTCCTGCCGCACCACGATGAACGGCGTGGCCACCAGGGTCTCGCGGCCCTGCATGTCGATGCCCGCTCGCACCGGCAACTCCAGCGTCACCCGCACCCCCTGAGCTTCGACCGGCGGGGAGCCGATTCCCAGGCAGAGGCCCAGGCAGAACAGGGCGCCCAACAGCTCTCGGGCGATGTTTCGATCAGCTCGTCGACTCACGCCGCACCTCCCTCGGCGCCGGAAGCCGCCGGGTCCTCACTCGACTCGTCATCCTCCGCGACCTCGACTCTGAACGATTCGTAGAAGCTGACGAAGCGGTTGTAGTTGTTGCGGACCTCCGGGTCCGACGGCGCCATCTGCAACGCCTCCTGGTAGTACTCGAGGGCTTCGTCGAAACGGCCGAGAGCTTCGCTGGCCACCGCGAGGTTGTTCAGTACCCGAACATCGCGACGGGACGAACTGGCCTGTTCGAAGCGGAAGAGCGCCTCGCTCCACAGGCCCCGCTGAGCCATCGCCACCCCAAACTCCAGCTGGTCGCCAGCCGATTGCAATGGCGCGACCTTCTGCCCCCCACTGCCGCAACCGACCAGCCCGAGGGCTGCCATCAGGATCAATAGGCCTCGTCCGATCATCGCCAGATACCTCCCAATTCGGCCCTGGATCGGCCGCTGCATACCAGTTGAAGTGCCCTCGGAGTATAGCCCGACCGGCGGTCGCCGCCGACCCGCCACTGTCGGGCGGACGGGGCGCGAACCGGCTCTTCTTCATCGATCATCACAACCCTTCTACGCCCCTGGGGAGGCGTTGGTTTTGGGTGAAAGCTCGCTACGGTTCTTCACGTACTCGGGGTTAGCATGCAAAGGTCGAACCACCGTAACCTCCTCATCGCTCTCAACGCCCAGAACGACATCGCGCGGGGTCATATCTGCCGCCTGGCCGAAGCCCTCGACACAGAGTGGTATCGCCCGCAGGAGGGCTTGGACCGCCTGGCGCGACGGCTCGGCGTTCCGGTTCGCACGCTGGGGAAAGCGCAGCGACTGCTGCCGGCGAGCCAGGCGATCGCCGAGCGCGAACAGGACCGAGCCGCTGCGATGGGAGCCCGGATCCTGACTCGAGAGGATCGCGAATACCCCGACGTGCTCACTCAGGCTCCGCTGCCGCCGCCCGTGCTCTACGTGCGCGGTGAACTCGGTGCCGATCGAGCCGTCGCCATCGTCGGATCCCGTCAGCCGGACGAGTACGGACGGGAGGCCGCCCACTTTTTCGGACACCACCTGGCCCTCCGAGGGGTCACCGTAGTGTCGGGCTTCGCCCGCGGCGTGGACCTGCAAGCCCATCGCGGCGCTCTGGAAGCTACCGGGGGTCGTACGATCGCCGTCCTGGGCTGCGGCATCGACATCTCGTATCCGCGTCGACACCACCATCTCGTCGAATCGATCCGACAGGCCGGCGCGGTGGTGTCTGAGTTTCCGCTGGGCACCGAACCACGCGCTCGAAACTTCCCGGTGCGCAATCGGATCATCGCCGCCCTCGGAGAGTCGACCCTGGTGGTGCAGGCGACTCCGCGATCCGGTTCCCTGATCACGGCTCGGTATGCGATGGAGATGAATCGCGACGTCTTCGCCCTGCCCGGCCGCATCTTCGACTCGACCTCCCTCGGACCCAACGCGCTGCTGCGAGACGGCGCCGGGATCGCTCTCCACCCGGACGACCTGCTGGGCGAGGCGTCCGAGACGGGCGAGCTCGCGACCGAGACTCCCCCACCGCTGAGCGAGCTCGCCACCGCCATCTGGCGCCAGATACCTCGCGGCGACACGATTGGGCTCGATCGTCTCGCCGCCCGTCTCGACCAACCCGTCGATCGACTGCTCGGCCAACTTCTCGAGCTCGAACTCGGCGGCTGGATCCATCGTCGGGCCGGTCCCTCCTTCGCCCGCGTCCGACGCTAAATCAGCGCATCGATCGCCCGTCCGAGACGGCATCTCGACTGGTAGAGTCCCGGGCATGGCAACCGAGGCCCTCGCCCTAGAGCACGCTCCCACCTTCCTGGCCGACCTGGCTTTGGTCCTGGTGGGCGCAGGGATCGCCGGCGTCCTGTTCCGTCGGCTGGGCCAGCCCGCGGTCCTGGGCTATCTGTTGGCGGGGGTGGTGGTCGGACCCTACCTGCCCGTACCGCTGTTCGCCGACCCTCACCGTGTCGAGGCGCTCGCCGAGTTCGGAGTCGTCCTCGTCATGTTGTCGATCGGACTGGAGTTCAGCATCCGGAGGCTCTTCCAGATTCTGCCAGGGATCGGTGTGCCCGCACTCATCCAGATGAGCACCTTGGCCTGGCTGGGGATCATGGTGGGACGCCTGTTGGGGTGGGAGAGCCTGGAGTGCATCTTCCTCGGCGCCTGCCTCGCGATCTCGAGCACCATGGTCGTGGCCCGCGTCGTCGAAGACCAGGCCGTGCCCAAGTCGAGTCGCGAATTCGCCTTCGGGATCCTGGTGGCACAGGACCTGGTAGCGATCCTGGCGATCGCCGGCCTTACCGCCGTGGTCTCGGGCGGCGGCAGTACCGACGTGCTGTCGAATACCGCCGGCGAACTCCTGCTCTTCCTGCTCGGCCTGCTGGTGCTGGGACTGCTAGTGGTGCCGAGGTCGATTCGAGTCATCGTCCGGCTGGCCAGTACCGAGATCCTCGTCGTCGGCGTGGCTGGACTGGCCTTCGGACTCTCGCTGCTCGCCGACGAGATGGGCTACTCCGTCGCCCTGGGAGCGTTCCTGGCGGGAGCGCTGATCGCCGAATCGGGGGAGGGGCACCGTATCGGCACGCTGGTGGCGCCCGTCCGCGATCTGTTCGCCGCGGTGTTCTTCGTCGCCATCGGCATGGCGGTCGACCCGCAAGCGGCGCTCGAGGTCCTGCCGGTGAGCCTGCTGTTGGTCGCGGTGATTCTGATCGGACAGCTGCTCAGTGTCGGGCTCGGAGGCGTGTTGAGCGGCCGGGGCCTGGTGCCGTCGCTCCGCACCGGTGCGACGCTCGGGCAGATCGGCGAGTTCTCCTTCATCATTGCCGCTCTTGGCGTCTCGGCCGGAGCGATCCGTAGCGAGTTCACGTCGATCGTGGTGGTGGCAGCGCTGATCACGACCTTCACAACCCCACTCGTGGTGCGAGCTTCGGAGAAGTTGGCGGCGCAGATCGATCGTTTGCTCCCCCACCGGGTGCGACGTTTGCTGACGCTGTATCCCAGCTGGCTGGACGAGTTGACGCTGCAGGCCAGAGAGCTGAAGCGGCGATCGCGGTGGCGTCAGTTCGTGTTCGCCCTCGGGCTCGACGTCGTCGTGCTCATCGCGCTCACCTTTCTCATCGCGGGCTACCACCGATCGTTCGCCACCGCGATCTCGCAGCAGTTTGGACTCGACCTGCTGCTCAGCGTGGGGCTCATTCTGACCGGCGGCCTGCTGCTCGGGCTCCCGTTCGTCGTCGGTCTGGTCCGTACCGGGCGGCGTCTGGGTCGTGATCTGGGGGAGCTCGCTCTTCCGACCCGCGAAGGGGTCGACCTCGCCCAGGCTCCCCGCCAAGCGTTGGTCGTGGTCGTGGAGATCGCCCTGGCCCTGGGGGTGGCCATTCTCTACGTCACGGCGACCCAGCCCGCCTTCCCCGCCGGCTTCGGAGTCGTCGTGCTCGCGGTCACCATCGTGGCCACCGCGGTGGCCTTCTGGCGTACGACCGGCGAACTCGATGGGCACGTGCGGGCCGGCGCCCAGGCCGTGGCCGAGGCTCTGCTCCACAAACGCGGGGACCGCGGACTCCACGTCGTCGACGACCTGCTCCCCGGGCTCGGGGAACTCACCGAGTTCGAAATCCCTCCCGGCTCACCGGCCGAGAGTCGGACACTGTCCGAACTCGATCTACGAGGGCGCACGGGCGCCACCGTTCTGGCGGTGCGCCGCGGTGACGACACCCACCCACTGCCCGGAGCGACCTGGCGGCTAACGGCCGGAGACCTGTTGGGTCTGACCGGCTCGAGTAGCGCGGTGCAGCTCGCGATCGAGCTGCTCGCGACACCGACCACGGCCCTCGACTCCGGCCAGGAAGACGTTCGGCCCGATCCCGCCGGTGATCCCTAGTCCTCTCCAGAACCAAACCATCCCGAGACGGGCTGAGCCCTTCGAGCCGGGTCCAGATCCGGCCGAATGGGACCTTGTGTTACCCTTGGCCGCCCTTTCGGCCCGCCTGCCGATCTGAGCTCAGACTAGGAGAGTAGTCCGTCGTGAAGTTGGTCATCGTCGAGTCGCCCGCCAAGGCGCGCACCATCGAGAAGTTCCTCGGCCCCGACTATCGGGTCGAAGCATCGTACGGTCACATCCGAGACCTCCCCGGCTCGGCCGCGGAGGTGCCGGCGAAGATTCGCAAGAAGCCGTGGTCCCGCATGGCCGTCGATACCGACAACGACTTCACCCCGTTCTACATCGTGCCCAAGAGCAGCCAGGAGCGGGTTCGCGAGCTCAAGAAGTTGGTGGCCAACGCCGACGAGATCCTGCTCGCGACCGATGAAGACCGCGAGGGAGAGTCGATCAGCTGGCACCTTCAGGAGGTGCTGAAGCCAAAGGTCCCCGTGCGGCGGATCACGTTCCACGAGATCACCAAGCAAGCGATCCTCGACTCGCTGCAGAACGCCCGAGAGGTCGACGAGAAGCTGGTTCGGGCGCAAGAGACTCGCCGTATCCTCGATCGACTGTACGGCTACTCTCTCTCGCCGGTATTGTGGAAGAAAGTCCGCACCAAACTCTCGGCGGGCCGAGTCCAGAGTGTGGCCCTGCGGCTCATCGTCGAGCGGGAAGAGGAGCGCCAGGCCTTCCAGAGTTCAGAGTACTGGGATGTGGTCGCCACCCTCGGCCAACCGGGAGGCGGGGCCGAGGACGACAGCGTGTTCCCGGCGACGCTGACCACCGTCGACGATCGACGGATTGCCGGCAGCCGAGACTTCGACTCGACGACGGGGGACTTCATCGGCGGCGACCGGGTGCGCATTCTGGAGCGCGAGGCCGCTGAACTGGTCGCGACCGGATCCCTGGCCGCGCAGCCCTGGCGGGTGGGGAAGGTCGATCGCAAGAGCAAGAAGCAGCGACCCCAACCCCCCTTCATCACCTCGACCCTGCAACAGGCCGCCAGCTCGCGCCTCCGCATGTCGCCGAAACAGACCATGTCGGTCGCCCAGCGGCTCTACGAGGGAATCGACCTCGGGGGCGGCGAACGCCAGGGTCTGATCACCTACATGCGAACGGACTCGCTCGCCCTGTCGGAGAAGGCCCTGAACGATGCCGAGGGCTACATCCGCCGAACCTTCGGCGACGACTACTTCGGCGGGCCACGACGCTACAAGACCAAGTCCAAAGGGGCCCAGGAGGCCCACGAGGCGATTCGACCCACCGAGATGGGCCGGGCCCCCGAGCAGGTTGCCAGCCGCCTGAGTCGGGAAGAGCTAGCGCTCTACCGGTTGATCTGGGAACGAGCCGTCGCCTCGCAGATGGCCGATGCTCTGCTCGACAATACCAGCGCGGACCTGATCGCCAGCTTCGACGGCGTCGACCACACGTTCCGCGCGACCGGTTCCATCCTTCGCTTCCCCGGCTACATGAAGGTCGCCGGCACCCGCCGCGAGGACACGCACCTTCCCTCACTCGAGGAGGGGCAATTGATCGGCGGGCCCGAGGCCAGCGAACTCTCGGTACTCGAGACCAAGGCGGTCGACCATCAGACCAAACCGCCGGCCCGGTTCACCGAAGCGACGCTGGTCAAGAAACTCGAGGAAGAGGGGATCGGTCGACCGTCGACCTACACCCCGACGATCTCGACGATTCAGGACCGGGACTACGTTCTCAAGAAGAGCGGCTATCTGATCCCCACCTACCTGGGAATCGCGGTGATCAACGTCTTGCGTCGTCACTTCGAACAGTACGTCGATCTGCGCTTCACCGCCCGCATGGAGGAATCGCTCGACGAGATCGCTGACGGCGAGCGCGACTGGATCGAGTTTCTCGGCGACTTCTACCGCGGCGAGGAGGAGACCGACCCCGGGCTCGCCCAGCTGATCGACGAGGAGCTGCCTCGGATCGAGTTCCCGGCCATCCCGGTGGGCCAGGACCCGGAGAGCGGTCAGCCGATCTTCGTCCGGATCGGTCGCAACTACGTCTACGTACAGCGAGGTAGCGGAGAAGAGGGCGAGCGCGCCACGTTGCCGGTCGATCTCCTCATCGACGAGCTGACGCCGAGTCGAGCCTCCGAACTCCTGGCGCAGCGAGCTCGCGCCGACGCCCCGATCGGTACCGACCCCGAAAGCGGCCTCAGTATCTACGTCAAGACCGGCCCCTACGGTCCCTACGTGCAGCTCGGCGAGGCCACTGGCGAAGGCAAGGCCCGAACCAAACCCAAGCGGGTCAGCCTTCCCAAGGGAACCACCCTCGCCGACGTCGACCTCGAACTTGCGCTACGACTCCTGTCGCTACCGCGGGTGGTCGGCCACGATCCGGAGACCGGCAGCGAGGTGACCGCTGGCCTGGGACGGTACGGACCGTACGTTTCTCGCGACCGCAAGTACCAGAGCCTCGACACTCTGGACGAGGTCTTCACGGTCACCCTCGAAGACGCCCTCAAGCGTCTAGCCCTGAAGGGCAAACGAGTCCTCAAGGAACTCGGAGCCCACCCAGAGAGCGAGGCCCCGGTGCAGGTCCTCTCCGGTCGCTACGGACCGTACGTCACCGACGGCTCGGTGAACGCCTCGCTGCCCAAGGACCTGGCCCCGGAAGACGTGACGATGGAACGAGCCGTCGAGCTGCTCACGGCGCGCGCCAATCGTCCGAAGCGAGCACGCCGGGGGTCGCGCAAGACGACGAAGAAAAAGTCTACGAAGACCGCGTCGAAGAAGTCGTGAGTTCGAGCGCGGAGATCGGTCCGACGGCCGTCACCGCCCTCTGAAACCGCGGGGAACTAGAGCGCTTCGATGAGATCGAGGCGCGTCGCAGCCAGGATCTCTCGGAGCCAAGCGTCGTCCCGAGCCGCGGCCTGATCAGCCGCGATGCGGACGTCGAATCGACCCACGCGGACGAACAGATGATGTCCCGCCAGGCCTCGGGCTCGGTAGGGGCCGACCGGCTCGAGGTCGCCCGGTTCGAAACCCGCCAGCGGCTTGTCCCCCATCGGCAGGATCTGAATCCAGAGCTGTCGGTCGGTCCAGTCGCCCTTCATCAGCTCGGCGCTGACGAAATCGACCCCGGGAAGATCAAGGTACTTGACCTCCCACCAGTGTCCCGCCAGCCGCCCCTGGGTCGGCGGCAGCAGAGCCCGCACCAGTTCCTCGACCTGGCGCCGTTCGATCGGTTCCATCGATCCCGGCTGACTGCCCTTGGTCAGGAGGCGACGGAGGAGCTGCTGCGCCTCGTCGGTCCCCACCTCCGGGACCGAGACTTCGAGGTCGCTCTCGAAGACGATCGGCTCCTCCTCCGCGGCACAGCCGCCGAACAGGCCAAAGCCGAGCAAACAAGCCACACCGAGTGTCGAGGTGATTCTTCTGCCGTGCCGCTGCATTTACCCTGGACCTCCCTGGAGCACCCTGCCCCCTAGACTCGGCCGGATTCTAGCCGACGGCGAGGGGGTGAGCGGGATAGGATCGGTGGATGAGTTCTGGCGACGGACGAGAACCCGTGACCATCGTGGGCGGCGGGCTGGCTGGCAGCGAGTGCGCCTGGCAACTGGCCCGGCGGGGCGTGCCGGTGCGGCTCTTCGAGATGCGGCCCGAACGCGGCACCCCGGCCCACCACACCGGTCAGCTCGCCGAACTCGTGTGCTCGAACTCCCTGCGGAGCGACGACGAGAACCACCCCGCCGGAATCCTCAAGCGGGAGATGGAACACCTGGGCTCATTGATCATCGCGGCCGCCCGCTGCAGTGCCGTACCTGCCGGAGGTGCGCTCGCCGTAGACCGCAACCGCTTCGCCGAACTGGTCACCCAACAGCTGGAGGCCCACCCCCTGGTGTCGATCGAACGCCGCGAGGTGACGGAGATCCCGACCGGGGACGCTGTGCTCGCGACCGGACCGCTCACCTCGCCGGCCCTGTCCGAAGCCCTGCTCGGAATCCTGGGTCAGGACTACCTGTACTTCTACGACGCCATCGCTCCGATCGTCGAGGCCGACTCGCTCGATCTGTCGAAAATGTATTGGGCCTCCCGCTACGGGAAGGGAGACGGCGACGACTATCTCAACTCCGCCCTCGACCGGGAAACCTACCTGGCCTTCTACGAGGCGTTGATCGGCGCCGAGGTCCTGCCGCTGCACGATTTCGAACGGTCGTTGTTCTTCGAGGGATGCCTACCGCTGGAGGAGATGGCCCAGCGCGGAGTCGACACCCTACGGTTCGGCCCGTTGAAGCCAGTGGGGCTGGAGCCCCCCGATGGGTCACGACCCTGGGCGGTGGTGCAGCTCCGTCGCGAGAATCTCGCACACTCGCAGTTCAACCTGGTCGGCTTCCAGAGTCGGTTGAAGTGGCCGGCCCAGAAGCGCGTATTCTCGATGATCCCCGGCCTCGAGAATGCCGAATTCGTGCGGCTCGGACAGATCCACCGCAACACCTTCATCAACGCGCCGACGCACCTCGATCCTCGGTACCGATTGAAGGCTCGTCCCAACGTCCGACTCGCCGGCCAGATCACCGGCGTCGAAGGGTACCTGGAATCCGCCGCTACGGGGCTCGCCATCGGTCTCTACCTGGCCGCCGAGCGTGCCGAGCGATCGCTCGATCTCTTGCCCACCAGCACTGCGTTGGGAGCCTTGGCTCGCCACCTGACCGAGTCGGACCCGGCCAGGTTCCAGCCCGCCAACATCAACTTTGGTCTGTTCGCACCGATCGAGGGTCGGATGAAACGTGCCGAGCGCCGGAGCCGGCTGGCCAGCCGTGCGCGCGAAGAGCTGGAACTCTGGACGCGCCACACCGCCATCCCTTACGAGCAGCCGGTTGGGGACACGCTGCCCAGCGCCCGACTCGCCGGCTGAGGGTCGAGTTCGCGGTGCAACACCTGATCGACGACTACCTCGAACACCTCAGGGACGGTCGGGACCTATCGATCAATACGCTGACTGCGTACCGACGCGATCTCGACCGGTTTCTCGACTTCCTCGCGGCCGAGTACTTCGCCTGCGAGCGATCGACGGTCCGCCCGGCCCTGATCGACCCTCCCTCCATCCGGGCCTTTCTGGGGCACCTCAACCGCCGCGGCCTGGCGAAGCGCTCGCAGGGGCGAGCCCTCTCGGCCCTGAGGGGATGTCTGCGCTACGGTCTGCAGCGCGGATTGTTGTCGTCCAACCCCGCCGCCCGGATCCGCGCTCCGAAGGTCGAGCAGCGTCTGCCGCGGCACCTCCGCCCCCTCGAGATCGAACAGCTCCTGGAAGCGGTAGAGGGCGACGAGCCCCTGGCCCGTCGAGACCGAGCCCTGCTCGAGCTGCTGTACGCCACCGGCCTGCGCGTCGGTGAATTGGTCAGTCTCGACTGGCCGGATCTCGACCTCGGCGGCCGGGTGCTTCGCGTCGTCGGCAAGGGACGCAAGGAACGTATGGTGCCGTTCGGGGAACCCGCCGAACAGGCCCTGAGGGCCTGGCGTCGGAGTTGGGACCTGGTCCACGAAACCACGGAAGACCTCTCGGAACCGGTGTTCCTGAACTACCAGGGGAGCCGGCTCTCGGATCGCTCGGTCCGCCGCCTCCTCGACCGCCACGTCCAGACCGCGGCACTGGCCTCGGGCGTCCATCCCCACACCCTGCGACACAGCTTCGCCACCCATCTGCTGGAGGCTGGCGCCGACCTGAGAGTCATTCAGGAACTCCTGGGGCACAGCTCGCTGTCGACGACGCAGCGCTACACCCACGTCGACATCGACCGCCTGCTCGGCATCTACCGCGACAGCCACCCTCGGGCGCGGAGCGAGTCAGAGGGCGGCGCGACGACCTCGGAGCCGACCGACCCCGAGCCTGGGTAGGGAGCGTCTGAGTCTGCCATCGGAGCCGGCGCGGGTTAGAATCCGGGTCCCATGAGCGACTTCCGCGCCACCACCGTTCTCCTCGTCCGCCGCCACGGCGCCGTCTGCATGGCCAGTGACGGCCAGGTCACGCTCGGCGACACCATCGTCAAGTCCACGGCGGCAAAGGTGAAGCGGACGGGTCGGAACCAGGTCCTGGTCGGATTCGCCGGCGGCGGGGCCGATGGGCTGGCCCTCTTCACCCGCTTCGAGGCCAAACTCGAGGAGTACCAGGGCAATCTCGAACGAGCCGTCGTCGAACTGGCCAAGGACTGGCGTACCGACCGGGCGCTGCGCCAGCTCCAGGCCATGATGATGGTGAGCGATCGCGAATCGAGCTTCCTGGTGTCGGGTAACGGTGACCTCCTGCAACCCGACGACGAGGGGGTCCTGGCCATCGGCTCGGGAGGGAACTTCGCCTCCGCGGCCGCTCGTGCCCTGCTGCGCCATACCGAACTCTCCGCGGTCGAAGTCGCACGCGAAGCGATGCGCATCGCCGCCGACATCTGCATCTACACCAACCACTCGATCACCCTCGAGGAACTCGCACCGGAGGACAGCCCGTGACCCGACCCGGCGAACTCACCGCCAGTGCGATGATCGAGGACCTCACTCCCCGCCAGATCGTGGCCGCCCTGGACCGCCACGTCGTCGGTCAGGGAGACGCCAAACGGGCCGTGGCCGTGGCCCTGCGCAACCGCTGGCGGCGCCAACAGCTACCGCAAGAACTGGCCGACGACATCCTGCCCAAGAACATCCTGATGATCGGCCCCACCGGTGTGGGCAAGACCGAGATCGCGCGGCGCCTGGCCAAACTCGCCCGCGCTCCCTTCCTCAAGGTCGAAGCCAGCAAGTTCACCGAAGTCGGCTACGTGGGGCGCGACGTCGAGTCGATGATCCGCGACCTCGTCGAGGTCGCCGTCAACCTGGTCAAAGAGGAGAAGAGGGCCTCGGTGCGGGAACGAGCCCTCGCCGCGGCCGAGGACCGGATCCTGCAAATCCTTCTTCCGAGCCAACCCAAGCCCGGTTTCTCGCCCCTCGAGGGCTACCAGGAGCAGGACTCGATGGCCGACACTCGCGACAAACTGCGAACCCGGCTTCGCAACGGTGAGTTGGACGAGCGCCGAGTCGAGATCGAAGTCGAAGACCACGGCAGCCCCAGCTTCGAGATGTTCACTCCCCAAGGGGTCGAAGAGGTCGGGATCAACCTCCGGGAGATGCTCCCGGGGATGTTCGGCCGACGACAGAAGACCCAGACCAGCGTCGCCGAAGCGCGCGAGATCCTCGAAGGCCAGGAAGCCGAGAAGTTGCTCGATCGACGCCAGATCGCTCAGGAGGCGCGACATCGAGTCGAACAGGCCGGGATCATCTTCCTCGATGAAATCGACAAGGTCGCCGGTCGCGACGGCGTCAGCGGTCCCGACGTGTCGCGGCAAGGGGTTCAGCGAGACCTCCTGCCGGTGGTCGAGGGGACGACGGTGACCACGAAGCACGGCCCGGTCAAAACCGACCACATCCTCTTCATCGCCGCCGGCGCCTTCCACCTCTCCCGTCCCTCGGACCTCATCCCGGAACTGCAGGGACGGTTCCCCATTCGGGTCGAGTTGCAGGCCTTGACCCGCCAGGACTTCGTCCGCATTCTCACCGAACCGCGTAGCGCCCTGACCCGTCAGTACACCGCGCTGCTCGGCACCGAAGGCGTCCAACTCTCGTTCACGGACGAAGCGATCGAAGAGCTGGCTCGACTCGCCGCCGAGGTGAACTCTTCGACCGAGAACATCGGAGCGCGACGCCTCGCTACGCTGATGGAGAAACTGCTCGAGGAGGTCTCCTTCGGAGCACCCGACATGGAGGGCGTCGATCTGGCCATCGACGCAGAGTACGTAACCCGGGCCCTCACCGATATCGTCCAAGACCAGGATCTGAGCCGCTATGTTCTATAGAGACCTCCCTACCCCTTCGAGCCCTCGTCTCCTGATCTCACTCCTCATCCTGCTCCTCGGAGCCGGGACGGTGGGCTGCGGCAAGAAGGGTGACCCCCTCCCCCCCAAGCGGACCATCCCCCAACCCACCCGCGATCTGAAGATTACCCAGCAGGGAGAGATTCTGTCCCTGCGGATGGGTTATCCCGACACCACGACCGACGGTGAGGTCCTCCCCACGCTGGCCGAAGTCGAACTCTGGCAAACGGTACGACCCGTCGCCGACCCGGAGCTGCCGCCGGTCGTCGATGCAAGAGAGTTTCCCGCGACAGCCGAGCGACTGCTCGTCCTTCGCGGCCCCGAACTCTCCTCCGCCACCGAGGGCTCGGAGCTGGTCGCTCGCCTCCCGCTCCCCGGCCTGAGCCAGGACCCGATCGAACTGCACGTGTTCGCGGTCCGCACCCGGGCCATCGAGGGAGAGCAGTCGGGGTTCTCGAACCTGGTTCACCTGATTCCCAGCACCGCCCCCTCCCCGCCCAGCGCCCTCGACATCGAATCGGGAGCCGAAGGGGTGCGCCTGAGCTGGCAGCCGCCCGCCGAGGAGGTCGAGGGGTACTCGGTGTACCGACGCCCTGCCGTGGCGCAGGGTTATGCGGCTCCTCTGGCTTTCGTACCCGCCGGGACCCACCGTTACCTCGATGAATCCGCCCGCTTCGGCGAGCGCTACATCTATACGCTGACCGCCGTGGCCAGCCGCGCTCCCCTCCGCGAGAGTACCTACTCGCTGGAACGAGAAATCGACTATCGCGACACCTACGCCCCGGCCCCTCCGGCCGACCTGGTGGCTCTGCCGCGGGTCGGCGGTGGCGACCTGGTGTGGAAACCGAGCCCCGATCTCGACACCGCCGGCTACATCGTCTACCGAGCGGACCCTGGCGGCGACTTCCGTCGCATCAATCCCGACCTCCTCAGCACTCCGGAGTGGTCGGACGGAGGTCTCGCGTCGGGGCAGACCTTCCGCTACCGGGTCACCGCCGTCGACGGCCTCGGCAACGAGAGTCGGCCGTCCACCGAAGCCAGCCTCAGGACCCCGTGACCGTACTCTGGCGGTTGTCGGGAGCGGGGAACGACTTCCTGGCTCAGGTCGAGCCGCCGCAAGACCCCGCCCCGACTCAGATCCGGGCCTGGTGCCAGCGCGGGGTGTCACTCGGAGCCGACGGTGTCTTCGTTCTCCGCCGACTCCCGGGAGCAACGCGAGATCGAGTCGTCCGCATGGAGCACTACAACGCCGACGGCGGGAGAGCGCGCCTCTGTGTCAACGGGACCCGAGCCGCTGCCCGCCTCGCCTTCCATCTCGGCTGGAGCGACGGCCAGGTGTCGATCGAGACGGACGCCGGACCGATCCTCGCCCGGCAGATCGACGATGAGGTCGTCGAACTCGCGCCCCCGGTCCCCCCCAGACCCGCCCGGAGCTATTCGGGACCCGAGGACCCGCGCATTCGGTCCGGCTGGTTCCAGACGATCGGCGTTCCCCACGTCGTGTTGCTCTGGACCGCCCCCCTCGGCGACTGCCCGCTCCACGATCTCGCCCCCTCGATCCGCCGCGATCCCGCCCTCGGCTCCGAGGGGGCGAACGTCGATTTCGTCACGTTCCCCTCCGCGCACGCGGTGCAGATCCGAACCTACGAACGCGGCGTCGAAGGGGAGACTCTGGCCTGCGGTAGTGGGATCCTGGCCGCGGTGGCCTGCGGAGTCGAGGCACGGCTCCTGGAGTTTCCCATCGAGGTCGAGGTCGCCAGCGGTTGTCGCCTGACCGTCGACGGCCAGTCGAACGGGGGACGGATCGTCGACTGGACCCTGCGCGGAGACGCGCGGCTGATCGGGCGGATCGAGGTCGCGGCCGGAGCCGAACGAGTACCGACCGCTCCCAACTGGTAGCCCTGCTAAACTCCTGCGCTTTCGGAGGCGAACACCCCTTATGAGCACACCCCAGTTTCCCCCCGTCGACGAGCAGATGAGCCTACTCAAGCGGGGAGCCGTAGATCTGATCGAGGAAGACCAGCTCCGCAGCAAGCTGCAACGCTCCCTCGATCAGGGTAAGCCTCTCACGGTCAAGGTCGGATTCGACCCCTCCTCTCCCGACCTGCACCTCGGGCACACGGTGTTGTTGCGCAAGATGCGCCACTTCCAGCAGCTGGGTCATCGCGTCGTCTTCCTGGTCGGCGACTTCACCGCCATGATCGGAGACCCTACCGGCAAGAAGGTAACCCGACCGCAGCTCGAGCGTGAGGAAGTCCTGGCCAACGCCCAGACCTACCAGGAGCAGGTCTTCAAGGTCCTCGACCGCGAGGCTACGGTGGTCGACTTCAACAGCCGCTGGCTCTCGCCACTGGGTTCAGAGGGCCTGATCCGTCTCGCCGGCCGCTACACGCTGGCGCGGCTCATGGAGCGCGAGGACTTCCGAACGCGTTTCGCCAACGGCCAGCCCATCCATATCCACGAGCTGCTCTATCCCCTGGTCCAGGGCTACGACTCGGTAGCTCTCGCAGCCGACGTCGAATTGGGCGGACACGACCAGATCTTCAACCTCCTGGTGGGCCGCAGCCTGATGCGCGAGGATGGTCTGGAGCCCCAGATCTGCCTCACCGTGCCGCTGCTGGTGGGCCTCGACGGCACCGAGAAGATGTCCAAGAGTCTCGGCAACGCCATCGCCCTCGACGATCCTCCCCGGGAGGCCTACGGCAAGACCCTGTCGATCCCAGATCGCCTGATGTGGGACTGGTATCTGCTCTTGACCGATCTTCCGGAGAGCGAGATCGAGGCCCGTCGAGCCGCAGTGGCCGAGGGTTCGCTGCACCCCAAGAAGGTCAAGCAGGAGCTGGCCCGCCGCATCGTCACCGACTACCACGGAGCCGAAGCCGCTCGCGAGGCCGAAGCGGAGTTCGAGCGCGTCTTCGCCAGCGGTGGCGCCCCCGACGACCTCCCCGAGTTCACCATCGACCGGGACACACCACTCTTCAGATTGTTGGTGTCGGCCGAACTCGCACCCAGCAACAAAGAGTCGCGCCGACTCATCGAGCAGGGTGCGGTTTCCGTCGACGGTGAACCGTTGCGGGGGAGCGATGCGATCTCGTCGATCCTTCCGAGCCGCGAAGAACCGTACCTGCTCAAGGTCGGCAAGCGACGCTTCGCTCGCATCCTGATCGCCTGAGCCACACCGCGAGATCGCCATCCACGCCCTGGCCTCGGGCTAAGATGCGACCATGGTTCGGCCGCTGATCGTACTCGCGATCCAACTCCTCGCGCTCCAGTTCCTCGCGGTGCATCCCGCGACGGGACAGGAGCCGCTGCGGCGAGAAGCGATGGCGTTCGGCGTACCCGTGGTGATCCAGGCCACCGGACCCGACTGGCAGGCGCTCGACGATGCCATCCAGGGAGCGTTCGCCCACTTGCGGGAGATCGAAACGCTGACCGACGGGTCCTCCGGTACCCTGGCGGGGCTCAATGACGAAGCCAGCGAGTCGCCGCAAGCCGTCTCGGAGGAGTTCTTCGCCCTGCTGCAGCGAGCCTCGTGGTACTGCCGCTGGAGTGACGGTCGCCACGGTCCACTAGGAGCCTGGCTCTACGCCTCCTGGGGCCTACGGCAACCGGTCGTGGCCCGCCCGGGAGACTCCGGGCTGGCGCAACGGGCTGGCCTCGCCGATTGCGATCGTTTGCGACTCGACCCACAGGCCCAGACGGTTTCTCTCGCCCCCCCCAGTCGCATCGACCTCTGGGGATTCGAGCGCGGCTTCGCCGTGGACTCGGTGGTCGATCAGCTGGTCCAGTCGGGGGTCGCGAGCGCCTCGGTACGAATCGGCAATGTCCAACGCGCCATCGGCCCCGGTCCCGAGGGGAAGGGCTGGGATCTCTCGCTCCCGCTCCCCTCCCAGTTGTCCGACCTCTACGACAAGGTCCGCCTGCGGGACAGCAGCCTGGCCATCGCCTCCCCGGCCGCGGCTCGCATGGCGATGGGAGGCGTCACCTTCCCTCCCTACCTCGACCAGAGGACCGGGCAGCCGATCGAGGGTATCGCGGCGACCTTGGCCGCCTCCAACCTCGCCGTCGATGCCGAAGCGCTCTCCGCCAGTGCGTTCATCTCAGGTCCCCGGGTCGGTTCGCATCTGATCGCGCAGCTCCAGCCCAAACCGTCCATCCTCTGGTGGCTCGGTTCGGGTCAGGGAAAGGGGCTGCTGACCGACTACAACTGGTCGCGAATCGTGCGACCGCAGCACTGAGGATCAGGCGAGGGTCCCTTGAAAACGCCGCCACGCCCCGGCCTCGGGTGGAGGGTGGTCCTGGCCCTGGCCGGCGTGGTGCTGCTCATCGTCGGGTTGATCGGACTGGCGCTACCCGGGCTGCAGGGCATCCTGACTCTGGTGGCGGCCCTGGCCTGCCTGTCGTTTGCCAGCGACTCGGCCCATCGGCTTCTGCGCTGGTGTTTCCGACCTTGGCCCCGCGGATGGCGCCGCTTCCTCGAGGGCCGTCGCTGGCTCGAGCGCAAACTCGGACTCCGAGACTCTCAGTAGTCTCACTCTCCTAGGCCGAGCGCTGTCGAAGCGCCCGACCGGTCCTACCAGTGGCGCAGGGTCGACCCGGTGTAGATCTGCCGTGGGCGGTAGATCCGTCCCTTGGGATCGTTCCGCATCTCTCGCCAATGGGCGATCCACCCCGGAAGCCGTCCGAGGGCGAACATGACAGTGAACATGTTGGTGGGAATGCCCATGGCCCGATAGAGGATTCCGCTGTAGAAATCGACGTTCGGATAGAGCCTCCGCTCGACGAAGTACTCGTCTTCGAGCGCGATGCGCTCGAGGTTCTTGGCGATGTCGAGGAGCGGATCGTTCTTCCCCATCTCGGCTAGGACCTCGTCGGCCGCCGCCTTCAGGATCTTGGCCCGAGGGTCGAAGTTCTTGTAGACGCGGTGCCCGAAGCCCATCAGACGGAACTCGTCGTCCTTGTCCTTGGCCTTCTCGACGTACTTGTCGTAGTCCCCACCGTCGTCCCGGATCCTGGTCAACATCTCGATGACCTTCTGGTTGGCCCCGCCGTGGAGCGGACCCCAGAGCGCATTGATGCCGGCCGAGATCGAAGCGAAGAGGTTGGCCTCCGAACTGCCGACCATCCTGACGGTCGAAGTCGAGCAGTTCTGTTCGTGATCGGCGTGGAGGATCAGCAGCAGGTTGAGCGCGCGCTCCATGACCGGAGAGATGTGGTAGTTCTCGGCCGGTACGGCGAACATCATGTGCAGAAAGTTCTCGGTGTAGGTGAGATCGTTCTGTGGGTACATGAACGGCTGGCCCATCGACTTCTTGTAGGAAAAGGCGGCGATGGTGCGGGCCTTCGAGAGCAGCCGGATGATGTTCAACTCGACGTTGTCGATCGCCGATCGCGGGTAGTAGCTCGACAACGAAGCGACCATCGCCGAGAGGATCGCCATCGGGTGCGCCGTGGCCGGAAACCCCGAGAAGAAGTTCTTCATGTCCTCGTGGATCAGGCTGTGGTAGGTCAACTTACGGTTGAACTCGTCCAGTTGCTCGGCCGACGGACGTTCACCGTAGATCAGAAGGTAGGCGACCTCGGTAAAGCTCGCCTCGGTCGCGATCTCTTCGATGGGGTAGCCGCGGTATCGCAGAATCCCCTTCTCGCCATCGATGAAGGTGATGGCGCTCGTACACGAGCCGCTGTTGGCGAAGCCTGAATCCAGGGTGACGGCGTGGGTTTCGGCCCGCAAACGACGGATATCGACTGCGACCTCTCCCTCGCTTCCCACCACCACCGGGAGTTCGTACTCTCGACCGTCGAGCATCAGTTTTGCTGTCGTCATCGAATCCTCCGCGAAGCATCGCCGCAACGCGGCGAACTCTTGCTGACTGGGGTCTCTGGAAAATGTTGCCGAAACCGGCGATCATCGATCTCGTGGAACCGACGGCGCCTGTCGTCGCGTCGAGATCGCTGCGGGTTACGGCGTCACGTACCGAAGCCGCCCGAATTGGCTCCAATTGTAGCTCTCACCGAGGTATCGATCAACTCGCCGCGACGCGGCAGTCCGGTGACGAAACGG
Source organism: Thermoanaerobaculia bacterium (assembly GCA_030429235.1). Lineage (GTDB taxonomy): Bacteria > Acidobacteriota > Thermoanaerobaculia > Multivoradales > JAIOJS01 > JAIOJS01. The sequence continues at coordinate 104,604 of JAUIDB010000011.1, read as the reverse complement.
CGCGGCGTGCCGACTAGACTCCGGTCGCCTCCGCCCCCCAGAGCAGCTTGTGGAGTTGGAGCTGCAGGCGGACGGGCAGGCGGTCCCGCAGGATCCAGGCCGCCAGGTCGGTGGGCTCGAGGGTACTGTGCACCGGCGAGAAGTGCACCGGTACCGACGAAGCCAGACCACGCTCTTCGACCAGCGCCCGGGCCCACTGGTAGTCCGCCTCGTCCGCCAGGACGAACTTGAGTTCGTCCCCGGACCGCAGGCGGTCGAGGTTGGGCCAGAAGTTGTGGTCCGCTTCCCCACTGCCCGGACACTTCACATCGACGATCCGTCGCACCCGGGGATCGACCTCTCCGATATCGAGTCCCCCTCCGGTCTCGAGCAACACTTCGTAACCCCGATCGCACAGCGTGGCCATCAGCGGAAGCGCCCCGGGTTGCAACAGTGGCTCGCCGCCAGTGAGTTCGACTAAACGGCAGTCGAAACCCTCGACGACCTCGAGGATCTCCTCGAGTTCCATCCACTGCCCGTCGTAGAACGCGTAGGGCGTGTCGCACCAGTGACAGCGCATCTGACAACCGGTGAGCCGAATCAGGACACACCGCCGCCCGGCATGGGTCGATTCACCCTGCAGCGAGCAGAAAATCTCATGCACTTTGAGTCGCACGATCTCACTCGGCGTAGATTGCGCAGGAGCTGTCGTTCTCCCACACCTCGACCCGCTGCAGAACGACCCGCTCCGGCAGCCTGGTCACCAGTTCTCGGAAGACGAACGAAGCGAACAGCTCGGCCGTGGTGTTGACCTCATCGAACGGTGGCAGGTCGTTGATGACCCGGTGATCGAAGCGACCGACCACTCGCTCGGTCAGCTCCTTGAGGTCGGCGAAGTCCATCACCATGCCGAGCGAGTCGAGTTCTCGGGAACCCACGCAGACCCGCACGCGATAGTTGTGCCCGTGCAGGTTCTCGCAACCGCGGGTGTGCCCCCGGATGAAATGGGCGGCGGCAAACTGAAAGTCTTTGCAGATGGTGTACATAGCAGGCTGGGTTCCGACTCGATCTCGGCGGTTCATCCTATCCCGGCCTTCCCCTAGGGCCGGAATATTCGTTCCCCACGCCGGGTTGCACAAGGAAAGGGAAGCGGAGCCGAAGACAGCTCCGACGAACCGACTAGAACAACTCCTTCAACTCCCTCTCCTCTCCCCGTGCCGATCCCTCCTCGGCACGGGGACTTTTTTTCGCCTGAGAGGCCCTACGACGACTCGACGAGCTGACGGAGTACATAGTGGAGAATGCCCCCGTGGCGGTAGTACTCCACCTCGTCCGGGGTATCGAGACGAGCCTTGGCCTCGAAGTGCACTTCGCCCCCTTCCGGCCGCGCGGCGGTCACTCGTACCGTGAAGCGAGTTGCCGATCGCCCGGCTCCCAGCGCCTCGGAGAGCCCCTGAATCGAGTAGGTCTCGCGACCGGTCAGCGCCAGCGACTCGGCGCCGTCTCCGGGCAGGAACTCGAGCGGGAGCACTCCCATACCGATGAGATTCGAACGGTGGATCCGTTCGTAGCTCTCGGCGATGACCACCCGCACGCCGAGCAGGCGTGGCCCCTTGGCGGCCCAGTCCCGGGACGAACCGGTACCGTACTCCTTGCCGGCGAGGATCATGAGCGGCACTCCCTCTTCGAGGTAGCGCGCCGAAGCGTCGAAGATGCTCATCTGCTCGCCCTCGGGCAGATGAACGGTGAATCCTCCCTCGACACCCGGCACCAGTTGGTTGCGCAGACGAACGTTGGCAAACGTCCCGCGCATCATGACCTCGTGGTTGCCTCGCCGGGACCCGTACGAGTTGAAGTCGCGGGGTGCAACTCCCCGCTCCGTCAGGTAGCGCCCCGCCGGGCTGTCGAGCTTGATCGCGCCCGCCGGTGAGATGTGGTCGGTGGTCACCGATTGGCCGAGCAGGGCCAGCACGCGGACTCCCGCCAGGTCTTCGACCTCGGGCGCCGACGCCGGCATTCCGTCGAAGTAGGGAGGGTTCTTGATATAAGTCGAGTCGTCCTGCCAGTCGAAGGTATCCCCGTCGGGAATCTCGAGACTCCGCCACGTCTCGTCACCGTCGAAGACACCGCGGTACTCCCCCTCGAACATCTCGGACTTCAGGGCACTGGCCACGGTTTCGGCGATCTCCTCGCGCGACGGCCAGATCTCCTTCAGGTAGACCTCGTTTCCCTCTCGGTCGGTGCCGATCGGCTGCTCGTACAGGTCGACGTCCAGGTGCCCAGCCAGGGCGTAGGCGACCACGAGCGGGGGCGAAGCCAGGTAGTTGGCTCGGATCTCCGGATGAATGCGACCCTCGAAGTTCCGGTTCCCCGAGAGCACGGAGGAGACCACGAGATTGCCCTCCACCACTCCTCGCTGGATCGGTTCGGGAAGGGGACCGCTGTTGCCGATGCACGTGGTACAGCCGTAGCCCACCAAGTGGAATCCCAACGCCTCCAGGTAGGGGGTGAGACCCGCCTCGTCCAGGTACCGCGTCACCACCTTCGACCCCGGAGCCAGCGAGGTCTTGACCCAGGGTTTGGTCGCTAGTCCACGTTCGACGGCGTTGCGGGCCAGCAGCCCGGCCCCGATCATCACACTGGGGTTCGAGGTGTTGGTGCACGACGTGATCGCCGCGATGACCACGGCGCCGTCGGTGAGACGAAAGTCCTGATCGCGGTAGGAGACCGCGACTCCGGCCGCCTCCTCGGTGGCCACGGCGAGACCCCCGTCGGCCGCGCCCTTGGCTCGCAGACCATCGACGTCCCGCCGGAAGGCCTCGCGGACATCGGTGAGCAGGATCCGGTCCTGGGGACGCTTGGGACCCGCCATGCTGGGCACGACCGAGCCCAGGTCGAGTCGCAGGGTGTCCGTGTACTCGGCGTCGCGGGTCTCGCGGGTGTGGAACATGCCCTGCTCGCGCAAATAGGCGTCGACCAGCGGGACCTGCGACTCGCGCCCGGTGAAGGCCAGGTAGTCGAGGGTGGTCTGGTCGACCGGGAAGATGCCGCAGGTAGCGCCGTACTCCGGAGCCATGTTGGCGATGGTCGCGCGGTCGGCCAGCGGAAGGGTCGCCAGACCCGATCCGAAGAACTCGACGAACTTGCCCACGACTCCGCGCTCCCGCAGCATCTGCGTCACGGTCAGGACCAGGTCGGTCGCCGTCGCCCCTTCGCGCAGCGCGCCCTCCAGCCGGAACCCGACGACCTGCGGCACCAGCATGCTAACTGCCTGACCGAGCATGGCGGCCTCGGCCTCGATCCCTCCGACCCCCCAACCAAGCACCCCCAGGCCGTTGATCATGGTGGTGTGCGAGTCGGTACCGACGAGGGTGTCGGGATACGCCCACAGCTCGCCGTCGACCTGCTCCGCCATCACCACCCGCGCCAAGTGTTCGAGGTTGACTTGGTGCACGATCCCGGTATCCGGCGGCACCACGCGGAAGTTCGAAAACGCCTGCTGGCCCCAGCGCAAAAACGCGTACCGCTCGCGATTGCGCTCGAGCTCGCGCTCGGCGTTGATGAGAAACGCGGCCTGCGAGCCGTACTCGTCCACCTGGACCGAGTGATCGATGACCAGCTCCGCCGGCTGCAAAGGATTGATCTGGTTGGGATCGCCACCCATGGTTCGCATCGCGTCGCGCATCGCGGCCAGATCGACGATCGCGGGCACCCCCGTGAAGTCCTGTAGGAGCACGCGTGCGGGCATGAAAGCGATCTCGGTGGTCGGAGCCGCCGCCGGCTGCCAGTTCGCCACAGCCTTGATGTCGGCGGCGGTGACGGACTGCCCATCCTCGCGGCGGGCCAGATTCTCGAGCAGAACCTTGAGGGCGTAGGGAAGGCGCCCGAGATCGAAGCCGCCGGACAGGTCGGATAGGGGGGCATAGAGATACTCGCGGTCCCCCACTCGCAGGGACTTCGGCTCGACGGAGCGACGGTTGGACGACATACTCACCTCTGGGTTTGGGAAGCCGAGGCCGGGCGAACGGCGACCGAAGCCTGGCATCGGAGTCGGGATGAACGGGCGGACCTCCGCGGAAGCGAAGGCTGGCGCTCGATTCTAGCAGCTCGGGTCAGACCAGATCTGGGCTCCGCTGACCGATCCATGCCCCCGCGACCACGGTATGATCTCGGTCCATGTCGGACACGGTCGCCCTCGAGATCCCCCTGCTGCTCATCGCCATGCCGCAAGTGATGGACCCCTTCTTCCACAAGAGTGTGATCCTGCTCGTCCATCACGACGAAGAAGGCAGCGTCGGCTTCATCCTGAACCGCCAGACGGAGATCACGATCGCCGACATCATGCAGGGCATGGATCTGCGGTGGGGCGGCACCTCGGACAAGGTGGCCCACTTCGGGGGACCCGTTCAGCCGCAACTCGGAACCGTGCTCTACCCGCGCGACGACCCGGATGCCCCACTTCTCGAGGGCAGCGCGGAGGTCGTCTCGGGCGTCGCCATTACGCAGCATATCGGGGACCTTGAACAGCTAGCGACAGAACCTCCCCACCCCCTTCTCCTGTTGCTCGGATACGCCGGTTGGGGAGCTGGACAGCTGATGGAAGAGATCCTGCGCAACGACTGGCTCACGGCACCCTGCAACCGTGATCTGATCTTCGGTGAACCCACGACCCGGTGGGAGACCGCCCTTGCAACCGTCGGCGTCGACCCTGCCTCCTTGCCATCCTGGAGCCCGACCGTCGACGGCGAGGAGGCCAATTGACCATGCTCGATCCGATCGAACGATTCCGCGCTACCTTCACTCGGGCCGCCGAACAGGCCGGTGACACCGACCCCACTGCCGCCACGCTGGCGACAAGCGACACCGCAGGGCAACCGTCGGCTCGCATCGTCTTGGTCAAGGAGTACGACGCCGCGGGATTCCGCTTCTACACCAACTATCGAAGCCGCAAAGCTGACCAGTTGGCGACGAATCCTCGAGCCGCCCTCCTCTTCTTCTGGCCCCAGATCGGGGCCCAAGTGCGGATCGAAGGTCCGGTAGAGCGTCTCCAGGCGGCGGAGTCCGATGCCTACTGGGCCGCGCGACCCCGTCCGAGCCAACTGGGTGCCTGGGCTTCGGAACAGAGTGCCGCGCTCGATTCGCGGGAAACCCTAATCCGCCGGCTCGAGAGCTTCGAAGAGCGGTTCTCGGGCGGTACGGTTCCCCGGCCGCCCCACTGGGGAGGGTATCGACTAGCGCCGGTGCTCATCGAGTTCTGGTTCAACGGGGAACACCGACTGCACGATCGGTTCGAGTATCGGCGAGAAGCGGATTCCTGGGTCGAGAACCGTCTGAACCCCTAAGGAGACCTCGCCATGCAGATCCTGCTTCGCATCGCCCTCAACGGCATCGCCCTCCTGGTCGCCGCCTACCTCGTACCGGGAGTCTCCTGGAACGGCGGCGTTCTCGCGCTCTTGGTGGCGGGAGCGGTACTCGGGCTGATCAACTGCTTCGTTCGCCCGCTGGCAGTTCTGCTCTCGCTGCCCCTCCTGGTATTGAGCCTCGGGCTCTTCTACCTGGTGCTGAACGGAGCCATGTTCTACCTGGTTTCACTCCTGGCCCCGGGACTCTCGGTCAGCGGTTGCCTACCGGCGATGCTGGCCGCCCTGATCGTCGGCGGCGTCAACTGGATCATCGGCTCTCTCCAACAGACTGAGGCGTCCCACTCGTGACCCAACGCGTCGCCGTGGTCACGGGAGCCAGCGCCGGCATCGGAGCCGCGACCGCCCGGCGCCTCGCCGCCGACGGCTTCTCGGTAGTGCTCGGCGCCCGACGGATCGACCGACTCGAAACCATCGCCGCCGAGATCCACGGCCAGGCCTTGGCACTCGACGTCACGGATATCGGCTCGGTCGAGCGATTTGCCACCGCCATCGAGCGAGTCGATGTGCTGGTCAACAACGCCGGAGGAGCACTCGGCACCGACAGCATTCGAGAAGCGCGGGACGATCGGTGGGAGTGGATGTTCCAGGCCAACGTCCTCGGAGTGGTCCGAGTCACGCGAGCCCTTCTTCCCAAGCTCGAGGCAGGTGGCGACGGACTGATCGTGAACGTCGGCTCGATCGCCGGCTTCGAGACCTACCCAGGAGGCGGTGGCTACACCGCGGCCAAACACGGTCTTCGCGCTCTGACCCGTACGCTTCGTCAGGAACTCCTGGGATCACCGATTCGGGTGAGCGAACTCTGTCCTGGCCTCGCCGAAACCGAGTTCTCGCTGGTGCGCTTCGCGGGCGACGAAGCACGAGCCCGAGCCGTCTACCGAGGCATGCAACCCCTCTCCGCCGAGGATCTGGCCGAAGCGATCGGATGGATCGCCTCGCTACCTCCCCATGTCAACATCGACGAGATGGTGGTGCGACCTCGCGATCAGGCCACCGCCCTGCAAGTACACCGACGCCCGGAGGGGACAGTAGATTGAGGAAGCCAATGCGACCACCCTTCAGTCTGGGGTTCTCGGCCACCATCGTTCTGCCGCTGCTGGGCGTAGTCTTACTCTCGACCCTCGGCTGCTCGGAGTTGATCCCCCAACGCAGCGAAGGCGAGAAGCTCTATCGCGCCCGCTGCGCCAGTTGCCATGGCTTGGACGCCCGAGGCAACACGCCGCGGTATCTGTCCGACCACACCGTCGACCTGACCGATGACGACTTCACGCACGGCGGAGGAAGCGAAGCCATGGGCCTGGTCATTCAGTACGGGGTGACCGGTCGCATGCCCGCCAACGAGGACCTCAGCCCCGATCAGATCAAAGCGATCGTCAAGCACCTACAGGGGCTCATCGAAGACGCCCAGCAATTCGACTAACCAGGAGACTGTGATGGATCCAAAGCGCTTCAAAGAGGCCTACGAACGCCTCGATATCGTCGATGACCGCCTCAGCTATAGGGTCCGGAGTCGCAGCGTGCGGGCACACAGTGCTCCGACCCTCGACAATCTGGACGACCGTGTCCGGGACCTCGCCGAGCTGACCTTGGAACTCAAGGACATCCTCAAGGAGACGATGCAGGCGATCGCCGCCAAGCCCTCGAAACCCTCTGCTTGACTCAACTTCTGCGAGGCCAGACTCACTCGTGGCCCGAGGAACCGAAACCGCCTGCTCCCCTCGCGGTGTCGACTGCGACCTCAGCGTCCGCGAACCTCCAGCTCGGTACCGGCGACAGAAGAGCCTGGGCGATGCGGTCTCCGCGCCGGAGGACGAACGGATCCCGGCCCAGGTTGACGAGAAGCACTCCGACCTCTCCCCGGTAGTCGCTGTCGATGGTGCCGGGGCTGTTCAACACCGTCACGCCGTGGCGGAGGGCGAGACCGCTCCGCGGACGTACCTGAATCTCCCAACCCGAGGGAATCGCCAACCGCAGTCCCGTAGGCACTAGCACTCGGCCCCCGGGCTCCAGGTAGATCTCCTCGTCACAGGCGGCCCTGAGATCGGCCCCAGCACTGCCATCGCTCGCGAAGCGCGGGAGTTCGAGGCCTCTACCGTGGGCAAGGCGTTCGACCCGCACCACGACCTCCTCACTCCCCGGCTTCAGTTCTTGCCTCCCGGCACCAGATCCTGCCCGGCGCCGCTCTGACCGGCGGGCCGGCCGTTCGGCCCAACGCCGGGCTGCGAAGTGGTCATCGAAGAGGGCGGCAGGCCATTGTCGCGGTTGCCAGCCGCGGCACCGTCGAGTGGCTGGACGCCCGGCCGGAAGGGCCGCCCCAACCAACGGATGCCAAAGCGCGGCGTGGAGGCCTTGCCTCCCCGCTGGCGGATCGCCACCTCCCCCATGTGCACCGGACCTCCACCCCGAGTGCCGCCACCGTCGGCGGCGCTGGCACCCTGCCCCGCCGCCGACCCACCGGTGATCGCCTGCACCGTGAACTTCCACTCGGAATAGGATTGCTGGTCGAACAGCACCTTGATCGATCCGTCGGTACTGCGGCTGAACACTCCGATGATCGGCCCCTTCGGCAGGTCCTTGTTGTCGCTCCCTGGAAGCCCGACGTCCCGACTGGGGTCTCCGGGCCGGCCCTTCTCCTTACGGAGTGCCGCCCGCTGTTGGGGAGTGAGGTTGGCACCACGGTTGCCCGCCGCCAATACCAGCCCCCAATCGGGGCTATCGGTGATCGGATCCTCCCAGAGCCGCCGAATCGACCGTGGTTCGACTTCGATCAGCTCCTTCAACCGAACCGGCAGTCGACCGTGTCGCTGCTGGAAGACCCGAATCGCCTCAGCGTACTGGAAGCCACGGAAGATCAGCTCCTCTTCCTTCTCCCGTTGGATGATCGTCGACCACTTGGGCAACGCAGTGGCCACGGCGATGTTCATCAGCATGATGATGATCACCAGGGCCACCATGTTGTACCCGCCCTGCGAAGGTCGAGGATGGCGCAACATCTGCCCTACAACTCGCCGTAGGGAGTACCGGCGAGCGTGGTGCCCTCGGCCCCAGACCGCACGTCGATGATGCCGAGTTGTCCATCCTCCGGAAGATCCGTCTCGGCGGGGACATCCTCGAAGTCGAGCTCCTCGTAGATCGCCACCCACGTCTCGTCACTCTTTGTCATCGGGTCGGGTGGAATACTCCGCAGGTAGCCCTCGTCGACCAGCGCCTCGAGGCTGGTCGGGTAGTAGCCCTGGTCACCGTAATACTGGTCGATCACGCTGCGGAAGGTGCGAAGGTCGGTGCGGAGAGCAGCTTCCTTCGCCTTCGTCGGTGCATTGATCATCGCCGGCATCGCAATGGTCGCCAGAATGCCGATGATCGCTACCACGATGATCAGCTCGAGCAGGGTGAATCCGGCTTCGTCCGATCCTTGCCGCGGCTCGGTCTCGGCGGCGGTGGGTTGTTGCCTGGGTTCGGTTGTCGACATACTGATCACCACTCTCGGTAGGGAATCCCGTTGAGGCCGACCCCCTCACTGAGGGAGTACACATCGTATACGTTCTCGCCTCCCCAACTGTCGGTGTCCCATTCGTCCTGGTAGCTGCGCATTCCCCACTCGGCTTCTCCGGTCATCGGGTCGATCGGAACTCGGCGTAAGAAGCGGGCATGGCTGTCGATCTGTCCCACCAGCTCGACCCCCTCGATCAGAACCTCGAGTTCCTTCGGGTACCCGTCGGTCCCTAGATCGACTGGAATCAGGCCCGCATCGGAGTAGCGCTTGAACTCGTCGATGGCGTACCGCATCTCGCGGAGGTGGGAGCGGAGCTCGGCTTCCTTGGCCCGCTTCCGACTGTGCTTGGCCACCGGCAGAGCCACCCCCGCCAGAACGACCAGGATAGCGCAGACCATGACCAACTCGGCCAGGGAGTAGCCAGCCTGACGATTCCTCGGGCTGGAACGTTGGAACATCGACCCGCCTCCCTAGATGTCGCGCAGTGGGTCCGCGGGGTCGCGGTCCGGCTTGAAGAGGACCTCGTCCCGGACCGTCACCCTGGTGGAGGCTCCGCGCGCCGGCCGCAGCTTCTCGAGGTGACGATCGAGAGCCTCGAGGTCGGATACCGTGATCTCAGCGGTTCCGAGATCGATCGCCTCGAACCTCAGCCAACCCACGGTCCCGTGACCGACGACACCGAGTCGTTCGCCCAACCGGCTCGCGCCCACGATCAGTCGCCCGGGACGCTCCTCGGCCACTAGCAACTGCGCCTCTCCCGAAGGACCCAGGAAGTCTCCCACCTCCGAACCGACGTAGCGGAGGCGAGTTGGGTCGTAGTCGACGGCGAACGGGAGATGGGAAACGGGTTGTGGCGCCTTCGCGACGAGACGAACTCGGAACTCGCGGCCCACCTGCGGCTGCTCGGTGAGCGCCCGGGGACGGACAGTGATCGCTCCGGACGACGCCAGGGACAGACCAGAGGACCCTTCGGCCGTGGACTGGGGTGGCCGCGACCACAGGGACAAGTTGTTGGGACCGTCGCCAAAGGCCGGCGGTACGAGATCGACCCCGCTGGGCGGCTCCTCCTCCTCCTTCTCCGGTTCCTGACCAGCGTCCTGCAGACCGCGCGGTAGCTCTTGCACTCGCTGGTTGATCAGTTCGCGGACTCGGTCGGCCGAAGAGGCGCCCTCGTCGAAGGGGCCTTCGTCGCGTCCCTCGACCCGCGGGCTGCCGCCCCGGAAGGAGATGTTGGCTTCGGTTCCGACCCAGACTGGAAGGAGGTCCTCCTCGGTGATATCGGAGCGACGAATGATGTGGGGAGTCATCGTCAGGATGACATCGGTCCGTTGGTTGTCGGTGTTTTTCTTAGAGAACAGACGTCCGATCAGGGGAATGTCCGACAGTCCGGGAACCCCCGCATCCCCCGAAACCTCGTCCGACCGCAGCAACCCGGCGAGGAAGTTGGTCTCGCCGTCCTTGAGACGAATCGTGGTCTCGATGTTGCGGGTACCGATAATGGGCTGGGACTGTCCATTCGCACCCTCGACACTTCCGGAGAGGTTGCTCACCTCGACGTTGAGCTTCAGGGTGACCTCGAGGTTGTGGTGGACCCGCGGCTCGATCGACACCTTGATTCCGACGTCGGTGTACTGGAAGGAGGTCACCGGTACTACATTGCCGCCGGCCGTGTTCGACGTGTTGAACGTCGTCGACGGAATCGGCACCCGCTCACCGATGTGCAACGAGGCCTTCTCGCCTTCGCTGATGCGCAGCTGGGGCTTGGCCAGAACCTGTGAGTTGCTGTTGTTCTTGACGAACGAGTACAAGAAGCTGGGCACGCTGAGCGCCCAACTGTTCTCGTTCAGATGCTGCAAGTCAGGGAGCCGCACGCTGTCCTCGCCGAGGTCCAGGCCCCAGCCCACCGAATAGCTCGACAGCGACAGTCCGATATCCCGGATATCTCGCGAGTTCACCTGCAGCAGCTCGACGTCGACCACGACCTCGGCGCGGGCCTTGTCGTTGACCTCGATCAAACGCTCCGCCACCTTCACGCGGTCGGCCGAGTCCCGCATGATGATCGCATTCTGCTGCTCGTTCTGAGCCACCTTCTTCGCATCCACCATGGTACGGATCATGGTCATGACGTCCTTTACCTCGGCATTCGAGAGGAAGAAGGTCTGGATCACCTGATCTTCGTAGGCGCGACGATTTTGGGCCGACTCCGCGGCGATCAGGATCGTGTGCTCGTCGAGCACTTTGTAGAAGTGCTGACCGGCCCGCATCAGGATCTCCAGGGCCTTCTGGGGGGTCACGTCCTTGAGTTCGATCGCTACTTCCTGCTCGCGGAGATTGGGATCGAACAAGATGTTGATTCCGTACGCCTTGCCGAGCGCCCGATAGATGTCCTTGATCGGTACCTTCTGGGGAAACTCGAGGGAGATCGGATCGCTGGAGCGAGGATTCAACAGGGGAGGCTGGGACCGCTCGCGCGCCTCCTTCTTCATCTCTTCGATCGTCCGCTGAGCCCCCCGCTGCTGCTGGCGGGCTTCGATCTCGTCCCGTACCTTCTGGAGTTCGACGTAGGCGTACTGATTGGTGGGATCCAGTTCGACCGCCTGTCGGTACTCGACCAGCGCCCGCTCGAGACTACCGGCCAAATGGAACTTCTTGCCGGCCTCGAAGTGCTGCTGCGAGGCCTTGATCTTGGCCCTGATCAACGCCGACCGGTAGGTGATGTTGCCAGGATCCTGGGCCGCCAGTTCGATGTACCCGAGTACAGCCTGGTCCCAGTCGCCGGTCTGCTCGGCCACCTCGGCCTTGCGTTGCAGGCCGTACGAGCCGCAGCCCAGGGCTACGATGACGGCGAGAGCGGTGGTGGAGATTCGTATCTTTCTCATAGGACTGGGGTTCCTTCGCTGCAGCGGGTCTTGACCCTCGGTCATCCCCCGACGGGCAAACGCTTGGGAGGCTCGTCGGGAAAGTCGACGAACCCTATGGCGACCGACTCGTAGCCGATCTCGGCGATCGAAAAGGATTCCTCGAAGGTCTCCCCCTCGCGCAGGTTGTAGATCTCTTCACCGCTCGTCAGAACGGCGATCTTTTGGCCCTCGCGGCCGAAACTGCCCAGGTACGCGAGATGCGAGACCGAGGGTGGCCTCGGACCTTGAGGTTCGGGTTCCACCACCGGTTCCGGGTCGACCCGGGGTTTGGGTTCGGGCGGCTTGGGTCGCTCGACCTTCGGCCGCGGCACCTCGCCGTAGCGGAACGGATCCCGCCCCAGTTCGAACTCACCGCTCGGAGGGTCGAGCAGAGACGTGTCGAGCCCGACGACGTCGGTAGCCAGCGCTCTGGCCCGCTCAGGCTCGTTCTGACCTCCCGCTGGTCCCGCGGTACCGACCGACGGGATCAGATCGCCGAGCCGATTCCAGCCCAGCACGACGAGCAATCCCGCGAGGACCCACAGCAGCGTCTTCTGACGCGGTTCGAGGGTCATGACTCACCCTCCCCGGCTTCGAACAGAGTCGACAGCGTGACGTTGATGCGTAAGTTCCCGGGATCGGACTCGTCGACCCCGAGTTCCTCGAGTACCAGAAACGACTCGGAGATTTCGATGAGGTTGATCAGTTGGCGCACGTTCTCGTAGTTGCCGGTCACCGAGAACGTGATCTCCTTCTTGAGGAGTCCGAAGTCTTCGATCGTCTCGTCGGTGTAGCGAATGTTGTCGGGCCCCCGCAGCCTCGCGCGGCGAGTGAGGTCCTTCACTTCGAGCATCATGCGCGTCAAGCGCTCGGCCTGGGTGGCGAACAGGTCGTTGCGGATCGACTGGATCTGTTCTCCAGTCCGTTCGGCCAGTTGCAGTCCCGCCTCCGTGCTCTCTCGTTCGGCCCTCAGAGAGGCCAGTTCCTCTTCCGCCCGCTCGAGGGCCTGGGTCTGGACCCCGACGCGGACCTCGAGAATCAGCCGGTAGCCGAAGAACAGAGCGAGGTTCAGCAACAGGAACAGCAACGCCGGCAGCCAGAGCCGAACTCGGCTGAGCCATAGGTCGAACCACCGATTCAACGGTTCACCTCGCTCAATTGGGAACTCCGGGCGTCGACGCGTTGCGGGCCAGGGGCTGCGGCTCGTCGGCGACTTCCGCCACCGAACGATCGGAACGGCTCGGTGTCGTCGCGGGTGCGCGGCGCGAGCCCCGCCGCGAGGTGGTACGAGCACTGGAGCGTTCGGCCCCGTCGGTCGTGCCCGGCGCCGTCAAGCCACCGCGCCGTGACGGGGTCGAAGCGCTGGATTCACTCGAGGTCGGGGTGGAACCGTCCCCCGCTCGGGCCGCTTCCGGCCCTTGCTCCGCCGAACCCGCCTCGCCTTCTGCCAACTGCGGCTGGCCCTCCTCCACCGCCGCGCCTGCGGTTTCCTCGGAAGCCAGGACCTCGGCGGGGCTGGAGCTGAGATCGCCCTCCCGATAGAGGGTCGAGAGCGTGAACCGAATCGAGGAGTCCGCCTCGCGCGACTCACCCGGGAGCTGAGGATCACCAAAGGCAGGGCTGGCAAACAGGGCATCGATCAGCTCGATCAGGGCAGCATCGGACTTTGCCTCACCCGCCATGCGGAGCCAGGTTTGCCGCGGGCTGGCCGGCTCCTCGACCCGCCCCCGACGAGACCGGCGCGAGCGCTTGACCTCGAGCCCCTCGGGACGCACCCGGAACAGCCGCACGTCGCGGGGCAGGACTCCCGCCAGTTGTCCGAAAAGACGACTCCACGGAAAACGGCGCTCTTCGAATCGGCGCTGCAAGAACTCCGCCTCCGAGTTCTGGTCGGCGAGGTCCAGGGCGATGAGCGAGTCTCGAGCCTCCGTCAGGAGCGCCGACTCCTCGTCGATCTGTCGCTCCGCTTCGGCCAACCGTTCACTACGATCCTCCATATCGACCAGGGATCGACCGTACAAGGCCAGGTTGAGGAGCATCAGCAGCCCGCCAACCGTCCACAGCAAGAGTGTCGTCCGGACGACCGGCCGTGCATTGACGAAGGGCCGACTCGCGAGGTTGACGGGACGGTAGCTCATGCGATTTCCTGCCCGAAGACACCGACCATCGCTCCGGTGATGGAGGAGAGGTCGCCGGTCCCAACCGTCGATTCGAACTCGTGGAATCGTGCCTCGCGCCCCAGGCTTTCCGCCAGCCAGCCCTGCCATTGCGTGCGCTGTTCGGGCACCGCGACGAGTTCCAGGGACTCGAACTGATCCCCGAGTCCGCGGTCGGCCAGGAAGCCGCGCGTCAACCGCAGATCCCGCAGGACACCCGAGGCCTCACCATTCTCTATCGCCTTGTGACGATAGAGCACCGGCCCCCCGTTGCGGGTCGCGACCAGGGTGTAGTGCCGTGGGTCGACCACGACCAAAGCGCCCAGTCGCGCTGGCCGCAACAGCTCGGCGAGGGCCAGCAACAAGCCGGAGGATCGATTGGTGATACAGCCAAGTTCGATTCGTGACTCCGAGAACGCATCCTCGATCGCTTGGAGCAACGATTCCCCTCCGAACCCGACCAGAGTCCTCTCCGCCTCGGGCTGTCCCGGCAAGCTGTCGACCCCGTGCGCGTCGAGACGCAAGGTCTCCACCTTGAACGGCAGTAGGCGAGACAACTTCCAGCGCAGGACCTCGAGACGGGCCGCCGCCGAACCCGGCAGTTCCTCCTCGCTCTCCAGGAAGGTCATGCGGAGCCAGGAGTCGGGCAAGACGAGCGATGCCTTGTCGACCGGACTCGACAGGGAATCTCGCAGGCGAGCCACGCTCGCCGCCAACGCGGCGCGGTCCTTCACCTCCACCCCGAGGGCTGACGGCTTGAACGTCGACTCTTCGAGGGCCACCGTCTGGCGTTCGAGCAGACGAGGGGTGCCTCCGACATCGGCCTCGAAGCGGGCATAGGTCAATCGACGCCGCTCCAGAGAGAAGACGTGAGGGGGAGCCGGCAGAGGAGCCAGGCCCAGCAGCCGCTCAATCCACGAAGGTAACTTTGTTGACTTCACGAAGTGTCGTCACTCCCTCAAAGGCCTTCTGCAAAGCCGATTCTCGAAGAAACACCATCCCCTCCTTCTTGGCAACTCTCTTGATCTCGGAGGCAGGTCGACGGCTGAGGATCAACTCGCGGATGGTGTCCGAGAGATCCAGGAGCTCCGAGACGGCGGAGCGGCCGAGAAAGCCGGTGCCGTCACACTCGATACAACCCGCTCCTTCGTAGAAAGTGTAGTCGCCGTAGACCTCCGGGTCGAGCCCGCTTTCGTCGAGCAGTTTCCAATCAGCACGCACCGGGCGCTTGCAGGCCAGACAGATCTTGCGAACCAGCCGCTGCGCCACGATGCAATTGAGCGCCGAGACGAAGTTGTAGAGGTCGACGTTCATGTTGAGGAACCGGCCCAGAACGTCGACGACGTTGTTCGCGTGCACCGTGGTGAACACCAGGTGACCGGTCAGAGCGGACTGGATCGCGATCTGCGCCGTCTCCTCGTCTCGGATCTCACCCACCATGATCTTGTCGGGATCGTGACGGAGAATGCTCCGGAGGCCCCGCGCGAAGGTCAGCCCCTTCTTCTCGTTGACGGGGATCTGACTGATCCCCTTGAGCTGGTACTCCACCGGGTCCTCGATGGTGATGATCTTGTCCTCGGGGGACTGAATCTCCGACAGACAGGCGTAGAGGGTGGTCGTCTTTCCCGAGCCGGTCGGCCCGGTCACCAGCACCATGCCGTACGGCTCTCGGATGAACTTGCGCAACTTGCGAGAAGTCTCGGGATCGATACCGAGGATATCGAGACGCAGACTCTTGAAGTCCTTGTTCATCGATTCCTTGTCGAGAACGCGAATCACGCAGTCCTCTCCGTGCACGGTCGGGACGATGGACACTCGGAAGTCGATCGTGCGCTGCTTCAGACGCATCTTGAATCGGCCGTCCTGGGGGATCCTCTTCTCGGCGATGTCGAGTTCGCTCATCACCTTGAGCCGACTGATCACCGTTTGATGGTGCCGCTTGTCGATCGGCTCCATCGCTTGGTAGAGAACTCCGTCGATCCGGTACTTGATGATGACGTCGGCTTCCCGAGTCTCGATGTGGATGTCACTGGCTCGGCGCTGGATGGCGTTGAAGATCGTCGTGTCGACGAGCTTGATGATCGGACTGGAGTCCGTGGTGATCCGATCGAGAGAGAGAATCTCCTCGCCGTCGTCGTCCTCCTGAACGAGCTGCATCCGAAAGTCCTCGGTCGCTTCGTCCAGCACCCGCTGCACGCTCTCGGACTTCTGGAGGATCTCTTCGATCGCGCCCTTGGCCCCGACCTTGGGATCGACCGGTTCACCCAGTAGAACCTCGAGTTCGTCGAGCCGAACCACGTCCGTGGGGTCCGCCATGACGACGTGGAGGCGGCCGTCGCGGCGCTCTTCGGGCAAGAAGAGGTACCGCAGCATCAGATCGAACGGTACCGACCGGAACAGCTCGTTGTCGATGCGGAATTTCTGGACGTCGACGAACTCCAGTCCGTAGCGCTCAGCAAGCTCGCGCGCGGCGGCCGCTTCCTGCTCGGCCGTCGGGGCCACCAGGGAGACGGTCTCCTCGACGAGGACGCTCGCTTCCACTGCTTCTAAGTCTACTTTCTGCATTGAGTTGCCGTCCTAGGCGTTGACCTGTCCCATCGCGCTGAACATCGGAAGGTAAATCGAGACCAAGAGGATCCCCACGATCAATCCCATGAAAACGAGAAGAACCGGCTCGACCAGACTCAGGATCCGCGCCATGCGGATCTCGACCTCCTGGTCGAGAAAATCGGCCACGTTGGTCAACATCGTGGCCAGCGATCCCGTGGCTTCACCCACCTGGACCATGTCGATCGCCAGATCATCCACCACCCCACTCTGCTCCAGCGTTTCGTAGAGCGGTCGGCCCTCGGTGACCTTCTGGATCGTCGGAGACAGGCGGTCCCGCACGTAGGAGTTGCCGACCGCTCCGATCGCGATCTGCAACGAGGGTACCAGAGGCAGACCCCCTTCTTGAAGTGTCGCCAAGGAACGGCTGAACTCGGAGATGGCGAAACGGTGCAGCACCGGGCCGAGAAAGGGCAGACGCAACCGGGCCCGATCGATCACCAGTTGGCCCTGGGTCGTCCGTTGCCAACGCCGCAGGAAAAACCACCCCACCACCAGGGCAATGCCGATCGGAATCCACCGATCGCGCAAGAAGGTACCGATGGCCAGCGTGATCTGGGTCAACTGAGGCAGCTCGGCCTCCATGCCGTCGTAGAAGGTCGAGAACTTGGGGACGACGTAGACCGTCATGACGGCGATCATCGCCAGCGAAAGGGACACCAGCACCGCCGGGTAGACGAGAGCCGAAACCACCCGCTTCCGGGCGTCGATCACCAACTTGAGGTAGCGCACGAACCGCCGGATCACCTGCTCGAGGTCGCCGCTCCGCTCTCCGGCCTTGAGGGTGGACGGGTAAAGCCGCGGGAAGAGGTCGCCGTGCGCCTCGAAGGCCGCCGAGAGTTCCTCGCCGTTGGCGATGCGCTCGCGG
The DNA here is from genome assembly GCA_030429235.1 of Thermoanaerobaculia bacterium. GTDB lineage: Bacteria > Acidobacteriota > Thermoanaerobaculia > Multivoradales > JAIOJS01 > JAIOJS01. Next base: position 87,181 of record JAUIDB010000011.1, on the reverse strand, counting down.
ACGTCGCGAAGCACCGAGCCAAAGAGAGGGTGTCTCTGGCGCTCCAGCATGAGGTCGATCGCCTGCAGCAGCGGCAGCCCGGCTCCGAGCAGCGCCGCCAGCTCCTGGTTGAACACCACGAAGGTGTCGAGATCGACCGGTTTCCGTCGACGCGACCAGCCAGAGCGCCCGATGGCGAACCGAGGTAGCCCTCGCGGCCGCACCTCGAACACGTGGTAACCCTGCTTCTGGAGGTCCTGCCGCAGCCGTTCGGCGTCGGAAGCCTCGTGAACTTCTTCGCGTACCGCCCCCTCGACGGTTCCGATCCGGCAGACGTAGTGCACCGCCTACGAGCCTCCCTTGGGACCAGTCAGGACTCCCTGCACCACGATGAGCAGGGCCTCCTGATCGTTGGACGACAAGGCGAGCACCAGCGGTCGATCGACCCACAGGTTGAGGTGGCTCCGCATGAGAGGCTGGCCCTTGCCGTCCCGGTCGCGGGCAGCGACCTCGAACCCCTCCAAGGGAATCCGTCGCAGGGCCAAGACGGTCCCGAGGCGGAACCGCACGGCGTACTCGGCCGAAAGCTCGAAGGTGACGGACTCACCCTCCTGCGCCCGGGTCTCGCTCGAACCGAGAACCAGGTAGTTGTCGAACTGTAAGTAGTCCCGCAGTCGCTCCAGGACCTCGGGGACCGCCTCGAGTTCGCGGTCGACGATGACCGGGGGAGAGATGGGCGCCGCCGGTTGGGCTCGCACGAGCCAGAGCCGCAGCGTGACCTCCTGCTTTTCGTGGTCGAACCGACGCAAGGCCTCGAGCACGTTGCCCATCCGATCGCGGCGCTCGCGAACGACCACGGTGTTGCCCCCCGGTCGTAGCTCGACCGATCCGAGGTCACTGAGCAGCGGCAGGAGCCACTGCAAAGCGTCGACGGCACGTTGGTTCTGCAGGGTGTACAGGTGCACCGCCATCTCGGGCTGGGCACGCGAAGACCGAGGTTCCGACGCCTTCTGGGCGAACGCCGAGCCTGGCCCCAGCAGCGAAAGGAGGACCAAGGCCAAGGCGGCGGTGCGCCGCCCTCGGCGTTCAGACATCGAAGCGCTCGTCGACGACGAGAACCACCGACACGGTCTCGTCGCTCCATTGCACTACCTGCTCGAAGGGTTCGCCGATCTCCTCGAACAGAGGAAGGGCGTGGTGGTCGAACACCGGCTCCGAGATCTCGGGCCGCAACGCGACCTCCGGGTCGGTGGACAGGGCTGTCGCGACCTCGACCGCGTCTGCGGATGCACTCTGGTAAGGGGCGGGAGGATCGTTGGTCACCACCCACCCAACGAGGAGGAGCAGAACGATGGAAGCCGCCACCGTCGGCCAGCGCCGGGTCGAGGGTTTCGGCTCGAGGTCGCTCGAGCGCCGAAGAACTGCCACTCCCTGGCGCAGGTCCTCGGTCTCGTCGGCAGACAGTTCCGCCGCCGGGAGGCTCCGGAAGAGCAGCAGCGGATCCGCCGCGAGTGCTTCGGAACGGCACAGGTCGCAGTGGCCGAAGTGGTCGAGAGCGTCACTCCACGCCGCCGTCTCGCGTCCCGGTTCCGTACTGACGAGATCGGGCCAGTCGGGACACTCGCCGTGGCGGGGCTCGAAACTCACGACGTCTCTCCCGGTACGTACTCCGGATACTGTTCTCGAAGTGCCTCCTGCAGGCTCTTCCGAGCATTGAATACGTGGTTTCGAACCGTCGATTCCTTGCAGCCGAGAATCTCGGCCACCTCGCGGGAGGAAAGGCCCTCCACTTCCCGGAGGAGAAATGCCGATCGTTGCTTGCTGCTGAGCGAGCCCGCCAACCTCTCGAAGATGGCGGCGACCTCGCCCTGCTGCAGGTCGGCGAGGCCACGCGATGGGGTCTGCGAACGTCCGACCTGGGTCAGGTGGAGCCGGTAGGGCTCGACGTATTTGTTCCGACTCTGACGGGCTCGGAGATGATCGATCGCCAGGTTGGTCGTAATGCGGTAGATCCAGGTATTGGGGCTCCACCGGCTATCGTAGCTATGACGTTTCTCCCAGACGCGAAGGAAGGCGAGCTGCACCACGTCCTTGGCCTCCTCGCGGTCGCCGAGAATCCGCAACGCGGCCGTCACCAGAGGCTCACTCTTGCGGCGCACGAGTTCGTCGAGGGCCCGGTCGTCGTCGCGCTGCAGATCCGCGATCAGCTCGCGATCCGTGGCGTCGCGCCACCGATGACGCTCCTGTCGTGCACTGTAGATCAGTTCGGGCACTTCGTTTCCTCGTCCAACTCCATCCAGGGGTTCGCCCGCTCTTCGGGCGGGTCTCGAGCTAGATACGGATCTCGCGCCCCGACCGTCCAACGCTGCGCCGACGATTCCCCAACTCGCTCTCGCCGATCTCAGCTGCGACGAACGGCAGCCATTATACTGCCGCCTCGTGAGGATCCTCTACCAACTTGGCCTGGCGGCAGGCCTTCTCCTCGCCGCCCCCGTCCTCCTCACGGCCCGACGACGCCACTACTGGCCGACGCTGCCCGGTCGTCTCGGAAAGCAGCTGCCGGAGGGACCGACCGGAGCCCTGTGGATTCACGCCGTATCGGTCGGCGAGGCGATGGTCGCCGCTTCGGTGATCGGCGCCCTGCCCGAGCACGTTCCGGTGTTGGTCACCACCATCACTCCGACCGGTCAGGCGCGGGCGCGAGCACTGGTAGGGAACCGGGCCACTGTGGCGTATTTGCCGTTCGATCTCGGCTGGACCCTCGACCCGTTCCTGCGTCGATATCAGCCCTCGGCTCTCGTCCTGGTCGAGGGCGACTATTGGCCGCTGCTGCTATCCCGAGTCAGCGACCTAGGCCTGCCCACGGCCGCCATCAACGCCCGCATTGGCGACCGCACGTTGGCTCGGCTCGAGCGTCGACCGCGGTGGGTGCGTCGGCTGATGGGACGGGTCGAGCGCTTTGGCGCCCAGAGTGCTACCGATGTCGACCGACTCGAGGCCCTCGGTATCCCAACGCAGAACATCGAGTTGACGGGCAACCTGAAATACGAAACCCAGACCCCTGAACCGACCCCTGAAGTCGTGGACCTCGTCACCGAGCTGGCCGCCGATCGCGCCCGACTCGTGTGCGGCTCGACCATGCCAGGCGAAGAGGATCTCGTCCTGGACGCCTTCCAAGCCCTCGGTGGAGGCGCGAAGGCCCTCCTGATCCTCGCTCCCCGACATCCCGAACGCTGGGACGAGGCCGCGGCGACGGTCGCCGCCCGTGGTCTGTCGTTCTGCCGCCGCAGTGATCTCCCTTCGACCGACCCGACGACTGGACCGCCGGATGTCTTGGTACTCGACAGCCTTGGCGAACTCGCGGGACTCTACAAGCTAGGGAGCGCCGCCTTCATCGGCGGCACCCTGAGCGGCACGGGGGGGCACAACCCTCTGGAACCGGCTCGCTTCGGAGTGGCGACCGCTGTTGGCCCTTCGATGGAGAACTTCCGAGATATGGCCGCTGACTTCGACCGCGCCCAGGCCTGGCAGCGGGTCACCGACGCCGAAGAGCTCGGTCGGATCTGGAAGAGCTGGATCGATCAACCGGAACTGGCCCTCGCTGTGGGAGCCCGAGGCCGCCAGTTGATCACCGAGAACCAAGGAGCCCTCTCTCGGACCTTGGAGTTGCTGGCCCCGATCCTCGAGCGGTTCCCCCCCGAGGCAGCTCGATGAAGCCGCCGCCCCTGATCCCAGCCTGGGACCTCTGGGCCAGAACCTGGGCGGCGGTACACCGACAGCGGCGGCGCCGCGCCGCCCAGCGAGCCCGATCCCTGCCCTGTCCGGTGGTGAGTATCGGCAACCTCCACTGGGGAGGTACCGGCAAGTCGCCCCTCGTGGCGTCGATCGCAGCCCTGCTCCGCGACCAGGGCTGGGCGGTCTGCGTGTTGTCCCGCGGCTACGGCCGCAAGACTCGAGGCCCCCTGGTCGTGTCGCGGGGCGAGGGTCCCCTGGTCGACGTTTTCGATGCTGGCGACGAACCCACGCAGCTGGCCAAACAGCTACCAGGAGTCGCGGTCGTGGTGGCGGAGCAACGCCTGGCTGGCGGCCAACTCGCGCTTTCGACCGTCAACCCACGGCCCACTCTCTTCCTGCTCGACGACGGGTTTTCCCACGTGGCGCTCGCCCGCGACCTCGACCTTCTGGTCCTACCGGCGGCAGATCCCTGGGGAGGCGGACGATTGCCCCCGGCCGGTCGTCTTCGGGAGCCGATTCAATCGGTGGCCCATGCCGACGCCATCGTGCTCACCGGTGCCGGGGCGCACCCAGGAGATGCCGAAGAGATCCCTGGCCTGCTCGCACCGTGGGGTTTCGCGGGGCCGGCTTTCGTGGCCTCGACCCGTTCCGCCGCGCCGACTGGCAGCGAGCCGAACGCACCCCCCGGATCTATGCTGCTCGTCACCGGCATCGCCCGGCCCGAGCGAGTTCTCGCTTCGGCCCGAGAGCAGGGGCTCGACATCACCGAGCACTTGCGCTTCCCCGATCACCACCCCTACCCGGCGGCCAGCGTACGCCGCATCGAGGAACGGCTGACACGTACCCGCTCGGACCGGGTCCTGACCACAGCCAAGGACTGGACGAAACTGGCCGGCCGTCTTTCGGTCGAGGTCCTGGTACTCCCCCTCTCGATCGACCTCGACCCCGGACTCGCTCCCTGGTTGATCGAGCGACTGCCGTCTCCCCCCAATCAACCGATCGCGGAGAAACGATGATTCGAACCCTCGTCGTGCTGCCCAACTGGGTCGGAGACACCGTGATGGCGCTACCGGTCCTGGAGGCTCTGGCGGCCGACCATCGCCACATCACGGCCCTGGCCAAGCCCCATCTCGAGTCCCTGCTCGCCCTCTCGGATTCCGTCGGCGCCTTCTTGAGCCGGGCCGGCGAGGATCGCGAGGTGGTGGAACGGATCGCAGCCGGCGCGTTCGACGAGGGGGTGGTACTGCCCAACTCCTTTCGCTCGGCTCTCTGGTTGCGCCGGGCGGGGATCCGCTACCGGTGGGGCTATCGGGGGAACTGGCGTAGCGGTCTGCTCTCCGCCCCGATTCCACGCCCCAAGGGCAAGCGCCAGCAGATCGAGGACTACCGGGAGTTGCTCGAAGCGATGCAGGTACCGCTGCCCCCCAGCTGGCTTCCCCGAATCGAACTCGACCCCGGGAAACGGCGGGCCGGCGCGAAGCGGCTACGACAGGCCCATCTCGACCCCGAAGGACCGTTGGTCGGCCACTTCGCCGGTGCCGAGTTCGGCCCCTCCAAGCGCTGGCCAATGGACCGATTTGCCGAACTGACGAGAGCCCTCCGGCGCCAGCGTCCCGATCTGGGTCAGGCTCTCATCGCTGGCCCAGCGGAGACCTGGCTCGGAGTCAGGATCCACGAAGAGAGCGGTCGCCTCCACCCCCTGATCGGCCCCGACCTCGACCTGGGTGAACTGGCGGGGGTCTTGTCCCATTTCGACCTCCTGGTGACCAACGATTCGGGCCCCATGCATCTCGCCGCGGCGCTCGGGGTGCCCTGCGTGGCCCTGTTTGGACCGACCGATCCCGAGCGCACCGCGCCAGCCGGGCCCGATCACCGGGTTCTCCACGACCCACGCTGGTGCTCGCCCTGCTTCCGTCGGCGTTGCCCCCTTCTGCACCACCGCTGCCTGAAGGACCTGACGGTCGAGCGAGTGGCAGACGCCGCCCTCGACCTCCTCGCCGACCCTCCGTGAGCGGCTAGCTACTCGAGTTCGAAGAGCAGGTCGCCTGCCTCGACGGCTTGCCCCACGTCGACGGCGAGCTTCTTCAACACGCCCTCGTGCTCGACCTGGATCTCGTTCTCCATCTTCATCGCCTCGAGCACGAGGACTCCTTGCCCCGCGGCGAGCTGCTCCCCCTCGTTGGCCAGGAGCGCAACGACCCGACCCGGCATGTAGGCGGTCACGCGCGCCGAGCGACGGGCACCGCTGCCCCCTGCCCCCACCCGTGCCAGATGAGTGAGCCGGTCCGCCACCTCCACTTCACTCTCTCCCTGCGGGCCGGACACCCGGTAACGCCCTTCTCCGCCGGGCAGTGTGACGACTTCGAACTGCTGCCCATCGACGATCAGACTGGCACGGTGCGTCCCGGTGGTGACGCGGTCGACGTGGTAGAGACTTTCCCCCACCCGCACCCGAAAGCCTCCCCGGGGATCGGCTTCGACGGAGACCGACTCCTCGCGATCTCCCGTCAGGGTGATCAGTTCCACGTGCCACCTCCTCGCGCTGCCTCGCGGGCTCGTCGACGCCACCGGGTTCGGAGATCGGCCCCGCCGTCGGGATCGGCGGCCAGGCGGCCCGAGACCTCGCAGTGCGCCAGGGCGGCCGCCACCAGGGGAAGGTCGCGTTCGACTCGCGGCTGCGGGAGCACCAGGGCTCCGGCCGCGAGTTTGCGATCCAACATGTCGATATCCATCGCTCCGGCACGGAAGTCGGGATCCGAGAGCAGCGCCTGGAAGAGCGGTCGAGTGGTGCGAATGCCGTCGACTCGCAACTCGTGGAGGGCGCGGTCGAGGCGTCGCAAGGCCTGTTCGCGATCGGCTCCCCAGACGATCAACTTGCCCAGCATCGGATCGTAGTGGATGGAGACCTCTCCCCCCTCTTCGATCCCACAGTCGTTCCGAACTCCCGGCCCTTCGGGCCACCGCAGCACCTCGACGACTCCGGGCGAGGGAGCGAAGCCGCGAGCCGGGTCTTCGGCGTAGAGCCGAACCTCGATCGCGTGGCCCCGCGGCTCCACCTCGAAGAAATCCTCCGGAAGGGGCTCACCCTGCGCTACGTGGAGCTGGGCCCAGACCAGGTCGAGGCCGGTCACCATCTCGGTCACTGGGTGTTCCACCTGGAGCCGAGTGTTGACCTCGAGAAAGTAGAAGCTGCCGTCGGTGTCGAGGAGAAACTCCACCGTACCGGCGTTGCTGTAACCGACCGCCTGCGCCGCTCGCACCGCAGTCTCCCCCATGCGACGCCGCAGCTCGGAGTCGACCACGGGAGACGGAGCTTCCTCCACCACTTTCTGGTGACGCCGCTGCAACGAGCACTCTCGCTCTCCCAGCGACACGACGCTGCCGTGGTGGTCGCCGAGAATCTGGATCTCGATGTGGCGGGGGCGTTCGAGGAACTTCTCGAGATACACGGCATCGTCGCCGAAACTCGCCGACGCCTCCGAGCGGGCGGCGCGAAACGCACTCGCGAGATCCTCGGCGCGGTGCACTCGACGCATCCCCTTGCCTCCGCCCCCCGCTGCCGCTTTGAGCATCACCGGGTAGCCGATCTCGGCCGCCCGCTGGGTGGCCGTTTCCAGGTCTGGAATCGGATCCTTGCCACCCGGTACGACGGGGACCCCAGCCTCGATCATCAGACGGCGACTCTCGATCTTTGACCCCATCGCCGCAATCGCCGCCGGTGAGGGCCCGATGAAAACCACGCCCCGCTCCTCGCAATGGCGAGCGAAGTCGGCATTCTCGGCCAGGAATCCATACCCCGGATGGATCGCATCGGCACCGATCTGCACGGCGAGTTCGACGATCGCCTCACCCCGCAGATAGCTCTCTCGCGACGGCGCCGGACCGATGGGATACGCCTCGTCGGCCATTAGAACCGGCAATGAGGTGCGGTCGGCCTCGGAATACACCACCGCACCCCGGATTTCGAGTTCCCGCAGGGCACGCAGGATACGCACTGCGATCTCTCCGCGGTTGGCGACGAGAACCTTCTTCAGCTGTCGGATTGGGCGCTCCATGGGCGCCGGATCATACCATCGCCGACCTCGGCCTCGACCGGACCAGGGCCAGAAGGACCGACAGACCGATCAAGCTCAGCACTAGCGACCAGTACCTGGGACCCTCTTCGACCCAGAGCCGAACTTCGTGTCGACCGGCGGGAACCGCCACCCCGAGGCGATGGAGGTCGGCCACGAGGACGGGCGCCGGCGCACCGTCGACGGTGGCGCGATAGACCGATTGGAACGTCCTCTGCACTACCAGGGTCGCGGCACCTTCCCCTTCGGTGTCGACCAAGATCTCCTGTCCGTCGATGCGTCGGACCGAGAACCTCGCCCGGCCCGGCCGCCGCGTCTCGCCGCCACCCGCCAACACGACCTCGCCGCTGGCGTCGAAGGAGTCGTCCGCCAAGAAACCCACCGCGTCCAACGGCGAAGCAGCGTAGCGGACGCCTTCGACCAGACGAATCTCCGGTTGAGCCGCAAGGACTCTGTAGCCGGCGATCTGCTCCTCGGAATCGAGCCACTCGGGATGGAGTCCCCGAACCTCGAGTCCCGGTCGAGCCAGGACCGCCTCGATGCCCCAGGCCGCGAGCAGGCGAACCCGGGCTTCGGCCGGTAGCTTCCTAGTGGCATCTCGCGCGAGGTAGGTGAGATAGGCGTCGAGTCCTTCCGGAGTCGGATTCAGCTCCCAGCGCCAGCGGGTGGCGTGGACGGAGTTGACGGCGAAGGCGAAGGGAGCTCGCTCGCGAGCGGCCCGCAGGACGAGCTGCGCCGCCCCCTCCCTTGCTACCTCAGACCGGGTCACCGCGGGCGTGTCCTGATCCTGCCAATCCGTCCAGTCCACAGTGGCAGCGTGCACCAGCCGCGTACCGACGGCGGGCCACTCGGGAACCGGGGCCACCTGACGTACCGCAGCAACCGAAACCGTGTCGACCACCGAGCGCAGTTGCCACCACTGTCCTACGCCAAACACTACGAGCAGGATTGGCACCGACCGATCGAGGCGGCGCCGCAGGAAGAGCACGAGGAGGATCCAGAAACCGAGGAGAAGCAATTGTCCCTGCAGAATCCGGAGCCAGCGCGACGTCTCGAGTTCGAAGGCAGCTCCAACTCCGAGACGGGAGGCGAAGAACTCCCCTCCACCCTCGGAGGCCATCATCAGCCACAGTGCCAGCAGGACGAAGGCCAAAGCGCCGAAACCCCACCGCGCTCGGCGCCAGGCCTCGGGCGCACCACGTTGTAGTCGCTGCACCGCGGCCCCGGCCAGCAGGCTGCCCCCGATCGCGACGAGCAACCAGCTCTTGACCGGGAAGCGGGTCAGGGCTCCGAGCCGCCCGGGACTGACCCAGTCCATGATGTGTGCCAAGACTCCGGTGCTCGCGACCAGGCCGAGCAGGCCACAGGACAGCGCCCAGCGAGTCGCCGGGCCCCCTCCTGGCCCCACCCACCAGAGCAGCAGCACGAGCAACCCTGGGGCCAGCGACAGGAAGAGAGGCAGTGCTCCTCCGAAGAAATCGTGTCCCCAGAACTGTGCCGGCCCGATCTGATCGATCCGTCCGAAGAAGGTCGGCAGGAACCAGTCGATCAGTTGGTAGGGATGGAACCGCCCCACCGAGTTGGCCGCCGAGTAGCCCAGCACGCCCCGGTAGGAGGTCGGGACAACGCGGGCGAACTCGACCCATTGCGGCGCGGCGATCAAAGCGCCCGCCCCCGCCACCAGCGACAGACGGACCCCGGCGCGCTGGATCCCGGGTTGGCCAGCCCCGTCGCACACGAGTGCGAGTCCGGTGGCGACCAGGGCCCAGGCGATCATGATCGGGTCACCGCTGACGAGGAGAAGGATCAAGGCCAGCGCCGCCGAGACCACCGTGATGCGATCGAAGGGACCTCGCCGCAATCGCAGCCAACTGGCCACGGCGCAGGGAGCCCAGACCGCGATCGGAATCAGGTTGTAGTAGGACAGCTGGGACAGGGCGAATCCCGAGAAGGTGTAGAAGACAGCTCCCGCCCAGGCCGCCTCGCGCGACAGACCCCAGACCCTCGCCAGCCAGTAGAAGGCCCACGGCAAAGCCAGAAAGTGCAACCAGAAGTGGGCGTTGAGCACCCAGAGCGGATCCAGTACCCGGTAGAGCACCGTGGTCGGATAGAAGGGCAGAAGATTGGGGTTTCCCGCGGCGGGTTGACCACCGGCTCGCGTCAGATCGAGCACAGAGGGACCGACGGAGGTCCAATCGACGGCCGTCGATCCGACACCCACGAGATGGGTCTTCAGCACGTCGCGGAGGTAGAGCGTCTCCTGCCCCGTCATCAGACCTGCGACCAGCACGAGCTGTAGAACCACGACCGGAAGCACCCAACGCAGGTAGAAAGCGTCGTCCCTCCGCTCCGCGTCCATAGCCCGTACAATACCCCGCATGCCGCCCTCTGCCTTCGACCGCTTGCCCCCCTTGCTCGTTGCGCTCAGGCCCTGGCAGTGGGTCAAGAACCTGTTCGTGGTCGCTCCCGCGGTGTTCGCTCACCAACTGACCGAGGCCTCGACGGCACCCCGGGTGGCGCTCGCCTTTGCGCTCTTCTGCGCTGCCTCGTCGGCGGTCTACCTGATCAACGATCTCCGCGATCGTGAGGCGGATCGCAACCACCCGCTGAAGAAACACCGACCGCTCGCCTCTGGCGCCCTCGCGGCGCCTACGGCGTTGGTCTTCGTGGTCGCGCTCGTCGCCCTGGCGATCGGAGGTGGCTGGACGCTCGGGCCCCGCTTCACCGCCATCGTCGGCCTCTACATGGCGGTCAACCTGCTGTACTCCTGGCGCCTCAAGCACCTGGTGATCCTCGACGTGATGATTCTCAGTCTGGGCTTCGTCTTCCGCGTCGAGGCGGGGGCGGCCGCAGTCGACGTCGAGGTGTCCTCTTGGATCCTGCTCTGCACCATCTTCCTCGCACTGTTCCTGGCCTTCTCGAAGCGACGGCACGAGATCGTACTGTTGAACACCAAGGCAGCCGGCCAGCGCAAGGTCCTCGATCACTACAGCCCGCTCTTCCTGGACCAGATGATCAACGTCGTCACCGCGTCGACCGTGATCTCCTACGCTCTGTTCGCCACCGATCCCGATTCGATGGCGCGGCACGGGCGCGGCCTGGTGTACACCGTACCCCTCGTCCTCTTCGGAATCTTCCGCTATCTCTACCTGGTCTACCAGAAGACCGACGACCGGAATCCAACCGAAGGCCTGTTGACCGACCCGCCCTTCCTCCTCAACATCCTGTTGTGGGGCCTGATGGTCGGATGGGTGCTCTACTTCAACTGAAGTCGAAGGGAACTGAGGATCGGAATACGCCGACGCCTCGCGACGCGTCGAACCACAGCTCAGAAGAAGTCGCGAATGGCGTCGATGACGCGATCCACCGCAGCCTCGTCGAGCTGCGCGTAGATCGGCAGGCAGAGATTGGTCTCCGCCGCCCGTTCGGACACCGGTCGGGCGTCTCCGTCCGACATCGATGCGAGGGCCGGCTGTAGGTGCAGGGGAAGCGGATAGTGGATTCCGGTACCGATGCCGAGTCCTTGTAGATGCACCTGGAGGTCGTCGCGACGACCGGTCAGGACCGGTAGCTGGTGGTACACCGATTCGGTTCCTTGGGGTACCTGGAGGAAGGTGAGATCGCCCACCGCCGCCAGCCCCTCTCGGTACCTCGCGACCAGCTCGGCCCGACGGCGGTTGTCGTCGACCAGGCTGGGAAGCCGTAGGTTGAGCACCGCCGCCTGCAGGGCATCGAGACGCGAGTTGGTTCCGACCTCACCGTGGTGGTAGTGGGCCGTGCGACCGTGGTTGGCCAAGGATCGGACCCGAGCCAGCCGGTCAGAGTCCATGCCGCTGACGGCACCCCCGTCGCCGAAACATCCAAGGTTCTTCGAGGGGTAGAAGCTCCAGGTCGCCAATGCACCGAACGTACCGACACAGCGGCCGCGGTAGCGCGCACCGTGGGCCTGCGCGGCGTCCTCGAGCAACCAGAGGTCGTGGGCCGCACAGAGGCTCTGCAGCCCCTCGAGATCGCAGGGGGTTCCGTACAGATGAACTCCGATCACGCCCACCGTCCGGGGGCCGATCCGCCGCGCCGCGTCCTCCACCGAGAGGTTGAAGGTCTGAGGCTCGATGTCCACGATGCGAGGGATCCCTCCCGCCCAGACGACCGCCTCGGCCGTCGCAAAAAAGGTGAAGGCCGGCACCAGGACCTCGTCGCCGGGTTGCAGGTCGAGAGCCTTGAGCGCTACCACCAGAGCATCGGTCCCGTTGGCTACCCCCACGCACCCCTCGGCACCGAGGAACCGGGCGAACGATGTCTCGAACGACTGCACCTCGGCCCCTCCGATGAAGGAGGTCGTGCGCAGCAAGTCGCGCCACCGGGCCAACAGGTCCTCCTCGAGCTGCCGGGCCACGGGTTCCAGGTCGAGCGGTCGTACGTCAGCGGTCATCTGAGGGTCCTCGGTTGGGGAGCGAGTCATCGACCGCCGGCCTCGGGCCCGCCGCCGGTCCAGTCAAGGGGTACCGCGTCCACGGCGTTCGGTACAGTACCAGTTCGTCACCCCCCATGGTGATGTTGTCCTCCACCTGTAAACGCAGGAGCGGCGTGAAGTCGGGATCCCGATCCAGCGGCGGGAACCAGTTGGGGAAGACGACCACGTAGTCGGGCTTCTGATCCCGAATGAAGGCCAGGATACCCGGGTGGTGGCTGCCCACCTCCGCCATCGAGGCCCTAGCCCAGTCGTGAATCTCGGGGGTCGCGGTACCGGCCAGGTCGATGACCCGGTTGGGCAGTAGAAACTTCATGGCTCCGATGTCGTTGATCGCCAGTACGGCCTGGGGTGGCAGTACCGGCGCCAGGGCCTTCGCCATCGCTACATCGCTGTCCTGAACGTTGAGCACCGAACGGGTGTAGAGCCCGACTCCCCGCACCATGGCAAAGACGGTGGGCAGAAGCAGCAATCCCGCCACCCAGACCGGCCAGCGGAGGGTGACGGGACCGAGCCGCAGGGTCCCTGGCAGGCGAGCCAGGAGTTCCTGACAACCGAGCACCGCCATCACCACCAGTACCGGGAAGAGGATGAAGAAGTAGCGACCGAAGTTGCCCACCAGGAGCCGATCGCTCGACAGCACGGCGTAAGCGAGCGGCATTCCCAACAACCAGACCACGGGGAGAAGACCACGGTCCCGGGACGATCCGAGCCACCCGCAAAGAACCAGACAACCCACTGGAGCCAGGAGGGTCGCCACCGGCTGCGCCTGAAAGAGGATCCCTTGGACCGTGTCGAGAAACTGCCCACTCGGGAGACCCGAACGGCCGTAGCCCGCTTTGGTAGCGAAGGTGGAAGGTAGCACCGAACCTCCGACCCAGAGATTGAACAACACGACGGGGCCAACAGCTAGCGCAGCTGCGAGAAGACCCTGGGCGGTGCGGCGCCAGTCTGCCAACTCGAGGTGGAGCCCATCGTCACGCTTCTCCCAGCGCAGGAGCCGATCTGCCAGCGCCGAGACCAGCAGCAGGGCTCCCTCGGGCCGGGCCAACAGGGTCAGGCCCAGGACCGGCAGCGACAGCGGGTGTCGTTTCCGGTCGCGCCGTTCTCGCAGATGCAGCACCATGCCAAACGACGAGAGCGCACAGAACAGCCCGACCTCCATGGCGGCCCCGGCGGACCATACGAGCCAGCTGGTCCCCGCCGTGAGGCAAGCCGCCAGGATGGCAAACGACCGCCCGAGTCGCAATTCTCGACCGAGCCCGTAGACCCCGAGCACGGCCGCGAAGTGCGCCGCCAAACCCAGCACCTTCGCCCACGCCAGCACGGGCCCGGGCAGCAGGAACAGCAGGCTCAGGAGGGCCGTCCACAGTGGTGCGGTCGACCCGCTCACCAGTTCGCTGGCGTTGTAGGAAAGTCCCTCCCCCGCCGCCAGGTTGCGAGCAAACTGGAGGTGGATCCAGCTATCGTCGAGAGGGAATCCCCAACCTCCGTCGAGCAGGTAGACCTCCGCCGCGAGGTAGGGCAGGCCGCTCAGCAGCGACACGATCAGCAATAGGGGCCACGGAACTCGCTCCGTCTCGTTCGAACTCACGATCCCCGCCATCCTAGCCTACCGGCGGCAGCCTAGAGTGGTCAGCGCCACCTCGGCTCGCTAGAATCCGCCCGATGTCCTTCTCGAGGTTCGAAACCGCTCGTCGCAGCGCGGCTCGCCGTGCGCTTTATGCCAGCCTGCTCTGCGTCGCGGCCGCCTTCGGCCTCTTTCTCGACGCCGTCCTTCGACCCGCCGAGGTTCAGGGCGACATCGACTGGCAGGATCGTGACTGGGAATCGGAGGTGGCGGTCCGGCTGCTCCAACAGTACATTCGGGTACCGTCCGGCCCCGATGGCGATGAGTATGCGGCGGCTCTGTGGCTCTCGGGTCCATTGCAGGCGGCGGGCATCGACGTGGAGATCGAGCGCATCGGTGGACACCAGGCCAATCTCTGGGCTGATCTACGAGGAAGCGAGCCAGCCCCTCTGGTATTGCTCGGACACCTGGATGTCGAGCCGGTAGAGGACGCGACGGCCTGGGAGGTTCCACCCTACTCCGGGGCCCTCACTCCACCCCTGATCCAGGGCCGGGGTAGCTTCGACATGAAGAGCTACACCATCGCCCACCTCCTGGGGATGCTCGACGTTGCCGCACACCCTCACCCTCCGGCTCGTTCGGTCCGTCTCGTCGCGACCGCGGAGGAAGAGACCGGGAGCGACCTTGGTCTCCGGTGGCTTCTCCACCGCCACCCGGAGATACTGAAGTCAGCCTGGGTCATCCTCACCGAAGGTGGCCTGGTGGAGACGCGGGCGATGGGCGACATCAAGTACTGGGCGATCGAGTTCGGCCAGCAACGCCAGGTCGATCTCATCGCCTGCTCATCCTCCCAGCAACGCCTCGAAGAACTCCGGGCCGACGTGATCGAGTTCAGTTTCGACCAGAGCGCTCCCCGCCTGACTCCCGAAAGCCGGCAGTTCCTGACCGAGTACCGAGAGAGTCGCGACCGACCCAGACTGCGCGACGATCTCGCCGACCTGGAGCGTCTTCTGCGCGACCCCGCGGCGTTGGAGAGAGTTCCCCCGATCCTCCGGTTCACCCTCCGCGACGAGATTCTCGTCGGCCACCCCGAGCCTGACGGCAACTCGTGGAAACTGCGGATTTCGATCCTCCTGCTTTCGGACTCGGAGCGTGAGGCCACGCGGCGCAGTCTTCTGCCGGAGTGGATGTTGGCCGGGGTCTCGGTTTACGAACCCAGCCCCGACCCCGTGGGAGGGTACTCCCCCCTCGACCATCCCCTCTACCTCCGCCTCGAACGCGCTCTGGCTGATCGAAGCTCGCAGCAGGCCGCCGGCCCTTACCTCCTGACGCAAGCCCGCACCGACGCCCGCCACCTGCGCCCGATCGAGGTTCCGACCTACGGGTGGAGCCCCTTCCCCATCTTCACATCGTTTACTCTACGCGCCGGCAAGCCCCACGAGAAGATCGACCTCCCTGGGTATACCACGGGAGTGGCCGCCTTCCGAGACATCCTCCCAGCGCTCCTCGGTGACAATAATCGACACCCAGACGACGATTAGTTGGAAGTAAGACCTCGACAGAGACCGGATCTCACGATACAGATTCCACCAACATCCCTTGGCACGGTATGTGCTACCATTTCCAGCGACACGTGACACTGCCGCCCACGGAATCCACCCAAGCGGCCCAATTTGAAGGAGTAACTCCCATGATTCAACGTCTTCGCAAGCGGCAGGGCGGATTCACCCTGATCGAGCTTCTGATCGTGGTCGCGATCATCGGCATCATCGCCGCGCTGCTCATCCCGAACTTCCTCGACGCGCTACAGAAAGCCAAGCAGAAGCGGACCGTGGCCGACGTGCGAAATCTCGGCACCGCCCAGATGTCCTGGCTCACCGACCAGATCGCCGCCGGCGCTGCTGGTAGTACCCAGTTCAACCCGGCTTCCTACCCCGATACACCGACCGCCGCTGAATGGGCTACCCTCCTCGTCGACCAGTACATCCAGAGTGTACCGGAGAAGGACGGCTGGAAGACCAACTACCTGCACAAGTCCAACACGCCAGAATACGGTAGCCCGAATCTGTTCATGACGCAGAGCTACGGCGCCGACGCCACGGCCCAGATCACTGGTTCAGTCGTTGCCGAGGCTTTCGACCCCACCGACTACAACCAGGACATCATCTGGGCCGACGGTTTCTTCGTCCGCTGGCCGCAGAAGTTGAGTCAGTAAGATCTACTTGCGGGTGGACTACTCCACCAGCTAGTTTCGAAGGGAGAGTGCTCGGCACTCTCCCTTTTTTCTTGTCGAGCCACTCTTCCGTTCCAGCCACCTGGCCACGACTCTGGAGCCCGACCAATCCGCTTCAACACCCAAACCACGGGGTATTCTCGCCCCGACACGAGGAGACAGCGCTTCCCCTGGCTCGTCGCCTTCACGCTGATGCTATTGAGCCCGGCGCCGCCGAGCGCTCAGTTGGCCGCACTGCCCTCCGATTTGACGCCGGCTGCGAGTCGACTGCGCGGCTACTTGAGCCTCGATACGCGGAACCCACCGGGTCGCGAGCAGAGCGGTGCGCTCTACCTGGCCCAAATCCTCGCCGACGCCGGAGTCGAACACCGGCTGCTCGTGACCCCGTCGGGCCGCACCAGCTTGTGGGCCAGGCTACGAGCCCGGGCGGGAATCGACAGCGAAGCCCTTGTGCTGCTGCACCATATCGACGTCGTAGCGCCCGGCTCCGGCTGGAATCGAGCTCCTTTCGGGGGAGTTCTCGAGGAGAAGGTGCTCTGGGGGCGTGGTGCGGTCGATGCCAAGAGCCTGGGCATCGTTCACCTCGAAGCCATCCTCACCCTGGCCGCGGCTGATGAGCCACGGACCCGCGACCTGATCTTCCTCGCCACCGCCGACGAGGAACAGGGCGGACGCGAAGGGGTGGAGTACCTGCTCGATGAGCACCCAGACCTGTTCACCGGCGCGGCGGGAGTGTTGAACGAAGGAGGTAGCAACCGGCAGATCAACGGCCGCCTCCTCTGGTTCGGGATCGAAGTCGCCCAGAAGCGACCTCTATGGCTGCGGCTTCGCACCCGCGGACGCGCCGGCCACGCGGCCGGCTACTCGCCGCACAGCGCGGTGCATCGGCTGACCCGCGGCCTGGCACGACTCGTCGATCTCCCCGCCACCTGGCGCGTTACGCCACCGGTCGAGAACTACCTTGCGGCGATGGCCCCGCTGCAGAACGAGCGTTGGCGCCGTCTCTTCACCGACATCCGCTCGGTGATTCGACCGGAGGGACCCGCTGTAGGGCTACTGCCCGGTATGGAGTCGATGTTCCTCGACACCATTCAGGTCACCCGACTCGAAGGGTCCGAACAGATCAACTCGATCGCCCGCGAGGCGATCGCCGAGGTGGACATCCGCCTGCTGCCCGACACCGACGACGAGAGGTTCCTCGGGCTGATCCGCGAGACGCTCGGGGGCGACATCGAGGTCGAGGTCCTGGCCTCGGCCCCGCCGTCGGCGCCGTCGCCGGTCGACCATCCGGTCTACCGGCTGCTGGAGAACGCCCTCCAATCCGAAGCCCCAGTGGTCCCCCACTTCTCTCCCGGGTTCACCGATTCTCGCTTCTTCCGGCAACGCGGCATCCCCGCCTACGGTTTCTCTCCCTTCGCCCTCGAACCCCAGGAATTGGCGGGTATCCACGACCGGGACGAGAAGATCTCCCTGGCCTCGTTCGCCGCCGGCCGGCGACGAATGATCGACCTCGCCCGAACCTGGACCCAGTGGCGCTAGGTTGGCATGCCCCTTGCTCCCCTGGTTGAGCGGAGGCACTCACAACCATGCGATATTTCCGAAACAGGAACCGCCAGAGCGGTTTCACTCTGATCGAGCTGTTGATCGTCGTCGCCATCATCGGGATCCTGGCTTCGATGTTGATTCCGAATCTACTCGACGCACTACAAAAGGCCAAGCAGAAACGGACCATGGCCGACGCCCGTTTCGTCGGTACGGCGATGATGGCCTGGCTCACGGACGAGTCCCAAGCCATGGCTGCAGGCTCAGGCACGATCGACATGGCGGACTACCCAGTGATTGCTGTCGACGACCTAGGGGATCAATTGGTGCCCCAATACTTGCAAGCCGTGCCCCTGCGCGACGGATGGAAACGCTTCTTCGACTACCGGCTCGACCTCGTAGGTCTCGAACAAACGGTCATGGCGGTCCGTAGTGGAGGTGCCGACAAGGCCTTCGACGCCGACACCTACGTCACCGGCGCTTTCGAACCCACCGACTACTCCCAGGACATCGTCTGGGCCGACGGGTTCTTCGTCCGCTGGCCCCAACGCGGTACGCAGTAGTCCGGGTTGCCGCCCTCCAACGGTGGTTTCCGACGGCCCGACTTCTTCGGCCATCGGTCCGGCGGAGATTCCGGATTCGCTCTGGTAGGGTTCCGGCTGGCACATGTCGACTCGAAGATCCATTGGCCTGCCCGGACTCGTCACCGCCGCCCTCCTACTCCTGCAACTGGCGCACCTGGCCTCGCCCGCCGTCGTCCCCTCCGACCGGGACCTGACCCTCTTCCATCTGCCGCTGCGCACCGCTCTGGCTGAGGCCGCGAGCGAAGGTGTCCCTCCGCTCTGGAACCGACACCTCAACGGCGGCCAACCGATCCTCTCGAATCCGAACTACGCCGCCTTCTACCCACCGACCTGGCTTCTGCTCGTGTCGGTTCCCTACTCGCTGAACCTCCTGATTCTGGGGCACGCGATCTGGGCTCTGCTGGGATCCTGGCGACTCCTCCGCCACCTCGGGGCCCGGCGGGTTGCCGCCACGATGGGCGCACTCTCCTTCGGCCTGGCACCCTGGTTTCTCGGTCTGTCCGGCACGCTCAACTTCTACTGCGGCATGTCCTGGTGGCCGTGGGCCATCCTCGCGGGCGTCCGAGCCTTCACGCTGCCGCTCGCCCACGAGCGGCGGCACCACGCCTTCCTGGCCGCCGGAATCCTCGCTCTCCAGCTGTTCGCGGGAGAACCGGTCGTTCCGCTGCTCACGGGCCTCGGGCTCGCCCTGGTCGCGCTCGCGGCCCCGCTACGACCCGCACTTCGAGCCCGCACGCTGGCCTCGATCGGGCTGCTTGCGCTGCTCCTGGGTTCGTTGCAACTGCTGCCGACCGGGTTTCGGCTCCTCGAGTCGCCGCGGGCAGGACAGGTAGACCATGCCGAGCTCACCCGCTGGTCGCTGGCCCCTGCTCGACTGCCCGAGGTTCTCCTGCCCCATCTCTGGGGCGACCCGATGCGCGACGAAGAGGGTCTGTACTTCGGCTGGCGGATCCACGATCGCGCTTTTCCCTACGTGCTGTCCCTCTACGCCGGTGTGCTGATCGGCCTACTCGGACTGGAAGGACTGCTCCTCGGTGCGATCCCGTTCGCCACCGCCTGGCGAGCCATGGCGCTGCTGAGTCTCGCCCTCAGCCTCGGCCGGCATCTCCCCGGGCTGGGACCACGCTACGACCACGTTCCCCTCTTGAATCTGGTGCGCTACCCCGAGAAGTTCATCGTCCTCGGCCTCGCCGCCCTGGTAATCGCCGGAGCCCTCAACCTGGAGCGCCGCCTCGCGTCGAGTCCCACTTCCGCCCACCTCCGTCCAGGTCGTAGCGCCCGTTTCGCCGAGTGGGTTGCGGCTGTCCTGGCGACCGGCACCGTCGGCTTGTTCGTTCTCGGGTTCGTGATGCCTCAGTTCTTCGAGAGCTACATTCTCGCGTTCGGTTCGACCTCGGGAACCGAGAAGCAGCTGGGTTTCCTCTTCACCTCCCTGGCGACCACGGGCCTGCTCCTGGCGCTTGTGTGCCTCCTTCTCCGCCGGACCCGCATTCCCTGGGTCCAGCCCTGCCTGTTGCTGTTCGTGGTGCTCGACCTCGGCCTGCACGGTTGGAGGATCTTGCCCAGCCTGCCGCACCGTGAGGTACTGCGGTCGGCCGACACGCAACCGGTGGAAGGAGCCAGTCGCCTGGCTACCGTGGTCGACCTCCTTCCCGAAGGGCCGCATCTTGCCATCGGAACGCCCGGCCAGCAACAGATCCTGGGTCGGTTCCGCCAGTTCGAGCCCTACAGCGCCAACCTCTGGGGGTCCGACTACGTCCTCAACCAAGACTTCGACCGCATGGCGACACCCTGGGCGGCTCTGGCACGGCGACAGTTCGAGTCGCTGCCCGTGCTCTCCGCCGAACAACTCCGGCTCGCCGAAGCCTGGTCGGCCCACCTTCTCGTCGAGCCAAAACAACCTGCAGCCATCGTCGCCGACTTCCAAGCCCGCGGCGATCAGGCTACCGAGACCAGACTGCGACGCCTCCCGAACCCCCTACCTGAGGTCCGTCTCGTCCCTCGCGTTTCCTTCTTCTCGGAGCTGGATGGCGCGCTCGCCTGGCTGCGTTCGGTCGGCTTCGACCTGGCGGCGGGTGACTCCTGTCTCGTGACCGATCCGCCGACCACCGCGACGAAGCACTACGCGAGCGGCACGGTTCTCGATACTCGGTACGACAGCACTTCGATCACCGTCGAGTATCGGGCCCAGGGACCGGGTTTCCTGGTCATCGCCTCCACCTTCGACCGGAACTGGAACGCTTCGATCGACTTCGGCAAAGACGGGGAGTCCGACCAGACCAGCCTGTGCCCCACCGCTATCGGGCAGATCGGGGTCGAGGTGCCGGGAGGCCATCACACCCTTCGCTTGCGCTACCGCGACCCGTGGATCCCGGTCGGAGCGGCGATCTCGTTGCTATCCCTCCTCGGCGCGGTCCTCCTCGATCGGACGACAGCGTACAATCGCGCCCAATGTCAGCCCAGCTCTTCGTCTCCTGCTACCTCGCCGCCCTCGGGCTGATCATCGGCAGCTACCTCAACGTCGTCATTCACCGGCTCCCGCGTCGCACCTCGACGATCCTTCCCCGCTCGCGCTGTCCATCCTGCCAGGCTCTGATTCGGCCCTGGGACAACATCCCTCTGATCAGTTATCTCGTACTCCGCGGTCGTTGCCGCAGCTGCCGAGCCGCGATCTCCTGGCGGTATCCGCTGATCGAAGCCCTCACGGCGTGCTGCTTCGTCCTCTGCCATCGGGCGTTCGGGAACAGCTGGGCCACCGGGGTGGCCATCCTCTACTGCTGTCTCCTGATCGTCCTCGCTGGAGTCGATGCTGAGCACTTCATCCTGCCCGACGTCCTGACCTACCCGGGAATGCTGGCGGGGCTGCTCGTCGGCCTGCTCACCCCCTGGATCAGTTGGCAACAATCCCTGCTCGGCATGGCAGTGGGTGGCGGAGTCCTCTGGATCGTGTCCGAAGTCTGGTTCCGGCTGCGCAAAGTCGACGGACTAGGCCTGGGCGACGTGAAGATGCTGGCCATGATCGGTGCATTCATCGGCTGGCGTGGCGTTGCCGTCACCCTGTTCGTCAGTTCTCTGGCCGGGTCCCTGGTTGGACTCGGCTTGATCCTCATGGGCAGAATGAACCTGCAGAGCCGCCTGCCGTTCGGCGTCTTCCTGGCCCTGGGAGGACTCGTTGCGCTCTTCGGAGGTCCCCGGCTGCTCGCCCTCTACGGTCTCTTCTAGCGGGGCCGAGTCGCGAGTACCGCGTCGGCCAGCACGATGTCGTGTTCTGGGTGCACCGTCCGCAGGTCGAGTAGGATCCGCCCCTGACGACGGTAGGCGATCACCGGCGGACGAGCCTGTCGCAGGGCCTCGACCCAACCCTCGCGGAACGGCAGAGCGAGACCATCGGCCACGACCGCGACGTCGGGAGCTGCTCCCGCTCCCACGTACCCCTCTACCTCCACGATCTCGGCCTCGGGCAGTCGCTGCAACAATCGCTGCAGCCGCGCCTGGTGCGCCTCGGCGTCGGGCCAGAGCTGGTCCACGACGCTCGCCTCGCCCGCCAGAGTGCGACGCAGGGTCTCTTCGAGCACGGCGTAGACCAGGCGTCCCGGTCGAAAAGCACGGTAGAGCGGATGTCGTCGACAGGCTTCCACCAGAGACCGCTGGCCCATCAGCAAGCCTCCCTGGGGGCCGCCCAGGACCTTGTCGGCACTGGAACAGACCAGTGCGGCCCCGGCGCTCAGCTCCTCTTCCACACTGTCATGGTCGGCGAACGGGGGCTCGGAGCGCCCACGCAAGAGCCCGGCCCCCTCATCGACGATCAGCGGCAGTCCGAACCGTTCCCCGAGTCGGGCGAGGTCGGGGGTCGCCACCCGCTCGGTGAAACCCCTGACCCGGTAGTTGGAGGGATGCACCCGAAGGAGCAAGGCGGTCTCGTCGTCGATCGCCCGTTCGAAGTCCTCGAGGTGGGTCTTGTTCGTGGTCCCGACCTCGACCAGTCGGCAGCCCGCAGCCTCGAGGATCTCGGGGATCCGAAAGGAGCCGCCGATCTCGACCATTTCGCCTCGCGACAGGATGACCGCACGGCCCGCGGCCAGGGTAGCCAGCGCCAGGACGAGAGCCGCGGCGTTGTTGTTCACCGCGATAGCCGCCTCACAACCAGTCAAGAGGGGCAAGAGTCGGCTCAGACGCCGATTCCGCTCCCCGCGCTCGCCCGCGGCCAGGTCAAACTCGACGTTGCAGCCGGCCTCCGACCACTCGACCAGCCGCTCAGCGACCGCGCGCGGCAAGGGAGCCCGGCCCAGATTCGTGTGCAGGACGATTCCGGTCGCGTTCAGCACCCGCTCGTACTGACCGCCGGTTGCCATCTCTAATCGAGCCTCGACGGCGCGACCGACAGACTCCTCGCCCCAGTCGACATCCCGCTCGCCCCGTTGGAGGGCCTCTCGAAGGGTAGCCAGGACCTCCCTGACTTGGACCCGTACCGCCGTCCTTCCGTATAATCCGACCAGTCGACCCACTCGGGACCAACCGAGGACCTTGTCGACCGCGGGCAGCTGCCGCAGCTCGGATGATGGCGAACAGTTCATGGGCAGCGCTCATTGTACGTCGCGACTCACGGCCTGCGCCGCCCCTTCGTTCCCGAGCCCGTCATGATCAACCCTCCCGAATCCGGCCGCCCCCTGAGCCTCGAGGCCCGTATCGAGGAGGTCGCGGCGCGGATTCAACGTCTGCAGGTCGCCTACCGGAAGTTCTTCGCCGGAGCACTCGAGATCCCCCCCGACCAAGATCGAGATGCGATCGAGCGAGCGCTACGGGCCCTGCGCAACGTGAACCAGAAGAGTCCGGTCGATCGATTCAAGCTGGCCAACCTCGAAGCCCAGTTCAACAGCTACCGTGAGATGTACGGTCGTCGGCTTCGGGACCTCGAGGATGCACGGACCCAGAGTGCCCGAACGAGTCTCGGTGCCGAGGCAGCCCCCATCGACGTGGAAGCCGGCGTCGTGTGCAGTGGACGACCGACCCCGGACGCGGTGAACGCTCTCTACGAGGGCCTGGCGCGACGCGGCGGTAAGGTGGAGTTGGAGACCTTCCGCTCGTACCTAGACAAACAGATGGCCGGGATTCGTAAGAAGACTGGTGCTTCGACCGTCCAGTTTCGCCTCGTCGAAGAGGGAGGCAAGGTCAAACTCAAAGCAAAACCGATCGGTGCTCGGCACCGACCCGACAAGACATAGGAAACATCGTGCGCACAACTCTCTTTTTCCTTCTCGGCCTGCTCCTTCTCCCGATCGTCGTGGCCGCCGAATCGCCGGACCAGGTAGCTCGAGCGATCGAGGTACAGCGTCAGTTGCTGACCGAGAACCCCACGGACGCGGATGCCTTCAACGATCTGGGCAACCTCCTCCTGCTGGCCGGGCACTCCGATGCCGCCCTCGAATCGTACGAACGAGCCACCAGCCTCGATGACCAACTCGTCAGCGCCCACTTCAATCTAGGCCTCCTCCTAGCGCAACGCAACCAGGCCGATGCCGCGCGCCAAGCCTTCGCCCGAGTGCTCGAACTCGATCCCGAACACGCCTGGAGTCACTACCAACTCGGTCGACTGGCCGAGAACTCCGGCCGTACCAAGCCAGCGCTGGCCGCCTACGCCGAGGCCTTTCGCCTCGATCCCACGCTGTCGTTTCCCGACGTCAACCCTCAGGTGATCGACAGCGCACTGACGACCCGGGCTCTGCTCAGCCTCGATGCCGGCAGTGCTTCGGCCAGCGAAGCACCTCGAGCCTACGAGGACCCCTTTCGGATCGCATCGCTACTCCTGCCCCAGCTGCCCGACGAAGGGACCGAAGTGACCCCAGCCGACGACTCCGCGGACGAGCCGAAGTCTCCGCTGCCGCCGAGGTCCGATTCGGAAGAAGGCGACGAGCCCGCCGCCTCGAAGACGCTGTCCCACCGCGACCTCGACCCCAACAGTTCGGTCGGTGAAGCCGATCCTCCCGCCGTGACCACCGGTCGGGACCGCGGCCGGCGCGACACCCGGCGCCCCGGTAGCGTGACCCGACTGACTCCGAGCAACTCCTCGGGACGGGTTCCCGCCAGCCAGGTCATCGGCGGCTACAACCCACCCGACGATCAGGACGCCAGTGGGACCCGCAGTACCGGCCAGCTGCGAACCCGCACCCGCCCCAACTGACGCCGTTCGACGACCCCAAGGCCGGCCCTCGCCGCTCGGCTTCTCGCCGGTCGGGATAGAGTTCCCGGCGCATGCCTCCGCGCGCTCACTCATCCCCGGACGTCGGCTACCTGCAGCTGATCCGTGGCAATCCGAACTTCCGGCGGCTGTGGGCAGCAACGCTGATCTCACTCCTCGGCGACTGGTTCAACACAATCGCCCTCTACACGCTGGTGTCGCGACTCACCGGCTCACCCCTGGCGCTGGGTGCGATCTTCCTCTTCAAGATGGTCCCGCTCGGGCTGGCATCCCCGCTCGCCGGCGTGCTGGTGGATCGCTGGGACCGAAGGCGGGTGATGATCGGGTCCGATCTGTTGCGGTCGGTGATTGTGCTCGGCTTCCTGGCCATCGACGACCCTTCCCAGGTCCCGATCCTCTACTTCCTCACCGCCCTGCAGGTCGTAGTGGGGTCGGTCTTCGAGCCTGCGCGCTCCGCCTCGCTCCCCAACATCACGACTCCGCGCGAACTCCTTACCGCCAATGCCCTGGCCGCCGCGACCTGGTCGGTGATGCTCGCCCTGGGCGCGGGCTTCGGTGGCCTCGCGACCCAGGCCTTCGGCGAGCGGGCCGTCTTCCTGCTCGACAGCGCGACCTATCTGGTCTCCGCTCTCTTCGTGGCTCGGTGTCGCATCCCCCAGAACACCGACCCTCCCGAAGCCGAGCCCCTGTGGCTGATTGCCAGCCGCAAGATCGGCGAGGGTTGGCGCTACCTCCGGCACGTGCCGGCGGTCGGCCGCTTGACGCTGGCCAAGGCCGGATGGTCACTGGGTGGCGGCGCCTTAGTCTACCTCCTGGCCCTGCTCGGTGAAGCGGTCGCTCCCCAAGCCGCCGCCGCTGCGATGGGGTTGCTCTACGCCGTACGCGGCGTCGGAACCGGGCTGGGTCCCATCCTCGCTCGTCGCTACCTGCCCCACTCGGTCCATTGGCCCGCGGCCATGGGATGGTGCATCCTCCTGTCGGGCGCCTTCTACGCCGCCCTGCCCGCTCTGCCCTGGACCTACTGGGTCGCCCTGCCGGTCCTCCTGGCGCACACCACCAGCGGCGCAAACTGGGTGATGACGACAGTGCTGCTTCAACGGCGCAGCGACGACAGGTTTCGCGGTCGAGTGTTCGCCACCGAGTGGCTCCTCATCATGTCGGCGGATGCGCTGTCGATCCTCGCGGCGAGCCTGCTCCTCGAACGAGAGATCCTGAGCCTCCGGTCGGCCTTCGTCGTCTTCGGTTCGGTGCAGATCTTGTGTGGGATCGGCTGGCTCTGGAAGGTCGTGCCCATCGAGCGGAGGGAGGCCCACCGCCCCGGGGTAGACTCGCAGTAGCCTCTCGAGCACTGCCATGAGCGACGATACCCGCAGGATCGCCGATCCCTCCGGATCCGACGAATCCGGTCCCGACCGGTCGAACGAACCTGGCGTCTGGTTCGAACTGGAGATTGCGACCGGCGAACGGTTGGGCGACCGCTACGTCGTCGAGCGCTTCCTCGGCCAAGGCGCGATGGGGATCGTGTTCGCGGTGCGGGACAGCGAGCTCGACACTACGGTCGCCGCCAAGGTCCTTCGGCCGCTACTGGCGCGATCGACCGACGCGCAGGGCCGCTTTCGACGCGAAGTGACCACGGCACGGCGGATCACCCACCCCAACGTCTGCCGCATCTACGACCTGGGCTACCACCACGATCGACGCAGCGGGCTCGACCTCCCCTTCTTCACGATGGAACTGCTGGAGGGGCCGACCTTGGCGGCCTGGATCGACGAGAGGGGTCCGCTCGAGGCGGCTGACGCGCTGGATCTGCTGCGAGGCATCATCGCTGGACTCAGTGCTGCCCACGCCGCGGGCGTCGTCCACCGTGACTTCAAGAGCAGCAACGTAGTGATCGTCGCCGACGGAGCCGAGCGGCGACCGGTCGTCAGCGACTTCGGGTTGTCGCGCAATCTCCGAGCGGGCTCCGGCTCTCCGATTACGGCCCACGGCCAGGTGCTGGGAACTCCCGCCTTCATCGCGCCCGAGCAGTTGCGCTCCCAACCCGTGACTCCGGCGGCCGACATCTACGCCCTCGGCGTGCTGATGTACCAGATGATGACCGGAAGGCTCCCGTTCGAGAGCAGAAACCCGGTCACCACTGCAATGATGCGACTCCAGAGGGACCCCGACCCCCCGAGCAGCCTGATCCCCGACCTCGACCCGGCCTGGGAGCGCACGATCCTGCGCTGCCTTCGACGGGAACCGGGCGAACGGCCCAAACGGGTCGAGGCGATTCTGCCGCTCATCGACCCGGCGCTTCGCACCTCGGCGCTCGGCGACCTCGAGTCGGAGGATCTCGTCGCCGCCGATGCAGGGTCGCCGACGTTCACGCGGCCTCGACGCAACCTCGCCGCAGCACTTCTTCTCGTCATCCTGGCGTTCGTCGGGTCTTGGTGGAACGCGAGGCAACCGAGCCCTCAGGTCGAACCTCCACCCGCCGCTGAGGAGTCTAGAAGCCCGGCCCGCACCACGGTGGCCGTCGCCGCCCTCGATTCGCTCCAGGCGCCGGAGGAACTGCACTGGATCGGCCACGCGGTCGCGGAGATGCTGACCACCGAGGTTGGCGCCGAAGGAGCTCTCCGGGCGCTGTCCCGCAATACGGTCGCCCGCTACGAAGAAGCGCCAGATCCCACTCCGCTCCTCAGCCGGTTGCCCACGACCTACCTCATCGAAGGGACCTACTTCGTCGAAGGCAACCAAGCCGAGCAGACCCTGCGACTCGACCTCCGATTGCTCTCGGCGACAGACGACGCAACCGTGGCCTCGTGGAGCCAGACCGGCCGCACGGACCAGATCGTGCAACTCGTCCAGATGCTCGGCTCCGAACTACGCGAAGCCCTCGGAGCCTCTCCCTTGACCACCGAAGAGGGAGATCGACTGGCCCGCACCCAGCCCGGGAATCGGCGCGTCGCGGAGCTCCTGACCGCCGCTCGAGTGGCCCTACGAGCCCGCGACGGCAACACCGCTCGGCAAGCACTTCAGGAGGCGGTCGATCTCGAGCCCGACAACGCCATCCTCTACTCCGAACTGGGGCGAGCCTGGCGCCTGCAGGGATACGACGCTCAGGCTCGCGAGGTAGCGATCCGAGCTGCAGAGTTGGCGGCTGACATCCCACGTGAAGCGCAGCTTCTGATCCAGGCCCAGCAACAGTCCTACCAGGGAGACTGGGTCGGCGCCGCCGAGACCTACGACGCTCTCGCCCACTTCCACCCTGACGAGTTGCGCTTCGCCAGACTGCGCACCGAAGCCTGGGTCGGAGCCGGCCTGGCTGCGCGAGCCGACGCCAGCCTCAGCTCCCTGACCGAGGACTTCGACACGACCAGCGATCCCGAGATCGCGTTGCTCGAGGCCGAAGTCGCGGCCCTCCGGTCCGATGTACCGAGGATCGGCCGTGCCGCGGCCCAGGCCTGGCACACAGCCCGACAGCAAGGAGCGTTGCACCTCGAGGCCGAAGCTCGCCTCAAGGCGGCGAACGCCGCCCGTCGGAGCGGAGACCTCGATCAGGCCGAACAGCATCTCCTCCGCGCCCGCAGTCTCTACGAGCTCACCGAAGACCGCCACGGCCTGGGTCAGTTGCTGGTCGAGAGGGCTCGCCTGGAAGCCGCGAAGGGCAACCCATCCGAAGCCCTGGCCCAGATCGCAGAAGCACGCTCGCTCTTCGAAGAGGTCGGAGCGCAGCGCGGCCGCATTCGCGCCACTCTGGTCTCGGCCTCGTTGGCTCGTCGACAAGGCCACGCGAGCCAGGCCCGCCGCGACTACGAGACGGCCCGAGCTCTCTCGCAACAGGTCGGCTTTCCCGAGGGGGAGCACGATGCTCTCAAGGGGCTGGCCATTCTCGATTCGATCGAGGGCGACCTCGCAGCCGCCGAACGACACTTCGACGAAGCGCTCACCGCCGCTCGCGCTTCCGGCAACCTGGGCGACGAAGCCGCCGCGCTCAACAACCTGGCCATCGTGCTGTCGGACCGCGGAGAGTCTTCGCGCGCCGAGTCGTACTACCGACTCGCCCTCGATCAGTTCGAGAGAATCGGTCATCTCGACGGACTCGGCAGCGCGCTAAACAATCTGGCGATTCTGCAGTGGGACCGCGGGGAACTCGGCGAGGCCGCCGCGAGTTTCGAGCGCTGTCTCGAGGTCTATCGAGACCTCGAGGATGAGTCGAGCATTGCCTTGGTCCTCGCCAACCACGCCGAGGTCCTGCGGGATCGTGGCGACCTCACCACCGCGGCGGAAGCTCTGGCCGAGGCCGCTGCCATTCAGGCTCGGCTCGGCGAACCGATGGCAGCTGCCAAGAGCGAAGCACTGCTCGCCTTCGTGCAACTCGACCTCGGAGAGGTCGACACGGCGGCC
The DNA here is from genome assembly GCA_030429235.1 of Thermoanaerobaculia bacterium. Lineage (GTDB taxonomy): Bacteria > Acidobacteriota > Thermoanaerobaculia > Multivoradales > JAIOJS01 > JAIOJS01. Next base: position 58,409 of record JAUIDB010000011.1, on the reverse strand, counting down.
CAGACCGCTCGCGAAGCCCTGTCGGCGCTCCGCGGCGCCAGCGTGCCGGACGACGAGGCGATCGCTCGACTCGCCCTGGCCCTGGCACACCAGGCCCTGGGAGAGGCGGCCGCCGCGCGGCGGGAACTCGATCTGGCGAGTTCACTCGCCGACCGTCGCGACAGTCCCGCTATCGCCCTCGCCGTCGCCATCGCCACGCTGTCGCTCGAGCCCAATCCCACCACCGCGCTACGACGCGCCGAACAGCTGATCGACGAGTGCCGTCGTACCGGCGTAGTACGGCTGGAACTCGAGGCACGGTGGGCCCACGCCCAGGCCTTGGCGCGGACCGATCCGGAGGCTGGCTTGCAAGAGCTAGAACGGTTGGCCCGCGATGCGGCTGCGCTCGGCTTCCACCGACTCGCTGCCCTCTCGTCAACGACCACCAAACAGCCTTCCCCGATTCAATCCCTCTCGGGATAGGGGTAAAGTCGCGGGTCTTCGGGAAGCGGAAGGAAGCGCGATGACAGAGAACAACCAAGAGAAGCTCAGCCGCGGGGTGGAGAACCCGGCCATCGTCGATCTGATCTCGTTCGACGAGCGCCGGAGTCAGGTCGTACTGACCCTGATCGAGACTCGATCCTGGGACCAGGGCCAAGCTCAGCTAGAGCAGCTCAACGACAAACTCTCCAACTACTTCGTATACGTTCTCGACGGACACCTGGCGGAACAGTACCCACAGTATGCCGGCAAAGCGGTCCGCATCCAATTGGACTGCACCAGCGAACCCGATGACCTCGCCCGCGAACTTCTGAGGAACGCCACCCAGGTGGCCAACGAACGGGGATTGGCCCTGGTGATCCGCGTCGTCGACGCCGAGGCGATCCCACCCGCTCCCTGGGAGAGGGCTTGATTCCGAAGCCTGGCAGGATAGTGCACCGCCCCCAACCAAGGAGGAATCGATGTCCCGACCTCAGTCCCGATGCTACGGAATCACCGTCCTGTGCCTCGGCCTCGCCCTGGCGAGCCCGAGCTTCGGCTCGGAAGCCGAACCGTTGAGCCGCCCCCTCCTGGGATCCGACCTGGCTCACACCTACTCGATCGTGGCTCGGGATCCCGAGACCGGTCAGTTGGGCGTCGCCGTGCAAAGCCACTGGTTCCAGGTCGGCACGGTGGTCGCGTGGGCCGAACCAGGTGTGGGGGCAGTGGCCACGCAGTCCTTCGTCGAGACTGCCTACGGACCAAGGGGGCTGGCTCTCATGCAACAGGGGATCGCACCGCGTCGGGCTCTCGACGCCCTCCTCGAAGAGGATCCGCAGCGGTCGGTCCGTCAGGTCGCCATGGTCGATGCCGAGGGGCGAGTGGCCGCCTGGACCGGTGAGCAGTGCATCGCGGCCGCCGGTCACGTCGAGGGCGAGGCCTTCAGCGTGCAGGCCAATCTGATGCTTCGAGACACCGTCTGGGATGCCATGGCCGACGCCTATCGAGCCGCCGAAGGGCCTTTTGCAGACCGTCTGATCGCAGCCCTGGAAGCCGCCGAAGGAGAAGGAGGGGACATCCGGGGGCGGCAGAGTGCCGCCCTACTCATCGTCAGCGGCGACCGGAGCGACCAACCCTGGAGGGACCGCCTGGTCGATCTCAGGGTCGATGACCACGCCGCGCCCCTCGCCGAACTCCGGCGTCTCTTGGGAGTGCACCGGGCCTACGAGGCCTCGAATGCTGGCGACGAAGCCATGGCCCTGGGAGACGTCGAAGCGGCCGTCGAGCACTACACCCAGGCGGCACTGCTCGCCCCCCACATCGTCGAACTCCCGTTCTGGCGTGCCGTCACGCTCTTCTCGATCGGACGCGAGGCAGAAGCACTGCCCATCTTCCGCCAGGTCTTCACCGAGGAACCGATCTGGCTCGAGGTCGTCGATCGTTTGGTGGCCCCCGGTCTATTGCCCAACGATCCCGAGGCCATTGGGCGCATCAAGGCAGCCGTGCAGCCCTGAGGGTGCGATCCCGGAACTGCGACAGTCGGAGCCAGTAGCGCAGTCGCCCGCGGCGAGCGATGTCGTTGTGCCCCGCCCCCGGGATCTCGAGGAACTCCCTCGGCTCGGCGGCTGCCTCGAAGAGGCGGCGCCCTTGCTCGATAGGGATCCGCTGGTCGAGGCGGCCGTGGATGATCAGTACTGGACAGTCCACGCTCCCGATCTTGTCGATGGACCGGAACTGGTTGCGTGCCACCCAGTGGATTGGAAGCCGGCTACCGACGGGATCGGTGAAATTCACCTTCGCCATGTCGCGCATCTGTGTCAGCGAATTCTGGACCACCAGACCCGCCACCTGGCACTCGGTCGCCGCATCCACCGCCACCGCTCCCCCCAGCGAGTGTCCAAAGAGAATCACCTCCGACTCGGGAACTGCGAGCTCGCCGACCAAGAACCGATAGGCTCCCCGGACGTCCCTGTAGAGCCCGGCCTCCTTGGGAGCCCCTTCGCTGCGCCCGTAACCTCGGTAGTCGAAGGCGAACAGGTTGCAACGCAGTCGACGGAATCGCCGCAGCGTGTCGATCTCGCTCCCCAAACTGCCGCTGTTGCCGTGACAGTAGAGGACCGTTCCTCGTGGGTTGGGGTGCGGGATCCACCAGCCGTGCAGGCGGACGCCGTCCGCGGCCTCGAACCAGTGGTCCTCGGCCTCGACCCCATGCCGCCATGGTTCCCAGGCACCGCGAGGATATGCGGTCGGCGAGAACATCTGACGCTTCTGAACGCTCTCGCGCACCAGGCCGAGCACACCGAGTCCACCCAACAGGGCGAGCGGAGACAATGCTGCCGCGCGCGACATGCGCCCGCTCTCCGAACGCTGGTCGGCTTCGTCGGGCGAATCGGTTTGTGTCATCTCGGTCCTCGCAACTCCTTCTCCCAGTTTGCAACGATCGTCTGGCCTGGTCTATTCCGCCCCCTCTGGCCACGGCGAGCAATCCTAAACCTTGGCCAGCTCCGCAGCGTAGGTATACTGGATGAAAGGAGGCCACCCCATGACCCATGCCCTGCGAACGCTCGTCGTCCTCGTAGCGCTCCCCGGTCTCGCCTTCGGCGGTATCGGGCAGTCGCAGACGACCAACCTCGTGCCCACGGTTCCCCCCCTGGACATCGACCCGGCCGAGGAACTCGCCCGCCTCCACGAGCTGACTCCCGAGATGCAAGAGTGGCTCGACGACAACGTCCCGCCCGGCATCAACCGGCGGCACACCCTCAACCAACTGCTGAGCAGTCTACAGAGTGACCGCTTGGGCCTCGAGTACAGTCATACCTTCACCGGCACCGCGCGCGAGGTTTTCGAGCAGAAGACCTTCAATTGCCTCTCCTTCGCCCACCTCTTCATCGCCATGGCCCGGCAACGAGGTGTCGACGCCTACTATTACTCGGTGATTCGACCCGATCGGTACGGTCGGGAAGGCGATCTGGTCCTGGTGTCGGAGCACGTGACCGGTGCTTATGGCTCGGGATCGAACCAGTTGACCCTACGCTTCGCATTCGACGAAGTGGTGGACTACTCCCGGGGCTTCAAACTGAGCGATCGCGAAGCACTGGCCCTGCACTATTCGAACCTCGGAACGAATCAACTGATCGAAGGCCGCACCTACGACGCGGTCGCGACGTTCAAGACCGCTACGCGTCTCTACCCTCGGGACGGGAGTCTGTGGGTCAATCTCGGCGTCGGCTTGCGCCGCATCGGCGACTTCGAAGGAGCTGAAGAGGCCTACCTGCAAGCCTCCCGAGTGGAGCCCGGTCACCTTCCCGCCTACCACAACCTCCACGCCTTGATGGTGTCGCTGGGCCGAGCCAACGTAGCGCGCGAGCTGATCGACCTCCTCGATCAGCGCGCCAACCGGAATCCCTACACCTATCTGAACCTGGGGGATTCGAGCCTGGCCCAAAGGCGCTTCGACGAAGCCTACCGCTTCTACCGGCGCGCCCTGGTCCTGGGAGCCCGGGCCGATGCCCGCGCTGCCATGGGAAGCCTGGCGCTCGCTCGAGGAGACGAAGAGGGTGCGCAGCGCTGGCTCACCAAGGCCCAGGCCGCCGACGCCCGACGCCTCGAAGAGACCGCTTCCTACAGTCCCCGCGTCGTGGCCCTGGCTCGCCAGCTCGCTTCCGACTTCTAGGGAGAGGTCTCGGTCGCCCCCGGGGCCAACAACTCGTCGATCATCTCGAGCACTGCCTTGGGGTAGTACGGCTTGCTGAGAAAGCGATAGGCCGGAAGGGCGAGGAGTTCCTCGGTGTCGACCCTGGTTTCGCTGTACCCACTGGTCAACAGAATACGAAGGTCCGCCTGCCTCTGGACGAGCTCACGAGCCAGCGAGACGCCATCGCGATCCGGCAAGACGACGTCCGAAAAGAGAAGATCGATCGAGCCGACGGGCGCTCGCTCGAAGTGCTTGAGCGCCTGTTGAGCGTTGGCGGACTCCAGGACCTGGTACCCCTCACGTTCGAGAAAGAGCCGAGCCATGGTCCGAATCGAGGCGTCGTCCTCGACTAAGAGCAGGGTGCGAGCGTTTCCCTCCACCGGTTGGTTCGTGGCCCTCGGAGCCTCTGAGAATTCACTCTCGGGCGCCGGGTCGCTCTCCACCACCGGAAGCTTGATCACGACCCTCGTTCCCTCGTCCGGCTGCGACGTGACGTCCAACGAGCCCCCGTGCTGCTCGACGATACCGTAGACCATCGAGAGACCGAGTCCCGAGCCACTCGCCCCCTCCTTGGTGGTGAAGAAGGGATCGAAGATCCTCTCCAGGGTAGCGGCCGTCATACCGCTGCCCTTGTCCTCGACCACCAACCGGATCCAATCGTCCCGATCCACCGCGGTCGAGAGCATGAGCTGCCCCCCTTGGGGCATGGCGTCGCGGGAGTTGACCACCAGGTTCATGATGACCTGTTCGATCTGGGCCCGGTCGGCTCGCACCCGGGGCAGCCCCGCTGCGAGCTCGGTCGAGAACTGGATGTGCTCGGGAAGGACGTGATCGAAGAGGTCGGCCATCTGCTCCACGACGTCGTTGAGGTCGAGAAGACTCGACTGCAGCACCTGGCGGCGACTGAAGGCCAGCAGTCGCGACGTGAGATTCGAGCCGTGGCGCCCAGCTGCTTTGATCTTGTGAAGATAGTCAGGGGCGAACTCGATGCTGGGAAGTTCTGCCAGCAGGAGGTCGGAATAGCCGACGATCGCCGTGAGCAGATTGTTGAAGTCGTGGGCCACGCCTCCGGCCAACGTGCCCAGAGCCTCGAGGCGCTGCGACCTCAAGAGCAGTGCCTCGGTTCGCTCTCTCTCTTCGATCTCGCGCTCGAGCTGATCGCGCGCCCGCTCCAGGTCCTGCGTCCTTTCGGCGACGAGTTCTTCCAGACCACTCCGATACTTGGCGAGTTCCTCCTCGCGTTCCATCCGCTCGGTGATGTCCTTGAGGAACACGGTCAAACCCTGCACGGTGCCCTCGGCATCGAGGATCGGGTTGTAGCTGTCCTCGTAGTAGAACCGGTTCGGCGCTTCGCCGTAGGCCTCCACCTTGGTGAAGCGCTCGCCAGCCAAGGCCCGGTCGAAGTTCTCACGAGCCTTCTGCCGATCGGCGGGGTCTTTGATCACCGAGAGCATCTCGAGGCCGACCTCGATCTCGACCCCCCAGATCGTCTTCATCGTCCGCCAGTGGTTCGAGTTGAACGCCGTATAGCGGTACTCGTGATCGAGCGAGAAGATCACCAGATCGTCCGGGCTCTCGAGAACCGAGGAGAGCAGGTTCAACGATCGCTCGAGGTCGTGCCCACGTACCCCTCCCCGGCTCACAGCCGGTTCTGATCTTCTCGCCGTCATCTCTGGTAGTTCACTCTTTGGAAGTGTCGTGATGATACCAGGTGACCAACCCTCGTCGGCGCGCACCGCGTTTGCCCGCCCGAAACCCCCGTGCTACCCTCGCAGCTTCCCTTGCCGGACCGCCTACCGTTGCGTAGGGAACCGGATAGACCATCGACGGCGCGATCCGCGACCGCCATCGAACGAAACTCGAGCGGACCATAGAGCGGAGGACGCGTGTCGAAAAAGGTATTCGTAGGCAATCTCAACTACTCCACCACCGAGCAAGACCTGGCCGCGGCCCTGGCCGACGCGGGGGAGATTCGTGAGGTATTCCTGCCCATCGACCGACTCAGTGGACGCCCTCGGGGGTTCGCGTTCGTCGAGTTTGCCAACGAAGAGGAAGCGGCAGCAGCGATCGAGAAGTTCGACGGCGAGGAGCTCAACGGCCGAGCCCTACGGATCAATCTGGCCGAAGACCGACCGCGTCGCGGCCCGGGAGGCCCTCCGGGTGGCTACGGCGGGGGAGGCTACGGTGGCGGCGATGGCGGCGGTTACGGCGGTGGCGGCGGGGGTGGCGGCCGCAAGGGACGTGGCGGCAAGCCCAAGGGCAGTCGGCGCGGACAACGCGGCAAGAAACGTAGCCTCTAGAGTCGCCAGCTCCGCCGACCCAGGAGCGAGTTCGTCGTCCTCTCCCTGGAGACTCCGGCGCCTATGGCCTACCTGATCCTCGACCCCACCGACCCCTACGCCTGGGAGATGATGGACTTTCTCGGTCGCACCGGGGAAGCGGCGGTCGCGCTGTTCACCACCCCTCGGCACTGGGACCTGTGGCGGCTTCGATTCGCCCAACAGTGGGGACACCTCGTCACCGACGAGTACCTGGTCCCCCAGTTCCCTTCGGTCGCCGCCCTGGCCCAGCGGATCCGTGCCGACTGGCCCGAACTCCGCGGCGTGATCCCCTGGGACGAACGCAGCGTGTTGTTGGGAGCCGAACTCGGGGAACGCCTGGCCCTAGGCTGGAACCCCTACCGAGTGATCGAGCGCTGCCGCGACAAGGGCGTCATGAAGAGCTGGCTACGGCAGAAGTCCGGGGTGCGGATCAACGCCTCGACCACGGTCCGCTCACCCGACGAGGCGGTCGCGTTCCAGCGGCGAGTCGATCGCTGGCCGATCGTCGTCAAACCGACCGGGGGCGCCGGCTCGATCGACGTCTTTTTCGCTCGCGACGACGGCGAACTGCTCGCAGCCTGCCAACGGGTCCTCCGAGCCGACGCCGGCGACGTGCTCCTCGAGGAGTACATCGGTGGGGTCGAGTACGCGATCAATGGGATGGTCGACGGAGCCGGCGACCTTCTCGTCACCGATATCTGGAAGTACGACCGTCGTACCGTCGACGGCATCCCGAACCTCTACTACCACGTCGACCGGGTGGCGAGCCGAGAACCGCAGTTCGAGCAGCTGGGACACTACGCGGCGGCCGTGGTGGAAGCGCTCGAGCTGCGCCGAGCCCCTATCCACATGGAGGCCAAGATCGACGACCGCGGACCGTGCCTGATCGAAGTCGGTGCTCGGTTCGGCGGCGGCAACCTCCCCACGCTGGCCTCGCAACTGCATGGTCGCAGCCTGTTCGAGCTGGCGGCATGCCACTATCTGGCCCATCTTCCGCTCCGCCGCAGCGACGTTCGGCTCGATCGCTACGACAGCCTCTTCGCGCGGCTCGTGTCGGGTATCCAGAGCCGCAACCTGCCGCGAATTCGCAAGGTCCACGGGGCCGCGACCGCCGAGAAGCTGCCCTCCTTCGCAGGCTTCGGTCAGCTGCGTCGAGTAGGCCAACCGGCACCGCAAACGCGGGATCTCGACACCATCGCCTGGGAGGCTTACCTGATCCATGGCGACCCGCAGCAGGTAGCACTCGATTCGCACCGCATCCGCGAGTTGGTCTACTACGAGTAGCGACGAAACCCGGCGATCGTTCCCGCACGGTTAGAATGGGGTTCTCTCCATGAACCCCTCTCCTCTCGTACTCGCCGGCGCGGCCGGGATCGGTCTCCTGATCCTGCTCGAACTGCTGTTCGGCCTCCTGAGTCGGTTCGGCCAGCGTCCCCGCCGCCCCTGGATCTACCACACGTTCGCCATCACTGTGGCCACTGCGACCACCCTCACGATCGCGCGACAGATCGACAGTCTGGGCTGGCGCCTGGCCTCCTCTCTGGCCACGCTTCTGGCGGCAATCGTCGGGATCAGTCTGGTCGACACCTTGCTGATCCAGCGGCCGTGGGCGCCCGACAAGGGCCCGGTCCTGCCGAAACTCGCTCGCGACGTCCTGCGCGCCGGGGTGGTCGTCGCGGCCGCGCTGCTCGTGGCGACCCGCATCCTCGACTACCCCCTACCGGCGGTCCTAGTGTCGTCCACGGTGCTGTCGGCGGTGGTGGGTCTGGCTCTACAGGACGTACTCAAGAACGTCTTTGCGGGCATGGCCCTGGAGCTCGAAAAACCGTTTTCTCGCGGCGATTGGCTGCTCCTGGAAGGCCAGGCCGTCGAGGTCCTCGACACCTCCTGGCGCAGCGTGCGGTTACGTTCCAACGAGGGGATCGAGTTCTTCGAGCCCAACTCCATGCTGTCGACGCAACGTCTCGTCAACTACGGTTCGGGCACCGCACCGATCGGCATCTCGTTCCACGTGGGCTTGTCGTACGACGCTCCTCCGGCTCAGGTCCGAGCGGCCCTGCTCCGCGCGGCCCGATCGCTCGGAGAGCCCCCGCGTGGCCACCCTCCCCGGGCCTTCGTCGACCACTTCAGTGAGTCGTCGATCGACTACAAGCTCCGGGTCTGGACCCGGGACGTCGCCAGCCTCTCTCGCTTCCGCGACCTGGTCTACTCTCGGATCTGGTACGAGCTCCGGCGCAGCGACCTGGCGGTTCCCTATCCCGTGCGCACCGTCGAACTCAAACGAGTACGCGACGACCAGGAGCAGCACCGGACCCGCGATCGGGAGGAGTACCGACTGCTGTCCTCGCTCCCCCTGTTCGCCGGTCTCGATCGCGACGTCATCGAACGGCTCGCCGCCTCCGTGCGGCGAGCCCCGTACGACGATGGAGAGATCCTGATGCGGGAAGGAGAGGCGGGGGATTCCCTCTTCGTGGTCGCCTCGGGACGGGTCCTGATTTCGAAGTCGGGGCGCGACCTGGGGACCGGGGAGATTCAACTCGCCTCCCTGGGTCCCGGTCAGTTCCTTGGAGAGATGTCGCTGCTCACCGGTGATCCGCGCAGTGCCACGGTCCGGGCCGACGGTCCCTGTGACGTGCTGGTGCTCACCAAACGTCGCCTGGCGCCGCTGCTAGAGGAGCGGCCCGAACTGGCAGAGGTACTCAGTGAGGCCCTCCTCGCTCGCCGCGCCGAGACTGAAGCCACCGTCGAGTCTCGCCGCGAGAGTTCGGCGACGAGCCCCACCCCCGAGGAAGAGCAGTCGATCCTGGGTCGGATCCGAGACTTCTTCAAGCTCCAGGGATGAGGCCGGTCCGCTCGAGGTCTAGGAGACGCCCTCGATCTCTCCGTTGACCAGGTCGATCCGACTCGCCGCGGGCTCTTTCGGCAACCCGGGCATCCTGAGTACGCTGCCCAGCATCGCCACCACGAAACCGGCTCCCGGCGAGAGGACGAAGTTGTTGACCGTGACCTCGAAGCCCTCGGGGCGCCCCACCAGACTACCGTCATCGGACAGCGAAGCGGGGGTCTTGGCCATACAGATCGGCAGGTCGGCATAGCCGAGACCCTCGATCTGAGCGAGGTCGCGCTCGGCGTGGCGGGTGTACTTGACCCCGACCGCGCCGTAGACCTTGCGCGCCACGGTCTCGACCTTCTCCTTGACCGAGGCCGACGTTTCGTAGAGCGGCGGGGTTCCCCCCGTCGCACGCTCGGCCTGGGCCTTGACCGCTTGCGCGAGTTCCACTCCGCCCTCGCCGCCGCGGGCGAAGATCTCCGACAGCGCAACGGGGACGCCGCGCTTCTCGCAGGCTCGACGCACCACCGCCAGTTCCTCCTCGCTGTCGGTGTGGAACCGATTGATCGCCACCACCGGCGTGCGGTTGAACAGCTGAATGTTCTCGATGTGCTTCTCGAGGTTGGCCATCCCGCGCTCGACGGCTTCGGGATTGGGCGCCTCGAGGTCACGAGGACCAACTCCACCGTGCCGCTTCAGGGCCCGGACGGTCGCCACGAGCACCACTGCCACCGGGCTCAGCTCGGCCATTCGACACTTGATATCGAAGAACTTCTCCGCTCCAAGGTCAGCGCCGAAGCCCGCTTCCGTCACCACCCAGTCCGCGTGGGCCAACGCCATCTTGGTGGCGATGACCGAGTTGCATCCGTGCGCGATGTTGGCGAACGGCCCGCCATGAACGAGCGCCGGAACCCCTTCGACCGTCTGCACCAGGTTCGGCATCATGGCGTCGCGAAGCAGTGCCATCATCGCGCCCACAGCATCGAGGTCGGCTGCGGTCACGGGCTCACCCCGGTGGTTGAGGGCCACGATCAGCCGGGAGAGTCGTGCCCTGAGATCCTCGGCATCCTCCGCCAGACAGAGCGCAGCCATGACCTCGGAGGCCGGCGTGATGTCGAACCCGGTCTCGCGGGGAACTCCATTGATCGGACCGCCCAGACCCGCCACCAGGTTGCGCAGCGCGCGATCGTTGAGATCGATGACACGCCGCCACAAGACTCGCCGGACGTCGATGCCCAGGGCATTTCCCTGGTGCAGGTGGTTGTCCAACAACGCCGCGAGTAGGTTGTTCGCCGCCGAGATGGCATGGAAATCACCGGTGAAGTGGAGATTGATGTCGGTTTCGGGGGTCAGCGTCGACTTGCCGCCCCCCGTGGCGCCTCCCTTCATCCCGAAAGTCGGCCCCAGGGAGGGCTCGCGAAGCGCGAGGCAGACCTTCTCGCCAATCTTGGCCAAACCTTGAGCCAGACCGACGGAAGTGGTGGTCTTGCCCTCTCCGGCACCGGTCGGGGTCAGCGCCGAGACGAGAATCAGGCGCCCGCGGGGACGGCCGTTGTCGGCAGCCTCGAGTCGGATCTTGGCTTTGTCGATGCCGTAAGGCACCAGGTGCTCGGACGGCACGCCGAGGTCGCGCGCAACGTCGACGATCGGGCGAGGCCCGTGGGACGAATCGGTCATGGTCTACCTCCGGGGTGGATGGGATCGAATGCGGGCAACGCGGCCTGCTTCGGGAGGGCCGCGACACGGTGACCGACATTAGCAGGAAGAAGGGTTGGGGCCAATCGCACCGCGGCTCCCGGCCCGATCCGATTGAGTAAGATGGCGCCTCACTCTCACCCTCTCCGAGGAGGCCTTCATGATCCCCGGTCGGATCCTTCCCATCGGCAGTCTTGCCATCGCCTTATTGATCGTGTCCCCAGTCTTCCCTGACCGCTCGCTGCCCGCGGACCCGATCGAGGGGGTCGGCACTCCGACACCAGCTTGCACCGACGGCGTGATCAAGGACGACGGGAGCCTGGAGACCGGCTGGGGCTGGGTCCCTTCGGTGCAATCCGGAGAGTACGTCCAGGTCTACGACCGTTCGGAGTTCAGATCCCGCCGCCTCGAGAGTGTCTGCGTCTGCTGGCTGAGGACGCGCACCGACGACTCGATCGACTTCGACGTCGTGTTCTACGAAGAGAGCAACGAAGAGCCGGGCCAACCGGCGGAGGCTCCCTTCGCGGCCGTGCCGACCCAGGCGACCAGCGTACCCCAGGGCATCGTCGGAGCCTTCTACCAGGTCGACGTTCGCGGTGTGACCTTGCCCGAGGAGGGCACGATCTACATCGGGCCGCGCTGGAACGCCAGCGCCGATCAGTTCTTCTTCCTCTGCGCCGACACGACTCCGGAGACGCCCTTCACCAACGTGTTCTTCATCGATGATCGGGCCAAGGGAGAGTGGAGCAACATCGCCGAAACCAGCGATCCGATCTTCCAGGATCACCGCGCGGTGCTGGTTCGCCCCGTGGCGGGGGTTCCGGCCGCCGTCGAGATCCCGACGCTCGGCGCGTGGTCCAGACTCAGCCTGGTCCTGCTCCTCGCCGGCCTGGCCTGGACCTGGAGCCGGAGGTGACCGGCGGTAGGCCAAGCTGGGACGACTACTTCCTCTCTCTGATGGAGGAGGTCGCAAAACGAGCCACCTGCAACCGAGGCAAGAGCGGCTGCGTGATCGTCAAGGACCGACGCATCATCGCCACGGGCTACGTCGGTTCTCCGCCTGGCTTTCCCCATTGCGACGAGGTCGGCCACCTGCTCAAACAGGTCCTGGACGAAGATGGGACGGCGCGCCAACACTGCGTCCGCACAATCCACGCCGAACAGAACGCGATCTGTCAGGCAGCGCGGTGCGGAACAGCGCTAGAGGGAGCCGAGCTGTACTGCACCATGGAGCCCTGTCGCACCTGTGCCCTGCTGATCGTCAGCGTCGGTATCGAGCGGGTCGTGGCGAGGCGCCAATACCACGCTGCCCAGGAGACGCGACAGCTGTTCGCGGAGGCCGGGATCGAGCTCGTGGTCCAGGATCCGGTGGTCGAGGCCTACCCCGAGGCGTAGGCCAGGACCCAGAGCAGAACTCGGCACCCTAGCGTAGGCCCTCGGCCAGGCGTTTCATGCGGCGCTCGGCGCTCGGCTTCTCGGGCTCGATCTCTCCCAGAGCGATGTCGAGTCGGGCGTGTTCGGCGGTTCCAGCCGGCGCGTCCACCGAGTGCCAGAAGCGGCTCGTCACCACCGCCTCCAGGTTCTCGACTCGTTGGACCAGCCGGTCGTTGGTGGCCTCCAACTGCGCGACCTGCTGCTCGAGCGCCTTGGCCGAAACACCGAGCTTCTCCTGCGACGCCTTGAACTTCAGAAAGTCCTTGAACATGCCCGCCACCACGCCGGCGAGCGGAATCAAGACCCAGATGTAGTAGAACGACATGGCGAAGGTCCCGTCTGGCTATTCCTTGCCGCTTTGAACGAGATCCTCTTCGCCGCTGGCAAGGCGCGACGACGAGGAATGCTGAGAGTATCTGGAGAGGGAAACCTCGACCAGACGCGACGGGACACTAGACCCTCAGGCCTTCCGCGAGACGCTCGAGGCCGAGTTCGGCGCTGGGAGCCTCCGGGGCCAGCGCGTCGGACACCGCGATCTCGAGCCGCGCCCGCTCGCTCTCGCTCGCCGCCGGCTCGCTTCCGCTCCACAGGCGGCTCGTCACGACGGCTTCGAGATTCTCCACCCTGCGAGCCAGGCGCTCGTTCTCGGCCTTCAGCTCTTCGTACTCGGCCGCGCGCTCGCTGTCGGCTCCCCCCAGACGGTGCAGCTTCTCCTTGAACTTCAGATGCTCGAGGTAGGCGCTGTAGAGAATTCCCGCGAGCGGGAGGGCCATGATCAGGTAGACAACCGGTGGCATAGACAGGACTCCTTTCTCTGTCGGTACGTCGCGGACTCGTCCACTATTCCACCGCGCGCTCGCCAGCTGAGGTTCGACCAGCCTATCAAACTCCCGCCGCTGGCCTGCTAAGCTCCGACCGTCTCGTCGCCACTGCCGTCAAACCACGACCCGGAGGGGCCCGGTGCGCTGGAAGAACAGACAGAGAAGTACACAGGTCGAGGACCGCCGCCGGGCGCGCACGCCGAGAGGTGGTCTTCAACTCGGAATCGGCGGGATCCTCATCCTGCTGGTCATCTCCTTCGTCACCGGTACGAACCCCCTCGAGCTGCTCTCCCTGCTGGGAGGCAGCCAGGGTCAAGTGACTTCGACCCCGGGCCCGGCTCCGGGCGCGACCAACCCCCGCGAAGACGAACTCGCCGAGATGGTGTCGGTGGTGCTGGCCGACACGGAACAGACCTGGACCGACGTCTTCGCGGCTTCGGGCCAACGCTATCAGCTCCCAACACTCGTGCTCTTCACGGATTCGGTGCAGTCCGCCTGCGGCTTCACTTCTGCGGCCGTCGGCCCCTTCTACTGCCCGGCCGACCGCAAGGTCTACATCGACCTCGGGTTCTACGATCAGCTGACGCGCATGGGCGCTCCGGGAGACTTCGCGCAGGCCTATGTCGTGGCCCACGAGGTCGGACACCACGTACAGAATCTGCTCGGCATCTCGGGCCAGGTATCCGCCCAACAGCGGCGGGTGAGCAAGGCGGACGCCAACCGCCTGTCGGTGCGCCTCGAACTCCAGGCCGACTGCCTGGCCGGAGTCTGGGGGCACCACGCCAGCACCCAACGGAATCTACTCGAGCAGGGTGACATCGAGGAGGGGCTGGCGGCCGCGAGCGCCATCGGCGACGACACCCTGCAGCGGGGCGCCGGTGCCTCCGTCCGGCCCGAGTCCTTCACCCACGGGACTTCGGCCCAACGGATGCACTGGTTTCGACAGGGCCTCCAATACGGCGATCCCGATCGCTGCGACACCTTCTCCGCGTCCTGAGCTTCGCGTCCTGCAACATCGAGCCGAGTCGGCTCGTACTTCGGAGTATTGAAAGAGCAACCCGGGCCGCGATCCGGAGGGTTCGCTGTGCCCAAGTTCATCAACTCAGGGAGATCACCAACTTGCGAAACAGATCCCACCTCACCACCTGCCTACTGGCGGGGAGTCTGCTCCTCACCTCGGCCAACTTCGCCGACGAGTACCCCGCCGGCGTGGTCGACATTCCCCATGAGAAGTTCGTACTCGACAACGGGCTGACCCTTCTCGTCCACGAGGACCACAAGGCACCCATCGTCGCCGTCAACATCTGGTACGACGTCGGCTCGGCCGACGAGAAGCCCGGCAAAACCGGGTTCGCCCACCTCTTCGAACACCTGATGTTCAACGGAAGCGAGAACTACAACGACGACTACTTCAAACCGTTCGACCGCGTCGGCGCCACCGGGATGAACGGCACGACCAACTTCGACCGGACCAACTACTTCCAGGTCGTCCCCAAGACCGCCCTCGACATGGCCCTATGGATGGAGTCCGACCGGATGGGGCACCTGCTGGGCGCAATCGACCAAGCCAAGCTGGACGAGCAGCGCGGCGTGGTGCAGAACGAAAAGCGCCAGGGCGAGAACCAGCCCTACGGCAAGGCGTTCCTGACCATCTTCGAGAACACGGTTCCGCACGGCCACCCCTACGACCACTCGGTCATCGGCTCGCTCGAAGACCTGGACGCCGCCTCGCTGGACGACGTGCACGAGTGGTTCAAGGCGTACTACGGGTCCGCCAATGCCGTGATCGCCGTCGCGGGCGACGTCGACGCACAGGACGTGAAGACGCGAGTCGAGCGTTACTTCGGTGACATTCCGTCGGGACCGCCGCTGACCAAGCCGGCGGTCGACGTTTCGCCACTCGCCCAGGACACGCGGGCGACCATGGAGGACCGCGTCCCCCAGGCTCGGGTCTACAAGGCCTGGAACGTCGCCGAATGGGGCAACCCGGACGTCGACTACCTCGATCTTCTGGGGCAGATCCTCTCCAACGGCAAGAGTTCGCGTCTGTACAAGCGTCTGGTCTACGACGATCAGATCGCGACCGATATCGCCGCCTTCAACTGGACGCGTGAACTCGGTGGCCTCTTCATCATGTTCGCCACCGCTCAGCCCGGTGGCGATCTCGCCGCCGTCGAGCGCGCCATGGAGGAGGAACTCGACCGACTGCTGACCGAGGGGCCGACCGAGGCCGAGGTCGAGCGCGCCCGCATGAGCCTGCAAGCCGGGTTCGTGAGAGGGCTCGAAGGGATAGGAGGTTTCGGTGGAAAATCCGACATCCTGGCTACCTACGAGGTCTACTTCGGCAACGCCGACGCACACCGCGCGTCGCAGGCCCGAGTGTTGACCGCCACCCCGGCCAAGATCCAGCAGGCAGCCAAGCAGTGGCTCGACGCCGGCTCGTTCACCCTCGAGATCCTGCCCTTCGCCAACTACACCACCAGCGACAGCACCGTGGATCGAAGCGCAGGGGTTCCCGAAGTCACCGACTTCCCCGCCGGAGTGTTCCCGCACCGGGAGACCAAGACCCTGTCCAACGGCCTCAAGGTGATCCTGGCCGAACGCAACAGTCTTCCGGTCGTCAACTTGCAGCTGTTCCTCGACGCGGGCTACGCCTCGGACCAGTTCGGTCTTCCCGGCACCGCGAGCCTCGCCATGGCGATGCTCGACGAGGGCACGACCAGCCGCAGCGCTCTCGAGATCTCCGACGAGCTCGAGCGGCTGGGGGCCAACCTCGGATCCGGTTCGGACCTCGACGCTTCGGCGGTGACCCTCTCGGCCCTGTCCGAGAACCTCGAGGCCTCTCTCGATCTGTTCGCCGACGTCGTCAGGAACCCCTCCTTCCCCGAGGCCGAGTTCGAGCGACTCCGCAAGCAGCAACTGGCCGCCATCCAGCGCGAGAAGGTCCAGCCACTCAGTATGGCCCTGCGGGTCTTCCCCCGCATCCTGTTCGGCGAGGAGCACGCCTACGGGCTGCCGATGACCGGCTCGGGCACCCTGGAATCGGTCGAAGCGCTCAGCATCGAGGCTCTCGAGAGCTTCCATTCGACCTGGTTCCGGCCCAACAACGCGACGCTGGTCGTGGTGGGCGACGTCTCGATGGCGGACCTCGAGCCGATGCTCGAGGCTCGGTTCGGTGACTGGCAAGCGGCGGACACGCCGAGCAAGAACCTCGGAGAGGTCGGACACCACGACGCGTCGGTGATCTATCTGGTCGATCGGCCGAACTCCGAGCAGTCGATCGTCTTCGCCGGACACCTGGCTCCGCCCATGAGCAACCCTGACGAACTCGAGATCGAGGCGATGAACTCGATTCTCGGCGGCGGCTTCACCGGGCGGATCAACCTCAATCTGCGAGAGGACAAACACTGGTCCTACGGCGCTCGGAGCTTGATCTGGGATGCCGTCGGTCAGCGCCCCTTCATCGTCTACGCTCCGGTGCAGACCGACAAGACGTCCGAATCGATGGCCGAGATCCTGAAGGAGATCCGAGGGATCCGAAGTGGCGGTGAACGGCCCCCCACCGAGGAAGAACTGGCCAAGATCAAGGATCAGAAGACTCTCACCCTGCCCGGACGGTGGGAGACCAACGGCGCGGTACTCAACGACATCGTCGAGATCGAGCAGTACGGTCTCGCGCAGGACTACTGGGAGACTCGGGCCGACGACGTCGCGGGTCTGACCCTCTCCGACGTCGTCACCCAGGCCGACGCCGTCCTGCAACCCGACAACCTCGTCTGGGTCGTGGTCGGTGATCGTTCCAAGATCGAAGAGAAGATCGAAGCCCTCGGGATCGGCGAGATCCGATTGATCGACGCGGACGGAAACCCCGCCGAGTAGCCGGCAGGCTCTGGAGGGGGGCTTCTCCCTCCAGAGCTCTCTCGTCTTCTGGGACCCCCGGCCACGCGGTCGCCGAGCACCCCGTATAATCCCCTTCGTGAGTGAACCGCACCCCGACGGCCAAGGATCTCGCGCGCCGAGAATCCTGCCCCGTCCCGAGCATCCGATCTCACGCTCCAACATCTCGCCGAACGCACTCAAGGTCCTCTACCGACTCCGTCAAAAGGGGTTCAAGGCGTACTTGGTGGGAGGGAGTGTGCGCGACCTCCTGCTGGGAGGCTCCCCCAAGGACTTCGACATCAGTACCGATGCTCGACCACCGGAGGTGCGGCGCATCTTCCGCAACTCGCGTCTGATCGGTCGCCGCTTCCGACTCGTGCATGTCGTGTTCGGCCCCGAGATTCTCGAAGTCTCGACGTTCCGCCGCAACCCCGACCCCCGGCATCAGAAGAGCGATGGCGACGACCTGCTGGTGACCAGCGACAACACCTACGGGACGCCGAGGCAGGATGCCTTCCGCCGAGACTTCACGGTCAACGGTCTGTTCTACGACATCGAGGACTTCTCGGTCATCGACTACGTCGGCGGGCTCGAGGACCTCGAGCGGAAGATGATCCGGGTCATCGGTGAACCGGGCATCCGCATGCAGGAGGATCCGGTGCGGATGATGAGAGCCTGTGAGTTTGCCGGCCGACTGGGCTTCGGGATGGACCCGGCCACCCAGGCCGCGATCCAGGACAACTGTCAACGTTTGGACCAGGCCTCCCCTGCCCGCATCACAGACGAGGTCATCCAACTGTTGCGCTGCGGGAGTTCTGGCGCCTCGATCCAGTGGATGCTCGACCTCGGCCTGTTGGAGATCCTGCTACCGGAAGCCTACGGCATGATCGGACAGGGAGCCGGAGGGGTTGCCGACTTCGGTCGCCTTCTGCCCACGATCGACAGCTTCGTGGCGGAGGGGCGGATCCCCAGCGAGGCCACCGTGTTGTCGATCATCCTGCTGCCCGAGATCTTCACCCGCCGGGACGAGATGGAGAGGCGCAAGGGGCGACCGATGAGCCGAGCCGCAATCCGACAGCTCATCGAACAGTGCGTCGAGCCTTTCAGTCGACGGTTCGCGCTGTCTCGCAACCGCCGCTCGCAGATGCTGCATGCACTCGTCGGGTTCAATCGGCTCTGCGAACCCCGCTGGAGTGACAACGCCCGCGTTCAGTTCGCTCGTCGCAACTACTTCGATGACGCCCTGCAGCTCTTCGAGATCCTGGTGCGAGCCACCGGCGAGGGTGAGGAAGCACTGACCGTATGGCAGGAAGCCGCTCGGCAACGAGGCCCGTTGGGACGCGCCGAAGCCCCGGACGAGGACGCCTCATCCCCAGGCCAGAGGTCAGCCAGGCGTCGGCGAAGACGACGACGCGGCGGTCGCAGCCGGCGCCGCGGCAAGGCTACTTGAGGGCTTCCCGGTAGACCTGCTGCGCCAGGACGCGGCCGTCGACGCGAGGGGTGAAGACTACGCCCTCTCGGACTCCGTAGATCTGTTCTACCACCGCGATCGGAATCGTCGGTAGATCCTGCATGACCAGCGCCATGCTCCGCTCGAGGGCCTGTCGGCGGCTCCGCATGTCGAGGGTCACGCCGCTGGCTTCGATGAGGGCATCGAGTTCCGCGTTGCCGTAGCCAGAGAAGTTGGTCTGCCCCCAACCCACGCTCCGCGTATGGAACTTACTGTCCAGGACGTCACTGGCGTCACCGGTGCTGGCCAGCACCGCACCGTGATAGAACGGCACCTCCTGGGCCTGCAACCGTTGGAACAGCTCGTTCCAGGGCGAGAGGTGCAGCTCGACCCGGATTCCCGCCTCCGCCAACTGGCGCACCAACACCTCGCCTCCCTGACGCGAAGCACGGGACTCCAGTAGGAGGTCGATGCCGTCGGGATATCCCGCCTCTGCCAGGAGCTGCCGCGCCGCCACGAGATCCCGCTCCGCCACCCCGATCGCTGGGGAGTAGCCGAAGACCGACCTCGCCACCATCTGGCTCGCCGGAACCCCTCGACCCGACAACACCTCCTCGACCCAATCTTGGCGGTCGAGGGCCAGATGGATCGCCCTCCGCACGCGCACGTCGTCAAAGGGGGGCCGGGCCACATCCATTTGCAGATAGTCCACCGTCAGGCCAGACCAGGAGGCCAATCGGACTCCGCTTGCGCTCTCGACGCGCTCGATGTCACTGGCTGTCAGGTCGAGCACGAGATCGACGTCTCCAGAGAGGAGGCGAGAGACCCTGTCGTCCCGATCCGACACCGCGACCAACTGGACACGGGACTCGACCACGGGTTCGCCCCAGTACCCCTGGTAAGCGACCAGGTCCAGGGTGCCGTCCCGCCACTGACCGACGCGGTACGGCCCGGTCCCCACCGCCGTCTCCAGCACGTCGGGAGTACCGGCCGGCAGCACGAGAATATGGGTGAGCTTGTTGAGCAGGATGGGGTACGGCTGCCGGGTCACGATCTCGACGGTGAGTTCGTCGATGGCCCGAACCTCTTCTACGGCCACGACGTAGCTCGCGAGATTGGTCTCGGGGTGCTCGATCGCGCGCCGCAACGAGAAGACGACATCGTCGGCCGTCAAAGGGCGACCGTCGTGGAAGAAGACTCCGGGGCGGAGCTCGAAACGCCAGACGAGGTCGGTGGGGTTCTCCCAGCTCACCGCCAGCATCGGTCGGAGCCTCAGCTCGGCATCAAAGGCCACCAGAGGCTCGTAGACGCTGTTGAGGACCGAAAAGGTGAGGAACTCGTCGTTGAGATAGGGATCGAGACTGAGGATGTCGGAGTAGTTGCCGATTCTCAGCTCACGTTGCGGTGTCGCGCGCTCGACGGCGGATTCGCCACGACAGCCCAGCGACAGGAGGAGTATCGACAAGACCAGGACCCACTCCAGAACGGTCACGGACGACCGCATCCGTCGGGACCACCGACCGAGACTGATCACGAACATGGTGCTCACAGTGTATCCTGCGGCGATGCGAGCTCCCACGGATTCCAGGCACGGCAGGCGCGGTCGCTGCGACCCGGTTCGGGGGATCCTCGTCTCGGCGTGCCTCGGCCTTCTTCTGGCTCTGCCGACCGAAGCCCGAGAGACCGAGCGCCTCTACCTGAGCGGCATCGACGCCGCGGACGCAGTCGACTGGGAGTTTCGCTGTCACCACGGCCGCGACTGCGGGTCCTGGACCACGATTCCAGTTCCGTCCAATTGGGAACTCCACGGCTTCGGCCAGTACAACTATGGGCACGACGAACCGAAGGCCCAGGAGCGGGGTGACTACCGACATCGGTTTCACCTCCCCGACCACTGGTCCGGCCAACGCGTCTGGCTGGTTTTCGAAGGAGTGATGACCGACGCCACGGTGCGACTCAACGGTCGATCCGCCGGCCCGACCCACCAGGGCGCCTTCTACCGATTCCGCTATGACGTCACCGAACTCGTCGAGTTCGGCGAGGGTGAGAACCTGCTCGAAGTGCGCGTGGATCGCGAGTCGCGCGATGGTTCCGTCAACCGGGCCGAGCGGGACGCGGACTACTGGGTCTTCGGCGGGATCTTTCGGCCCGTATACCTGGAAGCCGAACCGCAGTCGGCGATCGGCGAGCTGGCGGTCGACGCGCGGCACCAGGGTCACCTGGACGTGGAGATCGATCTCCGGGTCGACCGCCACGCGGAGCGGCCCGATCTCGTCACCGGCTGGATCGAGACCCTCTCGGGCCAGAGGGTCGGAGCGAGCTTCGGAGCGCTCGTCGGCCCGACCAATCGCATCCGTCTGGCCACGCTCCTCCCGGATATCGAGTCCTGGAACCCAGAACGCCCCCAGCTCTACGATCTGGTGACCGAGCTGCGTGCCGGGACCGAGGTCCTTCACCGGCGCCGCGAGCGGATCGGCTTCCGGTCGGTCGAGGTTCGGGCGGATGGGTTCTACCTCAACGGACGACGGACGCTACTCCGCGGGATCAACCGACACTCCTTCCACCCCGACAGCGGACGCGCCACCTCGCGGGTGCTGAGTCGCCGGGATGCCGAGCTCATCGCGTGGCTCAATGCCAACGCAGTGAGATCCTCTCATTACCCTCCCGACCGGCATTTCCTGGACGCCTGCGACGAGCTGGGACTCCTGGTCATCGATGAACTGACCGGCTGGCATGATGCATACTCGACCCGAAGCGGCACTCCGCTGGTCCACGAGATGGTCACCTTCGATCGCAACCACCCGTCCGTGGTCCTCTGGGCGAACGGGAACGAGAGTGGCTGGAACGTCCGCCTCGATCCGATGATCCGCTCGTTGGATCCGCAGAAGCGGCCCGTCGTGCACCCCGATGCGATCTTCGGCGGCTTCGATACCCGCCACTATCCGAATTGGAGCGAACTCGCGGCTCGGCTCGATGGTTCGGACCGGAAGACTCGGGGCCTGGTGCTGCCCACCGAGATGCTGCACGGACTGTACGATGGCGGCCACGCGGCAGGATTGAGCGCCTTCTGGTCTCTGATCGAGTCCTCGCCGCGAGCCGCTGGCGGCTTTCTCTGGGCTCTGTTCGACGAAGGCGTGGTTCGAGCCGACGCCGAGGACAGGCGAATCGATACCGACGGCAATCACGCTCCCGACGGCCTGGTCGGACCGTACCGCCAACTCGAAGCCAGCGCCTACGGGGTGAGAGAGCAGTGGGCTCCTCTGAGGATCCAGGCGCCCGAGGTCTCGGAACCCGGAGCCCCTGCTTCGCTGCGGATCGAGAACCGCTTTGACCACAGCCGACTCGATACGGCGACCCTGCGCTGGGAGATCGTCGCCTTTCCCGGACCGTCGACCGATCTCGACGAGCGCAGGATCGCCGCGGGCCAACTGGCGCTCCCGGCGCTCGATCCGCGCACGACCGGCGAACTCTCACTGGCCCCGATCTGGGCGGCCTGGGATCAGAACTCCGCACCGCTCGCAGACTCCGAGCTGCCAGCCCTGCGTCTGGTTCTGATCGACGGACGGGGTCGACCTCGAGGCACCTGGGTCTTCCCCCTCGAGAATCCAGCTCCGACTCCTCTTCCTCCCACGACGTCGACGAGCCTCGGCAGCTTCGACGACGTCTTCGAGCTCGCGGCCGGCCCGACGCGGCTCAGCATCTCGCGCCACGACGGCCGCCTGGTCGAGGTTCGCCACGCCGATCGCATCCTCCCCCTCCGCGGACCCTTCGTAGCCACCTGGGAAGCCGCGGCTGGCCCCGAGGATCCCGATCCTCCCGAGGTGGGGATCCACCTGGGCAACCACGTCCAGGTCTCCAACCGGAAGGGTCTTCGGTCGTTCGAATGGAGCCTCGACCCCGACGGCTCGATCGTCCTGAGCTACGAGCTTTCTCCCGCTTCTCCGGGGCTGGGTTTCCGGCTGCCCGAAGGCAGCCTGCTGCGGTTTCGGCGCCTTGCCGAGGGTCCCTATCGCACCTGGGGCAACCGCACCCTGGGCCGACGACTGGGCCTCTGGGAGACAACGATCAACGCCTCCAATACCGGAGTCGTGTGGGACTATCCCGAGAGCAACGGCTACCACTCGGGCGTCCGCTGGGCGTCATTCGACACCACATTCGGTGGGCTGGTCCTGGACCTCGCCGACGACCCGCGACGTTTCCTGCAGGTCCTGTCTCCCAATTGGGGACCGGATCCCCGACATACCCTTGTCGAGATGACGCCCTTCGATCTGGCCGTCTTGCACCGGATTCCATCCATCGGCACCAAGTTTCATCCGGCGGAAGATCTCTCGCCACCCGCGGTGACGTACCCTGGAGCTTCCGCCACCGATCGCCACACCCAGGGCACGATTCGGCTACGGTTTCCCCGTCCCGACGAGTAGAATCGGCCGCGACTGTGCGATTTCGCAAGCTCCGGCTCCCCCCCACCCCACTCCTCACGGGTCGAGAAGCGGCTCGATGGCTGCTGTGGGGGTGTCTGTCGGTCTGCGCCACGGTGGCGACCGCGGAATCCGTAGCGGCTCCGTCGGGGGAAGCCTCAGAGGCCGGCGCTGACCGCACCGGGCGGTTCTCCCGTTGGTGGGACTCGAACCGAGAGGTTCACGTCCTCGAAACCTCGCCCCACTTCTCTGAGACCGAGTCCGTACCGGACGACGGTACCCTCGAAGCCGCCGGCGCCGTGGTCGGCGAGATCTACATTCAGCGAAACAACGTCTTCGATCCCTCTCACCCCGAGGAGAACAAGACGCTGTTCAATATCGCCAACAAGCTCCATATCAGGACCCGTGAACAGGTCATCGCCCGCAAGCTCCTGTTCCGGACCGGCGAGCCGTACTCTCGCCGGGTGCTCGACGAGACGGAACGTACGCTGCGGGCCGCTGAGTATCTCTACGACGCCTGGATCGGCCCGCTGCGCGTGCGCGGCAATACCGTCGACATCCTGGTCGTGACCCGCGATGTCTGGACCCTCGGCGTCTCGGCCGGACTGGAACGCAGCGGTGGTGAAAACACCTTCAGCTTCGAGATCCAGGACTCGAACTTCCTCGGCTCCGGACGGTTCCTTACCCTGAAGTACGAAGACGATCCCGAACGGACCTCGTACCGCTTCCGTTTCCACGACACGGCACTGTTTGGCACCCGCGGCGAGTTCCGGCTGCTCTTTGCCGACAACAGCGATGGGTACCGCCGCACCATCGACCTCGAGCGGCCCTTCTACTCGCTGGATACCCGTTGGTCCGCCGGGACGCGAGTCGTTAACGACGACCGCATCACCAAGATCTACCACAAAGCCAAGGTCCGACAGGTGTTCCGGCAGCAGGTCGAGGAGTATTCGCTGTTCGGTGGTTTGTCGAAGGGCTACCGTGACGGCATCACCCAGAGGATGACCTTCGGCTACTCGTTCGAGAAGCACCGCTACGACCGCGACGAAGACCAGGACCCCAATCCCGACCGCCCCACGCCGTTGTGGTTCGACCGGGTGATCTCCTACCCATGGATCGGCTACGAGCGGATCTCTGACAATTTCGTCGAGGCCCACAACCTCGATCAGATGAGTCGAACCGAAGACCTGAACCTCGGCACGGAGTTCCGTTTCCGACTGGGATACTCCGCGGAGGCCCTGGGAGCCGACACCAACCAACTGATTCTGGCTACCAACTACCACATCGGAATCCAGCGCCACCCCAAAGAGCTCATCCTGTTCGACTTCACGGGCGAGGGCCGTTGGAACCGCGACGAGAGCGAAGGCGTGCACGCTGGATTCCGGGTCGAGTACTACCGCCGCAACTTCAAACGGTTCCAGTTCTACGGCCTCGCCAGCTTCGACGCCAACTGGAACCCCGATCGCGAAACCCAGCTGCTGCTCGGTGGTGACACGGGCCTGCGCGGCTACCCGCGAAACTACCAGGCCGGGACCCGGAAGTTCCTGGTCACCCTGGAGCAGCGCTACTACTCCGATCTTCACCTGTTCCATCTCTTCTATGTCGGCGGAGCCGCGTTCGTCGACTTCGGCCGCGCCTGGTTCACCCACGGCCGCTTCGAGGACGACGACGAGGGCGTCCTCAAGAACATCGGCCTCGGCCTGCGCCTCAGTTCGAGCCGCTCGTCTCAGGGCAAGATGATCCATCTCGATGTCGCCTTCCCGCTGGACGGCAAGCACGACAGCGTGCAGTGGCTGATAACCTCGCGAGAGTCCTTCTGAGCACCTGCCCATGACCTCGAATCTCCCCTCCGCCCTCGACCAGACGATCGCACGCCTGGTCGAGCAGCGAATCATCGAGCGCATCTGGCAGCGAGACCACACCGTCTGGAGGAACGAACCGACCGAACTCGTCGATCGTCTGGGATGGCTGGATGCACCCACCCAGATGCTGGAACGACTGCCCGATCTGGAGCGACTTCGCGAAGACGTGCTGGCCACTGGCTACGAGGATCTGGTCCTCCTCGGCATGGGTGGGTCCAGCCTCGGAGCCGAGGCTCTGGCCAGTTGCCTCGGGAGCACACCGGGACACCCCCGCCTGCACGTTCTCGACTCGACGGTTCCGAGTTGGGTACGCCGCATCCGGTCTCAGATCGATCCGGCCCACACCCTGTTCATCGCAGCCAGCAAGTCGGGGGGTACGCTGGAGATGCAGGCTCTTCGAGACTACTTCTGGGGCGAGGTCGATACCCTGACCCACAACCCAGGTCCTCACTTTCTCGCCATCACCGACCCCGGCTCGCCGCTCGATGTCCTAGCCGCCGAGGCCGGCTACGCCGAGACCTTCCGCAATCCACCGGACATCGGCGGACGGTTCAGTGTGCTGTCCGGATTCGGGATTCTCCCCGCCTGTCTCGCCGGCGTCCGGGTGGGTCGACTCCTGCACCACGCGGCCGAGCAGCGAGAACTCTGTCAGCCCTCCACCCCATCCGACCGCAATCCGGCCTTGCAGCTCGGAGCCTGGATGGGAGCGATGGCGGGGGAAGGGCGCGACAAGATGACCCTGTTGACCTCGCCGCGGTTGACCACTTTCGGTCTTTGGGCCGAACAGCTGGTCGCCGAGAGTACCGGCAAAGATGGGCGAGGCATCCTGCCGGTCGCCGACGAGCCAGCGACGACCTGGACGCACTATCGCGACGATCGCTGGTTCGTGGTGCTCCGACTCGCGGGCGACGACAACGAGACGCTCGACCTCAGAGTGGACGCCTTGCGTAGAGCCAATCTACCGGTACTCGAACTGGCTCTCACCACTCCCGCCGACCTCGGGGGACAGCTCTACGTCTGGCAACTCGCTACCGCCGTCGCCGGACACCTGCTCGACGTGCACCCCTTCGACCAACCGGACGTTCAAGCTGCCAAGGACGGCGCGGCGAGCGTGCTGGCCGAGTTCGAAGCCGACGGCGTCCTGCAGACCCCGACCACGGAAACCGACCTCGCGCAGGCGATCGAGGCGACGCAACCCGCCTACGTCGCACTCCTCGCCTACCTCGACGTCTCGCGGGACCTCGAAGCGAGGATCCGCAGGCTGAGGCGCCGCCTCATCGAGCGCTTCGACGTGGCCACGACCTTCGGCTACGGACCTCGGTATCTTCATTCCACTGGCCAACTGCACAAAGGAGGGGCGGGCGACGGACTCTTCGTGCAGATCGTCGATTCGGCCCAGCCGAGACTGGCGATCCCAGGCTGGCGCTACGGCTTCGAGACCCTGGCGGCGGCCCAGGCGGTCGGCGATCTTCGAGCCCTGATATCGCGCCAGCGCCCGGTCGTGCGGCTCGACTGTCGCGGGGGCCCGCTCGAACTGCTCGACGAGCTGATCCAGCGATTCGACGAGACCTCCTAGGCCCCCCGATGGCCTTGGCGCGAGGCTTTCGACTCGGTCTGGTAGTTGCCCTGGCGAACCTTCTGGTCATCGGGGCGGCCGCTGGCTCGGAACCGCTCCGCGTGTCGTCGGAACGACCTACCATCGGTCTCGTCCTCAGCGGAGGTGGTGCGCGAGGCGCCGCTCACATCGGGGTACTGCAAGTCCTCGAAGAGCTTCAGGTGCCGATCGACTTTGTCGTCGGGACCTCAATGGGTTCGATCGTGGGCGGGCTCTACGCCAGCGGAGCGGACGGTGAGCGCTTGGAGGAGATCGTCACCGGCGTCGACTGGGCCCGCACCCTCTCGAACGATCGCCCACGCCAGGCTCTTCCCTTTCGCCGTCGCGAGGACGACCGTGCCTTCCGCTTCCGGGGCGTGTTGCGACTCGAGAACGGTCGCCCCCAGATCCCCGCCGGTGTCGTCGACGGTCGCCACGTGCTTTACCTGCTGAGGGGGTTGACGCTCGGGGTGAGCCAGGTCGAGAGCTTCGACGACCTCCCCATTCCGTTCCGCGCCGTCGCCTCCGATCTGCGGACGGGAGAGTCCGTGGTGCTGGCCTCGGGCGATCTCGCGCTGGCCATGCGGGCCTCGATGTCGGCACCGGGCTTCTTCGACCCCATCGAACTGGATGGCCACCTGCTGGCCGACGGAGGCATCACCGCCAACCTGCCGATCGAAGTCGCCCGCACCCTGGCCCCCGACATCCTGATCGCCGTCGACGTCGGCGACACCCTCTATCCCCTGGAAGCCGATAGCTCGGTCCTCGCCGTATTCAATCAGATGCTGACCATCCTGATCGGGCGCCAGAGCGCGCAGGAGGCGGCCACCCTCGGCCCCGAGGACCTGTTGATCACTCCCGACCTCGACGGCCTCGGCAGCACCGAGTTCGACCGGGCCGCGGCGGGGATCCAGGCCGGACGTCGCGCCGCCGAGGCCCTGAGCGATTCCCTGCGCCAACTGGCCGTCCCGTCCGAAGACTACGCCGCGTACCGACGGGAATTGCAGCGTGTATCGACGAGCCCGCGGGTCGCTGAGATCCTGCTTCCGAACGAGACCGAAGAGAACGCCGATCGGCTGCGGCGCAGCCTCGGCACCGAGGTCGGAGCCGCCCTCGATCTCGAGGAACTCGCCGCCGATCTCGAGTACCTCGATGCGCTCGAACTCCTCGACCCGGCAGGCACACGGTTCGAAGCGGGAGACGACGAGACGGTCTCGATCTCGATCGCCACCCGATCGATCACGGATCGCTCCGAGACCCTTCGCTTTCATCTCGCGCTGGATGATGACTTCCAAGGTGAAACGAGGTTCGAGCTCGGCTTGCGCTACGTCGCGACCCGGGTAGGCCAGGCCGGCGCGGAACTCCGCATCGACACCATCCTCGGCGAGCAGCAGTCCTTCGGGGGCGAGTGGTACCAGCCGACTGGACCTCGGTTCTTCGTCGCGCCCCGCGCCGCCTACCGCGCTCGTCGCGTCCCCATCTTGACGGGAGACGGCCGTCCGGCGATCTACCGCCTCCGCGGCTGGTCTGGGGGCTTCGATGTCGGGATGGAGATCTTGCGCGGGGGTGAGCTTCGGTTGGGTTACAGCTACTGGAACGGCGACGCCGAACGGCAGACCGGAGCCCCGAGTCCGCTCACCGAGAGCTTCTCGCAGCAGCAAGCGAGACTCCTGCTGCGTTTCGATACCCTGGACCATGCGAGTTTTCCCGGCCGGGGTCAATGGTTCGAAGCGATGGCCGTCCGTCAGTTCGAAGGCCTCGCGACTCCCGACCCGATCGACTTCCTCGACCTGCGGTGGTCTCGAGCCTTCTCCCCGGGTCGCTTTCGCGGCTCGGTCAGCGCGGAGCTCGGGCTGCTCTTCGACCCATCAACTCCGGCGGCAGCCCCCTTTGCGCTGGGCGGACCGCATCGCCTCTCCGCGATGACCGAACTCCAACTGGTGGGCCGCCAGAAAGCCCTGATCACGGCCCAGCTGCTCTATCCCGTCGCGGACAGAGGCTTCTCGATGCCGATCTACCTCGGCGGCACGGTCGAGACGGGCAACATCTGGTCCGAGCGCCGGGAGATCGACCTCAGCGATCTACTGTGGCACGGCAGTGTCTTCCTGGCCGTCGACTCCTACCTGGGACCCGCCCAGTTCGGGATCGGATTCGGCGAGGACCTACGGCGCAGGTACTTCTTCTCGCTGGGCCACCGCTTCTAGAGCTAAACACTCCGGCGCCGATCCGAACCGAGGCTTCGACCCTGATCGCACCTACTGTCCGAGGTACAGGTAGAGCGTCGCGGTAGCGGTTCTCGAGGTCTCGTTGAACAAAAAAACTCGATACCGCGGGAACCCGAGCTGGGCCGTCGCCTGGGCCGAATGGAACAACCCGCTCTCGGAGGGGCTGACGACCGTCTGCTCCTGCACAGTGAACTGGTGCACTCCGTGCACGCGCAGGGCGTCCCGAATGGCGGGTACCTCCGGCACCAGCAAGGCGCCGATGACTCCGCCGTGCGTCAGCCGCCCCTGAATCTCACCCGCCAGCGAGAGCGTCACGGTACTGAATCCGGACACGTCGATGACGCCCAGGTCCTCGTACGAGTTCGGATTCTCGAATCGTCCAGGACCCACCTGTGAGTCCTTCACGAGCAGGCGGGTATGGGGGATCGGTTGCCCGACATGCACCTCTCCCTCGACCTCCTGCAGAGCTGGGAAATTGACCACCCGAACTGGCTTGGGTACCTCGGCCTCGACCACGACCGGGCCGGGGAGCCACAGCCCAACCACCAGGACCACCAAACCCAGGACGAACCAGGACCATCGAATCGAAGGGCGACGCATACTGACTCCTTTTCTCCAGAATCGGTCTTCTTCCCGAGTGTACGGATGCCGGCCCCTGGCCGCCCAAGGAGAGGTACAGCCCCCCGTTCGAACCGGACTCGATCGGGCGTGTCCAGCATCTCCACCCGACCGTATACTCGGTCGATGCCGCCGCGCTTTGATCCCTCCTCGAGCCGACTCGAGCTCTCCGTGGCCGACCTCCTGGAGCGCGAAGCAGCGGGAAGCCTGGGATTCGGACAGCGGGGCGGATTCGAGCGCCTCTGGCTCGGCCAGGCAATCCACAGCCGCTACCAGACCGAGACCGAGGAGCAGGACCCGACGTACCGGCGAGAAGTCGCCCTGGCGGTAGAACTGGTCCACCGTGGGTGGCAGATCCACCTGCGCGGCCGCGCTGACGGGGTGCGTCGGGACCCGGATGGAACCCTCGTGGTCGAAGAGATCAAATCCGTGCGCCGTGGCGGACGGCTGGCGCCCTCGACCCGCGAGATGTACGAACGCCAGGCCCTACTCTACGCTTGGATGCTGCGGCAACAGCAGATCGGTGAGCAGCAAGAGACGGCAGTGCGGGCGGAGCTGATCCTGATCGAGATCGGGAGCGACAGCGTCGAGCGAGACGCACTCTCGGTCCGCTGGTCCGCTCTCGACGGTGAGGTGCGTCGGCGTCTATCGTCCCTCATTCGCGCCTACGAAGCAGAACGTCTCGCGGCGGCCGAACGGCGCAGAATTGCCGCCGAGTTGCCCTTCCCGTACCCCGAGGTGCGACCGGGACAACAGGAGATCCTCGACGCCGTGGCCCTCGCCCTCGAGCAGGGAGACCATCTCCTCCTGCAAGCCCCGACGGGAATCGGGAAGACGGTCGCCGCCCTCCACCCCGCTCTGCGGCACGCGCTGGCCCACGAGAAGCGCGTCTTCGTCCTCACCGCCAAGACCCTGCAGCAAGACATGGCGATGCAGGTCCTCGAACTGCTCAACGCCGAGGAGAGCTTTCACTCCCTCCGCCTGCGCGCCAAGGCGAAGATGTGCGCCAACGGTGAGGTCATCTGCCACGAAGAGTACTGCCCGTACGCTCGCGACTACTATTCGAAAGTGCAGTCCACCGGGATCCTGCGACGGCTTCTCGACGACTATCCGACGCTCGAACCCGAAGCCATCTTCAGCCGCGCCCGCGACGAGGAGGTCTGCCCGTTCGAAGTGAGCCTCGACCTCTCGGGCCAGGCTCAGGTCGTGGCCTGCGACTACAACTACGCCTTCGACCCCTACGTCGCCCTCTCGGCCTTCGGAAGCGAAGAGGATCTCTCCGACGTGATCCTGATCGTCGACGAGGTGCACAACCTGGTCGAACGGGGGCGCGCCTACTACAGCCCGAGCCTAGTCGCTGCCGAGGCACGGCGGCTGAGTGAGACGCTGGCGCTGTCAGCGGCCCTGCCGATCCTCCGCCGCGTCTCCGACCTCGCCGGAGACCTGGCCGACCTCGTCGAGCAGTGGGTTCAGGATGCACTGGAACTCGAACTCGGAGACCCGGAGGCACCCCGCCACGGTGAGCAGGCAGTCGAAGTCGACCTGCCCGAGGAAGAGATCTGGCTCCTTCGGCCTCGCTTCGACGAGGCATTCGTCGACTACCTGGAGTACCAACGCGATACCCGCTCCTTCCGGGCCCAGGATCCCTGGGTCGAGCTCTACTTCGGCTTCCTGCGCTTCGTGAACGGACTGATGCTGGTCCACGACGATGCCTTCTCGACTCTCGCCATCCGGGACGCCCAGGGCGCGCGGCTCCAGATCCTCTGCAAGGACCCGAGTCAGTTCCTGGGACAGGTGATCGAGAGGACCCACGCCACCATCGGCTTGTCGGCAACCCTGACGCCGTTCGACTTCTACCGTGACCTGCTCGGCTTCGAGGCGTCGCGGACCGCTACCCTTACCGTGCCGGCGCCCTTTCCGGTCGAGAACCGATGCGTGGTCATCGACTCGACGGTAGAGACGACCTTCCGACAGCGAGTGCACCACTACGATCGAATCGCCCAGCGGCTCGCCGACTTCGCAGCAGCGATTCCGGGCAATGCCCTCGTACTGTTCCCCAGCTACGCCTTTCTGGCCGAGGTCGCCGAGCGACTCCAGGTTCCCGGCAAACGGTTGATGATCCAGCGCCGTTCGGACAGTGACGAGGTCCGGGCGGAGATCCTGACGGCGCTACGCGGCTCGCTCTTTCGCGATGTGCTGCTGCTGGCCGTGGCCGGCGGTGTGTTCGCCGAGGGCGTCGACTACCCGGGTGAGATGCTGCAGGGAGTTGCCGTCGTCGGCCCCTGTCTCCCTGCCCTTTCGCTGGAACGGGTCCTGCTGCGCGAGTACTTCGACCAGCGCTACGAGCGCGGCTTCGAGTACGCCTTCGTGGTGCCCGGTATGACCCGAGTCGTGCAGGCAGCGGGCCGTCTGATCCGCTCGGCCGAGGACCGCGGCGTCATCGCCCTGTTCGACCGCCGCTTCCTGGGACGACCGTACCGCGACTACCTCCCCATCGAATGGACCGAACCCGACGCTGCCAGCGAGCTCATCGATGACCCCGCCCGGGCGGCGCGACGTTTCTTCGCTGACTCGTGGCCACTGCGCGATTGACTCCAACGGCGGCTCGGTCTGCCAGCTTCCCGCAGAGGCAAAAAAAGAGACCCCGCAGCACTCTGCAGGGTCATCAAGGAGGAAGGAGGAAGGAGTTCTCTCTGTCGCTCACTCTCTTCTACGGTTCTGCTCGGCCAGATGTTTGGAGGAGCTGGACTCCGATCGAATCTCTCGTCCCGATCGGCTCAGGGAGGGGGGGAGCGGTCCCCCGGACGGCGCCGGGAACCGGGACGGCGGGCTCGCTCTCCTCGTCGCGACACCAGATGCTCGAGAAACCGCAGATAGCGCCGTTCGGCTTCGCCGTCCAGCAGTTCACGAGCTTCGAGCACGTGTTCGACCAGCGCCTTCTCCATCTCTGCCGACGCCTTGACGGCGACCTCGAGTCGCTCAGCGACCTGATTCTGGTCCGGAACCTCGGCGGTCAGGGCCCGGTGCAGCCCCCGCCGAGCCTCGTCTCGGGTGCGCCGCAGTCGCTCGGTTCGCTCCAGGAACCTCTGTTGTCGCTGGATGAACTCTTCACGCGTGGCACCCTCGAGGTCGAGTCGCTGCGCCAGCGCTTCGAAGCGCATTCGACCCTGGTGTTCTTCCGGAGTCCGTTCCGCCAGCTCGTGGCCTGTCCGACGCTCGCGCCACCCGTCGGCTCCCTGCGAACCGCCATCGAACTGCCGTACGCCAAACCCGATCAGAAGTCCCAGGTTGACTCCCACCGAGAGCAGTAGAGCCGGCACCAACCAGCGTCGCAGCCCCATCACGGTTGCTCCACCGAGTCCTCGAACAGATCGAGATAGCCTTCGGCCAGGGTCGCTGTCGTCGATTCGTCCCAAGAGGCCGTGATCTCTGCCGGCGCCACCTCGACCGCGGGACCGAAGAGCGGGGTTCCCAGACCGAGGCCGAGCCCCAGTGCCAACCCCGCGGCGGTGACGAGACCCTCTACCCAGTAGCCACCTCGCGCTCTCCGCGACCGGGCGAGGGCTGCCCAGCGACCCGCGGCATGAGGATCCGGTGCGGGAGGAGGGGGCAGTTCGAGCGCCCGCCAGGTGTCGACCAGGGATGACTCGGTCGTGGTCAGCTGGGCATCGGCTTCGGGGGCTGAAGGTTCCGATGCACTCTCGGCCACCTCGTCGACCAGTCTCCGCAGAATGTCTCGCTGTTGGTTGTTCATCTTCGTATCCTCGGGTAGTCGATACCTACCCTATTGTTGGAACCCTCGAACTCAGCTCTTCTTGCGCCGATCCTCCGCCGCCAGCAGGGTCTCCAAACGGCGCATGGCGCGGAACAATCGACTCTCGACCGCTCCCAGCGTAATCTCCAGGACCTCGGCGATCTCACGATACGACAGGCCCTCGAAGCGTGCCAGGACCAGGACGCTCTTCTGACTGGCCGGCAGCTGATCGATCGCTCGACGGGTAGCCCGCCAGCGCTGGCGTAGCATCGCCGCCTCCTCGGGAGTAGCCGCTTCGGCCGGTGGGTCCAGGGGCAGGGCATCGTCGTCGGTCGTCGCCCCCTCCAACGACATCCAGCGTACGATCTTCCGTCGTCGCAACCGGTTGAGGCAGTAGTTGGTAGCGATGCGATAGAGCCAGGTGGATACCCGAGCCTTGGGTTCGAACCGATCGGCGTGACGAAACAGCTTGAGAAAGACCTCCTGACACGCGTCGCGGGCTTGCTCTCTATCCCCCAGCAAACGATGACAGACCGAAAGTACCCGCGTCTGGTGGCGTTCGACCAGGGTCGAGAAGGCGCTCTCGTCGCCGCTGGCGACCCGTGCCACCAACGCCCAATCGGGATCCACCGGCGGACGGACTCCACCCGAGGAAGCGGAGTCGCTTCCGGTACCGATCGCGGGCGGGTCGTTCGTCAGAGTGGCAGCCTCCACGACCGTGGAACCCCCGAACCTGCACTTTCCTGCGCGGCGTGTTGAAGACGACCCGACCCGGCGTGGCCATCTTCGGGACGGCAGTCCGCACGCCGCAGCGAGAGCGTCCGGTTCAGGCTCGCAGCCCCTCCAGATCATCGATGAGCTTGCCGACGTTGTCGTACCGCCCCGCTGGCTCCTTGGCCAGGCAGCGCAGGATGATGGCCTCGAGGGGTCGTGGAATCTCGGGCCAGTAGGACGACGGCGGCGGCGGCTCCTCTTTGAGGGTGGCCATCATCACCTGCATGGGGTTCTTGCCTTCAAACGGCACGTGGTGGGTAAACACCTCGTAGAGAACCACCCCGACGGCGTAGAGGTCGACCCTCTGGTCGACTTCCAGCCCCTGCAGCTGTTCGGGAGCCATGTATTGCGGCGTGCCGACGGCAAAACCTTCCTGGGTCTGTCCAGCCTCTTCTCGCACGATCGGCCGTGCGATGCCGAAGTCCATCAACTTGGCATTGCCATTGGCTTCGACGATGAGGTTCTCGGGCTTGATGTCACGGTGTAGAACGCCGACGGCATGGGCGGCCTCGAGCCCGCGACAGAGTTGACGAGCGATCCGCAGCCCGGCCGAGAAGGGTAAGGCTCCCGTCTCGTCGAGGACCTGCCGCAACGTGATCCCGCGCACGTACTCCATCGAGATGAACGGGTTGCCGCCGATCTCTCCGAAATCAAACGTCCGCAGCACGTTGGGATGGGTGATCTTGCGCGCCAACTTGAGCTCGCTCTTGAGACGCTCCAACTGCTCCGGACTGCTGAATGCCGCCTCCTTGAGCATCTTCAGCGCCACCAGGTCGTCGAGTTCCCGGTCGCGGACCTTGTAGACGACACCCATGCCGCCCGCTCCCAGGGTTCCGAGGATCTCGAATCGATCCCCCAGGACTCGTCCCGGCGTGACCTCGGCCAGGGTGTGCGCCTTGAAGGCAGCCGTCGCGTGGCTTTCGAGGTCGGGTTCGAGCACCGGTACTTCACCGGTCACCCGCGCTGCCTTGTCGGTGCTGAGCACGTAGAGCGTCTGGCTGCCGAGGATCCCACGCTGGGGCTTGATCGACATGCCAGCGCGTTGGAAGCTGTCCGAGAGTTCTTCGTACAGGTCCGGACTCATCGCCACGTCGCCCGGGGTCGCTTCCCGTAGGAGTCCGTCGAGCAGCAGGAAGGGACGTCCCACGACCATGCGCTGGGGTCCCTCGCCCCAGACGACCGATCCACTGACCATCTCGCCCCGAACCAGTGCGATCGCCGGCGGAGGCACGTCGTCGAAGGCCGAACTCTCGGCCCGCAGGCTCTTGGACAGTTCGGTCCCGGCACTGAGGGCGCGATACCCACCGTTGAGACCACTGAAGCTCGCGACCACTCGATGACCGAAGATCCCCTCGATCCGACCCTTGCGCTCCTCGACCGCGCGGGCGATGCGTCGAAGGTCGCGGCCGAGCGCTCCCAGCGTGTCTTCCGGATCGACGGTCACCTTGCCCAGCGCATAACCACGAAGCTCTACCGCCATCAGCACCTGCTCGCGGGCCATCGGCGGTTCGAGGGGCTTCTCCTCCTCGGCGGCTCCGGTCCCCATCGACCGCGACAGGCTACCGATGTAGGCCTCCATGTCCTGCTTCTCTCGCAGTTCGCTCAGCAGGGCATCAAAGGAGTTCGCCAACTGTCCCACCTCGTCCCGACGTGAGATCCCCGTTCGCTGATCGTAGTTCCCTTCGCTCGCGGCGGTGGCCACCCGCGCCAGTTCCCGCACCGGCTTCATCACCCTCTGCGAGAGTAGGAACGAGAGCAACGAAGCCAGGAGGATGGCGGCCACGCCGACCAGCACCAGCGTCCGTTCGATCCGCTGGAAGGGCGCCATCTGCTCGTCGAGGGAGGTCAGCGCCAGGGCGGCCCCGACCGCCTCACCGTCCGCGTTCTCCAACGGCCGCAGGAGACCGATCCACCGCGCCCCCGACAGCATCAGCTCGAACTGCTCGGCGGCCTGCCCTCGCTCGAAGATGCCCCCCATAGCCGCATGACCACTCAAGGTCTGGAGCACCTGGTCGGCCATGCCCACCTGCAAGGTACTGGCGACGAGCTGCAGGCCTTCCGCCCCCTGACTGAGGTAGGCGACATCGGTCTGGCTCGTGCGGCCGACTTCCACTGCGGTCAGGTCGTCGATGGCAAAACCCGCGATGAAGAAACCGACCAGAAGGCGATCGACCGTCAGTGACTCGGCCACCGCGTGGTAGAGCCGACCGTCCTGCTCCCACACTCCCGATCCACTGAACTCGTCGAGGGCCAACGCCACCAGAGCTCGGTCAGCCATATCGTCTCCGGTGGCCTGCGGATCGTCGGTGCGGGCCACCAGGAAGCCGTCGCCATCGAGCATGATCCCGAAATCGAATCCGAGATCATCCTGACGCTCCTCCAGCTGGTCGAGGACCGACAGGGAATCCCCTGAGTCAATGGCCTCGGCGACGTAGCTGGTCAGCGCGGCATCCCCCGCGAAGATCTTGGCGATCAGGGCCAATTCGTCGAGCCGCTGCTGCTGCAGCACAGCCTGCACGGAGTTGGCCCGGTCCAGGGCCTGGCGCGCGGTCTCGTCGGCGATCCGCTCCCCTTGCAGGTAGGTCACCACCACGGCGGCTCCCACCGCCAGGGTGACGACGAGCGCAGTCAGGCCGAAGATCCGGGTCCCCAGCGAGATCCTCATCGCGGTTCCCTCGTACGGTCGTGGTCGGTTTGCATCGTGATCTCCAAGTCCTAACCTCGTGCCCTATCGGTAATTGCGCCGCCCACTACGACGATAGGGTTTGCCCACCTTGTTCGTATGCTGGGGAACGCGTGGTCGGGTCGCGGTGATCTCTACCGTGCCAACCGACGACTGTCCCGCCGCGATCTCGATCGTCTCGTCGTTGGTTCGCTCGTGCCACACCGTGAGGGTTCCTCCGCCCTCGGGGAGATTGCGGAGACGAAACCGCCCCTTGCTGTCGGGGCGCACCACGTACGGGGTCTCGACCACCCGAATGTAGGCGATCATGTCGTGATGCACGTTGCAGAACACGCGCACCAGCCCCGGATGGTGGAACGTCGCCGCCTTGCCCGGTCCCTGCTTATAGAGCCCCAGGTCGAACGCATTCTCTCCAGACACCGAAAAGACGTTGTGCAGAATAGGGTCCGAGTTCGGGAAACGAACCGTCGCCCCCACCGGCACGGCGAGGACCCTGGGTTCGAAGTTCTTGTCCACCGTCACCATCTCGAAGGGTCGCTCTGGGGCCTCGACGCTCGCCGATCGGTGGGGAGTGAAGACCACCAGACCGGTCGAGAGGTCTCCCCGCACCGGCCTGCCCCGCCGCACCAGGCGCAGCTCACCGCTCAGCTCGGCCGCGACCAGTGCCGAGTCGACGGCGAGGAGGAAGAAAAGGCCGCAGACGAGGTACCGCAGGCCGAGAGAGCAACGTTGGAGAGTCATTCTGAGGCCGCGATCATAACAGGGTCCCCGTTTCCGGACCGCTCGATGGTTGCGATCCGCCCGACCTTCGCGACAGACTACCGCGATGACGGTCGAATCCTTGCTCACCCGCCTCGCCTCCTACGTCGACAAACCCTCCGAAGCCGCATTCGGTCCTCTGGCCTTGGAGGTCTACAGCCTGCAGTGTGCGTCGATCCCGGCCATCGCCCGCCTCGCCGAGTCCTCCGGCGCCCGGCCCGAGTCGATCGACGACTGGCGCCAGATCCCCCTGGTCCCGACCCTGGCTTTCAAATCCCAGTCTCTCCATGTCCAGGAACCGCTCGAGACCTTCCGCAGTAGCGGAACCAGGGGAGTCGGGCGGAGCACCCACTACCATCCCTTTCCCGATCTGTACCGAACTCTGATCGATCGCTCCTTTCCCCGAGAGTGCCTCTCCGGGCTCGTCGAGCCCTCGATGCTCTCGTTGGTACCCCGGCGAACCGACCAGCCCGATTCGAGTCTGTCGTTCATGGTCGAACACGTCGTGAAGCAGTTCGGAAGCGACGACTCGGACTACGCCATCGGTCCCCGCGGCATCAAGCTGCCGATCGCGCGTTCCTGGCTTGGCGCGCGGCAGCGGGAGGGCGCTCCGTGCCTCGTTCTCGCGACCTCCTTGGCGCTCGACCAACTGCTCGACGCTCTCGAGAAACGCTACCTGCACTTTCGCCTTCCGCCGGGAAGCGTTCTCTTCGAAACCGGCGGCCTGAAGGGTCGGGAGCGAGAGGTGTCTCGAGATCGCTTGCAGGCCAGGACGACGGAGTACCTGGGTCTCGGTCCCGAGTCGATCGTCTGGGAGTACGGTATGACCGAACTCTCTTCCCAGGCTTATGCGAGCCAGCGCTCGCAGTGGCGCTACCGGCTTCCATCCTGGGTTCGGGTGCGGGCCCTCCACCCTGAAACCCTTGTCGACCAACCCGCGGGAGCCTCCGGTCTCCTGGCCTTCCTGGACCTGGGCAACCTCGGTAGCGCGATCCACGTCTTGACCGAGGACGTGGGACGGGTGGCCGAAGACGGTAGCTTCTGGCTCGAGGGACGAGCGACCGACGCCGAACTGCGAGGCTGCTCGCTGACGGTGGAGGAGCTTGCGCTAACCTAGGACCACCCCAAAGCCCGGTGTTTCTCTGGAGGAGTTGCCATGATCTCAGTCCGTCCCGCTCGAGCCCTTCGTCCGTCCGTCGGACTCGCCGTCTTGCTACTGGGTATCGGGTGCTTGCCCCAACCGGGGCTGGCCCAATCCCAGAGCCGCTTCGACTGGGGAATCGAAGCCAAGGGCCACTATCGAGATAGCAACTTCATCCGTCTACCCGTTCCGTTCCCTCCGGAAGGTGAGCGGTTCGCGATGGAGACTGTCGAAACCGGTGAGCACTACGAAGTCTCCGCCGTCACCCTCTTTCTCGACGCCCGCTTTTCCCCCCGCTTCCAGGGCCACCTCAAGGTGGACTTCATCGACCTCCACGAACGAAACCCGACCACGACCGACAAAGAGATCGATATCGACGAGGCCTGGCTTCGCTTCGGAGAGGAAGCCCTGCCCGCCACCCTGCCGGAGGGCTCCGGCGGCTATCTCAAGTTCGGCAAGATGGGAAAGTTCGAACGTCAGGATGACCGTCACCTGGAGAGCTACGGTC
Source organism: Thermoanaerobaculia bacterium (assembly GCA_030429235.1). Taxonomy (GTDB): domain Bacteria; phylum Acidobacteriota; class Thermoanaerobaculia; order Multivoradales; family JAIOJS01; genus JAIOJS01. Next base: position 19,490 of record JAUIDB010000011.1, on the reverse strand, counting down.
TGGTGAGCACCGCCTTCAATCGCCTCGAAGACATCGGTGTCGAACTCGGCATCGACCTGGGGCGTCACTTCTACCTCAAGTTCTCCGCGACCCAGGGGAACCCACTGTTCATGCGGGATCCCAATGCCCTGGCCGGTGACAACGGGCTCGACGATCGGGATGCCAGTGAAGGTCTGGGAACCGGAATCGTCATTCTCTACGACGCCGAGGTCGAGGATCCCGACAGCTCTTTCTTCGAGGAGATGGAGATCGGCTGGGGAGTCGGTTTTCGGTTTGCCGATGCCAGCAACACCGACGGCATCGACTTCCTGGTCTGGGGCTACGAACGCGATCTCGCCTCGACCGTCGAACTGGAGGGGACCTTCTACGGCGGCGATCTCGACCTGCTCGAGGGTCCTTTCGGCACCGACTTCAGTTACGAGCTCGCCGGCACCAGCAAGGAAGAGATTGGCGCCAACCTGTGGGTCTACCAGGGCGGCTTGACCTTCTTCGGACAGTACGTCGACCAGGATGTCGCCGGCCTGAAGCGCACCGGACTCGAGGCGGAGCTAGCCTGGTCGATCGACCTGCCGGTGGGTGCGGCGCTCGGCGGCAAGCAGCTCTTCCCCTTCGTGCAGCCAGCGATCCGCTACTCCAAGCTCGATCCCGAATTCGCCGCTCCCCCCATCACGCCCTCGCCGAGCTTCTCCTGGGACTGGGAGAAGACCGACTATGGCATCCGATTGGGGATCGTGGACGGAATCGACCTGACCGCCGAATTTGCCGACAACCGATTCGTCCTCAAGAGTGGAGCCACGGTGCACAACGACGAGTTGCTGGCGACCCTGCGCTGGCGCATGTAGCGCCCAGGTTGGGCCAGGAGCGGCGGCCCCTCGCTCGGTCTACCGGACGCAACTGGTAGACTGCGGAGAAGCTCGAAGCTGGACATTCGAGCCGAGCAGGAGTTCTTAGTCATGGATCGATCTCGTCTGGCTGCGGCCACCCTTCTCCTCCTGGCCCTTCTGTCCTCCCTCGTCGTAGCCCAGGAATCGGCCGCCGACACTGCGCCGATCCCGGTCACGGTGGCCGTGGATACCAGCCGATCCCTGCGTCCCGGAGACCTGGCCCGGACTACCGACCAGATCGCCGCCACCCTGGCCCTGTTGCCGTCGGACCAGCCCACCGGGCTGCTCGCGTTCGACGACGAGCCCCGATGGCTGGTCGAACTCGGCGCGACGCCCAACGACGTGACGGCCGCGCTGGAAGCGCTCGATCCGGTGGGCAACTACACGCAACTCCACGACGCCCTGGTGGTGGCGGCGCGAGCGATGCCCGAGGGCGGCGTGATTCTCCTGGCCACCGACGGCCGAGACGAAAACTCGGCCACGACCCTCGAGGACGTAGCCCGCGTGTGCGAGAGCCAGGGGGTCCGGATCCTACCCCTGGCCATGGGCCGGAGCCTGCAAGAGAGAACACTACGCCGATTGGCGTTGCTGACCGGCGGTGAGTACCTGGGTTCCGGCGAAGCGGGCCAGATGGTCGAAGCAATCTCCAGATCACGGGACGAGATCGAACAACAGCAGCAGGAGGACACGGCGACCATCGTGGTGCAGCCCCCGGCGACCGAACCCGCCACGCCTCCCGTCAGCCGGGAATCGACCGGCTCCGAGGGCCCGGCCGAGGAGCGGGACACGCTGCCCCTGCCACTCATTCTCGCCCTGGTCACGATCCTGGTCCTGGCCGCCGTCTTGGCGCGACTCCTAGGCAACCTACGGCAGGGTCCGAGCGAGTCCGAGGCGGCACACTACTGTCCGCGCTGTGGAGGCGCCGTCCCTTTCGAAGGAGCGACCTGCCCCCGCTGCGAGGAGGAGTCCCTCATCGCCCGCCTCCAGAACCGGGGCATCATGGAACTACGCCAGACCGCCGAGTTCCCGGTCCAACCGCCCAGCTCGCTGGAAGACGCTTTCGACCCGGCGGTGCTCGAGGTCACCCGGGTCCTCGCCGATGAGAACATGATCACCATCCGGACCCAGGGCGGCGACCCTCGCTCCTACATGCTCAGCTCCGAAAGTGCGTTCGCGGTCGGGCGAGACGCTCGCAGCAATAGCATCGGTATCCCCGATACCGCCCTTTCGGCCCGTCACTTCAAGATCGTGCCCGAGGATGGCCGCTACTACGTGATCGACATGGGTTCGACCAACGGCACCTACGTCAACGACGAAGCGGTGCGATCCCATCTCCTGAAGTCGGGCGACGTGATTCGGGCCGGCCGCACCGAGTTCGAGTATCGCAGCAAGGCTCGCTCCCTCTCCTAGGCCAGGCTCTCCAAGAGGTCTCTCCCCCCGTTGCACCAGCTGGCATCGGGCGACTGCAACTCCCCAAAGGGCGCAAACCGCGAAACTCCCAACTCACCCAAGGCGCGACGCACCGAGGTCCCCAGCGGACCGGACACTCCGACGCCCTGCAGTTGGCCGGCGAAGCGAGCGAGTCGATCGGGAAGCTCCTCGATCCGCCGCAGCGGATGCACGATCACCGTCCGTAGGCCAGGCGAGGGACGGACCTCCGCTCCCTCAGGCTCGACGATCACGGTGCCCGACCGAAGCGCCCCGGAGCTGACCCAGGCACCGCGGCTCTGCGCCTCCAACCGGGCCTGCTGCACGCGAGCCGCCTCGAAGGTCGATGGACGCGGCGCGGGCCAACTGCGCGACCGCTCCAGCAGGGCAGCGCTCAAGGCTTCGCCCCAGGCATCAGCCCGCTCCGTCACGAACAGCAACTGGACCGACAAGCAACCTCGCTGCTCGAATAGAACGATATCGCGCACCAGCCGGTCCGCTTGGTCGAGCGGGTCGTCCTCCCCCCCGCTGACCGCCAAGCTCAACTTGGGCCCGTAGTCCAGAAGCTCCCCGGAGAATCGGCTCCGGAGCTGTTCCATCGCCTCCGCGCCACCGTAAGCCACGACCTGGTCGGCCACGCCCAGCCACTGGCCTTCCACCGCGGCGCTTCCACCTCGCCACGACCGCACGAGAACCCCATCGGCCAGTGCCGGCAGGCGGCGAACGAGCGCTGTGACCAGAGCCTCTGGCACCTGAGGAAGCTCGGACGCGGTTTTCACCACCACGGGCCGACGTAGCGCCAGGGCCGGTAGGAGCGGTTGCACTACGAGAGCGGGCAGGTTCCCGGCGAGGACCACGAGCAGGGGGGCACAACGCCGTCGACCGGCCGCCCGTCGAACGAGGTCCTCGGCGGCCTTGCCCCGGACGCCACCGAGGACCGCCTCGAATCCCGCCTGGAGGGACGCCGGCGCCGTGCCGGTGGCTGCGATGAGGTCGGGGTCGATTCCTCGGCGCACCGGCGACCGGGAATCGAGAAACTCCGCGAGGATCTGATTCCAGGCTTCGAGCAGTTCGTCGTCGCCAATCGAGGCCATCGCGGCTGCGGCCTGGCGCCAGTCCCAGTCGGCCGGGGACCCCACCTGCCGCTGGTCGCTCATCGGGCCTCTACTGGAGCAGCCGCTTCAGCGCCAACTCGGGAATCTTCCAGGACCCCCCTTCTAGCCGGCCAATCTCCTTGCCATCCCGATAGACGACGCCGGTAGGTACGGCGCGGATATCGGCCTTCAGGGCCTCGGGCTCATCGCCGAAGGGTCGCGGCAGGCCGTAGTACTCGAAGCTGAGATTGGAACCCGCCAGCGCCTTCTCCACACTGAGGGCCTTCGGCACCATCTCCTTGCAGTGCGGGCACCAGGAACCGAAGTAGACGCGGATGCGCACCGGTGAATCGACGGCCGCGAGGTTGCGGATCATCGGCCCCGAGGGCTTGTACTCGCCGGCGCGGAAGCCGTACGAAGCATCGTGTTCGACCATGGCAGATCCCGTCTGCAGACCGAGAAGGTACGGGCGCTGCACGAGGCGAGCGGAATGGTCGCCCACCGCAAACACCACTTCGCCGTTGTCGATCGAGAACTCGCCCTGAGATTCCGGCGCGGCATCGGACAGGATGTCGATGCGACCATCCTCTCGCTCCACCACTTTGGCCGCGGCCACCAGCTCGACCTGCTTCGACCTCGGCGTCAACAGCACCGGATCGGGGAAGGAGTCGCTCTGGATCAGCAGCACGCTGCCAGCACGCTGGGCCTCGAACAGGCGCGCCGCGGAATCGACCGTACCGTCGATCTGGAGGTCGTAGGCCCCCGTCGGTTCGAATCCTTGCAAGACGGCGTCGGGAGGGATCTCCTGACCTCCCGCGGCGACCACCAGACCGAAGGTCAGGCCGAGGATCATGAGCGGGGTTCTGAGACGACGAAAACGAGCGATCATGGCGACTCCTAGCGAACGGCCATGGGCCGGAGAGGGAGAATTCAGGGTTGAGATTCCGCCACCGCGGGCGGCAGCCCGGGCGACGTTAGCACGACCACCCCGTCGCGAGACAGAAAGGAGCGAGGCAGGGTGCGGTAGAGGGGGCGAAGGAGCGGCTCTGGGGTCTCGCGCAACTCAAACGTCGGCCCCCAGGTCCAGCGGAACTCACCGAGCGCTTCCGGCGAGGCTGCCGTCAGCACGAGCGGGGGCGCACCGTGACCGGCCAGGGTCAGCTCGTTGAGAGGGTCGACCCAGGTCTCGGGCGACTCGGCGAGATCGACGAGCACGACCCAGTGCTCCCCCTCGGTGAGCTCCGGGGCTACATCGGTCAGGCAGACCGCCGCATCGTCCTCTCCGACGCAGAGTTCGGAGAGCTGGACGTCGGGCTTGAGGCGCGTCGCCAGGTCATCGAGTGGCAGGTCGGGAGCGAGATAAGCAAAGACCACCACCGCCAACGCGGCGATCCCGGCACTCACCGTGCGCCAGCGCGGAAAGGCCCCCCGCGGCACCGCGATGAACGCCAGCAAGAGGGCCGGCACCAGAAGGAGAAGGTCCTGCCAGAAGGCCTCGGCAGGCGTTCTCGACACCAGGTTCCCGAAACACCCGCAGTCGAGCGCCACCTCCTCGCCCTGCGCGAAGCGCCAATAGCTCCGTCCCGTCAGGAAGAGGAAGAGGGCCACCAGGGCGGTCGAAGGCCACAAGACCCAGGGTCGGCGAACTCCCGACAGCAGCAACACCCCCAACCCAACCTCGAGTGCCAGTGCCATGAAGGCCACCAGACCGGCGCCCAGCCCGAGGGTCAATCCTTCGTTGGCGATCTGCTGGGAGAAGGCCGCAATATCGAGTGCCTTGGCCCAAGCGGCAACCAACAGCACCGCCCCCAGCACGAAACCGCCGAGCGCCCCCAAGCTCCGTGGGCCAAACCCTCGCGGTTCGCTGCCTACTGCTGTCATTCCGTTCTCTCCCCTGCGCCGGCCGACCGGCCGGATCGATGGTACATTCGCCCCCCGATATGAAGAATCTTCTGTGGCGTCTCGTCAACGCCGTTCAATTCACCTGCTTCTTCGTTTGGACGGTCTTCTGGATCACGTTTGCGGTGGTGCTCTCTACGGTCACCCGACGTCGTAGTCTAGCGCTGGTGCTCGCCCGACGGGTGTGGGCTCCCGTACTCAACCGAGCCGCGCTGCTGCGGTTGGAGGCCGAGGGGCAAGAGCAGTTGGAAGAAGGGCGAGCCTACTACTTCGCCAGCAACCACCAGTCGTTCCTGGATATTCCGGTCCTGTTCGCGACGCTCCCGACGGGACTCCACTTCGTCGCCAAGGCCGAACTGGCCTCCTTTCCCTTCATCGGCTGGTTCGTGTCCTTCGTCGGCATGGTGTTCGTCGAACGGGGCCACCGCGGCAAGGGTCTACAGGCGGTCGAGCGCGTTACGGATCTCCTCCGAGAAGGGAAGTCGGTGATCTCCTTCTCCGAGGGAACCCGGGGTAATGGCCAGCAGGTCAACCGCTTCAAGAGTGGTGGTTTCCGGGCCCCGATCGCCGCCGGAGTCCCCGTCGTTCCGGTCGCCATCGTGGGCACCTCCCAGGCGATGCCGGCCCGTTCGTTGGCGCTACGACCGGCCCGCGTCAAGGTTCGGATCGGAGCCCCGATCGAGGTAGATGCAAGCACCGAACGCCACCGGCTCGCTGAAGCCACCCAGCAGAAGGTGGCAACGATGTTTGCAGCGGCGCGGTCCTCGCGAGCCGCGTCGACTCCGGAGTCTCGGCCAGGGCCCCCGAGCCGTCCCTGACGCGAGCCGGGCACGAGCCCGCCCTGTCGGGGATCGGTCCCCCCGGCCACCCGCGGGGCGCGAACGGGCCCCCGACGCTCTCCGAACCTAACGTCGGGCGACGTAGGTTCCGGCCAGATGATCGTGCAATCCCCGCTTGGCGGGTGTCAATCCGATCATCAGGAACCCGATGCAGAGCAGGAGGCCACTACACACGTAGCCGACGAGACGTAGCGCGGCCCGCCCGTAGCCGATTCCGACCTCTCCCTCGACCGTGCACACGTAGAGTTTGAACAGCCGCTTGCCAGGCGTCGTGCCGTAGCGTCCCCATCCGATGATGGGAACGCCAAGACCCAGGGCCAGACCGAGAATGCCGCCCACGACCGACTGCACGCTGCCGGGCAGGAGCAGTCCGACCAGGATGAGAGTCAAGTTGATCCACACGGCATCGACCACCCAACCGAGCAGTCGGATCCAGAAGCCGGCGGGAGGAGCGAACTCGGGATTCGAGTCCGTCACCCCTGGCCGGGCGACGAGCGGAGCCGACGCTGCTACCGGGGCGGGATCGAGTTCGATCTCGGCCACTGGCGGTGGTGCCGCCACCAGGGGTGGCGCCACGGGATCCGGGGTCGCTGGCTCTGGGGTTGGGCGAGGTGGTGGTGGCGGCGGGGCGGCCACTGGCGTCGGCACCGGCGGAGGAGCCGGAGCCGCAACCTGGGGAGACGAATCCGCCACCGCGGGAGGTGCATCGGCCTGGTCCTCGGTCGGTGCGGGTGGTGCTTCGGCGGGCTCCGCAGGCTCCACCGGTTGCTGCTGATCCTGCCGACACCGCGGGCAGACCTGCGTGCCTAGGGCCAGATCGACTCCGCACCGGATGCAGGGCCGCAGCGCGAGCTCGACCCGAACGGTGGCGCTGGGGCTATCTTCGGGGAGCGCCGTCGACCGTACCTGATCCACCCCGAACACGAGCTCCGTCTCGCCGATGGTCAAACGGTCCCCATCGGTCAGAGGCCGTTCGTCGACCAGGGGTTGACCGTTGAAGTAGGTACCGTTGCTCGAGTTCATATCCCGAACCCGAACTCCGTCCCCGTCGATCGTCACCGTGAGATGGGTGCGGCTAGCCGCCGGATCTCGCAGAGTGATAAAGCAGGTTCGACTGCGACCGATCGTGGTCTCGCCGGTACCCAGCTCGAAGCGCTGCCCCTCGATGTCGAGGTGGTAGGTGGCTCGGGTCTCGATGGTGGGCCTCCTTCTTCCGTCCCGTTTCTCCGAATGGATCGACCGATTCTAACCCGGATGCCTCTGCAGCCGGCCATCGACCTCGATGGAAACCTCACCCAGTTCGCGGAGTCGCTGGGTCAGAGAATCCGACAGCGTGTAGCCCGAGTCGACCCAGGTGTGTTCGACCAGACTCTGGTAGCCATCGCCCCCGAGAGCCAGGAAATCGGTGGTCGCGACCCGGTACTCTCGCGTTGGATTCAGCGGTTCCCCCGCGATCTCGACCCGCACCAGCTCGCCGGCTCGCACCTCGGCCCGAAGCCCGGAGACCTGCAGGAAGCCCCCCATGTCCCCCCCCTCCTCCAGCAAGCCGAACGAACGCTCGAGAAGCTGTCGGAGTTGACGTCCGGTGAGGACCGTGCTCTGCAGGCGATTGTCGAAGGGCAGCACCTCGAGCACGTTCTCGAGGGTAATCGGCCCCTCCTCGATCGAGGCTCGAATCGCTCCGCCGTTGAGAAGAGCGATGTCGACACCAGTGGTTTCGCGCATCGCGTCGACCACCAGATCCGCGAGGTTGGTTTCTCGCACCCGCACCGCTTCTCGCTCCCCCTCCAGGCGCACTCTGGCCACTGCGACCTGCTCCTTGAGCTCCTCGCCGAGCAGGGACCGGTAGTGGGCGACGAACTCCTGGACCTCGGGGTCCGCCGGTACGCGCTCGTCCACCGGCAGATACTCGTTCTCGACCAGGCGTACCTGACCGGAGTAGAGACGCTCCAGGCGAGCCTCACCGAGATGCTCACCCCACTCGCCGGCCTGCACGATGGGAGCTCCATCGAGCACTGGTTCGACGAGTTGCTGGTCGTGTCCCCCGACGACGAGGTCGACGCCGGGGAGCTTGGCCAGACGGCGATCGACGGCCAACCCACAGTGCGAAAGCACGATGACGAAGTCCGTCGACTCGACCAGGGCCGGGAGTTCGCGTGCCGCGGCTTCGACCGGGTCCTGGAAGGTCAGCCCCTCGACGTTGCGGCGGTGGGTCGTGATCGGCACGTCAGCGGTCACCAATCCGAGGATCGCGACCTTACGGCGCGTCTCGGGGAGCTCGATCACCGTGCTGCCCGCGGTCAGCACCTCTCCATCGGGACCGAACACGTTGGCGGCCAGAATCGGAAAGTTGGCCTGAGCGATTCGGCTCGCCAGGTTGGGCTGGCCGAAGTCGAACTCGTGGTTACCCAGACTCATGGCGTCGACGCTCATCCGTCGCAGCAGTTCGAAGTCGGGCTCGCCCCGGAAGACGGTCGAAAGGGGAGTGCCCTGGAGAATGTCTCCCGCGATGATCAGGAGGTGATCGGCTCCATCGGCCAGCGCCGCCGCGCGACGCGCTTGAACCAGCGTAAAGAGCCGGGCTGCGCCGCCAACCGACCGATCGCTGCCGGGGCGCTGGAAGGGCTCCAGTCGGCCGTGCCAGTCGTTGAAGTAGTGCACCCACAGGCGCTCCGGCTCGACCTTGTCGTCGTAGTACGTGCCACAGCCCAGCGAAAGGGAGAGCAGGGCCAGGGTCAGCAGCACCGCGACCCCGCGCCAAACCTGGCTCGTGGCTCGCTGGGGTATCTCGGGAAGGGAAACGGATGACGCCATGGAGTCGCACAGTCTACCGCAGCGGCGTCTGGGCTTCCGGACGCCTGGTGACACGTGGCGCGCCTCCCCGACTACGCCGCCACCCGCCGACCGTCAGGCGCCGTCACGGGGCGGCCTGCCATCGCGGCGAAACACCCGATCCAGCCAATCGCGGAAACGGCGGGGCTCCCCCTCCTCGGGCAGAATACCCTCCGGTTGGGGCAGGGGGCGGGCCCGGCGCCCCCCGTGAAGAGGACAGAGAGCACGGGGCGGCGAAGCCTCGAGAAAGAGCTCTCGGACCACGTCGTAGCACCTCGTGGTCGCCAGTTGCCCGGACTCCGGATCGATCAGTGCCTCGACGAGGCCAGGTGGGCGCACGAAGGGTGGATAGCCGCCGGTGGGCCGCACGGCGTAGGCAAACCGAGTCCAAATCGGCAACGCGGCCCTGGTGCCGGACAACCGGGTGGAGAGGTTCTCGTCGTACCCGACCCAGACCACGCTCACTCGGTCGGGAGAGTACCCCGCGAACCAACTGTCCCGACGATCATTGGTCGTACCGGTCTTGCCGGCGACCGGGTCGCGCAGTCCCATCTCACGAGCCTTGCGTCCGGTACCGTGATCGACGACGTCCTGGAGCAGGGTCGTCACCAGATGGGCGACCGCTGGCTCCAACACGGCCTCGGTAGAGGGCGGTGGTGAAGCCATGGGGAGCCCCTCGGGAGTCAGCGCTCCGCGCAGTCCGTGAGGGGTGGGACGCAACCCACCACTGGCGAAAACCGCGTAGACCCCAGCCAGTTCGACCGGAGAGAGTTCCACTGCTCCCAGCGCGAGCGAAGGCACGGCGGCCGGACGCGGCTGAACCCCCATCTTCCCCGCCAGCTCGACCACCGACTCGAGTTCCGTCGCCATGGCGACCCGAACCGTCGGAACGTTGAGACTCTGGCGCAGGATCGATCGCACCGAAACCGCACCCCGGTACCGGCCATCGGAGTTCTCTGGGCTCCACCGCTTCCCCGCCGAGACCAGCGTCAAGGGAGAGTCCTCGAAAATCGACGCGGGGGTAGCCCGTCCGGTGCGAAAGGCGGCAGCGTAGACGATCGGCTTGAAGGCACTCCCCACCTGGCGACGCGCGACGCCCGCCCGGTCATACTGCGACTCAGCGTAGTCTCGCCCCCCGACGTAGGCTCGGATGGCGCCACTGTGGGGATCGAGGCTGACCAGCGCGGACTGCAAAGGGCCACGACCCTGCCGGCCCTTCTCCCAACCACCCTCGAGCGACTCGAGGCCCCAGGCCACGGCCGACTCCGCCTGAATCTGCTCGCGCCGCGACAGGGTCGACAGGAGAACGTAGCCGGTGTCCTGCAACTCCTCGATGCCAAATCGTTCTCGGGCCTCACGAGCCATGGCATCGACGAAATAGGGCGCCTGCCGGGCCCGCAGCGAGGGCGGATGCACGACCAGCTCGGCGGCCCGCGCTCGCTCGACCCGGTCGCTCTCGATCCACCCCAGCTCGTCCAACCGACCGAGCACGAGGTTGCGTCGCTCGACGGCCCGTTCCGGATAGTTGAACGGAGAGAAGCGTGCCGGAGCCGGAATGATCCCGGCGAGCGTGGCAGCTTCGGCTAGCGACAACTCGGCCGGGTGACGCCCGAAGTATGCCCAGGAGGCAGCTCCGACACCCATCAGGTTGGCGGACCCGGAGCCTCCCAGATAGATCTCGTTCAGATAGGCCTGCAGGATCTCCCGCTTTCCGTACCGCACGTCGACCAGCACGGCCAGAACAGCTTCTCGCACCTTGCGAGTCAGCGTCCGTTCGTGCGTCAGGAAGAGGTTCTTCGTCAGCTGCTGGGTCAGCGTGCTGCCACCCTGCGAGATACTGCCGCTCCGCAGGTTGGCGGCCATCGCCCGAGCGATGCCGAGAAGCGAGACCCCACCGTGCTCGAAGTACCGCGCATCTTCGGCCGCCAGGACGGCCAGGATCAGGTCCTCGGACATCTCCTCCAGGACCACCGGCCGGCGGTCCTTGCGATCCGGGCCGTAGAAGGAGGCGATCAGCGGAGGATCGAGATCGACCCGAGGCACTTCGAGTCCGGCCACCCACAGCTTCTGCACTCGACCTTGCGAGAGATCGACTTCGATCGGACGAGCCGGAACTTCACCCCTCTGGTTCGGGTGGCGGCGAGAGAAGATCCCGACCGAGTCATCCTGGCGATGGAACTCGCCGGGGCGAAGTTTGCTGTCCGGCCGCTCGCGGTACCCGAGCGAGAGCAGTTCGTCGACCAGCAGCTCAGCCTCGAGGCGTTGTCCGGTGACCAGCCCCATCGGCTGACCGTAGAGACGCGACGGACGAAGATCGGGGAGGCTCCCGAACTGGCCCGAAAGATCCCAGAAGGGCCAGAGGAGCCATCCCAATCCACCTGACAGCCCGACGAGGACCGCGGCGGAAAGCAGGAGATGCCAGGATTTCAGCTCCCAGCGAACCCTGCCCTTCTTCTTGTAGCGCACCGGTGCCATCGGCGAGATTCTACGTCTCCGACCGGTGAGACGTCGGCCGAGGACCTACAGCGCCGCCAGCTGCTCCGGCGTGTTGACGTTGACGAAACAAGCGAGAAGGTCGTCGGGAGGGGCGACCAGCGCCACCCGGCGCTGGCCGGCGAGCCGAGAAGGAGCAGGCTCTCCCGAGTCCCCCAGGGCCTCGAGTCGAGGCAGGGCGGAGGGTTCGTAGAGGGCCACCAACGGCTGCGCCCTCCCCCCGACCCGAGGCAGGACGGCATCGAACTCCGGATCGCGCTGGGCGATCAGCCAATCCACCACCCGAGGTTCGACTCGAGGTAGATCACAAGCCAGCACGACCCAGGCTGCTTGCGGCTCGGAGCGCAGCGCGCCGATCAGTCCGGCCAGCGGACCCACCACCCCGGGAGCATCGGGCACCCGCTCCAGCGCGGGGTTGGGCACCACCCGTGACTCCCCCACCAGGGCGATCCGTTCCAGCCCCCCCAGGGCGGCCAACGAGATCTCCAGGAGAGACCTTCCGCGGTAGAGCAACTCGGCCTTGTCCCGACCCATCCGACGGCTCCGACCGCCCACCAGAACCCCTCCGCAAACTCGTTCTATCAGGGAGGAGCGGCCGGACTCGTCGGTCATCGCGGCAGCATAGCTGAAGCCATCGCCACGCTTCCCCCGGTGCACAAGCCCCCTGATGCACAAGACCTAGTGCAGTAGTTTCTCCCTTCCCCGCTCCCGCAAGGCCCGCCGCATGCGGTGGAGGGCTACGTACGCGGCTCCCGGCGAGAAGCCGGCCCTGGGCGCAGCCGCCAAGTCGCAGGGCCGAGCCCCTTCGAAAACCACGCGATCCAACAGCTCACGGTCGCGCTTCGAGCAACTCTCGGGTAAGGCGGCCTGCAGGCGTTCCCGCAGGACCCCTTGACGCTCGACCGCGAGCACCCTCTGCTCTGGACTCGGTGACGAATCTCGACAGCAATCAGCCAGGGACTCTGGAACCCACTCCTCGGCGCAGCGTTTGGCCGCCGCCCGCCGTCGCCAGTCATCGAGCACCACCGTACGAACGGTCTGGCGGAAGTAGCTCTCGAGCTCAGCCTGGCAGTGGCGGGCGACGTGGCGGTGGAACCTCCGACACTGCAACATCCGCAAGAGCGTCTCCTGGAAGAGATCGTCGACCCCCTCCTCGGTCACTCCACCCCGACGGCTTCGCGCCACCCCTCGTACGATGCGGCGCAGCCGATCCCCCTGCTCGCCGACGAAGCGATCCCAGTCGAAGGCATCCCGGGCCCCGATCTCTCGTCGCCGAGCCTCGGCACACCCATCCGTCGATCTAGCTCTCTCTCTGTCCATCCTTCCGCTCCTCTTGTACTTGGAGCGGAGGGCCACCGGGCCCTGGCCGCGTCATTGCGGCAGAGGGCCAATCCGGCCGACGAAGCGATCGTGAGCCTGGGAAGGACTCTGGTCGTAGGTCGCCCGAAGTGTAGGCTCCGCTGAAGAGGAACGCAACCCGGATGCGGAAGCCGAGGATCGAGCCCTGTCGTCGAAGGAAGCGATCGGACCCCAAAACGACGAGAGCCCGCCGGAATGGCGGGCTCTTCGGGGCAGCGAGTGACCCGGACAGGTCACTGCCAATCGGGGTGATCCGCGCCTAGCGCATCTTCTCCTCGACGAACTCTACGTGCTTGCGCACCTTGGGGTCGTACTTCTTGAGACGGAGCTTCTCGGTCGAGGTCCGCTTGTTCTTGGTGGTGGTGTAGAAGTACCCGGTACCAGCCGAGGAAACCATCTTGATCTTGTCGCGCATATCGATTGCTCCGTGGCTGCGGCCGTTCCCAGGACCTCCGGGCGGCGCGCCTCGGGCCCGATCCGATCGGGGGGCCCGTGATGAAACTCTAGTGTCGGTTGGAGGAGAGTATTGGCGGGGTCGACGGGACTCGAACCCGCGACCTCCGGCGTGACAGGCCGGCATTCTAACCAGCTGAACTACGACCCCGCATGAAACTCGATCGATCTGGCCCGGTGACCGGAGGGGTCGCCGGTGGGAGGTGAGGGACTCGAACCCGCGACCCCCTGCGTGTAAGGCAGGTGCTCTAACCAACTGAGCTAACCTCCCTGCCGCCCAGAGGTGGCGCATCATAAGGCACTCGCCAGACGATGTCAACGACCTCAAAGACCGACTGATCACGACCCTAGGGGAGCTCCGCCGGCGTCAGGTTGCGACTGGTCGAAACGCGCGGCCGACCCCGCCTCGACGCACTTCGAGCCGCCGCCCGGGAGATAGGTTGCTCGCCACGGCCAGCGACTCGGGGTCTAGCCACTAGGCGCCGCGGCGATTGGCTTCCGACATGGCGGCCCGAGCCTCGCGCTCGAGTTCCTTGCACTTTTCGGTCTCACGCTTATCGAAGAGCTTCTTGCCCCGAACCAACCCGATCTCGAATTTGATCCAATTGCCCTTGGTGTAGACGCTCAGAGGGACCAGACTCACCCCCTTGGTCTGGGTGAGGCCGAACAAGCGGTCGAGTTCGCGCCGCGACAGCAACAACTTACGGGGGCGCTCGGCTTCGTGGTTCTCACGATTGCCGTGGCTGTAGGCACCGATGTGGACTCCCACCAACCAGGCCTGCCCTGCGTCGAGTCGCACGTGGGCATCGCGGAGCTGCACCTTGCCCTGTCGGATCGCCTTCACTTCGGTTCCGAGCAGTGCCACCCCGGCCTCGAGGGTCTCGAGGATGTGGTAGTCGTGCCGGGCCTTTTTGTTGCGGGCCAGAGTACGCTGCGCGGGCTGCTTCGGGCTTGCCATCAGGCGATTCTACTGCCAGCCGGCCCCGAAGAGGCGAGACTCCGCGTCCCCAGGCCGTTCGGATAGAGTTGGCAACGATGCGAGCAGCCTGGATCCTCTTGCTTCTCAGTCTCTTGGCTCCCTCGGACGACGAACCCCAACTGACTCGACCGCAGGTGACTCTGGCCGAGGGCCGCATGCTCGTATCGATCCGCTTCGAGAACGCATTCGGTCCGGAGCTGATCGAACGGATCGAGAGCGGCCTGCCCTCCGGATTCACCTATGAGTTCGAACTCGTGCGTCAGCGGCGGCGCTGGTGGGACTCCGAGGTCGCCTCGAGCCAGCTCGAGGTCGCCGCGATGTACAACGCGGTGGCCCGCGAGTACCTCGTCAACTTCAAGCTGGACGGCGGGTTGATCGAGAGCCGCATCAGCCGCGACCTCGCCGACCTGGAGAAGATGATGACCGAGGTCGAGGGTCTGGACCTCTTCGCCCTCTCCGAACTGGAAGAGGGCAGCCGATGTCGCCTTCGCGCCCGGGTCCACCTCGGTTCTCGCGCCCGGTTCTCGCTGATCCCCACCCGCATCGAAACCGATTGGCGCGAGTCGCAGCCTTTCCAGATCCCCGCACCTTGACCCTGCCGTAGCCCATGGGTCTTCGCCAACAGTTCCGACGCCGCCGCAAGGACACGCGGTTCATTCTGTCGATGCTGGCGCTGCTGCTCGTTCTGCTCTCGGGGCTCTACTACCTCCTGCTGCGATCGAGCGACCTACCCGACACCCTGGTGACCAATCGCGTCCTGCTCTTTGTCCTGTGGTACATCGACGCAGTCCTGATCCTGGCGGTCCTCTTCGTCCTCGCCCGCAGCGTCTTCAAACTGCTGCTCGAGCGTCGACAGCGGGTCCTGGGCTCGAAGTTCAAGAGCAAACTGGTCGCAACCTACATCGGCCTGTCCCTGATCCCGGTTCTCGTCCTCTTCGTCTACGCCACACAGCTCCTGCAACAGTCGGTCGAACGCTGGTTCGCAACTCCGGTGAAGCAGGTCCTCCAGCAAGGATCGAGCGTGGCGCAGGCGATGCTGCTGACGATCGAAGAGAACACTCTCCGCGACGCGCGAAACCTGGCCGAGGATCTCGACGTCGAGGAGACCACGGACCCGACCCTGCGGCCCGAACTCGACCGCACGCTCCAGACGGCCCTGCGACGCTCGGGGCTCGACCTTCTGGTCGTCTATCAGGGCAACGTATTCCTCCACGGAATCATCAACCCGCAATCGGGGTTGACCGACCTCCCAGAGCCAGAGAGGAGTTTCCTGGAGCAGGCCGCCGCCGACGGGGAAGCTACCCGGAGCCTTCCCACCGCCGGCCAGGGTCGTCTCATTCTGGCGGCGGTGGCGGTCCCCGACTCGGCGACTTCGGACGATGTCACGCTGCCGGCCGAGCCCGAGCTCCAAGGCCCGTTGGTCATTCTCGGGGCCCGGGTCGTCCTCCCGACCCTGGCGCAACAGAGCCAGCAGCTGATCCAGGCCTACCAGAACTACCGACAGCTGGAGCTGCAGAAGGCAGAGATCACCGCGAGCCAGCTGCTCCTGTTCCTGATGATCACCCTACTGGTGCTCCTGGCGTCCTCCTGGGTAGGGCTCTATCTCGCCCGCCGGATCACCGTGCCGATTCAGGCCCTGGTCGACGGCACCCGAATCATCCGCAGCGGCGACCTGTCGTACCGGGTGGAGATCACCGCCGACGACGAGCTGGGAGTCCTGGTCGATTCGTTCAACCGCATGACCGGTGCCCTCGAACGCGGCAATCGAAACCTCACCGAGGCCAATCGGCGCCTCGACGCCGAGCGTGCCCTCCTCGAGACGATCCTCAACAGCGTCGCCGCCGGGGTGATTGCGCTCGACCGCGACGAGGTCGTCGTCCTCAGCAACGACGCGGCGCTCAAGATGCTCGGACAAGGGTGGGAACAGCTCCACGGACACCCGATCCGCCAGGCCTGGCAGGATGCAGAGCGCAGCAAGCTGCTCCCTCCCGAGGGACTAGCGGCGACCGACCGCACCGAAGTCAAGCTGGTCATCCGCGGCAGTTGGAAGACGCTCGAACGGCATGCGACGGCGATGCACGACAGTGAGGGCAGTCGGATCGGTCAGGTTCTCGTGCTCGAAGACCTCACCGAGTTGATCCAGGCGCAGCAGGTGGCCGCCTGGAGCGACGCCGCCCGGCGCATCGCCCATGAGATCAAGAATCCACTGACACCGATCCGCCTGGCTGCCGAACGCTTGATCTATCGCTACCGACAGGAGTCCGAGGAGTTCGCCGAGACCCTGCAGGAGGGAACCTCGATCATCGTGCGCGAGGTCGAGACTCTCGAAAGCATGGTCGACGAGTTCTCGCGCTTCGCTCGCCTTCCCGGCTTCCATGCCACCCACTTCGATCTCGCCAACCTGGTCGCAGAGACGGTGCGGCTCTACCAGGGTTTGAAAGCAGATGTGACCGTGGAAGGGACCGTGGCGCCCGAAGCCAAGCGGGCCTGGGGTGACCCCGAGCAGCTCAAGGGGGTTCTTATCAACCTCCTCGACAACGCCATCCAGGCGACCGAGGGTCCCGGACGAGTCGAAGTCAAGGCGAGCGTCGAGAGAGACCAGTTGCGGATCAGCGTCGCCGACACCGGTCGAGGCATCCCCCCGGACGCCAAGGGCAAGCTCTTCCTGCCGCACTTCTCGACCAAGGGCCGAGGGACCGGCCTAGGACTGGCCATCGTCCACCGTTTGATCTCGCAGCACCAGGGCACGATCCGGGTCGAGGACAATCAACCACGGGGGGCCCGGTTCATCATCGAACTCCCCCGACGCTGAGCTATCATCCGCGGCATGAGCACGCCGAAAGAGAGCCTCCAGCAAGACATCAAGGGCGCGATGAAAGCGCGGGACAAGGAGCGGGTCGCGACCCTACGCATGCTCCTCTCGTCGCTGGAGAGCGAACGGATCAAGAACGGAGCCGAAGTCGACGCCGCGACCTTCTTGACCCTGGTTCAGCGCGGCGTCAAGCAGCGTCGCGAAGCGGCCGACCAGTACCGGGACGGTGATCGTTCGGAACTCGCGGCCAAAGAGGAGCGGGAGGCCGAGATCCTGGCCGAGTACCTGCCTGAACCCGTCTCGGAGGACGAAGTCCGCGGCGCCATCGAAGAGTTGGTCGCCGCCGAAGGCCTGGCGGGGCCGAAGGCGATCGGCCGCGTCATGGGCGCGATCCTCCCGCGCTACAAGGGTCGCATCGAAGGGCGCGATCTGCAGCGCTTGGCCCGCGAAGTCCTCGACTCCTAGCGCTCGACCGTGAGTCACCCAGGGCGCGTCATCGTCGGTACGGCCGGGCACGTCGACCACGGCAAGACCAAACTGATCGAGGCTCTTACCGGCATCGATTGCGACCGCTGGGCCGAGGAGAAAACCCGCGGGATCACCATCGATCTCGGTTTCGCCCACCTGCAGACCGATGATCTGCAGATCGGGTTCGTGGACGTCCCGGGCCACGAGCGTTTCCTACACAACGCGCTGGCCGGCCTGGGTGGCATCCGGGTGCTGTTGTTGGTCGTCGCCGCCGACCAGGGCGTCGAGCCACAAACGCGCGAGCACCTGGAGATCTGTTCGCTGCTCGAGATTCCCCACGCCGTGGTAGCGCTGACCAAGATCGATCTGGTCAGCCGCGATCTGGTCGAACTGGCCCAGTTGGAAGTCGAGGAGTTGCTGAGTACGACTCCCTTCGCCGGAGCGCCGATCGTGCCGCTCTCAGCGGTGACTGGCGAGGGTCTCGACCAACTCCGGTCGACCCTCGTCGACGTCGCCCAACGGGCAGCGCTCTTCGATGCGGACCCCGCTCCGGCTCGCTTGCCTATCGATCGGTCCTTCCTCCTGAAGGGACTGGGGACGATCGTGACCGGAACCCTGGTCAGCGGCGAGATCACGGTCGGCGACGAACTCGAGCTCCTGCCCCTGGGTGGACTGGGCCGAGTCCGCTCCCTCCAGGTGCACGGTTCGGAACGGCAATCGGTAGCCCGCGGAGAGCGGGTTTCGGCCCAGGTCACGGGCTGGGAACTCGACCAACTCTCTCGGGGCCGGCAACTGGTGGCTCCCGAATCGATTCAGCCCACCCACAGCCTCTTGACTCGCAGCAAGCTGCTTCCCGAGCCCGAAGCCCAGGATGCCTCTCCGACGCTTCTGTCCGGCTGGACACCGGTCCGGCTGCACCTGTTCAGCGCCGAGGTGCTGGGCAAGATGCGGCCGGTCGAGCCCAATCCGCTCGCAGCTGGCGAGGAGGGAACCCTGGAGTTGCGACTCGACCATCCGGTCGCGGCGACCCGCGGAGACCGCTTCATCCTGCGGCGGCCATCTCCGGCCCAGACCTGGGGTGGTGGTTCGGTCCTGGACCCTCGCTGGCATCGTCGCAGCGCGGTCGACCGTGGCCGAGCCGCCCAGGCCATCCAGACCGACATCGACTCTGCGCTGGTGACCTGGGTCGCCGAAGCCGGCGAGGGAGGTGCCCCAGCGACGCTGCTCGCCGCTCGACTCGATGAGTCCGTGGCCGAGGTCACGGTACGGCTCGAGGCTCTGACCCGTGGTGGCCGGCTGGTGGCCGTCGCCGGACGCCCCGGAAACGAACCGCGCTGGCTCGAGCCCGGAGTGATTCGGCAGGTCGAGGCGCACTCGCGCCGGGTACTCGAAGAGTATTTCGCCGAACAGCGCCTGGCCGATACGCTGGGCAAGGCGGAAGCGGTACGCCGCATCCTCCGCCCGGCCGGGCGTCCGCTCGCCGACACGTACCTGTCACTGCTCGCCGCCCGCAAGGTCCTGGTCGTGGCCGGGGGCGAAGTCGGTCTCTACGGCCGCACCACGCTCCTGACCGACGAGGAGTCGGTCCTGGCGCAGAAGATCCTGGCCGCATTCGAGGCGGGCGCTCTCGCTCCTCCATCGCCCAACGAGCTGGCCCGCGAACTCTCGGCCAAGCCGCAGATCTTCGAAGGGATGCTCCGCTACCTCGTCGACCAGAAGAGGCTCGTCCGACTCCCCGGGGGTCTCATCCTGGCCACGGCAGCACTCGACGAGACCGTCCGAGCCCTCCGGGCGACCGGATGGGAGCGCTTCGACGTGCCTCGATTCAAGGACCGCTTCGGACTCTCGCGTAAGTGGGCGATCCCCATCCTCGAGCACTTCGACTCGCGTGGTGTCACCCGTCGACTGGGGAACGAACGTCAGCTCGTGTCCGCCACGGACAGGTAGGAT
>JAUIDB010000087.1 GCA_030429235.1 Thermoanaerobaculia bacterium | reverse complement strand
GATCCACGGCCGGACTGTCGATCAGCAGCATCGGCGGAACCTCGGCCGCCGAGATGAGACCTGCCAGGTAGAGATCGAGGGGGCTGAACACTTCCACCACCGAGAGCGAGGTGAAGCTACCGTCTCCGTTGTCTTGCCAGTCTGCACCGTAGTGCACCGAAGCATCGCTGTCGAGGAGATAGCTCCAGTGACTTCCGTCGAGACCCAGAAGGCCGTCGCTGAGAGTGCCGCCCGAGGTTCGGTACTCCACGTGACTTCCCCACCGGTGCTGGATCTCGTGCATTAGCGCCGACAGGGCCGTTTCGAAGTCGGGATCGAGCGGGCTCAGCGACCAACCGGCAAGGTTCTTCATATCGATGAAGGACTGCAGTCGACCAGCGCTCCCGAAGTCGGCAGAGTTGTCGAAGAGTGGGAGTCCGATTCCCTGCACATCGTTCTGAATCAAGGTGGCAAAGGCGAGTGCACCTCCCGTGTCGAAATCGAAGGTCGAAAACGCCGCGACGAAGTCGAACTGGTCGGGCAGGACCGAGTAGAACTGCTGCATGGCGGCGGCGCGCGGACTGTCGTCGGCCAAGGAGTATTCGCCCTGCACTTCGAAGATCGCGACCTGGTCTCGCACCTCGCGCAGCACGACCTCGGCTCCGGCGCCGCTCACCGGTCCTTCCACCACCTTGAAGTGCTCGTCAGCCGCAGTCGATGACGATCCGATCGCCGCAAACATCACTCCGACCAGCGCCACGCGAGTCCAGAACGCCGAGCCCCCCAGCACCATTCTCACTCCGCATCACCCCCAAGGTTCTCCAGCGACTTCGAAACAGTGTCGTTGGGCGCGAGAGGAACTCTGTAGCCTTCGCCGGAATGGTCGGGAACTCGGCGGAAACGATCCGGTGGAGGCAGAGGGTCGAGAATCTGAACCGACCCGCGCTCGCGAGCCGGGGTCCATACGACATCGACCGCACTCTCACGGTCCGACGGATAGACCCTCACTCGGACCCGGTCCTCGGTCACCGCCAGGAGCTCGATCGAGTCGACATCCGGCCAGGGTTCGCCGATCTCCCAGACCCATCGCGCTCCTTCGGCGAGGACTACACAGCGACCAGAGAAGGGGTCCGTCGCCTCGATCTGGGCCTCCGTCAGTCGCTCGGTCAGGCCTCTGAGGGTCCCAAGGTTCGGTTCCGCAAGCTGTGCGCCGGCTGCCAATGGTAGGAGGAGGATAGGCAGCAACCAGCCGAGACAGAGCCACATCGCGTGGCGGAACCGAATCCGCCTTCGCCCGCAGCTCCCCGGTACTTGGGATTCGACGGACACGGCAGCATTGGCGGGTTCCAAAGACCCGTAGTTGTTCGTTCCCGACGCCGCATAGCGAACGCCGGTTTGCTGCCCAGGGACACCGCCCACTACTCACCCCTCGTCTCTCGGGGGTCTAGGACCCCGCCGTAATCAGGAGAACCACTCTGGGGAGGGCACTCCGAACACAATTGTCGGCCGACGCTACACCTATCTCTGGATGCCGTCAAGTCGAAGAGGAGGGGGTCGGCTCACGCCGTGCTCCGGGTCGGATCAGGTCCCGAGCAGACTCGGGTCGGGATCTTTCCTCTCCCCCACCGAAGCACCCTTCCCCTCCCCTTCCCCCACCCGCTCTACCTCCACCGGCGCAATCCGGCGCTTCCGCAGCCAGTACACCCCCACCAGATCGACCACGCCCACCCAGGCGCGGTTGAGGAAGCCGTACTTCGACGCACCGTGCAGGCGCGGGCGGTCTTCGACGGGGACGGAGAGGACGCGGCCGCCGGCGCGCTGGACCAGCGCGGGGAGGAAGCGGTGCATGTGGGCGAAGCGGGGAAGCTCGAGGAAGAGCTCGCGGGGCATGGCTTTGAGCCCGCAGCCGGTGTCGGGGGTCACGTCGTGGAGCAGCGCGCGGCGCACCCGGTTCGCGGTGCGCGACTGGAGGCGCTTGAACCAGGTATCGCGGCGTTTGCGTCGGCAGCCGGCCACCACCCAGCGGCCGCCGGATTCTCGCGTCGCCCGGCAGCCTTCGCGGTAGAGGGCGAGGAGGTCGGTGGGAACGTTCTGGCCGTCGCCGTCCATGGTGGCGACCCAGCGGCCGCGGGCGGCCAGGGCGGCGGTGACGAGGGCAGCGCTCTTGCCGCGGTTGTCGCCGTGGGCCAGTGGTCGCAGCCGCGGGTCGCGGCGGGCCCAGGCTTCGAGCAGGGGCCAGCTGCCGTCAGTGCTGCCGTCGTCGACGACCACGACCTCGAAGGAAACCTCGCCGTCGAGGGCCGCGAACAGCTCTTCGAGCACGGGACCGAGATTCTCTTCTTCGTCGAAGACGGTGATCAGTACCGACAGTTCGGTCTCGTCGGCTGGGGTCGCGGCGCACACCGCGCCATTCTAACCAGGGGCCACCGGCGCGCGGAACGGGCCGCGCTCCCGCGGCTATGATCCATCCCCGTGAGACCTGCCGAACCCCCACGAGTCCGAACGTCCTGGTTCCGTGTGGCCCTGTTCTGGGGGCTGGTGCTCGGCCCGTCGGCCTACTACCTGGTGCAGCTGCCGAACTTCGGTCGCCTGCCCTACAACGACTACTACAACGTCCTCTACGACCTGACGACGGAGGATGGGTTCTCGCGCCAGGCGTCGACCTGGCTCACGGTGCGATCGAACGAGCACCGGGTGGCGATCCCGGCCGCGATCTACCTGGTCAACTACTGGCTGACCCAGGGGGACAACCGGGGGCACTCGGTGGTGACCCTGCTCTGCATCTTCGGCATCCTCTTCCTGCTCGCCCGCTGGCTCGGTACCCGAGGGCGCGAACCGAGGCCGCGGGACTGGCTGCTGCTGCCCTTCGTGGCGCTGCTGCTGTTCAACCCGGTGCAGTCGCACAACATCGTGCTGGGGTTCTCGGGGGTGATGTGGCTGTCGTCCAACCTGTTCGCGGTGGCGACGCTCACCGCCCTGGTGCGGGGTGCGAGGGACGGACGGTCCGGGATGGCGGCGGCGGGGCTGGGGCTGGCGGGATCGGTCTGCTACTCGAGCAATCTCATGCTGTGGCCGGTGCTGGGGCTGGGATGCTGGCTGCGCCGCGCCGCTCCCCGGCGGTGGATCCCGGTGGTGGTGGCGGGGGCCACGGTCTACGGCTACTACTTCGGTACCTACGACAAACCGAGCGTCGCCCCACCGTTCGAGACCGGTCCCCTGGCCATCGTGCGCTACGGCTGCGCCTATCTGGGCGGGCTGCTGTCGGACGTTGCCCCGGTGGCGATCGCGCTGGGAGCCCTCGGGGTCGTGGGATACGCGGGGCTGTGGTGGCTAGTGGTTCGCCGCGGCCGGTTGGCCGAGGCCCTGCCCTGGCTGCTGCTCGCGCTGTACTCGCTGGGCAACGCCATGGGAACGGGGGTCGGCCGCTCGGGCTTTTCGAAGAGCGGGCTGGGGATGGTGTTTTCGTCGCGCTACGCCAATCTGTCCTGCCTTTTCTGGGTGGGTCTGGTGGGAGCGACCGGGGTGCTGGTGACGGCGGCCTGGCCGCAGTGGTCGGCGCGCGGGCGACGGGTGAGCGTGGTCGCTAGTCTGCTCGCCGCGGCG
>JAUIDB010000086.1 GCA_030429235.1 Thermoanaerobaculia bacterium | reverse complement strand
CGCAGGCGCAGGTCCTCATCGTCAACGACGACGGTCCTTCGACGCTGGCGGCGGTACCGGTGACTTCCGTCGAGGGCGACACCGGGACCACGGTGGTGTCGGTTCCGATCGTGCTGGATCCGCCGAGCGGGATCGAGGTGACGGTGCAGTTCACTACGCTCGACGGCACTGCGGAGGCCGGCACCGACTACGTGGCGGTCGATGGCTCGCTGACGTTCGCACCGGGGGAGACCGAGGCGACGGTCGAGGTCTCGGTCCTGGGCGACGACCTGGTGGAGCCCGACGAGTGGTTCGAGGTTTCGCTGTACGACGCAGTAGGAGCGACGATCTCCGGGGCGGAGGCGCAGATCGTGATCGTCAACGACGACGAGGGGCTCGAGGTGGTCGAGATCCCGACGCTCGGCAGCTTCGGTCACTTCGTCTTGTGGTGGCTGCTGGCCGGGGCCGGGGCGTGGATGAGTCGTCGTCGCCAGGCGGCCGAGGGAGCTGCGTCCCATTTCGAGGGTGAGGTTCGATGAAGCTGTTTCGTGCCGTACTGGTTCTGCTGGTATCCGCTCCAGGTCTGCTCTGGGCTTCGCAGGTTCGCTCCGAGTCTCCAGTTCCCGATCTGAGTCGCCAGGTCGTCGACCGCCTGGTCGAGGGCCGACCGGTCGAGGACCTGATGGCTCGAGTGGTGGTCGAAGGCAGCCCACCGCCCACTCCCCAGGGACCGCAGAGCCGAGTGGGCGCCGACGTCGGGCGAGCCTATCGAAGTCTGGTCGAGCGGAGCCGCGATCTGTTCCCCGCGAGTGCGTCGGGCGAGGGCCTGGAGGCGTCCTCCGCGGCCTCGATCCGCGCCTTCGCCCGACAGCTGTCGGCTCAGGATCTGCTCTATCGCGATCGGTTTGGCGACCTTCGCATCGCGCTCGAACGAGCCGAGGTCGGAGACGAGATTCTGCAGCGGCTGGAGGTGGCCGAAGCGCTCTACCACGACACGGTCGCACCCTGGGTCAGCGGCCGGTCGTTCGAGGCGGCATTCCCGGTCGCCGGTTCCGAACTCGAGGGCCTGCTGGTCGAGACCCTGGCCGACGCGACCCGAATCCTCCGCGCGGGGCGGCTGCCCTTCGGCGGACTTGATCTATCGCCGCGAGTCCTGATCGATCAACCGTCGATGGTGCCCAGCTATCTCGATGCGACCGATCCGGCTCCCATCGCGGTGGATCGTGAAGGCAGTCCACTGGCACCGCTGTCGACGGAGATCGTGTCCCAGGCTGAGGCACTCGGATTCGATCCGCTCGCGATCTACGAGTTCGTCCGCAACGAGATCGAGACCGAGTGGTACGCAGGGGCGATGAAGGGGGCCGTGGGCACCCTGCGGCACGGTGCCGGCAACGACGTCGACCAGGCGGCGCTGCTCGTGGCACTGATGCGTGCCTCTTCGCAGCCGGCGCGGTTCGTGCGAGGGGTGGTCCAACGACCGTTGGAGGACCTCGAAGCCGAGTTCGGGGTTACTGGAGCCAGCGAGGTGGTCGAAGCCCTCTCGCTGGCCGGAATTGCCCATCGTCCGGTCGTTCGGGGAGGGCAGATCGCGGCACTCGATCTCGAACACACCTGGGTCAGTGCTTGGATTCCCTACAGCAACTACCGAGGGGCCGTGGTCGACCTCTCCGGGAGGACCTGGGTACCCCTCGCTCCCTCCATCAAGAGAGTAGAACGGACCCCCGCCTCGGGGATTCTGCGTCAGGCGGGGATCGATGTCGACCAGGCCCTAGTGGCCGCTACGTCGGTCGTCTCGCCTGCGACTCCCCTACAGAGCCTGCGAGAGTCGATCGAAGACTTCCTGGCCACCGAACGGCCCGACGAGACCTACGCACAGCAGCTCGGCCAGCGCGAGATCGTTCCCCTGAGGCTGGGCGCAGTACCGAGCTCCTTGCCGGTCGCGGTGCTGCAGATCGTGAGCGAGACCGCAGCGTTGCCGGATTCGGTCGTGCAGAGAGTGCGGCTCGAACTCCACGCGGGAACGGAGGAAACCAGTGAGGTCATTCTCGAACTAGAGGTGGCCCTCCCCGAGCTGATCGACCGTCGGGTCACCCTCAGCTACCTTCCCGAGACAATCCAGGACCACCGAACGCTCAACCTGTTTGGTGGGTTGGGAGGAACGCCGCCCTACCTCGTGCGACTGCGGCCCCAGCTGGCGGTCGCCGGCCACCCGCGAGCCGTGGGGACCGGCGGGGTCGACATGGCGCGACCGCACCGACTCTCGGTCACTCTCTACGGACCCTGGGGGGAAGTCGAGACCGGGCAGACGATGCTGGCTGGCGGCTACGCCTCGTTGGCCTTCGGAGCGCAGCAGTTCCGCGCGGCCCCGGATCCCGCCAACGACCCGGAAGACTACGAACCACCCGCCGCCAGGATCCTCAGCCAGACGGCGCTGACCTACGGAGCGGCCTGGGATGCGGCGGAGGAGGAACTGGCGGCACTTCTCGACGTCGGACTCGTGCGCCCGGTAGCCTCCTTGGTTCTCATCTCCAACGAAGTAGCGATCGAGTGGGTCGGCGACCTTCCGGTGTCGATGGACTGGACCGGCGTGTCGATCGACGCGGCGCTGCGAGTGAGCCAGGTGCTCGACTCGGACGCTGATCCGGCCGCGGCCACCGACTGGCGTCGGCTCGCAGGGCTGGAGGGCTCGGCCCTGGAGCATCAGATCTTCGCGGACCGCTTCCTCGTGGAGAGCATCTCGGCCGAACGGGGCCTCGCGGTGGCGCGCGGTGCGGGCGTGCCCGTGTACCTGGTCGATACGGACTCACTGGGCACGGTGCTTCCGCTGCTCGACCATCCCGACGCGGTGCTCGACGATCTGCAGCGGTGGGCGGCCCGCGGTTTCGAGGTCGAGATCCCGGCCACGGAGGTGGAGTACCACGCCTGGCAGGGTTCGATCTGGAGGGTCGAGGACCCGGCGAGCGGGGCGGCGGGCTACTTCATCGCCGGTGGTCTGGCCGGAGGGCAGACCGCGGAAGATCCTCAGAACTGGGTGCTGGGTCCGTTGGTCGACGAACTGCAGGACCCCTACGGTGGGGATGGCAACACCGATCCTCTCTCGGCTCGAAGACTGGTCAACCTCGCCGAGACCGATGGTCAGGTCGACCAGGTCTTCGCCTTCCTGCCACAACCTCTGAGCGTGGTGGTTCTCGACGAACTCGATCGACCGGTGCAGGGAGCACAGGTGACCTTCTCCGTCTGGGGTACTGCCGGCAAGCTGGCCAACTCGGGACCCTCTAACGAGGTGGTGGTGGAATCAGACGACCAGGGGATCGCCCGGGCGCGCTTCCAGCTCGGCACCGAGACCGCCGACAACCCGGTCTACTACTACCTCGACGAAGAGGACCAGTACCCGACCCAGGTACTGAAGCACGAGATCCTCGTTTCGGTCGCTTCGCACGAGGGACCCCTGCAGGGTGCACCCTTTACCGCGTACGCCCTCCCGGACGTGCCAGTGCGGCTGATCCGGCCCGACGGCCGGGGGCCGCTGATCGAGGGCACCAGCTCGATGTGGGTGGACACCATCGTGGTGCGGGCGGTGGATCGGTACGACAATCCAGTCTCCAACGTCGATCTGCTGTTCCA
>JAUIDB010000085.1 GCA_030429235.1 Thermoanaerobaculia bacterium | reverse complement strand
GGCCGAGGACGCCCGCGACCTGACCCAGGCGTTTTTCGTCAAGCTGCTCGAGAAGTCGGATCTGGGGACGGCCGATCGCCACCGCGGGCGGTTTCGTACCTTCCTCTTGACCGCGATGAAGAACTTCATGGCGGGGGAGTGGCGCAAGGAGCAGGCGCTCAAGCGGGGCGGCGGCGTGGAATTGCTCTCGCTGGACTTCGACTCGGCCGAGGAGACCTACCGGCTGGAACCGTCGTCCGAGTTGAACCCAGAGCAGCTGTACGAGCGTCGTTGGGCGCTCGAACTGCTGCAACGCGCGGTGGCGGACCTCGAAGCGCACTACGCCGAGACCGGGAGGGGGGAACTCTTCGAGGCTCTGAAGGGCTCGTTGATGGGAGAGGAAACCGTCGACTACTCGGAGCTCGCGAAGCAGCTAGAGCGAAGCGAGGGAGCGTTGCGCACCGCAGCGTCCCGCTTGCGGAGCCGCTGGCGCGAGCGGCTGCGAGAGCTGGTCGCGGATACCGTGGCCGACGAGTCCGAGGTGTCGGACGAGGTGCGGAGTCTGATCACTTCGGTGGGGCGGGTGTAACACTCGCGCACAGATCGCATAGCACCAGGTATGAGTAACTCAAGCCAATGCCCCAACTGCCAGGCAACGATCCCTGCCGATGCCCCCGCCGGTGTTTGTCCGGCGTGCGCGCTGCGGGCCGCCCTGGGTACCCACGCTGATCCGGCGGCGACCCCCGTCCAGCCGTCGACACCCCCCGCGCCCTCGCTCGACGAGATCGCCGCTCGCCTGCCGGAGCTCGAAGCCTTCGAGCTGCTCGGACACGGTGGCATGGGCACGGTCTACAAGGCTCGGCACCGGCGGTTGCACCGCCCGGTGGCGGTCAAGGTCCTGGCCTCGGCGTTGCGCCAGGCTCCGTCCTTCGCCGAGCGGTTCGAGCGGGAAGCGCAGACCCTGGCGCAGCTCGACCACCCGAACATCGTCCGGGTCTACGACTTCGGCCACCGGGGGGACCTGTACTACCTGGTGATGGAACTCGTCGACGGGGTCAACCTCCGCCAGATGATCCAGTCGGGTCGGGTCGAGCCCGCCGAGGCGCTGGCCATGGTGCCGCGGATCTGCGAGGCGCTGCAGTACGCCCACGATCAGGGGGTGGTGCACCGCGACATCAAACCCGAGAACATCCTCGTCGACCGACGGGGCACGGTGAAGATCGCCGACTTCGGGCTGGCGAAACTCGTCGGTCCCTCGCCCCGCCGGTCGCTGACGCAGACCCGGCAGGTGATGGGGACGCCCCACTACATGGCCCCGGAGCAGCTCGAGCACCCCGAGACGGTCGACCACCGCGCCGACATCTTCGGTCTCGGCGTCGTGTTCTACGAACTGCTCACCGGCGAGCTGCCGCTCGGCCGCTTCCCGCTGCCCTCGCAGGGGCTGCAGGTGGACGTGCGGATCGACGACGTGGTGCTGCGGACGCTCGAGAAGGAGCCGAGCCGGCGCTACCAGCAGGTCCGCGAGCTGCAGACCGACGTCGAGGCGCTCTCGACCACGGCGGCGGTGGTCTCTGCCCGACGGCCGGAGCCGCCGACGCCGGTGGCGAGCCCGAAACCCACGGGCTACGAGTACCGGTCAGAGCGCCAGCTGTTCGGCCTGCCGCTGGTGCACATCGCCTTCAGCCGTGATCCCGAGGGCAAGCGGATGAAACTCGCCAGTGGCATCATCGCCATCGGTGACATCGCGATCGGAGCGGTGGCCATCGGCGGGTTCAGTTTCGGCGGCCTCGCTTTCGGCGGTATCAGCGTCGGATTGATCGGCTTCGGCGGGCTGGCGCTCGGCCTGCTGGCCGCCCTCGGCGGGATCGGCGTGGGAGCCTTCTCGGCGGCGGGTCTGGCCGTCGGGTTCGTGGCCAACGGCGTCGCCGAGTTCGGCCTGCTGAACTCGGACCAGGGCCTGCTGGGCCGGGTCACGTTCCTGGGCTGGCTGCTCAGCACCCTCGCCGTCACCACCGGTGCCGTGGCCGGGGTCTACGCCTGGCTCGAGGCGGTCCGGGCGACCTCTGGTCGTCCCGCACCCCGCGACCACTAGCTCTCTCTCTCTCCCTCTCTCTGGGGGATACGCGCCCTCTACCAAGGGGGCGGCGATCCCTCCTGGCCCAAGGAGCCTACCGACCATGGAACCCAACTCTCCCTCCGTTTCATCGCCCCGCATCGACTTCCTCGACAACCTGCGCACCGTCGCCATCCTCCTGGTGGTGCTCTACCACGCCGGACTGGTCTACGAGAGCAGTGGGGTGGCCGCGACCTTCTGGATCGTCGACGATCCGTCCACCAACGATCTGTCTGGGATCCTCAATCTCGTGCTGGACATCCTGGTGATGCCCCTCATCTTCTTCGTGTCCGGGGTGTTCGCGCCGCCCTCCTTGCGTCGGCGCGGTCCGGGTAGCTTCGTCGCGGCCAAGGCACGGCGGCTCCTGCTGCCGTGGTTGGTGGCGGCGTTCACCCTGATCCCGCTCTACAAGGTGATCTTCCTCGCTTCACGGGGCCTGCCTCAGGACCACTGGACGACCTATCTGCCTTCGACCAACGGCGGGTTCGGTCTGAGCTGGCTCTGGTTCCTGCCGGTGCTCTTCCTCTTCGACCTGTTCTACGCTGGGGTGGCAGGACGGGTGCGCTGGCTGCAGCGAGTGCCGATGGTTCCGGCCCTGCTGGGCGCCGTGGGCTTGGGTCTGGCCAACAGCGTGGCGATGGATCTCCTCGACCTCCGGGGTTGGACCAAGCTCGGTTGGCTGGATTTCCAGAACGAGCGGCTGATTCCCTATCTGCTCGCTTTCCTCCTGGGCAGCGTGGCGTACCACCAGCGGACCTTCGTCGAGGGTGAGCGCCACGTCGTGGTCTACCGCCTGGCGAGTTGGATGGCGTGGTTGCCAACTACGGGGTACCTGATCTTCCTGCTCTTCCCGTGGATCAAACCCGGCGCGGTGCTCGTGCACACGGTCGGAGACCGCCTGATCCTGTGGACGCTCTTCTACTGGGCGCTGTTGAGCCTGAGCTACACCGCGATCGAGATCCTGCGCCGGTCCACGAGCCAGAGCAGTGCGTTCTGGACCGCCCTGAACCGGACGTCCTACTCCGTCTATATCCTCCACACGATCGTGCTCGGCGCGATGGCGATGGCGCTGCGTCCCCTAGGGATGCCCTCGTTGGTGAAGCACCTGCTGCTGGCGGTGGGAACCTACGCGGTGTGCCATGGCCTGGCCTGGGGCTACCGCGCGACGATCGACGCGATCCGCCGGAACGGTACGCCCCGACTCGCTCCGCAGAGCGCCGTCGAACCGGGCTCGTGACGTTGACGGAGGAGCCGGCCGGCGACGCCGCGACCTGGACACGACCCGGACGCGACTCGGCTACCAGGCCGTGGTGTCGCCGCTCTCGAAGCCGTCGCAGAAGATTCCGCAGAGGTGGACCGTCCGCGCGGCGATCGAGTGCAGCCCCGAGGAGGCGTCGAAGGTGCCCTGCCAGGTGATCGTGGCGCGGTAGTCGCGGGCACCGACGCCGACTTCGTTGTGGGTCAGGCTCGGCGGGTCGTAGCTGTTGACCTGGAAGGCCAGACCGTCGAAGGAGTCGTGGCCGGTGACCACCCGGGCTTCGACG
>JAUIDB010000045.1 GCA_030429235.1 Thermoanaerobaculia bacterium | reverse complement strand
TCGGGAGCCGACAGCTGAAGGTGCTCGAGGCGAAGCATCGCGTCGGGGCCAGCCAGAGCCACCGCGACTTCGAGAACGTTGCGAAGCTCCCGGACGTTGCCCGGCCAATCGTGGTCGGACAGCCGGCGCGCCACCTCGCGCGACAGGCCTCCCCCATGGCCCCAACTGCAAAGGAAATGGCGGGCCAGCACCAGCACATCCTGGCCGCGGTCCCGCAGGGGAGGAAGAACCACCTCCGCCACTCGGAGCCGGTAGTAAAGGTCGCGCCGAAACTCCCCACGCTCGACCATCTCCAGTACGGCGTGGTGGGTGGCAGCCACGACCCGCACGTCGACCTTGCGCGGCAAGGTCTCCCCGATCCGTCGAATCTCGCCTTCCTGGAGAACGCGGAGCAGCATGCCCTGGGCCGAGGGAGGTAGATCGCCGATCTCATCGAGGAACACCGTGCCGCCGCGCGCCGATTCGAAGATCCCCATACGGTCGCGATCGGCCCCGGTGAACGCTCCCCGCACGTGTCCGAACAGGTCGGAGAGCACCAACTGCTCGGAGATCGCAGCGCAGTTGAAGGCGATGAAGGGACCGTTCGATCGCGGACTGAGTTCGTGCACTTGCTGCGCCACGAGTTCCTTGCCCGTACCCGACTCACCGAGCACCAGGAGCGGCATGGCCGCCTGGGCCAATCGAGGCAGCGGGTCGAGGGCTCGGAGCAGAGTCGGGCTCGATCCCACCAAGCCGGGAAGGCCAGCGACCCGGTCGGCGGCGGGTTCGGGCAGGGCGCGCTCCACGACCTCGTCGCCGCGGAGTCGGCGCCAGACGGCGCGGAATTGGGCTCGGGCCAGGCTATCAATCGTGGACATCTCCAGCCTGAGGACTCCTTCGGGCAGCGGCGCCACGAGTTCGCAGGCGGCTCGCGGCCCCTCGATGAGGACCTGTTCTTCCACTCCCCGGATGCGGACCAGACGGACCGGCAGGGTACCCGTTTCGCTGAACAGCCGGTGGATCGCACCCTCGGTCGGCTTCGCCTCGGCGAGGAAGGTCGCGAGGGCCTCCCAGGGACCCGCCACTCGGCTCTCGAGCCGAGCCGCCAATCGCGTGGCTCCCACCCTACGGAGGTCGGCCACCGCCCGTCGACGACGTCCGACCTCGACCCAGCCCGGCGACACCAACTCCAGGTCCCACACCAGACGAGCGGCCCGGTAGGGCTCGAGACGCTCGAAGTCCTCCCAACTCGTGGCCAACGGCAACGAGCCTGTGAGCGCCGCACGCCAGAGATCACCGATTCCGCCAGCGCCAGCCGCCGCCAGGGCCCGTTCCCGATCGCCGGCCAGTGCCCAGAGTGCAGCATGCTCCTCCGGCTCGAGGTCCGGGATCGCACCCTCGTGGCCCTCGAGGCGCAACGCTGCCTCTTCCGCTCGCCCCAGCCATCCGAGAGCTCGAGCGGCCAGAACCTGGAGTTCCGACTGGTGCCAATCACAGCCCGCTTGCTGCAGGGCATCCAGTGCCTCGTCACACACCCTGATCGCCGCCGTGGAGCGACCGTGGACCAGTTCCCAGCGAGCCCACAGCGTCGCGTCCTCGGCAGTAGAACGCACGTTGCCATCTTGGCGGTTCCGGGCCAGAGCCGTCTCCAGGATCTCCCGAACCCCCAGGAGTCGTCCACGTCGCAGACGGAGCTCCGCGAGGTTGCGCTGCGAGAGCAGACTCCGGCGGGGCCCCTCGCAACGACCGTAGAGGCGCGACGCATGACCGCAGGCGCGCTCGGCACCCGACAGGTCCCCGCTCTGCCAGCGGCCGACCGCCAGATCGTTCCACAACCCGGCGGCGACCGGTCGAGGGAGATCGCGTCGGTATCGCCTCAGAGCCGTGCTCACGCTCTCGACGACCAGATCGCCCCGACGCTGGGCCATCCCGAGCATCGCCTGCGCCTGAAGCCACCGCCAGCCCTCGCGCGGGTCGTCACGCAAATCCTGGGACTCGGTGAGGAGCTTCTCCATCTCCTCGGCCTTCCCTCGATCCCACGCGGCCTCGGCGGCCAGCAGGAGTCCGCCCAGCCGAATCGGTCCCTTGCCGGACCTACGGACGCGCTCCACCCACCGCTCTCCCGACTCGTTGGAGCCTCGATTCGCCTCGATCCGCACCGCGAGACGAGCCACCTCCAGCAGTTCGGATCCGGCCAGGGTCTCCTGGCTCAGTCGGCTCAGGACCTTGTGGGCTGCCGCCAATCGGCCCAAATAGAACAAACACTGGGCCCGGAGTCGCCGAGCTCGCCGAGACCGCAGGGCATGAACGGCCTCGAGAGCTGACTCGAAGCGCCCGAGGTGGGCGAGCGCCTCGGCGAAGTGCAGACGGTCCTTCGACGACGCCGGAGGATTCTGATCCCACACTCGCACTGCCTCGTAGTGCCGTCCCGCGGCCAGCCATCGATGCGGGTCGGACGCGCTCGTCCAGTCTCCTTCCCAGCTGCGTCGCCCCCTATCCGAGGCCAAGCGCCCGCGGAGCGCCACCGCGCTTTCGTCAGCCGCCAGAAGACGCTCCTCGATCGGTCGAGGAGCCTCGACGCGTGGTGATTGACCGGGGGCGGGATCCGGTACCAACGAGTGGCGGTAGTGGGCATACTGCGACTGCCAGAGGAAGGGCGCGAGGCGGAGGATGTCGGAGACCAGACGCGTGGGCTCGAGCGGTGTCAGGTCATCGCTCCACCGTTCGTCGAGCCGGCGCGCCACCCGCCGCGCCTCTCCCCGCCCGGCCAGGGCCCCGTCTCCGAAGAGCTGTCGCAGGAGCCCTCGGAGCACGCTCTGCGCGGTCCACCCGGTGAGTTCCTCCCCCACGGTCAGGCCAGCGAGTCGCCCGGAGTCGTCGACCCCGGCCCTGGCTCCGTGCACCAGGTCGAGCCCCTGCCGCCGCAGCGTGGCGAGGGTCGCGGCCGCTTCCAGCAGCAGGGCGATGCGCTGCCGGTCCGAAAGCTCGGCCTCGGCGAACGACGACACGGCATCTCTCTCGACGGCCACCGGCCGCCATCTCATCGACTCCATCCCAGATCCCCCCTTTTCCCACCAGACGACGGCCTAGTGTGCCAGCAGCGGGCGCTGGAATGCAAACGCGCCGCGTCCGGAGAACTCGGACGCGGCGCTCGATCCTGTGGAATGCGGCTCCGAAGAGGTACCGAAGCGCTACTGAAGCAGGCTCTTACCGTCGAGTCCGTCGGGTACCGGCACCCCGTTGAGTTCCAGCACCGTCGGCATGATGTCGCCGATGTAGGGACGCTCGGCGTCGAGCTGAACGTTGCTGAACAGAATCCCGTCCACCAACGGCGGGTAGACCGAGCAGTGGTCGCCGCTCCAGTACTGCGTGTTCGGCTCCACGATCGACTTGCCGATCCCGCCCAACGTGTCCTGCCAGCCGACGCGGTAGTACTGAGCGTTGGAGGGAATCAGATCGGGGATGATCAGCGGATCGAACACACCGTGGGCCTCCTCGCGGGTGAAGACATGCGCCACCGGATGCAGGCCGGTTTCTTCGTCGACGAACGCGACCAGCTTCTCCTGCAGTTCCTTGCGCAACGCCTCGTACTCCGCGCCCGGCTTGACGATGCCCTGCGCTTCGCGGCCTTCGAGGTTGATGTAAATGTTGCCGAGTCCCAGGGCGTAGGCCTTGGTGCGGCTCCAGTCGACGTTGACGAAGAAGTCTCCCTGGTCAAAGAGGTCTTCGAGGTTCTTGCGCTCGGCGTCCTCACCCGTCAAGGTCATGTAGCCGTTCTTGACCAACCACGTGTTGTAGTTCATCCCCCACCGGAAGGAGGCGAATCCGTGATCCGAGGACACGAAGAGTCGGGTCCCCTCGGGCATCCGCTCCATGACCTCGCCGACGATGCGATCCATCGTCTGATAGGACTCGAGAATCGAGTCGCCGTAGAGCGCCGCCTGCTCGGGGTCGTACCCCGGGTGCCCCTCGTCGAACAGACGCCACATCATGTGCTGTACGCGATCGGTGAACTCGAAGTAGTGCACCAGGACGTCCCACTCTTCACTCGACTCGACCATTCCGTAGAGCATCTCCTCGTACTTGGCGACGGTGTTGGCGACGTCTTCCAAGAAGACGTCCTCTTCGATGGTTCCTTCGTCGAAGGACCAGGTATCGATCGCCCAACCGATCGTCTTGAAGAGACCGAAGTCCTCGGTCAGGTCGTCGACGAAGTCGGGCGGCGTCGTGAGATCGACGATGGGCGGAAGTCGCTCGGGATCGAACTGAATCGGCGACAGGTAGAGACGGACTTCGGGCTCGACCGAGAGCAGCCGGAACCGACCGATGCCGTTGAGCTTGATCGCGGAGTTGATCGGAAAGGTAAACCGGAGCCAGTCACTCCAGTCGCCGGGCTCCATCGTCAGTTCCTGACCCGAGACCTCGATACCCAGGGACTGTCGATCCTCAGCCACCGTCAGGGTCATAGGGAGATGCACGTAGCGCAGTTTGCCCGGTTCGGAGAACAGTCGGTCGGGTGGCCCCTTGATCTCGGTCTCGATCGTGCCGCGGTTGTCGACGAGTTCGACCACCTCGACCGAGAAGTCGCCACCGCCGCGCCCGTTGAAGAAAAGCTCAGAGGTGAAGTAGAAGGGCTTTCCGATACGAAACGAGAGGTCGGGGGTCCCCAAACCTGAGAGCATCTCGCCGTGTTCGAACGGCTCGGGTGGGAAGTTCTGCGGCAGACGGACGACGCGAACCCGCTTGCCACTCTCACCCAGCAACTGCCAGAACGTGTCGCCCTGGCGTGGGTTGATGGCAGTCGGCACCTCGTCGGGGAGCAGGCGATCCGCTGCGACGCCGGCCCCGATCCCCAACCCGATGCCTACGACCAGTCCACCCACCGTGACCGCCCGCATCTTCAAGCGAAACAGCTTTCCGAGGAGGAGGAGAAGTAGCAGCAGGACCAGAGCCGAGCCCGCACCTACGACCAGGGGAGTGCGGTCACCCCACAGGAAGGTCTCGGTCCCCTCGGTGACGAGGGCCAGCTGGGGACGGTAGGAATCGGCGTCGCGCTTGAGGAAGTCGAAGATCCCATGCCGCCCCGGCTTCAGGCCGGTCGCGTAGGTCGACCAGGATACCGGCGTCTGGGAGGGAATCGTCGACTGCAGCGGCGCGAACGTGCCCTCCTGCCGCAGCTTCGACAGGTTGGGGAGCTTGCCTTCGTCCATCCACTGTTCGGCCAGCTTGGCATCAGCTCCATCGAAACCGAGCATGATGGTCTTCGGCTGGTCTTCGGCCGCTAGCGGGAGCGCCAGGACGAGAAAGAGGAGAGTGGCAAGGAGACGAGCGGCAAGGTGTCGCATGAGAATCAGACCTCGGTGAGAATCGGTTGGGAGTGGGCCTCGACGGACGCCGCGGCGGCGCGATCATACCAGCCCGTCGCGTGAAGTTCGAACGGTCGGATCCGGAGGACAGGCGGCCCACGGAAGGCGTACCATACCGCCATGCAATGGAGCCGCGACTTCCTGCTGGAGCGATTCAACGCCAGGGATGCCTCCTACGACGGGCGGTTCTGGACCGGGGTGTTCTCGACTGGCATCTACTGTCTGCCTTCGTGCTCGGCTCGCAAGCCGAAGCCCGAGAACGTTGGCTTCTTCGAGACCGCCGAAGCTGCCCGCGCCGCCGGGCTGCGAGCCTGCCGACGCTGTCGCCCGGACGACTTCCTTCGCGGCTACGACCCCGACCTCGAACTGGCCGACGAGATTGCGCGAGCTTTGCACCAGGAACCCGAGAGGTTCCCTACCGCACGCGCGATGGCCCAGCACTGGGGGTTCAGCGGCACGCGCTGGAACGAGTTCGCCCAGATCCACTTTCATCGTACGCCGGCGGATCTGCTGAACCACTGGCGAGTCCTGCGGGCCCAGAAACTGCTGGCCGACACCACGTTGCGTGTGCTCGACGTCGCCGGTGAGGCCGGCTTCGAGAGCCCCTCGGCGTTCCACTCTCAGTTCCTGCGTCGCTCGGCCGTGCGCCCCAACGAGTTCCGGGCCCTGCTTCAGCACGACGAGTTCGTCTTGAGGTTGCCGGCCAACTACCCCGTCGACTTCGTGCTCGGCTTCCTGGGACGGGATCCGACCAGCCCGACCGAACGGGTCGAGGACAAGAGGCTCCTCCGTGCCATCTGGCTCGACCCCGGCGGCGCCACGCTCGAGCTTCGATTCGAAGGGGCCGAGGTCCGGGTTGGTTGGCGCCGCGACGCGACGGTCCGAGTGACTCAGGCCCACCGAATCCAGGCCTACCGCACGGCCTTTCGACTCCTCGGGCTGGGATCCAACCCTGCCGCCTTCCGAAGGCACTTGCAGCGGCTGGCCCAACGCGGCATCCACCTGCCCGTCCGCCAGCCCCACCTACGCATTCCGCAGACTCCCGACCTGTTCGAGGGACTGGTCTGGAGCATCGTGGGTCAGCAGGTCAATCTCGCCTTTGCCTACACGCTGCGCCGGCGGTTGATCGAGCTCTTTGAACTACGCTGCCCGGCCAACCTTCTCGCTCACCCGACGGCCGAGCAGGTCGCCGAGCTCGACCTGGCCCAACTGACCGGACGACAGTTCTCGCGCCGCAAGGCCGAGTACCTGGTGGGCGTCGCCCGGGCCCTGACGGAGGGCTCCCTGAACGCGAGTCGCCTCACCAGCGGTCCCGCCACCCGCGTCGAGGCAGATCTACTGGCCCAGCGCGGCCTCGGCCCCTGGTCTACCCACTACGTCATGATGCGGGCGCTGGGATTCGGGGACTGCGTGCCGGTTGGAGACACCGGTCTCGGCACGGCGCTGCAACACCATTTCGCGCTCGACGAGCGTCCGCGCGGCGACGCGGTACGGACCCTCATGGCACCGTTCTCACCCTACCGGAGCCTGGCCACCACCCACCTTTGGTCAAGCCTGGGAGCCATCGCATGAACTCTCACCCCGCGTCGGTCTATCACCGTCCACTCTCGACCCCGATCGGATCGCTGCTAGCCACCGTCGACACCGACGGGCAGCTGACGGAACTTCGCTTCGACGCCGAAGTACCGGCGGCGCCCGGACAGCCGCCGTCAACGGTCGTGGACGCTCTCGATCAGATCGAGCGGCAACTGACCGAGTACTTCGGCCAAAGTCGGCGTGAGTTCACCCTGCGCATCGCCCCGTCAGGAACCGAATTCCAGCGAGGTGTCTGGCGCGCGCTCCAAGACCTCAGCTGGGGCCAGACCGAGTCCTACGGAGACCTGGCTCGCCGCATCGACCACCCCAAGGCAGTGCGGGCCGTCGGCCGGGCCAACGGAGCCAATCCGATCCCGATCGTGGTGCCTTGCCACCGGGTGGTCGGCGCCGACGGCTCCCTCACTGGCTACGCCGGTGGCGTGGACCGCAAGCGCTGGCTTCTGGAGCACGAGGGAGTCCGCCCCCGCCAACACACCCTGCCCACCTGAGGCACTTGCACCCGAGGCGCTCCTTCAGTGAACCGCCGACTCCAGGGCGCGGAAACGCGCACCCTTGAGCGGTACGACAGAAACGACGAAGCCGCGGCATCCCCAAAGGGAACCCGCGGCCTCGGAGCATCCGACTGCGATCGACTCAGGCCTCGGCGGCCTCGGTCTCCTCGCCGTCGAACGAGTAGTCGACCCACTCGAGGAGGGCCATCTCGGCCCCGTCACCCTGGCGGGGACCGAGCTTGATGACGCGGGTGTAGCCACCCTGCCGATCGGCAAAGCGGGGACTGATCTCGTCGAAGAGCTTCTTCACGAGGGTCCGATCGGCCACCCACTCTCGAACCTGCCGGCGAGCGTGGACGTCATCGCGACGGCCTTTGGTCACCATCTTCTCGGCGATCGGGCGAAGCTCCTTCGCCTTGGCCAGAGTGGTTCGGATTCGTCCGTGCTGGATCAGCGAGCTGATCTGGTTGCGAAAGAGCGCTCGCCGGTGCGACGTCGTCCTGCCGAGCTTGCGGCCTTTTACGTTATGACGCATCTTCTTCTCCTCCCGCTCAGGCGGTGGGCTGGGCCGGCTCGGCCTCGATCATGCCGAGCTGCAGGTCCATCTTGCCGAGGGCCTCTTCGAGCTCCTCGAGCGACTTCCGGCCGAACCCCTTGGCCTCGAGAATGTCCTTCTCGCTGCGGCTCACGAGATCCCGTAGGGTGTGGATGTCCGCGTTCTTGAGGGTGTTGACGCTGCGAACCGAGAGTTCCAGCTCGTCGACGCTGCGATCCAACTGAGCGTCGAGCGCGGTCCGCACGGGATCGACCGGAGCGACCTCGAGGGTCGGCATCTCCTTGTCGCTGACCACGAACATGGTCAGGTGCTCCCGCAGCAGCTGGGCGCCGAGCGAAACGGCGTCCTCCGGTGAGACCGTACCGTTGGTCCAGACCTCGAGCACCAGGCGCTCGTAGTCGGTGTCGCGCCCGACCCGGGCCGACTCGACCTTGAAGTTGACGCGCCGCACGGGACCGTGCACGGAGTCGATCGGAATCCAGCCAATGCCCAGGTTCTCGTCGAAGTTCTTCTCGGCGCTGACGTAGCCTCGACCCCACTCGACCCGAGCCTGAGCCTTGAAGTGCCCTTCCTCGTTGACGGTGGCGATCGGGGCCGAACCGTCGGCGACCTCGACGTTGGCGTCGCCCTGGAAGTCGGCGGCCGTGACCTCGGCCGGACCCTTGACATCGATCGTCAGGAAGCGAGGCTCCTCGTCGTGCATGCGGATCGGAACCTGCTTGAGGTTCAGGACGACATCCGTGACGTCTTCGCCGACGCCCGGAACCGAGGCGAACTCATGCAGCACGCCCTCGATCTGCACCGCGGTGATGGCCGCTCCCTCGATCGAGGAGAGCAGGCAGCGCCGCATGGCGTTGCCGATGGTCGTTCCGAAGCCACGTTCGAACGGCTGAGCGCTGAACTTGCCATAGGTAGGAGTCAACGACTCCGCTTCGATCTCTACCCGCTGGGGGCGCTGAAATCCCTTCCACATATCTCTGACTCCTCGCTTGGCCCCGACCTACGGGGTTGCTTGGCGGAAAATTCTTCTGCGGTCGGCCCTCCCGGGCCGGTGTGTAGCACCTACCGCCGACCTAGCGGCTGTAGAGCTCCACGATGAGCTGCTCCTGGATCGGCAGCTTGATGTCTTCGCGACTCGGCAGGCTCTGGACCTTGCCGCTGAAGTTCTCGTCGTCGAGAACCAGCCACTCTGGGATCCCGCGACCCCGCGCACTCTCGAGGGCGGTACGAATGAAGTCGTTCTTGCGACTCGCTTCACGGACCGAAATCACCTGCCCGTCGCGGACCTGGAAGGACGGGATCGTCACCTTCCGGCCGTCCACCTGGATGTGGCCGTGCTTGACCAACTGGCGAGCCTGCGACCGCGACGATGCGAATCCGAGGCTGTACACCACGTTGTCGAGGCGCCGCTCGAGGAGAATCAGCAGGTTCTCACCGGTGATTCCCTTGCGACGCTCGGCCTGCTGGAAGTAGCGGCGGAACTGTTGCTCCAGGACACCGTAGATGCGCTTCACCTTCTGCTTCTCTCGCAGCTGCGGACCGTAGTTCATGCTGCGGCGACCGCGGCGCTGACCGTGCTGTCCCGGCGGATAACCCCGGCGCTCGATCGCGCACTTCTCTTTGAAGCAGCGCTCCCCCTTGAGGAAGAGCTTCATTCGCTCACGCCGGCAAAGCCGGCAGACTGGACCTGTGTAACGTGCCACGTTCTTCTCCTTACCCGATCTCTGTTAGACGCGACGACGCTTGCGCGGCCGGCAACCGTTGTGAGGGATGGGCGTTACGTCCTTGATCGAACGAACGCTCAAGCCAGTGGCTTGCAGCGAGCGGATGGCGGACTCTCGTCCGGACCCGGGTCCCTTGACCTTGACGTCCAGCGTGCGCATTCCGACGTCCCGCACCAACTGTCCGACGTTCTGTCCGGCCATCTGCGCCGCGAACGGAGTGCCCTTCCGCGAGCCCTTGAACCCGACCTTGCCAGCCGACGACCACGCTACGAGATTTCCCTCGGGATCGCTGATCGAGATGATGGTGTTGTTGAAAGTCGCCTGGATGCTCACCAGGCCATGCGGCACGAGGCGCTTCTCTTTGCGCTTGCCACTCTTCTTGTCTTTTTGTCCAGCCTTCGCCATGTTCCGACGCCTTCCTTACTTCCTGACCATCTTCTTGCCGGCAACTGCGGTCCGCTTCGGGCCCTTGCGAGTTCTGGCGTTGGTCTTGGTCCGCTGTCCCCGGGCCGGGAGGCCCTTCCGGTGCCGTACCCCACGGTAGGAACCGATCTCCATGAGGCGCTTGATGTTCTGGGCGACTTCCTTCCGGAGATCACCCTCCACCCGGATCCGATCCTGGATCAACTGGCGGATCCGACGCACCTCGTCCTCGGTCAGGTCCTTGACCTTGACCGTGGGCTCGATTCCCAACTCGTTCAGCATCTCCACCGACCGGGACCGGCCGATACCGTAGATGTAGGTCAATCCGATCCAGACCTGCTTGTTCTGGGGCAGATCGACGCCTGCAATACGTGCCATAGCTCGTCCCTATCCTTGCCGCTGCTTATGCTTTGGGTTGTCACAGATCACCCGCACCACCCCACGGCGGCGGACGACCTTACACTTCGTACACATTCTCTTGACGGATGCTCGCACCTTCATGGCTTAACCTCTTCTATGCGCCCAAGTCTTGATTCGTCACTCTTGGTTCAGCGAAGTCGGTAGACGATTCGCCCGCGAGACAGATCGTAGGGTGAGAGTTCCACCGTCACCCGATCCCCAGGAAGGATCCGGATGAAGTGCTTGCGCATCTTGCCGGAGATGTGCGCCAGCACTTGATGCTTGTTCTCGAGTTCTACTTTGAACATCGCGTTGGGCAGATTCTCGACAACCGTAGCCTCGACTTCGATCGCCTCTTCCTTCTTCGACAAATCTCTCTCCTACCTTGCGTTCCCCGCCCCTAGGCGGCCTCGACACCGAGGATCCTCGGGCCATCTTCAGTCACTGCAACCGAATACTCGAAGTGAGCCGAGAGTGAACCATCCGCAGTGCGGGCCGTCCACCCATCGGGATCGGTCTTGACCGAGGGTGTTCCCACGTTGACCATCGGCTCGATCGCGAGAACGAGGCCCGGCCGCAGCCGCACTCCCCGCCCCGGCGCTCCGAAGTTCGGGACCTGGGGGTCCTCGTGGAGTGCCGTGCCGATACCGTGACCGACGAACTCTCGGACTACCGAGAAACCCGCGGCCTCGACGTGGGTTTGGACGGCGTTCCCGATATCCGAGAGCCTGCCGTCCGGTCGAACTTGTTCAATGGCGAGCATCAACGAGGTCCTGGTGACCTCTAGAAGGCGCTCCGCCTCCGACGACACCTGCCCGACAGAGAAACTGCGAGCCGAATCGCCGTAGTACCCTTGATAAAGAACTCCACAATCGACGCCGACGATATCGCCCTCGAGTAGAGGGTCGTCGTTCGGAATCCCGTGGACGATGACATCATTCACCGAAGTGCAGAGTGTCGCCGGGTACCCCTTGTAGTTGAGGAACGCCGGGACTCCCCCCGAACTCCGGATCTTCTCTTCGGCGAACCGATCCAGATCCCGAGTGGTAACTCCGGGCTCGAGACGCTCGCCGATCGCATCCAGGACTTCCTGGACGATCCGATTTGCAGCGTGCATGAGCTCGAGCTCACCTGCGGTCTTCAGAACCATCACGCCGCCCCAGTCATTGAAGCCAGAACCGCATCGGTCACCGCCTCGATCGAGTGGCTCCCGTCGACGGTCCGTAGCAGACCAAGATCCCTATAGTACCCCAAAAGGGGTGCCGTTTGCGAGTGGTATACCCGAAGTCGCTCGCGAATGACCTCTTCCTTGTCGTCGGCGCGCTGCCGAGCCAAGGCGCGTTGCACCAGAACCTCGTTGGGTACGTCGAGGAAGATCACGGCGGATAGCTGCTCGCCGCGGTCGTCCAGGATCTCGGCAAGCGTCTGGGCCTGGCCCTCGGTCCGCGGGTACCCGTCGAGCAGGAATCCGCGCTGTGCATCCTCCTCCTGCAGCCGATGCCGAACCACCTCGGCCATGGTCTCGTCATCGACCAGGGCACCGGAGTTCATGATGCTCTCCACTCGCTCGCCGAGCTGGCTGCCTTCGGCCACCGCTCGGCGCAGCATGTCGCCCGTGGAGATGGCTGGAATCGCCAGCTCCTCGGCCAACACGGCGGCCTGCGTCCCCTTGCCCGATCCGGGAGGACCGAACATCAGGAGCCGCAGCCCGCGGGGGAGAGCACTAGCGTCGGCCACGCAAGCGTCCTCGCTTCATGAAGCCTTCGTAGTTGCGCATCACGAGCTGGCTCTCCACCTGCTGCAGGAAGTCCATCGCCACACCGACGATGATCAGCAGCGAGGTTCCACCGAAGTAGAAGTTGATGCCGAGACCGGTGGTCACGAAGGTCGGCACGATCGAGTCGAGCGTCTCGCCGATCCAGGGCAGGCCCTGGAGTTTGATACCGGTCAACATGAACTCGGGCAGCACCGTGACCGCGGCCAGGTAGAGCGCACCTACCGTCGTAATCCGAGTGAGTACGTTGTCGATGTACTCGGACGTACGCTTACCGGTACGAATCCCGGGGATGAACCCACCGTACTTCCGCATGTTCTCCGCCAGATCGACCGGATTAAAGATGATTGATACGTAGAAGAAGCAGAAGAAGACGATGGCGACGACCTCGAGGAGGTAGTAGAGCGGCTGCCCCCACTGGACGTAGTCGTAGATTCTGGTCGCCACCACCGACTCAGGGAAGAACGAGGCCATGGTCGACGGCACCATCACCACCGAGCTGGCGAAGATCACGGGGATTACGCCCCCGGTGTTGACCCGCAGCGGCAGGTAGGTGCTCTGACCTCCGTAGACCTTGCGGCCCATCACGCGCTTGGCGTACTGCACTGGGATCCGACGCTGTGCGCGTTCCATGTAGACGATGAACGCGGTCACCG
Organism: Thermoanaerobaculia bacterium; assembly: GCA_030429235.1. Taxonomy (GTDB): domain Bacteria; phylum Acidobacteriota; class Thermoanaerobaculia; order Multivoradales; family JAIOJS01; genus JAIOJS01. The sequence continues at coordinate 8,947 of JAUIDB010000045.1, read as the reverse complement.
CAAACATAAACACGATCAGAACCAGGACGACGATCAGGTTCAGGGCGCCAGTCTGCATCTTCTGGAAGGTGTCGACGATCGCGTTCGGAAGACCGACCACGATGCCCGCGAAGATGATCAGGGAGATTCCGTTGCCGATACCCCGCTCGGTAATCTGCTCGCCAAGCCACATGACAAACACACACCCGGTGGTCAGCGTGATCATCGTCATCAGACGGAAGCCCCAACCGGGCTCGGGAACCAGGGAGGCTCCACCAGGAGTCGAGGTCCGCTCGAGGAAGATCGCGATACCCAGCGACTGAACCAACGAGATCAGGACCGTCCCGTACCGGGTGTACTGGGTGATCTTGCGCCGACCGAGTTCCCCTTCCTTGGAGAGCTTCTCCAGGTAGGGCCAGACCACGGTCAGGAGCTGCAGAATGATCGACGCCGTAATGTACGGCATGATGCCCAAGGCAAAGACCGCAACGCGCGACAGACTACCGCCCGTGAAGGTGTTCACGAAACCGAGGAAGGTCCCCTCGGCCAACTTCATGAACTCCAGCAGGGCTTGCGGATCCACACCGGGGGTCGGGATGAAACAACCCACCCGATAGACCGCCAACATCAAGAAGGTGAAGGTCAGTCTCTTCCGGAGATCCGGGATCGCGAAGATGTTGCGGAAACTTTCGATCACTTGCCGTACTCCTGGCAGGTTCCGCCCGCGGCTTCGATCTTGGCCCGCGCGCTCTTGCTGAATTTGTGGGCGATCACGGTCACCGCCGAGCCGAGCTCACCGTCGCCGAGAATCTTGACCGGCATCCCCGTGCGGACCATGCCCTTCGCCGCCAGGCTCTCCGGCGTGACCTCGCCCTCGAAACCTTCGAGGTCCTGGACGTTGACGATGGCGTACTCGGTCCGGAAGATGTTGGTGAAGCCGCGCTTGGGGACACGACGGATCAACGGCATCTGGCCGCCTTCGAAGCCGGTCCGGCGGCTGTAGCCCGAACGGGACTTCTGCCCCTTGTGTCCGCGACCCGCCGTCTTGCCCCAGCCCGATCCCGGGCCGCGGCCAACGCGCTTCTTCTTATGCTTGCTGCCCTCGGCGGGCGATAGCGTATGCAGTTTCATGGTCAATCCTCGATGATCTGAACCAGGTGGGAGATCTTCGTCACCATGCCCCGGACCGCAGGCGTGTCTTCACGCTCCACGACGTGGCGAATCTTGCGGAGACCCAACCCTCGCAGCACCTCGCGCTGCTTCTTGTTGTAGCCGATGGGGCTCCGGACCTGTTCGATCCGAAGGGTCTTTTTGGCCTTTTTTGCAGACATCTACAAACTCCCTTCTTAGCCCTTGGGCTCTTCCTCGGTCGCTTCGACGTCTTCCGAGTCCGTCGCTTCTACGGCTTCGGGGGCCTCTTCGGCGGCGGCACTCTCCTCGTCGGCAGATTCGCTTCCCTCGGCTTCGGCAGGAGCAGCCTCGGCAGGAGCAGCTTCGGCAGGAGCAGCTTCGGCAGGAGCGGCCTCGACCGCTGCCGCCTCCGGAGCCTCGCCAGCGGCGGCTTCGTCGGCAGACTCGTCGGCGGAAGCAGCCGCCACTTCTTCGGCAGCCTTCTCTTCAGCCTTCTCTTCGGCCTTGGCCTTCTTGGTGCTCTTGGCCTTCTTGGCCTTGGGCTTCTCGGCCGGCTCGGCCGCAGTCGCCTCGGCCGGTGCCTCGGCTACCGCCTCCTCGACCACCACCTCTTCGACCGGAGCCGCCGCCGATTCCTCGACCGGCAACCGGTGCTCGAGGCCCCGCTGTTCGAGCACGGCTCGCTGCGAGCGGAGCCGGTTGAGAGCCTCGAACGTCGCCTTCACCACGTTGTAGGGGTTCTTGGTGCCGAGAGACTTGGTCAGGATGTCCTGAATGCCAGCACACTCCATGACGGCGCGAACCGCACCGCCGGCGATGACCCCGGTACCGGGCGAAGCCGGCTTGACGAGGACGCGTCCAGCGCCGAAGCGGCCTACGACTTCGTGAGGCACGGTCGTGCCGTTGAGCGGAATCGACACCAGGTTCTTCTTGGCGCTGTCGATCCCCTTACGGATCGCCAGAGGCACCTCGCGAGCCTTCCCCGATCCGTAGCCGATCCGTCCGTTGCCGTCACCGACCACCACGAGAGCGGAGAACGAGAAGTTCTTACCACCCTTGACCACCTTGGTCACGCGGTTGATGTTGACCACCTGCTCGAAAAATTCTGATTCTTGTTCGAAGTCCCGGGGCACCGGTTTCTCCTTCTATAACGATGGCTGCAGCCGTCTTGTCCTTGAGGTTGTGGGTTGGACTAGAAGTCCAGTCCCTTCTCGCGGGCCGCGTCGGCCAGCTCCTTGATGCGTCCGTGGTAGATGTAGCCGCCGCGGTCGAACACCACCTGCTTCACACCCTGCTCCATCGCCCGCTCGGCCACCGCCGTGCCGACGAGTTTGGCAGCAGCGCGGTTGCTTCCCGATCCGGTCCCGACTCCTCCCTCGCGGAAGGAGGGCTCGAGCGAGCTGGCCGCAGCCAGGGTCACGCCCTGCCGATCATCGATCACCTGGGCGTAGATGTACTTCAAACTCTTGAATACCACCAGGCGCGGCCGCTCTGCGGTACCGGTCACCCGACTGCGGACCCGACGATGGGCACGGGCCCGCCGAGTCTGCTTGGTCTTCGTCTTCTTGCTGAGATCCATGAGGCTACTCCCTAGGCGCCGGTCTTGCCGACCTTGAGACGCAGTTGCTCGTCTGCGTAGCGGATTCCCTTGCCCTTGTAGGCATCGGGTGGCCGGAGGCCCCGCAGTTCCGCGGCGACCTGACCGACCTGCTGTCGGTTGGCACCACTCACACTGATGTTGACGTTCTTTTCGATCTCGACGTCGATCCCCTCGGGAACGGCGTAGATCACGGGATGAGAGAAACCGAGCGCGAGGTGGACTTCGCGGCCCTTGACCTCGCCACGGTAGCCAACGCCGACGATGTCGAGCCGCTTGGTGAACCCTTCGGCCGCGCCCTGCACGGCGTTGGCGAGCAGCGAGCGAACCAGACCGTGTAGGGACCGGGTGGTCCGACTCTCGTTCGTCCGCTTGACGGCGATCTCGGCCGAGCCAACCTCGACTTCGATTCCATCGAGGACCTTCTCCGAGACCGTACCCTTCGGCCCCTGGGCCGTGAACAGTCCGTCTTCTAGCTTGACTTTGACCCCTTTGGCGATCGGGATCGGCATCTTTCCAATTCGTGACATGAGAGCTCTCCTACCAGACCTGGCACAGGAACTCACCGCCGACCCGCTGCTCGCGAGCCTGGGTGTCGGTCAGAAGTCCCTTCGAGGTGGAGATGATCCCCACGCCGAGTCCGTTCAGAACCGGCTTGATGTCTTCGGCACCGCGGTAGACGCGACGGCCAGGCTTCGACACACGCTGGAGGTACTCGATCGCCGGGCGACCATTCCGGTCGTAGCGGAGGAGAATCCGTACGCGGTTGGATGGCGTGCCTTCGACGACCTCGAAGCTTCGGATGAAACCCTCGTCCTGCAGCAGCCGGCAGATCTCCAGCTTGACCTTGGAAGCGGGAATCTCCACTCGGTCCTTCTTGGCGAGGTGGGCGTTGCGGATCCTGGTGAGCAGGTCCGCGATTGGATCAGTCATGGACATCGGTGTTCTCCTCGCCTACCAGCTGGACTTGGTCACACCCGGCAGGTATCCCTGCAGGGCCAGTTGGCGGAAACAGACGCGGCAGAGAGCGAACTTGCGCAGGAAACCCCGGGGACGTCCGCACACCTGACAGCGGTTGCGGTGCCGCACCTTGAACTTCGGCGTCTTCTTGGTCTTGGCAATCTTGGCTTTGGTGGCCACGGCTCTCTCCTTCTTATCCTGCGAACGGCATGCCGAGCTCGCGCAACAGGAACTTGGCCTGCTCGTCGTTGCTCGCCGTGGTTACGATCGTCACGTTCATTCCCTTGTTGACGTTGACCTTGTTGAAGTCGACCTCAGGGAAGATCAGGTGGTCCTTGACGCCGAGGGTGTAGCTACCCCGGCCGTCGAACGCGCTCCCGGAGATGCCTCGGAAGTCGCGCACTCGCGGCAGTGCGATGCTGATCAGGCGATCGAGGAAGTCCCACATCCGCTCGCCACGCAACGTGACCCGGCAGCCGATCGGCGTGCCTTCACGCAGCTTGAACGCCGCGATCGACTTCTTGGCCCGAGTCATGGTCGGCTGCTGGCCGGCCAGCGCCGCGAGTTCCTCGATGGCTTCGTCGAGGATCTTGATGTTCTTGGCAGCCTCGCCCAGGCCCATGTTCAGCGAGATCTTCTCGATCCGCGGCACCGCCATGACGTTCTCGAGCCCGAACTCCTTCTGGAGCTTGGTAACGATCTCGTCTTGGTAGCGCTTCTTCAAGCGAGGCTCGTAGCCCGCCTTGGCGTTTTTCTGATCAGCCATTTCGCGTCACTCCTCAGCTCAGCGTCGCGTTGCACTTCTTGCAGAAGCGCACACCGGTACCGTCCTCGAGGCGCTTGCGGCCGACGCGCGTCGGCTGGTTGCACTCTGGACAGATCACCATGAGGTTGTCGAGCCGCAGAGGCGCTTCCTTGTCCAGGATGCCGCCCTGAATCTGCCGCTGCGGATTGGGTCGGGTGTGCTTCTTCATCATGTTCACACCCTCGACGATGGCGCGCCCCGAACCCGGGAGCACCTTCAGAACCCGGCCCTCGGCCCCGCGGCTCTTCCCGCTGGTGACCCGGACCTTGTCGTCCTTCTTTACGTGTACTTTGTGCATCTTGCGTCTTCCTACAGAACTTCGGGGGCGAGAGAGATGATCTTCATGAAGCGCCCCTCGCGCAGTTCACGAGCCACCGGACCAAACACACGGGTGCCGATCGGCTCCTTCGAATCGTTGATCAGAACGGCGGAGTTGGTGTCGAACCGGATGTAGCTGCCGTCCTTGCGGCGCTTGGCTCGGACCGTACGGACGATGACCGCACGAACCACCTGGCCCTTCTTCACCGTGCCGTCCGGGTTGGCCTCCTTGACCGAGGCGCTGATGGTGTCGCCGAGGCCGGCGTACTGACCGGTGGAACCACCCAGAACCGTGATGCAAGCGACCTTCTTGGCTCCGGAGTTGTCCGCCACATCGAGAATAGAACCCATTTGGATCATGAGACCACCTCGGCCTGCTTCAGGACCTCACGAACGCGCCAGCGCTTCGTCTTGGAGAGCGGCCGGCAAGCCATGATGAGAACCTCGTCTCCGACGTTGCAGGCGTTCGCCTCGTCATGGGCGTGATACTTCTTGGAGCGCCGCAGATAGCGCTGATAGAGCTTATGCATGATGGTCCGCTGGACCTCGACCACGACGGTCTTGTCCATCTTGGTGCTCACCACGCGGCCGATCAGAGTCTGGCGCGCATCGGTCGATACTTGATTGTCGGTCATTGCCTTATCCTCGATTCACGGAGGGCGATCAGTTCGCCTGCTTCTCGTTGAGAACCGTCAGCACCCGGGCCAGATCGCGGCGCACGGCGCGGATCTTGGCGGGCGACTCGAGCTGCCCGGTGACCTTGTTCAGCCGCAGGGCGAACAGTTGGTCGGCCAGTTCGGATTCCTTGGCCCGGAGCTCTTCGATGGTGTGATCACGTAGTTCGTTGGCTTTCATGAACCAGCCCCTAAAGAATCTCGTCGTGACGGGTGATGAAACGGGTCTTGATGCCCAGCTTGTGCATCGCGAGGCGGATCGCTTCCTTGGCGATCTCGGGCGAGACGCCTTCGATCTCGTAGAGGATCCGTCCCGGCTTGACCACCGCGACCCACTCTTCGGGGTTTCCTTTACCCTTACCCATTCGGGTTTCGAGGGGCTTCCGGGTGATCGGCTTGTCCGGGAAGATACGGATCCACACCTTACCGCCACGCTTCATGTGACGGGTCATGGCGATACGAGCGGCCTCGATCTGCCGGGCGGTCACCCAGCCAGCCTCGAGAGCCTGCAGACCGTAGTCACCAAAAGCGATGTAGGTTCCGCCTTTGGCCTGACCGGCCCTCCGGCCCCGATGCCGCTTGCGATACTTGACTTTCTTCGGCATCAACATTGCCGTATCTCCCTATTGCGTTTCTTCTGAGCTTGGTTTGCGATGCGGTGTTCCCAGAGACCTCGAGTCGCTCCGCCTACGAGGCGCGGCGGCTCTTCTCCTTTAGGAGGTCTCCCTTGTAGACCCAGACCTTGACCCCGATGGTGCCGTAGGTCGTCGCCGCCTCGGCCAATCCGTAGTCGATGTCGGCCTTGAGCGACTGCAGAGGCAACCGGCCCTCTTGGTACCACTCGGTACGGGCGATCTCGTTGCCGTTGAGTCGGCCACCCACCATGATCTTGATTCCCTTGCCACCGAACCGGAAGGCCGACTCCATCGCCTTCTTCATGGCCCGACGGAAGGAGATCCGCCGCTCTAGCTGCTGGGCGATGTTTTCGGCCACCAACTGGGCATCGAGCTCCGGCCGCTGGATCTCCTGGATGTTGATGTGCACTGGGCGACCCATCTTGCGCATCAGGTAATCCCGCAGTCGGTCGACCTCGGCGCCCTTCCGCCCGATGATGATTCCGGGCCGGGAGGTGTAGATCGTGACCCGCAGCCGCTCGGCCGCGCGCTCAATGTCGATCTCACTCACTCCAGCGTGCTTGAGCTGCTTCTTGAGGTCCTGCCGCAAGCGCAGATCGTCGCCGAGGATCTTGGAGTACTCCTGGTCAGCGTACCAACGCGAATGCCAGGTGCGGTTGTAGCCGAGTCGAAACCCGTACGGATGTGTCTTCTGTCCCATCTGACTGTCTCCTTAAGACACGGCGCCCTTACGGGTGTCCAGCTTGATCGTGACGTGGCTCTTGCGTCGCAGGATCCGGTGAGCCCGACCCATCGGTTGGGGACGAATCCGCTTGTCGGCGGGCCCCTGATCGACGAAGATCTCCTTGACGTAGAGCCGGTCGACGTCGATCGGCTCGTCGCGGTTTTCGGCATTGGCGATCGCCGAGTGCAGGAGCTTCTCGAGCGAACGAGCCGCTCGACGGTTGGTGAGCTTGAGGATGTTGGCCGCTTCCTGAGCGCCCTTGCCCCGGATCAGGTCGGCCACCAGCCGAACCTTGCGAGGCGCCGAGCGTAGGTAGCGCAGACGTGCTGTAACTTCCATCGTCGAACTCCTCAGCGCCGCCGTCCGGCGAGCTTTTCCTTCTTGCCAGCGTGGCCGCGGAAGGTCCGCGTCATCGCGAACTCGCCGAGCTTGTGCCCGACCATGTTTTCGCTGATGTACACCGGGATGAACTTCATGCCGTTGTGCACGGCGATGGTGTGACCGACCATGTCGGGAGTAACCGTCGACCGCCGGGACCAGGTCTTGATGACCTTCCGCTGTCCCGAGTCGTTCATCCGCTCGACCTTGGTCGCCAGATGATCGTCGACGAAGAAACCTTTCTTGAGTGAACGCGCCATGGATTCGGCTCCTACCGCTTCTTGCTGCGACGACGGACGATCATTTTGTCCGTGCGCTTGTTGCTACGAGTCTTGTAACCCTTAGTGGGCTTGCCCCAGGGGGTCGTGGGGTGGCGTCCACCGGAAGACCGGCCCTCACCACCACCCATCGGGTGATCGACGGGGTTCATGACGACTCCCCGGTTGTGGGGACGACGACCGAGGTACCGCTTCCGCCCTGCCTTGCCGAGCGAGATGTTCGAGTGCTCGGTGTTGCCGAGTTGCCCGATCGTCGCGTAGCAGCGAACGTGCACCCGCCGAACCTCTCCAGAGGGCAGACGCAGCTGAGCGTACTGCCCCTCCTTGGCCATCAGCTGGGCTCCGGTCCCGGCGGCCCGGACCATCTGCCCGCCCTTGCCGATTCGGAGTTCGATGTTGTGCACGATCGTACCCAGTGGAATCTTGGAGATCGGAAGCGAGTTGCCCGGGTTGACCGGAGCATCCTCGCCGGAGACCACCTGGTCGCCGACCGAAAGGCCGAGCGGCCAGAGGATGTAGCGCTTCTCACCGTCGACGTAGTGCAACAGTGCGATGCGGGCCGAGCGGTTCGGATCGTATTCGATCGACGCTACCTTGGCCGGGATCCCGTGCTTCTCGCGCTTGAAGTCGATCGACCGATACCGGCGCTTGTGGCCACCACCCCGGAACCGCACCGTGATGCGACCCTGGTTGTTACGGGCACCGCTGCCGCTCTTCCCCTTGGTCAGGGGCTTGTGCGGCTTGCTGGTGGTGATCTCCTCGAAGCCCGGGAAGGTCTGCTGACGACTGCCGGGATTGGTCGGTTTCAGTTGCTTGACCGCCATCTTAGACTCCCTCGAAGAAATCGATCGGCTTCGAATCGGCGGCGAGGCTCACATAGGCCTTCTTCCAATCCGGTCGCTTGCCGACGTAGCGCCCCTGGCGCCGGGTCTTGCCGTGGATCTTGGCGATCCGCACCTCGGCGACCTTGGCCCCCTTGAACTGCGCCTCGACCGCCTTCTTGACTTCGATCTTGTTGGCTCGGGTATCCACCTCGAAGGCGACGATCCCTGCATCCTCGCGCTGCTCCATGACCTTCTCGGTCAGGAGCGGCCGACGAATCACATCTTCCAAACGCATTAGCTCAGCACCTCCACCAGACTCTCGAGCGCCTCTTCGCTCAGCACCAGGCGCCGACCGACTGCGTCGTAGACGTTGACAGCCTTGGCGTTCACCGCCTTGACCTGCGGGTTGTTGCGAGCTGCCAGGGCGAGGTTGTCGTTGCCGAAGCCGTCGACGAGAAGGGCCTTGCCGTCCACTCCGAGAGCCTCCAGGCGCTGCGCCAGGCCCTTGGTCTTGTGATCCTGAAGGTGGAAGTTGTCGACGATCATCAACTCTTCCTGCCGCAGCTTCTCGGACAGTACCGAGCGCAGGGCGTTCTTCTTCTCGCGGACCGAGAGCTTCTTGCTGTAGTCGCGGGGCCGGGGTC
>JAUIDB010000044.1 GCA_030429235.1 Thermoanaerobaculia bacterium | reverse complement strand
GGGCGGCCCGAGGAGCCAGGCCAGGGTGGGAAGCGGCAGTGCTCGAGGACCACGCCATCAAGGCCTCAGCTGATACTCGGCCCCCAACGGACCGGCTCCATCGAGATAGCGGCGGGCGCGCACCAGCTCGGCGATCTGCCGGATGTGCCCCAGGTCGTGCAACGTCCACTCGTGCAGCATCTGCGACAGGGTGATCTCTCCCACCTCTCGATGCTGGGCCCGGCGCTCTCCGACGTCGGCCGGCAGGCCGCGCAGGAACTCGAGGTTGAGTTCGCGCTGGTCTTCGAAGTGCCCGAACGCCTCTTCGGGGTCGGCTCCGCGGTAGAGCTCGAGAAACATCTGTGCGTCGTCCGGTTCGAACTCGGGGTTCTCCTCGGCGAGGAAGCGATCCAGACGGGCGCGGTAGCAGTGCCATTCGGAGTGCGACAGGTGAGAGAGAACCTCGCCGATCGAGAACCGGTCGGCGGCGGGCTTCCACCGCGCGTCCTCGTCGCTGATCTCTGCCAGAAGCCCTCGCAGGATGGCGGGGGTGGCTTCCAGGAGATCGAGACAGGGCAAGGAGTCGTGGTGCATCCGAATATCCTAGTCGGCCTTTGCGCCTGGTCTGGACTCCCCTACGAGATCGAATCGACGTACTCGGCCGGGAAGTCCAACCGGGTCAGAGCCTGCCGCAGCTTCGCCGCGTACTCGGGGTTGGGAGCTTGCGGGGTCGTCTCCGGGTCGAGGTTGTAGCACAACGCGGGAAGGGTCTCGTCCTCTAGCGTCTTGACGAGCAGTGCCTCAGGCCGATACTCCTGCAGACCAGGAGGCGAGTACAACCGGTGGAGTTCTTCGTGGGTCAGGGCGAAGACCATGCCGTAGGCTCGTGCCCCTTCCGCCGGGACCAGGGTCGAGCGACGGCCGATGCGTAGGGCATAACCCTCAGCGTATCCTCGGCGCGGTTCCGTGGGGTTCACCTGCAGGCTTTGCAGGACGTCGGCATCCATGAAGAGCCCGTAGAAGAAGCCGTCGACTCGTCGTGGACTCATCGCGTCGCACCGGCTCCGGAGTCGAACGTGGCGTCCGACCACGCCGAGGTGTCTCCGCTCTCGAAACCGTCGGAGAACCCAGCCGGCAGGCCCTGCACGCGATACAGCGTGGTCGAAGTGGAGACGTAGAGTTCGCCGCGGGCATCCTCGCCCAACATGAGGAAGAACTCGTCGCCGTCGTACAGGATCTCGCCCGACCACGATCCCGCGTCCTCGGTGCCGACGCGAATCCGACCGCTGCAGTAGTCGACGTAGACCAATCGACCGACCAGGGCCGGGGCCCGGTGTCCGCGGTAACGTCGTACCCCGACCACCGCGCAGTCTTCGATCCCACAGCCCATCACTCCAGGGTGGCAGTAGACCAGTTCCGGGGGATCGAAGGCACCGCTGTCGCACCCCGGCTGGTAGCACTCGAAACCCTCCATCTCGTTCCAGCCGAAGTTCTGGCCGCCCACGCCGGCCGGGGCGAGGTCGATCTCCTCCCACCGATCCTGCCCGGCGTCGGCGATCCACAGGTCGCCGGTCACTCGGTCGAAGCCGATCCGCCACGGGTTGCGTAGGCCGAGCGACCAGATCTCGTCGAGCACACCGGCATCGCCGACGAAGGGGTTGTCGACGGGTACCGCGTACGGCGAGGTGCTGTCGACGTCGATCCGCAGTACCTTACCGTTGAGCGTCGATCCGTTCTGACCGTTGCCGAACTTGTCGCCCTGACCGCCGCCGTCGCCGGTGGCGATGTACAACATGCCGTCGGGGCCGAACGCCAGGTCGTTGGCGTTGTGGTTGGGGGCGGGTTGACCGATGCGCAGAACCAGCTCCTCCGAACTGGCGTCGAACTCGCCGAGGCCCGAGTCCCAGGTGAAGCGCCCCAGCACGCTGTTGCGGTGAGCGAGGAGCGGGGGTTCGGTACTGGTGTAGAGCGCGTAGAGATACGGAGTCGACGGGAACTGAGGATGGAAGGCGAACGCCGCCATGCCCTGCTCGCCGCAGCAGACGACCCGGTCCGAGATATCGAGTAGGGGTAGCGCCGAGACCATCCCATCCCGCAACTCGTACACCACTCCCTGGGTCGTGGATAGGGCCATCGCCTGCTCTCCCGGGATCGAGGCTAGGTCGATCACCGCCAGTCCGGTGACCACGGGTTCGAGCTCGAAACCGGTCGGTTCGTCAGCCCCGGCGAGGGCGGCACAGCCGAGGACGAGACCGGCGAGCTGGCCGGACCACCATGGCCGTTTCGGAGGTTGGGACGGGAGACCAATCGTCATGGTGGGATGATACAATCGCAGCACTATTCTTCAGAGGCTAACCCCTCTGTCTTGCCATTAGGAGGTTCGTCGATGGGTCGACTCAAACTCACTCTCTTTGCCGCCATTGGCGCGCTGCTGCTGGCGCTGCCCGCCGTGGGCCAGAATCTCGGGGACCAGGACTACGCGCCGTCGTCGGCGATCCAGGTCAACACCACCACCGCGTTGGCGGACACGAACCCAGCCATCGATATCGATGCGGATGGCAACTATGTGGTCGCCTGGCGCCAGTTCAGCTCGTCGATCTACGTGCGCCGTTTCGATAGCAATCTCAACCCGCTGGGAGCGCCGCTTCAGGCGAACAACAACACCGACGGCACCAGTTCCGATCCCGACATCTGTGTCGACGACGACGGCAACTTCGTCGTGACCTGGAAGAGGATCCCTTGTTGCACTGCCGACGAGATCGTCCTGCGTCGTCGCGTAGGTGAGACCTGGTCTCCGCAGTTCGACGACGAATCAGCGAGTACCTTTCATCCGGTGGGTTCGGTGCGCAACGAACCGGCGATCGCCTGCCAGGATGCCGGGGACTTCATCGTGACTTGGCGCGGCGAGACGAACAGCGATCAAGACGCCATCGTGGCGCGCGAGTACATCCTGGGGGTGGGGCAGGGCAACGAGTTCCGAGTCAACACCGTGACCACCGATCCCAACCTGGCTCCCAAGATCGCCATGGACGGAGCGGGTGACTTCGTCATCGCCTGGGGGCAGAGCGACACCGACGTCGATCCTCGGACGGCGACAGCCCCAGGCACCGCGCCACGTGGCCCCATTGCCGGGATCACGACGCGACGGTACCTCGCCGACGCGACGCCCCTCGACACCGATCAGCAACTCCTGTTCGCCCATACCGGTTCCCTCTTCTCGGTCGATGTCAGCCGACAGGACTCGATCGGCGGCGACTACGCCGTGGTTTGGGAGGACAGTACCGCCAATGCCACCGCAAAACTCCGTCGCTACACCGCCGATGGGACCGAGATCGGGGACACCACCTTCGTGCCCGCCGGCAGCTACTCCGGCGAGATCCAGCCGATCGGAGTCTTCGCCGGCGACAATGGCGAGTTCCTGCTCGCGACCACCGGCCCCGACGGTTCACCGCCGGTCGAGTACCAACGCTACGACGACCCGCTGACCGAGCACGGTAGCCCCTGGCTCGGCCCGGGCGGCGCGGGCCGTCTGTCGGGCCACGACATGGTGGCCCGTTCCGACGGCGGCATGGCGATCGTGTGGTCGGACGGCACCGAGATCTACGTGCAGCAGTGGATTCCGGCTCTGTTCGCGGACGGATTTGAAAGTGGTGATACTTCGGAGTGGTGATACTACGGAGTGGTCTCCGTAGTCCCACCCCTCTTAGTCGTCGCGCAGCGCCTGCGGGCGGTTCGCCCTAGGGTGAGAGTCGCGGTCTGCGGAGTGGTCGCGGTGACCCACGGGTAGGGCTGGGTGACGGGCCGGCCGAGACGCGGGGCGGTAGAGTCGGCGGCATGAACCGGGTGACTCGGGGGACGGCGATCGTCTTGATATCGCAGGCATTGGTGGGAACCGGGCTCGGCGCGGATCCGTTCGGCGGAGTCTGGTTCGTCCTGCCGGAGTTGCAACTCGCCCGCCAGGAGGTGGCGGTCGCGGTCTTCGAGGAGCGGGTGTGGGTCCTGGGCGGCCAGGTTGGTGGTGACACGCCCGTGGCTACGGAGACCAACGAAGTCTGGGGCCAGGACCAATCTGGATGGAATTGGGGACCCCCCCTGCCGGCGCCGCGGGACCATCTGGCCGTCGCGGTACACGACGGCCGGCTGTGGGTGCTCGGGGGTTACGACCTCGTCGGCCTGCCCCAGGACACGGTGTGGTCGATCGGTAGCGGCGAGGTGGAGTGGCTGGTCGAGGCGTCTCTGCCGCAGCCGATCGCGGCGGCGGGGGCGGCCTCGGTCGGTGGCCGTCTCCTGCTCTTCGGCGGTCGGCCCGATACGCAGGCGACCTCTGCCGCGTGGCGCTACCTCGAAGACGGCACCGGTTGGGAGCCGATCGCGCCGCTCGGGGTGGCCCGAGACCATCTCGGGACGGCGGTGCTCGGAGGCAAGGTCTACGCCCTCGGCGGCCGGGGGCCGACCGGTCCGACGCTGGGGACGGTCGAACGGTACGATCCCGTCATGAACAGCTGGACTCCGCGGTCCGATCTTCCCACTCCGCGCAGCGCGCTGGCGGCGGCCGCCTCTGGGGGACTGGTGTGGACCGCCGGCGGCGAACTGCCGGGGATCTTCGACGAAGTGGAGGTCTACGACCCGTCGACCGATCAGTGGGAGAGTGGACCAGCGATGCCGACGGCTCGCCACGGAACCGGGATGGTGGTTCTCGGGGGAGCGCTCGTCGTCCCCGCCGGGTCGGACGCTCCCTTCTCGTCGCCCAGTGCGGTGGTCGAGGCCCTGCGTCCGGACCACCTGTTCCGCGACGGTTTCGAAGCGGGTGACACGTCCTTCTGGTCTCCACAAGAATGAACCGTCTTCTCGACTCTCTCCGTCAGGTACCCGTCCTCGCGGGCCTGGGGGCGTTCTTGCTCTTCGCGGTGGGGATTCCCCAGACGATCTACGTCGGCGACAGCGGCGAGTTGGTGACCGCGGCCTGGACCCTGGGGATCCCGCATCCCCCGGGGTACCCGCTGTACGTACTCCTAGGGTACGTCTGGAGTCATCTGGTCCCCCTCGGTTCGGTGGCTTGGCGAATGGGACTGTTTTCGGCCGTCTGTGGTGCTGCCGCGGTGGCTCTTTTGGCGCGGCTGGTCTGGCGCGTCGGTGGATCCCGGATCGCCGCCGCGATGGCGGCCGGCCTGCTGGCGGTGGCTCCCAGCTTCTGGTCGCAGGCCAACGTGCCCCGGGTCTACACCCTGGGTGTCCTGATGCTGCTCGTCGTGTTGACGGTGCTCGATCGCTGGTACGAAACTCGAGACGACCGCTCCCTGATCGCCGCTGCCTTCTTACTGGGGCTGGGGGCCGCCAACCACACGGTGATGATCCCGATCGGACTGGCCTTGGGATGTGTCGTTCTGCTTCAGGAACCGGGCCTGTGGCGCCGAGTCCGCACTCTGGCGGCGGCGCTCGGTGCCGCTCTGGCCGGGCTCCTGCCGTACCTCTACCTGCCCTTGCGCTCGCGCCAGGATCCCACGCTCGACTGGGGTGACCCGGAAACGCCCGAGCGCTTCTGGGCCGTGCTCACCCGCAGTGGGTATTGGGATCGGCGCTTCGTCGAGTCGTGGAGCGATCTGCCGGTAGTGATCGTCGACTGGGCCCAGAGCCTGGGAGCGGAACTCGGCGGGATCGGTTTGCTCCTGGTTCCGCTCGGCTGGATCGGCTACCGGCGTCGCTGGCCGGTCGGGTTCCTGGCCGCGGTGGTCCTGGCCAACGTCGCCGTGGTGGCGTCCCACGGTTCCCGACAGGATCTCTTCATCTGGCACCGCTACTACCTTCCGGCCTACGCCGCTCTGATTCTGCTCGCCGGACTGGGGGCGGCCTGGTTGCGGCCACGGCTCGGCCGGTTCGCCCTGGGCCTCCTACTGCTGCCGCTCGGCCTCGTGTTCCTGCGGTTCGGCGACTTCGACCGCTCGCGGTTCCAGATCGCCGACGACTTCTCCCGGACCCTGTTGGAATCGCTGCCGCCGAACTCCTACCTGGCGGCCCAGGACGATTCGATCCTCTTCGTCCTGCTCTATCTCACCGAGGTGGAGCACCTTCGCCCCGATGTGGACCTCCTGCAACTCGGGATCGACGATGCGCTGCCCGAACTCCGCTTCGATCCGGTCGAAACGCCGCTCTTCTTCACCCACGACCCGAACTGGGGTCCCGAGGCTCCCTTGCGGGCGCTGCCAGTGGGGCTGGCTTTCCAGGCGCTCCCGGCCGACGTCCCGCCGCCCGACGTCGACCTGCCGGAGACCCTCGCCGGGGAAGAGGACCCCCGTGTACCGCGCGACTACCTGACCGATAGCCTGATCGGTCACTTCCACATGATGCGGGCCCGGAACCTCGCCCGCGACGACCGCAGCCGGGCCCTGGCGATTCTCGACCGCGCCTCCGAGGTCGCCGCCGACAACGCCGTCCACCTGTACAACGCGGCGCTGCTCTACCAACGCTGGGGGCGTCTCGATCGCGCCCGCGAAGCGATGGCCCTCGCGGCGGCGCTCGAACCGCGCCAACTGCCCGGCCCGGCCGGGATCCGTCCGAGCGAGCTCCTGATCGAACTGGAACGGGCGGCCGCCGCGCCGCCTCCGCCGGCCGACGAAGGAGCATCGATCTGGTTGGACCGGGCCGAAGCCGCGGCCCGCGCCGGCGACCTCGAGAAGGCCGGGACGTTCCTCGACCGGGCCGAGGCCCTCGACCCCCGCAACGTCCTCGTCTACCAGTACCGAGCCAACATCGCGGCGCTGTCCGGCGACCGCGAAGCGGCGATCGCAGCGCTACGTCAGGGGCTGGCCCTGGAGCCCGACCATCCGATCCTCCGACGCAATCTCGAAGCGCTGACGCGGGCCAGCGACTCTGGGGAGCAGTAGGGCGCCAGCGCGGCCCGACGCTCGCCTGGCTGCGACGCGTCAGCTCTCGGCTTCCGGCGCTCGAAACGCCTTGCTGTAGAAGCCCGACGAGTCGAAGCAGCAGACCCGCTTCTTGCCAACCGCGAGCTGTTCGCAGGCATCGCGGATCCGCTTGGCCCGGGTCGCGGCCTGCTTGGCGGAGACGATCCAGTGGATCCAGTCGACCCGCGCCAGCGTCGTGGTCGCCTCCCAGGTGGTCCGGGCCTCGGGAGAGGAGGCGAGGGCCTCGCTCAGATCCTCGGGTGGTTCCGGCTCGGGCTCCTGCTCCACGGCTTCGATCTCGAAACGCGCCACCTCACCGACCGACGCTCCCGAGCGGGTGACCTGTTCCTCGTCGATCCGCATCCAGTGGCTCTTCTGGCCGTCCGGCTCGAGCCGGGTGGTGAACCGGTGCCCGTTCAGGATCGCCTCGACCGAGGTCCGACCCCGCCGCGGTAGCTTTGCACTGGCCTCCGGGGGGAGCACCACGAAGGCCCACGCATCCTCGGGTCCCGGCACTCGAGGGCGCAACAGGCGGGCTTCGAACTCTGATCTCGTGTCTTCGCTGGGCATCGTCTCTCGCTGGTCAGAGTGTAGAACGAACCGCCGGTGCGCTGTCACCGCGAGCCCCGAGAACAAGACGATGCCGAGGTAGTTGGCGCCGAGGTCCGCCCACGAGAAGCTCCGCCGGGGAAGCCACAGCTGGAGTCCTTCGTCCAGGGTGACCATCAGCCCGAGGCCGAGGATCATGCGAACCCATCGGCGGGAGCTGACCGGGTTCCTGGGATCCACCAGCGTGAGCGTTGCCACGAAGGCCAGCCCGCCGATCAGCAGGAGATGACCGACGGTGTCGCGCCCCGGAACCGACTGCACGAATCGGAGGAGCGGGTCTACGAGCCCGAGGCTCGCCGCGGCGGAGATCGCCACGAATCCGGACGCACCGAGCACGGCCAACCTGGTGGAGCTCCTTCGGTCCATGTGCCTCGTTTTCTGCGGTCGGGAAGTGAAGAGAAGTGTAGCCCCGCGCCAGGTTGGACAGTCTCTTCCCTTACCTCCGGGTCAGCAATGGGTAGGGGTTGATCGCCCGGCGCCGGGTCGTGTAGATCCCGTAGTGGAGGTGCGGAGGTGTCCCCTTGGCGTTGCCGCTATCCCCGACGTACCCGAGGACCTCGCCCTGGCGCACGGTCGACAAGGGCCTCCGGGGCACGAAGGTCTCGAGATGGGCCAGGTAGTGGATGCAGGGCCCCGGTCCGAGAACCCTCACGACGTTGCCTCCCAGCCGATTCTGGCCGGTGGAGAGGACCAGCCCATCGACCGGCGACAGGACGGGGGTGTGCCGCTGCGCAAAGATGTCGATGCCCCGGTGCTTGCGGCCCCCCGATCGTGCGGCTCCCCAGGTATCGACCAGCGCTGCGGGCGCCACCCCCTGCACCGGTACCGGTAGCGAGGCGGGCGCACGGCGGACGGTGAGGACCAGGAGCGTCCGAGAGAACGGTAGCGTCAGCGCCATCACCAGGGCCGCTCCGACCACGAGAAGGAGTAGAGATCTGGCTCGTCGCATGAACCCGATTCGAACTCATCTTTGTGGCCGCGGTTTGACCACGGGGAGGCAGCGCGATGGGAGCGACTAGGGGTACCGACTGTAGGTGGTTATCCCCCCGCTACATCCTTGTACAGCGCCACCTCGCCGAACGTCATGAAGATCAACGGACCTCCGGCATCACCTCGATAGGCTCCGTTGGCTTCGGCGAGACGAGCCGCCACCGCCGTGAACTCCCAGGCCTCGGCTTCGGAACAGAGGACCTTCCGCGTGGTGTAGTTCGCGAGCTGATGCTCCTCGCCGAACTCGCGGGCCAGCCGCGCGTGCTCCTGGAGGGCCGATGCCACCGAGGGATGGTCCCACCCCCAGAGGAACGAGCCGTCGTCTGGATTGTAGGTACCGACGATCTGGACGGGCGCCTCCGCTACGGTGCCGTCGGCGAATGCGAACTGCAGCAGGCCCTCGTCCTGATCCACGAACCACTCATCCTCCTCACCGAAATGCCAGGTAGCCACATGAGCACCGGTCTGGGCCTCGAGCCCCTGTAGGCTTTCAGCGATGAACTCTTCCGGATTCATGGTCACCCCCCTCAGCATTGGAATTGGCGTTCCTCGCCCACGGCGATCGCGAGTCGATCAGGGCCGAGGTAGACCACGGCCTGGATCCGAAGACGAGTGTGATGTCCTTGACGAACTCTACCTCCAATGTGCCCACCGGCGGCTGGAACAGCGGAGAATCGGGCCGGAAGGCCCACGGGGGAATCCCTCGAGACCTCGTCTCCTACGGTTGGGCGAGTTGCCCCCGGGCCCCAGGCGAGGTTGACTCGCGGACCTCGACGTACCGTTTGAAGCGGTCCAGAATGTTCTGCCATCCTGCCCGCTGCAACTCGAGCGGGTGCTCAGGGTCCGCCTCGAAGACTTCCTCGATCTCGACCACAGCGCCGCTGACTCGGAACGTCACCCGAACCGAACGACCATCATCGAGGCGCGAGTGGATCTGAGAGAGGTGCTCCACGGTGAGGTATTCGCCTCCGAAGTCGAAGCCCATGCTGCCGTCTCGGGCCTCCATCCGGTACACGAAGCGGCCGCCGCGGCGCAGGTCGTTGGTGGCGGTCGGGGTGTGCCAGTCGTCGGAGGCCGCGTTCCAGTGCACGATGTGCTCGGGAGAGACCCAAGCCTCCCAGACCGCCTCCAGCGAGGCCTCGACGCCGCACGCTACCGTGATCTTCTCTCCACTCAAAACCCAAACTCCTCTCCTCTCGGGGCGAACTGGTCCTCCATCCTAGGCCAAGGCGCCCGACTTCGGTAGGTCGATCGGTAACGCGATCGCTGGGAAGCGACCCCGCAGCTCCGCGGAGGCAGCGCCAGATCGATCGGCTCGGATCGTCAAGGTCTCGTCGCCCGAATCCAAGCCCGAATCGAATTGGCTCGAGATTGGTTGTTGCCGACATCGGGCAGATGGACCCAGTCGCCACTCTGCAGCCTGACCGACACGGGACCGCCCGCCGCCCAGGTCACCCGATCGATCTGGCCGCGCGGAACGATCCGGCGGCGGAAGTTTCGGAAGACCACCAGAACGTCCTCCCTCAGCTCGACCCGGGTCAGCAGCGCGTCGAGCATCCCGACCCACGACACCCCAGAAAACGCCGCGAGTCCGATCGCCAGCCATCCCACACCCTCGAAGCGCACCGCGAAAGCGGCCCCCAAGGCGGTGCCGACGCTGGCGATCCCAAGCCACCAGCGGAGCCACCGCGGCGTGCGAAAGACCCTGGCGGGCGGCGAAGCGGTTTTCGGTCCGAGATCAGCCGCCATGAGATCCAGAGGTGGGTTGGGCCACGGTTCCTCGATGCGGTGGTGTCGATTTCGCCACGAGCGATCGGAGCCGTCCTCGGTCGGTCCTAGAGCCTGCCGACGCCCGCGAGAGGGGTGTCGGCAGGCGGTCGAGCGGGCGGTCGGACTCACCCCGCATCGCAGTAGAAGGTGAGGCCGTTCCCGTCTGGATCGTAGAACGCAAACTCCCTGGTTCCCCAGGGGGTCGTACGCAACGCGGTGGCAGCGTGGAAGACGCCCTGTGCTTCGTACTCCGCGAACAGCGCCTCGATCCCGGCCACCACGAAGCGGAGCATGGGGCGCTCTACCGCCGCCCATTCGGCCGGATCATGCCACTGGAGGTGGATCTCCACTCCCCCGCGGACCAGACCGGCGTAGCGAGGCGAAGACTCGGAATCCCGAAACGCGAGCTCGAATCCGAGCCGCTGCACATAGAAGTCGATGGAACCCGAGACATCCCGGGAGGGAAGCACGGGATGGACTGCCTGGAGGGATGCTGTGGTCATGAGCCTTCCTTGGTTGAGTCCCAGTTCCGAAGGGGTTTCGTGGGACTATAGCGGCAGGACGGCTTCCAAGCTGTCTGGTACCCGGATCCGATCCACCGCGCCACGGTTGCCCTTCCTGGTTCGACTTAGAGCGCCGGGCCTGGCGGAGCGGGGCCCCGTGCCTGACAGCGGCGGGGTTGGCGGTGCAGGGTCGATCGATGGTGTCGGAAAAAGCATCTGCGATGGCGCGTTTCGCTAGTTCCCAGGTCTGTGGAGTGGACTACTCTCACTGGACGAGAGAGCCCAGGATCAAAGGCCTCCGACCAAGTCCATGAACACCAATACCTTCACCGTACACCCCGGCTGGCGCCTCCTGTTGAACGACGTCGGGATCGAGACCAGCAACGTACTGCGTCGAGCCGGCCTGCCGGAGGATCTCTTCTCACGGCCTTCGGCTTCCCTGTCGACGGCCCAGTACTTCGGGCTCTGGCGGGCCATCGAGGCTGAGGCGGACGACCCCCGGTTGGCGATTCGCGTCGTGGAGGCGATGACCTTCGAGGCGTTCGATGCCCCCATCTTCGCGGCGGTCTGTAGCCCTGATCTGAACACGGCGTTGCGGCGGTTGGCTCGGTACAAGCAGCTGATGTGCCCGATGGCGCTGCGGATCGAGAGGACCCCGGCGGTGACGCGGTTGGAGATCGAGTGGCTCGACCAGACCGTGGCACCACCGGAGGTTTTGGTGGCGGCCGATCTGGCGTTTTTCGTCCAGCTCGCGCGGCTCGCCACCCGGGCCCCGATTCGACCGTTGAAGGTCACGGCTCCCACTCGGCTCCAGCCGGCCGATGCTTTTGCCGAGTATTTCGGCCAGGCGGTAGAGAAGGGGCCCGCCCCGTCGGTGACCTTTGCGGCCGCCGACGCCTCCCGCCCCTTCCTGACCGCCAACGAACCGATGTGGGAGTTCTTCGAACCGGTGCTGCGCCAGAGACTCTCGGAGTTGGATGAGCGAGCCACGGTGGCCGACCGGGTGCGCGGAGCCTTGCTCGAACTGCTGCCCAGTGGCGACCCGAATCTGGGAGCAGTGGCCGGGAAACTGGCCGTCAGCACCCGGACGCTGCAACGGCGGCTGCGGGCCGAGGGCTCGAACTTCCGGCGAGTCCTGGATGCCACCCGCGAGGAGCTGGCTCGCCACTATCTGACCAGTTCGGGGATGTCGGGAGCCGAGATCTCGTTCCTGCTCGGCTACGACGACCCGAACTCCTTCTTCCGGGCCTTTCGCGACTGGACGGGGCAGACCCCCCAGCAAGCGCGACTCGGGGCCGACGCCGGTCTTTGATGGTTTCCACCCGAGAAGAGCACCCTGAGGTCGACAGGAAACAACGAGTTCTCCTGTTGGGAGGTACCGGCATGATCGGTGGCCTCGCCCTCCGAGAGTGCCTCGGTCGGCCCGAGGTGGCGGAAGTGACGTCGATCGGCCGTCGGAGCGTCGGCGAACAGCACTCGAAGCTCACCGAGGTGGAACATCAGGACTTCGGCGATTTCGGGGGACTCGACAGCTTCGAGCACCAGGATGTGGCTTTGTTCTGCCTCGGGGCTTACACCGGAGCCGTACCGGACGCCCAGTTTCGGGAGATCACGGTCGACTACACCGTCGCCTTCGCCAAGGCGCTTCACGCGGCGAGTCCCACTGCGACCGTCTGTTTCCTGAGCGGCCAGGGGGCCGACCCCTCCGAACGCAGCCGCATCGCCTTCGCACGCTACAAAGGCGCGGCCGAGAAGGCCTTGCTAGCCCAGGGGTTCCCCCGAGTGTTTATCTTCCGCCCCGGGTACATCTACCCGGTAACCCCGCGGCGCGAGCCGAATCTCAGCTACCGACTGCTGAGGGGCCTCTACCCACTGGCGCGCCGGCTCTATCCCAATCTCGGGATCGCCTCCGATGACCTGGCCCTGGCCATGGTCGAGGCGGGGCTTCGGGGGACCGGACGGCACGAGTCGCCGATCCTCGAGAACCGCGACATCCGCACCTTCGCGGCGGAGTTGAAGAGATGAGTTCGAGCGCGGTACAGGCCACGACCTCGAACGGGACGATTCCGCGAGGCTCGGTCCAGCCGGAGGAGCGGAGCCTCCCGCTGCTACCGATCGTGGCCTTCGTCGCCCTCTGGCTCGGCATCCCCTGGCTCGCCGTGGGTTTTTGGCTCCACCCCCTGGTCCCCGGAGGCTGGACCACGCTCACCGCTGCCTTCACTCTGGTCGCCGCCCCGGTGGGGCGATTGGTGCAGGGGGTGCGCGGGGCCTCGTACCCTTCGGGGCTCACTCGATTGCTCCTCTTTCGCCCGTTCTGGTACGCCATGCTCTTTCTTCCCCTGCTCGCCGCCGCCGCGCTCCTCGGGGGGCTGGCCGGATTCCCCTTCGGGACGGTTGGTCCGACCGGCCGGTGGGGCCTCGGCCTGGCGGCCTCGATCCTGGCGATCGGATCTGTGGCCGGGTACCTCGGGAGCCGCCGGTTGACCGTGCGCTACCTCGACGTCCAGCTCCCTCGGCTCCCCAAGGCCTTCGACGGCTTGCGCGTGGTGCAACTCTCCGATCTGCACGTCGGCCCGCATACGTCGCAGTCGTTCCTCGCCCGCATCGCCGAGACGACGCGGCGCGAGAACCCCGACCTGATCGTCTACACCGGCGACCAGGTGGACGACTTTGCCCGCGACGTCGAGATCTTCAACGCCACCTTCGCCGGGCTACAGGCCCCGTTCGGCCAATTCGTGGTCGCCGGCAACCACGATGTGTACGCCGGTTGGTCGGCGGTCCGCCAAGGGCTCGCGGCCGCGGGCTTCTCCGTGTTGCAGAACGAAGCGATCGCCCTGGAGCGAACCGGAGCGCGCCTCTGGATCGCCGGCACCGGCGACCCGGCCGCGGGCCCCACGGGAAGATCGCCGATCGCTCCCGACATCCCTCGGACCCTGGCTTCGATCCCCGACGGCGAACCGGTGCTGGCGTTGGCGCACAACCCCGCCCTCTGGCCGGCTCTCGCTCAGCGCCGCGTGGACCTCACGCTCAGTGGCCACACGCACTACGGGCAGCTGGCCATTCCGAGCCGCAACTGGAGCATGGCCTCTCCCTTCCTCGACCTGGCCATGGGATCCCATCGGCTGGGAGACTCGCTGCTCTACATCAACCCCGGCACCAACTAC
This sequence comes from Thermoanaerobaculia bacterium, assembly GCA_030429235.1. Taxonomy (GTDB): domain Bacteria; phylum Acidobacteriota; class Thermoanaerobaculia; order Multivoradales; family JAIOJS01; genus JAIOJS01. The sequence goes on along the minus strand of JAUIDB010000044.1, from coordinate 8,619 downwards.
TGGGGCATCCCCTTCCGCATCGGAACCCCTCCCGAAGTCACGGTGCTGACGTTGAGATCTGGCGAGCAAGCGGTGGTGGCCACGCCCTCCTGAAGATCCGGATCGTCCTCTCGACGGCGAGCCAGTTGGCTCGCCCCAGGTCCTGCCGAGGGGGCGCGACCAACGCAACTGGCGCGGGTCCCAGCGACCAGCGGGAGTGCCACGGGCGCCATGTCAGGCGACTCTTGGCCACAGGACGGCGAAGAGGAGGACACCACCGAGTGGCAATGACAGCAGGCCGAAGAGCCACACTCGTCGGGTGAGTGGCGGGACGACGATTCGGGCAAAGCGGCGGTGCCAGCGCCAGGGAAGCAGCAGCAACAGGACGCTCGTCACCACCACGATCCAGCCGAAGAGGTAGAAGACGTCCCGGTACAGCAGGCTCGGCGCCGCCACCACCAACGCGGCACCGACGAGCAGACGCAGGCCGATCTCCGTGTAGTGAGCACGGGCCGACCCGGCGAAGCCGTCGAGGAACCGAGCGGTCTGGGCTGGTGCGAACACCGAGGCCGCAGCGAGTCCTATGAGATAGACCGCGGCCAGCACCACGACGGCCAGGGCGAGAGACTCGATCATCCTCGGCTACCGAACAATCATCGACAGGGTGGACCGGGCAGCTGCCTAGGCCGAGAGTTGGTCGGGGTTTTCCCCCACCAGTTCAGACCAGACGAAGTAGGCGGTGAGAGCAACTCCAGGTGGCTTCCTACGGTCCGTCGTTTCTCTAGCCGTGTCGTGGCGGGTCAAGGGCGGTGCCTCCTTTCGAGGCGCTAGGCTACTCCGGTTCGACGGTCGAGAAGTCGCCGAGGTGGGTTTCGGCGACCGTAAACCTGGCGCACTCCTGGTCGAGCCGCTCGAACTCGGCTCGAGCCGCGGCCCGGAACGACAGGTAGTCGTCCTTGCTTCGCCAAGAGTCGATCGTGGAGTAGCGAAGGGGCTCCGCCAGATCGCGCAAGAGCTCGGTACGAAGATACCCGGGGAAGCGACGAAACAGCTCGACCCAAGCGCCCTCCGGACCGTAGGCGGCCTCGAACTCGGCCACTGCGTCGGCCTCGACCCGATACTCCCAGAGGTAGACGAACGCCATTTCAGGAGCCCCTCAGCCCGAGCCGGCGGTCTCGACAGTCCGGGCAGATCGTTCTAGAAGTGACCGGGCCTATGTCTACATCAGGGTTGGTCATGGTCGTCTCTCGCACCGTTTCACGGCTGGAGCCTCCGTGGCTCTTCGTCGAATCTGGTTGGCGGTACTGGTTCGCAGTGTAGCGATCATAGCGCCTGGTCGAGTCTCGAACCCGAGTTCGATTCTCGCGATCGACTGCGCAAACGGGCCGTGAACCACCCAAGGCTACCAGTTCAACTTCGACTTGACTTCGTCGCGAGTCGGAATGCCGTTGCGAGGACCTCCGCATGATGGTCCGGGTAGCGAGAACCCGCTTGGCCCCGAGTCAAAGTCAGCGCTCGAAAACGTGACGAGCAGGGCAGTCGTTTCGCTATCGAGATCAAGCCCACACATTGCGTAGCTATCGTCACTGCCATGCAGCCACAGTATTTCGAGACTGTCGATATTCGGGACCTCCGGACCGTCGGGTCCCGAGCCGCAGAAACGTTCGATCAGCGCCACATGCTTCTCGGGGGCGTACTGCGGAGGCTGATCCTGAAGGATGGTCCAGGTCACACGGCCTAGACCTTCTGGGTCTTGGCTGAATGAGGCCACAGCTTCTACGCACGCAGCCGCTTGTTCGCGAGGCGTCATGCAGCCGGAGGCAGCGATCAGCATCACGATGCATCCTATGGCTGGAATCAGCTTCACGGTCCCACGGTCGGCTAGCGGACGGAAGCTAACCGGCCCAGCTGGCGAGCACGGCCGCCGGCCGGAGGACCGATTGGCCAGCTGGGTTGAAGTGAGTTTGGGGCAAGCATGTGCTGGGTCCGGGGTAGCGGTTGGTTAGGCCGCCAGGTGCACGCGGCGGTGGAGTGTTCTGAGAACGTCAGGGTGCAATCTTGCTTGCGATGTCGGCTGCCTCGTCGCATGAGAAATCGGCTCTCAGCTGAATCGTTGGGGTTAGCTCTCCTAGCAGCCTCGGCGCAGAGACGACGTCTTCGTCGATGATGACGGCAAGGAGTTGACCGGTCCTGCCATGGGTAAAGGAGGCTAGCCGTTCTGCGGCGTCGCGTGTGAATGTGATTTGAATGTCGCAGCCGCCGCTTCGGAGGGGATCCGATGCCACCCGTCGTATGTCTTCTTCGGTCACCACAGAGTCAGTGAGCGCTGTGAAGCGTGTTCCCGTCTTCTTTGAGATGAGTGGACCGTCCGAGTCTTCTTGGACAAAGCGGAGCCGAAGGGTTGAGCGTGGTTCCCCAGGTTGGTGGTGGAAGACTCTGTGTTCGCAAGAGAGAGCGAGCGCCCCGAGGAGAAAGGAGAGGACGGCTACTACTTTGGGAAGTCTCATGGTCAAGGGTCCCCTGCGGGGTTGTCCGAGGGCCTGAAGTGGGTGGCCCAAGCGGGCTTGGCGCACCAGAGCGCTGCCGTGAAGCAAGGCCATTCCAAGCCTGCGGTCCGGGCAGATCGTTTACACAAGCGACCGGGTACACGGTTCTAGACCAGGGTTGGTCATGGCTTGTTCTCACGCCTCTTCACGGATAGAGCCTCCGTTCCCTTTTGATCGAATCTGGCTAGCAGGACTGGTCCGAAGTATACCGACCAGAGTCCCTGGTCGAACTCTTTCAGCCCGATCGTCTCCTCGATCAGGGTGCGGACGACTGATGCCGAAGCGCTCGCAGGCCTCCGACATCGTGCACCGATTGCTGATCAACTGCTCGATGAATGCACCGCGCTGGGACATGGTGTCCGTCTCCTTCCAGGGCATCGAACTCCTCCTTGAGGGTTCGATCGTGCCCGATGAAGGTGTAAACCATGTACCCGGTCAAATCTGTAAACGATGTACCCGGTCTGTACCTCTCAGACGCCCAACGGACCGGAGCTAACCGGCCCAACCGGCCACCGCCCTCGACAGACGCGAACACGATGAGCCCAGTTGGAGGATGTGAGTTTCTGGGAAGCACGGGTTGGGTCCGGTTCAGCGGTTGGTTGGGCGGCCGCTCCTCAACGGTGGACTGGAAAGGCCATGGCGACTACCGCCTATGGTTGCCAAGAAAAGCTGCCATGTGGTCGATGGCGTTGATTTCGTTTGCCACGGACAAGTCCGGGGAGATATCGCTGGTCGGCCAAATCGAATTGGCGGTGAAACGCCCCATTCCCGCGCTATCAAGTTCGTTGTGGAGTGAGCGTTGACCTTCGGGAGCACCAAACCCCTGGATCCACTGTACGCCAGCCCCCGCAAAGAGGTCTGCGATCTGGAGCCGAGCATCTAGGTGTGACTTTCCGAACCGGATGGCCGTCGAGCGCAGCGGAAACTGGAAGCGACGAGACCCATAGCCTATCGTCTCCTCTGGCTCTCCGCGGGACATGAGGTCTTCTAGAGACGCTTGATTCTGGAAGATGGGTTTGGAATCGTCATGAATGAGACTGAACCGCTCCCCGAGTTCCGCCCCCCACAACGCGCACTGAAGGACGAACGCAGGAATGGCCGGATCGAGTGCGCTCGCGTCACTGCCCTCGAGCATGTCGTCGATCAACACTTGGCTCGCTATCAATGGAGCAAGAAGCGAGGCGACTTCTTGATCGCTAGAACGCTCGTAGAGCGCCACTGCGGTGGAATAGAAGGATCGAATAGCAGCGGGCGTCCGCTCGTAGATGACAGCGGTGAAATCGGATAGAAGCTGATCGGTGAGTTCTGCGCCCCAGCAGACCGGCAAGCATGCGTACAGAAGGTTGGAGTACGCGACGTTCATCCCCCGCTTGAAGAAATCTAGGCCATCGCGATAAGCCAGTGGCTCGACCAGCAGGTCGACCATCTTGGCCAAGACCATGAATCGCTTGTGGACGTAGGAGACCTTGATCTGCCGTTCGGTGAGACTGGGTGCTGACACGAGCTTGAGAAGGCGCATGCGGCCAGCAGGGGACCGCTTGAGACGCGAGAACTTCACCTCTCCGGTTTGGTGAGTCCGGACTAGGTCAAGAAGCGCCTCGGATTGTCCTGAGGTAAGGCACGTTGACGCGAGAGCGAACACGGGCTGATCTCGGTTCAAGAGGTCGGCACCGGTGTTTCCTGATTCGTCGAAGGCGACTTCGGGCAAAGTGGTCATACACGCTGAGCCCAGGACCATGGCGCCACGGCCGCCCAACGGACGGAAGCTAACCGGCCCGATCGGCCACAACGCTCGGCGAAGCCCGAAGCGTTGAGCCAGAACGCAAGATCGTGAGTTTGTGCCAGCATCCTATCGGGTCCGGTTCAGCGGTTGGTTGGGCGGCGGGGCAAGTAGCTTCTAGTCCCATGAGAACTGAACGGATGACACCATGCCTTCTTTGAAGTCGATGATGATCCCATCTGTGTTGCTTCGACTAGAGGCGAACCAGTAAGAGAGGCCGCCATCAACCGTCTGCTGCCCGGTGTAGTCGCTCAGTAGTGTTCGGACCTCGGCAACTGTCATGCCTTGGTGGATCTCTAGGTAGCACTGATAGAACGCCTTTCGGGGCGTCGACTGGCGTTGAAGAAGCACTGTCACCAACACCAAGAGTATGGTGACTAGAAGGACAGTGAGACCGGTGGGCGAGTCGGCGAGGCCTCTTCGACCAAGGATGGCCCCGATCAAAGTGACCAAGATCACTAGGCCATAGGCAAGTGAGTAGCCGGTGTGGAGAAAGAGGAACAAAGCGTCGCCCAGGACCAGGACCACCAGAACCAAGACTGCTACTGCCAAGAATGCGAATAGGCGACGGCTCATGCTCGCGACAATGGACGCTCGTGGTGGCATGGCGATGAAGCAGAAAGGGCAGTTCCGTGGCTGGAGTTACCGGTGAGGACGCCGCCCAACGGATGGAGCTAACCGGCCCAACAGGGGAAGCTGCTTCGGCAGACGGTAGGTCGATGAGCCAAGCGGCACGAAGTGAGTTTGTGGCAGGCACGTGTTGGGTCCGGTTCAGCGGTTTGGTTGGGCTGCGTACGACAAGCGCTCGCAGTTGAGTGTCATGAGAGCTCGGCTTGGTTAACGATGCTTCGCGCACCCTCCACTTCGGTTGCTGTGGGTACGCGGGCGCAGATGTGAGTGGCTAGAACAAAATCTCGCGAGCTGCTCAGTACCCAAACCTGGACTCGCGGGCATTCAGGCCAGCGTGCAACCACTGAGCCGAAGCGGCCTACTGCACAAGGGCCCGCTGAGGAATCGAGAATCTCGGCACCAGGTCTTCGGCTGGCAATGCGTTCTGCCATTTGCACGAGGTCTGCGTCGGATGGATTAGGCACCGGACCGCCCTGATACTCCGCCTGTACTGAAACCTGCAACGCTCCGGTGGCGCTTGCCGAATCTAGAAAGAACGTCGCAGGTCCGTCGGGATTCTCCGAAGAAGCGTCTCGCCACGTGGCGGGGATCTGCACTTCTATCTGCACGTTCAAGTCGATCCCTCAGCAGCCCAATGGACGGAGCTAACCGGCCCAACTGGCGAGGGCACCTCGACATGCGGAAGACCGATGAGCCAAGCGGGATGAAGTGAGTTTGTGGCAGGCACGTGTTGGGTCCGGTTCAGCGGTTGGTTGGGCCGCGCCAGTTGGAGGTTCAAGGTACTTCGTCTACAAGCGACGTTGCTTGAGCAAGGGCCTCCGCCTTCTCAGCCGATTTCGGCAGATCAAGGATGCCCTTGATCACACCATATCCCACCGTGCGGTTCCCTTCGCGAACTAGGAACCCCATTCCGGAGTACACCCGATCGATGTGTTCGAGCGGCGAAAGGAACGCAACGAAGGCACGCACCTTCTGCCCCGGTTCTACAAGCTCAGCGTCGGGGTAGTGGTGCCGGGCATCCCAGTCTCTGCCGTCGTAGTAGAACTGTGCCCGATACCCACTGGATGCAGGTTTGGAGCGGCCTCCATGCTCTGGTGGCAGAAACGTGAGCTCTACTTCGATGTCGCGCTGCACGATTTCGTTTCCAGTGCGGCCCAACGGACGGAAGCTAACCGGCCCGATCGGCCACAACGCTCGGCGTAGTCCCTAGCGTTGAGCCAAGTTGCGAGGTCGTGAGTTGGAGCCAGCATCCTATCGGGTCCGGTTCAGCGGTTGGTTGGGCTGCAACTCAAGACCTAGCAGCCGTGAGCGGACAGCCGGAAGGTTGTCTGGCGATACTGCTTCGCCTGTATAGAGTTCATAGACTGTGGCGTGGAACCGCTGAGCAAGTTCGGCGAGAAGCTGCTCGAGGCTGGACCACGTCTCCTCGTCCGCGTGTTTTCCAGGGACGGATACTCCAATTGCTGGTGGTTCGTCCTTGCGAGAAGGTGTGATTGGGAAGGCTTCTACCCCTGGCGAGCGAGAAATCAGGTCGGCTAGAGCTCGCCAATTCGGTTGCGGAGGAAGCTCGGCGAGAAAATTGTAGGCCACTACGAGTTCCTAGCGCTCATGAACTGAACATCAGCAGCACCGAGAACACCTTGCGCAATGAAAGAGCGATCCGTGCTGGTGAGGTACTGGCCCCGGTCATCAATCATGACGTGTTGTTGCCAACCTTCAGGCAGGTGCAGAGAAAACCAACGGATTCGACCATTGAGGAAGGTGATGCTACGACGCTTGTCCGCTGAGGACTCGAGAATGTGACTCAACACATGAACTGCAACGCCGCGTTCTTGGTTGACAAACTCAGGTGTAATCGCGCCCCAGTCGAGAGCGGTGGGGTTGAGGGTTTCTTCGTTCATGAGGTCCTCAGCTTGCCCATTGCAGCCCAACGGATGGAGCTAACCGGCCCAACTGGCGAGGGCACCTCGGCAGGCTGAAGATCGGCGAGCCAAGTGGGATGATGTGAGTTTGTGGCAGGCACGTGTTGGGTCCGGTTCAGCGGTTGGTTGGGCAGGCCCGCCCTTACCGCCCCGGAGGCTTCGTTGACGTCGCCGCAACGTCTACCAACAGTCGCAGTGCCTTGTTGACCGCCTCAGAGGTCGGAAACGAGTCGGCCACATCGGGGTCAAGGAGTACCAGATTGGACCCTTGGCTCGCCCGCTCGTAGTACTTGCCACGGGAACCACCACCTAGAGCCTGGAAGTCGTACTCTTCGCGGAGTTCCTGGGTTTCGCTCTCAGAGTTGTTCTTCATAATCGTGTCTTTCCCGTCGGGTTGCGGGGCGCGCGCTGATGATTCGAAGATGGCCGTCGTCAACTTCTTGATGTGCCACCACGAGGATCCGACCGCTAAGGGAATGGCCGAACGTAATGAACCGCAACTCTCCGATCGAGTGATCGGGGTCGGAGTACGTCATGGCAAGGGGATCAAGGAACACTGACGCCGCCTCGGCAAAGGCAACACCATGCTTCCTGACGTTAGCCTCAGCCTTGTCAGGATCCCATTGGAAGAGCACATTGCCATTCTACAGCGTTGATCGGGCTGCCCAACGGACGGAAGCTAACCGGCCCCACTGGCGACGCCGTTCGACGTAGCCTGAAGCGTCTAGCCCAGCGGTAGATAGTGAGTTTGCGGCAAGCACCTGTGGGGTCCGGTTCAGCGGTTGGTTGGGCTGACAGCTCGTTGTCGGTTGCGCCACCTAGTGAGCACCTCGGGAACAATGTAGAACCACTGAAGGTAGCCAAACAAGCCGGCGCCGACAAGCGCAGCTAGGTTGAAGACGTCGTTGACGACAGATGACTGACTCAAATGACTCCACGAAAACGCCGCGAGTGCACCCGCGAGGAAGAACGGGATCAGACCGAGAGGGGCAGTCCAACAGACGACAAAGATGGTCGAGTAGGCGGCCACCTCTTCCGCGCTCCAATGAAAGATGTTGAAAACCAGAATGCACCCTAGCACTCCCAGGTAGCTCGCCAACCATGCACCGCGTAAGAGGTAAACAAGCCTAGACGGCTGTCTCCTCGTTGGAGCAAAGGCGACGTTCACGCTGCAGCCCAACGGATGGAACTAACCGGCCCAACTGGCGAGACCACTTCGACAGCCAGAAGATCGGTGAGCCAAGTGGAATGAAGTGAGTTTGTGGCAGGCACCTGTTGGGTCCGGTTCAGTGGTTGGTTGGGCCAGCTGGAGAAGATCGTACCGTGGATGACGTCATTGTTGATCCCATCGTCGGGTTCTTGGACCGCGTTGACCCCGCATCAGCTGAGAGGGGCGGGCGGTGGAACGCTGCGAGCAGCAACCACGTGGCCAGCTCGAGGATGTTGCATTCATCGGGTTGCTGGGGCGCGGGTCTAGGTCGTCGACCCTACTGCCAACCCGATTGAACGGTTCGAGAACGACGTACGGCCGACGGCCCAGCTCAGATTCTGCCCCGCCCCAGCGGCCCAACGGATGAAGCTAACCGGCCCAACTGGCGAAGGTGCCTCGGCAGGCGGAAGGTCGACGAGCCAAGTGGGATGAAGCGAGTTTGTGGCAGGCACGTGTTGGGTCCGGTTCAGCGCATGGTTAGGCTGAATTCTCACGAAACTTGTCAAGCATGAGCCGCAATGCTGAGTTCATCGAACCGCGGTGTAGCTCGAG
>JAUIDB010000043.1 GCA_030429235.1 Thermoanaerobaculia bacterium | reverse complement strand
GCAACCGTCGTGTCGACTACACGGTCCTCGGGAATACCGTCAACGTGGCCGCTCGACTGGAGAGCGGGGCCGCCAAGCCGGGGCAGATCGTGATCGGCGACGACACGTTGGCACTGCTGGACGGCACCATCCCGACCGAGGCGATGGGTGAGTACCAACTCAAGGGACTGGCCAAGAAGGTCTCCGCCCACCGCGTGCTGTGGAACGCCTGAGCGCCCCCCGGAGGGTCCTTCCCCCCTTCGTCCTCGTCACTGGCAACCCGGGGAAGCGGCGGGAGGCAGAGCGGATTCTGGGTCACCAGATCGACACCGCGGTCGTCGATCTGCCCGAGCTCCAGGAACTCGATCTACGAGCCGTCCTGGTGGCCAAGGCCGACGAAGCCTGGCGCCGGTTGGAGAGGCCGCTGGTGGTGGAAGAGACGGGGCTCGAACTGGGCGCACTCAACGGATTCCCTGGCCCCCTGGTGAAGTGGATGCTGCAGGCGGTCGGTCCCGACGGCATCGCTCGCGTCGCCCTCTCCTCCGGCAATGCCTCGGTGGCGGCGGTGTGTTCGCTGCTGTATCGCGGCCCGGAAGGAGACGTGGTCGCCACGGGGCGGACCGAAGGCACCCTCGTGTTGCCGGGGCGGGGCACCCACGGTTTTGGTTGGGATCCCGTCTTTCTACCCGATGGTGAAAGCAGGACCTACGGCGAACTCAGCGCCGAGCGCAAGGACGCCATCGGTCATCGAGGACGAGCGTGGCGGTCCCTGCTCGAGTCCCTCGGCCGTCGAGCTGAACCACTGGCCGGGGACTGACTCAGGTTCCGCCCCCGGGGGCCCCTGGGACCCTCGGGGCGGAACCGGGAGACTAGCGGCCGAGCTCCTCTTCGACCGCCGCCGCGATCTGATCGACGATCGGGCTACCGTTGCGGAGCGCGAGCTTGCGACCGTTGACGAAGAGGCTCGGTGTACTGGTCAGACCCAGCGTACGAGCCGCCGCGACATCGGCTGCGACTCGGCTGGCGGGGAGATCCGAGGCCAGGCAGCTTCCGAACTCGGAGTCGTTCAGCTCGAGACCCCGGGCCAGCTCGCGGAAGTCCAGGGTGGGCAGTTCTTTCTGCCGCTCGAAGATCGCGTCGTGCAGGGACCAGAACTGCTGTTGCTCGGCGGCACAGACTGCAGCCTCGGCGGCGGCCTGGGCCTGGGGGTGGATCGAGTTCAAAGGGAAGTGGCGGTAGGTCAGACGCACCTGTTCGGGATACCGCTCCGTGACCAGCTCGAGGTCAGGGGCAAACCGACTGCACCAGGGGCACTGGAAATCCGAGAAGACGACGAGATCGACCGGTGCGTCGGCCGGGCCCTTGAACGGAGCTTCGACGGACGCGACTTGGTAGCGGTACGGTTGCCACAGGACCTCGACTTCGTGGCGGCGTCCCAGTTCGCGCGCGAGTTCGTCCATCCGAGCTTGCCGCTGCTGGGCGGTCAGGTGCTGTCGGATCTGGTCGGAGACCTGGTCGAGTGGCTGTCGAATGCGGGCCCGATTGGCCGCGTAGAACTGCTGCAGTTCCTCGTCGGTAGGGGGAGCGAGCTTGTCATCTACCTCTTGGCGTCGCAGAGTCTCGACGGCGATCCCGCGCGCTGCGGCCTCGGCCTCCAGCAGTCGCTCGAGGACCAGTTCATCGAGATGACGACGCAACACCGTGTCCCGTTGTTCTTCGAGGGGAGCCAGCTCGGATGCGGCATGGGCTTCCACTTCGGCTCGAGTGATCGATAGGTCACCGACCTTGCCGACGGTGGCACCGCGGTCGGCGGCGTCCTTGGGCTGTTCGCTGCAGTCGTCACAAGCGAAGAGCGCGGGAGCGACGAGCAGCAGGGCGACGGTGGCGAGGGAAGGGACTCGCGACGGACGGTAGCTCGCGGGCGGAATCGGGGTTTCGATCATGTTGGTTTCTCCTGATCGTGGTACGACCGCCGGCGGCATGCCGGGGTACGGCTGCCAACCTAGTGGCTGGGCCGTCCGAGAACTTGAGATCTACTCAGGAGAAACCTGGGGGACGAATTCCGGTTCCGCCGGTGGCGCTTCTGCGCCGGCTGCACTACCTTGCCGCCGGCCCAACTCGTCGCGGATGCGGAGCGCTGCGTCTCGAGTGACTTCCCGCAGTACTAGCAGTTCGTCGCCGAGTTGACGGTCGTAGGTGGCACTCCACAGCATCTGGCCGGTCCGCAGGTCGACCAGTTGCAGGGTGATCCAGAGGTTGTCTCCCGATCGGGCCACGGCGCCTTCGACCACGGCGTCGACGCCCAGGGATTCGAGCGCGTCGTCGACGGTCCACTGCGTCGTTTCCTGCCCCAGGGCGAGGCCCGGAGTCACGTCGATGGCGCAGGCCTGGGCAATGTCGCCCACCAGCATGTCGGTCAGCGCGGTGTCGATCAAGCCGCGGTTCTCCGAGAGGTAGGCCGACAGGGGAAGCACGGCCAGCGATTCGATCGCCCCTGGTGGTTCCCGGTGGCGATCGGAACGGGGCTGCCACCACGCGAAGAAGAGGAGAGCAGCGATCGCGAGGCCGAACAGAAGAGGCAGCGGAGAGAAGCGACGTGAGATCGGAGATGGTGCCTCTGCCGGCTCGACGTCGGACGAGGGGACCGGCACCGGGTGGGTCGGCGTGGGGGGAGCCGGGGCCACGGGTCGCGAGGTCAGAGGCGTCGGGGTGACGAGAAGGCGATAGCCGCTCTTGCGAATCGTCTCCAGGTAGCGCGGGGCGCGGGCGCGGTCGCCGAGCACGCGACGCAACTCGTAGATCACGGTCGACAGCGCTTCATCCGAGGTGTAGGAGCCTTCCCAGACGGCTTCGATCAACGCCTCCTTGGTCAGGACTCGCTGCGGCTGCCGCGAGAACTCGAGAAGCAAGGCCATGGCCTTGGCGGTCAGTCGGCGGTCTCCCTCGGGTCCCTCGACGCAGTGGCGTCGGGGGAAGACCTTCCACTCGGCCAGCTGAAACGGTTCCGCCGACGAGTGGTCTCGGTCGGGTGGGTCGGGGAGAGGGGCGGACACCGCAGAATCATAGTGTGCGAACTCCCGGGTTAGAATCCGGCCCCCTCGTCGCCTCCCCCGGCCTGGGCATCTGCGGCTCTCCGTCATGAAACAGCGCGACATCTTCATCTTCTGGCTCCCTCTGTTCGCCAGCTGGCTCTTGATGACCAGCGAGGGGCCGCTGATCAGCGCCGCGATCAACCGACTGCCCAACGAAGTGGTGATGCTGGCGGCCATGGGGATCGTGTTTGCCATCGAGGTGGCCATCGAGAGTCCGATCATCAACCTCCTGGCGACCTCGACCGCCCTGGTCCGGGATCGAGCGTCCTACTGCCTGGTCCGACGCTTCACCCTGCACTGGATGGTTGGCCTCAGTGTGCTGGCGGCGGTGATCGCGCTGCCGCGCCCCTTCGAACTCGTGGTGGTGGACTGGCTCGGCACGCCGGAAGAGATCGCGGCGTTCGTCCGGCCGGCCCTGGTGGTGATGGTGCCCTGGGCCGCCGCGATCGCCTGGCGACGGTTTCTGCAGGGCGTGTTGATCGCGTTCGGTCGGACCCGCTGGGTTGCCTGGGGGACGGCCGTCCGTCTCCTCGGTTCTGGCGGCACGGCGATCGCCCTGGCGGTAGCCGGTACCGTGTCGGGGGTCCTGGTGGGGGCGATCGCCTTGGTGGTGGGAGTCGTCGCCGAGGCACTGTTCGCCACTTGGGCGGTGCGGCCGCTGCTGGCCGACGAACTGTCGCAGGTCGATCCTGCCACCGAGTTGACCTATCGGGACCTCGCTTCGTTTCACCTTCCCCTCGCTTCGACCTCGATCCTCACGCTCCTCATGCAGCCCCTGGTCACGGCCTGCCTGGCGCGTCTCGACCGGCCGGTGGAGACGCTCGCGGCCTGGCCGATGATCTTTCAGTTCATGCTGTTGGCCCGCGCCATTGCCTTCGCGCTGCCCGAGGTGGTCATCGCCCGCATGCGCGAGGACGATGCCGAACCGGCATTGCGGCGATTCTCGTGGACCATGACCGGGGTGAGCCTGGGAACCATGGTGCTGTTCGTCGCCACCCCGGCGGCTCGGTTCTACTTCGATCAGATTCAGAGCGCGGCGCCCGGCGTGGTCGAAGTGGCCCTGGTGGGACTCCTCCTGCTCGTTCCCCTACCAGCGCTCTCGACGCTCACTTCTTGGTACCGGGGTCTGCTGATCCATCGCAAGCGGACCCCCGCCGTAAATCGGGCCATGATGGTGCGACTTCTGGTCACGGGTCTGGTTCTGGGCACTGGTTTGGCGATGAGGGCCTCTGGTATCGCTACGGCGGCGGCGGCGATCGTCCTGTCCAGTGCGGCGGAGATGGCGTTTCTCGGCGTGGCGTCGCGCTACCGTCCTCAGGGATGAGCGATGACCACGATCGCTTCGGGGCGGTCGGAGAGTGCCCGCAGGGATCGAGCGAGGTTCACCGGGTCTAGCGCCCCGAAGCACTCGTCGAGCAGCAGAAGGTCGGCCCCCTGGAGCAGGCTCCTGGCCAGGAAGAGCCGACTGCGTTCGCCGTGAGACAGCTGCCAGCCGACTTCGCCGACCTGCTCGTAGAGCTCCGCGGGCATGCGGTGGAGGAGCTCGTCGAGACCGACGGCTCGGCAGACCTCCCTCGCCTCGGCTAGGTCGCGTTCGGTCGGTGGCCAGCGCCGTCCCAGGAGGAGGTTGAACGCCAAGGTATCCAGGAACACGTGGTTGTCGTGGAACTGCGGCGTCAGGGCAATGCTCTGCTGCCAGCGTGCGAGCCCCAGCGATTGCAGGTCGAGGCCATGCAGGTGCACTACGCCGAAATCGGGCCGTCGGAGACCGGCCAACAACGACACCAGGGTCGTCTTGCCTCCGCCCGAGGGGCCCTCGACCAGGATGCGGTCTCCCGACTCGATGGTCAGCGTACACTGCTCGAGGGCGGGTCGCGGTCGATCCGGATACCGGTAGCCGAGGTTGCGAGTCGTTACCAGGGGGTCCTGTCCCGAGTCGATCCGGAGACCGGGCGCCGCGGCGCGAGGTGCGGGTGGCCCCGACCGCAGCAGCGGCGCCACCCGGCGCCAGGCGACCAGGGTGTGCATCGAGGCCAGCATCGACTGTGCGAGAACGGTGAAGGTCTGTCGAATCAGGAGGATGGCGCCGATCGAAAGAGCGAGGCGCCCGATCGACACTTGTCCGAAGACGAAGTCGGGCAGGATCAGCAGCAGGCTGAACAGCACCCAGCCGGTAGCCAGTCCGGTCCCCAAGCGGGTCTCCCAGCGGTCCGCCGCGCCGCACGCCGCGACGTAGCGACTGAGCTGTTCGTCCTCTCCGTGGTGCCAGTGGGCCGGATCCTGCTGCGCCACGCGAGTGGGCTGACCGACCATCTTCTCGACCAGGTCGAGGGTCAACTCGTGGCGCAGAACCATCGACTGTCGAAGCCGGCGATAGTACCGATGGCCGGCGGCCGTGAAGAGAGCCAACCAGCCGAGGAGGAGGAGGCCGTGCGCGGCTCCCCCCACCCCAACCAGCAGAGCCGGGGCGTAGAACAGGAGGTCGAGCAGATAGGTCGTGGAGGCGAGGACGCCGTCGACGCCTGAGCGCTCGACCGTCGTCACCTCGAGACTCCGCCCGAGCAGGCCAGCCGTACCTTCTCGCCCCACCGTGTCGGGGTCGAGTTTCAGGGTTCCGGCCAGGCTCCGGCGTCGCAGGAGCCAGCCGAGGCGGATCGAGACTCGAGCCAGGAACCAGTTCTCGAGCAGGCGGATGGGGAGGTGGGCCGAGAGCACGAACACGGCCCATCCGCCGATCCAGCCCCAGTCCAGTGCACCCGCAACGGCACCGTGCCAGAGGAACCACCAGGACAGCAGGACCGCGGTCAGCCGCACGCTGTAGCAGGCGGCGAATTCGAAGAAGTCGCGCGGGACGCCGAGCGCCCGAAGCTGGGTCCACCAGGGGGCCCCGAGGTTCGGCGTCAGCGACCACCCGCGGGCCACCGTCGCGTCGGCGAGACGAGCTCCGAGCAGGGCCTGCTTGGCAGCGACTCGTCGCGGAGGCGGACATCCAGTGCGGTCCAGCAACTCCTCGACGGGGACCTCGATCTGCTGCTCCAGCGGAGCCCGTAGGGATCGAGCGAGTTGGGAGAGCGACCAGGATCGCTCCTCTCCGGCCGGCGTTCGTAGACGAACGCGCTGGCCCCGGCAGCTGACGACGAGGAGGTAGCCGGTCGAGTCGGGAAGCTCTAGGACGAACGGAGCCGCCTCGTGCAGGGTCTTCTCGACATCGGCGTAGCCCAGGCCAAGCGCTACGGCCTCGAGATCGCATCGAGAGGCCAGTACGGGCAGCCACTCGTCGATCGGGCCGTCGGAATCCCGATCGGATGTAGCCCCGACCGGATCGAGCCGGAAGAAGCCCGCTAGCCAGGCCAGGGCCGCAGGCAGCTCCTGTACCGTCCAGACGTCGCTCGCTCGTGGGCCCATCAGGGCTTCCCTCCGTCCACTGCCGCTAGTCGGCTCTGGTCGACCCGCCAGCGGCGCCATTCTGGACCCCACGCGCTGGCGGGAAGGTCGTTGGCGGCGCCCAGCAGTCGCGCGTACTGCGACTCCTCCTGGGCCAGTTGCAGCGGCGATCCCGCTTCGACCAGCGTGCCGCGATCGAGGACCAGCACGCGGTCGAAACCGAGGGTGGCTCCGACGTCGTGGGTGGCGTACAAAAGGGTGGCTTTCTGCCAGTGCTCCCGGGCCTGACGGAGCAGACGTTGACGTTGGGGGCGTCCGAGGCCGCGAAAGGCCTCGTCGAGCAGGACGAGATCCGCCCGCTCACGACGTAGCGCACGACCGAAGCGCACCCGTTGGCCCTCGCCGCCAGAGACCCTCCGGCCGCTCTCGCCCAGCGAGGTCTGGAGTCCTCGTTCCATCGACTCGAGCAGTTCCTCGAGTTCCGCCGCAGCCAGCAGGTCGTGCCAGCCGCCAGGTTGCCCCTCGGTACCGTAGGCCAGGTTGGCCAAGAGCGATCGGTTCCACAGCTGGACCTCAGGGGCGGCCCAGGCCGTCCGCGAACGGAGGGCATCGAGGGTCTGAGGGTTCAGAGGGCGTTCGTCGATCCACACCCCGCCGCCGCTTGCCTCGTGCCAGCCGAGGAGCAGGCCGAGGAGAGTCGACTTGCCGGCCCCCGAGGTACCGACGATGGCGACGTGTTGGCCGGCCTCGATCGAATCCGTGACCCCATGCAGGATCTGGTGGCCGCCGGCTTGGACGCCAACGGCCTCGAACCGGATCGCCACCGGCGACGGGGCACGGGATGCAGCCTGTTCTGCGGTGGCCACGCGGCCGGTGGCGTCCTCTTCCAACTCGGCTTCGATCGGTTCGAGAATGCGGGCTACTACGTTGGCTTGCAGAGCGAAACGGCGCAGTCCGGTCGCGGTCAGACGGCTCCAGAACCCGAGCTCCAGACCCCAGTAGGCCAGGAGCAGGACATCGGCGGAGGCACCGTGCATCTGCAGGAAGTCGACCACCGTCGCCACGACGAGAGTCAAGACCAGGCCGAGTTGGAGCAAGTCGACCAGAAGGCGGAGCTTCTCCACCGAGAAGCGACTGCGGACCCACTCGACGAGCTGCTCCCGTTGTCGATGGTGGAGGGCAGCTTGGGCTCGATGGGCTCGCACGGCGGTGAGGCCGCTCAGAGCATCGAACAGCAGGCGGGCCAACACCCCCTCGCGGGTGCGCAACTGCGCGTCCTGCTCGGCCGTCAGGGGAATCGACAGCAGCGGCACCGCGATGGCGGTGAGCCCCGCCAGGGCGACGAACGGAGCCATCGGTGGGTGGATCAGCATCATCCCCGCCGAGGTCAGCAGGACCTCGCAGGCACCACGCACCGAGAGGGCACCCAGGCGGACGATGCTCCTGACCTCGTGGAGATCGTGGGCGCGCCGCGCCATGTCCGATACGGGACGACTCCTCAGGTAGGGCAGGGGCAGTCTTGGCAGGCGCTGGAGGAGCTGTTGCCGCAGCACCGTCTCGAGCTGGAGTCCGATCCGGCGGCTCTCGGTCTCCGCCCCCCAGCGCAGCAGGAGGCCGACGCCGAGAAGGCCCAACAGGGCCAGCCAGACTTCCAACCGTTGGGGAGCGCTGCCGACCTCTTCGTGCAGGGTGAGGATGCCCCGAAAGAAGAGCGCTTCGAACACCAGCGTCAGGGCGGCCGCCGCGACCTGCAGCACGACCAGGAACCCGGCCCCTCGCGCGTACCGGTCGATCAACTGCAGCACGCGTCGGACCGGAGTGCGGGGTGGCGTCGAACGCACGTGTTGGACATCCGCCCGCACCGTAGCCGGTCGTAGCCCGTGGGCCCGCACCAGGACGGCACCTCGATAGAGCAGACGGTCGGGATCCTCCGGGTCCCTCTGGACCGACCAGAAGGAGTCGGCGATCGTCTCGCGGGACGTCTCAGCTTCGATCGCGCACTGTCGTAAGAAACTCGCTCGATCCCGACGGTCGAGGGTACCCGCTTCCACCAGCGTCGCGGTCATCCTCGTGCTGGCGTCGAGCGCCGCCCACGCTCGCCATTCGTCGCGGGTCGCGTACTCTTCGAGGAGCGACCGGGTCTCATCACGATGGAGGCCGAGCTGGCGGAGCCGCCAGTCGAGCGCGGCCTGGAACTCCTCGCCGCGGACCCAGGTGAGCCAGTCCGGAGCAGCGACCGACTGGGTGTGGAGGTGGAGCTGTCGTAGGAATCGCCGTCGCTCGACCAGCCCCCGGCCCCGGGCCGGGTCCATGACCCAGAACCAGCGTCGAAAGAGCTGCCTCCAAGCGAGAAGAAAGTGATTGGCTCCTCCCCGATCCACCACCACGATGGCGGGGGGAGCCTGGGGCAAGAGCAGGTGTTCGGGAGGCACCAGGACCTGTTCGACCTCCAGGCCCAGGTCCAGCGCCACGGTCTCGATCTCGTCGATCGACGTGCCGTCGACGGCGGTCCGGCAGAGTTCCCTGAGCCGTTCGTAGCTGGCGGGGACCCCGAAGCCGAGGAGCAGTGACGCGAGCGAGGCAGGGCCGCAGTCCATCGCCGAGGTCTGAACCACCTCGGGCGGAAAGAGCTTGTGGCCGCGGCGCTGCACTGCGGACTCAGCGGGCCAGGAAACGCAGGGTGACGACGGCGGGAGAGGCGTCTTCCAGTTCGACCTCCAGGCGCCCGGTGAGTCCGTGCTGCAGTTCGATGCCCGAAGGTACCGAATCGAGCACGGCCTCGACCCGCACGCTGCCTCCCCGTGGTTCGAGGGCGACTCGTTGGACCGAACCCTCGGCCGTACCGAACTGGGTCCAGGGGTAGGCGTCGAGGCGCAGTTGGCAGCGCTGTCCGGGCTGGATCCGACCGAGCGCGCGGTCGGGTTCGAACTCGGCGACGACGCGCAGCGCCTCGTCGGACACGATCGTCGCCACGGGCTGGCCGGGTTGCACCGTCGCCCCGCGCTGCAGGTCGTGCAGGGTCGCTACCCGTCCCGAGATCGGGGCGCGCAGGGTGGTCTGGGCGTGTTCCTCCCGGCTTCGTTCGACCTCGGCCCTCGAACTCTCACTCTCTCCCTGGAGGCGAGCGATCCTGCCGTCGAGTTCCGCCAAGGTGGCCGCCTGACGGTCTTGCTCGGCGTCGAGCTCCCACTGCAACTGCTCGACGGCGGTGCGCTTGGCTTGCTCGAACGTCTTCTGCCGCTCGAGTTCGCCCAGGGCGGTGTCGAGTTCGGCGCGGCTGCTCAGACCCTCGTCGAAGAGCTCTTGCCACCGGGAGGCGTGCAGCTCGGCGAGGCGTCGGGCGATCTCGGCCTCGCGAAGTTCCTGCCGCGCGACCTCGACGGCAGCTCGGTGGGCGTGGAGGGTGGCGTCGACCGCCTGGCGTTCGCGGAGCCGTCGTGCCTCCAACTGAGACTGTTCGGCCTCGAGCTGTTTCGTTACGGTTTTGGCTTCCTCCAGGTCGATCGCCGCGTGGTCTGGATCCAGTCGCACCAGCGCCGCCCCGGCGGCGATCGGTGCACCCAGCGTGGCCAGAACCTCCTCGACGAGCCCGGAGATCGAAGCTTCGACGGTGTAGGGACCCGTTCCCGAGACCAGCCGGGCGCTGGTGCTGGTGACCCGAACCGTCAAGCTGGAGGCGAAGAACCAGAGCGCCCAGAAGCTCAGCACCAGCAGAACCACCAGTCGGCGAGCTCCCCTGCCTCGCTGCGCGGCGTCGAGGATGGCCTGGGATCGGGGATAAGCGTGGGTCACGGTGGGCCGGTTCCTCAAGGGTGGACGCGCCTCGTCTCGCAAGGTGGGCGCTGCCTTCTCGGAGGGTACCGGATCACCATCGGAGGACGGACCGTCCGGCACCGAGCGCCTGTCGGATGCATGGGAAACTCCCGAGGAGGATAGTCAGCCCTCGGGGGCAGGGTCAAGGAGGGTGCGGGAGGGTCTGGCTTCGCGCCCACGGCTCCCCGGGGTGGGACGCGCCAAGACCCTCGCTTCACCGGTACCGATTCGCTACCATCCCGACGTCGCTGAATTGGACCGAACCAGGAGTTGTTGCTCATGATGGACCCCCGCATCGAACGCCTCGCCGCTACTCTGATCCAGCACTCCGTGCGACTGCAAGCCGGAGAGCACCTGTTGATCGAGGGTTTCGACATCCCAGACGAAGCGGTGATCGCGCTGGTGCGCGAGGCTCGGCGCGTCGGCGGCCACCCCCACGTCTCCCTCCGACACGGCCGAGTACAACGAGCCCTCGTCGAGTCGGCGGACGACAGCGCCCTCGAGGTCTGGGCTGCTTACGATCTCCATCGCATGGAGCGGATGGATGCCTATCTCGGACTGCGCGGGTCGGACAACATCAGCGAGATGGCGGGAGCTCCGGAAGATCGGGTCAAGGCGTACAGCCGGATCTACGCTCGCCCGGTCCATTTCGACGAGCGAGTCAGGAACACGCGCTGGTGCATCCTGCGTTGGCCGACGCCCTCCATGGCGCAGCTGGCCGAGATGAACACGGAGGCATTCGAGGAGTTCTTCTTCCGGGTCTGCACGCTGGACTACGGTCGCATGGCGACAGCGAGCGAAGCTCTGAAGGCACGCATGGATCGGACCGACCAGGTGCACATCGTGGGTCCGGGCGACACCGACCTTCGATTCTCGATCCGAGACATTCCGGCGGTGCCCTGCTGCGGCGAGATGAACATCCCGGACGGCGAGTGCTTCACGGCCCCGGTTCGCGACTCCGTGCAGGGAGTCATGCACTACAACACGCCGACGATCTATCACGGCGAGTCGTTCAGCAACGTGCGACTCGAGTTCGTGGACGGCAAGATCGTGCGCGCGACCGCTGACTCCGGAGGCGACAAGCTGGATTCGATCTTCGATAGCGACGAAGGGGCGCGCTACGTGGGCGAGTTCTCGATCGCCTACAACCCGTACATCCTCGAGGCGATGAAGGACATCCTCTTCGACGAGAAGATCGCGGGGTCGCTGCACTTCACTCCGGGGCAGGCCTACGAAGAAGCGGACAACGGCAATCGTTCTGAGATCCACTGGGACATGGTGCTCATCCAACGGCCGGAGTACGGCGGCGGCACGATCTCCTTCGACGGCGAGGTGATCCGTCGGGACGGGCTGTTCGTGGTGGAGGATCTTCTCGCTCTGAATCCCGACGCTCTGACGGCCGAGTAACCGAGCCCCTGCTCGGCTCTCGGCTCCGAGGAAAACCTCCATCGTCTGGAGCGCCAGCTGCCCAGCTGGCACAGTGGGCGGCGCAAGCGTTACCGAACGCCCCGGGTAGATGCCACGTTCGTCGCTCTATCGATCTCGAGTTCAGTGAGACGCAGCGTTGCCGATCGGTTTCGTGGTGAGGTCGAGGAGTGCCCCCGCTCCAAGTACCATGGAGCCGGCCCCGCGGACCCGTCGGTTCCGCGGCGGCCTGAAGCGGCCCTGTCTACCAAGCCGCCAGTCAGGGCAACTTCGCCTACTCGGACGCCATGCGGGCCTGGCGTTTCTCCCAGCGAGCCCGGCCTTTGGCGGCTTCCTCTTCCCGGTTCTTGGGCGGCGCGTTGGTGACCAGTCCCGTCACGAGCTTCTCGGTGGCGGCGATGTCCTCCTCCACCGCCTGGGCGAAGACGGCTTCATTGGCCTGCGAGGGTTTGGTGCAGCCTGAGATCTTGCGCACGTACTGCAAAGAGGACGCGTGGATCTCCTCGGCCGAAGCCGGCGGGGCGAAGTTGTGCAGGGTTCGAATGTTGCGACACATGCCACCAGTGTAGCGGACCGCTGGTGACGCGTCCGCTCAGCCGGGGCAGGTGACGCCGGTGCCCCCGATTCCACAGTAGCCGTTCGGGTTCTTGGCCAGGTACTGCTGGTGGTAGTCCTCGGCGTAGTAGAAGGTCCCCTGGGGTTTGATCTCGGTGGTGATCTCGCCCAGTCCGGCCGCGGTCAGGACCTCCTGGTAGGCATCCCGCCAGGCGGTGGCGGCCTCGGCCTGCGCCTCCGAGGTGGTGTAGATCGCCGAGCGATACTGCGTGCCCCGATCGTTGCCCTGACGCATGCCCTGGGTGGGGTCGTGCGCTTCCCAGAATGCCTTCAGCAGGTCGGTGTAACCGATGACCTGGGGGTCGTAGACCACCAGCACGACCTCGGTGTGGCCGGTGGCGCCGGTGCAGACCTCGCGATAGGTGGGGTTGGGCGTGATGCCCCCGGAGTAACCGGCCGCCGTGCTGTAGACGCCGTCGAGTTTCCAGAAGAGCCGCTCGGCGCCCCAAAAACAACCCAGCCCGAAGACGGCCGTCTCGAGGCCGGTGGGGAAGGGGGGCACGATGCGGTGGCCGTTGACGAAGTGCTCCTCGGGGACGGTGAGCGGTTGCTCCCGGCCGGGCAGAGCGGTGTCGGGGGTGGGGAGTTGGGTCTTGTCGAGTGTTCCTAGCATCACGGGAAGAGTATACGGTCCTGGCGGGGCCGTGGATTGGTCAGGTCTTGGCTTCGAGCTCGGCCCACCGCGCGTAGAGGGCGTCGACCCGGCGCTGCCCGGCGGCCAGCGCCTCGAACCGTTCCTGCAGGGCCTGAGGATCGGTAGCGATCGCGGGGTCTTCGGCGGCCTGGCGCAGGCTCGCGAGCTCTTCCTCCGCCTCGAGCACACGCGATTCCATGGCATCGAACTCACGCTGATCGAGGTAGGAGAGTCGTCGTCGCCGTTGGTTGGGTCGAGAACTCGCCGGCTTGGACAACTCTTCGGCGGGTTCGGCCGCCCTGGCGGCCTGCCTCAGGTGGGACTCCCACTGGGCCGTGTCGGCAAAGTGGATCGCTCGACCCCGATCGAGGGCCAAGAGCCGGGTCGATACGCGATCGAGGAGGTATCGGTCGTGGGTCACCAGGACCAGCGCTCCCGGAAACTCGCACAGCGCGTCTTCGAGCACATCGAGCGTCGCGATGTCGAGGTCGTTGGTGGGTTCGTCCAGCACCAGCAGGTCGGCCGGCTGCAGCATCAGTCTCGCCAGCACGATGCGCGCTCGTTCACCTCCGGAAAGGGACTCGACGGGAGTCTCGAGTTGCTCACCACGGAAGAGAAACCGGGCCGCCCACGAGGCGACGTGGAGCGGTTGGTCGCGGAAGAACACCGTGTCACCGGTGGGGGCCAGGGCCCGTCGGAGAGTGAGCGTGGGATCGAGGCTGGTTCGATCCTGCTCGAAATAGACGGTGCGCAATTGCTCGGCTCGTTGGATCGTTCCTCGATCCGGCTCGAGTTCGCCGACCAGGATGCGAAGGAGGGAGGTCTTGCCCGACCCGTTGGTTCCCAGGACCCCGAGGCGATCTCCGGGACCGAGTTGAAGATCGAGATCTTCGAACAGCGTAAGGTCGCCGAAGGCTTTGCTCAGCCCCCGGCCCCGCCACAGTTTGCGCGTGCGGCGTTCGCTGGCGTCGAAATCGATCGAGGCCCTCTTCGATCGTGCCCGCGCCGACTGGTCGGCCAGGTCGTCGATCATCGCCAGCGCCTGATCGGTCCGGGCTTTGGACTTGGTCGTCCGGGCCTTGGGCCCGGTGCGCAACCACTCCACCTCGGTGCGCACCCGGTTGGCCAGGCTGGCGCGTTGGGCAGCCTGCTGGGAGAGCCGCTGCTCCCGCGCCTCGAGGTAGTCCGCGTAGGTACCGTCGACTTCCAGCCGGCCGCCGTCGTAGACCCGGTCGATTTCGATGATGCGATGGCAGACGCGCTGCAGGAAGACGCGGTCGTGGCTGATGGTGACGAACGCGGACGGCTCGCGCGACAACAACTCTTCCAGCCACAGGATCGAGGCCACGTCGAGGTGGTTGGTCGGTTCGTCGAGCAGCAGGATGTCGGGGGCGGCGGCGAGTTCGCGGGCGATGGCCAGCCGCTTTCTCCATCCGCCCGAGAGGGTCTCGACGCCGGCTTCGACGCTCTCGAAGCCCGCCTGGCTGAGGGCGACGGCGGCGCGGTGCTGCCGCTCCCAGGGCTCGGAGTGGGTAGCGGAGGTCTCGCCCTGCAGGCGCTCGAGCACGACGGCCTCGACCGTCCGCCCCGGCGGGAAGGCGGGATCCTGTTCCACCGTGCCGACCCGCAGTCCCCGACGCTGCGAGACCTGGCCGGCATCCGGCTCGATCGCGCCGGCCAGGATCGCCAGCAGAGTGGACTTACCGGCTCCGTTGGGGCCGACCAGGCCGACCCGATCTCCCGCGAAGAGCGACAGACTCAGTTCCTCGAACAGGCGCTGAGCCCCGAACGCCTTGCACAGGTTCTCGGCGGTGAGGAGGACTTCGGGAGGCATCGGGCGATTCTACCGATCCCCGCTCGATCGCTCGTCACTGTGCGTAGCCGGTCAACGGCCGTCTCGAGTGTTCGGATTCGGACACTGTTGAATCGACAAGCCTCTCGTTGTCAGGCGTCTAAGTTATTGATTTATAATTTACTTGCGGAGATTGTGGCGGGCTGGCACGGGCCCTGCTCAAGGACTCGTCATGAGCATGGACCGTGAACGCCCCATCGAACAGGTACGACGCGACTCATGGCGTCGTCGACGCCCGTGGATCGGCGGCGGCATCCTGGTGCTTCTTCTCCTCCTCCTGCTCCGGGGTTGGATTACCCCGAGTCTCGACCGCGACCAGATTCGGGTGGCGGTGGTGGAGCGGGGAGAGGTCGTCGCTGCCATCTCGGCCGCCGGGTTGATCGTGCCGGCCGACGAGCGAGTGGTGTCGGCCCTGTTCGAGACCGAGGTGGTCGAGGTCCTGGCGGGCGCCGGGACCGAGGTCGAGGCTGGTGCTCCGATCCTGCGGCTGGATGCCCGCGCGTTGGAACTGGAGCGGCAGGATCTCGAAGAGCAGCTGGCGCTCAAGGAAAACCTGCGACGGGCCGAGCGTCAGACTCTGGGCCGAACCCTGGACGACTATCGCTCGCGCCTGGAACTGCTCGCCATCGATCTCGAGAGCCGGAAGGCTCGGCTCGGCCGGTACCAGACCTTGGCCCAGGACGGTGCAATCTCCAAGGATCAGTTGTTCGAGGCCGAGCTCGATGTCACCCGGACCTCGGTCGAGATCTCCCAGATCGAGCGGTCGATGCAGCACGCCGAGGACGAGGCGTCGACGGGGCTGGAACGGATCGGACTCGAGACCTCGATGCTTCGCCACCAGCTTCAGGAGACCCAACGTCGCCTCGCCGAGTGCACGGTGACGGCACCGCAGTCGGGTGTGGTCACCTGGGCTCTGGAGGAGGTCGGAACTCGAGTGGCTCCCGGCGTGCCCCTGGCTCGGGTCGCCGATCTCTCCCGCTTCCAGGTCGAGGCGCAGCTTTCGGACTTCTACGCCTCCCGGATCACTTCGGGGCTCGCAGCCGCCATCCGGGTCAACGAAACGCCGGTACCGGGGCGCGTGCAGTCGATCCTGCCGAACGTGGAGGGGGGACAGATGACCCTGCAGATCGCCTTCGACGAGCCGCAGCCGGCGGGACTCCGCCCGCGCCAGCGGGTCGATGTCGACGTCATCACCGGTCGCGTCGAGGACGGACTCAGCCTGAAGAACGGACCGGCGATTGCCGGTCAGAGCCGACAGTCGGTCTACCGCATCGTGGATGGAGTTGCCGAGCGCACCGAGGTGCAGTTCGGTATCTCCAGCCGACATCGCGTCGAGGTCCTCGACGGCCTCGAGGAGGGGGACGAAGTGATCCTCTCCGATCCGCGAGATTTCGAACACCTTCAACAGATCCGAGTGGAGTGAGACATGACAACAGCGATGATCGAACTGAAAGATGTCAGCAAGGTGTACCAGGCCGAGCGAATCGAGACCGTAGCCCTCGACTCGATCGATCTCACGATCGACGAGGGGGAGATGCTCTCGGTGATGGGGCCGTCGGGCTGTGGCAAGAGCACCTTGCTCAACCTGATCGGCCTGCTGGACGCCCCGTCGGAGGGGCAGGTTTGCCTGGAGGGGCGGCCCTTGGGCGAGCAGTCTGATCGAGAGCTGGCCACCCTTCGCAACCAGATGATCGGATTCGTATTTCAGAGCTTCCATCTGATTCCGGACCTCTCGGTCGTCGATAACGTCGAGATACCCCTCCTCTATCGACGATTGTCGGCGAAGGAGCGCAGGGCCCGGGCGCTCCGAGCGCTGGAGCGCGTGGGACTGACCTCCCGCGTCAACCACTTCCCGACCCAGCTCTCGGGGGGGCAGCAGCAGCGGGTGGCGATCGCTCGCGCCATCGTCGGTGAGCCCAAGATCGTGCTGGCCGACGAACCGACCGGCAATCTCGACAGCCACATGGGGGACGAGATCATGTCGATCCTGGAAGGTCTCAACCGCGAGTCTCGGACCACCATCGTCATGGTGACGCACGACGAGGAGAAGGCCAAACAGACCGAACGCGTGGTGCGCATCTTCGACGGTCGCCTGGTGGCCTGAGGGAGAGCCGATGCTGAGAAACTACCTGCTCACGGCCTACAAGGTCCTGCTCCGTCGGAAGTTCTTCACTTTCGTGAATCTCTTCGCCGTCGCCCTGACACTGGCGGTGCTCACGGTGGTCATCGCCCTGCTGGAGAACGCGGTACGACCGACCGGCGCCGAGTCCCGCAGCGACCACTACCTCTTCGTCGAGGATGCGCTCCTGACCAACACCGAAGGCACCTGGACCTGGTCGTCGCGGCCGGGCTTCCGCATGATCGAACGCTACTTCCTGCCCCTGGAGACGCCGGATCGAATCGGATTGATCCGCGGGCCCGACGAGGCGGCGATCTTCCAGGGGGAGCGCAAGCTGAGCCCGCAACTCGCCGGTACCGACCATCAGTATTGGGAGATCCTGGACTTCGAGTTCCTGGCGGGGCGCAAGTTCTCGGCCGAGGACGTGGAACAGGGCCGCTTCGTGGCGATTCTGAATCGCAGCACCAGTCGGGACCTCTTCGGGAAGGAGGAGTCGGTAGGCGAGACCTTCGTCGCCA
This sequence comes from Thermoanaerobaculia bacterium, assembly GCA_030429235.1. GTDB lineage: Bacteria > Acidobacteriota > Thermoanaerobaculia > Multivoradales > JAIOJS01 > JAIOJS01. The sequence goes on along the minus strand of JAUIDB010000043.1, from coordinate 6,495 downwards.
ACGGCCAGCGTTTCGAGGTCGTGGGCGTGGTCGAGGACATTCCGGTGCTCCACCAGTTGGCATTCTCCGAGATTTGGGTTCCCTACACCACAGCGGCGTCGTCGAGTTTTCGGTCCGAGTGGGTCGGTGACTTCCGGATCCTGCTCTACGCCGACGATCCGGCCCGATTGCCCCTCATCGAGGAGGAGGCGTGGGCGGCCATGGAGGGTTTCGTCCACGATGACCCGGAACGCTTCCAGATCGGCAAGGCTCCTGCCAACAGCAAGCTCAGTGCTCTGGCCAGGAACTTCCTGGAGCGGCGGTACGAGCGGGACAGCCGGAATGGTCTCTTCGTAGCCATTCTGGTCGGGGTCATGCTGGCGTTCATGGTGCTGCCGGCGATCAACCTGATCAATCTCAACGTCAGTCGGATCCTGGAGCGCGCCTCCGAGATCGGCGTCCGCAAGGCGTTCGGTGCCTCGTCACGTGATCTCGTACGCCAGTTCCTGGTCGAGAACGTCCTGTTGTCCCTAGTGGGTGGGGTGCTCGGTTTTGCCCTCGGGGCGTTCCTGCTCGAGATCGTCGAACGCTCGGGGATGATCCCGTACGCCGCCTTCGAAATCGACCTCACCGTGTTTCTGGGAGCCGTGGTCGCCATGACGGTCTTCGGCGTGCTCTCCGGCGTTCTCCCGGCCTACAAGATGGCCAAGTTCCACCCCGTTCGAGCCCTCCGAGGAGGTTGAGTCTTGCTACGCCACGTATTCCGTCTGGTCTGGAACCGCAAACGAACCCACGCCCTCATTCTCGTCGAGTTGGCGATCGCGTTTCTCATCGTCTTCTTCGTGGCCGGTTTCGGGTCACATCTCTGGCATCGGTGGCAGCAACCGCTGGGTTTCGAATGGCACGACACCTACGAGCTGCGGATCGAAACCTCGGGGGAGTGGACCGAAGAGCAGGGCACCCAGCTCCGCGCTCTGCTGGCCACGCTGCGAGACCATCGGGAGGTCGAGTGGGCCCATTTCGCGCTCCCTCCGTTCCGAGGTTGGCGTTGGACTACCAACGTCGAGCACCGAGATCGCAAGGTCCATGTGTTCGTCAACCGGATCAGCGACGGTGGCCCGGAGGACTTCGGGGTCGAGCTGTTGGAGGGTCGATTCTTCAATGCGACGGACTACTCCGAGACCGAGCAGGGGGTTCTGGTGGACGAACGCCTGGCGGCGCAGCTCTTTCCCGACGGATTCGAACCGGGAGCCGACATCCGCTCCTACGACTCCGACGGCGATGACGAACCGGCCTGGAAGGTCGTGGGGGTGTTCCGTGCCTTTCGGCAGCAGGGTGAGCTGAGCCCGATCAAGGAGTACGTCATCACGCGCTTCCCGATGGAGGACCTGACAGAGAACTCTCCCACCATCCAGATCCGGGTCCCGAGCTCAGCGCCCGTCGACATCGAACAGCGGCTCCAACTCGTGGCGGAGCGGGTCGCTCCGACCTGGACCTTCACCGTGACGCCGCTCTCGAAGTTGCGTGAACGGCGGATTCGGGAGGCCATCGTGCCGTTGGCCGTCGCCTTCTGGGTCGCGGTGTTCTTGCTGGCGATGGTGGCTTTTGGCCTCTTCGGTGTGCTGTGGCAGAGCGTGACCCGGCGCACCGACGAGTTGGGCCTCCGGCGAGCCCTGGGCGGGCATCGAGGCTGGATCTACCGGCTCGTGGTGGCCGAGACCCTGGTGCTCGCTCTGCTGGCCGCCCTGCTCGGTAGTCTCATCGCCATTCAGTTCCCGATTACGGGTTCGGTCGCGGTGCTCGATTGGCGTTCTTCCCTGTACGGGCTGGGGGTTGGCCTTACCGTACTCCTGGGATTGGCGGGGCTCTGTTCGCTCTATCCGGCGTGGTTGGCGGCCCGTCGATCGCCCGCCGAGGCGCTGCACTACGAGTAGGATGGGGGAGTGACGGAGTTCCCCGAAACGAGAGCCAGCGGGGCGGTCGAAGTGCCCCCGGTGCTGGTCGTCGACGACGACCGGTCCGTGACCGCCTCGCTCGCCCTGCTCTTCAAACAGGCCGGAATTCCGTTGCGTTCGGCGCACACCCCCGACGAGGCGATCGCCCATCTCGAGAGTCGCCCCTGTTCCCTGGTTCTGCAGGACATGAACTTCTCGCGGCAGACCAGTGGGGAAGAGGGACTCGAGCTGTTGGATCGCATTCAGACGACGGTGCCGAAGGTACCCGTGATCCTGATGACCGCCTGGGGTTCGATTCAGTTGGCGGTGCGAGGCATTCAGGCGGGCGCCGTGGACTTTGTCACCAAGCCGTGGGACAACGGCCATCTGCTGCAACTGGTCAGGACCCAGCTGTCGTTGGCCTCAGCGACTCGCGAGGAAGCCAACCGCGAGGGGCTCGACGAGCAGTACGACTTCAGCGACATCGTCGGAGAGCACCCGGCGATGGTTAGGCTCCTCAATCGGGTGGCACGGGTCTGTGCCACCGACGCTCCGGTGCTGATTCTCGGCGAGAGCGGCACGGGCAAGGAACTGATCGCCGATGCCCTGCACCGCAACAGCGGCCGATGCCACGAGGCTTTCGTCAAGGTCAACCTCGGGGGCATCCCGGCCACGCTGTTCGAGAGCGAGATGTTCGGGCATCTGCGCGGAGCGTTCACCGATGCCAAGAGTGACCGGCAGGGACGTTTCGCGGCGGCCGACGGCGGGACGATCTTTCTCGACGAGATCGGCGATCTAGAGAAGAGCTCTCAGGTCAAGCTGCTGCGCGTTCTCCAGGACCGGACCTACCAGCCCCTGGGGTCCTCTCGCACCGAACGGACTGACATTCGCGTGATCTCGGCCACCCATCGGGACCTCCTGGAGATGGTGCGTGAGGAGGTCTTCCGCGAAGATCTGCTCTACCGACTCAACCTGATCACTCTGCGAGTGCCGGCCCTGCGCGAGCGCCGCAGCGACATCAGTCGCATCGCCTACCACCATCTGCGGCGCGTCGGCGAGATCTACGGCTGTGACGAGATCGTGATCGAGGACTCCGCCTATCGCTGGTTGGAGAGCCTCGAATGGCCGGGCAACGTACGGCAGCTGCGGCAGACGATCGAACGCGCGGTGCTGATGTCCGGTCGGCGCCAGCTGCGTCGCGAGGACTTCATCGATCCCGATCTCGCCGGCACGACTCCCAGTGGACGTTCGCTGAGCGAGATCGATCACCTGACCCTCGAAGAGGTCGAGCGGCTGATGATCGAGAAGAGTCTCGACCGCAACGCCAACAACATCTCGCGCGCCGCCGCCGACCTCGGCCTCTCTCGAGCCGCCCTCTACCGCCGCCTGGAGAAGCACGGCCTGTCGAGCTGAGGCTCCGCGAATCGATGCGGCTCTCCACTGGTTATTTCGCCCATCTCGCGCTGCTGCATCTGGGCATCCTGGTGGTCGCCGCCTGGCAGTACGAGGCGCTGGGCGGGTGGTTCTTCGTGGTGGAGACGGTGGTCGTCGTGTCCTGGCTCTTCGGGGTCTGGCTGGCGCGGCGGACCCTGGAACCGGTGCAGTTCGTGCAGTCGTTCTCGGACGTACTCCACGAGCAGGAGTTCTCGGCTCGCTTCTCCCCGGTCGGACAGGCCGAGATGGACCGGCTGATCGCACTCTACAACCGCATGCTGACGGAGCTGTACGAAGAGAGGCAGCGTCTGGGCGAACAGCGCGGCTTCCTCGAACAGTTCGTGCACGCTTCGCCACTCGGCGTGCTGATTCTCGACTACGACGATCGCACCACGTTGATCAATCCGGCGGCCGCGCGGCTGCTGGAGTTGGAGAGTGGCGAGGGTCTAGGGCGAACCCTGGCCGAGTTCCCGAGCGAGTTGGGGAAGCTGCTGGCTCGGCTCGAGGTGGGAGAGCGCCGGCTCTTGACCTGGCGGAGCGTGCGCCGGCTTCGGGTCGAGAAGATGTCCTTCGTGGATCGGGGGTTCAGTCGTCAGTTCGTGGTGGTCGAGGAGCTGACCCGAGTGATCGACGAATCCGAGCGGGCCGCCTACGAGAAGCTGATCCGGCTGATGTCGCACGAGGTGAACAACACGATCGCGGCGACCAACTCCCTACTGCAGTCCTGCGCGACCTACGCTCCGCAGTTGGTCGACGACGACCGCGAGGACTACTCCAACGCCCTTCGAGTGGTGATCGAGCGGAACGAGAGCCTGAACCGGTTCATGGCGGACTTCGCCCAGGTGGTGCGACTTCCGGAGCCGGTTCTGGCTCCCTGCCGACTCGAGGAGGTCTTGCAGTCCCTCGAGGTCATGTTCCGCGGTCAATGCCAGGACCGTGGTATCGCCTGGGTCCAGCGCATCGACGACGACGTGGGCCCGGTCCGTCTGGACCGCGAGCAGATCGAACAGGTCCTCATCAACGTCATCAAAAACGGCCTCGAGGCGATTGGGCAGGGTGGCACCCTCGAGGTCCGGCTCCGCGCTACTGCGGCCGTGGTACACCTCGAGGTTGTCGACGACGGCTGCGGGCTCGATCTCGAGGTCCAGGGCAGTCTGTTCAGTCCCTTCTTCAGCACCAAGGAACAGGGGCAGGGGCTGGGCCTGACGTTGTCGAAGGAGATTCTGCAACGGCACGGATTCGACTTCTCGCTCGAGACCCGAAGCGATGGTCGGACCTGCTTCGCCATCCGAATGCCGACGCGCAGCCGTTAGGGTGAGCGGGGCCCCGGTGAGGCCCTGACCAGGGCCAGCTGAAGATCGCCGACGTTGGTTCCCGTCGGACCGGTACGCACCAGTTCACCGACCGCATCGAGCAGCGGATGGCAGTCGTTCTCGGCCAGGGCTCGCTGTGGATCGAGGCCCACCGTTCGAATCCGTGGCAGGGTCCGACCGTCGACGATCGCCCCGGCCGCGTCGGTCGGTCCGTCGACCCCGTCGGTGGCCAGCGAGGCGAGCGTAATGCCATCCTTGCCGTCGAGGACCAGAGCGGCGGCGAGTGCCAGCTCCTGGTTGCGACCTCCTCGTCCCTGGCCGTGCACCGTCACGGTGGTCTCGCCGCCTGCGATCAGGGCGAGCGGTCGGTCCGGAGCCACCGCGGGCTGGTGCCGCAGCGCTTCGAGGGCGAGGTCCCGCCCCCGCTCGCGAGCCTCCCCGACCACCGGCGACGGACGGCGGAGACACTCGTAGCCGGCCTGGCGACAGGCGAGCTCTACGGCGTCGAGCGCTTGGTCGAGGTTGCCGAGAACGTGGTTCTCGACTCCCGGTCGGGGGAGGTTGTGGTGCGGGTCCCCGGCGAGGGTTCGGTCGAGCCGCGATCGGACCGCCGGCGGGAGCTGCGTCCAGACGTCGGTGCGCCGTAGCGCTCGGATGCGGGCGGCGGCGGTGGCGTGGGGAGGAGCGGTGGGGCCCGAGCCGATCAGGTCGAGCCGGTCGCCCAGGACGTCGGACAGGGCCAGGGTGAGAACCGGAGCCGGTGCCGCTCGGTGCGCGAGACCGCCGCCCTTGAGCTGGTCCAGGGAACTCCGCACCGCGTTCAGGTCCTCGATCGGAGCGCCGGCCCGCAGCAGGAGCTCGGTCGTGGTCTGGATCTCGGCGAGCGAGATGCCTGCCACCGGGTGGGTGACCAGGGCCGAAGTCCCGCCGGACAGCAGCAGGAGCAGCGTATCTCCGCCCCTGGCGCAGGTTTCGGCCAGCGCGGCCACGGCGCTCCCGGCCGCGACACTGCCGCGATCGGGGATCGGGTGTCCCCCGCGCAGGTGGGCGAGGGCATGGTCCGGCAGGTCGTTGGTCCGACGGGGAGTGACCAGAACCCCCTCCAGGTCGGTCCCTAGGGCCTCGATCGCTCCTCGGAGCATGTCGGGGGCCGCCTTGCCCAGGGCGGCGACGCGCAGTCTCGAGCGGTCGAGCGGTGGGTCGAGCCGATGGAGGAAACGAGCGACCAGAGGACCGGGGGCGACCGCGGCCAGGGCGGCGCGAAAGGCGGTCTCCGCGTCTCGTCGGGCGGCGGTGTCGGTCACGAGACGCGACGCCGCCAGCGGTCGGTGGCGTACACCTCGGGGTTGATCACGTGGGGGGCAGGACGGCCGGCGAGGTGGGCGGCGGCGTTGGCCACGGCGGTCGCAGCCATCGAACCGCGCGTCGCGTGGCTGGCGCTGCCGATGTGGGGCAGCAGCAGGACGTTGTCGAGCCCGGTGAGTCCCGGTGTCAAGCGGGGTTCGAACTCGAAGACGTCGAGGGCGGCGCCGGCGATCTCGCCGCTCCGTAGGCCTTCCAGCAGCGCTGTTTCGTCGATCACCGGTCCGCGCGCGGTGTTGATCAGGTAGGCGGTCGCTTGCATCTGCTGCAGCTCTGGGGTCGAGATCAGGTGGTGGGTCTCGGTGGTCAGCGGGACGTGCAGGGTGACGAAGTCGGAGCGCTCAAGCAGCTGGGAGAACTCCGACCAGCGGGCGTGCGGGCTGGAGTCGATCCGATCGCGGTGCCGTGGGTCGTGCGCCAGCACCTCCATCGAGAATCCCGTCGCCCGTCGTGCCACCGCCTCGCCGATGCGA
>JAUIDB010000010.1 GCA_030429235.1 Thermoanaerobaculia bacterium | reverse complement strand
GAGTGAGACCGGGGATGCTCACCGCGCGCCGGAACTCGGTCTCGGTCGCCACGGTCGAGCGGGCTCGGCCGCTGTAGAGTGAGACCGGGGGTGCTCACCGCGCGTTGTGACCTCGGTCTCTTACACCGTCGTCGGGCGAGCTCCACCGCTCTATCGTGAACAGGACGCCCTCAGCAGGCGTCTGACAATCGGCCACCACATGAACGAGGCCAACGATCTCGAGTTCGGCTCCGTACAAGGAGCGTGAGTCGACCATTAGACATCCTTCGTGCCCTGAAGTAGTACACTGCAGCGAATGTTCCTTCGATGCCGTTCCTTTCCTCGGGGTAGAGGAGCCGGCCGAAGCTCGATATCCGTGGGGGTGAGCGTACTCGGTCTGGTTCTGGTTTCGGGCTGCACCTCGGAACCGCCACCGGTTCCGGAGGGGTTCGTGGTCGAGCTGCTCGATGGCGAGCATGCGCCCGACGTGCAGGTCGAGTCGGCCCGGTTGGAGAGGCCCCCCGCAGTCGATGGCAATCGGTTTCTGCGGGGCTGGCGCGGTCGCGAGCTGGACGGCGAGTCGGTGTTGATGCCACTGGCCGAGGCTCGGGTCGAGGTGGTCACACTGGAGAACCGAGCGCGGGAACTCGTGCTCCGCTTGGTGGGGCCGGGAGTGGACGGCGGAGCCTCGGTGCGAACCGGGATCCCGGGTCGGCAGCCGCAGGAGCTTCCCGTCCGCGACACCCTCCGCATTCCGCTACCGGCGGATCTTCCGTTGGGTCGCTCTCCCGTCGACCTGGAGTTCGGTGACGACCACGGGCTCTACGTGGCGCGGGCCGAGGTGGTGCCGAGCCATGCGGTGGGTGCCGTTGGATTCGAGGACGGTGGCCTCCAGCAGTCGGGCTGGTCGACGGTCGAGCTAGTGCGTCGACTGACGACTCCAGCGACGCTGATCGGTACCTTCGAGCCCCCTGCGGAGCCGAACCGCGGCCAGCGTTTCTCCATCCAACAGGAGACCGAACGGGGCCTCGTGACTCTCTTCGCTTGGCAGGGGGGAGGGTGGCGCCGCTCCACGCCTCGATCGCTGCGCCTTCCGCTCGAACCCGACGGCGGTTTCGTGCGGCTACGGTTCACCACCGCCGTATCCGGCCCGGCAGGAAGTTGGCGCGACCTCGGACTCGTGCTGCCACCTCCGCCGCCGGTGGCGTCGGCACCTCCCAGGCCTCCACCACCTCGGGTCGTCGTCCTCTACGTGATGGACGCGCTGCGCGCCGACCATATGGGTCACCTGGGCCACGATCACGACGTCTCGCCCAATCTCGACCGACTCGCGGAACGGTCCGTCGTCTTCCGCCGACATCGCAGCGTCGCTCCCAACACCCTTCCGTCGACCAAGAGCCTGTTCACCGGTCAGGCGTTTCCCCGCCACGGCGGCAGCAAGTTGCCCCCCGAGGGTCCGGAGACCCTCGCTGAACTGTTCGCCAAGTCCGGCTACCGCACGGCGCTGTTTTCCGGCAACCCCAATGTGTCCGATAGCTTCGGCCTGACGCGGGGCTTCGACCACAGCACCGAGGACTGGGTGGTTTCCGAGCCGGCTTCCTACCACGACAGTGCCGAACGGGTCCACGCGTCCGCTCTCCGATGGTTGGACGGCCAGACCGAGGATCATCCGATCTTCGCCTACGTCCATGTCCTCAACCCGCACAACCCCTACGACCCACCGGCGGCGCTCCGCCAACGGTTCGCGCGGGCTGACGGATCCACCGTCGAAGGGGATACCCGGACCCTGCTTTCGATCCGCAACCGGCGTCTCGCCACCCACCCCGCCGATCACGAGCGGCTGCGCGACCTCTACCGAGCCAGTGTGGCCTACGCGGACCAGCAGTTCCAGGAGTTCCTCGCCGCTCTCCAGAATCGCTACGACCCTTCGGACGTCCTCCTTCTCGTCACCTCGGACCATGGGGAGGAACTCTTCGACCACGGCGGAGTCCTGCACGGCTACACGCTCTACCCCGAGATGCTCGAGATCCCGCTGTTGGTCTCCTGGCCAACCGTCCTCGATCCCCGAGTCGTCGACGCACCGACCGACAACCTCGATGTGCACGAAACGCTGCGGGAGCTCCTGTCCCTCCCTTCCTCCGGTCGGGGGCACGGTCGCTCGATCTGGCCCCTTCTCCAGCCGATGGCAGCAGCTTCAGGGCGCGATCGACTACAGTTCGCATCCGCCGGGAGCCTGAAAGGAGGCATCTTCTCGGTCCGCTCGTCCAACCTCTCGCTGGTCTGGGCGCCCCGCGTGGGAAAAGGGTGGGGCCTAGGAGAGGGCTTGGGTCGCTCGCGGGAGGCGGAGTACCTCTTCGACCTCACCGTCGATCCCGCCGAGACCGAAAACCTGGCGGGAGATCGGCGGACCGAGGCTGCCTGGCTGCGAGCCCGCCTCTTCGCCTGGATCGCCGCCAGTCGCGACCTCGAGTCGACCACCGGAAGCCAGGCACCCGAACTGGATCCGGAGACCGAGGCCAAGCTCAAAGCCCTCGGCTATCTGTGAGGCCTGTTCCACCCGAATAGAGGGATCCGAGCCTCCGCCGCGATCGACCGAGCCCTGCTTCCTCAGGATGGAAACGCGAGGGAGTCTTGGCCCCTTGCCCCCCCGGCCGCCCAACTTCGACTAAGCAGTGCGCTTTGGATGGCAGCGTCGTTTGTCTTGGTGAACGACCTCACCCACTACCTGACCTGGGAGCTAGATGAACGCCGATGCCGTCCCCCCGTCCTCACGAACAGACCTGGGTGCTTGCCGCCGACCTCTCGACCGGCTGCTCACTCGGGCCTGCTCTTTGCTCGCCCTGACTCTGTGCCCTCTGTGGTCTTCCGCCGCTTCCCCCCAGGTCTTTCCCGAGGTGGGACCGGACGACTTCGAGGTCCTTTCGGTGGCAACCTCGACCCGACATCCACCAGCTCTCGCCTTTGACCCCCAACTCGATCTGTTCCTGCTCGTAGCGTCGACCGAAGACGGCGTCGGAGATCCGACCCGGCTCCAAGCGCAGTTCCTGGACGCAGACGGCACCCCGATGGGTGGAACCTTTCTGGTCGCCACCGATCCCATCCACGTGTCGGCTCCCGCGATCGCCCACGATCCGGTCAACCAACGCTACCTCGTCACCTGGTTCGAGCGCACCGGCTTCCGAGTTCGGGCCAAGCTCCTGAACCAGGACGGCTCGACGTTCCTGGGCCCCTTCACCGTCGCTTCGGATTGCGGGACCACATCCTACTGGCGGCCCTGTGCCGGCGAGATCGCCTACAACACGACCCAGGCCGGCTACTTCGTCACCTGGCACCGGATCGAGGGCGAGTTCCCCAACTACGACGTCAGCGTGGGCGCCCGTGTGATCGGGGCCGACGGATCTCTGCTGACGGCAGAGCTCACGGTGGGGACCGACGTGGATGCCTACGGAGCACCCCCCCGGGTTGCCTACAATCCCAATCAAGACCGCTACCTCGTGGCCTGGAACGGCAAGTCCGGCGCCAACACCGGGATCTACAGTCGTCCCTACACCGCGGCGGGTGCCCCGTCGAGGGTATCGAGCCTGGTCAGCGACGAGGGCGGCACTCGGATCAACCCCGACCTCGTCTACAACCCGACCACCGACGAGTACCTGGTGGTCTGGCAGGAGAGTACGGCCTCGAGTGGAGATGAGATCTTCGGTCAACGCCTCGACTCTCTGGGCTCGCAGATCGGCGAGAACGACTTCCAGATCTCGACCATGGGTCCCTTCGGACAAGCACCCCTCGAAGCCTGGTGGCCGAGCGTGGCCGTCAACCCCACCAACGCACGCTACCTCGTCATCTGGCGAGGCGAGGACGTGGTGGACGGAGAATTCGAGATCCACGGACAGTACCTCGACGGCGACGGTACGGCCCTGGATCCAGACGACTTCCGAATCAGCGACATGGGCATTGCCGCCGACCCCGCCTACGACGCCAACGACCCGGCCATCGCCTACATCCCGTCTCGCGACGAGTTCCTCGCCGTCTGGACCGGCGACGACCTCACCGACGAGGACTTCCGCGGTTTCGGCCAGCGACTGCACGGCGCGGGGGCCGGGCTCTTCCGAGACGGGTTCGAGAGCGGTGACCTGGGTGCCTGGGCTCCTTAGCTCCCGGCCGAGAAAGCGCTAGGCCACACCCAGCCCGGACACTCTTCGGCGCCATCACACCCCTGCCGGTCTCGACCTCCGGTTCCTCTGACGATGCTCCCCACGCAGCTGCCAAAGGAATACACCCAACCCTCAGGCTAACAATCCACTCTCCGATCCAACGCTCGGTACTGAATAGCTTCCGCAAGATGTGCCGCTTCGATCTGGTCGCTCCCCGCCAGATCGGCGATGGTGCGAGCCAGCTTGGTAACACGGTCCAGAGCCCGAGCCGACAGCCCCAGCCGCTGATAGGCCTGTTCGAGAAGGGGTACCGACTCGGCGCCGAGCGCGCAGTGGCGCCGGGTCTCCTCCACTCCCATGGCGGCGTTGATGGGAGGGGACACCGAGCCCAGCAGGCGAGCCGCCTGGCGGTCGCGGGCCTGGCGCACGCGCTCGGCTACCGCCGCGCTCGACTCGCCGCCGCGACCCCGCAGTTCGCGGAGTTTCGGCACCGGTACTTCGACGTGCAGGTCGATGCGGTCGAGCAACGGCCCCGAGATCCGGCTGCGGTAGCGCTCCACCAGGGGTTGCGGGCAGCGACAGCGGTGGCGGGGGTCCCCGAGATGCCCGCAGGGGCACGGGTTCATCGCGGCGACGAGCTGGAAGCGGGCCGGGAAGGTGAGCCTTGCTCGACTGCGTACCACCGAGACCTGGCCCTCTTCGAGAGGCTGCCGCAGGGCCTCGAGGGTGTCGCGCCGGAACTCGGGCAGCTCGTCGAGGAAGAGGACCCCACCGTGGGCCAGACTGACTTCACCGGGTCGAGGTATGGTGCCCCCGCCGATCAGACCGGCGGTACTGGTCGAGGCGTGGGGAGCGCGGAAGGGTCGCTCGTCGATCAGGCCCGCGAGAGGCTCACCGCGCGACAGCGAGTGCACCCGGGTCACGGCGATCGCCTCCTCGCGGCTCAGCGGTGGCAAGATGCCGGGAACCCGACGCGCCAGCATCGTCTTTCCGGAACCGGGCGGACCGAGCAGGAGCACGTTGTGGCCTCCCGCGGCAGCGATCTCCAGGGCACGTTTCGCCCCCTCCTGGCCCCGAACTTCCGCGAGATCGGCGCCGCCCTCGCGGGACTGGCCTGGAAAGTCTGGAGGCGGCGTCGCTGCGACCGGTGCGACCCCGGTCAGGTGGTCGACGAGTTCCAGCAGGTTCTTGACGCCGACGACGCAGCCCCGGCCCCACCCTGCGGCTTCGGCGACGTTGGCGGCTGGCAGGAGCAGTTCGCGACAGCCTCGCTCGTCGGCGAGTTGCGCCATCGCCAGTCCCCCACGGACTGGGCGTAGCGAGCCGTCGAGTCCCAACTCGCCGCTGATCAAGCGACCGTCCAGGGTCTCCTGCGGCAGCTTCTCGAACGCCACCAGCAGCGCCAGAGCGATGGCCAGGTCGAGGTGGTTCCCCTCCTTCCGGAGGTCGGCCGGCGCCAGACTCACCACCACCGACCGCGGCGGCACGGCGAAACCGCAGTTGCGCAGCGCCGAGCGCACCCGCTCGCGGCTCTCCCGGATCGCCGCGTCCGGCAGGCCGACGATCTGCATCTGGGGCAGTCCCGGACGGCAGTCGACCTCCAGTTCGACGGGCAGGGCATCGACTCCCCAAGGAGTGGCGGCGGTGGCGAAGGCGAGCATGCCCCCCACTACGCCATCGACCCTCGAGACCTTTCACGCCGCCTGCCGCGACGAACGCTCTCAGGCCACGGTTTCGTACCGAAGGGTCCCCGAATCGACGAACTGGACCACCAGGTCGACCACCCTCGGGTCCCGCAGAATCCGGTGGTGGCCCAGCCCCTCCGTCGGCACCAGCCGAGCCCGAGGCCAATCGGCCGCGATCGATTCGCCGTCGGTCATCGAGACGATGCGATCTCCCCGGTCGTGTACCACCATCAGTTCCTCCCGCCGTTCGGGGGCCAGCACCCCGAGATCGAAGGCGTCCCAGCGGATCCCCAGCCGTTTCTCGAGGAGGCGTTGCGTCCGGGCGGCGATGCCCCTGGAGAGGTTCCACTCGGCCGCGGCTTCGTAGAGGAACCGGCCCGGATCGTAGGGAGCGGAGATGAAGACCAAGCGGTCGACCCGGAGTCCTCGAGCCACGGCGAAGCCGGACGCCACGCTGCCCCCCGAGTGCGCCACGACAGCTCGTACCCCGCCCACTGCGTCGGCGGCAGCGCGGAGCGCCTGCGCCATGGCGAAGATCGAGGAGCTTTCTCCGGGAGCCTCGCCGTGTCCCGGCGCGTCGACCGCCACCACTCGGTAGCCGGCGTGCACCAACGGGCGGGCAAAGGCCCCCATCTGCGAGGCGCGTCCTTCCCAACCGTGCATCAGCAGGATCGCCGGGTTCTCGACCGCCCCCCAGGAGACGACACTGCACGACACCCCTTCGCTGGAGAGGTCGAAGCGGTGGGCACCTTCCAGCCACTCGACCTCCCGGCTGGGTGGCGTCCGCTTGTGCGTAGCCAGGAAACGGTCGGCCAACAGACGGGAGGCGAGCGCAGGCGAGACCCGTCCCAGAAGGCCCACCAGGACCTTGAGTACACGAACGGTCGTGCTTTTAACAAACGAACGGAGTGGTGCGGTACGGGACATCTGGGAGACCTCGCTAGCGCTGGGCGCGGGAACGACCCAACAGGTCGGAGAAGGACCGCTCGGCCATCGCCATCGCGCCCTCGTCCCGCATCAGTCGCAGGTAGTAGTGGTAGCCGAGAATGATCGACTGGAACTCGTAGGCAAACAGACGCGAGTCGAGATCGGAACGCAGGTGCCCCTCCTCCACCGCGATCTCGGCGGCTCGGGTGATGGTCGCGAGCCAGTCCTGCTGGTACTGCACCAGCAGCTCGCGTACGGGCCCCGGTTGATCATCGAGCTCGTGGCTCGCAGCCACGAACGGACAACCGCCGGGGAGGTCGTTGCGCTCGGGCCACCGGATCCAGCCGTCGAAAAGGGCCTGCAGCCGCGGTGCACCGCGGGGCGCGGTCAACGCGGGGCGGACCACGGCATCGATGAACTTCTCGGCTCCCGCCTCCAGGACCTTGCGCTGCAGCCCCTCTTTGGAGCCAAAGTGGGCGAAGAGGCCGCTCTTGGAAAGACCGACTTCCTGGGCCAGTTGGCCGATGCTCAAGCCGTCCAGGCCGACGCGGCTCGAGACGGCGATTGCCTCCTCGAGAATCGCTTGGCGCGTGTCGGACCCCTTGCTCATGCCAGGAATAATAGCACGATCGTTCGATTCCTGAAAGTACCGGATCGACAGCGGTACCGACCGATGCAACCCGGAAGCTGCTTCTGCCGTACTAGCTGGAAAGAGAACGGGAACTCAGTCCCGATCTCTGAAGTAGCGGACAGCGCACGTTCCGGCAAGAAGGCAGTGCCACGACTCGAAGGGATCGCGAAGGAGTTCCCGCTCGAAGTATACCCGCGATTCAAATCTTTGGATAGGCCTCGGCCGCCCCGCCGCGCCTCCCCGGAACACCCGACGTCGCATCCTACGGGTAGTACCCGCTCATCGTCCTGACTTCGAGTTCTCGGTCCCGGGTCGTCAACTCGACCTCGCGGAAGTCACCATCCTCGCGCAGGCTGTTGGATTGGTAGACCAACAGGTACTGCGACCGTAGCTCCTCTTCGATCGCCGCGTAGATCGCTTCCAGTTCGCCGACCTCTCGGATGAAGTAGGCCTGGCCGCCCGTCTCCTGGGCTACCTGCTCGAGCCGCGAGCGAGCGACCCCCGGCGGGATCCGCAACCCTACCGAATACACGGTGACGCCGGCGCGCCGGGCAAACTCGATCGCCTCGTCGAACGAGAATTGACTGCTCTCGTCCTTGCCGTCCGACAGCAGCAACAGGGCTCGCTTGCCCTTGATTCCGGTGAAGTAGTAGAGCGAGAACACCAGGCTGTCGTAGAGCGAGGTTCCTCCCTCGGCGGTCAGACCGGCGAGGCCACCTCCGAGGGCCTGGAGATCGTTGGTCAGCGGAACTGCGAGGCGGGGAAATCGATTGAAGGTCACGATCGCCGCGCGATCCCGGGAGGTGATGGTCTGGCTCAAGAACTGGAGGGCCTGCACCTTGACCTCGTTCAGGCTCGACCGCATCGAGGCCGAGTTGTCGATCACGATCCCGGTGTGGATCGGAATGTCGGTCAGCCAATCGAATCGCTTCAGGGTCTGTTCGACTCCGTCCTCCTCGATGCGGAAGTCGCTCGCCTCGAGGCCCGCCACCGGACGGCCAGATCGATTGAGGACCGAGGCGTAGAGCTCGACGGTCTGGACGTCGATCGCCTCGAGATCGCCGGGCGCATTGACGAACACCAGATCCTCGGTCGAGTGCCCGTCCGGCAGGTAAGCGACCGTACGGACGTAGGCGGCCGCGGGCGACTCCAGCGCGATCGGCTGCACCCAGGGGGGCTGGAAGAGCGTCGCGACGAGATTCTCGTTGAGATAGAACTCCAGCCGCTCCAGCGAACGGCCTTCCGGCAACTGGACGTCTACCTCCGCTTCCAGGCTCTCGTGGTAGCGATCTCCAGACGTCGGCGACAACAGTCGTACCGCAAACCGGTTCGAGCCAGCGTTGAGGAACCGTTCGTCCGAGGCCACGACCTCTCCATCCGCGTCGAGTGCTTCCACCCGCAACGAGTGCAGTTGTGGGATCTCGCCGAGGTCGATCTCGACGTTGTAGGGCGGACGGGTCTTGGTCATCAGCTCGCGGTCGTCCAGGGAGAACCGAACGCGGTCGATCTCGGGTCCCACCGCCAGCGTGTCGAAGCGAACGAACCCGGCCAGAATGTCCCCGCCGGGAGGAACGATCCGAATCGTCGGTCGCCCCGCCTCGACAGCCTCCGCGGCTTCGGCGAAGATCCGCGCCGTCTCGGGATCCGTCGGCGGCGGAGGGGGCAGCTCGGTATCGACTGCCGGAACGACGAGCTTCCCTTCGTAACGCCCCTGGGACGCACCGTTGAGGTCCTCGAGCTTCAGAACCAGCCGGTACTCTCCAGGACGAAGGTACCGCTGGAAGGCCAGCGGCACCCTCCGGGGTCGGTCGGAGACTACGGGATGGCCGAACTGGTAGCGGAACGACTCGAACAGCCGATCACCTCGCACCACCTCTCCGACCAACAGGAAGTCGATCGACCGATGGCCGCGCAGGTCTCCCACCGCCGCCTCCTCTCCCGACACCGCTAGCACGGTCTGCACCACCGTCCGACTGTCGTAGCGACCCGGAAACTCGAACGAGATCTCGAAGGGCAACTCCGGAGTGCCGGCTTCGAGATCGGTCGAGAACGCCTCGAAGGTCGCCAACCACTCCTCACTGCTGGGCCGCGGTCGTTGCAGCACCCTCCTCAGCAGGTACTCGTAGCTATCGGGATTGGTTCGTACGTAGTTCAAGGCATCGTTGAGATAACTGAGGCTCTGGCAAGCCGACGAACCGAGAAGGGCCACCACCTCGTCGGCCGACAGCAACTCGGCGGGCTGATTCGGTGAGCGTTGACGAAATACCAGGAAGAAGGGCTGCCGAAGGCGGCGAGACTCCGGATAGACCCAGATCTCGGCGGGACGGTTCTGGGAACAGCGCACGGGAACGACGTTGGCCGCGCGACCGTGCAGCATCAGAATGCGGCCGCGCGCATCGTGGAAGGTACCGTACACCTCCGGGATCGCCTTCGACCAGTAGTCGAACCGCTCCCGCAGTTCGTTGCGCGCGGTCTCTGGGTAGGGGTCGCGAACGGCCCAGAACCGGTCGATGAAGGCGTCGCGCTGGTAGTCCCGCTCGAGGCTGAAGAAGACCCTGATCTCGGCCAGCGACAGGAAGGGTCGAGCCGCCAGGAACCAGTCGTCGTAGGGTGGCGGCAAGGGTGAGGACTCGGACACCTCCGGCGGGCGTCGTTTCGGCTCGGTCGGTTCCTCGTCCGGCTGGGCCGGCAAACTGGCCGCCAAGACCAGGAGAAGGGTCAGCGACGATACGACCCGCAGCGGAAGATCTCGTCCAGAGCGCAGCGCCAGCACCTTTCTCGATACGAGAACAAGAAGCCCGGGTTGCACCCGCTCGATCCTGTGGTTCCCTCGCGAAGCGGTCACGGTACAATCGTCGCACAGACGGCGGCAGCCGATCGACCCTGTCCAACTCACTCCCCCTGTTTCGGCCCGATCCGGCTCCGCCGGACCCGGCCTTCGATTGTCACCATGGCCACTGAAGAGATCGAAGTCATCCCGCTCGAACCGGACGTCGACGCCGGACTGGTCGACGAGCTGGACGAGCTGATCGACGACCGGCAGCAGGCCGAGGCGCTGGCGGCCATCGGTCACCTGCACGCCGCCGATCTGGCGTTGGTCATGAGCCATCTGCCAGTGACGGCGGCCTACCAACTGTTCGACTGGCTGCCGGGGGACGTCGCATCCGAGCTCCTTCCCGAGTTGGACGACGACTACCGCGGCGATCTTCTCGAAGCCCAGAACACCCGGCGCGTCTCCTCCCTCATCGACACGCTCGACACCGATGATGCCGCCGACGTCCTCGCCGACCTCCCGGAACCTCTGGTCGCGCAGATCCTCCCCGGCCTCGAGGACGAAGAGGAACTGCGCGAGCTGCTGGAGTACGGCGAGGAAACCGCCGGCGGCCTCATGGAGGCCGAGTACGTCACGGTGAAGCCGACCCAGACCGTGGCCGAGGCGACGGAGGAGGTAAGGCGCCTAGCCGAGACCGTCGATCCCGTCTACGCTGTCTACGTCGTCGACGCGGCGGACCGGCTCCTCGGCATCGTGCACCTCAAGACTCTCTTGCTGTCGCGCAACACCACCCTGATCGAGCAGATCATGGATCGAGACTACGTCTTCGTCGGTCCCCATACCGATCAGGAAGATGTCGCTCGGCTGATGGAGCGTCGAGACCTCAACGTCCTCCCCGTGGTCGACGAGGAGGGAGAACTGCTCGGACGCATCACCATCGACGACGTGGTGGACGTCATCCGTGAGGAGGCCGAGGAGGACATCCACCGGATGAGTGGTCTGACCGGTGACGAAGAGCTCACCGCTTCGGTGTGGAGTATCTGTCGGGGCCGCCTCCTCTGGTTGGCGGTGGGATTGATCGGCGCCTTCCTCTCTGCCCTCGTCATCCAACAGTTCGAAGGGGTGCTCGAGCAAGCCGTCGTGCTGGCGATGTTCATCCCCGTGGTTACCGCCATGGCCGGAAATGCCGGTATGCAGAGCTCGGCGATCGCGGTGCAGGGTCTCGCCAGCGGCGAACTCTGGTCCAGTGACCTGAATCGCCGCCTGGGCAAGGAACTGGTCGTCGCCCTGCTCAACGGGATTCCCCTCGGGGTCGGCATCGGAGCCGTCGTGTTCCTTCTGTACCAGGTCGGACTGTTCTCGCTCGACTCGTCCGCGGCGATGCGCTTGGCTTTGACCGTCAGCCTGGCTCTCTTCACGGTGATCGTCCTGGCGGCGACGATCGGCGCCACCGTGCCGCTCCTCCTCGACCGGCTCGGGATCGACCCGGCTCTGGCCACGGGCCCCTTCGTGACCACCAGCAACGACATCCTCGGACTGATCGTCTACTTCGCTATCGCCATCGTGATCTTCCTAGGCTGATCGCCCCGCGTCGGCCTCGACGCCACGGTTCTGCCACATTCTGACGGCTCGAGCCCACGATTCGAGAGGTTGGCGGACACGCTCGGACGCCAGACTCAGGGCATGAAACGTCTACGTCCCGCTCCCACCTCGCTCGCTCCCATCGCGCCCCCGGGATACCCGAGCCCCGCACGACTCGAGTTCCTGCCCGCCACGCCCGACGAGCCCGTCGTCCGGATGGTCGCGGACCCCGTCACGGCCGGAGTGACACCCTACGACGATCACTGGTACCCCGGTCGACCCGTTCGCCCCTGAACCCGGGTCGACGAGGACGGCTAGAGCTGATCCGAAGGTGCCAGGTCCTCGGCCGGATCCGAACGGCTGAGGATGCGGCGGCGAGCCTCTCCCGCCTCAGCCGCCAAGGAATGCTTCGCCCGTGCCAGCGACGCCAGCGCCTCGAGGTGGCTCTCGTCACCCAATGCTCCGAGCAACTCGACGGCGGCCTGCCGGAGTTCTGGCACCGCCGCGTCGTTCATCGAGACCCGCGTCGCTTCGGGCAAGAAGTCGACCAGGCCCCGTTCTGCCGCCGCCAGGAGGGCCTGCCGCCGCTCGAGTGTCGAGGCCGAGCGCCAGGCCTGCCAGAGTTCCGCACGAAAGTCCCACGAGAAGAGGTGCCCCATGGCGAAGATCGCGGTCAGCCGCCAGGCTTCGTCCTCTGAACCCCACGCGGCCCGGACTGCACCCTCCTGCCAATCCGCCGGCGCGCGCACCGCGGTCTCCAGCACGGCGCGACGTACGTCGCCGGGAACGGTGGCGTCACGGTAGATCGCTTCGAGGGCATCCGACACGGCGATGACTCCCTCCCGGGTCAACGGAGAGGGAGCCATGAACTGGTTCCCGGACAGGGCATCCTGAGCGTCGGCCGAGGTCGACTGCGCATCGTGTGCTGCTTCGAGGACCGGCCCCAGTGCGTAGGCCAACCTGCGACGTCGCTCCGTCGCTTGCGGCTTGCGCAGCAGCCCGACGATCTCGAGGGCGAGCGTATCGTCGAGAAGTGCAAAAAGATCATCGGCCACCTCGGCGAAGACCTCGTCATCGTCGCTGACCAGAGCGTCGAGAAGCACCTGATCGGCCTCGGAAAGCGAATCGCGAGGGGAACGATCGTTCGTCATCGACACCTCCCGAGCGCGGGCCAGCCTCAGCGAGGCCGACGCGGCTCGAAGGAGAGGATCTGCGCTCCTCCGGCGGGGATCCCCTCGGGGGGCTCCTCGGAACCGGCCGCCTCATCGCCCTCCGGCTCCGCTTCCACCGGTTCGAACTTCAGGCCGAAGCTGGCGGTCGGATCGACGAAGGAGCGGACGGCATCGAACGGAATCGTGAGGCGAGCCGGTTCGCCGTCGAAGCGCAAGGTGACCGAGAACGACTCCGCGTCGCACTCGAGGTCCCAGAACTGATTCTGCAGAACGATCGTCATCTCCTCGTCGTAGCGCGACCGGAGATGGGTAGGCACGACAACCTCGGGATGCCGCGTCGAGAACGTGATGTAGAGGTGATGATCCCCGGGAAGGCCCACCTCGGCGGTGTCTACGAGGACCTCTCGCACCAGGTTGAGCAGAGCACGCTGCAGCATCGCGGGATAGTTGATCAGGCTATCGGCCATGACAGGAGGCTACCACGAGTCGCCGACCACGACGGTGTACAATCCGCCGAGCTCCACCTAGGCTTACCTACCATCTCCCGTTCAGAGGTCCGTTTATGCTCCACCGTTCCCGCTACGCCTGCGCCCTCGCCGTCTCCATCCTGGTTTGCGGCACCGCTCTCGCCTCGTCGGGAGGACGGCTGGCCCTGCGTTCGCTCGAGGTCTCGACGGTTCCGGGTCAGATCGACCGCGCGGCTTCGAGTCCCGACGACTCGCTACTCCTCATTCAGTTTCCCGGTCCGATCGACGCGGCGACCCGCCAGCAGCTCGAGGACTCCGTGGAGCGGGTACTGACCTACCTGCCCCACCACACCTACCTGGTGCGAACCTGCCGAGGATCCTGCTCCGAAACCGCTCGTCGAGCCGACGCCACGAACTGGACGAGCCTCGGTGCCCACTGGGTGGGCCCCTACCGAGCCGAGTACAAGATCTCCCCCGAGATCGCTCGCTCGTCCGCCGCTTCGACCCAGTTGCGTCCCGTGCTGCTCCACCTCTTCCCCGATGTCTCCTGGAGTGCGGCCCGTGAGGAACTGATCCAGCTCCTGGGACGGCCCCCTGTCGCCGAGCGACGAGATGGACGGTTTGCGCGACTGCGTTTTCTGCTCAACGACGCCGAGATCGCAGCTCTCCGCCCGGCCCTCGCGGCGCGCCCCGAGGTGTTCTGGATCGAGCGCGAGGCGCGGCGGGTGCTGCTCAACGACTCGACCGTCTGGGTCGGCCAGTCCGGCCTGGCTGGCGGGCAGGCGACCCCGGTCCACGACGCTGGTCTGCGCGGAGAGGGTCAGATCGTGGCCGTCCTCGACACCGGCCTCGATGCCGACAGTTGCTACTTCTACGACAGCACCCATGGGCTACCTCCCACCAACTGCAGCGGCGCCACCACGGTGGATACCAATCAGCGCAAGGTCCTGGCGGTGGATTTCCTCTGGAGCAACGACTGCAACGGCGGCATCTCTGCCACCGAGTGGGACAACCAGGGTCACGGGACCCACGTCGCGGGCACGGTGGCCGGTGACGACACGACGAACGAACCGCCCGGTGTCTACGACAACCACGATGGCATGGCACCGGCCGCCAAACTGATCATCCAGGACGGCGGGTACGCCAGTGGCGACAACTGTGCCGACCTGCCTGGCCTGGGCTGCCCGGTCATCGACCTCGTCCCGATCTTCCAACAGACCTATGACCAGGGAGCGCGCATCCACACCAACTCCTGGGGAGACGAGGAGAACGACCCCAACTACGGCGAGTACACCGCCGGCAGTGAAGACGCCGATCAGTTCATGTGGGACAACCCGGATTTCCTGCTGCTCTTCGCCGCTGGCAACAACGGAGGCACCACGAATACGGTGGACAGCCCGTCGACCGCCAAGAGCCCGATCTCGGTGGGCTCGACCCTTCGAGCCACCAGCGCCGGTACCATTTCGGGATTCTCCAGCCGGGGGCCCACCGATGACGGTCGGATCAAGCCCGACCTGACCAACCCGGGCTCTGGTATCGGGTCAGCGGCCAACAACGGAAGCGTCGCCTCCCCTAGCTGCTCCGAAGTCAACAACAGCGGCACCAGCATGGCGACGCCGGGGGCGGCTGGGTTCGCCGCCCTCGCTCGGCAGTACTACATGGACGGCTTCTATCCCTCGGGCAGCGCCACGCCCGGCGATGCGTTCGCTCCGAGCGCCGCCCTGGTCAAGGCCACGTTGATCAACTCGGCCACCCAGATGGCCAACGAGGGAACGATTCCCAATGACACTCAAGGGTGGGGTCGAGTCCAGCTCGACACGGCTTTGGCGTTCGCCGGCGGCTCGCGCCACCTGTGGGTGGAAGACGACCCGGTCGGGTTTCCGCAGGGTGCGTTAGGGGGGGACGCCGAGGAGTACTTCGTGATCGTCGACGACTCCCTCGAGCCCCTCGAGGTCACGCTCGCCTGGACCGACTACCCCTCCACTCCGATTGCCACCGACAACCTGGTGAACGATCTCGATCTCACCGTCATCGGGCCCGACGGTACCTTCCGGGGCAATGTCTTCAGCGGAGGAGTCTCGACCACGGGAGGCTCTCCCGATCGCACCAACACGGTGGAAAACGTACTCATCGCGGCTCCCTCGATGGGCCTGTGGACGATTCGGGTCGAGCCGTTTACCGTTCCCAGTGGGGCGTCGCAACCCTTCGCCGTCGTCGCTTCGGGTGGCTTGACCAGTTGCGAGGGAACCGGAAGGGCTCTGGTCGCAGCCAACAGCGGTGTGTTGACGATCCAGGCCGGAGACGGCGACGACTCCCTCGACAATTGCGAGCCGGCGCGGATCGACTTCACGGTGCTCAACGCGGGTGAGACTGCCGCCACCAACGCGACCGTCGTCTCGGTCAGCTCCCCGAGTCACCCGGGGACCCTCTTCGCGGCGCCCAGCTGGTCCTCGCCGTCGATTGCGGGATGTGGATCCGCTGCCGGTTTCGTCGACATCCTGGCTCCCAGCGGCCTGCAGCCCGGCGACACGTTCGAGGTGGAGATCGAAGTGACCAACGACGAAACGGCTCCGGATACCGAGACGACGACGCTGCGCTTCGCCAACACCGAGCGGGACCTGACCGGTCCCACCACGCTGCTGTACGACTTCGAGTCCGACCTGTCGGGTTGGCAGGTCGACAGCGGTACGTTCGCTCGGACCGATGCCCTGGGGGGAGCCGACGGGTCGAGCTACTACCTTCAGTCGTCGGCGGCTCAGCCCAACCAGTGTGACGTGGTGGTCTCGCCCGCCGTCGGACTCACGGCCACCTCGACCCTCACCCTCTGGAACCACTACGAGATCGAGGATGGTCCGACCTGGTACGACCGTGCCAACCTGTCGCTCATCGAAAACGGTGTGGCGGAGGTCGTCGAACCCAGTGGCGGGCGCCTCTACGACGTCGAAGCCGGGACGGGCAACGGTCCGTGTGGCACCAACCTCGAAGCGGGCTGGGCAGGGACCCAGGACTCCTGGGCGACGAGCTCCTTCGACGCGGCGGCTCTCGATTCCGCGAACCGCAACGATCCGGTGCAACTCCAGATCGAGTACGCCACCGACGGCGGAGTTCACCCCGCTGGTTTCCGATTCGACCAGATCGAGTGGACCGACGTCCTGATCGAAGGACCCGACCAGCAGCCAGATCTGTGCTCCGCCTTCGCCATCTTCGCCGACGGCTTCGAGACGGGAGACACCAGCCGGTGGAACTGAGGACGCGGGACCCCACCCTTTTCGCTAAGGCCCTTCTTCGCGAGCCCCTTCACGAGAGGCCTTCACGAGGCCCCACCCTTTTCGCGAGGTCGCTCGAACTCAGTTCCTCGTAAGGTCACGTAAACGAAGCTCGTACTGGGGTGCGATGGGAAATTCACCTCGCTTTATCGAATCAGGGCGTCTCCACTGCTCCACGATCCGCACTCAGCACGCGCGCTTCCTGCTGCGCCCTTCGCCTAGGGTCAACACGATCATCAAAGGGATCATCGGACGTGCTCAACGGCGCTACGGCATGGCGATCTGCTACTTCGTAGCCATGTCGAACCACCTTCATGTCTTGACACGACCCCGAGATGGGGAGCAGTTGGCTAGATTCCTGAACTACGTCCACGCCAACATCGCCAAGGAAGTGGGGCGACTGCACGGATGGAAGGAGAAGTTCTGGGGCCGACGATACAAGGTTGTGGCGTTTACCGACGAGGAGGAGGCTCAGGTCGCCGGCCTCTTGTACCTTCTAGCGCATGGATGCAAGGAAGGCCTGGTGCGAAAGCCCTCCGAGTGGCCTGGAGCATCCGCCCTACAGGCACTTCTCACCGGCAAACCAGTCCTGGGACACTGGTTCGATCGCACCGCTGAATACTATGCTCGACGCGCGGGAGAAGCACCCGACCCTTGGGACTTCGCTGAAGAGGAGCAGGTGCATCTGACACCACTTCCCTGCTGGGATCAGCTCGACCCCGCGGAGATCCAAGCCAAGGTGCGCATGATGGTCTCCGAGGTCGAACAGGAAACTCGAGATCGGTTCGAGTCCACTGGCAGTTCTCCTTTGGGCGCACGGCGTGTCTTGCGACAGAATCCTCACAACCGTCCAGCCCAACCCAAGAGGTCCCCGGCTCCGCTGGTGCACGCAGCGTCACTCGAGGCCTGGACTCGGTTCAAGGAGGCCTGGCGAGACTTCCAGCACCGCTACCGGCTCGCGGCGGACCGACTACTAAGGAACGAGCCCGCCGTGTTTCCGCCCGGCTGCTTTCCACCTCGTGGCCCGTTCGTGCCCGCTATGGTTCGAGACGGACCGATCTGAGAGGAGCGGCAGTTCGTCAGACGCGCACTCGGGGGCTGCTCTACCTTGTGCTCACGTCGATCTGCGTCCAAGCTCCGCTGTACGATTCGAGTCTAGGACCGACACCGACGGTCGTGAGAGCCGCTCTCGCTCGAGGCTCGAGAACTCAAAGTTCCTGACTCGATCTCCTTGGGACTCCCGCCTCTCTCCACCCCCCGCGTCGCACCAATCGATCGAAAGAGGGACGGTCCAGTTTCGAAAAGGGTGGGGCTCCTTAGAAGGGGGCTCAGAAGGGGGCTCCAGGGGAGAGGGGGTCTAGCTAGCTACTTGAAGTAGACGGTCAAGCGGGGGTGGCGTATTCGATCTGCTGACCGGTTGGCGAAGGTCGCCCAGATTAGGGTAAACCCCTCACCCCGCACGATTCCCGGGTTTCCCAGCCACTGTGCCTGGCCAATAGGACAGTCCTGATCGGGAAGGCAGTCTCCGCCGGCAGAGAAATCGCGCGCTTCGTAGCGGTAGCCACTGAAACGAGCCGCCGCCGGTAGAACCGCCACCAGGACCTGACAGGAACCCTCCTGCAAAGGAGCCACCAGGCGATCGACCTCCGTCGCCAGTTCGGTCCCGAAGCGTTGGGTTGCGGGCTGCAGCGTTCGACTGCCGAGAGGACCGTAGAAGGTCCGGAGGGCAGCACCCCCCTGTGCCCCGATCGCTTCTACCGCCTGCCGCAATAGGCCATCGACCGCCGAGGGGCAGGAGCCGTCCCCGGCCGGAACGGCCTGACCGATCGATAGCGCGGACTCTCCCGGACGGCAATCGTGACACGTACCGCGATCCCAAGAACGGACCGCCGCGGTAGGCAGTTCGGCGGCTGGCTCCGGGGCAGTTACCGCCGCTGGTGCCGTGGGCGCTGGAGTGACTTCCGGCGTCGGTTCCCCGGGACTGAGCTTCGGCGCCGCGGTCGGGGCCGGCTCCACCACCTCGACCGGGTCTTCTTCCGCTGCTGGCGGCACCTCGGCTGCTGCTTCTGGAGCCGTCGCAGGCTCTTCGGTTGGTTCTGGATCAAGTGTAGGTTCCGGCGCCGCCACCGGTTCCGCCACTGGCTCCGCTGCCCTGGACGGTGTCGGTGCGACCGCCGCCGGCGTCGCTACCTCGGACTGAGGCTCCGGCTCCGCTTCGGGCATCGGCTCGGGCTCGGGCATCGGCGCATCCGCAGGCGAAGGATCGGCCTCGACCGCTGGAACTGCCTCCGGCTGCGGCTCCACCACCGCCGCGGCCTCGGACGGAGCCTGCGGCTGGGTCGCCGGACCCGGTTCGGCGCCCCCTCCCGGCGCCGCCTTATCGACCGGTTGCGCCGGCGGAGAGGGTTCCTCGGTCACCTCGGCTCCCGATGGAACCGCTTCGCCTGGTACCGTCTGCGGACGGCTTGGCGCTACCGCCTGGGGTGCCGCTGGTTGGGGTCGGGTCGCAACCGTAGGCCGCGTCGCCGGCACTGCTCCCGCGACCACCTTGCCAAAGCGAGCCCGTAGGAGACCACTTCCGGTCGCGCTGGCTTCATGGGCCGCCTCCACGACCTCGACCTTGCGACCGATCTCCACCACGATCACGGTGACGTACGAAAAGAAGTCGGGATGATCGATCCGGACCCTCCAGCGGCCCTCGGCCAGGCCACTGAGGTTCACCATACCCTTGTGGTCGCTGCTCAGCTGCCCGGGCACGACCTCCGGGGCTCCCTCCAGGAACGTCAACGACACCTGAGCCCCCGACACTGGCCCGGAGCGCGCCCCGGCTACCTTCAGCTCCATCGTGGCCCGGCCTTGCCAGTACTGCGCAGCCGCCGCACTCCACCCCAAGAAGACGAGAGCCAGAGCCAGGGCGGTGCAGCGCAGCGGAAATCGGAAACTCGACATGGGGAACCCTCCACGAGAACGGAAGTCGGTCGGCGACAGGCGTGGGACCAGTGGTGCGGAGGCAGATTATACGTCCTCGGCTCGGTCCGGCTCGAACTGCGAAGAGACTACAATGCCGAACCATCAACCTCGAGAGGATTCGGCTATGACACGTCCACCTGCGCTCATCCCCCGGCCCTGGTCCGTCCCGCTGCTCGGCTTCGCCTTGATTGCCACCGCGGCATTCTCACTCCTTACCGCCGCGGTCGGAGCCGACGATACGAACTCGGCCGCCACCACCGAGGACGAGACTGAGGAGCGATCCGTGCTTCCGGCCCCGGACCGTACCGAGGGCGAAGGCCCCTTCCCGCGGGCCATCATCCGGGGCGTCACCCTGATCTCCGGCACCGGCTCTCCCCCGATCGGCCCGGTCGATATCGTGATCGAAGGCAATCGAATCAGTTCTCTGCGGTTGGTCGGCTCACCGGGGCTCCCCATCGACCCCGAGCGACGACCGGAAGCCGGGGCCGAGGACTACGTGCTCGACGCCGAGGGGATGTACGCCCTGCCCGGCTTCGTCGACCTCCACGGCCACATGGGGGGCGCCGCCCAGGGGACGCCAGCCGAGTACGTCTTCAAACTGTGGCTTGGACACGGAGTGACCACCATCCGGGACCCCGGCTCGGGAAACGGGCTCGACTGGAGCCTCGAACACAAAACCAGGAGCGAGCGCAACGAGATCGTAGCCCCACGGATCCACCCCTACGTGTTCTTCGGCAGCGGCCGGGACGAACCGTTCATCCAGCCCGAACAAGCCCGGCAGTGGATCCGGGAGCAAGCCGCGGCTGGAGCGGAGGGAGTGAAGTTCTTCGGCTACCGACCCGACATCATGGAGGCGGCCCTCGACGAAGCCAAGAAGCGTGGTCTCCGCACTGCCTGCCATCACGCCCAACTCGACGTCACCAGAGTCAACGTGCTCGACTCTGCGCGCTGGGGCCTGACGACGATGGAACACTGGTACGGTCTGCCCGAGGCTCTGTTTACCGACCGCACCGTTCAGGACTACCCTCTCGACTACAACTACGCCAACGAGCAGCACCGTTTCGAAGAGGCGGGCCGACTCTGGAGCCAGGCGGCGCCCCCCGGCAGCGAGCGCTGGAACGAGGTCATCGACGAACTGATCGCCCTCGACTTCACGATCGACCCGACCCTCAATATCTACGAAGCGAGCCGCGATCTGATGCGCGGCTACCGAGCCGAGTGGCACGAGGAGTACACCCTGCCCAGCCTCTGGGACTTCTTCCAGCCGAGCCGCGACTCCCACGGCTCCTACTGGTTCTCCTGGTCGACCGAGGACGAAGTAGCGTGGAAGGAGAACTACCGAATCTGGATGCGCTTCCTCGATGACTTCAAGGATCGGGGAGGACGGGTCACGACCGGCTCGGACTCGGGCTACATCTTTCAGACCTACGGTTTCGCCTACGTGCGCGAACTGGAACTCCTCCGCGAGGCGGGATTTCATCCCCTCGAGGTGATCCGAAGCGCCACCCTGAACGGCGCCGAAGCCCTCGGCGTGGCGGACCAGGTCGGGTCCCTGGAACCCGGCAAGCTGGCCGACATCGTACTCGTGGATGCCAATCCCCTGGCCAACCTGAAGGTCCTGTACGGCACCGGGGCGCTCCACCTCGACGCGGAGGATCGACCGACCCGAATCGGAGGAGTCCGCTACACCATCAAGGACGGAATCATCTACGACGCCGAGCAATTGCGGGCCGATGTGCGCCGCATCGTCCGCGAGGCCAAAGCGAAGGAGGGTCGCGAACTGGAGATTCCCGGGCTCCCCGCCGACACCTCGCGGCCCTCCAATTCGGAGTCGCCCTGACGAGACGGGTCCCGCCGCTCGCACGGTGTGCCAGCCTCCTCCATCTGGGCTCAGTCGTCAGCCGCTCGCTCACCCGCCCGGGCCACCTCAGTCAGGAGGCACCCACCTTGCCACGCCCGCGCTCGTCTCGTCAGCTGGACTCGCCAGGGAGCTCGTGCCCCAGCCACGCTCCGGTGGATGCGGGCAAATCCAGCCCCGCCTAGGGACTCGCCGCCAATCGCGAGCTCAGTAGAACCTCGATTTCGCCGACGCCCACGTCGACGTTGATCTCCTGGGAACCGACGCCCCCTCGCCAGCGCAGCTCACCGCCGAGGAACCCGCTGCTGACCGCTCCGTCGGGCCGTGGGCGGAGATCGACTTCGCCGATTCCGGTATCGAGCGAGATCTCGCGCACTCGGCGCTCGGCCGTTCGCACCGTGACTTCTCCGACGCCGGTGTCGATGTCGATGTCGCCGTCCATCCCTTCGACCGAGATCTCACCCACCCCGAGATCGATCGAGAGATCGAGCCCCTGGGGCACACGCACCTGAATCTCGAGATCGGGAGCGCGGCGACTACTGCCGGGCCATCCCTCCAGGTCGATCACCATACGGCGACCTCGACGATCGATCTCGAACTCTAGATCCTCCGCAATCTCCACGCAGCGACCGCTGAAGTGCCCGCATTCGGCCGACATCGTGATCTCGACGGTTTCCCCCCGGGCCCCCGTCACCGAAACTTCGGCGACCGGCAGGTCGAGCACGACCCGTTCGGCGCCTTGCACCGCCAGCGACTGATCCCACTTCCGTACCTGATCCCCGGCCGACACTGGCAGGACCGACGCCAAGCACACCAGGCTCCACAACACACTCGAACTTCGTACTCGCGACATGGTTCCACTCCTTGCAGTTTGGTGAGTACCAGGACTCCGACCAGGACTACGGCTCGCTCCGTTCGAGGTTTCAGCCGCGCCCTCAGTACAATGCGCCGCGATGCGACCACCGATCGAATACGCCTACCTCCATGGCTACGCGTCAGGACCGACTTCCTTCAAGGGACAGCAGCTGGCCTCGGTCTGGAGCGCGCGGGGCGCAACGCTCCACATCCCCGACCTGAACCGCCCGAGTCTGGAACGCCTCACCTACACCGGTATGCTCGAAGCCTTCGATGACTTTGTCGCCAGCCGGCCGCCGGAAACCCGCTGGCGCTTGATCGGTTCGAGCATGGGAGGCTTGATCGCCAGTCGTTGGGCCGAGCTGAACTCGGAGCGGATCGACCGCCTGGTTCTCCTCGCGCCCGGCTTCGATCTTCCCAACCACTGGCGCCAGCAGCTCGGCCCCGACGGCGTGGACGAGTGGCAGCAGCGCGGCTACGTCGAAAACCCGGACCCCAACGCCACTCCATCGCAGATCCATTGGGGTCTCATGGCCGACGCGCTGACCTTTCCCCCATTCCCTCCGGTGGCCTGCCCCACTCTTCTCCTCCACGGTCGACACGACGAAACGGTACCGATCGCCGGCTCCCGCCGTTACGCCGACCGACACCCGAAGGTGGAGCTCGTGGAGCTCGACGACGACCACCAACTGCTCGCAACCCTCGACGAGGTCGAAGCCCATACCGCTCGGTTTCTCCTCGAAGCGGCGCGCTAGCGCAGCCGCCAGTTGCACCACCGGCTCGTGGGTCGACGGTGTCCCTCCGGCGAGTCAGTACCCCTGTTGGCGAAAGCGCGGTGCCGTAGAAGCCAGAATCGCGGGAAGCGAGGGGGCTCGCCGGCGCAGCAGCTACGGGATCTCGACGACTACAGGATCTCGACTTCGACCGGTCCCTTGACCTTCAGCATACAGGCCAGGCGGCACTCTCCCGGTTCCAGATCACAGAGGTCCTCCAGCGTCTCGGACTCCTGATCTCCCGGTTCGTTGAGCACGTTCTCTCGGCCCGAGAGGATCCGCACCGGATCGCTGCCGCAGATCCCCGAGTGGCACTCGGCCTTGATCCCAGCGGCCTGCTCTTCGGCCACGTCGCAGATGGTATCGCCAGGCGGAACCGGGAAGGTGCCGCCTCCACGGAAGGTAACCGCCGGGGCGCCCACCTCGAGCGTCGAGGGAGCAGGGGGAAGCGCCGGATCCGTGTCAACCGCCGGGAGCTCGACCGAGGAGCGACGAGCTGGAGGGGGCGGCGCGGTGTCGAGCACCGCGTCGGGATCGAGTCGCAAAGCCAGCAGTTGGCCACCGACACGAAAGGTCGCCCCATGCGTGACGGGTGTCGGATCCGCCACCCTGAGGAAGGTCCCGTTCATGCTCTTGAGGTCCTTGATCAGCAGCTGGCCGTTCTCGAACGAGAGCGAGAAGTGGCGGCGCGACAGGCCCATGTCATTGGCATCGAGAACCTTGCCGGGCGCGTCGCGGCCGACCACCAACGGAGACGACCCCACCTCGATACGTCCCTTCTCGAGCCCCGACGCGTCGTAGTGCACCAGTGTCGGCACCGAGGAGTCTTGCACCACCAGAAACTGCCGCCCGACCGCCACCAGGGATCCAGCCTCGATCGGCATCTTCTCACCGGCCGTAGCCCTCAGGAACACGCCGGTGGCCCCGCCGTCGTCTTGCAGCAGGACCTCCCCTTCTTTGGTCCATTCGATCGAGGCGTGCCGAGGTGACAGGAGGCTATCGTCGGGGAAACTCACCCCACAGCCGGTCCGGCCGATGGTCGTCGTGCCACCGACTCGCAACGGGAACTCCTCTCCCTGAACCCCATCCCGCAGAATGTGGACCAGGGTCGCTCCTCCGGCCGCGGCGGCGCGGGAGAGGTCGCGAACGTCCTGTACGCCGCTGATGACGGCGATCGCCGCCGAGCGTTCGAGGTCCTCGACGCCATCCTCGACCCGGCAATCGATCTCCTCGACGCCGTCCCGGCGCTGTCGGATCACCTGCGCCACCAGCACTCCATCCCGCAGCGCCGACTTGATGTTGCCGCGGTGGCGAACCTCCCGAAACCCAGCCGGGTCGGCCGTGAAGTCATCGGTTTCGAGGTAGGCCTGAGAGAGAAGGTCGCCCACCATATAGACCTGCGGTTGCACCGTCTCCAGGTACCGGTTGACCACCATCCTCTTCTTGCCCTTGGGGCCTCCTTCGACCCGTTGAATCCCAAGGCTCCGCAGCAAGTCTTCCGGCAGATCCTCACCGATACAGGCGATGCAACCGCGTTTCGGAAACTCGAGCTGCGAGGTCTCGATCGGACGCCCGGCCAGGGAGCGGCGGTCGACCCGAATCGAGAGGTACTCCTCCTTGTCGTCGCCGGTGACTACGGCGACCGGTTCACTGCGCCGGTAGTACCTGATGTTCCCGTTGCCGACGTAGGTCTCGAAAAAGACCTCGGCCAAGGCCTTCGAGACCCGCGGCATCTTGTCTCCGCGGTAGGACCAGTAGACGTCGGTCGCGTCACCAGCTTCGACCTTGGCCTGGGAGATCGCCATCACCGCCTCCGCCGCCGAGGTGCCGCCGCCGATCACACAGGCGGGGGCACCGATGTACTGCTTCGGATCGGAGAGTCGGAAGGCGATCCCGTCGGTGTTCCCCGGGATATCGAAACGGCGCGGGACCCCGCGGCCGATTCCGATCACCACATGCCGAGCCCGGTAGGCGACCTCTCGACGCTCGTTGTGGTCCCAGGCCTGCACTGTCCACGTCTCTTCGTCCGCCCGTTCCAGGCCGGTCAGCTCGACGCCGACCCGATGCTGGATGTCGTAGTCGCGGTAGCAGCGCTTGAAGCGCTGACAGAGTTCGTCTTTGTCGATAGGAGCGAAGCAGAGACTCTCGATCCGATCGCCACCGGCTGGGAAGGCCATCGCATCACCGCCGCCGAAGGACGGCAAGATCAGCTTGTCTTTGGAGTAGTCGCGAATCCGCTTCATCAGGTCGTCGTAGTCGATGACCAACACGCTCAGCCCGAGTTCGGAAGCCCGGAAGGCGGTCGCAGTCCCCGCCGGACCGCCACCAGCCACCAGGACGTCGAGGATCGGATCGGTCGTCTCACTCACGGTGCGGGCTTCTCCTTCAGTTGTTCTCGGCCACGATGCGGGCAGGATGTGGCCCGAACGCGAGCTTGCCTCCCAGCGGGACGCGCGTTTCTACCAACAGGCGCTCGCCGTTGAGAAAGGTGAAGTTGGTGCTCCCCAGGTCTCGAATCCGGACCTCGCGCCCGCTCACCAGGATCAGCGCGTGATTGCGGGACACCTCTCGGCTCGGCAAGACGACATCTGCGGCCACCCGTCCCACTCGGTTCTCTCCCTCGGACAGGTCGAAGCGCAACCACTCGCCGTCGATCTCAACCTCCAGGACCCACCGCGGCTCTTCGGCCCTGCCCTCCATCGCCAGCAACCCCACCGGGATCGTCGGCACCGAGTCGAGTCGTTCGGTCTTGGGACTCGGCGGAGGCGACACCGATGCGACCTCGGTGCGTTGGTAGACGAACGACACGTCGCCGAGCGTAATCACATGCAATCGGTCGAGAGCGCGCTCCCCTCGTACCATCGCCCCGTCCACGGCGGTGCCCTGGCCACTGTCCAGGTTTTCGAGGACAAAGCGATCCTGGTCGGCGTCCCACCGCAGCCGGGCATGCTGGGCCGCCACCGAAGGATCGTCGACCCGGCACTGGCAGTTGGGGTCACTCCCCAGGACCGCCGCACCCTGGATGTTGAAGGTGGTTCCCTTGAGGCGCCCACCGCGGCAGAAGAGGCGGGCCTGGGGCTGAGGGTCAGTCGACATAGTGCAGCAACTCCGAACGACGGCTTAGGTCAGGGTGGAACGCGTGACAGGTGGTGCAGCTGTCCGCCGCGAGGTCCGGAGTATGACAGGTTCGGCAGGTCTCGATGCCGGGCAGGTTCTGTACCGACGAGCGATCCTCTGGTGGCAGCGGTAGCGAAAGATCGGCCACCGCCTCGGCGATAGGGATCTGAGCGTGGCAATCGAGACAGTTGGTTTCCAGGATATGGGACCGGTGGTCGAAGTCGGCGCGCAGGTAGGTTTTCTGGGACCGCTGCACGCGGGTGATGGTGGCACGGTCGACCTGGTGGCACACGGCACAGGCCTGGGTCAGTTCCTCGACCAGCGACTCGATCTCCTGTCGGCGCTCCGCCGACACCCCTTCCTTCGGCTGCTGCAGGGCGAGCAGCAAGCCACTCTCGTCGAGCGTCGTGTGCGGATCCTCCAGGCGTCGTCGCAGAGTGTCCAACAACTCTTCGACCTTCTCGAGTTCCTGGCGGATGGCCGGTTCTGGCCGTCCCCGAAGCCCCAAGACATAGCGTTCCAGGGTTGTCACCGCCTCCCGGTAGACCTCGCGAACCTGGGCCGGCGGGGCCTCGGGAGATACGACCAATAGTTCTGCGATCCCTCCGTCTTCGTACAACTCACCGCGCAGACGACGCAGGTTGTACAGCACCCAGGGGTCCTCGTGGTAGAGCGGCGTCTTGATGAGACGCCCTCCAGCCTCCCGGAACTCTGCCGGACTCAAGAACTGGCTCCACTCGGTACCCGGTCGCCCCTGGGCGCGGATCGTGGCCAGATCCTCCACTCCGACCGATTCCCCGTCCGTGATCGCCATCCGAGCCGTCGCGACCCCTCGAGTCAGATGGCAGGAATCGCAATGACGGTCGAACTCGATGGCCCGGAACCCCATCCCGTCGTCCTCTGGGTTGTGACAGGTCAGACAGGTCTGCTCCAGTTCCAGGAACTCGTTCTCCGCCAGCAGTTCGCGCACGTGCCGAACGTGGGGAAACGCGATGCCCGGGCGATCTGGGATGGCGTCGCGCAGCACCTCGAACTCGGGATGACCGGCGATGAAGCTGCCCTCATCGTGGCAAGTGATGCAGAGACGGTCTTCGACCACCGTGCGGAGAGCCTGCCGACCGTTGTGTTCGGGGTGGCACGAGAAGCAGGACACCTCGCCGTCTTGTACCGCGACCCGCTGAAAGTCCTCGGTCCGATACAGGTAGTGCGAGGAGAAGGAGTAGACTCCCAACTCGTCTCCATGCCGTTCGTGACAGCGGGTGCAGTTCTCCACCGTCACCTGCCGAGAGAGTGGGTCATGACAGGAGGAACAGTCGTTCTCGAGCCGGGCGTGGGCCGAAGAGAGGGGGCCGTTCGATACCCACTGCGCCTCGCGAAATCCGAAATCGGCCGCCAGGAGTCCGACGAGAACGGCCGCCACCAGGATCCCGGCCCACAGCATGCGCTTGCGCGGCGGAGGGTTGACGTAGGCCTTGGCCACCTGGAGGCCGGAACGACCGAACCAACCCTTGCCACGATCCCCTTGGCGCTTGGGCCCTTCTGGGTTCATCAGTAGTACACCACCGTCAAGACGTGAACCACGACGAGCCCCGTGAGGGCGACCGCCGCCGGGAGGTGGAGGACCAACCACCAGCGCAACAGGGGCTGCAGCGTGTAGTGCACGTCGAGTTCGATTTTCGTGCGGACGATCGTCTCGATCTCCTCCAACCGTTCGGTCTCGGCCTCGTCGAGCACCGCAGCCAGGTAGGCCACCTCACGCCACTGCAGATTGCGCCCGCCGCTTTTGTCGATCAGGTACCGGAAGCGTCGTCGAGGCTGTCGGAGTTCCGGCTCGAAGAGTCGCTCGTGCAGCAGTCGGA
Source organism: Thermoanaerobaculia bacterium (assembly GCA_030429235.1). Taxonomy (GTDB): domain Bacteria; phylum Acidobacteriota; class Thermoanaerobaculia; order Multivoradales; family JAIOJS01; genus JAIOJS01. The sequence goes on along the minus strand of JAUIDB010000010.1, from coordinate 129,330 downwards.
CCGGCTCCTGACAGGTGGCAGCGAGCAGGGCAGCACGCTCCTGTAGGTCGCGGCACAAGCTCGGGATGCGCTCGTACAACACCTCGGTCTCGAGACCGGAGAGGGACTTCGGGATCCACTGCTGCAGAGCCCAGCCCACCACTCCGCTCGCCACCACCCAGAGGGAGAGCAGAAAGAGCCACCAGGTCAGTACTCCCTGCGGTAGGTGGAGCCCGCTGTGGACCAGCACCAACACCAGAAACAGGGCCCCGATGCCGAGATGGATGTGAAGCCACGTCTCGGTGCGCCCGACCCGGAGTCGGGTCGCGACCCGCTGGAATCGGCGGCGGATCCCGTAGGCCATCGCCACGACCAGGAGCACCGCGGCGGCGATCCCGTACCCCATGCCCCAGGCATTGCCGGGGTCGAGTGCGGCGAAGAATCGCACCTGGAACGGAACCCAGACCAGCGCCGCCAGTGCCGGGAGGAGAAACAGGCGTCCCAACCCGAACCTTCGCCGCCCCACCTTGCCGCCACCGGAAACTGCCGCGTTCATTCGCCCTCTCCGAAGTCCAACAAGGAATGGAACTCCTCCACCGATCCCACGCGGAAGGCACAGCCCTGAGGGCAGTTCTCGACGCAGGCCGGACCGTGCCCGGTATCGCGGCAGAGATCACACTTGCTGGCCACGAAACGATCCTCCCCGCGCAGTGACGACGGTACCATGTCGTCGGGCCACTTCTCGGCCGTGTCGTGCATGACGATCGCATCGTAGGGACAGTTGTTGGCACAGGTCGAACAGCCGATGCAGATCTCTTCGCTGACTTCGACCGTTTCCCCGAAGCCGGCCCGGTGGATCGCACCGGTAGGGCATCCGACCAGACAGACCGGATCCCGACAGTGGAAGCAGGAGCGCGTGATCATGAGGTTGCCGATCTTGCCGCCCTCGCGAACGAATCGAGGGCGCCCCCCGTGGGTCGCGGCACAAGCTCGAACGCAGTCATCGCAGCGGGTACAGCGATCGAGATCGATCACCAGGACACTGCTCCCCTCGACCAGGCCGGTATCGAGAGCGACCTGAATGGCCTGCGACCCGGAAAGGTCCCGTCGATTCCGGCCGGTCTCCTGGATCCGCGCGGTCGCCACCTCCCAGAGACCCTCTTCGACCCCGGGCAGAGGGGCCAGCAGGCTCGCAAAGACCTTGCGTGGAATTCGCACCAATTCCGAGTACTCGACCGAAACCGCCGACACCGACCACTCGCCGCCGGGGGCCACCAACAGCTCGACCTCCCCCAGGGTCATGCCTTTCGAAAGGTACGAGACCGCGACCTCTCCGTCGCCGAGCCGCTGCTGCAGCTTCACGAAACCCGAACGGACCAGATACAACGAATCGGCCTTCTGCCCCTCGCGCACGATCACCTCGTCGGGCTCCGCCGAAACCAGCTCGACTTCACGGGCGAGCCGACGCAGCGTCGGTTCGTCGCACGAGTCGAAGAGCGGTGTGCGTTGCAGTTGCGACACCAAGGAGCGCGCTCGGTAGACCCCGTCGAGCTTCTCCTTCCAGAGAACCGACTTCTTCTTGATGCGGCGCAGGGCCGGCAGCCGGACCTGCAGGAGGCGGCAGGCGGTCGTGGTGCGAGCTGTGACCGATTGCGGCCAGCCGCTCAAGGCACCGATCTCACCGAAGACGTCCCCAGGACCGAGGCGCGCACTGCCCCCCATCGGCAAGTCGACATCGGCGGTGGCCAGCATCGGAATCCGGTGCTCGTCGGCCGACGGCCGTCGTGGCTCGGGCAAACGCATCATCGCCGTCTTCTCGACGTCGTCGACCTCGCTGGGCGCCGCAATCTGGGGTCGACTCCCGGTATACGTCCGATCCCCATCGAAGATCGGGTTCTCCGCCGTCGGTTCGGTGTCCTCGTCCGCCCCGACCGACAGGCTCACCTCGCCGTCGATCAGGAAGAAGGCGACATCGATGTAGCTGCCCTCTTCGAAGAGCACGACATCGCGGTCCCACGCCGCCACTGCGACGTCGGGACTGAGCCGTTCCAGGAAGCCGTCAGTGAACTCTCGGAAGACCTCGAACTCGCGCAGTTCGCTCGGAGAGAGCTTCTCGGACAGCCAGGTCAAGCCGGTCTGACCACCGTAGGAACTCCAGCGATCCCGATGCTGCGCCACGCGACGCAACATGGTCCGGCCGGGATCGTTGCCGCTCATGGCTCCCCCTCGGCCGCGGCCACGATTCCGTACAGTAGCTCTAGTCTCTGACGCAGGATCAGCAATACCTCCTCGACCGACGCATCCGGGTCGACGACGGGAAACGGTGGAACCGGGCCCAAGTCTAGTACCTCCTCGGTCACGGGGGCGATACCACCGCCGCGCGGGCGCGGGTTCAGCGTCCGAGCCGGACGCGGAGAACGTCGCGCCGAGCGTCCTCCGCTCACGGCACCGTCGGCGGTCGGTACCGAACCGGACGGTAGGCGCGCCAGCCGCACCGTCGGCACCGGTCCGCGTTGGCCCTGGACCGTTCGCCAGGCCGCGGTGAGCTCCGACCTCGGTTCCACCGGCTGATCCCAATGCACGATCTCCGAAACCGCCGCTGCAAAGTCCCAGCCCTCCCCCGACGGGTGGCCCGCCGACAGGAGCCGCGGGTCGGTCACGTAGTGGCAGGAAGCACAAGTCTCGGCGCGGACGTCGAGTCGTCCCAGGTCCCGCTTCCCCAGACCCAGAGCCGCGACGAATCCCGGGCGATTGCGGCCCAACGAAGCATCTCCCTCTTTGTGTGGTTCGAGCCAGTCGGCCGCGGACCCGTGGCACGACTCGCAGCCGACGCCATCCAGTACTTCGCGCCGCTCCTTGCCGGAGACGACCGAGCCGTGGCAATCCATGCACAGGGCGTCCCCACGCGCCATCGACCCCGGACGCACGCCGTAGAGTCGCGCGATCCGCACCGCTTCGGGCCTCTGATCGAAGAACGGCTCCGCTGAAGCGAAGTGGCGGTCGTCGAACCACCACGCGTTCTGGTCGCCGTGGCAGCCCGAACAGGCGCCAGGCCCCAGCGAACGATGGTTCGAGCGCGGCCGGAGCCAGCGGTTGACAGGTCCCTCCGCGGGGATCCCGTCGTCGACCGCGGCAGTTGTCCCAGTAGTCGCGACCTCGCCTTCTGCCTCCGGAGGATCGAAGAACAGTGAGTCGACCTCATCGTCCGGTCCCTGGTCCTCGGACTCGGCCCATTGATCCGGCGGCGTTTGTCCGGCGATCAGAGGGTCGAGAGCCGCCAGCCGGCTACCGTCGTGGCCTGCCAAGAGTTGCCGATTGGTGGTTCCCACCGTCGCGGCCAGCGCCTCGAGCGCCTGACTCTGCCCGACGGTGAGGTCGGCGGACCGAACCGACTGCAACAGGTCGTCGAGTTCCCCGATCCCCGCGCTCGCGGCAATCGCCCGCACCTCGGCCACCGCAGTGCGAATCCGCCGGCTCATCGCCTTCGAGTAGGTATCCTCCCTCGTGGCTACCGCCAGCCCCCGCAGGCTGTACTCCAGGTCCAGTAGACGCCCTGCCAGGTAGAGGAGGCGGCGCCGTTCGGGCGAACTGACTCGGTTGTCTCGCGAGCCGCCGGTCAACGATCCGAGGAAGTTGTGGCGGATCTCTCCCTGACTCCGCTCGACCAGTTCGAAGTCGAGGCTTCCGGTCGAGTGCCCGCCCACGTTGACCAACCGCTCTTCGGGCACCGTGTGGCACTCGAAGCAGCTCTTGGCCGTATCGTAGATCTCGCTGGGGCGGCGCATTCCGGCCGCCCGACTCGCGTCGATGCGCTGTTCCCGATGCGCCTCGGTCTCGGTCGCGACGTCGGCACCGGGACCGTAGTTGTTGTGGATGTCGATCCAATCCCGACCGGCACCGTGACAAGACTCGCAGGAGACGCCAGATACCGCCCGCAACTGCTCCTTCTCCACCTGCGCCGTGTAGTGACACTTGAGGCAGAGGCTCTCCCGCTTGATCAGCTTGAAGCCCATACGACCGGCAATCGTCTCGGCGGATTCCCGCCGATGCAGGGTCTTGAACCCAGTGGCGTGTGGCGTCGTCAGCCAGGTTTCCTTTTCTAGAGCATGGCACTCGCCGCACGCTTCGGCCGTGACCACCTTGGCCGGATCCCGCAGGGTCAAGGCGTTCCAGTCAGAGGAAGCGTCGGACTGGGCTTCGAGACTGGCCGAAACCGAGAAGCAGATCCCGGCCGCTAGGCCCATCGAGATCAGGAGTCGTCGCCGCTGCCCACGCTGCATCACACCTCGCCCTACTGGTTCCAATACTTCGAGGACATGGTACCCCAGCTGCCCGCCCCGGCGACGGCCCGCCCCTCGGTTGTCGACCTCGCGTCAGAACTTGGTGAGCAGCTCGAGCCTGGCTCCGTACAACGTATCGTCGCCGCCACCGCTGTCGACCCAACCGCCGAACCCATCCAACACCACCACGTAGTGCTTTCGCAGCGCCCGCTGCCAGCGCACGGTAGCCGCCACCGAATCGGTGACGGCGTCGTCCAGTCCGATCCGCGAAGCGACCTCGAACACCCACTGGCTGCGCAGGTCGTGAGCGATCTTCTGGTAGCCGAAGACCGCACCGACCACGTCGCGAGACGAGGAATCCAGCGGTCCCGGGAATCCCAAACCAGAGCCCGAGAAGCCGATCCCCATGCCCGACAGCACCCCGCCCGTTCCCGGCGCCCGAGCCGCCGGCGAGAAGTCGTCGACCGCGACGAAGGCGTTGATGTACGCATGATTGTCGGTGTGGTGCGGAGTCCAGGAGACTTCACTGGTAAAGATCCCGCCATCCCCCGCGGCCCCGGCAAAGTCGTCCAACCCAGCGCTTCCGACCAGACGGAACGTGGTATTGATGTGACCGAAACGCTGCACCGCGCTGGCTCCGACCACGATCTGATCGCCCAGTCCCGCGTCGCTCTGGACGTAGACCGCATCGACATCGACCGTCGAGCGGCGGAAGTCCGTCGACGTCAAGAGACCAAAGAGCTGGGCATCTTCATCTTCGACGCCGTTCCGGTGGATGCTGTCCCAGGCCCCTAGGTAGGTGACCCGAAAGTTGCTCGTCCCTTTCGGCAGCAGCGTGTTGCGCGTCACTCCTAGTGAGTCGAGGGCGTCTCCCAGGACGAAACCCTCCTGGAAGATCAGCGATTGCCGCCCCACCGAGAATCCGTAGTCGGTGCGCCGGAAGTCATCCCGCGACAGATTCGGGAAGATCTCTCCAAAGTCCCCTTCGAAGAAGAGGCTTTCGATCCCCAGATCCAGCTCGTCGTAGAAGTCCGAGTCCTCGGGCCCGTCGAAGACGTAGCGGGTGAACGCGCCGTCTTCGTCGAACGGTCGCACGCCGATGATGATCCGTTCACTCCCCGACAACTGCAGGTTGAGGAAGAGGTCCATCCGCGTCCGGAACTCCGTCCGAGTATCGAACCCGTCGTCGAGGGTCTGTACGGCGTTGCGCCAGGTACCGAAGGCGAAGAGTGCCGGTTGCCAGACTGCCCCGGTCGGCAACTCGAATCCCGGCCACAGCGTGCCGGTTCCCAAGAAGTGGTTGCCGAGCTCGATCGGCGGCCGAGGGCGCTCGGGGAAGTTCTCGAGATCGAGCGGGATCACTTCGTCGGTGATTCGGCTACTGCTGTGGCCGTCGGCATGGTGCTCCTTCTCTCCTCCGCTTCCACCTCCGGCGGTGGGCGTTGCGGAGCCCTCCGAAGCCCAGCCAGCCGAACCCACTCCGAGAAGGAAGGCCGAAAGGACCGCTGCCCAGCTACGAATGCTCACAGGTCCACCTCCATCTCCTTCTCCCAGAGAATCTGATGCCCTTCGACCACCTTCTCCGCCACCTGCCGGGGGCTCATGTAGTAGTCGAAGCCGACGCCTTTAATGGCGTCGATCAGATTGACCGGGATCATGCCCGCGATCAGTCGTACCCGGAGAGTGTAGGGACCCGGACCCCGCAGAGCACTCGGTTCCACCGAGTACTCGGCCCAGCGCTGACCATTGGGCTCGATGTTCTGTTTGTGCTTGCGCGCCCCTCGCGGGCGGCCGGTCAGGATCGTCGATGTGGTGGACGGTCGCAGGAAGGGCAGGGGGTCATCCGAGTAGTTCACGGCCAGGACCTGCTCGCGCTCTCCACCTCGGACCATCCGTACGATAAAACGAGATTGCAGGCTGAACAGTTGATCGTCGATCGGCAGTTCACCGTTGTGCACGTAGAGCGAGTGGGAGTCCCGAACGTCACCGTTGGGGTCGAGGTCGCCAGACTGGAACACGACCTCGTCGTTGGCATCCCGTACCTCGACCTGCAGGAACACCAGTCGCTCGGCGTCGAAGCCGGTCGGCACCCCGTGGCCATCGGTGGCGTTGCGCACCTGGACCCGGAAATCGAGTCCCTGGCGAGAGTCCGAACGCTCCACGCGAATCTCACCCAATTGGTAGCCGTTACGCAGTACCGTGCGTCGCGCCTCGTGAGCCTCGGCCAGGAGCGCGAAGTTGTCGTCGAGGATGTCTCGGGCATCGTAACGATCGTCGATGGAACGCCAGCGTTCCGGGAACTCGAAGTCCTCGGCAACGGAATCCTCGAACGCGTCGGTACCCCAGCCAGCCTCGTGGTCGAAGGTCAGCCACTCCCGGATGGTCGCCAGTTCGGCCGCCCGCGGATTGTGCGGGAAGATGCCGGGATGAATTACCGAGTAGTCGGGACCGATGAACATGTGGTCGGTGCGTTTTCGAGGCTGCGTCGGCTTGCCCCCAACCATGGCTGCCGGGGCCTCGGCGTAGCCGGAGACCTTGCCCGGGGTCTTCCCCATGTGACAGTCCTGACAAGAGACGTTCGCCTTGGCGGCGGGTGAGGTCTTAAACTCACTGAAGGCCTCTTCGAGCCGGAAGCCATTGACCAGGTTCACGTCGTGGCAGGTGGCGCAGAATCCCGAGGTCGTCAGCTGGAAGAAAGGCTCCGCTTTGGTGTGGATCGCTCGTCCCGCCTGACCTCTGACGGTGTTGACGACGAACTCGTCGCTGTCGATGACGCGTGCCACCTCGTCGTTTCCGCTCGGACCGTAGACCGGTTCGAAGATGTCGCCCTCGACGATCGCCAGGCGACCGCTGATCTTTCCGTAGGCCTGGTTCAGGCGATGACAAACCAGACAGGTCACGCCTTCGCGCGAGGTCGGGTGGCGGTCCATGTTGCTCATGAACTCCGGTTCCTCGAGGTTCATGCCAACCGGGGTGTGGCAACGGATACAGAAGTCCCCGTTGGTGCCGTTGGTCAACTTGAGAACGGTGCCGTGGAAAGCGTTGAACACGGGGCTCATCTGGGCGTAGGCGTGAGGCGATACCGACCACTCACGGTAGTGGTCCGGGTGACAGGTCGCGCACGTGTTGGCGGACGGGAAGCGATTCTCGGAAAAGATCCGAGCGTGTTCTTCATCGGCGGTGAGCGGTTTTTCTTGCTCGCCTTCGTCGTCGGCGAGCGCGGCTCCGGCCCCTGCCGCGACGAAGAGGGCGCAAACCACCCAGGCGAGAAGTCCACCCCATCCACGATTCCTCGCCCACTGCTCGCCGATCCGACTCGGAGTGCTGATCGATCCCTTGGCCACGGCCATCTCATCTACCTCCCGGCACCCCAGACACCGTCGGTCTTCGACCTAGTCTGGCGTCTGCCATTGTTAGAGCTGGTGCGGCCAGAATAGAAGACCCTGTCCCAGAACGTCAACCCAGTACCGACCGGCCGGTGGCGGTGCTACCACTGATCTCGACCGTCCCGGCCGCTCCGCCCTCTGTCACTACCGAACGCCGCTCGAGCGATCCGGCTATCATTCGTCCCAGCAAGCCCCAGGAGACCCACCGTGCCGCACACCTCGTCCCCCCTCCGCCTCGCTGCCCTCGCCGGCAGCTTGCGCCAAAGATCGTTCAATCAGGCCCTGCTGCGGGCGGCGATGGAGATCGCTCCCCCCGAGGTCGAATGGCTGCTGCCAGACCTGCGGGAGGTCCCGCTCTACGACGGTGACGTCGAAACCGGGGGCCTGCCCGACGGCGTCGTCGCCCTCCGCGAGGCGGTCAGCCGCGCCGACGGACTCCTGCTGGTGACTCCCGAATACAACTCCGGACCTCCCGCCCTGTTGAAGAACGCGATCGACTGGCTGAGCCGACCGCCGAAACCCCATCCCCTGGACGGACGACCGGTGGCGTTGCTCGGAGCCACCCCCGGGCGCCTGGGAACCCGGGCTGCCCAGTACCAGCTCCGCCAGAACCTCGCCCCCCTGAATGCGCTGGTGATGGCGCAGCCAATGGTTCTGATCGGCTCGTGCCACCAGCTCTTCGACGACGAACTCCGCCTTCGTGACGAAGCGACGGTCCAGCGCCTCGGCAACTTCCTCGCGAGCTTCACCACTTGGATCGACCGACTCGGAACCCCGGCATGAGCACCTCTCGGCGGCTCACCTTCGAGGATCTGCTTCTCGCCTTCATGCTGTTGCTGTTGACGATCCACGTCAGCGCGCACCTCTACCATGCGATCTCTGGAGTCCCTCTCGAGGGTCGGGTGCCCTGGACCCTCCTGATTCCGGTCTACGCCGGCTTCTCCTTCACCTGCGCCGTGCTCCTGCTGGGCTGGCCACGAGCGACCACCTTTCTCGTCGTTACCGCCCTGATCTCCTACCTCTTCGAGTTCGTCGGTGAGCGGACCGGCGTGATCTTCGGCAACTACTACTACACCGACGTCCTGGGACCGAAACTGGGTCCCGTACCTCTGATCATCCCCCTCGCTTACTTCATGTTGGTCTTTCCGGTCTACGTGATCGTCAACTCGATCGTCGATCGTCGGCCAGTAGCTCCTCCCCGAGCGGGTTTCCGACTACCGATCGTGGCGCTCCTCGGCGCCCTGGTCATGACCGGCTGGGACCTGGCCTACGACCCGCTGATGGCGAATGGCTTCAAGGCTTGGATCTGGGTCGATGGCGGCCCCTACTTCGACATCCCCCTGCGCAACTTCGCGGGGTGGGTCCTGACGTCGTTCACCATCCTCGCCACCTACGGGTTCCTCGAGCCACGGATCGCTCTGCGGCCCGCTCGACCGCTCCGAGCGTGGTTGCCGACCGCCGCCATCCTCTCCTACGCCGCCCTGGGGGTCGGAGACACCTTCGCCGGCTACCCCGAGGGCACGCGGGTCGTCAGTCCTTTCCTGATCGGCGTGCCGGTCCTAGCGGCACTGCTCTGCCTCTACGCACCCTCGGTCGATGAGGATCCCCAGCGATAGGGCCAGGAGTAGCCCAGCACGGCTAGACAGAGGGTCGCCTGCGCCACGATCGCCAAAGCGGGAACCTGGCTGAAGACACCACTTCCCCACAACATGCCCGAGTAGAGCAGCTGAAAGAAGACCGAAACCCCCACCAGCAGCCGCTGCGGAGGTGCCTCACCGCGGACCCTGAGAGCCCAATACAGAACCGGAAGCTGTGCCGCCAAGACCGTTCCGGCCACCAACATCCACTCCTCGACCCCACGCGCCACCGCCGCCTGGTAGAGCGAGATCGAGCCGAAGACCACCAGCGGACCGAGGGCTCCCGCGATGAAGGGCAGCACGACCTCTCGCCACTTCCCGAACCACGACGCCGGTACCTTGTGTTGCAGCCAGCGCACCAGGAAGGAGAAACCGGCCACGGTCATGATCCACCCGAAGTAGTTGTCGAGGGGGATCCCGAACCAGGGACCGGGGTGGAACCAGGTCCAAAAGCCGAGGTGGCCCGCCAGAGGATCCATGATCCAGTCGATGTTGACGGCGAGGAGTCCGTCGAGCAAAGGCCGCACCCACCAGGGAATCGGCAGCAGCGAACTCGTCGCCATGGCGACGTAGACCGTGATGCCCCACCCCAGGATGATCCACAGCGGTACCGCCTCGCCCCCGGTACAGGCAGCGAGCGGCATCTTCGCTCCCACCTCCCAGGGAGGCACCATAATCAGGAACTTGCCATAGCAGTAGTCGGTGCCGGCGCGAACCGACAGGAACTCGAGGGTGAAACCGAACAACGATGCCGCGGTGAAGGTGGCGACGGCGCCTCGTCCCCGCCGCCAGGCATGGGCGATGATCAGTACGGTGCAACCGTAGATGATGAACTCGGTGGACAGAAAGTACCAGGGCATCGAACTCTCCTCGTTAGTTGACGTCAGGGTCAGAGCGGTTTGGTGGCTGGGTGGGTGACAGAGTTGGGGCCTCCGGGTCGACGGGCGCCGGCGGCCCGAGGCCGATCCGAAGCGCCTCCTTGGTGGCCGCCTGCTGCAGAGCCCCGGCTTTTCGTGGGTTCCCTCTCGCCCGCCAGTAGTCACGGCGCAGTTTCAGGGCGGAGAGGCGAGCGTAGGGAAAGCTGCGAGCGCAGCGGTCGAGTCGCCGCAAGGTGGGCAGCAGGATACGGCGCAGGCTCCTCGAATCTCGCTCCCCCGACGCTCGCTGCCACGACAGGAGTTCGCCCTCACCCTGAATGGCCAGCATCGGGGCGAGAGCGTAGGACACCGAGGAGTCCGCCGTCTGCTGTTGCAGCCGTTCGAGCTCGACGCCGAACGCCCGCCAGTCTCCCGTCCAGGCGAAGGCTCGAGTACGCAATCCGCGGTAGGTCAAGCGTGAGAGCTGATCCGAGTCCGGGAAGAGATCGGCCGCGACCTCGAGATGACCGAGTGCCTCGTCCTCACGCCCCAGCACCAGGAGGTCACCGACCACCGACAGCCGACCCCACATCTCGCGTTGTGCGCTACTCCGCTCCACCGCCGAGTCCAGCAGTGCCTCCCCCGCGGCGAGCGACTCCTCGAACCGCGCAGTGTGGTGCAACCGGTAGACCCGCACCGCCAGGGCGGATTCGCGACTGAAGGCGTCACGGGTGCGCTCGGCCAGAGAGAGCGCCTGTTCGATGTGGCCATCACAATCGTCCCACCGGCACTCTCCGAACGCGAAGAGACCGCGACTGATCAGCGCATCGATGCGGGCGCGGGTGTCCCCCGACGTCTCGCTGGTCTGCCACCAGCGCTCGGCCGTCCGCTCGAGGCCGAGGATGGCCGCCAGATAACCGAGCGCGGCGTAGCCAGCTGCGGCCGCCTGGGGCCGACGAGCCTTCTCAGCCAGGTTGACCGCCGCCAGGGAAGCGGTCACGAAGGGCAGGGGCTGGTCGCGATAGAAGCTGAGTTTTCCGACCAGTCCCATCAGCCTGGCCGCCTCCAGAGGTCGTTCCCATCGGGGCTCGAGCTCGGCCCGCGCGCGGGGCGGGATCACGCGGTGCAGGGCCTGCCGCACGCTTTCCCGGCCCAGCCGCGCGACCCAACCAGCGCGCCCCGACGGCAGGGCCGTAGCCACCTCCGCCAAGGCTCGCCGCAGTTGCCCCTCGGCCTCGTCGATCTCGCCGAGTGCAAAGAGAGCGTGACCCAGCTCCCGACGCCAGCTGGTGCACTGCAGGGCGGGCTCGTCATCGCCGTCGGCCACCAGTTCGAGGGCCCGGCGGTAGGCCACCGCGGCTTGGCGTTCGGCTCCACTCCGCACCGCCTCGTCAGCGGCGAGGGCGAGATAGTGAATGCTCCGCTCTCGATTGCCCGCAGCCTGCCAGTGTCGAGCCAGCAGGCTCGGCGACTGCGAAGAGGAGCGCGACTCCAGCCAACGCGCCACCGCGCCGTGGAGCTGACGCTTCTGGGTTGGCATCAGTCGTCCGTAGACGACATCCCGCGCCACCGACTGGCTGAAGCGGTAGCTGTCGTCTTCCGCCTCGAGGAAGCCTCGGTCGACCAGTTCTTGCAGCCGATTCTTCAGCTTCCGTTCGTCCTCCTCTACCGGGTGGGCACTCGAAACGCCCACGGCGGGAAAGCGATTGCCCAACACGGCCGCCACCTTGAGGATCAGTTGATCCTCGGGAGAAAGGCGGTCGAGACGGCTCGCGATCACGCCCTGGACCGAGTCGGGCAGACTCTGTGCGGCCAAGGCTGCGTGATCGAGAACCCGACAGACTCCATCGTGCACCGCCAGCACGCCACTGGCTACTAGCGACTCGCTCAGTTCGCGTGCAAACAGCGGGTTGCCCTCGGTTCGGGCCACCATCAGATCCTCGAGGTCCCGAGGCAATCTCCGAGCGTCGAGCGTCCGGCGAACCACCTCCAGCAACGCGGCAGGGCGCAGAGGGTCGAGGGTCCACGGCTCGACATCCTCTCGATCGTCGCTGGCCTCGGCGGTTGCATCGTCGCGGCCGACCAAGAGGAACAGACAGTGCGGTAGGCGCCGCGCCAGATCCCGTGCCAGCCGCCGTGAGGCCTCGTCCAGCCACTGGCAATCATCGACGAGCACGACCGACTGGTCCTCGATCGCCGCCGTCATCCAGTCGAGCATCAGCTCGCGGATCGCGTCCCGACGCACGTCACGCCCCATCTGCCCCACGAGAGAACTCTCGACCACCCGCAGATCCAGGATGGGGTTCAAGAGGGCGGCGAGTTCGAGGTCCAGGCCCAGTTCCTCCAGGCGCCGCACCACCTCACGGCCGCGAGCCTCCCTGGCCGCGTCGTCGACCGGCGCGGGAAGCTCCAGGGCATCGTCCACCAGGGCCGCCCAAATACCGTACGGACGGGCGCGATCGAAGGAATCACACCGAGCCTGGAAGACCGGTAGGTCGCGCTGGCCGGCTCGCCGCACAAACTCCTCGAGCAGTACTGTCTTGCCAACTCCCGAGCGTCCCCTCAACTCGATCGAACGCCCGAGTCCACGGTCCAACCGATCCAGGCGGCGGTCGAATCGGTCCACCTCCGGTCCGCGACCGACCAGTTCACCGCTGGAGCCGCCGTCGCCCGAACTCGAGCGAAAGCGGCGCGAGGACGAAGTTGGCATCGGCCGTAGGACCGCGGTCGCCTCCGCCCGTCCCTTCAAGACCAGTGGGGCCAAGGGCTCGAAGGTGAGTGCGTCACCGACTTCGCGCGCCGTGGTCTCGTCGCAGAGCACGGAACCCTGCGCCTGGGACATCAAGCGGGCGGCGAGATTGACCGTCGCTCCGATCACCGCGTACTCCGACCTCGAGGACCCGCCCCGCCGTCCACAGAAGACCCGTCCCGAAGTGACGCCGACCCCCACCCGCAATCCCAGTCGGCGGATCCGCCGATCCATCGCCAAGGCCGCTTCGGTGGCGCGCCGCGCATTGTCTTCGTGCGAGCGCCCCGGTACCCCCCACAGGGCGAGCAAGGTGATGCCTTTGTCGTCCACCAGAAACTGGTTGACGCTGCCGCCGAGTTCGTAGACGGCTCGCTGCAGGGTCGAGAAGGCCTGCTGGAGGGTTCCGGCCGCCTCCGAACTCTCGTCCTCGATCCCCTCGAGTCCGGCAAAGAGAACGCTGATCGGGCGGTACTCCGCCAACCAGTCGCCATGCCCCGCTTCCAGCTGCCGCACCAGGGAGCGGCTGACGAAAGGGCGCAACCCATCGGTGGAGGGCGGCGTGGGAGTGGGTTGGGCGGTCGGCATCGGGGCGACGCCGCGTCCCGGCAGCGGCCGCCGGAGCCTGGCCGAACCGTCGTCCAGGGGGGCCACAGCGATCGATGCGTCGAGCCACTGCACGGCCTCGGGTGCCAACACCATCTCTCCCGGCGCGGCACAGCGTTCGGCTCGGCCCATCGCGTGCAACGGTTCCCCCAGGAGCACGAACTCCCAACGGTCTTCGGCCCCTCCGACGGAGGCCGCCCAGAGTGGGCCGGCACCGACCCCGATCCGCATCGCCAGCTGCAACCCGGCCGGCCTGCGATTCCCCTCGACCAGAGAGAGGAGTTCGTCGCCGCAACCGATCGCCGCCTCGAGGGCGGTCGACAGCGAGTCGCCACCGGCGGGCCAGACCACGATCGGCGCATCGCCGGCGAAACGGACGATGTCGCCTCCGTACCGATCGATGACCTGCACCATCGGTCCGAAGCTCTGGTCGAGGCGATGGGCCAACTCCTCGGCACCCTGGACTCCGCGCCGCGCCAGGCGCTCACTCAACGAGGTGAAGCCGGAGATGTCGGCCAACAGGGTCACGCCCCGAAACGACCGGGACCAGGACGCGGCCAGCGAAGCGTCGTTTGCCCCCTGCCAGAGCGCTCTCGGTACGAACGGGGTCAGATCGAGAGAGTCCGCCGCCGTGCCCTCAGCCATCGGCGGCGGAGGGTGCCTCCGAGTCCTCGCCGCAAGGATGGACTCCCTGGACCAACCGGCAGACCTCGAAAATCGTGACCCCCGCCCAGGCCGCGACGAACCAGAGCAGGACCGCCTCGACCGGCAACCCCGAGAGAGCGTCGACATCGATTCCCATCATCATCTCGGGACGATAACCCCACCATTGATAGGGGCTGGCGAGCACTCCCTCCCAGAGCAGACTCACCGGCAGGAGCAGGACCATGGTGAACGACAGGGCAGGCCAGTCGATTCGAGGACCGACCGCGCGGAAGAAGAGGACGTTCGGCAGGACCCCGACGATCAACAGGAAGAGAAAGTAGCCGGGGAACCCCTCCTGGTTGCCGTGGGGACCGAACCGTTTCCAACCCCAGGCGGCCAGGAAGAGCCCCAGGCCGAGAAGAATCGAGGTCCAGTGGATCGATACCGTGTCCCGCAGCGGCATGCGGCTCGCGGGCCGGTGCTCGAATCCCGGCGCGCCGGGGATCCACTCCTCACGCACCCACAGGTACACCAGAAGGATCGCCGCAAAGCCGAAGGAGTAGAACCCGAACTCCTCGATGGGCACGCTGCCTCCGACTACCGGCACGTCGATTCCGAGCACCGCTCCCCGATTGACGAACGTGAAGAAGGTGGTACCGAAAAAGAAGTCCAAGCCGGCTCCGAGTCCGAAAAGGAACCCCAGGGCGATCCAGAAGCTCCGCTGGTTGACGCTCCGGTTGGGATGACGCCAAAACCAGGACAACAGCACCAGCGTAGGTAGCACGAAGAAGAGAAGGCTCCAGGTGTACCCCAATTCCGAATGCTGGGGAACCGGGGGCAACTTCGGGCGCACGACGTCGATGGTCGACAGCGCGATGCCGGCTGGAACCGCTAGCAGCGCGAGCATCCAAAGTAGCCGGCGGACCTGCTCTGCCGGCGTGGCCGGACGCCGATTCCCTCCTCCGAACATCCTCGCGTGGATCCTCCCTGTCTCGCTGATGGCAAGTACGTTACCACGTGAGAACCGTCGCCGTCGGCTATAGTCCACCGAGGAGGTAGGCGGACCATGGACCAACTGCAGCGGGTCGGCGCGATCTGGGGTCTCCTCGTCGCCGGCGCCCTCGGAACGATGGCCGAAGCGGCGCCCGGGCAACTCCCAGGTTTCGAGCCAGCCGCCGACGAGAACTCCCAGGAGCGCGAGGCCACCGGCCCCGACCAGCGCCCAGGCTACGATGAAACGCTCGTCGTCACCGCCTCCCGCGTCGAAGAACCGATCCTCGAGAGCCCGGTCTCGATCACCGTACTCGACCGTCAGGACCTACAGAACGCGCCGAGCGAGCAGCCGACCGATCTCCTGCGGGGCGTTCCCGGCCTCAACGGGATCCAGTTGACCGCCCGGGACAGCCAGTTCTCGGCCCGGACCGCAGCCGGGGTGATGGGGCCCCGCTTGCTCACCCTGGTCGATGGCCGTTCGGTGTATCTCGACCACCAGGGCATCGTACTCTTCGACGGGCTCTCCTTCGGCACGGACGAGATCGCTCAGATCGAGATTCTCAAGGGACCAGGGTCGTCGATGTGGGGAGCCAACGCCCTGGCAGGTGTGGTCAACTTCCGGACCCGGTCGCCCAGCGAGTTGCTCGGAGGCCTGGTCGAAATCGAGGGTGGCGAGAACGGCTACGCCCGCCTTGGCCTGCGCTGGGCCGCCCGTACCTCGGACCGCTTGAGCTTCAAGGTCTCCGGCAGCTACCTGGAGCAGGATGCCTGGCCGCGCGACCCACTGACCGCGCAAGGCCAGCCGATCTCACCGGAATTCCTCTACCGCAATGAGGGAACCGAGCAGCCGAAGTTCGACCTCCGGGTCGACTACCAGGCCGCCGCGGACGTCCTTTGGTCCTACCGCGCCGGCTACGGGGGCGTGGGCGGGATGATCCTCTCGGGCCTCGGCCCCCTGTCTCTCCGAGACGACTTCTATCAGGCCTACGGCGAGGTCCGTCGCAATGCGCCTGCGTTCGACCTTCACCTGTACTGGAATCGCGCCGCGGGCGATACCCTCAACTTGCTCGGAGGAGATGTCCTCAGCTCCACCACCGATACCCTGGTGGCGGAACTGTCGGGACGCCTCGAAGCGCGCGGTCGCCATCGCCTGGTGTACGGGTTCAACGCCCGCCACAACGAGTTCGACCTGAGTTGGGCCGCCGCCGCCGACGCGCGCGACGAGTGGGGCGGATTCGTCGAGGACGAGATCACGATCAACCCGCGGCTCCGCGTCGCCCTGGGCGGCCGGGTCGATCACTTCGACACCATCGGGACGACCTTCTCACCCCGCCTGAGCCTCTTCCTGGCCCCCCGATGGAATCATGTGTTCCGTCTGACCTACAACCGAGCGTACCGCGCCCCCACGGCGATCGAGAACCACATGGACGTCCTGACCACGAATCCGGTGGCCCTGGCGCCTGGCCTGCCGCTCTTTCCCCTGCTGGTGCGAGGTCTGGGAAGCGAAGAGCTCCGCGAGGAGGGAATCGACGCCATCGAGTTGGGCTACGCGGCCATCCTCGGCGGTCGCCACGAACTGGCCGTCGCGGTGTACCGCAACACCATCGAGGACAGTATCGAGTTCGCCACCACCGACTTCTACGGTCCCACCGACCCTCCACCGGGATGGCCCTTCCCCGCCTTCCTCACGCCTCCCTTCCCCAAGACGTTCAGCGCCTTCAACGCCGACGAGGTCCGCGAGGGTGGAGCCGAACTCTCGCTCGCCACGAACTGGAACGAACACTGGCAAACCAACTTCGCCTACGCCTATCAAGACCAGCCTGAGATCGAGAGCACCACGGCCCCCTACCCGATGGTGTTGAACTCACCCCCCCGCCACCAGGCCTCGGTAACCCTGACCGGCACCACCGATCAGTGGTCGGGCGCGCTGACGGTCGCGTTCACCGACGAGGCCTACTGGCGCGACGTTCTCGACGAGCGCTTCTGGGGTCCCACCGATGCCTACACGCACCTGCACGGCAGCTTGACCCACACCGTCTCCGAGCGGCTCAGCCTCACCCTGCGCGGCACCAACCTGACCGACGATCAGACCAAACAACATGCCTACGGTGATCTGATCGGCCGACAGGTCACGCTGCGGGTACGACTGCGGTACTGACCCACCGCGCGGAGTGTTACTTCGGGAAGAGGGTTCGGAGCACAACGTCCGTGCGGTTCCTCCACGCCGCCCAGTCGGTCGAATCGACCACCTCACCGCCCTGCGGCTGGTAGCCCCGTTCGATGAGGGCGGCCTGGACCTGCCGTGCGGAGTCGCGCATGTCCCAACCCTCGGCATCGGCTCGAAGGTCGAGGACTCCCCACTCCAGGTAGATGTCGAGCGGCACCGTCTCAGGATCACCCCCTGCGAGCGCCTGGCGAATCATGTTCAGTTCGAAATCGATCGAGTGTACCGACTGCATGGCCAGACCGCGGGCAAAGTCCGGGTTGTGAAGCGCCAGCAGAAGCGCACGAGAGGAACTGCCGCCGGCCCCGTGGAGCGCCCTCGAGTCGCGCTTTCCGTCGACCCGGAACTCTGTCTCCACGTGGGAGACGACGGTTTCCTGGAAGGCCTGCATCGCCATCGGGCCCGGCAGACGGGGCAGGTCGACAAAGGCCACCACCACCGGCAGGACCTGGTCGCCGACGAGCCGGTCGAGGGTATTGACCCAACCGCCGAGCTCCCGTGCCTGGCCGTCGAGCACGTAGAGCACAGGATACTTGTCGCTCCCCTCCTCGTAGCCTGGCGGAGTCCAAACCGCGAGACCGATCGTTGCCGCTGGTGGCGCCTCGGGAGCACCCTCGGGCGTCGGCGGCTGGAAGGAGAGCTCGCTCTCGACCACCGTGCCCCGAGGATGGTCAGATGGCAGCTCGGCGTAGTGGTCCGGCTGCTGCCACTCCGGCATGGCCAACCAGGACATCTCCACTCCCTCCGGACGGGCCAGGTTCATGTCAGGTCCGAACACGGTACTCTGGGTGGTCCGGGGATTGTGGGGATCGATGGTCGCCTCGAAGTCGACCAGGTAGGCGTAGTTGACGCGGCCGGCAGCCGGCAGTTCGGCGGCGTACCACCAGAGGTCCGTGCCCTCCACGTGGTTCATGGGCGACTCGTCCCGCACCCCGATCATGTCGCCACCGATTCCGACGTCGGCCGCCTCACCGCGCCAGGCGAAGGTCACGGTGGTGCCATCGATCCACGGTGGTTTCGCCTCCTTCCAGGCCTGCTCGACCGCTGCCGCTCGGTCCACCGCCGCCAGGATCGCCTCGATGCGGGCGGGTACCTCGGCAGATGCCATCCCCATTCCCGCCGCGGAACGGGTGAGGTCAACCCGGGCCAGCTGACCGAACGAGCGTAGATAGAGACTCCCGTCGGCGTAGGACGGCGGCGTCCAGGAGTGTGCCTCGAAGAGATCGAGCGAGCCCGACTCCTTCCAGCCCTCTCGACTCGCCGGCCCAATGTGGACACCTCCCGCCTTGGTCGCAACCACGAGCTGATCCTCGATCGCCAGCGGGAATCCGTCCCCCGGCTCGCGCGAACGGAAGAGTTCCTCACCGGTCTCGGGGTCGACGGCCGACAGAAAACGAGTGGTGTAGCCGTAGAGCGAACCACCGGTGGTGACCGGGGGGACATAGGAGTTGATCAGGGCTCGTCCTTCCCAGACCTTCTCGGCCGTCCAGCCTTCGGGGCCCGAGGCGATCTGGAGCAAGGCGGACTGTTTGTCGTCGTGGTCGATGAAGACGCGACTCTCACTCACCGGAAGCACCGTGAGGCTCCCCGCGCCACGCCCTCCTCGGCCTCCGTGCTCGTAGCTCCAGAGCACTCTGCCGGTCGGCTCGACGCCCCAGATGGCACGTTGGGCCCCGACGACGATCTGTTCCTGCCCCAGAAGCGTGACCAGAGCCGCCGACTGGTACTCGATGGAGTCGTCCGTCGCTTGCCAGGCCAGTTCGCCGGTCGATCGGTTCAGGGCCACGAGCCCACCCTCCTCCGAGGGCATGCCCACCACGACATTGTCCCCGGCGCGAAGCGGAGAACTCCCGAATCCGTACCACGGCTTTTCGCCTCCGAGATCCTCCACCAGGTGCACCGACCAGCTCAGGGAGCCGGTCGCGAGGTCCACGGCTACCAACCGGCCACGCGCGCCGAGGGCAAAGACTCTTCCGTCGGCCACCATGGGAGTCGCGATAGGACCGTCGTGCGAACCATCGTGCCCCTGGTAGGTCGGTTCGAGTTCGAAGCGCCAGAGTTCGCTGCCATCAGCCGCAGAAAACGCCCCGACGTAGTCCTTGTCACCATCGGCGAACAGGGTCACCACCCGATCACCCGCCACCACCACGCCAGAGTAGCCACTTCCCACGTCGACCACCCACCGCTGGTCGAGAGCCAGCTGTCCGTCGCCTTCGGGTAAACCATCCACCGCCAAGCCGTTGCTGTTGGGACCGCGGAATTGGCCCCAATCGGAAGCGCCGGCAATTCCCGCTAGGCTGACGAAGGCGGTCCACAGTGCGAGTCGGCGCACCAAGGGGGTTCTGCGATACATCGTAGGCTCCTCTCGTGATGACTGAACGTAGTTCCATGACCCATCACTCCACCGAGCAGAGCGTGGCTCGATCCCATTTCCTGGACGAAGCCCCATTGTGACATGAAGCCTCGGCTGTATGGGCTGACAGGAGATACGCCCTGTGATGGAATAGGGTTGCGTTTGCGGCGGGTTCGATTGCCAGAGATCGGCATCCGGCCCGGCCTAAATCAGAATGGCCAGCCTCCGGTCACCGCCACACGTCCCCAGAACGAATGCGCACGGCCTCGGCCTCCGAGCGGGGTCAGTCCGAGTTGAATCGAGGAGAACCCATGACCACCGAAACCCACGCCTTTCGAGCCGAGACCCGGCAGCTACTGGACATCGTCATCCACTCTCTCTACTCCAACAAGGAGATCTTCCTGCGAGAGCTCGTCTCGAACGCGTCCGACGCCCTGGACCGCCGCCGCTTCGAAGCGCTGACCGACGGTTCGTTGCTGACCGAGGACGAGGAACTGACGATTCGGCTCGATGTCGATCCCGCGGCCCGTACCCTGACGATCCACGACAACGGGATCGGAATGGACCGCGACGAGGTCGTCGCCAACATCGGCACCATCGCCAAGTCGGGGACCCGCGAGCTGATGGAAGAACTGGCCAAGAACCCGGACTCCGAAGCACGCGCCGAACTCATCGGGCGGTTCGGAGTCGGGTTCTACTCAGCCTTCATGGTCGCGGATCGGATCGTCCTGGTCACCCGTCGCGCCGGGTCGGAGGTGGCCACACGCTGGGAGTCGTCCGGCGACGGAACGTTCACGCTCGAAGCGACCGACAGAGACGCAGTCGGGACTTCGATCACTCTCCACCTGAAGCCGGTCGACGCCGAGAACGGCATCGAGGACTTCACGGACTTCTACGTGCTGCGCCGGATCGTCAAGAAGCACTCGGACTTCGTGGCGTACCCGATCCGAGCCGACGAGGAGAAGGAAGTTCCCGCTCCGGAGATCCTCGACGACGCGGGCCAACCGATCCCCGGCGAACCGCAGAAGGTCACCGAAGAGGTCACCCTCAACTCGCAGGTACCGATCTGGACCCGAAACCCGGACGACGTCAAGGACGAGGAGTACGCCGAGTTCTATCAGCACATCTCGCACGACTGGAGCGCCCCCCTCGACCGCATCGCGCTGCGGGCCGAGGGACGCATCGAGTACCGGGCGCTGCTCTTCCTCCCCGAGCGGGCCCCCTTCGACCTGTACTACCGAGAACCGAACTGGGGGCTTCGGCTGTACGTGCGCCGGGTCTTGATCCTGGAGAACTGCGAAGAGCTACTTCCCAGCTACCTGCGGTTTGTCCGCGGCATCGTCGATTCCGCCGACCTGCCTCTCAACATCTCGCGCGAGATGGTGCAGCAAGACCGCCACATCCATCAGATGCGCAAGTGGCTGACCCGCAAGGTCCTCGATCACCTGGCGACGATGAAGAAGGAGGAAAACGAGAAGTACCGACAGCTTTGGAAGGAGTTCGGCCGAGTCCTCAAGGAAGGGACCAGCGCCGACCCCGACCAACAGAAGCGCCTCATGGGACTTCTCTACTTCGCCTCGTCGCACGACAGCGAGGAACTCACCGACCTCGATGGGTACCTCGAGCGAATGAAGGAGGGCCAAGAAGAGATCTACTACTTGACGGGCGAGAGCCTCACCACCGTGAAGAACTCACCCCACCTGGAGGCCTTTCAGGCCAAGGGATACGAAGTTCTCTACCTGACAGATCCGGTGGACGAGATCCTGGTCCAATCGGTCTTCGAGTACGGCGACAAGAAGCTCAAGTCGGTCGGCAAGGGGGAGGTCGAACTCGGCACCGAGGAGGAGAAGAAGGAAGCCGAAATGGAACTCTCCGAGCAGAGCAAGACCTTCGGAGACCTCATGACCCGCCTCCAGAAGCTGCTCGACGACACCGTCAAGGAGGTGCGCCTCTCGACCCGCCTGACGACGTCGCCGGTCTGCCTGGTCGCCGACGAGCATGGCATCAGCCCCAACCTCGAACGTCTGCTGCGGCAGACCGAAGGGGCAGACCTGCCCATCCAGAAGCGCATCCTGGAACTCAATCCGAAGCACGAACTGATCGAGAAGCTCCAAGGTCGCTTCGCGGCGGATCCAGTGGACCCCCTCCTCGAGGAGTATGCCCAACTGCTGCTGGGCTACAGCCTGTTGGCCGAAGGATCGGACCTGCCCGACCCGGCGGCCTACAACCGCCTGGTGGGCAAGCTCATGCTGCAGGCTCTCTGACTCAGCTTCTCGGCATCAGGATCCAGAGCGCGAGGTACACCAGGATCCCGGGAAAAGCGGCCGAGAGCACCGACACCAGCACGAACAGGATTCGGACCGAGGTCGGTCCCCAACCCAGCCAGCGGGCGATCCCGGCGCAGACTCCGCCCAGCATCGCTCGCGACGGATCGCGGTGAAGGGGTGCGGCAACGGTAGAGGTCATGATCTTCTCCTTCGGATCGATCGGTTGTTCTTGGGCCCCCGGTTCGAGGGGCTTGTCGAGGACTACGTGACATAGGGCGACGGGTTCCCGTCCTCACTCCCGCAGTACGAGTGAACCCGAGCCGGCATTCCCAGATGGAACGCTTCCGGGGCGTGGCGTACCGCCATCGAAGCGACTCGCCAGCTGGCTATACTGCGACGCATGTCGGCTCGTTCGCTTCGGCTCGGACTCGCGGTCCCCCTCGGGGTCCTAGCCCTGGCGCTCTGGCTCGCGGCGACGAAGGTCGACCTCCGCCCCCGAGTGGAGAACGACTTCTTCTTCGCCTCCGACGATCCCGCCCTCAGCGCCTCCCGGGAGATCGCCGAGCGTTTCGCCACCGAGTCACCCGTCCTGGTCGGGATACGAACGCCCGAGCCGCTCTCTGCCGCCCACTTGGAACGCCTGGAGCACCTCAGCGACGAACTCGCGGCGCTCCCCACCGTGGGCCGCGTGCTGTCGCACACTTCTGGCCCCGGCTCGCCCCAGGAGGTGGCGACGAGCCCGCTCTGGAGCCGACTCCTGCAGGGCGAGGACGAGGCCCTCGTCTACCTGCTCATGGAGTGGTCGAGCGCGGAAAACACTACTCCGGCCCCCAGAACGACCGGACCAGCCGAGCCCTGGTCCCAACTCGACGCGGTGCTGGCCCGCCACTCCGCCGCGGACTTCGAGCTGTTCGTCTCCGGCGTCCCCTGGGTCGTCGAGCAGATCCGCCGTGCGCTGGAACGCGACCTGCGGGTCTTCAGCGGCGTCGCGCTCCTGCTCTTCGGCCTGGCCATCGGTTGGATCTATCGTGCCCCACGGCTCGTCCTGGGAATGCTCTCGACCTGTGTAACGGCTTCCCTACTCACCCTCCTGGCGCTCTCCTGGTTCGCGGTTCCCATTGGCCTGCTGACCGCCAATATCGTCACCATCGCCTTCGTCTTGACGCTCTCGCACACGGTGTTCCTGACCAACAACTGGCGGCGATTGCTCCGAGTGGACTCGCCTCAGGACCGGGCGCTTCGGCCAGTAGCCCAAGCGATCCGAGTCACGGCCGCTGCCTCCTTCTGGTCGATGGTCACGACGCTGCTCGGCTTCGCCACGCTGCGATTAGCTCCCGCCAAGCCCCTCCGGGAGCTGGCGGTCGCCGGCCTTTGTGCCACGCTGTTCGCCGCCGCCTGCGCCTACCTGCTGTACCCCTTCTTCCTCGCCTCCAGGCGCCCACCGACCCGGTCGGAGACAGCGACCAGGGCACCGCGGTGGGCCGAGTCCGACCCCCGGTCAGTTCGGCCCCTTCCCTGGCTCGCCGGCGCTCTGGTCTGCTGTATCGTCGCCGGACCTGGGCTCGGTCGACTCGACACCGACCCGTCGCTGCTCTCGTACTTCGACGACGCGACCACGCTCTATCGGGGCCTGGAAATCATCGATGCCGATCGCGGCAGCAGTCCGCTCCACCTTGTCGTCTCGAGTCCCGATGGTTCCGCTCTCGACGAGCCAGAGAACGGTCGCAAGCTCCGCGCGCTGCAGTCAGAACTGGAAGAGGATCCTACTGTCGGCACCACCCTCTCGATCGTGGTGCTGGCCGAGGAAGCGCAACAGAACCCCCTGGCGCGGCTGCTCGGTTGGAAGCGGCTCGTCCAGCTGTTGGAACGCGATCAGTTCGTGGACACGACCCGCGGATTCCTCAGTCCCGACCATCGCACGGCCCTCTACTCGCTCTCGATGCACGAGGCCGACCGACAGGCGCCACGGAGTCGTGTGATCGCCCGGCTCGCGGCGCGGGTCGATGCCAACGGCCTTCAGGCAACGACCATCGGCGGACTCTACGACCTACAGAGCCGACTGGGGCAGCTGATCCGCGAGGGTCTCGTACGCCAGCTCGGGGCCCTGCTGGGACTGTTCCTGGTGGTGGCCTACGCCGTCAGCCGTCGAGTCCAGACGACCCTCGCCATGGTCCTCTGCGTCGCGGCGATCCCCTGCCTACTGCTCGGAGCCCTGGGACTGACGAGGGTTGCCCTCGACATCATCTCCTCCCCCGCCGTCAACGTCGCCATCGCCATTGGGATCGACTCGATGATCCACTTGGCTGCCGCCGCTCGACGCCAACGATCCACCCACCCGCTGGACTCGACCGCCTGGACCCGAGCTCTTGCCGAGCAGGGACCCGCCGTGCTGGCGGCAGCCGCAATCGTCGCGGCCGGCTTCGCCATCTTCCTGCTCTCCTCGTTTCCCCCGACACGTCGGTTCGGAGGACTGGTCGGGGTCGGCATGGTGCTCGCCGCCATCGCGTCGCTTCGCCTCGTGCCGGTGCTGGCCACGCTCCGAGGTGCCCGCCGGCCCGAGCCGCGCAAGGGGTAGCCGGCCGCGGGTGCCTCAGAAGGTCCGGGCGGCGATCCAGCTCCCGGCGACGAAGGTCCCCAGCGTGCTCCCCAGATTGGCGAGGATCACCACCAGTAGGACCCGGCTCACGGGGTTGCGCCAGAAGCCGCGCACCGTGAGGATGTCCTGAGGCAACCGTTCGAGGTCTGCGACCATCGGACGCCGAGCCCAGGCCTGCACCAGACCAGCCACCCAGCCCGCCGCGATCATCGGATTCAGGCTGGTGAAGGGCGCCGCCACCAGCGCCGCGAGCACGGCCAAGGGATGGCCGAGGGCCAAGATCACCCCCAGCGCCGAGAAGGCACCGTTGATCGCGAACCAGATGCCGACCGACTGGGCGGAGCTCTCTGCGCCCCCACTGTAGAAGCCGTAGCCGAGGAGAGCCACGATGGCCGCCGGAATGACCCACTTGAGCCAGCCGCTGAAACGACCCGGCGTGGGGAGTTGATCGAGGGGTTCGAGGGATCGTTCCTCCCCGATCGCCCGCTTGATCCCGGGGACGTGACCCGCGCCGACGACGGCCACGACGCGCGCGCCCGGTGCCCGACGGATCTTCTCGGCGAGGTAGAGGTCACGCTCGTCGATCAGAGTTCCCTTGACCTTGGGAAACTCCTGCGCCATCTCTTCCAGGACCCCGGAGAGCTCAGCTTCCTGCTTGATCTTCTCGATCGCTTCTTCGTCGATCTCCTCGGGCACCAGGATGCCGGCCAGGAGCTGGAACGACATCTTGAGCCGGGTCCAGAGACCGAGGCCGGCCCAGGTGCGCTTCAAGGTGGTCTGGATGTCCCGGTCGGCGAGAACCAGTTCCCCCTCGTTTTCGTGGGTCCATTCGATCGCCGCCCGCATCTCGGCTCCCGGTTCGACTCCCAGCTTCTCCCCGATCCGCTTCTGGAACGAGGTCATGAGCAGGGAAGCGAACAGCAGCATCGCCTTGCCCTTGCGGAGAACCTCGAAGACGTCGAGTTTGCGCCACGCTTCCCGGTTCATCATGTTGGTGTAGCGGGGCTCGCACAGTTCGACACAGGTGGTATCGGGCTGCACTGCGGCCAGCGTGGTCCGCACGTCTTCGACGCTCTGGTTCGAGACGTGGGCAGTGCCGACGAGCCAGACGGTGCGGCCCTCGAGGTCGAGGCGGTGGACGGCTGAGGGGAGTTCGGGCAGATCGTCGCTCATGGGAGCCGGAACCTATCGCGGCCGCGCCCGCAAAGCAATCCGGCGCCGATTGGAGCCTCAGGCCTCCTCGTAGGCCTGCCGCAGCCAGCCCCGCAGTTCGTCGTCGACCTCGCTGACCTCCTGCAGCCGCACCCGGTGCGTCACCATCGAGTTGAAGCTGCCGGCCGCCTCGAGTCGCTCTCCCGCCGGTACCCCGCGGAGGACGAGCCCGACGTCGACCCGCGTCCGGGTCGAGGGTTGTACGAGGCCGAACTGTTTGCGGCGCCGCAGACTCACATAGGCCTTCTTCGGCGCCAGTTCCACGTCCTGTCCGAAACCCTCCACCGCTTCGACGAGAGTCCGATAGATCGGCAAGAGGGCCTCCTTCGCGCCCGAGTACTGTGTCGCCACCAGATCCTCCTCGGAAGTCGCAGCCCCCGGTCGATAGCTGGGATCCAGGTGGCAGTGGGCGATCAGGTTGGCGAACCCATGCGTCACCGCGTGCTCACCCTTGAGGTACTTCACGATCTGTCCGTGCTTCTCGGTCTCGCGATCCGCCAGTAGCACCAGCCACTCCTCGAGCGAGCGCCCCGTGCGCTCGGGCAGGTTGGCGATCATCTTCTGCGCCATCTCCTCGGGAGTCGCCATCTCAGGCCTCGCTCCCGGTCGACGGGATCGGCCAGTACACGCTGCGGCAGCGCTTGGGATTGAGTGGTGCCATGAGCGCGAAGAGCACGTAGAGCAACCTGGCTCCCAGAGTTGGTTTGCCCGTCTCGACGATCGCCTTGAGGTTCTTGACGATGAAGGGACCACCCTGCCGAAGCTGCTTCTCCGATTTCGTACCCAACGGCAGCTTCTCGACCGTCAGCGTCACCTCGACCCCCGTCTCCACCTCTCGGAGGTCGTAGACCACGGTGCATTCGGGGTCGTCGTAGTTGGTGAACCGCATGGTGTGCGACAGCCGCACCGGCTGCTCGACTTCGATGAACTCGCCCGCCACGGCCGTGTATTTTCCATTCGGCGACCGCATCCGCAGCTGACCTCCCGGGGCCAGGCGGTCCCGCTCCATTCGACTGTTGAACATCGCTCCCTGCGGTCGATCCGTCCTCACCAGTTCCTGCCAGACATCGTCCACACTGCCGTGGATGGTGATCCGAAAGACCGCCTTGTCCGCCGCTTCCGTCATTACGATTCCTCCTCGTTTCGCTGTTCGATGGTGTACTTGAGTCGGGTCAGCCCCGGAGCCCACAACGCGCTGTACTCCGAGGTCCAGCGGTCGTAGATGACTTGAATGGGCACCGCGTTGAAGTACAGTCGGCGCTCCCGCCCCTCTCGCTCGGTGAGCAGAAGCTCCGCCTTCTCCAGCGCGTTGATGTGTTTGAGTACCGCGATGCGACTCGTCGCGAAGTGAGCCGCCACCTCCTGGACGTTGCAGCCCGGATGCGCCTTCACGATGTCCAGAATTCGTCGGCGGTCGGCGTGAGCCAGAGCGGAAAACACCAGGTCCTCATTCATGTAACGCAATGGTTACACATTAATCGAAACAGCGCAAGCCCCCCGGCCTTATACTTCTCCCATGCCTCGACGCTCTCTGCTCCTGGCCCTCGGTTTGGTCAGCCTCGCGGGTTCGCTCTGGTCGCAGAGTGAGCGGCGGTTCGAGCCGGTCACCGAGGAAGGGATCGGGCCCCACCGTACGCGGGCTCTGGCTCAGTCGGCCGACGGAACCCTCTGGGTCGGCACCCAGGAAGGGCTCTTCTGGTTCGATGGGCAGGACCACGGCTGGCTGCGGCGGAGCACGACCGAAGGCCTACGCTCGAATCGCATCTCGAGCCTGGTGGTCGACGACCTGGGCGCGCTATGGATCGGCACTCGGGGAGGAGGACTCAGCCGGCGCGATCCCACCACCACCGCCTTCACCAACTACTCTCACGAACCGGACGACCCACGCAGCCTGGGCGAGGACGACATCATGGCCCTCGCCTTGGACTGGGAAGGTCGGCTCTGGATCGCTACGGCTCGCAACGGACTCAGCCGGCTGGATCTCGACAGTGTCGAGGCTGGATTCGAGCGGATCGAGCACGATCCGGAGCGAACCGAGTCGCTCTCCGACAGCCGGACCCGGACCCTCCATATCGACCCCAGCGGCACCCTGTGGGTCGGCACCATGGGGGGAGTCAATCGACTACGGCCGGGAACCGAGAACCAGTTCGACCACTTTCGGCACGATCCCGACCGCGCGAACTCGCTGCCCGACGACGAGGTCTGGTCGCTCTGGCTCGACCGCGACGACAACCTATGGGTCGGCATGTGGGGCGGTGGTCTCTCGCGGCTCCGCCAGGCTTCGCGGGCCGAACCGCACGCCGCCTTCGAGACCTACACCCCACCCCCGGGACAGGAACCTCGCCCCTGGGGTCTCCAGGACAACCGGGTCATGGCGCTCTTTGGTGACCACCTCGGCAGCCTGTGGATCGGAACGCAGAGCGGCCTCCACGAACTCCCGGAGTCCGAACGCAACGCGACGAGCCCCCGACTTCTGCGCCACGATCGCGCCCTCACCGCCACCGATCGCCTCCACCACGTCGAGGTCAACGCCTTCCTGGCGGACCTGAACGGCGACCTCTGGGTCGGTTCCGAAAGTGGGACGATGCGGCTCGACCGGCGCTTCGAAGCGATCGAGGTGCTGCGGTACGAGGAGGACACGCCCACCTCGGTTCTCTCGGGAGTCCCCCACGCCACCGCCCTCGATTCGCGAGGACGGCTCTGGGTGGTCTCCGACGCGACACTCGACCGGCTCGAGCGCACCCATAGCCCCTACCAAACCCCGGAGAGGGCGACGATCCCGATTGCCAATGCGTCCCACCCCGAGCACACCATCGATGCTCACTCACTGCTCTTCACCGACAACGGCGACCTCTGGATCCTCACGTTCGAAGGGCTCTTCCGCCTCCCCCAGGACCAGCTCGACGCCTCCGCCCCCGTCCTCGAGCACTACCTCGAGGGTCTGAGCAGCGACGCCGTACTCTCGGCCTTCGAAGACTCGACCGGACAGTTGTGGGTCGGAACCTACCGCGGATTGCATCGTGCCGAGCGGGGTGCGAACGGCGAGATCCTGGCCTTCGAGGACTTCCTCCACGACCCCGGCGACGCGGCGACCCTGAGCAGTACTTCGGCCTCGGAGCTCGCCGAGGGCCCACCCGGTACCCTCTGGATCGGCTCGTACCGGGGGCTGAGCCGGCTGGACCTGGAAACCAAAGCGATCCAGCGCATCTACGCGGGCCCGGGATCCCTCGACAACGACTTCATCGACTCTCTCTGGTTCCAAGCTCCGCGCCACCTCTGGATCGGGACTCGCGGTGGAGGCCTCCATCGACTCGATACGGCCGACGGCACCCTCGACCACTACGACACCAGCACCGGCCTGCCGAGCGATGTCGTCCACGGCTTGATCCCGGCCCCCGACGACACCCTGTGGGTTGCCACTCCGCCCTCGGTGTTCCGCTTCGATCCGACCTCCGGTCAGGTCCTCCACCAGCTCGACGTATCGCAGGGACTGGAGGACAGCGAGCACCTGTTCATCGATCGAGCCGGGGATCAGCTGGCGGTGTTGGGCCATTTCGAGGTCACGCTCCTCCCTTTGGAAGGCTTCCCTGCTCCCACCGAACCACCCCGAGTCCACCTCCAGGAGTTGCTGGTCGGCAACGAACGAGTCACGGTCGACCCAGAAGGTCTCTTGCCACTCCCTCTCGCCCAACTCCCAGAGCTGACCCTGTCGTATCGAGACCTACTCGTGGCCCTCCAGTTCGGCACGGTCGAGTTTCGTCGTCCTCGTGAGATCGAGTATCGCTACCGACTGGTCGGACTCGACGACCACTGGTACACCACCGACGCCTCGGACCGGAAGGCCACCTACACGCAGCTCCCCCCCGGGCGGTACCGATTCGAGGCGCAGGCCCGCTACCCGGGGGCACGTTGGGACTCGGCGGTCGCGACCCTCGCCGTCCACGTGACTCCACCCTGGTGGGGTACCTGGTGGGCCCGAACGGTGGCCGCCCTCTGCCTGGTGAGCCTGGCGGTTCTCTGGCCCCTTCGTCGCTACCGACAGGCGCAACGGCGAGCCACCGAACTGGAGCAACGGGTCGCCGAGCGGACCCAGGAACTCCAACTCGCCAACCAGCGACTCGAGGAGATGGTGCGATTCGACTACCTCACCGGAATCCCGAATCGGCGCCACTTCATCGAGCGAGCGCAGGAGGCGTTGACCTCACAACGACGGACGCAGCGCCCCCTCTGTCTGGCGCTGGCCGACCTCGATGACTTCAAACGGATCAACGACGTCCACGGACACGACACCGGCGACTCCGTCCTGGTCACCACGGCCGACCTGATGACGCAAACGGCGCGAGAGTCGGACCTGGTGGCGCGCTGGGGCGGCGAGGAGTTCATCTTGCTCTTCTACGACTGCCCGCTCGAGGGCGCCCGTCAAGCCGCGGAAGCGATCCGCAGTGCGATCGAAACCTACGACTTCGGACTGCCAACCCCGGTGAGCATGACGTTCGGAGTCACCGAAGTCGCTCCCGATCAGGATCTCGAAACCGCCACCGCGCTCGCCGATGAAGCCCTCTACGCCGGCAAACGGGCCGGCAAGAACTGCATCCAGGCGGCCCAGTGGCCTGCGGTCTAGCGCTTGCGCGGTGGGTAGGCTGGGATCGGTCGTAGGGTCTCGTCGGCCTCGGCCGCCAGGAACGCCACCAGGGCGAAGGCCGCTACGTTCTGGCGCAGCGCCTCGGGATCGACCTTGTCTAGCGTATCGTCGGCCGTGTGGTGGTAGTCGAAGTAGTACGTTCCGTCCTGCTGAAGTTCCACCACGGGTACCAGGAAGGTCCGGAGCGGGCTGAGATCCGGACCCCCGGTGGCGTCGTTCGGACCGTCCGCGACTCCCAGTTCCGACAACGCGCTCAGCATGCGGTGGGCCAGCGCTTCGCCGGTCGCGCCGAAGCGCCGGTCGAAACGCCAGACCCGCCCGGCGCCGAAGTCCGACTCGAGTGCCAGGTAATGCTTCTCCATGGAGTCAGCGTAGGCTTCCGCGTAGGCGCGGGCTCCCGTGAGGCCGAACTCCTCGTTGGCCGTCAAGAGGACCCTCAACGTGCGCTTGGGTCGCTCCGGCAACTCGGCCACCAACTTCGCCGCGGCCATCACGATGGCACAGCCGGCACCGTCGTCGACCGCCCCCGTACCCAATCCCCAGGAGTCGAGATGCGCTGCCAATAGGACGACTTCGTCCGGTCGCTCGCGGCCGACGATCTCACCGATCACGTTGGCGGAAACGGCATCGGGAAGGCGCCGGCTGGTCATCCGAAGCCGCAACCGGACCGCGGAGCCCCCGCGCAGCTGATACTCCAGGATGTCGGCATCCGGAACGGCGAGCGCCGCCGCCGGAATCGGCGGGTACTGCCCCTCGCGGCGTCGCATACCCCCCGTGTGGGGAAACCGGTGCGGCCCCGTCCCGACCGAGCGGATGACCACCGCCAGCCCACCCTTCTCGGCCACGACCCAGGCGGCCGAGCCGCGGGCCTTCACGACGTTGCCGTAGTCCGATCCGTCCTTCCTACGCTCCATTCGGTGGTTGACGAAGACGATCTTGCCCTCGATCGTGGCCGGATCGGCGGCCTCCAGGGCGGCCTGATCGGCAACTTCGATCACCTCGGCCTCGATCCCCGCGTCGGTGGTACCGACACTGCCACCGAGCGCCGTGGCGTGCAGTTCCTGCGGACCCGGTGTGACGATCTCCACCGACGTGGTCCCCGCTTCCCAGTGGGGCACCACGACCGGCTCGGCCCGTACGTTCTCGAAACCGAGCCGCTCCATCCGATCCACGGCCCAGGCCACGGCCCGGCGGTCGTTGAGCGAGCCCGCCGGCCGGGGACCGATCTCGGACGTGAGACTCGCCACCAGCTCCCAGGCTCGGTCGTCCTGGAGGGCGGCGGTGCGAAGCTGCTCGAGGGGCTCGGTCGCCGCGAGCCCCCCTGGGCAGATCAGTACGGCGAGCAGCACAACCCTCAGTCGGCTCATGCGGGCTCCTCGACACCGCCGAAGTTGGGATCGACGTCGGCCTGGTAATCGACCCCTTCGATCCCGAAACCGAAGAGTCGCAGAAAGTCGGCCCGGTAGGTGTCGAGGTCCGCGACCTCTTCGAGCGACGCCTCGTCGACCCGTTCCCAGAGAGCGTTCACGGCCTGCTGGACATCGGGCCGCATCTCCCAGTCGTCGAGTCGGATCCGTTGCTCCTCGTCCACCGGCACCGGCTGCCCGGTGTACAACCGATCGGTGAAGAGACGGACCGCCTGTTCGATACACCCTTCGTGCAGCCCCATCTCCTGCATCACGCGGAAGAGGATCGAGATGTAGAGCGGCACCACCGGGATCGCCGAACTCGACTGCGTGACCACGGCCTTGTTGACCGATACGAAGGCTCGGCCCTGGTGGCGCGTTGCCAGCCGCTGGTCGAGGGCGTGGGCCGTCGCCTCGAGGTGTGCCTTGGCGTGGCCGATGGTGCCGTGGCGGTAGATGGGGAACGTCAGTTCGGGACCGATGTAGGAGTAGGCCACCGTCGTGCAGCCCGTGGCCAGGAGTCCGGCCTCGTCGAGAGCCTCGATCCACCAGCTCCAGTCCTCTCCTCCCATGACCGTCACCGTGTCGTCGATCTCGGAGGGTTCCGAAATCGGCTCGATCTCGACGGTTTCGATCTGGCCGGTCTCCACCAGGACCGTCTTGTTGCGGTAGGTCTCGCCGATCGGCTTCAGGACCGACTTCACCACCCTGCCGTCGGGCATCGTGCGCCGGGGAGCCGCTAGCGAGTAGACCACCAGGTCGACCGGCCCCACCTCTCGCAAGCGATCAATCGCCTCCTGTTTGACCTCCTGGGAGAAGGCATCGCCGTTGATGGTGTGAGCCCAGAGTCCAGCCTCGCGCGCTCGCCGTTCGAAGGCCGCGCTGTTGTACCACCCGGCGGTCGCC
Source organism: Thermoanaerobaculia bacterium (assembly GCA_030429235.1). GTDB lineage: Bacteria > Acidobacteriota > Thermoanaerobaculia > Multivoradales > JAIOJS01 > JAIOJS01. The sequence continues at coordinate 96,595 of JAUIDB010000010.1, read as the reverse complement.
GTTCGCTTACCCGCTGCCGGCCGCTCGTACTGCACTCCCAGGGTCGCGGCGCCAGCGCCGAACGCGGCCTCGATGCGGGTGGCCAGGCCGTACCCCATCGACGAACCGATCACCAGCACCGTGCGCGGACCGTCGTCGACGCGCCCACGGTCGCGGGCGATCGCGATCTCGCGGTCGACCTCGGCCGCACAGCCTACCGGGTGGGCCGTGGTACAGATGAAGCCTCGGATCTTGGGTTCGATGATCATGACTACTCCTTCGATCTGACGACGGGAGTCGATCGGAGGCCTCTCCGACCGCAGCCGTGGCCGCATCCCTGAAAGCGTGGTTTATATCACCGCTGGCGCCCGCCCCCTACCCTGCGCGCCGCGATAAGATCCCCGGCCATGGCTCTGACCTACGGCACCTATCTCGACCTCGATCGACTCCTCTCGGCTCAAAAACCGCGCTCTGACGGGCCCGAACACGACGAGATGCTGTTCATCGTCATCCACCAGGTCTACGAGCTCTGGTTCAAGCAGATCCTGCACGAGTCGGGCCGGTTGGCGCGTTCGCTCGAGGAGGGTGACACCCATCATGCCCTGGCCACGCTGAAACGGGTTCTCACGATCCTGAAGACCCTGGTCGGACAGATCGACGTCCTCGAGACGATGACTCCGATGTCCTTCAACTCCTTCCGCAGTCGGCTCGACACCGCCAGCGGCTTCGAGTCGGCTCAGTTCCGCGAGTTCGAGTTCGTCCTCGGTCACAAGCGCGAATCGGCCCTCCGCCACTACCCCGAGAACTCGGCGGAGTACGCCAGCCTGGCCCGACGCCTGGCGGCGCCGACCCTCTGGGACGCCTTCCTGCGGTACCTCGCCGGGCAGGGTTTTCCGATCCCGACCGCCGAACTCGAGCGTGACGTGCGCCAGCCGATCGCTCCGTCCGAAGGAGTCCAGGACGTGTTGCTACAGGTCTACCGGGAAGACGCCCTGGTGAGTCAGGTCTGCGAACGCCTGATCGACCTCGACGAAGGCCTCCAGGAGTGGCGCTACCGACACGTCAAGATGGTCGAGCGCACCATCGGTACCAAGATGGGATCCGGTGGTTCGAGCGGAGCGGACTACCTCAAGAGCACCCTTTTCCGGCCCCTGTTCCCCGACCTTTGGGCCATCCGGGTGCGGCTGTGATCGAACGCGTCGAGGTCTTGTACGAGACACCCAATGCTCTCGCCCCCCACTACTCGCGCTTCCGGGTCGACGAACGCCTGTTGCTGACCGGGCATTCCCACCAAGCCTGGCCAGACCGAGCCGAGGTCGGCCAGCACCGAGCCTTCGAAGACGCCGCCCGGTGGGTGGACGAGAAGTGGGACCGTGCCCTCGAACAGGCGGCCAGAGTTCGCGAGGGGTATGGCCGGCTGCTCGACACTCCGGCGGAGACCATCTGTCTGGGAACCTCCACCCACGAGTTGATCGTGAAGTGGTTGTCGGCGCTGCCCCTGCGAGAACGCCCCCACATCCTGACCACCGATTCCGAGTTCTACAGCGCCCGCCGCCAACTGCGACGCCTCGAAGAGGAGGGAATCGAGCTCAGCACGGTGCCGTCCCGCCCCGGAATCGACGTCGGCCACCGCCTCGCCGAACGGGTCGACGAACGCCTGGCGGCGGTCCTGGTCTCGACGGTGTTCTTCGACAGCGGTGAGATCGCCGGTGGACTGCGCGAACTGGCCACAGCCTGCCAGCACCACGGAGTCCCGCTGCTGCTCGACGTCTACCACCAACTGAACGTGGTCCCCTTCTCGCTGCGCCACCAGGGGCTGGAGTCGGCCTACGTCACCGGCGGTGGCTACAAGTACTGTCAGCTCGGAGAGGGAAACGCCTTCCTGCGGTCGCCCGAAGACTGTCGACTCCGCCCAGTCGTCACCGGTTGGTTCGCCGAGTTCGAGGAGCGCAGCCACACCGACCTCCGACGCGTCGGCTACGGCCCCCTGACCCAGCGCTTCGCCGGCGCCACCTACGATCCCACCAGCCACTACCGAGCCGCCGAGGTCTTCGCCTTCTTCGCCGAGATGCATCTCGAGCCCGCCCGGCTGAGAACGGTGAGTCAGCACCAGGTGGCTCGCCTGCGAAGTCGATTCGATGCCCTCGACCTGCCTCCCGACACGATCCGCCGACCCGAGATCGAGCTCGATCGGCTCGGCGGGTTCCTCGCGCTTCAGTCCCCCCGTGCCGAGGAGTACCAGGCCGAGCTGGCTCGTCGTGGTGTCCTCACCGACTCTCGCAACCAGACCCTGCGCTTCGGCCCCGCCCCGTACCTCCACGATGGTCAGCTCGACGCGGCCATGGAGACCCTCGGACAGGTCGTCGAAGACCTCGGCTGACCGCTCGCGGTTCCATCACGGCGATGGCTGAACGGATTTGGTACGATCCGGCCCTCGCTTCCATCGATAGGAGTTCCCGCAATGCGCAGTTTCCGCTCCCGGCTCGTTCTCACCAGTCTTCTCTTCGGCCTGTCCGTTCCCCTCCTGGGAGCCGACCTCGAGATCACGGTCGACGCTACCGAACTGCACCGGAAGCTGCTCCACGGTACGGTCGAGTTCGACGTTCCGCGAGAGCTGACCCGCGCCGGGGGGACCCTGGGATTGTGGTACCCGAAGTGGATTCCGGGAGTTCACGGACCCAACGGCCCGGTCGGCAACCTCGCCGGACTGGAGGTCTTCGCCCACCACGGCCCCCGGTTGGTCTGGAACCGAACCCCGGGCGAGGTGTACCGCATCGAGGTCGAGGTTCCCGCCGGCGTCGACCGGCTTCGCGTCGAGACCCGGTACATCACGAACCAACCGACGACCAACTCGCGCGGGGTCGACTCCTTCGGAGCCGACGGCATCGGGGTGATCAACCTCAACACCATCCTGTTCTATCGCGAGGACCAGAAGGCACCGGCCACCTCGGCCGACCTCACTCTCCTCCACCCCGCGACGATGGTTCCCGCCACGGCCCTGCAGCCCCGGCCGGACTCGCAGGGAGAGACGGGCGAAGAAATCACCACCACTCGCTACCAGACCGTTTCGTTGGAGGAGCTGATCGACGCCCCGATCGTCCTCGGACGGCACCACAGATCCCTCTCTCTGGTCACGGAGGAAGCCCCCGAGGGCACTCCCCCCCATCGACTCCAGCTGGTTTCCGAGTCCAAGCGGGGCGTCGAGCTCGACCCCGGGGTCCTCGAGTCCTACCGCCGGATGGTGACCGAGGCGTCGGCGCTCTTCGGCAGCCACCCCTTTCCGAGCATGGACATCCTCCTCGGGAGTACCGATCTGCTGCGGGCCAACGGCCTCGAACATTCGACTTCGACGTTCAACGTCCTGGCCATCGAACCGTTGACCGAGCCCAACGCTCTGAGCGGTTGGAACCAGATGCTCATCCCTCACGAGTACGTGCACACCTGGTGCGGCAAGTACCGCCGGCCCGCGGGGATGATCACCGGCGACTACCACACCCCCAAGGACACCGAACTCCTCTGGGTGTACGAAGGTCTGGCCCAGTACCTCGGGGATCTACTGGAAGCCCGCACCGGCATGGCGACGCTCGAGGAGTACCGCTGGAGCCTGCTACAGACCCTCCGTCGGGCTCGCCACCGGCAGGGCCGCAGCTGGCGCTCGCTAGCCGATACGGGGGCGGCAGCGCACATCCTTCGCGGGCGGAGTCGCAACTGGGGCCACCTCCGACGGGGCCAGGATTACTACTCCGAAGGAGCCTTGCTCTGGATGGAGATCGATGCCCGACTGCGCAACCTGACCGACGGTGCCCGTTCGCTCGACGACTTCGTGCAGAGGTTCTTCCACTACGAGCCGGGGATGGCCCACCCCAACGGCCACGACCGCAGCGAGGTGATCGCCATCCTCGACGATCTGGCCAGCGACGACTGGGCCGCCTTCCTAACGAGCCGGATCGATCGCCCGAGCGAGTCCTTCCAACTCGGCTTGTTGGAGGAACTCGGCTACCACCTGCAGTTCGCGAACGAAGCCGCCGAGGCACCGGAAGGCACTCGGGTCGACCGCAAGGGCGTCGATGCGCTCGATTCGATCGGCCTCCGGGTCGACGGTGAGGGCAAGATCCTCCAGGTCCTACTCGAGTCGCCCGCCGATCGCGCTGGACTCGGTCCCGAGATGCAGATCGCCGGGGTCGGCGACTACGTCTGGAGCCGCAGCCGCTTCCTCGACGCCCTGAATGGAACTCTGGCCAACTCCGAGATCGAGCTGTTGCTGATCAGTGGTGACCGCTACGAGCGGAAGCGACTCCAATACGAAGAGGGTCCGCGGCACCTCGTGCTGGTCCGCAACGACGACCGGCCCGATCGGCTGGCCGAAATCGCGACCCCTCGCGTCGTCACCCCGAAGTAGTCACTCCGGAGCGACCTTCTGGGCTACCGCACCGAGGGCGACTCCGCCCAACGACCAGAGGATGAAGCCTTCGATCGCCCACCAGACCCAGATCGTGCCGGGAATGTTCATCACTCCGAACATGCCGAGGCAGGTACAGGCGAAGAAGCTCGCACCGATCAAGCCAAACTGTAGACCCTTCTTGACCCCACTGCCGCTGAGGGCCGAGCGGACACAGCCGTAGATTGCCGCGAAGACCAGCGACGTGATGAACGAGAACGCCATCCACATCGGCATCAACGCCATCATGTCGGGCGGGTCCTGCTCCAGCTCGGGTCGCCAGTGGCCGTGGGTGGCCTCGTAGTCGGCGACCAGAACGCCGTCGTGGATCACGATGCCGGTGACCATGCTGGTGACCTGAATCGTGGCGAAGAAGGCCAGGGCTCCGAACAGAATCAACTTCCAGTTCATTCTTCTCTCCTCGGTCGAGTGCAGGCCGCACGGCGCGACCGAGCGACCTACGAGTGGGAGCGCTGAGCACAGCGCTGGCTGTCGGGTTTCGATCAGGCTAGACCGCCGCTGCCTTGCGGTCAAGTCGGCACGCTTGCGAGAGCGCGGTCGCGCCCCAACTTCCCCTGACTTCGGAGAGCTGCCACAATCCCGGCATGACCGCTCCACCGCCGGCACCGCAACTCGCTGACGTTCGCCGAGCCGCCGAACGCATCGCTCCCCGAATCCACCGGACCCCCGTTCTCACGTCGAGATCGCTCGACGCCCTCGTCGGCGCTCGTCTCTTCTTCAAGGCGGAGAACCTGCAGCGCACGGGGGCCTTCAAGATGCGAGGCGCCAGCAACGCCGTCGCTCAGTTGGAGGACCCGGAACGGGGCGTCGCCACGCACTCCTCCGGCAACCATGGAGCGGCGCTCGCGCTGGCCGCGCAACAACGGGGCATCCGCTGCTGCGTGGTCATGCCCGAGGGATCCACCGAGTCCAAGGTCGCTGCCGTCCGGGCCTACGGCGCCGAGATCCGCTTCTGCCCCCCCACCCAGGCGGATCGCGAACGCGTGGCCGCGGAGGTGGTCGCCGCCACCGGCGCCAGCCTGGTGCACCCCTACGACGACACCCGGATCATCGCCGGACAGGCGACGGCAGCGCTGGAACTGCTCGAGCAGGTCCCCGACCTGGATCTGATCGTCGCGCCGCTCGGCGGCGGTGGCCTGCTCTCGGGCACCACGATCACGACGGCGGCTCTACGCCCGCGGTGTCGAGTCCTCGGCGCCGAACCGACCGGGGCCGACGACGGGCAACGCTCGCTGCGCGCCGGTCGGATCACACCGCTCGCCACCGTCGACACCATCGCCGATGGCCTGCGGGCCACGGTGGGCAAGCTGCCGTTTTCGATTCTCCAACAGCATCGAATCGAGGTCGAGACCGCGACCGACGACGAGATCCGTCAGGCCATGCACCTGCTCTGGAGTCGCCTGAAATCGGTGGTGGAACCCTCTGCCGCCGTGCCGCTAGCGGTACTCCTGCGAGAGCCCGTCGAGGTCGCCGACCTGAGAATCGGCGTGATCCTCAGCGGTGGCAACCTCGACTTCGGCGATCCCTAGGCCGACACCGGCCCGCTCACTCGTAGCTCAGGGCCTCGATCGGAGGCAGGCGTGACGCCTTGAGGGCCGGCCACATGCCGAAAACCAGGCCGATCACGGTGCAGAAGACCAGGCCGTTGACCGCCCAGTTCATCGGCACCGACACCTTGAAGTTGGTGAAGAAGATCACGATGTTGCCGAGACCGAACCCGACCGCGACTCCGAGAATCCCGCCCACGTTGCAGAGCAGGACCGCTTCGAGCAGGAACTGCCAGAGGATGTCCCTGCGCTTGGCGCCCAGGGCCTTGCGGATTCCGATCTCCTTGGTGCGCTCGGTGACGCTGACCAGCATGATGTTCATGATGCCGATACCGGCCACGATCAGTGCGATCGCCCCGATCACGAAAGCGCCCAGCTTCACCCCGGCCGTAGCCTGGTTGAACTGCTTGATGCTGCTGTCGTTGGTGAAGTAGAAGAAGTCGTCCTCTTCGCCGGGGGGTACGCCACGATCGGCCCGCAGGACCGCCCGCGTCTCCTCGATCGCCTCGAGCAGCAGTTCGGGACTCTTGGCTCGCACCGTCATATTGACGGACCGGAGCTGTCCATTGCCCTGCCGCATGCCGTAGGCCCGCTGGAAGCGAGAGACCGGGATCAGCACGTAGTTGTCGAAGTTGCCTCCCATCGCCGTCTTCTTCTCACCGAAGACGCCGACCACCGTGTACTTCTTGCCGTCGACCTTGATCTCCTTGTCGATCGGATCGATGAAGGGGAAGAGTTCCTCGGCGATGGCGAACCCGATGACCGCCACACTGCGAGCCACCGCGACGTCCTCGTTGCTGATATTGCGGCCGAGGTCTACGTAGTGGGTGTTGTTCTCCGGGTACTCCGGGGTGCCACCGACGACCCAGAGTCGGCCGTTGGTCTCCTCGGTCCGGTACGACGCCGAGGAGCCAAACTGCCAGAGTTCCGCGCCGACCAGATCGACCGTCTCGACGTTCTCGCGTACGGCGTTGGCGTTCTCGACGGTCACCGGCTTGCGCTGTTGGATCTTGCGCCAGTCGAAGTCGTTGTCGAAGTTCCCTCGGGGCCACTTCTGCACCTGGAAGGTGGTGGTACCGAGGACGCTCATCTCCTCCTCCATGGCACCCTGCACCACGGAGATGCCGGTCATCACCGCGATGACGGACGCCACCCCGGCGATGATGCCGACCAGGGTCAGGGCCGAGCGGAGTTTGTTGGTCTTGACCGCGGTCGAGGCCATGCGGAAGGCTTCAGAGATTTTCACGGATACTCTCCTCTCGCTACTCGTAGCGTAGGGCTTCGATCGGGTTCAGTCGCGACGCCTTGATCGCGGGGATGAGGCCCGCCACGATTCCGGTCAGCATCGACACCACCAGCGCCACGACGACGATGGGGATCGACATGCTCGCGGGCATGACCATCTTGTTGATGAGCTGGGTGACTCCGAAGGCCCCCAGGACCCCGAGCAGGCCCCCGGTCAGGCAGATCGCCGCCGACTCGAAGAGGAACTGGGCCAGGATCGTGCGCCGCTTGGCCCCGATCGCCTTGCGGATGCCAATCTCCCGCGTCCGTTCGGTCACTGAGACGAACATGATGTTCATCACCCCGATGCCGCCCACGAACAGCGAGATCGAAGTGATCAACATGCCGATCAGGAGCACGACCCCCATCACCTGATTGAACATGCCCACCAGGGCATCCATCTTGTTGATGGCGAAGTCGTCGTCCTCTTCCGGCTGCAGGCGCCGGACCTTGCGCATCTCGCCTACGACCTCGAACTCGAAGTCCTCCAGCGAAACGCCGGGGGGCGCCTTGACCGCGATGTCGAGATTGCGGCGTCCGCCGCCGAACGACTTCACGAACGATGTGATCGGCACGAAGATCTGAGAGTCGAAGTCGGGACCGCCGAAGTTGCCGGCCGAGCCCTGCTTCTCCATCACTCCGATGACGCGATAGTTGCTGCGCCCGATGCGAATGTCCTTGTTGAGGGGATCAGCGGTCCCGAAGAGACGCTCCCGGATGTTGTAGCCGATCACCGCCACCCGACGCTTGGTGCGCACGTCAGAGGCGGAGAAGAACCGACCGATCTCCGGCACCGAGGCCGACACCATCATCTGCTGATCGGTGGTGCCGATGATGTCTGTGTTGGGTACCGTCTCGGACCGGTAGCGCACGCTACGCTCCGTGTTGACCGAGGGGTTCACCGCCAACGCGCTGTCCAACTGCTCGGCCAGCCGTTCGGCTTGCTTCAGAGAGACATTGGGCCGATTGCGGAAGTCGAAAAAGTTGCCGGTGAAGACCCAGGGCATCCTCGACACGTAGAGCACGTCCGACCCCAGGGCCGAGAGGCTCTCTTTGAACGAGGAGGACAGACCGTTGGCCGCGGTCATCGTGGTGCTGACGCCGACGATGCCGATGATGATGCCCAACGTCGTCAGAATGCCGCGCGCCGTGTTGGCGCGGATCGCCCGCAGCGCGATCCGCAGGGACTCGGCCCCTTCATGCAGTATGCGCATTCGCCTTTCCGTTCAGTGAGTCGGACTCGATGAGGCCGTCGCGCAATCGGATCACGCGGTTCGCGTACTGAGCGATGTCGTCCTCGTGAGTCACCAGGATGATCGTGTTGCCGGCTTCCTGAAGGCGATCGAAGATGTCCATGATCTCCATGCCCGTCTTGCTGTCGAGGTTTCCGGTCGGTTCGTCCGCCAGGATGATCGAGGGACGGGTCACCAGGGCCCGCGCGATGGCGACCCGCTGACGTTGTCCACCCGAAAGCTCGTTCGGCTTGTGCTTCTTGCGGTCGAGCAGACCGACACTCTCGATCGCCTCCTCCGCCCGTCGTTGCCGCTCCTTGACCCCCAGCCCAGCGTAGATCAACGGGAGCTCGACGTTGTGCAGTACGTCGGCCCGGGACAGCAAGTTGAAGGTCTGGAACACGAACCCGATCTTGCGGTTGCGAATCTCGGCCAGCTCGTTGTCGTCCAGTTCCCCGACATTCTCACCGTCGAGACGGTAGGTCCCGGACGTCGGCACGTCGAGGCAGCCGATGACGTTCATCAACGTCGACTTGCCCGAGCCCGAGGGACCCATGATGGCCACGTAGTCATTGTCCTCGACCGTGCAGGTGACGCCCCGCAGGGCAGGCACCTCGATCTCGCCCATGACGTACGTCTTGGTGATGTTCTCGATCTCGAGACCCATGGTCCGCGTCTCCCTATTTCGCCATCTGGTCGTCGCCGGAGGACACGGTCACCGACGCGCCGTCGGCGAGATCGCGCGAGATGGCCCGGTAGCTGCCGACCACGACCATGTCTCCCTCGCCGAGCCCGTCGAGGATTTCGATGTGGCTCTCGCTCTGAATCCCGGTCTCGACTTGCCGTGCGTAGGCGACACCATCTTCGACCACGAAGACCACCGAGACGAACCCGTCCTCGTCGGGGGTCCACTGGCTTTCCCCTTCGCCCTCGGCGTCGTCTCCGCCACCGTTGCCCTTCAGCTGTTCGACGGTCCGTACGGCGACACACTGCAACGGAACGGCGATCACGTCCTCATGGGTCGCCACCACGATGTCGGCACTCGCCGTCATCCCGGGCCGGAGCTGATCGGAGGGATCGGTCACCGCGATCTTGACCTCGAACTCGGTCTTCTGATCGTTGGTACCCTGACCCGACACCTTGGCGCTGTTGGCGATCTCGGTCACCTCGCCGGCCTGGGTCAGCCCGGGGAGGGCATCGACCTCGATCGAGGCCGCATCGTTCAGCGACAGCGAGACGATGTCGTTCTCGTCCACGTCGACCAGTGCCTCCATCCCTTCCAGGTTGGAGATCTCCATGATCACGTCCTCCTGGAACTGCGAGCCCAGGGCGATCTCTCCGATCTCCTTGTTGAGCTTGCTGATCGTTCCGGACATCGGCGCGTGAATCGTCGTCTTCGACAGATCGTCGCGCGCCTGCTTGAGCGATGCCCGAGCCTGTTCCACCTGTTCCTGGGCCGATCGGTAGCGTGCGCGCTCCACTTCAGCCTGAGCGTAGGCCGCATCGAGGGCGGCCTGCGATTCGAGGCTCTTGTCGAACAACTCCTGGGTGCGCTCGTGGTCCTTGACCGCCTTGCGCATGTTCTCTCGGGCCAGAGTGGCACCGGCCTGGGCCGAGTTCAAGCTCGCTTCGGCGCTCTCGACTGCCGCGAGGTGTCGCTCGCGATCGAGCTCGACCAGGAACTGCCCTTTCTCGACCCAGTCACCCTCTTTGACCTCGAGGCGCGTGATCTTGGCACTGACGTCCGCGCTGATGTTCACCTGAGTGACGGGCTGAATCCGCCCAGTAGCTTCGACCGTCTGTACGACGGTCTGGCGCTCGACGGGAGCAGTTTCGACTGTGACTCCCTCGTCTCCACCCTTGTTCGACTTGATCGCAAACCCGGCTCCCATGAGGACCACCGCGGCGACTCCGACACCGACCAACATCTTCTTTGACATAACGGCTCGACTCCCAGACTCAAGATAAGCAGCTCGTGAGGTCCGACTGACATGCAGCCGGCGTTCACAGCTAACTACGACGAGCCCAGGGTCAGGTTTCAGCCGAATCGGCAATCGCGGCGCTCAATGCGAGAAATTCCGCACGTAGCGCGGCGCGCTGCCTCCGAAGCGCTCGCCAGAGGGAGGCTTCGTCGGTTCCGTTCTCCGCCGAGCGACCGAGTCGTAGGGTGAAGAACGCCCGGACCTCCTTGGCCAGCGTCGTCGCGCGGTCGAGAAAGTGCATGGTGACCCAGCCGCTGACCACCGCCAGCCCCAAGACCGCCAGCGCCGCCGTCCCGCCGAGCCAGAAGCCCGCCGCCACCCCCAGAGCCAGCCAGTTCAACGGGTAGAGCACCACGCCTCCGAACAGCTTGTAGGTGGCCGGCTGGTCGGGCTCGCGCGCGAACCTGGCCGCCAGGATTCCACAGGCCACGAAGGGCAGGACGTTGAGGGCCATGCCGGCGGCAGCCAGCGGTAGCCAGAACAGCAGAAACAGCCCCTGCCGCGCCAGATGTCCGGTCACCGCGGGTACGGGATAGTTGGCCGCTACCTGCTCGTCGCGCAGACCGAGCGAGCGCAGCAGAGCGTCGTACTGGGCCAGGGTCTCGCGGAGCGGCTGCAAGCTCGAAGGCTCCCTCTCGAGCAAGCGCTGCTGCACCGACTGGACTCGAGCGATCGTCTCCACTCGGTCGGCCAGTGGCGTCGACCGCGGCAAATCGCTCCCCTCGCGCAGGTAGATCTCGGCCGCACGGGCCACCAGTTGGGCGTCCTCCCAGGATTCGTAGTTGAGCGTGACAGTGCGCAAGGCTTCGGCGATCCGATCGGTCAGCCGGCGGACCGCCGCCCGACGCGCTTCTTCGGACGCCTCACCCGCCGGCTGAGCCGTCAGCTCCAGCGGCACCCCCACCCGCACCAGCGTCCGCGACCGAAACCGGCTCTTGACGTCGAAGTAGAGACCGACGGGCACGATCCGGGTGCGGCGGATGGCGGGGTCGTCAACCTCGAGGATCCGCGCCGCCCCGGTCTTGATCTCGGTCAAGGACGGCTCACTATGGCTCTGGCCTTCGGGGAAGAGCGCAATCGCTCCCCCTGCCGCCAGTACCCTGCGACAGGCCTCGAACATGCTGGCGTTCTTGGCCGCGTCGAAGCCTGGGTCCCGCCGCCGATAGACCGGGATCACCCCTCCCAGCCGCAGGAAGGGGCGCAGGACCGGGTTGTTCCATAGGGTGCTCTTGGCCAGGAAGCGGGGCCGGCCAGGAAGGAACCCCATGACCAGCAGCGGATCGACCAGACCGTTGCCGTGGTTGGCGACGAAAAGAACCGGCCCCTGCCGCGGCACGAGTTCTGCTCCCACGATCACGACCTGCCGGAAGAAGACGCGACAGATCCAACCGGCCAGCGAAGCGACCCACCGCGGATAGGTCGAGGTTGGCTGATGCCCGTCGCTCATCGACGCTACAATAACCGACCGTGAAGAACCCCCTCTGCTTCGCCTTTCTTTATTCGATCAAGTGGCTCACGCGGCTCTTCTACCGCCACGAAGTCAGCTGGGTCGAGCCACCGCCCGAGCGTTGGTGGGAGGGGATCCACCTCGTTGCGCTGCTCACCCACACCAGCTTGATGGAGCCAGTCTTCCTCGGTGGCGTCGAGAACGGCCTGATTCGACGCCTCGCCGAGCATGGACTGGTGCCGGTGGCCGACAAGACCGCCAACCGCCCCATCGTGGGCCGGATCTTCCGGCTCTTTGCTCCCGAAGTCGTGCCGATCACCCGGCGCCGAGACCACACCTGGGATGCCATCAAGGACTCGATCGACGACGAGTCGATGGTCGTCATCCTGCCCGAAGGAAGGATGCGGCGAGCCGACGGCCTCGACTCCCAGGGCAAACCGATGACGGTCCGTGGCGGCGTGGCCGATCTCCTGGCGGTCGTTCCGGACGGTCGCCTCCTGTTTGCCTACAGCGGCGGTCTCCACCACGTGCAGATCCCGGGCGAGGGGTTCCCCCGACTCTTCAAGAAGGTCCGACTGCGCTTCGAGCTGACCGAGATCGGAGAGTACCGAGACAGTCTCGGGTTCGGCCAGGTCGAACCTCGGGTGTTCAAACAGAACGTGATCGCCGACATGACTCGCCGGCGCGATCTCCACAGCCCGATCGCACCGGGAACCCTGTCGATGCCGGCTTCGGTCGCGGTCGACCCGAAGCCCCCGAGCCAGGCGTAGCCCCGGCGGCCTTGCGTCCGCAACTAGTCGAGGACCGAGAGCATCTCCTCTACCGTCAAGAACTTGACACGCGGGCGGCCGGCCGCCTCGCCGCGGGAATTCTCGGCGCTCTCGATCCGCTGCCAGTCGGACCAGTTGACCACGCGGTGCTCCTTGGCCACCAGGTGAGCCTCGAGGCCCTCGAGCGTGGGCTGCAGGTGCTCGCCCCGCCGCGCATCTTCGACCATCGACTCCACGGTCGCCTTGGCGTCGGCCTTGTTGCTCCCGATCAACCCACTCGGGCCGCGCTTGACCCAGCCTACGACGTACTCCCCCGTGAGCACTCGGTCGCCATCGCGCACCCGCCCCTCGAGGTTGGGAATCACGCCCCGTCGCTCGTCGTAGGGCAGATCGACCAGAGGGTCCGACCGATAGCCGATCGCACGAACCACCCGCTGCACCGGTAGGTCGAAGAACTCGCCGGTGCCCTCGGCGTTGAGATAGCCGCCGTCCAGTTCGACCAGCCGATTGCGTTCGCAGCGCACCGCCACGATCGCGCCCTCCTCCGCCACCAGCTCGCGGGGTGAAGTAAGGAAGTGGAGGTGGATTCGACAGCGCTCCGAGCTCGACGGCTCGGTGGCCAGGAACTCCCGCAGCAGGGCCAAGTTCTTCTCGGCGGCACGGTCGTCAGCGAGGGTTCGTTCCGACGCCTCGTCGAGCTCGAGATCAGCCGGGTTCACGCCGATACTGACCCCCTTGAGTTCCCCCAGCTCCTTCAGCTCGGGGGGTGAACACTTCGCCTGCACCGGACCCCGCCGCGCCAGCACGTGGACGGTCCGAACGCGGTTCCGGGCCAGGCCCTGCAGCGCTCGATCCGAGATATCCGTGGCGGCGAGCGCCTCCGGATCCGTAGCGAGGATCCTCGCCACATCCATGGCTACGTTGCCGATGCCGACCACCGCTACCGACTCCACGTCGACGGGATAGTCCGCCGTCGCCAGATCGGGGTGGCCGTTGTACCAGTTCACGAACTCGGTGGACGACCAGCTCCCCGGAAGGTCCTCGCCGCCGATCCCGAGTCGACGATCTCCCTGCGCTCCGACGGCGTAAACGATCTGGTGGTAGCTGGACCGCAGTTCTGCGCGAGTGACATCGCGCCCCAGTTCTACGTTGCCCAGAAAGCGGATCCGTTCGTCCTCGAAACTCCGATCAAAGACCCGCTGAACCCGCTTGATCTTCTGGTGGTCCGGTGCCACTCCGTAGCGCACCAGACCAAAGGGTGCCGGCAGTCGTTCCAACACGTCGACCCGGACCTCGAGGTCCGAAGTTCCGATCAGGGCAGCGGCGGCGTACATTCCCGCCGGCCCGCTTCCGACCACCGCGACGCGCAGTGGGTTCGAGGTGCTACCGACCGCCGCCGTCACGCTCCCTCGCTCGCGCCTTCGGACATCTCCTCGTCGGACAGGACCTCCGGGGTCGTCCCCTCCTCACCCTCTTCGGGTTCCTCGCCGGTGGCCAGGACCAGCAGACTGGCCACCAACTCGGCGTGGAAGTTCGAGATCGTCTCCCGCTCTTTGCGATTGAGGCGCAGTCGATCCTCGCAGTTTCGGCAGTTGACCATGGTGCGATCGAACTCCCGCAGCCGCTCGGCGATCTCCGCCGCCTCGCCCCGCAGTGCGTTCTGCTCGGCCAGTCCCGAGCCGATGGTGTCGACACGGCGGCCGAGATCCTCCGAACTCACACCCAGACTCTCGAGCTTCTCTTGCGCCTGCGACAGTTGCGCCATCATCTCCAGGTTGTCCTGCTGCAAGCCGTGGAAACTCCGACGCACCGCGTCGGAGAACTCATCCATGTAGTTGGCGACCTCGCCCTGCACCTGCACCGGCACCTGCTCGAGGATCTTGGCCCGCTCGTCCTCGAACTCGCGCAGCGTGGCCGGCAGCACGTCGCCGAGCGTGGCATCCAGGTTGTCGAAGCGGGCGATCTCGCGCTCGAAACGATCCTCGCAAGCCGCCGCCGCGCTCTGCGCCGCCGTCTTGTCGTTGCGACACTCCTCCAGTTGAGCGAGGACCGCCTGGTGGTCGCCCTTCGACACACACCCGACCACGAGAGCGCCCACGAGTAGCACCGTCAGGATCCGATAGGTATTCATCTTCCCTCTCCTCTTGCCTGCTCGGCCGTTGCTTGGGTTTGGACCGGTCAGATGCTACCCGGGGATCCGCGAGATGTCACGGCGTATACTGGACTCAGCCTTTCCCCTCGACGCCGCGGTCCCGACCACGGCCATTTCATCCACCTGATCGAAGGAGCAGACGAATGCAGCGCACCTCTCTTCGCACCGGGATTCTCGTCGGCCTCTTGCTGGCGAGTCCCCTGGCCGTGTCGGCCCAGACCATTCTCGAAGGCCAGACGGACTCCGGCGCCTACCACACCATCATGGTGCCCGACGGCTGGCAGCCGGCCGACGGACTCGTGATCTGGAACCACGGTTTCAGTCTCAACCCGGTAGGTCCTGTGACGGACCTCGGCCCGCTGGTCGATCTCCAACTCTCCGAAGGGTACGCCGTGGCCGCGTCGAGCTACAGCCTCTCGGGCTGGGCGCTGTTCAACACCGTCGAGGACCTCAATCAGATGTACGACGACTTCGTCGATCACTTCGGAGCTCCCACCCACACTCTGGTCACCGGAGCCTCGCTCGGCGGTGCCGTCACCGCCCAAGCGATCGAGCAGGCCGACCTCGGCAACGTCGTCGGCGCCATGCCGATCTGCGGCGCCGTCGCGGGCTCGCGGACCTGGAACGCCGCCCTGGACCTCCGCCTCGCCTACAACCTGATCTGCGGCGGAGTCCCGGGAGCCGCGATCCCGGGAGGAGCCATGGGTCTGCCCTTCCCTCCCGATCCCGCTTTCGACAACAACGCCCTCGGAGCCGCGGTGCACGCGTGCACGGGCATCCTGGCGCCCCCCAGTCTCCGAACGCCGGAACAGGCTGCCCGCCTGGCGACGCTGCTCGACCTGGGAGACATCCCCGAGAGTTTCCTCCTCACCGACATGGGTTTCGTTACCTTCGCCCTGGCGGACCTCAGCTACGACCCGCAGAAACTGGGCGGCGCCCCGGCGCTCGGCAACATGGAGGTCGACTACGGCGACCCGATGATCAATCTCGGCATCGAAAGGGTGCAGGCCGACCCGGCCGCGGTGCGACGTCTCTTCGACCACTACACCCCTACGGGGCGGGTCGGGGACACGCGGATCGTGTCGATCCATACCGACAAGGATGGCCTCGTCTTCGTCGAACATGAAGACGAGTACGCCGACGCCGTGCCGCTTCACAATCTGACGGTCGGGATCATCGTCGAAGACGAACCCACGCATTGCGGTTTCACCGCTGCCGAAACGGCCGCCGCCTGGGAGTCGCTCCGCGGTTGGGTCGCCGGCCTGCCCCAGCCCACGGTGCAGGACCTGCAGAACACCTGCAACGCCCTCGATCTCGGCGGGCTGGCCGAGGGTCCCTGCCGCTACGACCCCAACTTTGTCAACCGTGATCTCGGGCACCGGGCCCGCCCCCGAACCGCGTGCACCGAAGGCACCGACACGCTCTGCTTGATGGACGATCGGTTCAAGGTCGAAGTCGACTGGCAGGACTTCCGCAACCGCACCGGTCCCGGCTTCGTCTCCGACGCCCGCACCGCCGACGCGGGTTCCTTCTATTTCTTCAGCCCGGACAACCTCGAGTTGACGGTGAAGGCCCTCGACGGTCGCCGCAGCAACGGCCACTTCTGGATCTTCTACGGGTCGTTGACCAACGTGGAGTTCGAGATGACGGTGACCGATACCGTCACCGGGTTGTCGAAGACCTACAGCAACCCCCTCGGCGAGTTCGGCAGCATGGGAGACACCTCCGCCTTCTGAGCTCACCCCGAAGGCGGCGCGAGCCTCCTCCCAGACCGAGCCTCGATCCGATCCGTCGCATCGGATCCGGGGCTCGGTCTGCGGCGCTCAGCGGCCGCCGGTTCGTTCGACGCCGGCCGCGGCCATGACCGCGTCGAAGCGGTCCATCACCTGGCGCACGTAGGCGCGCTTCTCGCGGTAGGCGCCGGGGAAGAAGGAGCGCTTGAAGCCGTGCGCCACGACGTTCCGCAGATCCCGCGCCGACCAGCCGAAGGCGCGGCACGCCAGAGCCAGTTCGTGGGTGACGCTGGTCCGTGACACGAGTCGATTGTCGGTACAGAGCGCCACCGAGAGTCGCTCGGCCACCATGCGTCCCACCGGGTGATCCTCCACCGATTCCAGCCACGGCATGGTCTGGAGGTTGGACGTGATGCAGACCTCGAGCGTGGTGCGCCGGTGGGCAATGGAGTCGGAAAGTAGTTCGACGTACCGCTGGGGATCGGGATGAGAAACCTCGTCCAGATTGTAGAGGCGGGTTCCGTGGCCGATGCGGTCGGCCCCCAGATCGGTGATCGCCTGGAAGATGCTCTCGGGACCGTAGGCCTCGCCGGCGTGTACGGTCTTCTTCAGGAAGTGCTTGTGCGCGTAGGCGAAGGCCTCGACGTGATCGGAGGCCGGGTATCCGGCTTCGGCTCCGGCCAGATCGAAGCCGACCACCGGCACCCCCAGCCGATCGCGAGCGTCCACCACGTCGCGCGCCAGCGACAGCGACGCCACCGCGTGGATCTCGTTCGCCGGCCAGTGGGGCAGGGCGCCGATCAGTTGGGCGTGGTAGGGGCTGAATCCCGCCGTGAACATCCGCATCGCGCAGGCGATGATGCCGTAGCGAAACGGCGGTTCGTCGGCGGCCTTGCGCGCATCAAACTCTCGACGGGCCCGGTCCAGGCCGCGGTCGACCGCCGCCAGCACCCTCCCGACGTCGAAGCCCGGCCGCACGTGCAACTGCGGAGCGAAGCGGACCTCGATGTAGCGCACTCCCTCGGCTAGGTTGTCCTCGGCGAGTTCGAACGCGACGCGCTCCAGCGCCTCCGGTTCGTCGAGCACGGCGCAGGTGTAGCGGAAACCGTGCAGGTAGTCGGGAAGGTCCCGGTAGCGCTCCTTGAACACCAGTTCCAACAAACCCTCGGGAGTCTGTGACGGCAGGTCGACCCCCTTGGCTCCGGCGAGTTCGATCAACGTGTCGAGCCGGAGCGAGCCGTCGAGATGCAGGTGGAGGTCGCTCTTGGGGAGCGCCAGGAGTAACTCCTCCGTCAACGGCCCGACGTGGTGATCGGTGGTTGGATTCGGACGGTTCATCGTGTTGGACTTCCCTCTTCGGGCCCACGCACTGCGGCGGCAGCCGACAGCAGGACCTCCCAGGTTGCTGGTTCGATCTCCCACTGCGAGGGAGGTTCGGCGGGCGCCGGGCGTCCGGTGAGACCCTCGAAAAACACCACCGCGGCCAGAATACTCCCCAACCGCGAAGGATGAAACCCGTCCGGCCCGTAGAGCGCCAGTTCCGGATCGAGTCTCCAGGCGGCTCGCCACGCGTCACCGACCGCAAACAGGTGCCCGTCCGTGGCCGTGGCCGCCATCCGATACGAAGTCGCGACCCCGTCGAAATCAAACGCCCGTGAGACTGCCGGCCAGACCATGTAGAAGCCAGGGCGCGACCCGGCCTCGTGGATCAGCTGGGCGAAACGTTCCCCGTACTCCAAAAGCGAGGGACGCCCCTCGGTCGCAGACGGCCCCTGCTGCAAGATCACGAAGTCGAAGGACCCACGCCGGATCTTCGCCCGGACCGATCGCTCCTGCCAGTGGTCCTGCAGTCCCAGATTGGGTCCCAGGACCCCTTCGATCTCCGAAGGGATGCCGACCGACTCCAGGAGAGTGCCGATCAGACCGGGGAGTTCGTTGCTATAGGTCAGACTGTTGCCGATGAAAAGAAGCGAGGCCTTGCCGTCCGGACCGAGTCCATCGGCGAGGGGGGCGATCTCGACGTCTCCCCCCAGTTCCTCGCAGGGCACCCGACGGAAGAAGAAGTCGGCGGCTCTCTCCTGATCCTGCCCGTCCTCGTCGACCACGGTGCCTTCGATGCGTGCCTCGATCCGATCGTCGATGCGAGCGTAGAGCACCCGCTGCGGGAAGTCGTGCCCGGGATTCTCGAACACCACGCGACGCGGCTCGATCGTGGTGGCAGCGAACACGGTGGTACCGGTGCCGAGCGGTGAGGCGACGAACTCGAGACTTGCCTCCCCTTCCCGCAGCTGCATCCACTCGAAGAACACCGTCTCGCCCCCGGCCACGGCACGATTGACGCCGAACATAGTGCCGCCGGCCGGCGGGAGCCAGACCTCGCCAGAACCTGGTTCGCCAGACTCGGCCGCCCAGCAGCCGCTGAGCCAGGCCATCTGGTCGATGCCGCGCGTTCCTTGCGCCACTGCGATGGCAGGGACCGCCAGAAGTAGTAGCCCCAGCCATACGGACCGGCGCCACGGCCGGCGCCTGGTGGCACGGAGGGTCCGTCGTCGCCGCGAGTAGATCATGGGGTCGATGCTATCCCCGTTCGCAGTCGAGGCTCCAGTGCCCTCCGCGCGGCCGACCATCGGGAGCTACAATCCCCGACTATGACTGGCCGAACCCTCCCCGTACCGACCCTTCTCCTCCGATCTCCGCTGGTGGTCTGCCTCCTGGCCATCGCCTCGCCTGCCTGGTCCTTGCCCGAACCGGCGACGGAGAATCTCCAACTGGGCGAGGCCGCGGCCGCCCGGTATCTGGAGCCGACGATCGAGACCCTCGCCGACCTCGTCTCCTTCCGTACCTTCAAACTCGAACAACCCGCCGACGGGGAGCTCGAGGAGTACGTAAAGATCCGACGCTACCTCGCCGAGCGCGCCGCCGAACTCGGCTTCGACGTCGAGGACCACGGACTCGTGGTGGTCGTCGGTCTCGGTGATTCGAAGGACCGCCTCGGACTCGTCACCCACGGCGACGTGCAACCGGTCGATGCCAGCCAGTGGGCCAAGGACCCCTTCACGCTCGACGCCGAGACCGAGCCGGGCCGGCTCATCGGCCGGGGCACCGAAGACGACAAAGGAGCCATCGCCGTCGCCCTCTACGCCATGAAGGCCGTCGCCGACTCCGGACGCCCGATGCAGCGCCGCATCGAACTGATCGTCTCCCTCAGCGAGGAACTCGACTGGAATCCGTTCCGCAACTATCTCGTCGACCACCCGCCTCCCCCCCTCAACGTCGTGTTCGACTCGAGCTATCCGGTCACCGTCGCCGAGAAGGCCTGGGGCGGCGTCGACGTCTTCTTCCCGCTCTGGGGCGATGGCCTGGGCCTCGAAGAACCCTGGTTGTCCCACCTGGAGGCCGGAACCGGCCTGTCGATCGTCCCGAGCCGCGCTTCAGCCACCGTCGATCGAGCCACCGAGGCGATCGAGAAGGAACTCGGCACCGCCATCGCCGCCTACGGTGGCGGTCTGGTGACCCTGCAGCGAACCGGAGACCAGCTGCAGATCTCGGCCAGCGGTACGGGGGCTCACTCCAGCGTACCGGAGGAGGGTGACAACGCCCTGACGCGATTGGCGACCGTCCTCGCCACCGTCGACTGGCCCCCCAGCGCCGCCGCCGGGGTCGTACGCCTGATCGACGACCTGGTCGGGAGAGGGAACTACGCGGGCCGATTCGGAGACCTCGCCTACCAAGACGAGTTCATGGGACGCCTGACCCTGACCGCGGCGAGAGTGCGCAGCAAAGATTGGAAGCTCGAACTCGGGATCAGTTTCCGCCGTCCCTCGGGAAGGAGTCGAGAGGCCGTCATGGCCGCGACGCTGGATGCGCTCTCCGCCTGGCAACGGGAACAGGATCCAGGCCGCGGATTCGCCGAACTCGAGGTTAGCGTCAGCGACCCGATCGACCAGCGCGACGCTCCCCACGTCGCTACCCTACTCTCGGTCTACCGCCACTACACCGGTCAGGCAGACGCCCAACCGGTGGCGATCGGGGGATCCACCCACGCCAAGCTGCTGCCGGGAGCCGTCAACTTCGGCCCGTCGATGCCGAACACTCCGTACACCGGCCACAGCGAACATGAGTTCGTCACCCGAGACCAGGTCGAACTCAACTTGAAGATGATGACCGCCGCCCTGCTCGAACTCGCCACCGAGACCCCCTGAAGGAGCCTGCCATGGAACTCAAGAACAGTCGAATCCTCGTCACCGGGGGATCGAGCGGCATCGGTCGCTCCACCGCCGCGGCCCTCGTCGCCCGTGGGGCTCGCGTGGCCATCAACGGAAGGAACCCCGAGCGCCTGGCCGAGGCCGCGGCGGAACTCGGATGTCTGGCGCTGCCCGGGGACGTCAGCGACGAGGCGACGGTCGTCGCGATGGTGGCGCGTTTCGTCGAGGAGTTCGGGGGCATCGACGCGGTCGTCAACAACGCCGGGTTCGGTACCTTCGCCCCTCTGCTCGAGACCGAACTCAGCGACCTGCGACGAGTCTACGAGACCAACGTCTTCGGAGCGTTTCTCGTCGCGCGCGAGGTCGCTCGCCACCTGGTGGCTCAGCGCTCGGGCGCGATCGTCAACGTCGCCTCGACCGCTGCCCTGAAGGGTTTCGCCGGCGGCACCGCCTATTCCTCGTCCAAGTTTGCCCTGCGCGGGATGAACGACTGCTGGCGCGACGAACTGCGACGCCACGACGTCCGCGTACTCTTGATCAACCCCTCGGAGGTGGTCACCGACTTCTACCCTCGAGCCGGTCTGGCCCAGGATCCCGGCGATGCGAAGAAGCTCCGTCCCGAAGACATTGCCGCCGCGATCGTCAACGGTCTCGAGATGAACGACCGCGGGTTCATCCCCGAACTCGCCGTCTTCGCCACGAATCCGTTCTAGTCTCGTTCCGACCGCCACGGCCTCGTCGGGATGAGGCCATGGCACTGGACGCTGCGCCGCCGGTACTCCCTGGCCGAGACCCTCGAAATCCTCGGCGTCCTGGTGTAGGGTCCGGGGCGCAGTCGATTCGACTGCGTTCCCGCCCCCTCGCGAAGCCCACCATGCTCGTACGTGACGCCCTCCTCGACGATCCGCTGACGACCTACCCAGACGAGGCCTTGGGTACCCTCTTGCCGAGGGTCCTGGCCAGTCGGCAGGCCACGGCCGCGGTACTCGGTCCAGAACGAGAACTCCTCGGTCTGGTCGGAGTCCACGACCTGCTCAAGAAGTTCGTGCCGCTCTACCTCGATCTCGATCTGAAGCTCGCCGACGTAGTCCACGCCGACTACCTCGAGGAGCGAGCGCCACGGATCCGTAAGGTACTGGTGCGCGACCTGATGTCGACCAAGATCGACGCGGTGGCACCGGACGACAGTCTGATCAAGGTCGTGGGTTTGATCGTCGAGCATCGCCGAAAGACCCTCCCGGTTCTCGAGGAGGGCCGTTTCGTGGGCATGATCACCCGCCGCACCGTTCTCAACCATCTCGCTCCCCTGCTCCTCGAAGAAGACACCCCCGCAGGATAGCGCCCCCGACCCTCTACGGAGATTCGACCATGCTCTCTGGAAGCTTGGCCTACTGGACGGCGTGCGCGACCTTTGTCGCCACGCTGGGCCTGATCGTCAGTGAAAAGGTCCACAAGACCAAAGCCGCCCTCCTCGGCGCCGGCGTGGTGCTGGGACTCGGCCTCTTGACCCAGGAGGAGGCCTTCCACTCCGCCGAACTCGGGATCGATCACGGCGTGATCTTCCTCCTGATCGGCATGATGGTGATCGTCGACATCCTGGGCAAGAGCGGCGCCTTCGAGTGGTGCGCGGTGCGCATGGCCAAACTCGTCGGAGGTCGGCCGTTTCCGATCATGGTGCTCTTCGTGATCGCCACCGCCTTCTTCTCGGCCCTGCTCGACAACGTAACGACTGTCCTACTCTTCGCCCCGGTGACACTGCTGATTGCCGACGAGCTGGAACTCGACCCGGTGCCCTTCTTGATCGCCGAAGCTCTCGCCTCCAACATCGGGGGTACCGCCACGCTGATCGGTGACCCCCCGAACCTGATGATCGCATCGCGCTCGAAACTGGGGTTCCTCGACTTCGTCGTCAACCTCGGTCCCGTCGTCATCGTCATGATGGGAGCCCTGCTCGTCGTGCTCTGGGCCTTCTTCGGACGCATGAGGGTCGACGAGGACAAACGTCAACACATCCTCGGGATGAACGAAGGGAAGCTGATCCGCGATCCCTCGTTGGTCAAGAAGTCGATTCTGGTGCTGCTCCTGGTCACCGCTGGGTTCATGTTCCACAGCGTGACCCACATCGAACCCGCGGCCGTCGCCCTCGCCGGAGCCGCCCTCCTCTTGCTGATTTCGAAGGAAGATCCGCACGAGGTGTTCGCCGCGGTCGAGTGGCCTACGATCTTCTTCTTCGTCGGGCTCTACATCGTGATCGGCGGAATCGTGAAGGTGGGATTCGTCGAGCAGCTCTCGGCGGTGGTGATCGCCGAGACGAGCCCCAGCCTGGCCTCGACCGCCACCACCAGCTACGTGATGCTCTGGTTCTCCGGCATCCTCTCGGCCTTCGTCGACAACATCCCGTACGTCGCCACCATGGCACCGTTGGTCGCCGAGATGTCGGAGACCGTAGTCGGCAGCGCGGCCCCGAGCGGCGTCCAGACCCTCCAACACCCCTCGATCCTGCCGGTCTGGTGGTCGCTGGCCCTGGGTTCCTGCCTGGGAGGCAACGGGACCCCGATCGGAGCCTCCGCCAACGTGGCGGTGCTCGGTATCGCCGAACGCGCCGGCCACAAGATCTCCTTCACGCGCTTCATGGCCTGGGGCATGCCGGTCCTGCTGATGACTCTGGCCATCGCCCACCTCTACGTCTGGCTCCGCTTCTTCTGAGCCGGCGCCCAACCTCGTCCCCGCACCAAGCACGAGGCACCGAGCCCTTCGGGACCCGGTGCCTCGCAGCCGAGGTCAGACGCTCCCGGGCTCAGTAGCCTTCGAGATCGTGGGCTGCGGTCGAGTTCTTCGCCTGGTCCTGTCGCGCCCGGTAGACCAGGAACACGCCGAACCCGATGATCGCCATCGGCCACCACTCCTCGAGCCAGTCCATCGAGAAGTCGAGCAGGGTGTGGCTCAGGAGGAGGGCACCCACCGCGATGGCCACCACGCCACCGGCGATCGAACCACTCATCGGTGCCCCGAGATCCTGAGGCAGGTTGATGTCGGTTCCTCCGGCCAGGGCGTAGTTGTAGAAGGACGCCCGCCGGCCGGCATCGATGATGTTGTAGAGCCAGAAGAAGACCAGGAAGAAGGCCACCGCCGGGACCAGGGCCTCGTTGTTGTGCAGCGAACGCGTGTTGAGAACGGCGATCGTGCCAGCCACCGTCAGCAGGTGGGCGAAGCCCCGTTGGTAGTAGCCCACGTAGACCTGACCCAGGCCCGGCATCGCCGACAGAAAGGAAGCCAGCAGCGGGGACTTGCGGCGCGGGTCATCGGCGACCACGGTGGAGTACGTCGGGGTGGTTCGATAGGAAGCAGACCTCGGCGCGGCCGCGGCGGCCGGCGGGGCTTGACTCTGCGCTGCACTCTCTGGCGCCTCCTCTGATGGGACCTGATCGGAAATCGGTGTTTCGGACATCTCGTCTCTCCTCATGGGGTTGGGCACCTGAGTGCCGGTTCACAGAGAAGACGCAGCTGACCCCGCCGAGGTTCCGTCCACTCCTCGGCCGGAAGTCTCGCCACGGAGATGATCCCCGCTATTGGATGTAGCCCAGTGCCTTGAGCTGCTCGAGCTGTTCCGGATCCAGGGTGACCTCACCCGCCTCGCTGAATCGGGTGGCGAGAGCCTGGTGCGCCTGCCAGTGTTCCTGCAGCAACCGCGTGTATTTGCGCACCAGGTCCGGATGCTCTTCGTTGACGGCCCGGGTCGTGAAGGGATCTTCCTCGAGGTCGTAGAGCAACAGCCTCGGAACGTCGGGGAAGAAGGGATGAACGGCCCCCCAACGGCCTCCAGCCGGCACCTGGTAGCGACCGAACCCTGGCGCCGTCTCCTCCGGAGTGGGGCCGATCTCGAGCGAAGCGGCCCAGCGGCCGTCGATGATCTCGAGATTTCCGATCAGCTCGCCGCTGGTTTCGTCGACGCGGAACTCGTCCAGGATCACCGGACGAGCCTCGATCTCCCCCCCACGCAGCAGCGGCGCCAGCGACTGCCCCTGTAAGACTTCCGGCTCCGGCAGGCCGGCGAGTTCCAGCACCGTGGGCAACACGTCGAGCATCGACACGGGGCGGTCGATCCGCCGACCACCCTCCAACTGACCCGGCCACACCACGAGGAAGGGTACGCGAGTGGCGTAGGCATCTGCCAAGGCGCCCTGCCAGGGTTCGGGCTGGGGATCGAGGAGTCCACGACCGAAGCGGGCGAAGGTCCCCGCCGGATGTCCGTGGTCAGCGCCGATCACCAGGATCGTGTTCTCCCACTCACCCCGGTCCCGGAGTTCCTGCACGAACTGCTCGAGGGCGTGGTCCTGGTGGAGCATGGTCTCGTCGTAGAGCCCATTACGGACCGCGAAGTAGGCGTAGCGATCCACTCCGCTGGCCTCGATACCCCGGTCGTAGAGGTCGACCACCGAGGTGCGTCCGAACCAGGGGAAGACGGCGCCCCAGAGCCGATTGTCCCACTCCTCGAACTCGGCCAACTGCTCCGCGCCGACGAAGGTGCCGGCAAAGGGCTCCTCGGGGTGGTTCGGTTCGTGGACGTCAGTGGTCTGGAAGTGGACGAAGAACGGCCCCTGCGGGTAGGCATCGCGGTACTTCCAGAACTCCTCGTGCAGGGTCAGGGACGAAGTCGAGTGGTTCTCGGTCGCCGCATCCCGCATCCAGTCGACCCCCCGATCGGTACCGACCATCCGACCGGCGTTGGGGTTGGCGGTAAAGGAAGCCGTGGTGTAACCGCCCTGACGGAAGTGCTCGGCCATGGTCACCGCCGCCGTCGGCACCGGGGTCGAGTGGATGCCGCGACGCAAGCCACCCAGCACACTGTGCTGCAGCGAGGTGAGGAACGAGACCGTCGACGGTTGGGTCCAAGTTGCATTGGAGTACGCCCGCCCAAACAGAACCCCCTCGTTGGCCAGACTCTCGAGGTAGGGAGTGGTCGGTCGGCCGTACTCGTAGAGGCTCATCAGGTTGGCGTCGCCGCCATCGATGACGTAGAAGATGACGTTGGGTGGCCCGCCGGGCGGCGGAGTGGAACTCACCACCGGAGAACCCCACAGCGCGACCGTCCCGGGCTCCGCGGCCTCGGCCGCCAGGACGAGCTGCGTCGGTTCGTTCAGGTTCAGCGGTTGGCTGAACTGTTCCCAGCTCTCTGCCGCCTCGACGGTGCGCTCGAACAGCACCTCCTCGGAATCTCCGAACCTTCGCAACAAACGATACGTGACGGGGCGGTCGACCTCGGCGGTGAGGCCGAAATCGAGCCGGCTCTCCCCCATGGCTGGCACCTCGAGGGAGATCTCGCCTGGTGTCCGTAGATAGAGCGCCTCGCGGGTGGTGCCCCCGCGCTCGGTGCGCAGGACGCCGGCTTCTTCCGGGTACGAGGCGCCGTGCGGTACCAAACGGACCGACCGGACCTGGATCGTAGCCTCGCCGGGCGCCGCGAAGAGCACCGCGAGGCTTTTCAGTTGGTCGGGGCGGGTCTGCTTCTCAGCCAGGCTGATCGGAATCGCGTAGGTCTGGATCGAACCATCGTTGAAGATCGGGGGACAGTTTCCAGTCGACGCGAAGAACCGCATGAAACCCGGCAGCGCCTCGTCGTCGTCGACGTTGACCGCCACCGTGACTCCCGCAAAACGATCACTCGAACGGGCCTCGACCAGCACGGTATCCCAGCGACCGAAGTCGCTCGCTTCGAGGTCGATGCGCAGTCCACCCACCCGCAGCGGTCCCCGCGGCTGTGCCGGCACCCCGAAGTCGAGATCGACTCCCTCGTCGGTGAAGGTCGGAGCCAGGGTCGCAAAGTGAGGCACCGATTCGCTGCCCAGCAGCGTCCACGTCGTCTCGAGATCGCGGCCCTGCCAGTCCAAGGGTGTGCTGTCGGGAGCCGTCGGCGCCACGACCGTCGCGGTGTTCAGTTGGCTCGCCAAGTGGAAGCGGAGAGGGGGGACCGGGGCCGGCTCAGGAGCGTCGGGAGTGCAGGCCAGCCATGCCAAGCCACCCAGCGCCGCGGCCAAGGCCAGAAGAGTGGAACCTGTCGCCGCCCTGGTCGATCCTCTACGCATTCGGCCTCCTCCGTACCGTGAGCCGACGCCACGGTGGTCGCTGATTTCCTAGACTCAGGAAATCATACGTCAGCGACCGCGAAGAGTTCGCGCGGATCCCGAGGTCGTCGACGACAGGGACGCGTCCGGAGGACTGCGGACGGTTAGCGGCCGGGACCGAACAGCTCGGTCAGGCCGGCCTCGAGGTCGGACAGGGCCCTCGACGTGCTCTGCCACAGATCGTCCACCCGGTCCTGACTCCACTCCGCCCCCGCCACGAACACCCGCACCGCCGGCGAGTGGCCGATCGACTCCCCATACTGCTCGAGCTTGCTCTCCAGGGGAGCGACTCGTTGGGCCAGGTCTTCGCCGCGCGGCAGCGCCCGACGCGCCGTATCCGACATCGCCGACAGGGGGGTGGCCGGATTGCCGACCAGGATCAATAGCGCGACGGTGAGCGCGTAGGCCAGTTCGGTAGCGAAGCGTGGCCGCCGGACCCAATCCTGCCACGCGGTGGCGCAACGCCGTCGCCAGCGAGTCGTCGGCGGCAGGGTGCGCCGGAGTACGGCGGCGACGAAACCGTACGGCGCCCGGACCTCGGCCAGCGCGGGGAGTTCCCGCGGCAACCCGTGGAGCACACCGGCGATCGCCTCGCACTCCGGGCAGTGGTCCAGGTGCGACGCCAACGCCTCGTCGTAGGTGGCCGCTCCGGCAACTCCGACCCCAGACTCGACGTCCGCCAGTTGCCCCTGGACCGCTTCGCAGAGGGAACCACTGGTGGCCGCCAGTACCGCCGGCGTGAGATCCACCACGGACCCCTCGGTGGGCCCGAGACCCGCTAGGAAGAGCAACTCGGAACAAGCCGAGCAACGGGCCGCGTGCTCTCGGCAGTCCTGCGCGGCACGGTCGCCGAGGCGGCCCTCTGCGAGTGCCTCCAGACGCCCCTCGAAATCCGAGCAGATCATGGTGCCACCTCCTGTACCGCCGGGTTGCGTGCCTGGCCCGTTTCGAGCGAGCGCACCGCCCGTGCGAGTTCCAGCCGGGCGCGGTTGGAACGGGACTTGACCGTTCCCAGCGGCAGGTCGAGCAGATCCGCGATCTCACGAATCTCCATCTCCTGGATCTCCTTGAGCAGGATCAGCTCTCGATGGTTGTCGCTGATCTGGCCCAACGCCTGGTACAGCAGAGCCTGCCGCCCGCTGAGTAGTGAACGGTCCTCGGGAGTGGGATCGTCGGCCGACAGGTCGTAGCAATCTTCGACTGGCACTTCGATCTCGGGGGTTCGGACCTTGCGCCGTCGAATGCGGTCGATGCAACCGTTGCGGGCGACGCGCAGCAACCAGGGCAGAAAGGCGCGCCCCGGCTCCAGTTTCCCCAGCCCGCGGTAGACCTTGACGAAGATCTCCTGGGCTGCGTCCTGGGCATCCTCTCGATTCCGTAGATAGTGCAAGGCGACCCCGAACACCCGGTGCTGATAGCGCCGCACGAGTGCCTCCCAGGCGATGTCGTCGCCGAGTCGGCAACGTTCTACGAGTGTCAGGTCATCCAAAGCGTGTCGTGTCCTTGTCGATCGGCGGCCTCCGAAGTGGCCCTATCTCAAAGAACGCAGACCCGCGGGCCGAGGTTCCCTCGAGTTTCAGTGTTCGCAGCGAGCGTGACTCGGCCCCGCGCAGGCCGCTCCCGCGCAGTGCATCCCCGACGCGGGTTCGGAGGAGAAGAAGAAGCTCGGGGCCGGACTCGGGTGGTTGCCGATCTGCTCCATGGTCATGGCATCGTAGAGCCGGCCGTTGACCATCACCGACTCGACCGACTCGCTGTTGCGGAGGTCGGCGAGCGGGTCGGCGGCGAGCACCAGCAGATCGGCGAGTTTTCCCGCCTCCAGCGAGCCGATCTCGTGGTCCATCCCCAGGTAGCGGGCGCCGTCGAGAGTCCCTGCGCGCAGGGCTTCGTGGGGCGTCATTCCTCCCTGTTCGAACATCCAGATCTCCCAATGCGCCGCCAGCCCTTCCCGCTGACCGTGGGCTCCCACCGCCACCGGAACTCCGAGATCCTGGAGCTGGGCTGCCACCCGCGCGTTGTTGAAGTGGTTGTACTCCTTCTCGGGCGCCATCATCCGTCGCCGCGCCACGGGATCGATCAGGCGCCGGGGTACGAAGTTCAGCAGCCGCTCGTTCTTCCACACCTCGGTGTGCTGGTACCAGTAGCGTTCGCCCCAGATCCCGCCGTATCCGACCCCGAGAGTTGGGGTGTAGCCGGTCTCGGTAGCACTCCATAGCTGCGCGACGTCGTCGTAGATTGCCGCGACCGGTACGGAGTGCTCGATGCCGGTATGACCGTCGATGATCATCGTGAGGTTGTGCATGAAGGTCGAACCGCCCTCGGGCACCACCAGCATGCCGAGTTCCCGCGACGCTTCGATCACCTGCTGCCGCTGATCCCGCCGCGGTTGGTTGTAGCTCTTGACACTGAACGCACCGGCGGCCGCCAGTCGCTTCAGGTGGCGACGGGCGTCGTCCAGGCTATCGATCGGAGCATGAACCGACGCCTTCGCCCCGTAGATGATCACCCCGGTCGAGAAGATCCGGGGGGCGGTGATCGCTCCGCTGCGCTGGAGCTCGGCGGCGGCGAACACCTCGGAGGTGTCGTTCGACGGGTCATGGACCGTGGTGACTCCGAACGCCAGGCTGGCATACGTCGCCCAGTTCTGCTGGGGCACGATCTCTTCGCTGGCGAAGGCACCATGCCAGTGCACGTCGACCAGCCCCGGCATCAGGACCTTCCCCGTGGCATCGACCTCGTGGGCGTCAGCCGGCACCTCGACCTCGTCGCTCGGACCGACGGCCAGGATCCGGTTGCCCTCCACGACCACGGTTCCGGGGTCCAGGATCTCGTCTCCCCGCATGGTGATGACCTTGCCGCCGATGAAGGCTACGGTCCCCGTGGGCACGTCGCTCGGCACCTCGAACCCGAAGTCCCGCCCCGTCTCGGGGGGTTCTGGCAACTCGTCCGGGGCACCGGGAGCAAAGGCGAAGAGCTCCGACCGCGAGCGATCGAAGAGCTGCGATCCCAGGGACCAGTAGACGGTCTCCCCGTCAGCCGACCAGTGGAGGTGCTCCCCCGCGTTCTTGCTCAGTGAAGCCGTGGGCATCGCCTTGGCCCCAGGGGCGACGCTGATCGATCGTCCGATCCGGGGCATGGCGGCCAGGTAGGCCTGATAGTGCTCTCGCCACGCCACCCAAAGGCTGTCGGGAGACACCCGGTACTCGCTCACGAACCCGCCGCTAGCGTGGGTCCGTTCGTCTTCGCCCGACAGATCGACCGAGACCAGGTCTCGGCTGTCGGCTCCGGAGGCGCGCAGCAGGTAAATCCGGTCCTCCTCGGCGCCGAAGTGCGCCTGCCAACCGTCGCGAGTTACCAACTCCGCCGGTCCCGACTCTCCGAACATCCCCAACTCGATCCGGTAGATCCCCTCGTCTTGCGACCAGGTCGGAGTTCGCAGGTAGCCGCCGCTGGTTCGGCGAAAGATCAGCGCTTCCCCGCTGGGCGAGAACTCGGGTTCGACGTAGTGTCCCGGGCGGTCGCTGACCACCTGGCTTTCCCCGCCGCTGGCGGCGACAATCCGCACCGTCCCCAGTTCGTCGTCCGACCAGGTGGTGTAGGCGATCCACTTCCCATCGCGCGAGAAGGCCGGGTAGTACTCCCAGTGCGCTTCCTGGGCCGTAAGCCGTTGAGGCTCGCCGTTCGGAAGTTCCTGGACCCAGAGGTATCCCAGGGCCTGGTAGACGACGCGGTCGCCGGTCGGTGAGGCGGTCAGCCACCGCAACATCCTCACGTCGGTGGCCTCGGGGTGGACCTCGATGGGCCGCCGTCGTGCCTGCGCCACCTGCCTCGAGTCCGCCACGTGGAAGGGGATCTCGTGGTACTCCTGGGTCTCGACGTCCAGCCGATGGATCTTGCCCTTGGCCCAGAACACGATCTCCTGGCTGTCCGGGGTCCAAGCCATCGAGGGATACACCCCGTGGATGGCCCAGGTCTCCTGCATGTCTCGTTCGAGGGGTGAATAGAGCGGCCACTCCTGACCCGACTCGAGGTCCTTGAGAAAGAGGGTGCTCACGAAGTCGACCCGGCGCACGAACGCCAGCAGCCTGCCGTCCGGCGAGGGGGTCGGTC
Organism: Thermoanaerobaculia bacterium; assembly: GCA_030429235.1. Lineage (GTDB taxonomy): Bacteria > Acidobacteriota > Thermoanaerobaculia > Multivoradales > JAIOJS01 > JAIOJS01. The sequence goes on along the minus strand of JAUIDB010000010.1, from coordinate 65,573 downwards.
GTACCGCTCCGCCCGCCCCGGAAACCAGGGACTCGACGCGCCCCGTCTCGCGGTCCATGCGGTAGATTGCGTAGATCTGACCGTTCGAGTCCTTGCTGTACTCGAAGGTGTCGCCCGGCGTGGCGTCGTGGGAGTAGTAGAGATACCGCCCATCGGGCGAGAAGGCGGGTTCGCCGAGGTCCTTCTGGTCGTTCCGTCGCTCGGTCATCTGCAACCCGCCGGATCCGCTCCGATGGTAGAGCCAGATCTCACCGGCTCCGAGCGACCGCTGCGACGTGAAGTGCTTGTGAGCCGCGATGTACTCGCCGTCGGGGCTCCAGGCCGGGCTGTTCAGCAGTCGGAAGCTCTCGTCGGACACCTGCACTGGATCGCTCCCGTCGCGGTCGATCACCCAGATGTTGTCTCCCCCCGCCCGATCGCTGGTGAACGCGATGCGCTGGCCATCGGGGCTGTAGGTCGGATGCATGTCCCAGGAGATCCCTTGACTGATACGGGTGGCCTCCCCGCCGGTGATGGGCAGCGTGTAGAGATCGCCGAGCAGATCGAACACGATCTCGTCGCCTTCGGGACTGACATCGAGCGACATCCAGGTACCCTCCTCGACGTCGATGGCCACCTCGAAGGTCGGGTACGGCGGGGCGTCGACCGACCACTCTTCCTCCTCCGCTTCGGCTTCGGCTTTCGCCTTCTTCCCCTTGCGAGCGGTTGTGGCGAGCGCGGCCTGGGCCGCGAGTAGGAGGATGAGCCAGGTAACGAGCAAGGCGACCGCACCGGGAACGGCGACGGACCGATGGAGGGTGGAGAAACGTGGCGGCATGGAGTTCCCTTTCCAGCGAGATCGTCACTCACCGAGGCCACCGCCAGATCCGGGCGACCGCCATGAGCACGGGGTCGTAATGAGCGCTGACTATACCAATCCCGCCCACGGTTCCCGCTCGCGCCGTGGAGACGGCGGACCGGCGGTCAGTCGGCTGCCAGCAGGCGGCTGAAGTTCTGTACCAAAGCGGGATTCAAGAAGGTTCCAGACCGCGCTGCAACCGCTTGCAGCGCCCGGGCTCGGGCGGCTCCTCGCGGGTTGCCGTAGCGGCTGTGCGCCAGGTCGTAGGTGTCAGCCACCGCCGTCAGCTGCGAAGCGAGGCCGGGCCGCCGCGGCGTCCGCAGGACCGGATAGCTCGGTTTGCCGTCCCAACGAAGATGGTGTTCGTAGGCCACCAAGACGGCGAGGGTCGAGGTACCCGGAACCCCGCTCAGATGCACCGCTCCCAGTTCCGGATGCTGGCGGAGCATCGCTGCCTCCTTCTCGTCCAGCGGCTCCTTCTTCTGCACGATCGCCGGCGGCAAGCTGAGCTTGCCGATGTCGTGCAGCAACGCCGCCATCCCCAGATCATGCAGCGGCTGGCCACCGATTCCCAACGATCGGCCCTGCATCAGCACCAGAAGGGAGACGTTGATGGCGTGCACGAAGGCCCGGTCGTCCACACCCTTCAGCGGCGCCAACAGCAGCAGGTTGCGACTCGCTCGGCCCATCCCCTCCATCAGATGCCACATCACGGAATCCAGCGCCCTGATGCTGCCCTGACGGTCGGTCCGGAACCCCACGAAACTCCCTCGGGCCACGTCGAGATCTCGCTCCGAGAATCCGCGAACCTGACCCGGCCCCCGGTCCCCGGCATCGCCCTCCTCCCCTTCGCCTTCGCCGTCGCCTCCCTCACCCACCGAGTCGAGTTCGAGACGAACTTTACCGAGTACCAGGTGGGTCGTGGTCTGCAGATCGCCGGCACCACTCATCCCGGCGAGAAACCCCGCCAGCTCTTCGACCGTGATCCCGCGCGCAAAGGTGACCCGCTCGACTCCGTGACGCTTCAGAGCGCGCAGAAAACTCTCGATGTAGAGGGTCGATTGCCGAATCGGCCGGTCGCCCTCGACCAGGTCCTCGCCGACCACCAGGAAGGTCATCTCGTCGGCCTTGCGCTCCTTCATCGCGTGTTCGAGCGCTCCCAGCAGACGATCCCGAGCCTCCTCGAACTTGGGATGGGTCACCGGGTACATCGAGCGCGCGCTGATCGCGGTAGTGGCCGAGAAGATCACCTCGTTGAGACCTCGCGACATCAGTTCGCTCCCGCCTGATCTTCAGACCACAGGCGGCTACAGACCGCTTGGATCTCGGGGTCCTTGGACTTGCGTCCCTTCTTGAGCCAGGGTTTCCTCGCCTCCGCTTCGTACCCCGCCAGCGAAGCGAACGCCGCCCTCCGTTCGCTGATGTGGTCGAAGACGAAGAACTGGTTGAAGTAGCGCTTGAGGGGCTTGAGGGCGCGTGGGTCGCCCACCGTGCCGAGGGTCCGGAACGCCTTGAGCCGCTGAGCCCGGCCGCGCCCGAGAGGGTCCTTCTTCTGCAGGAGAGCCACCAGGCTGTCGACCCCGGCTCCGGCCCGGCCCGCCAGGGTCGTGGTGGCCAGTTCCGCCACCTGGGCATCGGAGTCCGCCAGGAGCTGCTCGATCAGGTCTCGTGGCGGCTCGTCGTCCAACTGGGCGAGGGTCTTGATCGCTTCGAGCCGCACCTTCGGGTTTTCGTGCCCTGCTGCCTTGCGGACCGCCGGCACCGCTTCGGGCCCTCCGACGTCGCGGAGTAGACCCAGCATGTTGCGCACCACGAACCAGCGCGAGTCCTGCAGGGCGGTGGTAGCCAGGCCTGCTACCTCGCTTCCCAGAGCGGTCAGGAAGCCGAGCAGCCGCTTGCGCCGCGTCATGTCCTCCTCCTCCGACAGCGCTTGCAGCAACGACTTGAGCATTGCGCCGTCGAAGGCATCGACCAGTTTCTGGGGACGCTCGTATCCCTCGTGGGTAACGCGCGCCACGTAGTCCACCATGGCCGTGGTCCCCGCCGGCCCCGACAGGCGCCGCAGCCCACGAACGGCGGCCCCGCGCGCCGCCTCGGTCTCTTCCTGACGGGTCGAGATCTCGCGCAGCACCTCGACGATTCGGGTCGCCGAAGTCAGCTGCCCTTCCGTGACGAGGGTCGCGAAGACCGTCTCCAACCGCTCGATCATGGGGTCCGCCGCCTCCGGCTCCCGGGCGCGCGCGATCAACTCGAGCAGCGTCATCGAGAGGGCTCGAGACTGGTGCTGATCCGACAACGAGCGGAGATCGTTCTCGATCTCGAGGGGTAGCTCGGACAGCGGCTCGACCTCGGGCGGTAGCTCCAACAGCAGCGAGTTGGTCCCTCCTCCCCCGGCCACGGAGTCGATGTCCTCGGCCGCGAAGAAACGCTTCAGATCGTGGGCTCGATGTTGCAGCTGGGCCTCGGAGAGCTCTTGTTCGCGTTCGAGACCACCCGCCTCCTTCCAGGCCAGGGCATCGACGATCGACAGCGCGTGTTCCGAGAAGCTGAAGTCCTCTCCCCGCAACCGGCGCAACGAACCGACGACGGCCGCCGCCGAACTGGAGGCTGCCATCAGTTCCAGACCCCGGGCGTCCTCGGCTCCCGCCACCCGCCGCACCGCCGCGTCGAGGACTTGGGGCCGCATCGCCGCGGGCAGTGCCTTGACCAGTTCCGCCACCTGCCGCAGGTCCGCCTCGGCCGGACGCTCGCCGGTACCCGCTTCGGTGAGATGACCGGTCACAGCCGAAGCGAGGTGCTCGGCCAGATGGTGCATTCGACGCTTGCGCTGCTTGGCGACCGTCTCCCCATCGGAGGCTCCCGGAGCCCCGATCAGGTCGCCCTCGGACGCCTCCCCCTCTCCCTCCGTGATCAAGTCCTTCAACAGCTGCACGACCTCGGACAGTCCGCCGCCACCGCCGCTGCGCGCCTTCCTCGGACCCCCCTTGGCGCCAGACTCGAGCAACCGTGCGAGGATTCGGTTCCACAGGTTGCCCTGGACCGGCGACTCGCCCTCCTCCACCTCGGCCTCGAGGTCCTCGGTCGCTTCCACGCCGGAAAAGTCGACCGGCTCCATCTCGATCTGCTGTACTCCGGCCTGAGCCGCCTCGTCCCAGAGCCTCTGGGTGTGCTTCTTCAACGGATCCGGGTGCAGCAGCGCCAGCCAGGTCTCGAGGTCCTCGGGAGCCACCCCTTCGAGGAACCGAACCACCGCGACATTGCGTCGAAAGAGCTGTCCCGCCACCTGCTGCGCGTTGGTGTCGGTCAACCGGTCCCCGCCGCAGACCAGGGCATCGCGATCGATGCCGAGAGCGAGTTCCCCCGTCGGCGCGACGAGCAGACGAAGCTGCGCGAAGGCACGCCCCACCGCTCCCGCCCGTGCCGGATGCCCCTCGGGGTAGACCCAGAGCTGCTTCCAGGCGAGGCTCATCATATGGATGAACGTCTCCACCGTGACTGGTCCGCTGGTCATGGTGTGCCGATTGTAGCGAACCGCTGGCGTTTTCGTGACCTAGGAGAGGGGCCGGGCCTCCGGCATCAACCCGGCTGATCGTCTTCGACCGTCGGGTTCGACGGCTCGGACGGACGATCTTTGGCGACCTCTTCGAGGGCCTCCTCGATCTCGTCGCGGGCCGCCTCTTCCAGATGCTCCGACCGGCGGTCCGGTACCGTCTGAGGCTGGTAGCGGCGGCGGTGGAGCTCGCGGGCGTGGGGCCTTCGCTTCTTCATCACGTTCCTACTGGCTGGCAACCCCCCAGGCGAGGGTGTCGCCCGACTCGAATCCGTCGGCGAAGATCAGTTCGTCCGCTTCGACGGCGCCGGCATCACACCCGACGATGCTATCCCCGTTGCCATCGACGGGTCGAGGCTGGAGGCGCTGATCGACCGTGGGACAGTCGGCGATGACGCCGAGAGGATCGTCAACCGCGGGACTGTCCCAGCGCGGAGCATGGGAGGGCGTCCGCCCCCCGTAGAAGCCCAGCGGCTGCAGGAGGGCATCGGCGACGGAGAACTGGTCGACGAGAGGGTCGAGTCCGCAGGTGTCGCCGGGCGCTTCGAGATTGCCACCCTCGGTCGTGAAGGTCCCCTGACAGGTACCGACGATCACCGAGTTGGCCACGGTCGAAACCACCGACGCGGCGTTGGACAGAGTGTTGTTGCCGGTCCCTCCGACCACGGTCACGAAGCCCAGTTCCAACTCGCCGAACGCAACTTGCAACGCACTCCCATCGTTGTCGGCGTCGTTGCCGCTGAAGGTCGTGTTCTCGACGGTGGCGCTCGCCGAGTGCACTTGCAACCCACCCCCCGAGCTGGCGACGTTGGCCACGAAGGCGACGTGGGCTATCGAAAGATCCGATCCGGACTCGAAGTGCAGTCCACCTCCCAGACCGGTCGCCGTGTTGTGGTCGAGGGTGGAAGTGACGACCGAGAGGTCGCACGACAGGGCAAACACTCCTCCCCCATTGCGGACCGGACCGTTGCCGGCGAGCACCACGGCTTCGAGGTGGAGCCGAGAAGAGTCACAGCGGACGCCGCCACCGTCGAAGAGAGAGTCTCCCGACGGCGCCGCTCCGCCCGTCACTGTGAGCCCCTGAAGGATCGTCGGTTCGACGGTCGTGCTGGTCATCACGTCGAACACTCGATCACCGATCAGACTGCCGTCGATCGTCACCACGTCGCCGCCGTTGATCACTACCTCCTCCAGGATGTCCAGATCGCCCTGCTGATTGTCATCCTCGTAGGAACCGACGATTCCCAGCGCAACGTCGGCCACCCCGAAGCCGAAGGTGATCACGTCGAGCCCGGGATTCTGGTTCGCCCTTTGGATCGCACCGCGCAGGCTACAGTCGCCTACCACGATGTCCGAGCAGCCGGTCGCCATGACGTCGGCCTCGGTATCGACGACGTAGCTGTCGGCGCAGATGGGCTGGAACGACGAAACCAGGAACGCTCCGGAGAGAACAAGTGCTCGGTGCATGGGACCTCCTCTCGCCCCATGATGGCCGCTCGCTCCCAGGCAACGAAAGCGCATGAACATGCTCCCCGCAACCCACCATTCCCGGGGCCACTCTATGGGGATCGCCCAGGTTTAGTCGTGACGAGCGTAGGGGGCGGTGCTGCTGCGGCCCAACCACTTTGGCAACGAACGTCGCGCCCAGGTCGGCCCCTCGAGGGCAAAACCGTCGGTCGCCACCAGTTGGCGCCACTCGATCCGACCCAGCCAGTAGTGGGTCAGCGGCTGAATCCCGACCTCGAGGAAGAGCTGCACTTCGAATCCGGGATCCGTGAGACAGAGATCGCAGCCGTCGCCACTGACGACCAGCCACCAACGCCGTTTCGCGGCCGGTACGCCGAGGAAGTCGAACCGGGTGACGACGCGACGGCCCTCGATCTCGTCACAGAGCACTCGGCGCCGAATGTCCCACATCAGGAGCGCGGGATCGAGATCCTCCGGTTCGACCGCCTGGCGTACCCAACGCTGGCCCCACACTCCCAGGCCCTCGATGATCGGGCGGAGTTCCTCTCCCGCCGGTGTGAGGTAGTACTCGTGGGTGCCCTGACCGGCCAGCTTCCGGCGCTCGACCACTCCCGCCCGTTCGAGTTCCTTCAAGCGCTTGGAGAGCAAGGAACGCGACATCAGCGGGACGCCTCGCTGCAGTTCGTTGAAGCGGTGGCTCCCCGACAGCAGTTCGCGGACGACGAGCGGAGTCCAACGCTCGGCGAGGACCTCCGACGCCTTCGCCACTGGACAGAACTGGCCATATCCGGGCATGCACCGATCGTAGACCGATCCTCGCCAAAATGCACCCGAACCCACCCATCCCTGCCTCGCGATGGCGCTTTGTGCCGCCTGCGGGGCGAAGTCGCGGTACAGAAACGCTACCGGTGAGGTACAGAAACCGTACTGGCCCCGCCGCGAGCAGTCCTCTACCCTTCCTCTCGTCACCTTGCCACCGCAGAACCGAGGAGTACCGACCATGCGCGAAACACCCCCTACGAGCCCCTTGACGTCACACCCCCTGGAGGGCCTGGAGGCCCTGCGTTCGCGTCTGGGCGGCGAGGCCCTGACCCCAGAGGATCCGGGCTACCCCACGGCATGCACCCTCTGGAACGCCATGATCGAGCGTCAGCCGCAACTCATCGTGCGCTGCGACGACGTCTCCGACGTGCAGGAGTGTGTTCGCTTCGCCCGGACCCATGCTTTGCCGCTCAGCGTCCGGGGTGGCGGACACAATATCGGTGGACGGGCCCTCGCTGACGGAGGAGTGGTGGTCTACCAGGGCCACCGCCGCGGGGTGCGGATCGAAGGTGAGCGCGTCGTCGTGGAACCGGGGGCCACCTTGGGAGACCTCGACGCCGGCACGCTGCCGCACGGCCGCGTCGTCCCCAGCGGCATCGTCTCGGCCACCGGGATCGCCGGCCTCACCCTCGGGGGTGGTTTCGGCTGGCTCTCCCGCCGCTGGGGCTTGACCTGCGACCACCTCGAGGCGGTCGACCTGGTCACCGCCACCGGTGAAGCCGTGCGCGTCGACGCCGACAGCCACCCCGAGCTCCTCTGGGCGCTCCGGGGCGGCGGCGGCGGTCTAGGCGTCGTCACCACCTTCCACTTCCGGTCGCACCGCCTCGACCACGAGGTGCTGGCCGGAGTGGTCTTCCACCGCGACGCGGAAGCGGCATTTCGACGGTTCCGCTCGCGGGAGCGCAACCGGCCCGAGGAACTGACCTGCCTATTGAAGCTCGGCGCGGCTCCGGCCGCCCCGTTCCTGGAAGCCGACCTCCACGGCCAGCCCTGCGCTGCCACCATCGGCTGCCATAGTGGCGACGATCTCGAGCAGGCTGCCACCGACCTCGCGCCGCTCCGCATCGGGCCCGGCCTGGCCGCCGACCTCTTCGAACCCCGCCGGTTCGGACAGTTCCAGGCGATGTTCGACGCCGGCGAGCCCGACGGGCGGCGCAACTACTGGAAGTCCGAGTACATCGGCGAACTCGATGACGAGCTGCAGGCGATTCTGCTCCGCGCGCTCCAGCAGCTGCCCTCCCCCGCCGCCAACATCAAGGTCTTCGAGCTGGGGGGCGCGGTCGCCCGGGTTTCGGCCCAGCACTCGGCCGCCGGACACCGCGATGCTCGGTACATCGTCGTGATCGCCACCGCCTGGACCGACCCGTCGGAAGACGAGGCCAACCTCCGTTGGGTTCGGGACTTCTGGACCCAGGTCCACGCCCGATCGCAGCGTGGTGGCTACGTCAACTTTCTGACCGAGGACTCAGACGAAAGCGAGCGGCGCGGCGCCAGCGGAGGAGTCGACCTCGAGCGACTCCACCGGGTGCGCCGCACCTGGAATCCGGACGGCCTCCTCGGCTGAGTCGAGTGGTCGCACCGACGCCTGCGCTGCCTGACGACCCGCTTCGCCGGTCCCCGAGACTCAGGAGCCCGTCGGATGGCAGGCCCCGGTGCATCTCACTCGAAGCGCCACTGCACCGAGATCCAGAAGAGGTCGCTCGAAAGATCGTTGAACTCGAGACGTTCCCAATCCGCTCGGACTCCAAGGTCGCGCCAGAGTTCGTAGTCGATCCCCGCGCCGATCAACAGGTCGGTGCCGTCGGCGGCGAAGTCGCGGGGCCCGGCGATCGTCAGCAAGTTGCCCTCCTCCTCCCAGGTGAAGACACCGATCTTGGCGAAGAGCGAGAAGCGGTTCAGGGGGAGTCGACTCGAGAGCGCCGCCGAGAGCCCTCGAACCGAGAGATCGAACCCGAGGTCCGCGAACCCCTCGCAACAGAGCTGGCGCGCCAAGTCCCGGTAGGCAAGTTCCAGACCGAAAAAACGTCCCAGTTCGGCGCCGGCGCTCAGCCGCCAGCTCGGCCCGTCGGTCTCGGTGACCGAGGGGAAGCTGGCGCCCTGGGTACCGGCCGTGGGAGAACTACCCACCCCAGCTCCGATCCAGAGATCCGGCAGAGCCGCCAACGGTCCAGCGACGAGTAGGAGAAGGGTCGAACAGAGAAGTTTGGTCATCAGAGATCCTCCTGGTTCGGAAGCCGGTGCAATCCCGAGGCCAGACGATTCCTCCGTTTCCAACGGGCAGTGACCGGGGCTCCATGGTGCGGAACCGTCTGGTTTCCCAGACACCACCGTCGGTGGCTACGAACGACTCGCCCCTCTCGGACACGAGGCGCCGACCGGCCCCGATTCTTCTCAACCTTCGGATCGGCCAGGATCGCTCCACCCGAGCCCTCCGCCCCCGAGGTTGGCAAGGTCATTGCTGTCGTCAGAGGCATCGAACCCTTTCCACCGACCAGGAGACACCATGCACCATTCCCTCCTCCGCAACCACCTCCCAGCCCCCACGACCCGCCGGTCCCCTGCGACGTCTCGAAGGCTCCTTCCCGGCCTCGCCTGGCTCTGCGTGCTCTTCGCCCTGGCGGCGCCAAGCGCGGCCGAGGAACGTTTCTACGTCGACTTCAAGGGCGGACTGGCGGCCTTCGACCGCACCTACGAAGGCCTACACGCTTGGGACTTCGACAACGAGGCGGTCTCCCCAGCCGTCGTCTTCGGGTTCGAACTGCACCGCAACCTCGCCATCGAGGTTGGCTACCAAAGGGCCGATGATCTCGAGGGCTGGGGTTCCGCCTGCTTTCCCGGCCCCCTGGTTCTCTGCATCGAACTGCTGGCCAAAGTCGAGGCCGACCTCGAACTGTTCACCTTTGCCTTCGTGCCGCAGACCCATTTCGGCCGCACTACGCTCTTCGGACGGGTTGGTCTGGGCTATTACGAAGAGCGTATCTCGGCGGTGCAACCGACCTTCGGGTACCTCGGTCGGCTGACTGGAAGCGAGCTACTCCTCGGTGCCGGCGCTCGCGTCGACCTGACGCCCCGCCTCGACCTGCTGGTCGACTACGGAACCGTCGACATCGACTTCGACTCCCTGAGTCTCGGACTCGGGTACCGCTTCTAGGCGGGATGGACCCTGTGGCGAGAGCGGGCCGTCCTGGCGCCACCGCGCAACCTGTGAGAGGCTCTGTCCGGACTCCATGAGAACCCGACGACCAGGCCTTGTGCAGGGAATCCCGCGGCCCGCTCCGCCACACCGCAACCGGCTCCGCGGAAGCTGGAGGCGGCCGGTCGTCCTGATCGGCCTCGCTCTCCTCCTGGGATCCGCGGTGGGCCCCTCCACGGGACGCGCCCAGCCTCCCCCGCCGGCCACGCACGCCGCCTCGCCCCCGCCGCCCCCGGAGGGCCCTCGGTTCGCGATCGAGACGATCGCCGTCGACGGCATCTCCCTGCTGTCGACGACCAGCCTCCTCAACACGGCACAGTTGGAGGAGGGCCACGCCTACAGCGAGTCGCAGCTCGGCCAGGCCATGGCCCGCATCGTCCGGCTCCCCCTGGTCCTGGACGCCGAGTTCTCGCTCGAGAAGGGTTCCTCCCGCGGTCTGTACCACCTGCAGATTCGGGTCGAAGAGGTCCGAAGGTGGGTCTTCGGCCTGTATTCCGAGGCCACCTGGTGGGCCCACGACGTCTCGGTCGACGGGCTGGCCACCACCGATCGGGTCGACGGAACGACCCTGTTCGCCGGTCGGCGTTTCGCTCTCGGCCCGAGCCTCGTCGCGTTCGGCGTCGTCAGTGGGGATGGCGAACTCACCGCGGGGGTCAGCCGCTACGACCCTTTCGGCCGCGGGGGCCTGGCCACCCTCAGCGTCTCGACCGTGCACTGCGAGGACGTGCGGCAGCAGATCGTGGATTCTCTCGAGTCGGCCATCGGCCACGACGCGGTCCCGGCGGCCGGCAGTGAGTGCCGTACTCAGCTCCACGACGTCCTCGACCCGACGGCCTCGACCTGGAGCGCCGGCGAACGCACGACCCGGTTCCGGCTCGACCTTGGAGTCCCCCTGCGGCGCAACCACTCCCTGCTCCTCCGCGGTGAAGCGCGGCGGAGCGATTCCGGGATCCGTCGGTCCGCCGTCGCTCCGGTGGTCGAGAGCACCCTGGGCTTCGAGGACCGTGAGGACCAGCGGCTGGAGTTGGCGTGGCGATTCGACTCGGTCGACGACCCCCTCTTCCCCACCGACGGGGCCCGCTTGCAGGCGGGAATCGAGTGGCAGCACCTGACCGCGCGGCTCGGCCCGATTCGCTCCTTCCTCGACTCCACGACCCCGCTGGCGGAGATGGACTCGTCCCTGCTCGGCCTCTCACTGGGAGGGGAACTCCACCGCTCGTTCGGTGCCCGGCAGTCGCTGGGTGTCTCCGGTCGGATCCTGGCCGGAGAACGCAAGGTGGACGACGTCGCGCCTTCGGGACTGGGCCTCGGATCGAGTCGTTCGACGGTGTGGCGACTGCAGGCTTCGCTCCAACACAGCCTACTCCTACACTCCAGCCGTCGGCACGGGAGCCGGGAACTGCGTTGGACCCAGGCCCTGACCCTGTTCGACGGCAGTTCGTTCGCCGGTTCTCCCGCTGCGCCCGACTTCGAACGGGGGTTCGAGGTCAGCAGCGGTCTGTCGTTCCGCAGCCCATGGGGCGTGGTCTCCTTGCGGTTGGCCTACCTGGATCGAGGGAAGCAGTAGCCGGTGCGACCTTTGCTCTACCGGGTGCCCCCGTCGTCGGTCCTGCCTCGTCGCCCCGCGACTCGGGGATTCTGGGGTCTCTGCTTGATCCTCTGTTTGGGCTCCTCCTTGGCCGCCGACCCGCCGCGGCTCTCTCGGTCCAATGAGGAGTGTGTGCTCCTCTCGCAGCTGCCCGAAATCCTGGATGACCCCGAGATCGAGCGACACCTCCAGACCGGTCTGACCACGCACTTCAGGTTCGAGTTGGCCCTGAACCGCAAGGCCTCCCTGGCCCGGACCACGATCCAGATTCGGTACGAGCTCTGGGAGGAGCAGTTTCAGGTCACCACCTTCCGAACTCCGGACAGCACCACCCGCCGAACCCTGGCCGACCCCGCCGACCTCCGGGGCTGGTGGTCCGACCTCGAGGTCCCACTGTGCGCGGCTGCTCTTGCCCACGACCCGCCTCCCGCCCTCCGGGTGCGCCTCCAGGTGGTTCCCTTCTCGGCGGCCGAACAGCGCGAGACCCAGCGTTGGTTTGCCGAGTCGGTACGTTCCAGTCGTACGGCCGAATCGGAGTCCAAGGATCGTCTCGAGCGCAGCGAGAGCTCTCTCGACCGCGTCTTCGACGGACTCCTCAGCACCTCGATCCGCCGTCGACCCATGGTGCATCTGGAATGGACACTGCGCCTCGAAAAGGCACCGCGCCCATGAAGCTTCGCACCCCGATCGTCGCCACGCTCGGAGCCATCCTGCTCGCGGCCCTCCTCTTTCAGGTCCTACAGCGACAGCTCTCGCAGGCTTCCTTCGCCTTCGGCGCCCACCCCGAGGTACTCGATCGACTGTCCGGCTCGCTCGACGACCAGAAGCGGCTGGCGGAGCTGGATCCGGAGCGAGCGGCCGAGTACCGCGAACGATTCGATCGGATCGAATCGACGCTGCACCGACTCCAGGTCTTGGAGCGCAGTCGAGCCGACCTGGTGGCGCGATCCGAGGCACTCGGGCTCACCCTCTTCGCCCTCTGCCTCCTGGTGGTAGCCGGCGGCCTGGTTTGGCGCCAGACGAACCGCGAGCGCCGCCTCGAGCGGCTCCGAGAGTCGCTCGGTCGGCTCGCCGAAGGCCGACCGGTCCTCGACACGGGCGAGAGCGGGCGGGGCGTCCTCGGTAGGATCGCAGCCATGATCGAGGAGACCTCGCGCCGCATGGCCGGTGACCGCCAACGACTGGCCATGCTCGAAAACCTGTCCGCCTGGCAGGAAGCAGCGCGACGCCACGCCCACGAGATGCGCTCTCCCATCACCGGTTTGCGCCTCGAATTGGCTCGCCTGGGCAACACACTGCAGAAGAACCCTCGCGCCACTGCCGCCGAGATCGACGAGTTCCTCGACGGGGCCCGGCAGGAACTGGATCGACTCACCGAGTTCACCCACCGCTTCAGCTCCTTCGCCCGGCTGCCGCGGCCGAAGCTACAGCGCGTCGACCTGTCGAGTCTCCTGGCCGAACTCGCCGAGATCTACCAGGATGCCTGGGACAACCTCTCCCTCCAGTGCGTCACCAGCGGACCCGCTTTCGTCAACATCGACCGCGACATGATGCGTCAAGTGCTGGTGAACCTCTGGGATAACAGTTCCGCCGCCGCGGCCCCGGGCTCGGTGTCGGTGACCCTGGAGGTTCGCTGCCTCGACCACGAGGTGCAGGTCGACGTGGCCGATGACGGCCCCGGCATCGCCGCCCAGGTGAGTGACAGCCTCTTCCAGCCCTACACGACGACCCGGAACGTCGGCGAGGGGATGGGACTCGGTCTGGCGATCTCCAAGAAGATCCTCCTCGACCACGGTGGCGACCTTCGACTGGTTTCGAGCTCGACCGGCGGCGCCACCTTCCAGCTCACCCTGCCGCCGCCCGAACCCGAGGCGCCGTCCGCACGGAGTACCGAATGATCGAGGTTCTCGTCGTCGAGGACGATCCGAGGATTCGCGCCAACCTGCTCTTCCAGCTCAAAGAGGCGGGACACCGGGCCGCGGCCACCGACACCGCCGAGGCGGCCCTGGAATGGCTCGACTCCCGACCCGACAACCCTCCGGGCCTGATGCTGGTCGACGTGCGTTTGCCCGGCCTGAGCGGCGTCGAGTTGATCCGACGCCTGGCCGAGTCGGATCGTCTCCCGCCGACGATCATCGTTTCCGGGGAGGCCTCGATCGCCGAGACGGTCGAGGCCCTCAAGCTCGGCGTCCACGACTTCATCGAGAAGCCGTTCAGTACCGAGCGCCTCCGCCGATCGATCGAGAACACCCTCGAACACTCCAGCCTGAGAACGCGGGTCCAGGACCTCGAGTCCGAGCTGCGCGGCCAGTCGGAACTGATCGGCGAGTCGCCGGCCATGCTGGCCCTCCGCGAGGCGATCGCCAAAGCGGCCCCGACCGAGGGTCGGGTCCTCATCCTCGGCGAGAGTGGTACCGGCAAGGAGCTCGTGGCCGACGCCATCCATCGCGGCAGCCCACGGGCGCGCCAACCCTTCATCAAACTCAACTGCGCCGCGATCCCGCAGGATCTGGTCGAGGACGAGCTCTTCGGCCACGTCAAGGGAGCGTTCACCGGCGCCGCCAGCGACAAACGGGGCCTTTTCGAAGAGGCTCACGGCGGGACCCTCTTCCTCGACGAGATCGGCGACATGGACTACCGGTTACAGTCCCGCCTCCTCAGGGTTCTCGAGGACGGCCGCGTCCGCCGCATCGGCGAGACCCGCGACCGAGAGGTCGACGTGCGGGTCCTCGCCGCCACCCACGCCCAACTGGAGGAGGGCATCCGGAACCAGTCCTTCCGACAGGACCTGTACTTCCGCCTCGCCCACCTGCCGATCGAAGTCCCTCCGCTGCGCCAGCGCTCCGGAGACATCCGGCTCCTCTTCGACCACTTTCTCCGTCGGGCCTGGACTCGCCACCGCGTGCGCCAACTCGCCGCCACCGAGGCCGTCTATCCGATCCTCGAACAGTACCCGTGGCCCGGCAACGTTCGCGAACTCGAAAACCTGACCGAGCGGCTCGTCGTCTTTGGCACCGACCCCGTCACTCCCGAGCAGCTACCGGTCGAGATGCTCGATCCCCGGACCTCTGAGAGCGGAGCCGATGGCGACGACCCCTTCGACGGCCCCGTACTCCCCTTTCGCCGGTTCAAGGAGATCGCCGAGGCCCGCCACATCCGACGCGCCCTCGCCAGCACGGGCTGGAACGTGGCCGCTGCCGCCCGCCTGCTCGAACTGCAGAGGACCCATCTCCATCAGAAGATGAACAGTCTCGGCATTGCCCGACCGGAGCAGGACGACCAGACCTAGACCGGTCATCGCCGTTGCTCTCGGGTAAGACTCTGGTTTCCGAAGCTATGACCCGGGCTGCGTCTCGGACCATGATGTCGTGTCCCCGGACTCGAAGCCGTCGGCGAAGATCTCCGTAGGATCCTCCAGACCTTCGATCGAGAAGCAGCGGTAGCTCTGACCGGTGCCGCGCGGAGTTGCCCCCGTGGAGTCCCCGGTGTCGCGCCAGGCGACGGCGAACTGGGACCGACCCTGCGCGTCCGGCTCTGGTAGAAACCGAACCGTCGGCCGGTCCTGGGTGTTGGTCGTGAACGTGTTCACCGGCACCTCGCCGCCGATCGGATTGCCGTCGGCGTCGTAGGCCTGGCCGAACACGTCGAGATCCTCGGGACCCTGCGGTGCGGCGGGATCTCCCGCCCAGATGATGGCCGAGTTGCCGTTCGGTCCGTAGGCCACCGCCGCCTGGCCCTGCGCGTTGGCATCGAGCGTGTTGACCTGGAAGTCGCCACCGATGGGGTTGCCCATGGCGTCGAAGCGCCGGGCGCGCACGTCGGCCGGGTTGCCGAGCACGCCGGTCAACTGATCCCAGACCACGGTGGAGGTACCGGTGGCCGGGTCTGCGGCAACATCGGTGAGTAAGTTGCCGAAACTGGCCGGGGTATTGGGGATCGTGAACTCCGGCAAGACCACGGGGCTGCCCGAGGAGAAGTCGACGATATTGCCGACCAGCACCGGGGGATTGGTGAAGCGGTTGGAGGCCACGATCAGTCGATCGCCCGCCGGATCGAGCAGAGCGACGTCAGGGTTCGCCTGAGCCGCGGGTCCGATCGGGAACGACCCACCGATCGGGGCTCCCGTCACTACACTCACCCGCTGACCGCGCACCGTAGGAATCCCGGAGTCGAATTGGGTGAAGACGACGGTAGCCCGACCCTGGTCGTCGACCGCTACGCCGGTCTTGGTGAACAAGGGGTCCGGAACGCTGAACGTCGGGACATCGACCGCCACCGGCACCGAGGCCAGCGTCGTCCCGTCTTCGTCGAAGGTGGCGATCCGAACCGTCATCGTCTGGGGCAATGAGCCGTCGACGGCGAAACTGAAGGCCACGAAGTCACCGAGCCCACTGGCCGCGCGCCGCCGATCCGAGGCCGGAGACTGCATCGGCACCGTCAGGAAGGAGCTCGTGGCACTGGTGATCGGTACCGGATTGCTGGCGCCGTGCAGCCGATCCGTCAGGAAGTCGAAGGCCGGCGGCGGCGGCATCACCCCTCCGAAGAGCACGCTGCTCCCCAACAGGACCTCGCCGGCCTGGCCTCGGATCGACTCGAAGCGGGGCCCCAGGATCCGGTCGTCCACCCCGGGTGTCTCCCCGATCTGACCCTCCGCGGTCGGGACGACGGTCGGGCCTCGATGGGTGCTCGCCGACGCGCCGGCAGCGAGGAGCGAGATCGAGACCAGAGCGAGAAACATTCTACGAAACAAACGATAGAGCATCGGCAGGAACTCCTTGAAGATGGTGCGCGGCGCACGCGGTGGATCGGTGGCTTCATGGAGGTCTACGCCACGATGCCCGCGATAGATGACTTCATCCAAATCCACCCCGCCGACGTAGGACGGATCGACAAGCCTGCCGAAAGCAGCGACTTTGTGGCCCTCGGAGATGCCATACTGTGATTCCCTTGCCCACACCGACGATCGATGACCAGGAGCTGCTGCGACGCGTCGCCAGCGGCGACCGCCACGCCTTTGCGACCTTCTACGAGCGGTACGGCGGTCGCATCGCCGCCTACCTGAGCAGCCTCGGTGCAGCGAAGACTGACGTCGACGACCTGCTCCAGGACGTCTTTCTCGCCGTCTGGGACCGAGCCACGACCTTCGATGCCCGGCGCGGAGTCGCCGCCGGCTGGCTCTTCACCATCGCCCGCAACAAGTGGTTCGATCGCCTGCGCTACCAGGGACGTCGTCCCACCAGCGCCTTGGAATCGGAGCCGATCCAACCACCCTTGCGGCTCTCTCTCGAGACCCGTCTCGCTGTGGTACAGGCTCTCGGTCAGCTGGACGACGGGCAGCGCAGCGCCCTCGAGCTCGCCTACTTCGGCGGGCTGACCTACGAGGAGACGGCGCGCCGTCTCGAGCTCCCTCTCGGCACCCTCAAGTCGAGGGTTCGGAGCGGCCTGAACCGACTGAGACAACACCTGGAGAATCGATAGGATGAGGATCCCCCGCCACCACCCCTCTGCGGATCTACTGATCGACTACTCCGCCGGCCAGGTCGACCTGCCGCGCCGCTTTCTGATCGACTGCCATCTCGATCTCTGCGCCGCCTGCCGCTCGGAACTGGACGCGCTGCAAGCCCCCGGACAGCATTGGCTCGAAGGAGTTCGGGAAGCCGCGCCGCCACCGACGATCTGGGAGCGCCTGGCAAGGAGCCTCGACGACTCGCCGGGCACCACCGATGGCGGGCTGCCTCTACCTCGCGAGTGGCGGACGGGTAGCCTCCCCTGGCAGGGTTCGCCGCGCTGGCGATCGCCTTTGACTCGGGGGGTGGAGGTAGCGATTCTGGCCCGCGAGGACGAGTACTTCCTGGTGGCGGCTCGAGCCGGTGCCGACCGGCGTTTCCCGACCCACCAGCACCTCGGCTCCGAGGAGACCCTGGTCCTCACCGGCGGCTATCGCGACGACCAGCTCCTGGTCGAGGCGGGCGACTTCGTGCGGTACGAGGCGGGTTCGAGCCACCGACCCGCCACCGAAGCCGACGAAGGCTGCGTACTGCTCGCCCGCGTCGAGACCGGGATTCGCTTCACGGGCTGGCGCGGCGGCCTGGAGTGGCTGTCGACCAAGCTGGGACGCAACCTGTGGCCCCCGGCTTCCGCGCCGACCCCGAGCTGAACCAGCTTCGATCCCACCGCCACCCGGACGGTGGCCTATCCCGCCATCAGCGCCAGGTGCACTCCCACCGGGTCCTCGATGACCGCCCAGGAGTACTCCCCGTCCTTGCCTCGAGACGCCTTGACCACGCTCCCCCCTTCCTCTTCCACCCGGCGTAGACTCTCGGCGAGATCCCCTACCGGCAGGTAGAGCAACCACACCGACGGCAGGCCGAGATTGCCACCCCGAGCGTGGCAGACCCCCGCGGCCGGGGATCCATCGCCCCCCAGCATGTTGTAGTCGGCATAGGACTCCTCGCCGTCGCGCATCGCCACGTCCTGCACTTCCCAACCCACGACGTGCTGATAGAAGTCCCGCGTGGTCGAGGCATCGGCAACCGTCAGATCGAGCCACGAGATACACCCCACGGGACCGGAACTGGCGGAGGGGTCTGTCGGCGGCATCGCGTCGACCGATACCACTGGCATGACCCCAAACGCCGCGCCGTTCGGGTCCAGGAGCACCGCCCACTGGCTGGCCCCGTCGTCGTCCTTGGCATGCATCACTTCACTTCCACCCCGTTCGAGAACCCGCGCCACGCAGGCGGCAACGTCCTCGACCTGGATGTGGGGCATCCACTGCAAGGGGAGATCACCGTACTCTTCGCTGTACGCGCCGAGACCGATGACTGGCATACCCCGGTTGTTCATCAGGTCGTCGCGCCACAACGGGTTCTCGCCGGTGGTGAGGACCCGAGAGTAGAAGCGCACCTCTCGCTCGTGGTCGGGAACGGCGATGTCGGCGCTCAGCACGCCGCCGACGCGGGGGATGAAGGGGTCCGTCATGGGTAGGTCCTCTCGGAAGTGATGCTCGCCGGCACCAAGGTGGTCTTCTGTTGGCTGGGTTGGTGAACCTCGAGCCGGGGGTTCACGCGACCGGGTCCTCGGCCACCGACTCCCGGAAGAGCCGCTGCAGGAGGTCGAGAGCCGCCTGCGACCGATTGAAAATCTGCGAGTTGTGCTGGTCGCAGGTGGTCTCGATCCCCGTGGGACGGTGGACGACCTTGACCGCCGGGCTGGTCGTGCCAGTCACGAGGATCTGCAGTTCGTCCTCCTCGAAGCAGCGTGTCAAGCGCTCCCAGAACTCCAATCGGCTGCTATGCATCCACTCTCGGCTCCTCGGTTGTGTACCGCGACGATAGCAACGCGACGGCGACCCTGCCAAGTCAGCTCCACCCTCGCCCGTGCAATCCCACGGGAGGCAGGAGGGGTGTATCCTAGATCCACCACAATCAACCCAGAGGAGATCAGAGATGGGAGCTCGCACGACGCGTTGGATCCTGATGATCGTGGCCGTGGTGGTAGGGATCGGGAGCTGGGTCGCCAGCGGCCCGGTCGGCGCCGACGAGATGGAGTCCGCTTCGGCCGTCCGTGGACACGCCACCTACGTGAACTACTGCGGTAGTTGCCACGGGAAGCAGGGTGAAGGAGACGGTCCGGTGGCCGAGTATCTCGAGCCCAAACCGGCCGACCTGACCGGGATCGTCACTCGCTACGACGGCGAGTTTCCCACCCAGACGATCCACGAGATCATCGACGGCCGCGAGCGCCGCCCGGCGCACGGTAGCCCGGACATGCCGGTCTGGGGCAACGCCTTCAAGGTCGCCTTCGAGGAGGCCGACGACGAAGAGATCTCGGCCAAGATCGACGATCTGGTGGCCTTCTTGAAGTCGATCCAGGTCGAGCAGTAGAGCCTGGGGCCGAGTCGACCGCGAGGCTTCGATTCGGAATCCCCACGCTGATTCGTTGCCGCGATCGCTACTCGGTCAGGTGTCGGTGCACCACTGCGTGGATCCTGGCCATCAGCTCCTGGTCCACCTTGGCGCCCTGCGCCAGGGCCACCCACGCGTGGTGCTGTCCTCCCGGGAGCGGGATCTCCCGCACCTGGGTCATCCAGTAGGGCTCTCGCAGCGCCCCGAACCCTTCGCTCGAGAGCGCGATGGGACCCTGGTAGCGCGGCCCGTCTTGCACCCGGACGCGCAGGAGGAACCCTCCCTGGTTGGGTCCTCGCACCGTGTGCGGAGCTTCGGCCACCACCCCGTCTCGCGAGACGCCGTGCACCTGGAACTCCTGCACGCGGTACTCCGCTGCTAGACCCCAGGGATGGAGCGACACCGAAGTGCCCTCGATCCCCTCGAGTAGGGCCTCCAGTTTCGGTTTCAGATCCTGCAAGGTCTCCACGCGCTCCCCCGCCTGACTCTGCCCTTGGAGCAGGACGAAGGCGAGGAAGGGGACGACGAAGAGACTGCGCTGGTGATTGCCCATGGATCCTCCGAGACCGGGTGGCTCGTTTCCCTCAGAATACCCTACGGACAACGGCGGGTTGCGTTCCGTGCCGGGCGCGGAGGATCTTGCGACTACTCGACCGAGAAACCGAGCAGTTCCACGGGGACCATCGAACAGGACGTCGCGTCCGGCACGTTGGCCTCCTTCGGCGTGGCACAACGGCTCGAAAAGTCGGCCGAGTTGTCATCGCTGTCGGCGCCATCGGGCAACCGCGAGAGGCCGAGGAACGGAGTACCACCGGGGTCGTCGCCGGCACCCGCGGTCTCGGTGTAGGGCGCCCCGGTATCGGCGCCACCGTAGCTCACGGCGTCGATCAGAAGCCCCGAAAGCCGCAGTCCGATTGCATCCGGATCGCCGTCCTGCAGGAAATCGTCGGTCGCGAGGTCGAGGTCGCAGTTGATCAGCGGAATCCCGAGACCGGTCTGACCACACACGACGTAGTACTCGCCCGGACCAAGGTCGGCGTTGGGCAGGTCGATCGGCGACGGCGCGTACAGACTCGCCGTCCCCATGTTGCCGTCCACCAACTCCAGACTGACGTTGTCGAGGTTGATCGAGGCCGCACCGCCGTTGTAGATCTCGATGAACTCGTGATCGTCGGTCCCTCCCTGGTCGTAGTCGATCTCGTTGATGACCAGCCGGGCCGCATCGCCACCTTCGAAGGCTCCGCTATCACAGGCGGTAGGGCGCGGCACCCCGCGAGCGTCGAGCATGAAGACCGGCAGGGCCGAACAGATCGCCGGTACACCGGCTCCCAGCGCCGGACTCCCCGCTCCGAGGGCCATGGTGCGGACCGGGATCGGCCCCGGATTCAAGGTCAGCGCCGCGAGCAGAGGATCAGCCACGGGGATCGCCGCTCCACAGCCGGTGTCCATGGTCGGATCCCACTGCAAGTTGCCCATCGAGTCGACGAAGGTCCCGCCCCCGGCGCAGTTGGCGCCGGCCGACCCGTTGGCGATCAGCACGTTGCCAAGGTCGATGTCGCCGGTCGCGAAGAGTTCGCGGCCACTCGTCGAAGCGCTGTTCCCAGCGAGGGTGACATTCCGCAGGATCACGTTGGAGTCGGAGTCGAAGCTGCCGAGTCCTCCCCCGTCACCCGAAGCGCTGTTGCCATTGAAGGTCGAGTTCGAGATCGTCAACTCCCGGCCCGAAATCTGCTGGTCGTCGGCCACCGCTCCCCCGCCGACGGCACTGTTGCCATCGAAGGTAGCGTGGAAGACATTCATCGACCCGCGGTTGTAGATCGCTCCGCCCCGATCACCGGCGCTGTTGCCCACGAACTCCACGCCGATGATCCCCGCGTCGAGAATGTCGGTGGGGTCGCTGTTCACCAGCCCCGAGGTGGCGTTGTTGTAGATCGCTCCACCGCGGCTCATCGCACTGTTACCGGTCAGCGGCACCGAGGAGCCGAAAGCACCGCCGAAGATCGAGATGTAGGAGCCGTTCCCCGCGCCCTGGATGTAGATCGCCCCACCCCCGTCGTTGGTATCGGTGCCGTCGGAGGAGTTCCCGAGGAACGTCGATCCCGTGATCACCACCCCTTCGCCGGTGGCCGCGCCCGCGATGTAGATCGCTCCCCCCTGGTCGGCCTCGTTACCGAGCATCGGTCCGCCGAAGTTGGAGCCGCTGACGAACAGTTCGCACCCATTGCCCTTGAAGATCGCCCCGCCGAAGAAGGTGGCATCGTTGCGGGTGAAGTTCGACAGATTGACCGTCACCGAACCGCTACCTCCGGCCTGGATCGCGCCTCCGTTGTTGGCCTGGTTGTTGTCGAAGACGCTCGCGTTCACCGTCAGCGTGGCGCTGTCCCGCACGTTGATCGCGCTCGCGCCGTTGTCCTGAAACGTCACCTGGTTGACGGTGAGGATGGCCGAACTGGCCGCATCGAGGAGGAATCCCCCGTGCATCTGATTGTTTCCGTCCAAAACCACCGGCCCCTGAATGGTCAGTTCGTTCACCACGTTCGCGATCGAGCCGGTATCGTCCATATTGATCACGAAGGCCCCCGTGAACACGATGGTGTGGGGCGCCATCCCGGGGTCCTCGCAATCGTCGAACTGCTGCATCGACCCGAAGGCATTCGCCAGGGCCTCCTTGAAGGAGCAGGGGCCATCGCCCATGTCGTCCACTCGCGTGCCGAGGGCGGTGTCGACGGTGATGACCCCAGCCATCAGCGCCGGAGTGGTGAGGAGGAGGACGGCAAGGCTGCCGAGCAAGACGAGGCGTGGTGTACTCACTGTGAACTCCTAGAGGAATAACCAGATCGACGATTCCGAGAGGTCCGATCTGGGTACCGAGCGGCGCTGTGAGCTCCGCCAGCCAACCGTCGATCTGACCGCGTACACCCATCGAAACGACGATCCGGTTGAAACCGCACACCTCACGGCCAAACGACTGTTTCGCGAGCCCTGCCACCTCGGCCGCAACTCAGCGACCCAGCGTCACGACGTTCGTCGGCGATCGAGCGCTCCGCGGACTCGGTTGAGCTGACGAACTGAGCTGACGAGTGCCCGAAGACCCGCCAGCGAACCTCAACGCTCCAACCTCCGCGACGCCAGGACACAGACCTGCCCACACGGGTCACATCTGACCTGGAACTTCAACCACTGCCGTCGGGTACGACTCTTGGAACCCGACGGTTCAGGCGGTCGCTCGAGAAGTCGAGGCAACTGTGCGTTTCAAGCTACCGCGGCGTTTCTAGAGTCATGAACGCCTCAACTTGTCCCGCGGAAGACGGACCGACGACTCTAGACCAGAGGCCCCGGAGCCTCCGTCGGAAACTTGTCGAGAGCAACCCCCTAGGCCACGTAGCGGTAGTTCTCACTCTGTTCTTCCTGGTTGTGAGCTCCGGACGAGCGCTTGACTCGCTACAAGACAACAACCCACAGTTTGTCGATCCACCTGTCGAGCCCGGCTTTGTCGAGTGGACCGACGAGGATCTACGATCAGCGTTCCTCGTCGTTTCGACCCGCAACAACGCCGTTCTTGGGTTCAACACGCCGGAACTACAACTGCATCTACCGGCGGTAGCCAACAGCACCTACGCAGAGATCGAGATGCTCGAACCTCGCCTGCTCGACGCTGCGGAGAACGAGGTCGCCTTTGAGTTGGAGCGAGGTCTGCACGACTCCGAGTCGCAGATCGCCGAGATCCGTTTTCTCGATGAGGCGGGCGAGGGGCCGGCCGAGTTTGCGAGGGTGGTCGGGACGATCTCTGTTCGCTACCCAGTCGTAGTGGAGACTCGATCCACCCGGGGAGATGAGGAATCAGTGGCTCGTGTCGATGGGGCCTTCCTCGAGGTGGAGACCGCGATCTTGCCGGAGGCCGCGCCCTTCTCAGAGATGGGTCCCATCCGGGCGTTTGATGCTCAGGGGCGTCAGCTCGCTCGCGATCCGACGGTGACCACCTACATCGAGCGGAAGGGCAAGTCGTTCAAGCGCGTCGGTTTCTACGGCGTCGTGGCCCGGGGCGAAGTCGATGTCGTGCCACGATTCGCGGAGCTGACGATCCACTACGATGTGCCGATCGCGGAACCTCTACCGAAAGCGATGTTGGGGAAAATGATCGAAGATCCCAGGGTGGTCGCGCAAGCCCCGACGAGCCTGATCGAGGTCGTGGTGGGATCCGCCAGCAGAAGCCAACACTCGGGTACCCACTCCGTCGAGGGCTTCTCTCCGGTCGCTAGAGACCTACTAGACGCGGCGACCGCCCTGCTCGAGAGGGTCGGCCCGGGACCCGAGATAGTAAGTGCTCTAGCCATGCCACCGTCTTTCCTAAGCCTCTCGGTTGAGGCCGAAGGTGGGGTCGAGCAGTGGAGTTGGAGGGCGGGTGAGATCTCAGGTCCCACCGCCGTGGATACCCAGTGGCTGAGTTGCAAGCAGGGCATGACCCCCGGGGCGTTCAAACTGGAAGCCCTGCCTCTCTTGTTGGATGACGCCCAAGGAAGGGTTGGATCCAGAAGCAGCCTCCTCCAGATTACCGTTGGGCAAACCCCCTGCGGCACCGCCTACACTGTCGTTACGTTCGACAGCGGAAAGCAGCTTCGCTACGGCGGCGATGGCAGCTTCAAGGAGGTTCTGTAGCGCATCGACCGGAAGGTGGATTGCGGGCGAGCCTGCTGATACTGGTTGCGGTGTCTTGGATCTCCGGTCTCGGACCGGGGACCAACCGCTCGACCCGAAGAGCAGGATCCGCTGACTCGCGGCGTCTCGATCATCGACCTAGAAGCCGGCATGGGGGGTCGCACCCCGAGAAATCGGGATCGAGCGCGGGCCACGTTGCGCATCGCGTCGAGCCCGGACTCTGGATCCAAGACTCGACCCTTGGTGATGACGAGATCGAAGACCTGAGCCGTGACCGGCAAGACCCCGACATCGATCACCATTAGAGCGGCGAGTATCAAGGTCTTCGGTCGCATGCTTCCTCGTTTGTTCGCGGTTGGCTCGGGTATCGTGGACTAGGTTGCCTGATCTCGCTGACTACACTCCGTTCCGTTAGCAACCAGCAGGATCAGAGCAGAGCTCTCTCAGCCGCTTGACCACAGCGACTGGTCCACCAGTCGGCAAACTGCTCGCTCGTCTCCCGCCCAAAGGACCACGGAAGGTGGATGTGCCGCGTGCGGCCATCTTCGCAGACGAGGAGTACGGGGCGACAGCGAACTCTGTCACCGCGAGGAGACTGGATCTCCTCGATCCGTAGGTTCAGAGTCGACGCCACGAGTTGCTCGCCTCCAGGAAGCGTCAACAAGTCTTTCACGGCGGAGTAGAGATACCGGCGGGAACGGCGCCGGTTGAACACAGCCTTCCCCAGCCACAACCCAACGGCTAGAGACAGAAGGACCGGCCAGACTCTCGCGAGTGACTCGTTGGACACCCTGAAGGCAAAGAACATCAGTACGAAGGCGAGCGCGAACAGCAGTCCCAGTGCGAACTTGATCGGACCGAGTCGATGGAACTCCGCCCACTCGATGGCCTCGTCACGACCAAACGAAAGGCCCTCCGGCTCGAGTGACCGCCCGAGAGTGCAACGCGAGACAAGCTCGAGAACCCAGCCCAGAGCGAAGAGATGAAACGGCAGGAGAAAGAGAAGCAGCCCGTGATGGAGGCTTCCCGCTCGCCACTGCTCGAGCATCGGAACTGCCAGGAAGCCATCGAGCAGCAAGACGACACTGAGCAAAGCCCAGACTCTTCCGGGAACTGCGGCGGGCGCTTCCTCTCTCCGAGGCTGCAAACCGCTCGGCACCTACTCTGACTCCTGGCCCTGAGTAATCGACCACGGTTCCTCAAGAACCATCGTCAACGAGAAGACCTCTGAGTCGGTCAGGTACGAGCCTCCTCCACCATGGGCTCGATGGAAGCCCCGACCGCGGCCGTCAAGGGGAACCCGCCGACAAGGAAGTAGGATGACGCCTCGGGGCACCGGCTCGGGGCCCTCAGCGAGCAGGAGCGGCCCTGTGACCTCGGGTTTCGACCCCGGGGACTGACGGAACTCCAACGGGGCCGCCGAGCCACAACCGGCCTGGATCGCGGCTTCCATGGTGGAGTCTGGGAGCTGACGAACCCGATCGCTAGGTGGGGCGCCGAGATTCGAGCTGTGAGCCGCCACGAGGGGCCAGAGCGCGAAAAGGGTCGCCAGAGTCAAGGCCCAAGAGGCCCAGGGAATCCGCCTCCAGACCACGACGAGACGCAGCTCAACGATTGCGTGTTCAAGCAACTGCAATGGCTGTCCCATGACCCTAGAAACGCCAGCGGACCCGACAACGCACGCACCTGCTCAGTGAGCGAACATCGAGTCCACACCCCTCGGACGGCAACCCCTTCTCCGAGAGTCACTTCAAAGAAGCCAGATTACTCCACCGTGGCGTGCTCGGTAGGCTCCGTGATCTCGACCATCGACACCAGTGGGCACGGATCTTCATTCAGAACCACAACCATCAACATCGGCATTCCGGAATCCCCTAGAACACTAGTCTAGGCAGCCCCGATACCTCGACACCTCGGTTCCCAAAGCCTTCTCGAGATCGAGTGTCCTTCTCTCAGAGTGGCTGAGGTTCTGGTCGATACACCGGCGCGTTGGAGTCGGCGCTCGAGGCTCTGGTACTCGAAGCGAGTGGAGCCGCTCTGGCCGGAGTCTCCTCGACTGGCATGCCAGCCGCTTGGGACGAAGCTTCGATCTCGAAGTCCATCAGTTCCACCGGCAGACCGTCTCCCGTGTCCGTGGTGACGGTGCCACAGCCACAGTTCCACTGACAAACAGGGTTGACTGTTGCCGTCAGCGCACTCGCAACCAGAAACGTCAACCCGGTGACCACCTCTCCATTCGATGGGTAGCAGGCGAGGGCAGTGCTCACGGTCCCCGTACAGGTCGTGGCCGCCGTTAGGTACTTGGTGATCACGATGGTGGGGCCGGTCGGGAACGTGGTCATGTTCGGATTCCCGGTGGTATTGCATTGTGCCCGGGCGGGGTCGACACCAGCCATCAAGATCAGAATGCCGCCGGCGATGCAGGCCAGCAGCCTCGCTCGGGAAGTCACCATTGTTTCGTCACCTCGTGTGTGCCGAGCAAGAAGGCTCGTTTTTGTAGACCATGGCCATTGAACTCGGACGCTCTTGCCTGTGTAGGACGCTTCTGCAGTCTAGCATGTCGCATGCCGCCGCCTCGGATGGCGACTGCTTCCTTCGCGCCTTCCGGTTGTGGGGTGGACTCCGACCTCCGGCGAGAGTCACTCTCGAGACACGACCCCTCGTCCAAACCCTTCGATCGAGAGCTCGCAGGCTTTCGTGCCAGTGCCGCGGGACCCACGCTCCTACCGCACCGCAGTTGGATCGCGGTCGCCGCTCGGAATCAGTAGGTCATGGAGGGCTGTTTCGTGGAACTGGAAGGATCTGGCCGCCAGGCGCTCGTCCAGCATCTCTCGATAGAGCTGATGGTGGAATCGCCTCAGATAGTCCGACCGCACCTCTTCCTTGACCTCCCCGTAGGGAAGCGGCAGGGGATCCTGCCGCGCATCGATGACGAACAGGTGGAGTTCCTCGGCCTGTTGGTAGGGAACGGAGTACCCCGTGGAGGCAGCCTCGGCCAGATAGGTTCGGGCTTTGGGCGGTATGTCGCTCGGTAGTTCCTGGATGGTCCTCCAGCCTAGTTCTCGAACGACCCCTCCCAGTCGTTGGACCGCTTCGTCGAGCGTCCTCCGGTGACCGATCAGGTCGGCTCGGAACTGCTCCATCTGACGAAGCTGTGCGGGTGGATCGTCGCCGAAAGGCAGGCTCCACAGCCGCAACTCGAGCCGCAGCGGGCTCTGATAGTGCAGACGATTGTCCGCGTAGTACTCCTGGAGGACGGTCTCGTCGAGCCGAAGGTCGAGGGCCTCTTGCACTCGATCATCGACGAGCCGATCAATCGCGTTCCGCCGTACCCGCTCGAAAGCCGCTTCCGAGAGATCGGGTGGCGGGGACCGAACGAGTTCCAGACCGAGGAGTCGGCGCTCGATCTGGTGCCGGTACTCAGCTTCGAGTTGACCGAACTGGGCCTCGGTCAGCGCCCGACCGGGATTGCCGATCCCAGCCAGTCGATGCAACGCCGCGAGATCGAGGGAATCCCCTTCGACCTCGAGAACCATCCGATCTGGAACGCCCGCCTCGACCGCGGTCGAGAGCTCCCCTGAGGTGAGGACGGTCGAGCCAGCGGGCGGCGTCAGGTCCTTTGTGTGCTCTGACACGATCGACCGGATCCGCTCGCGTAGGAGTTCGCGGCGGATCTCTAGCTCGGCACTGGACAGACTGGGCTCGACCGCTGCCCGCGCCCCGCGAACGTGCAAGAGAATCGCACCGTTTCTCACCAGAACTGGGTCGCTGACTTCGCCAACCTCCAGTGAGAAGGCGACCTGAGCGAGCCGGGGTGGTAGGTCGAACTCGGAAACGCTACCGACCTCGCCGCCGCGAGAGCGGGTCTCGGAATGCGAATGCGACCGAGAGAGTGCCGAAAAGGAAGCGCCTGCCTCGAAGCGCCGCTTGAGATCCTCGAGATAGGCGAGAGTCGCCTCGGGCTGACTCGGATTCTCGTGGCGACGAAAGAGCGTCGACAACTCGACAGCTCTAGGCTGGCGGAACCGTTCCGGGTCGGCCTCGAAGTGGCGCTCGATCTCAGCGGGTTCGATCGAGATCTCAGTTCGCACCTGGCTCAGGAACAACCCTAGAAGAGCTTCCCGTTCCAACTGCCCAAAACCCTCTACCCTCCGCGTTGCCTCCGCGAGGTCGGCGACATCGGCCAGCACCAGACGTTCCAG
Organism: Thermoanaerobaculia bacterium; assembly: GCA_030429235.1. Taxonomy (GTDB): domain Bacteria; phylum Acidobacteriota; class Thermoanaerobaculia; order Multivoradales; family JAIOJS01; genus JAIOJS01. The sequence continues at coordinate 37,350 of JAUIDB010000010.1, read as the reverse complement.
CACCAGAGCCTCGGACAACTCTCGATAGCAGGGAATCAGGTTCTCCAGTCCGCCCTGGCGGCGAGCCTTGCGGCAGGTTTCGAGGACCGAAGTCGAGAGTGCCTGTTCGATCTCCTCGAGCCCAAGGCTCCCGCTGTCCCAGGAAGCCACGACACCAGCTCGGGCCGGGTCGATCGGCGAGGACGAGTCGTTGCTGGCGCAGGCGAGCGACACGACAGCGAGTAGGAAGAGGATGGAAGGGACAGCCCTCAGTCGACGGCTGAGCAGTATCATCACGGGCGGTATCCTCCAGCTGTGTCCATCGCCACGGCAAGAGTGGCGGCATGGGAAAGTTGGCTTGCGTCGGTGCAGTGTGTGCGCATCCGTCCCAAGACCTCGGAAGCCTCCGCTGGCCGGAGGGCTTCTCGATGCAACCGGATCAGCTCCAGGTAGGGGTCACACCAGTGCGGTGCGAGTCGCAGGACGCGCAGCAAGCGCCTTTCCGCTGCCTCGGACTGCCCTTCCCTACGGAGCAGACCCGCGTACTCCAGATGCACTTCGGGGTCGATAGGGTTCGCGCGCAAGAGCCGCAGCAGATCGCTTTCTGCTTCACGCAGTCGGTCGGTCGCCAGGTAGTAGCGAGCCCGTTCCAGACGGGATCCTCGATGCTCCGGATCGGCCTCGAGAGCCCGCTTCGTGGCTTGCTGGAATCCCTCGATGTCGTCGGACGCAAGCAGCAGCCTGGCCAGCTGCGCTTCGCCGTTGGCCACGTCTCCAGCTTCGATGCCTCGCCGAATCAGCTCGAGGCCTCGAACCTCCGCGCCAGAGTCGAAGAGAGCTTGGCCAACTGCTAGGAACTGAGGGCCAAGCGCAGCCGACGGCGTCACGGCGAGCAGCTCGCGGGCCGCCTCCTCAGGTTTGTCGAGCCCGAGTTGCGCCGCCACGAGGGACTTCAGGTAGAAGGTGTTCTCGGGCGCGGCCATCAACAGCGATCGAGCCGTGCGCTCCGCGGCAGCGAAGTGTCGCACTCCGAGCTGTCTTCTCAAACGGCTCTGGAGGTTGATGTCGCCCACACGGTCCTGGGGAGCTTCGCCATCAGAGCGCAGGATCTCGTCGACCTGCTCGCCGGTACCCGGCATGGAGGCGAGGTAGCCCAGGGCTGCCAATCTCTGCCGCGTTTCTTCATCGATGTCATGCAAGGCCTTCGTCACCTCTTTGCTCTTCCTTGCGTGCAGGAACTCCTGCAACTGGGATCTCATCGATTCGGCTTGGGCTGTCTCGACCGTGATGAGGTCACGAAGCTCGCCGGGGTCGCGACCCAGATGAAACAGCTCCGGTCGAGGCCCGTGGACGTACTTCCAAGGACCTAGGAACAGGGCTCGAAGCTCTCCGAGTCCATGAGAGAGCCGGGGCGACAGACTCTCACTGTAGTAGGGAGTGCGATGGCGCGGGGTCGCCACACTGTCGGAGGCAGCAGGCTGGCGCATCAGCGGCGCCAGAGATCGTCCCTGAAGCTGGTCACTGGACGGTAGATCGAGAAGATCCAGGATGGTCGGCACGATGTCGACCGTGCCGACGCGTTCCGCAATCCTCCGGTTCTGCGCTTGATCGGGCGCGCTGACAATCAACGGCACGCGGAGCGTGGCATCGTACGCAAGAAACGCGTGTGTGCTCTCGCGGTGTTCGCCCCGTCCCTCGCCGTGGTCTGCGGTCACCACGACGAGAGTGCGGTGCCGTTCGCCAGCACGCTCCAGAGCGTCGAGTAGTGCACCCAGGCTTTGATCGGCGTAGGCGATTTCGGCCTGGTAGGGATCGTCGATGAACAGTTCTCTGAAGGGCGACGGAGCGATGTGGGGTTCGTGCGGATCCCAATAGTGCACCCAGGCGAAGAATGGAACCGACCGATCTTCGCGGAGCCAGCTGAGAATCGCATCGTTGACCTGCGGCGCGGGACGCTCGTCGTACCAAGTAGCGAGCCGATCCGGAATCGGCCGGCCCCGGAAATCTGTGCGGCCATGGGTCAAGTCGTCGTCATAGAAGTCGAAACCCTGTGCGGTCCCGAACTCCCGCGTCAAGGGAAAGCCACCGACCGCGGCACCGGTCGCGTAGCCAGCGACCCGAAGATGCTCAGCGAGGGTCGTCATCTCCTCGGGAAGGCGAAAGAGAATGTTGTCTCGCACTCCGTGAACCATGGGGTAGACCCCGGTGAGAATGGTCGAGTGCGCGGCTTGGGTTACCGGATTCGAGGTATAGGCGCTCTCGAAGAGAGTCCCCCTTTCGGCCAGTTGGTCGAGAACGGGAGTCTGCGCGGAGGTCTTGCCGTAGCAGCCGAGGAAGTCCGCCCTGGTGGTGTCGAGAGTCACCAGCAAGACGTTCCAGGGTGCCTCGGAGCTGCAGCCTAGTGCCAACGACACGAGCCACAAGACCACCCCATGGCGCAGCCAGTCGGCCCCCTTGTTTCCGAGCGTCAAACCGAGAATCCGTACCGGGTCGGTCGACGGCCGAAGTGAACTAGCGCTGAACTCATGGCCGGTCGATCCACTCGCTGCTGCTTCGAAACCAGTCTTCGGAACGCAAGAAAGCACGGACAACCGATGCCGGAAAGATCGTCATGACCAGCTTGGAACCTGCTTCAGATCCTTGGTGGGTTCGGACCTCCGCTGGAGACCTCGGCTCTCTCTGCCCATGGCCTCGTAGTCTAGTCGGACGGACCGATGTCGAGGGTCGCACTCTGCACTCGTCTCGACTCGTTGCTCCGGGGAATACCCCTCCTGCGAAACCGCAGGACCAGGAAGACAATCAAGGCCGAACTCGACGGTGTCGGCTCCGCCAATCTTGAGGAGGGCCATCGCGCGCTGCGAGATGGTGTGTTCCAACGCGGACTGATGCCAGGCCATGAACTGGAGCAGGACCACCAGGGTCAGAGTCCAAGCGAAAGCCTCGAACAGAGAGAGGAAACGTTGCCTCAACGGAGTCGATTCGGGGTTTGCCATTCTCACTCATTGGAAGTCCCTTCCTTTGCAGAACATCGATGGAGATCCGACGGTAGTCCCTGACGTAGGGTGAGGATCAAGACTCAATCGAGAGCCACTTGACCCAGGGCTCGACACAGACTGTGTGGCCTCCCTGGATTCACACGAGGCCGTCGAGAACCCTTGCCTCACCCGAGAACGGGAGCAGGAAACCGGTCGACCCCAACCACTCGCGCCAGGTGCCTCGAGAGTGCCCTCACATCAGGTAACCTCGCGCCTCGTCCCGACGATCGTGGGTCTCCGCTCCGCACCTCGACAGGTTCGCCCCGGACCCTTGGCCGAGTCGAAGGCTGCCTCGCGACGTCAGGAGCGCCTCCCAGTCCCTGTTTCTACCTCCGCCCCATTCCCTTGGAGATTCGCATGCAGCGCACTGTTCTCTTCGCCCTCGTCACGAGCCAGTTGGTGACCTGGATCGCCCTCGGCTACCTGCTCCTCGATCGGGCGGCGGCCCGTGACCACCTCGACACCACGCGCATCAGCGCCGAGCGCATCGACATCGTCGGGGTCAACGGGGCACCGGTCCTCGCCCTGGCCAACCAGCGGCATATCCCGGGCCCGACCTTCGGGGGCAAGGAGTATCCGGCGGCCTTCGGCGACGGCCGCAATCTGCTGTCGGGCATGATCTTCTTCAACGAAGAGGGCGACGAGGTGGGAGGCCTCGTCTTCAATGGCATCCCCAAAGAGGACGGATACTGGGCGGGAGGCCATCTCTCCTTCGATCAGTGGCGCCAGAACCAGGTGGTGGCAATCCAGTACCTCGACAACGGCCAGACCCGCCGCGCGGGCCTCAGAGTCTGGGACCGTCCCAGCGACCTCTTCTTCGGCGACTTCCTCGACCTCGGCCTACGGCGGATGGAGAGCGAGGACGAAGCGGAGCGGGAACGGCTGCGGGCCGAGATGGCGACGATGCGAGAGAAGATCGGAGTCGAGCGACTGTTCGTCGGCAGCCGCGACCAGGTGGCCCAGGTCGAGATGCGAGACGAAGCAGGACAACCGCGACTGCGGCTTCTAGTCGACGAAGCCGGACCCCGCCTCGAGTTCCTCGACGCCGCGGGCGCGCCTGTGCTGACGCTGCCCGAGCCGGCCGGCTGAGGTCGTCGCCGAGCGGGCTGGCAGCTCGTCGAGATCCCTCCGCGGGCGCTCGGCTCGGCGTCGTTCCTGAATCCCTAGCGGCGGTGAGGATCCCGGTCGGTGGGGCCGATCGGTCGAGGAATCAGGGCTCGACGCCCAGTCGCTGCTCCATCGCCTGAAGGCGGCGGCGGTACCGCTCCAGGTCGGGATCGTCCGATCTCTGCGCCGTGTCCACGGCTCGGGCCATGGCTTCGAGCGCCGAGTCACCCTCACCGACCTTCTCCAGCGACTCCGCCAGGCCGTGCCAGAGGATCGGTGACTCCGCGAACCGCTCGGTAGCCAGGCGGAACAACTCGACCGCCTGGTCGGCCTCGTCGCGATCGAGGGCCCGAGACCCGAGGTCGACGAAGGCCACCACCGGAATCCCCAACTCGAACCCCAGTTCCTTCGACAGTTCACGAAAGTGTTCCTCGAGACCGGACAAGCCACGGCGGGAGCGAAACTCGGGGATGGGCCACTGCCAGAAGAGGCTGCGCAGCCCGTCCGAGAAGGCGCGCAGTTTCACCGTGGAGTGGGTCTCGTCGGGATACTGCCGCGCCTCGAACCGCAGCCCCGCGGATCGGTGGCGATAGTTCAGTAGCTCGACCAACCGGTCGAAGTGGGTCCGCATCTCCTGGCCCCAAACCAGTTCGTTGCGTTCGTCGGCCAGGCTCAGAAACAGAAAGCGCGAAGTCGGCAGCCCGCGATCGAGTCTCGACGCCGCCGCGTCGACCAGCGATCCCTCCCCCATGTGCAGGCTCGGACTGGCGGCGAGGTAGGCGTGGAAGAGGTCCGGCTTCGAGTACAGCGCATGCAGCACGAAGATGCCGCCGAACGACGAACCGGCGAGGGTGCGATGCGGCGCCGTCCGATACTCGGAGTCGACCCAGGGGATCAGCTCGGTCTCGAGAAACCCCAGAAACTCGTCGGCGCCCCCACTGCGGGAAAGCCAACGATCGAAGGGCGGAGTGAGGTAGTAGCCGCGGTCGACATCGTTGGCCACTCCGACCACGATGAGGGGAGGGATCGCGCCGGCCGAAGCCAGGAACCGAGCGGCCGCCGCCGTCGACTCGAAGAGTCGGTCGCCGTCCAACAGATAGAGCACCGGATACCGCTCCTCCCCCTTGGCATAGTCGGACGGTAGGGAGACGAAGACCCGACGAACGTGTCCCAGCCGGTCGGAGTCGAGCGTCTTCTCGACCCCCAGGGCGATCGGCGGGTCGGGAGCTGTGCTCGAGCCAGCCGCCACCGACAGCGCCGCGATGCACCAGGCAAGGCTGACGCCAAGGGATCGCCGAAGGACTCGGTTTCGGTTCATGACGCTGATTCTCCAACTCTCGAGGTGAGCGCTTCGGGAGCGATGCTCCTACCCACACTGGGCTGAACGACTTCGCAAGCCGGCACCGCAGATCCTTGGACGTACGAGTCGAGGGTCGGTTACGAAGCCCCACGCCCCGGAGCGAACGTAGTAGGCTTACCCCATGAACGAAGCCCAGGCCCGCAAGCGGGTCAAAGAGCTGCGGGACTACTACGGCCACCTGACCTCCTACGTGGGGGTCAACGCCGCGCTGTTCACTATGAATCTTCTCGTCTCCCCCGGCGAGTGGTGGTTCATCTTCCCGCTCCTGGGCTGGGGCATCGGGTTTTTGAGCCACACCGTCCAGGTCTTTGGCATCTTCGGTATCGGTGGCCGCGAGTGGGAGGAGCAGAAACTGCAGGAACTCATGGGCCAGTCCGCCACTCAGGACGAACTCGAACGGCTGTCGCGTCGCATCGAGGACCTCTCCGTGTTGGTGACCAGCCGTCGCTGGCCCGAAGGGTCCTCGGTGGTGCAGCAAGCCGAGGAAGGACTCCGAGCCGCGGCCCCCAACCCCTCGGACTCAGCGAGCGGTCGTGCCTTGCGGAAGGAACGACTCCACCAGCTCGTCGAACACCTGGAGACCATCGTCACCAGCCCCGAGTTCCAGGATCTCGAACGAGTGGACGAGACGCCGCCCCCCCTCCCGGGACGGGATCTCGAGTTCGAATAGCATCCGGTGAAGTCCCAACCCATCGAACTCCCGCCCGCCGGCGGATGGTCCGCAGGGTGAGAGCCATCCTCCTCGTCGTCCTGGCGAGTTCCCTGCTGATCTTGGAACTGTTGGGCGCCCCTGGTTGGGGCCACCCCGTCGACAACCTCGCCCCCGCATCGGGCGACCAGACTCCGAACCCAGCGGTCGCCAAAGCCGCCACTCCCCTGGACCACCTTCCCGCGCTGGCCGGGGGCTACTTCCGGATCGACTCGCGCGCGGTCGGCCGGCCGTTCCATATCTACGTTCGCCTGCCGGACGGGTACGAGACGGACTCAGATCGCCGCTACCCCACGGTCTACGTGCTGGATGGCGATTCGCTCTTCCCGATCCTGGCCGCCAGTCATCTCTTCCTGACCTACGACCTCGGATTGCCCGAGGCGGTGGTGGTCGGCATCTCGTACGGCTCCTTCGCCCCCGACACCAACCGCCGGGGCTTCGACTTTTCGGCCCCCACCCCGGACGGCGACCCAGCCCGGGGCGGGGCCGAGAACTTCCACCGCTTTCTGTCCAGCGAACTCCTCCCACGGATCGAGAAGGACTACCGAGTCGACCCCGAACGACGCATCCTGTTCGGACAGAGCCGCGGGGGCTCGATGGTGCTCTACTCCGCCTTCCGGCACCCGGATCTCTTCTGGGGCCGAATCGCCAACAACCCGGCTTTCGACCCCGGGCGCGAGCTCTACTTCTCGACTCCGGCCCCAGCCGAGCGGAAGGATCTGGGTCTGGTCGTCACCAGCGGATCCGAGGACTACCCACCGCTCCGAGAGGCCGCCCTGGCCTGGAGCGCCGCCTGGCAGGATGCCGACACCGCGCCGTGGGCTCATGAGGTCCTGACCATTCCCGGCGGCACCCACTCCGCCTACAGCGGCACCAGCTACCGCCTTGGTCTGCTCTGGCTCTACTGTCGAGACGGATCGTGGTCGCCGCCGGACGAGAGTCTTTGCCTGGAATCAGAGCAGAGCCCGGAGCCCGAGTCCCGAGGCGAACGCTAGGTAGCTGAGAGACCTAGCGAACGACCGACCCGGCTTCTCCCCAGGCGGTGACGTCCCCAGATTCGAAGCCGTCTGCAAAGAGTAGCCCAAACGGAAGGCTCCAGAGTTCAAACCCGTGAACACCGTCCGTCGCCATGAACCAGAGTCGATCTTGACCGAGCGCCAGCCAGCTCGGTGACGACGAGTCGGGCCCTGGATTGATGTCCTGGTGCAGTTCGAGGCCCTCGGAGTCGAGCCTCCACAATTCGGAACCGTGGGCGGGGTCGGCGGCGACCAGGAAGAGAGTGTCACCACGTACCAAGAGATCGTGGGGCAGAGCGGAACGCCGTCCCGGGAACAGATCCAACACGATCTCGGTGCCTTCCGGAGTGCCGTCGGTCCGCCAGAGCTCTCGTCCGTGCTCCAGAGTGGAGGCCACGAAGTAGACCCGATCCTCGAAGGTGGTAAACCAAGCGGGTTCGCTTCCCACGTTGCCCGGCACGAGGTCGAGAAGCAGAGTCGCACTCTCGGGACTCCCATCCGAAGCCCACAGTTCGTTGCCGTGGACTCCGTCATCGGCCGCGAACACGAGCGTCGACCCCAGGAAGGCCCCCACGGCCCCGCCGGAATTGGGCTCCTCAGTCAACTCGCGAGAGTCTTCCTCGCCAGGAAAGATGTCCCCGAGCGGGTAGGTTCCCTCCGCAGTTCCATCCGAGAACCAGGGCTCGCGACCAGTCTCTGTAGTACTGGCAAAGAAGAAGACCCCGAGGTTCGGTTCGGAACCGGTCGTCAGCCACGATGGCGTGGAACTATCGGGTCCTGGCTCGATGTCGCGAACCGGAACCGGGGCTGCCCCTTGGTGCTGAAGCCAGAGTTCTACTCCGGTCCCGCTGTTGCCGAGCGCCAGGTAGGTGCGGCCAGAGACGACGGCAGCGTCTCTGACCTGGTTCCAGGAGGGAACCCACACCGTTCCGGCCAGGGTTCCATCGGTACTCCAGACCCGATCGTGGTTCTGGATCCAGACGCGATCTGGAGTCGCCACGAAACGTTCGAGCCCCAGACTCGTCGCACCGAAAGCCGCGGTGATCTCCTCGGTTCCCTGAACCGTACCGTCCGTGCCCCACAGGCTGGGTCCCTCTTCCCCGTGGACTCTCAAAATGGCGCGGGAACGAGTGGCAGGAGTAGGTCCGGGATCTGCCTGAAGCACCGTGGCGCCAGGCCCCTGGTGGACGGGAATCCTAGCCACCGTCGCTGGGTCTCCGGCCGAGGACCACGCCTCCTCGCGGTTGTACTCCAGAGAGTATCGACTCGTCAGGCATCGTGGTCCGATCGGGGCCAAGCTGGAATAGAGGAGTCGTCGTCCCGGATACCCGGCCGAAACTTGATCGTCGATCCGCTTGATTCGGCGGGTGCCAGCCGTCGTCTGATCGCTGACCCAGGGCGAGTAGTCGATCTCGGGGGAATAGGCCTTGAACAGGATCTCTCCCGTCGAGAGCTGGATTGCGGTGTCCAGAGGAAGGAACATGGAACCCTCCTCGCCCTGGTAGATGTCGGCGAGAAGCCGCGTGGTCTCGGGAGTGCCTTCGGAGATCCAGGGCTCCGGACCGGTTTGCCCCGCGTTCAGCGCCAGGAAGACCCCACCATCGAGCTGTCGACGAGGATAGAGGAAGTAGAAGTAAACATCCTCTACGCTGACCAGTGTGTTCACCTGACTCCCGTCGGCGATCCTTAGCTCGCTCTGGACTCCGTTGTGCACCACGTAGAGGACGCCAGCGGGGGTACTCCCCAGGGGACCCCAGTCCGCATCGGCGACAAACGCAGTACCCGTCGAGGTCCCATCGCTCCGCCACAGTTCCCCGTCCTGGTCCTCGCCCCGGGCTGCGAACCAGAGTTGGCTGGCGTGCACCACGAAGTCGTCCGGAGAACTGCTGCCGCTACCGGCGACCAGGTCCGCAACCAGACCCGTACCCGCTGCGGTTCCGTCGGTGGCCCACAGTTCCCAGCCATGTACTGCGTCCCAGCCTTGAAAAAACAACCTGCCGTCGAAGGCCCGTGGGCCGTTGTCGTGAAACCAAGGCACGTCGAGGTTCGCCACGACCTCGGTGACCTTCTCGGTTCCAGCCGGAGTACCGTCCGTCGTCCAGAGAGAGTCCTGCGACCAGAAGAGAAGCTGATCGTCGAGCGGAAAGAGACGGCGATAACCGGACGAGAACCCGGAGTCGGCGCCGGGAACTGCATCGACCAGCAGCTGGACTCCCGCCCACGAAGAGGGTTTGACCCAGAGTTCGCAGCCATGGATGCCGTCGTCAGCACCGAACACGACCTGGCCTCCGAACTCGATCAACTGACCACAAGCGGAGGAGGCCGGGCCGGCCTGCAAGTCCCGAACGATCCGAGTTGTCTCGGCCGTACCTCGCGAAGTCCACAGCTCCCCCCCGGACCCCCCGTCGTCGGCGAAGAAATACAGCGCCCCACCGCTCTGAACCATCGGCGGGCCATTGGTCATGCCGTGACAGAAGCCAGGACAGATGTCCTCGACCATCCAGGTACCGGCCTCCGTCAGATCGGTTCGCCAGAGTTCCTGCCCGTGAACACCGTCATGCGCAAAGAAGTAGACGATCCCGTCGAGTTCCTGAAAGCCCCCGGGCGCCGCATCGAGAAACGTCCACCCTGGAATCTCGCCGAGATCAGCCGCCATCGCCGCAGGCGCCGACTCACCCGCCCTGAGTCCGGTCGCACTGGCGAGCAGTCCAGCCAGCGCCCACGCAATCCCCAATCTGTGAAGGAACCGGCGTCGAGATTGCACCCTGCCGTTGTTCCTCATATGTGAATCCTCACTACTGTCGCCTCATCGACACTCTACCAGAGTCGAACTGCCTACTGTCGCCCGTCCTCTCGCCGAGTTGGCAGACAGGGGCGACGCTGCTCTGGGACTCTCAGAACCCGCGCGGACGGGATCAGCCCGTAGGCGGCAACCCTGGTCCACCCTATTGCCGACTAGCTATTAGAAACCTTCTACTAGTATGATCGTACTAGAGACCGAGGCACAGCCAGGTGCCGCCACTCCGACCCACGGGGAACCCTCTATGCACGAAACCGACTACCCGCCCGCCGTGGCCAAGATCCAACGTCAGCTCAATGCCGGTTCGGTCAGTGTGACCCTGCTCGCCCTGCTGGCCCGGGCCGAGCAGCCGATGTACGGCTACCAGCTGTCCAAGATCCTAGAGCAGGTTACCCGCGCTCCCCTGCCGATGAAGCAGGGGACGCTCTACCCGGTGCTGCGATCGCTCGAACGCGAGGGGCTGTTGAGCAGCTCCCTCGAGCCCTCCGATTCGGGCCCCCCTAGGCGCTACTACCAGGTAACCCCGCTCGGCCACGAGGCCCTCGAGCTGATCGAAGCGGCCTGGACCGATACCAGAAACTTCGTCGACCGGGTCCTCGACGGCGGTGACCAGATCCGTCGGGCGGTCGAAGCCTCCCAGCACGACACCACTCAGGAGACCGACTCATGACTCGTATCAAGACCACCGAACAGTACCGCAATGCCATTCGCCTCGCACTCACCGCCAGCGACCCTGCGATGGTTCAGGACGCTCTCTACGACGTCGACGAGTTCCTGCGCAGTGAGCGTTCTTCTTCCGCGAGTGACCTCACCGAGCAGGAGCTGGTCGACCGTGCGATCGCCGGTTTTGGGTCGCCCCAGGAGGTCGCCGCCTCCTACCGGGCCACCGAGATCACGGTCTCCAAGGCCCTCGAAACCCCGGCGCCGGTGGTCAGTTTCCTCAGCGGAACCCTCGGCATGCTGATCGATCCCAAAGCCTACGGGGCCCTCTTCCTCATGCTATTCGGTCTCCTGACCGGGCTCTTCTACTTCACCTGGGCGGTGGTCGGCCTGTCGATGTCCCTGGGGTTCGGCATCCTCATCTTCGGCGTGCCGTTCTTCATCGGGTTCGCCATGTCCCTGCGCATGCTGGGATTGGTAGAGGGGCGTCTGCTCGAGGCGTTGATCGGCGTGCGCATGCCACGACGGCCGGTCTCGCTGCCCACCGAAACGGGCTGGCTCCCCAAGGCCAGGTACTGGCTCACCGACTCCCTCACCTGGAAGACCCTGCTCTACTGCCTGCTCTCCCTGCCACTCGGCATTCTCACCTTCGTCGTCTCGGTCACCCTGCTCAGTCTGGCCCTCTCCTGCTTCATCGGTCCCTTCGCCCAGCTGATCTTCGACCGCCCTCTCGTGGTCCTCGGTTCGCTCGAGTGGTTCGTGCCCTGGTGGATCTTCCCCGGCCTCTGGCTAACCACGGTGGCGATCGGGCTCCTCCTGATGTACCTCGCCGTGGTGTTCGGAAAGCTGCGAGCGGCGCTGGCCAAGGCTTTGCTGGTGGCATAAGGAGCCGGGCTCATCGACCACCCGTCCGCAATCAGGGGCCCTGCTCTCTAAACTACCGTAACCCCAATCGCTTCATCTTCATCACCAGCCCATTCCAGGTCACCCCGAGCCTTCGAGCGGCCTCCGACTTGTTGCCGCCCGAAAGCGCCAGCTCTCGTCGGATTCGCTCGCGCTCGGTAGCGTCGAGTTCCTCCCGCAGTGTGACCGTAGAGTGGCCAGCCTTGGGCGCCACGGCCCTCGAGGTCGGGGCTTCGAGCACCGAGACGGAACTAGGTCGTCCCGCGACTGGATCCAGGTGGGAGAAGAGCCGCGAGTCGATGCTGCCTCCGTCGGCACACAACGCCACAGCGCGTTCCATGTCGGTCTCGAGTTCCCGCACGTTGCCGGGCCAGCGGTGGCAGGTAAGAAGCCGCAGCGCACGCTCGGTGATCCCGCGGACCCGCTTTCCCGAAGCACGGGCTGCTCTCTGGGCAAAGAGAGTGGCGAACTCCGGAATGTCTTCGAGTCGCTCTCGGAGGGGTGGAAGCCAGATCTCGAGTCCGCGGAGTCGGTAGTAGAGATCAGCGCGAAACTTCTTCTCGGCCACGAGCCGAGCCAGGGGACGGTGCGTCGTCGAGATGACTCGAAGATCGACCGGCATCGGCCGTCGCCCTCCCACCGGCATGACCTCCCGCTCCTGGAGCGCTCGCAGCAGTTTCGCCTGCAGCGTGTAGGGCATCTCGCCAATCTCGTCCAGGAGAAGGGTTCCCCCGTGGGCGCGCACGAAGAGCCCCTCGCGGGGATCTACGCCGGTCGCCACTCGGCTGGCAACGCCAAAGAGTTCGGCTTCGAGGAGTTCGGAGGGAATCGCAGCGCAGTTGATCGCTACCAGCTCACCCTTCCCGGTGGCACGCAGACGATGGATGAAGCGTGAGAGAACCTCCTTGCCGGTCCCCGTCTCGCCGAGGAGCACGACGTTGAGACCACTCTCGGCCGCGGCCCGAGCCAGCGTTTCGACCTCTACCATGGCGGCGGAGCGCCCGAGAACCACGGGGCCTCGTTCCGGCTCGACCTGGGCCGGCTGGGCGCGAGGAGCGGGAGGGTCGTGACGCTGCTCCTGCCAGCGGGTCGCCAGGTAGGAGAAGAAGTCCTCCTTCCAGCGATCGACCTTGGCCCCCTGGCCCAGGATGGCCACGATTCTGGCCGATTCCCCTTCCAGTTCGGCCGAGAGCTGGGCCGCGCTCCACGGATCCTCTACCTCGGCTCCTGGCACCCGGTGCCTGCCCCAGCACTGTTCCAACACCTCGCGAGGCTCCCCGGGAACCCGCTGCAGCACCGCCACGGTTTCGGCCTCGAGGATCTCCAGAGTCTCGGCGACGAGTCGCGACCAGAGTTCCGAGCCCGGTTGGAGCGACGCTCGCTCGAACCGCCGAACGAAGGCGAGCGCGGCAGCGGGTGAAGAACGTCCGTCGCCGGCCATCGCTCCCGCCGTACTGGTGCGCAGTCGAGAAGCCACGCTCGACGAACGCCGCAGCTCGACCGCGAATCGTGTATCCGACGACGCTGCCTCTTCGATCTCGACCACCGTGCCACCGAGGTCTACCCGAATCCCTGGCAGCAGTTCGATCTGCGCCTCGACCCGCCCCTCCACCCTGAGGCCGTTCTTGGAACCACAATCCGTGAGCCAGACTCGGCTTCCCCGGCGCTCGAGGCTGGCATGCCGCCGCGAGACCCCGTCGAAGGGGACAGAGAGTTCGCACTCGATCGCCGAGCCTACGGTCCACACGCCATCGGCCGCGATCGGAAATCGACGCTCCTGGCCCTCGTTCCGGGCGACAAAACGCAGCATGCGTGAGGCCTCCCCCTTCTTCTCGGATCGGAAAGTGCGCTCAGAATAGCACAGTCGCTACTTACTGCCCTCTGACAGACATGAGATGACGCAGCTGCCGCTGATGAGAATCCCAGGCTTCCGCCACGCTCGCGATCTCTCTGCTTCTGGTCTCGAGGCCTGCGTCGCGGACTCCCCGCAGCAGTCGGCTGACGATCAGATCGAAGTGGGCACGGACCGAGATACTCCGCTCGAGCTCCGCTTCACCTCCCGCGAAAGCCCTCTCGAACCAGACCAAAGCCTCCGCACGGCGACCCATCTTCCATTGGATCTCACCGGCCAGATTCTGCAGCAAAGGCAATTCCTCCGAACTCTGGTCCATGGCGAGTTGCACCCGTTCCCAAAGGACTTCGAGTTCGGTACCGTGAGCCAGCGCCTGCTCGAGGCTCCAATAGACCTCCAGATCGGGGTTCCCCGCGCGGTAGGGCATGGGGGCTACGGATCGATCCTCCATCCGCCAGGCGACGTAGGGCCTCAGATACGTGTCGATTCGCGACGTGATCTGCCCGGGATTGCTGAACCGGTCGAGGGCCTTCTGTGCTCCTTCGTAGTCACCGATCTCGCTGTAGGCCAACAACAACCCCCGAACCAGCCGGTCGCGACTGCGGCCCGGTCCCCAGTCCCCAGCGGCGCCGAAGGCCCGCGGGTACCAATCGAGAGAGCGATCCGGGCGGCCAGCCAATTGCAGCGCGTGGGCGGCCTCGAAGGCGGCGCTGGTAGCAGCTGGAGAGTCGACCGAGAGTTGTTCGAAGATCTGCTCTCCTTCCTCGATTCGTCCGCGCTCGATCACGATCCTCCCCAGCGTGCGCAGGGCCCAGTCGGTAAGGAAGCGGTCGCGGACCGTACGAGCCAACTCCACCGCTCGCTCGGCCTCCTCCTCGCCCCAATCTTCGAGCCGCGAATCGAGCAGCCGCCCCGCTTCCTCCAGGTGCTTGTAGGCGCGACCCCGGCGGCGGTTCCGCTCCGCCGAATCGAGGCCGGAGACCCGGTCTTCCACTAGGTACCCGTCGAACGAGTAGCGCACTTGCGAGCCGCCGGGGGGTTCCAGGCGAATCTCACGAGCATCGGGGTCCACTTCGGTACAGGTGCCGATCCCGGAGCACCAGATCCCGGGCGGAGCGAGCGCGTACCAAACCATGCCCCGCCATCGCCTGAGGAAGTAGCCGTCCGGCGTCGTGGCCGCCGCCGTACTCAGCGTCGCCTCTCCCGGCCGGTTGATCGGAGGCACCATCGAAACTGCGGCCAGCCCAGCGTACCAACCCATGCGGTTCGAAACTCCCAGGAAGATCAGTTCGTTGTTGCCGTCAGAATCCACGTCGGCCACGCCGACCGGGCGGTGGTGCCCCGCCGCCAACAGCGCCACCCGCGCCCGGCGCCATCTGGGTTCATAGACCACGGTGTACGAGGGCCAGTAGGTGTGAAAGTAGGTGACCACCACCTCCTCGCCGCCATCTCCATCGATGTCGACCGCGTGGAGTTCCGGCTGGAACCGCGGTGCAAAACCGGGAAACTCATCTCCCGCCGAAGGCAGCGTCACTCGGTCCACCGTCTCCCCGCTGGTGGGATCGAGAACCAGCAACTGGTGCAGCACCTCCAGATCCTGTGGCCCGGCCCCGGCCCGCAACCCGAGGGGAATCGGTCCGCCCCCCGAACTCGACTGGGCAGTGACCCACCAACCGGACCTCAGGTCGGGCCGATGCCACAGCACCTCACCGTCAGCCGAGAGCCCGAAGAGGCCCGGCTCCGGTTCCTGCGCCGTGATGTGCGAGAGGACCGGGATCGATCCCCCTATCCTCGCCAGCACCCAGGCGCTCGCGACACTGGCCAGCACGATCCCCGCCGCCAGCCAGGCGTTCCGTCGCCACACCCGACGAGATCGCGGCACACGATGCTCGCGCAAGGCGCGGCGCACGGCCTCGGCACTCGCGAAACGGTCTTCCGGACGTCGTTCGAGGAGCCTCAGGACGACCTTCTCTAGCCAACGGGGGGTCTCTGGTCGGAGCGGTACCACCCGAGGCGGTGATCGGTGCAGGCGCTCCAACGCAGCGCCGAGAGCCGAAGGGGAGTCACCGAAGGGCAGGCTCCCCGTGAGCATCTCGAACAGCAACAACCCGAGCCCGTAGAGATCGGCTCGACCGTCGGGCGGATCGCCGAGAACCGTCTCCGGAGCCACGTAGTCGATCGTCCCCACGATGGCCGAAGACTCGGTCAGCCGCGTCGACTCTCGCGAGAGTTGGTGGACCATCCCAAAGTCGGCCAGCTTCACCTGGCCGTCCGACGTGATCATCACGTTGCTGGGCTTGATGTCCCGGTGCAGGATCCCCATTCCGTGCAGCGCTTCCAACCCGAGGAGTACCTGCCGCGCCACCTCCAGCACCCGCTCGATCGGCACCGGGCCCGCCGCGATCTCCTCCAGCAGGCTGCCCCCCTCCACCACCTCCATGGTGAGAAACGCCGGCAGAGTCGACGTATCCACCTCGAAGACCCGAACCAGATGAGGACTCTCCACATCCCGGGCCACCGCCGCCTCCCGCTTCAGCCGGCGTACCGAAGCGTCACTCGTCCGATCCGGCCGCAGGATCTTCAAGGCGACCTCGCGATCGATCTCTAGATCCTGAGCCCGGTACACCTCGGCGTAGCCGCCCTGACCGAGCCGTTCGACGATCTCGTAGCGGGAGCGGAAGGTGGCTCCGGCTGCTAGGGCCGGGCTCGGAACCGATGGGACACCCTGATCCCCGTCTCTGTTCATTGCTGGCCCTATTGTGTCAGGAGCGCGCATCTTCCGAGAGACACGGGTAGACACTAGCTTAGCAACGTCCACAGCCAGTCTCTTCACCTGCTTGCACTCGGGGTCGCGCCGGAAATCGCGTCCAGACATACCCAGGCCTCCGGGAGGGCTTGGCCCGGGCCTTGCAGATCCATGGCCCCACGAGTTGTTTTGTGAAGGCCGCCCGAGAAGGCCTCGGAAGAAGGAGATCGGATGGACAAAGAATCCATGATGGTTCGATCTGAAAGGAGCCTCCACCGCCGGAGCCGCTCGTTGCCGACTCGGCTACTGCTCGTCTTTCTTATCAGTGGCACCGCAGCCTGCTGCGAAAGGGATCTCAAGAGATGCAGGTCCGAAGGCCAGGGCTGTTCAGATCAGCTTCAGCGAGCGAACGAGTTGACGGCCGACCTCCGGAAGGAACTCCGGATTCACGAAGTCGAGCTATCAGTACTTCGGAGTGAACACGACGATCTGGTGCGTAGACACCTCGAACTCAACGAGCAGGTGATGCAGTACGTAGACCAAATTCCCAGCGCCTTTAACGATCATCGAGAGAAGGTCTTTCGTCAAGTGGAGGGGCAGCTTCAGAACTACGACGACGAAGTGCGCTCGGAAATCCGTACGAGTTTCGAGCTTCTACTCGCTGGGGTCGGGGCGCACATACAAACCGTCGAGGACGAACTTGTGGACCTGCAAGCCAAAGCCAACGAAACACTCGAACAGCTCTATGAGACGAAAAAGGAACTCACTGCGGTCCGGGAGACAACCGAACGGACCGAGAACACCCTGTCTCACAGAATCGATAGCTACGAACGACAGCGAGAAACCGTAGCGCTTCGACTGCTCGAGTTGGCGCAATCCATAGACGAGTGGGAACGATCCCGTATCAGCTGTACGAAGAAGAGGCTCTGTCCGGCAACCCTAGATCTCCGGCCAGAAAAAAAGCAGGCGGTATCTCGCTTCCTAGCAGGAACTGGGGAGTCACTCCAATCAATTCAACTCGAACTGTCTCGGAAGGGTGAGTCTCGGTGAATCTCGGTATAGCTGGAAAAGTGGCTCTTGTGCTGGCTGCGACTACCGTGGCAAGCAGCCAAGCGGCGGCGAACGAGGGGAAACTGGTCTCCGCAGCCAAGTCCGGGAACGTCAAGGAACTCTTCTCGGCTCTGGCCAACACCGGCGATGCGAACCAACTGGATGGAGAGGGCATCTCAGCCCTGCTCTGGGCGATCTCCCGAAGCCGTACCGGATTAGCACGACTTCTTCTTGCCAACGGAGCCGACGCCTTTCTTCGTGTCCCTGAGGGAGCAGGCGACTCTGTGGAAATGGCCCCAGGAGACACTGTCCTACACGTAGCCGCAAGAAACGCAGATACGCAGACCCTGAGGCTCCTCCTAGCTCAAGACAGGATGCCAGACATCGACACGAGAAACAGCCTTGGAGAGACACCCCTCGTCATTGCTGCCAAACGGGGCCGACTGGAGGTCTTCCGGGAACTCGTCAGCGGCGGTGCGAACCTGAACCTGAAAGGTGGGCCTGAAGGTGCGGCGCCACTGTGGTTTGTAGCGGCCCGGGGTCACCATGAAATCCTCACCGAGATCGGAGACAGCGGAAGACACCTCGAAGTCGATGCGACTGCACAGGACGGCACTACACCGTTGATGGCCGCGGTCAGAGAGGACTACACACAGGTAGCGGAAGTACTAATCGCCATGGGAGCTGACGTCAACATTCGAGACCTGGATGGCAAGCTAGCACGAGACCATGCCAAAAGCCAGCGAATGAGAGACCTGTTGACCCAGAAGGGCGTTATGAACCTCTGGATTCGGGCTTCTGTGGCCTTGACCGTAATGCTGGTGGTGTTTTCCGTTCTAGTGGCTCCCATCTCGGCATTCTTCAAACGCCAAGAGTGGCTCCGTCGGTATGCCGCACCGGCTATCTCAGCCCTCATCGCGATCGCCACGGTCCAATACGCCTGGCAATACTCGAGTCATCTCGTGGACTACTACCTCAGTATTCAGAACGTGGCTGTGAGGGCGTTCTCTGGATTCATGCTCATACTCGGTGGCCCGCTACTCTCGGCGTTGATCTTCTTCCGGGCAAGCTCAGCCGCGATCTCACCATCGCGTAGGTCGCCAAGGACGGGCTAGCGAACCCAAGGAGTGATGATCCAGCTCGGTCCTAGTTTGGCCATGCTATGACCTGCAGCCACTTCCGGTGACACGATCGTCGCCTGTTCTTACTCCCAAAACCGAAGCTCATCGCGACCGAAACGTCGCCCAAAGAACGCGCCCGGCTCCGACGCCGGTGCCCCAGTACGACTTCGGGCGAGCCAAGGAGCTCTGGTCCTGGATAGAGAGTCTCGATCATCAGGCCCAAGACCACAGTAGGACGCCCTGGCCTACTGTGGTCTTGCTCGCCAACTGAAGCGAAGGGGCCGGAATCAAGAGCCTGCTGCTATGAACGAGATCTGCAGACTCGAACCCGGAGCTCCCCTCATGGTCACCTCCAAGGTGTTCTCGGTCGGTAGGTCCAGAATCGGAATCTCGAGGACCTGCACGTTGGGGTTGAAGTCTTGTGGCCCTGCTACTTCGCCCCCGTTGAGCACAACAACCGCGGAAGAAGTGCCGCTGTTGAGGATCCGCAGCGTCCCTGAGCCCCCGCATCCGACCCAGGATGCAGACTCTGTCCTGGGCTTCCCACGTCGACGAACGAAATGAAACGGGCCGCCATCGGCCGAGCAAAGGGGTGCGAGCTGAGCGACGAGAACATCCGCAACCAAACCACCACCGAACGGTCGGGTGTTCCCACCAACGACGTAACCCCAAGACCCCACTACGGCCGTAGCCAGTTCGTTGAGGCCCGGAGAGTAGGGCAAGGGAGCGTTCTGGATATGACTCCCGGTCTCCCCAAACTCGGCAAGAGTCGCTGACTCCACCGAACTTGTCATGTAGGAGTGAACACCGCCGGCAACCACATGGACGGATCCGTTTGCAAGCAGGTGGCCGGCATGCGGGCGAGCCTGCAGCATGTCACCGACCTTGACCCAGGATCCAAGCGTACCGTCTGGCTGAATCTGGGCCCGGTGAACGTTCCGAGAGTGGGTCAAGGAGCCCGAAGGCGACGTTCCTTCTCCTCCGAACACGTAGAGGAAGCCATCGATCACATCAGCCCTTGGGTCGTGGAGGATCACGGGGGCCGGTAGGGATCCAAGGTCTTGCCAGGGAGCCAGGGTGCCGTCCTGGTTGACGAGAGTTCCCTCTACACGTCCCAGGGCCGAGCCGGGCCCATGTCCCCCCACGACGTAGAGGAAGGAGCCTGACACGGCGGTCGCTCCAACACCGGTCGTGGCTCTTGCATTGACGAGTCCGGGGGCTGGAAGCCAGTCCCCGTCGATCGATCCGTCGCTGTTGAACCGAGCGACCAGCGACTCGGGTTCATGGGGTATCACGATGTAGTCACCCACGACGGCCGCACTCGTGGGCACCAAAGCTGCTCGGTACTGGGTCCGATCGGGTGCCGTGGTTTCCTCCCAGCTCAGGATGTTGCCGGTCGAGGGGTCTACCTCTCCAACCCAAGCGGTCACTCCATCCATTACGAACAGGTGTCCCTGGTAGCTTGCAGCAAAGAACGGACTGGGCGGGTAGTCGATCGGTACCGTGCCCGCCGGCATCCAACCGTTGATTACCCACTGCGCCGGCAGCACAGCCGGGATCGCCAGAAGGCAAATCGTCGCGATGACTAGATTCTTGAGATTGAACATATTTGTTCCCCTTCGTTAGCAATTCGTTCTTGGTCACCGCACAACTTGGTGTGAGCATCGGATCGATGCGTCCGCGCGGTGGAGGACCATCCTTCTGATCAGCGCGCTTCGATCGTCCTAGGAGCAACTGACGTGCCACGTGGACCATCGAGTGTCTCGACGAATGCAGAGCAAGCACCGGCTGCACTTCCGCCTACTCCACTCGCCTCGAACCCAAAGAAGCAGTTGAAGCACGAGCAGGAACTGCCCTCAGTCAGTGGGGAGCTTCATCAGTTGCTATCGAGCCGGCTCGCAAACCGCACAATGGTCCGTCTGGTGAGACAGGAACTCCCGCGGTCGCCGCGGTCCGGCCAGAAACTCACACGTTGGACGGTTCTCTCGGCCACAGCGTAGAACCAGTGTGCTCCGCCGCCTACTACGAATCCTCACGATTGCCGGAATCCTGGCGCTCACACTCCTCGCGACCGCCTGCTTCGTGCTCCGCCGGCCTTCCCTCGGCCACTTCGAGGATCTGACCCACGATCGGGCGCGGGCTGACCTTCTAGAGGCCCACACTCGCTTCCTGACCACGAAGGTCGTACCGAGAGGGAGCGACAACCCGGAGAATCTCGCCCGAGCCGCCAACTACATCGCCGATCTGTTCGAGCAGTACTCGGACCGAGTACGCCTTCAGACCTTCCCGGCGAACGGATCCGACTACCACAACGTGATCGCCGAGTTTGGACCGCACGAGGGACCCAGAGTCGTGGTGGGAGCCCACTACGATGCCTTCACTCTGTTTGGCGAGTTCCCAGGGGCTGACGACAATGCGAGCGGCACGGCCGGCCTTCTGGAGCTAGCACGGCTGCTCGGCGCCACCCAGCCGAAGCTCCCGGTAACCCTGGTCGCTTTCACCCTGGAAGAGCCGCCCTTCTACGCTTCCCCACTCATGGGGAGCCGAGTGCACGCGGACCTATTGGGCGCCGAGGAGCAGGAGATCTGGGGGATGATCAACCTGGAGATGATCGGCTACTTCGTCGACGAGCAGCCATGGCCCAGCTGGATCCTGGATCTCTTCTACCCGGACCACGGGAACTTCATCGCCGTGGTGGGTCGCTCAGAAGACGCCTGGCTCACCGCCCACGCCAAGAAGTCGTTCAGAGGCGCTTCCACCATCCCAGTCTTCAGCTTCAACGGACCCGTGGTAATGGGGATCGATGCTTCCGACCACCGCAACTACTGGCGCAACGGATACGACGCTGTGATGGTGACGGACACCGCCTTCATGAGGAATCCCAACTACCACACGTCCTCGGACACTGCCGACACGCTGGACTATGAACGGATGGCTACCGTCGTCGACGGGGTACTGAACACGGTTCTGCAGGCCTCCCCTCGCAAGTAGCCATCCCTTCAAGGAACGGCCTAGCTTTCACCCGTCGAACTCAACCATCGTCTCGGTGATCTCACCTGCCCGGACCTCCAACTCGACCTCCCGGCGGGGATCCCCCTCGAGCCGTACCCCCTTGACCGTAACTCGGTAGCGGCCAGGAGCGAGATCCCAGGTCTTGGGATTCGACTTGGGGCTCGTGTAGGTTCGGCCCTGGGCCACTGCCTTGCCGTCGGAGACCCGGCGGACCGAGGTGGTGGCGTCGACCAGTTCGCCGGCCAGGGTGGCGCCGACCTTCAAGGTGCCGCTGGTGAAGTCGTGCGAGAGTTCGGCGAGTCCGCCCGGTTCGATGACCACGCCTTCCCAGCGGTGCTCGGGTTTGTCGCTCATCTCGACCGAGCCGATCTCTACGTCGTAGGTGCCGGCGGTGAGGCGAAACCGTACCGGGTTCGAGGAGGAAGCGGCGTAGCTCCGGCTGGCATCGACCTGCTCGGTGGTGCCGCTGCGGTAGGCGCGGACGGTGGCGTCCGAGAGCTCGCCGTTGCGGGTGACCTCGATCGTGACCTCGCCGGCGGTGAAGTCGACTACCTTCTCCACCATCTCGCCGTCCTCGGCGATGACCACCTCGGCGAAGGTTCGCTGGTTGTCGCCGCGCAGGCCGACCGCGGTCACTTCGACGTCGTAGGTACCATCGGCCAGCGGAATGATGCGCGGATTCGTCTCGGGACTGGTGTACGTGCGTCCGCCACCAGCTTCTTCACCGTCGGCGGACCGCGTGACGTGGACCGCGGCGTCGGCCAGTT
Organism: Thermoanaerobaculia bacterium; assembly: GCA_030429235.1. Lineage (GTDB taxonomy): Bacteria > Acidobacteriota > Thermoanaerobaculia > Multivoradales > JAIOJS01 > JAIOJS01. The sequence continues at coordinate 15,233 of JAUIDB010000010.1, read as the reverse complement.
CGCCATCGGCGATCACCTTGACCGACAGCCGCCCCCCCGGCACCTCGGCCGGCATCGCCACCGCCCGATCCAGCGCCGCTCCCAGCTCCCCTGCGGTCTCCGCCGTCAGGTAGAGCCCGTTCCCCGCCTGGGCCGCACACTCGAGCGACGAGACGTCCTCCTTGGCGACGTCGAAACCCACCACGTGGAGCACGAAGTCGATCCCCTCCTCCGCCGCCGCGCGCACGGTGGCACAGGGGTCGCCCCCACAGGTCTCCAGTCCATCACTGACCAGCACGATCGTGGTCGGCTCCTCCCGCCCCCGAACCGAGGCGAACGCCTCCTCGACCGAACGCGTGATCGGCGTCTTGCCCTTGGGGTTGAGCTCCCCGATCCGCCCGGTGAGGGCACCGCGGTCGAGCGGCCCGATCGGCACTACGGTCTCGATGTCCTCGCAGTCGCCCTCACGGCGATGCCCGTAGGCCACCAGCCCCACCTCGCTCTCGTCCGGAAGCCCCTCGATCAGGCCCGCCATGACGCGACGAGCGATGACGATCTTGTTCTCGCCGTCGATCTGCCCCCACATCGACCCCGAGGCGTCGAGAATCAGCAGCAGATCGGAGGTCTCCCCCGCCTCCGTCGAGGCGGAGGGACTCGCAAGCAGCAGGGCGGCGGCGATCGTGACCAAGAGGGTCAGCAAGCGGAGCTGGTTCAGTCGGATCATGGAGACGTTCCTCGTGTGGCTGGATTCGAGGGGCGATCCTAGCGCGAACTAGCGAGGGTTCGAGGAACCAACCGTTCGGTTCGACCAACTCCCGCAATCCGACCCGGCCCGCACCCAGTACTCTCCTGCCTTCCTCGGCCCACTCGTTCCAAAACCTCAGATCTTCGGCGGTTGGCTCGTAGGCGAAGTCCCCAAACAAACGACGGTATAAGGGGTGAACCCCACCTTGACGCACTCCCATCTGGCACGAAGTTCAGCCGCCACTGAAGAGCAAGAGCTACGGACTACTCTGGGGCCAGGCCACGGTATCCCCGGACTCAAAACCATCGGCAAAAAGCAGCCCTGCGCAGCCTTGCAGAATCGACAGACCTTGCCCGTCCTTGGCTACAGCAACCCGATCACCACCAACCGCAATTCCACGAGCGTACGAGGTACCGCGATACGCTACTTGCCGAGGTGCCGTGGGCGCAGAAACATCTACTACCCGAACACCACCTAGGCCGGCAGCCAGGTAGACGAGGTCGGCCTCGAGGACCAAATCGTGGGAAGAACCTCCCGCCAGAGACAGCAATCCGATTTGGTTCGGAGAAAGAGGATCGACAGTGTCAAAAACGCGCAGGCCGGAAGAGGAGAAGTAGAGCACCCCATTGCGAACTGCAGAGTCGCTTATTGAGAAGGGCAACCCCTGAGAGGCCAGAACCACCGGGTTGGACGGAACGGAGACATCGATGACCGCCAGTTGAGAACCGGCGCTATAGGCGTAGTCGCCATTGAGGGCGGTCGTCTGGGAGGCCCCGGCTACTACCGAAGCAACTTCGATTGGCGCTGACGGAACGCTGATATCAACGATCTTCAGATCAAGAAAGGGTGATGCCAAGAACGCATAGCCGCCCCTAACGGAAACCTCTTCGGCTGCGGATGCCGACGCAAGTGAACCGAGCAGCACCGGGACTCCTGGGTCTCCCAAGTCATAAATCAACAGGCCCTCGGGACCATCGACGGAAACATAGGCCAATCCAGAATCCAACGAGACATCAAGGGCTCGGCCCTGGGTTTCAAACCTCGCAGACACAGTTGGCATCCACGGTGACGAAGTATCCAATACCGTAAAGCCTCCGCTGCCTGCCAGGTAGGCGTGGCCATTGGCTAGTTCGACGTCGCGGACCGACCCTCCTACCAGCAGATGGCCCAAGTAGCCTAGACTCGTTGGTGTCGAAATGTCGACGATTTGAAGGGCATTCCCATCCGCCACGACAGCCAATCCGCCAGAGATGGCCGCCTCATAGGTCTCACCAGGAGTCTCTAGCGAATCAAGAAGCAAAGGTTGGGAGGGATCGGTAACGTCGACCAGGTGGAGCCCTCCGCCCCCCAGGGAACCGACGGTGTAGGAAATAAAGGAAACAAGATCGCCTTGAGAGTCGATCGACGACGCCCAACCCGAGAACGGGATCGGCACCCCTGCGAGAAGTGCAGGTTCCGTGGGGATCGAAACGTCAACCGCAAAGACACCCTCGAAGAAATCGAGCACATAGACAACCGTTCCCGAAACCGCTACGTCAAGAGTCCAATGGAACTCCGGCGCAATCAACCGCCCCAGAAGGGTCGGTGTGGCAGGAGAAGAAACATCCAAGATGATTAAGGAGTCTTCATCTACCAGGTAGGCGAGACTACCTTGAACGTCAACTGAGTAGGCAACACCAGGAGGAGAGTACTCTCCGATCACGACCGGAGACGACGGCGTCGAGAAGTCGATAATCAAGAGTCCATCCGAGTTGCCGGTGGCATAGACGACCCCGTCGGCAACGCTAAGGGCAATGGCACGGTCGATTCCTTCAAATAGACCAAGTTCCACCGGGTTGGCCGGATTGGACACGTCGATCGCGTGGATGCCAAGTGATGTCGACACGTAAGCGATCTCAGACGAGACTTTGATCTGAAGCAGTGCGCCCCAAAGGGTTAGCTCGCCTAGAACCATTGGAGCGCTCGGATCCCCGACATCGACTATCCAGAGGGTTGGTCCGTTGCCTACATAGGCAGTCGATCCCACGAGTTCCACGGACGTTGCGGACCCATAGGGCCACTCTCCAATAGTCTCAAGGCAAGACTGACCCCGGAGCAAACTCTCGCCGCCCAGTAGGACAACTATCACGAGCAGGGCTGCTACAAGTTCTCTCTCGAAACGCACGACTCCTCCTCTTCTCCAGAAACACACCCAGTTCGACTACGCACGAGATGGTACCTGTCTCGAAGTCGTTGCGAAAGAGGCTCGCATCCCTCAGGAGAACGCAATCGAGGCTAGGTATCCCACCTGGGATCCAAGATCGATGCCGTTCACTTCCAGAACGAACGCGGTCGAGTCGCTAACTCGTAGTGGTGCGCCTCGAAAACTACGTGGCACCTACTTGGGAGACCTGATTGCGGACGATCAAGGTCAGGGTTCGAGGTTGGCTACCCTCCTCACGACATCGCCCTGAGCGTCGACGACAAGCCAAGCCTCCCTGTAGATCGGAAGCCAGTCGGGAGGATTCCCCAGGAAGAAGTAGCTGGAGCAGGTCGGGCAGTCCGAAAGAGCAGAGTGTTTCTCGATCCTGATCGGATTTCCTAGAGTGGCCACGGCTCGATGCACAGGAGACCCGAGTTCGATGGCCTTGAACTCAGACCACGAGAACGATTCTGAGCGATCCACGGCCAACCGAGGAACGGCCAAGAGGACAAGAAGCAGCGGAATCGCCAACCCGGCGATGCGGGCCGCTTCGCGTAGAGCAGGTGAATAGAAACTCACACCCGTAGCCGGGTCTCGAGATCGAAGAGTCAAAGGCGAGGGTCCACTGGCTCACTCTCCAAGGCCAAAACACCGAAGACGCACTCGTGGACACGCCGCAGTGGCTCACGAGCGACAAACCGCTCGAGGGCCTCCAGGCCGAGTGCAAACTCGCGAATCGCCAGGGATCGCTTCCTTCCCAGCGCTCTGGCGCGGAGCCGGGTCAGGTTCTGCTCGTCGGTGTACTCGGGACCGTAGATGATCCGAAGATACTCACGGCCCCGGCACTTGAGAGCCGGCTGGACCAGGCCTTTGCGACCTGTCGCGAGAAACTCCCGAGGCTTGACGACGATCCCCTCGCCGCCCTTGGATGTGAGGTCGGTCCACCAATCGATGGCCTGCCCTCGGCTTACCGGGTCGGCCAGGTCCACTTTGCGAGAAGCGGTGACGCGGACGAGGTCACCGGCCGGCTCGCTCCATCTCCGAGCCATCTCGAGATGCCACCAATGATCCCGCTTGCAGTGGACCGCGCCCTCCGAGGCGAGGAGATGAAAGGGAGCGAGTCGGAGGTCGCCCACCGACTCGACCGGCCAGCAATAGTGGCGATAGGCATCACGATACCGATCGATCGAACCTTGCCGCCGTCCCAGGTCACGAGCCAACTCCGAAAGATCTATCGCTTCGTTGCGGTTCTCACCAGCGAGACGAGAAGCGAACTCCAAGCTCGCCTGCGCCGCCGCACCCACGGGCGCGTACTGACTCCTCAGGAGGTCCTGCGCCTTGACTGACCAGGGCATGAGCTCGCAATCGAGGAGGAGCCAGTCGGTCTCGAGGTCGTCCCAGAGACCAGCCTCCTCCGCCGCCGCCCGCAGCCGATCGATCAGCTCGTTCTCCACATCCGCATCCGCGAAGAAGCGGCGGCCAGTTCTCGTGTAGCAGATGCCGGTCTCCCCGGTGTCGACGCCAAAGCGCTCCACCGCGGCTTGCTCGTCGCGGCAGACGAGCACCACGGCCCGCGAACCCATGTGCTTCTCTTGGCAGACGACCTCACCAACGCCAGCGCGGTGGAAGTAGTCGAACGCTTCCTCGGGATGTTCGAGGAGGCCCTGACGCTGGCTCGTCTCACTCGGTGCCATCGTCGGCGGCAGGTAGATCAACCAACGCGGATCGGCCGCGAAGCGACTCATCACCTCGAGGGCGGCTGTCGCATGGTCTTCCCGAATGGTGAGGTTGCCCCGCAGGCGAGTGGAAACGAGCCGCTTGCCCTGAACATCCTCGAGGTGCAGCAGGTCGTCGTGGAGTTGCTGAGCGTCCCGACCGTCTTCGACTGCCGACGCCAGCGGCCTGACCGGCTCGCAATAGACCTCGGCGGCGGGAACCGACACGAGTTCCTTCTCGGGATAGCGAAGTGCTGTCAGCCTTCCTCCGAACACGCAGCCGGTGTCGATGTTGATCGTCCGATTGAGCCACTCGGGCTCCGGCACCGGCGTGTGACCATAAACGACCATCGCCCGACCCCGGTAGTCTTGCGCCCAGTCGTAGCGAATGGGCAGGCCAAAGTCGTCCGTCTCGCCGGTGGTCTCCCCGTAGAGTGCGAAGGCTCTCACTGCACCGGAGGCCCTCCCTTGCATGTCCTCCCGCATCCCTGCGTGAGCCACGACGAGTCGGCCGTCATCAAGCTCGAAGTGGCTGATGAGACTGTCGATGAACCCGACGACTCGCTCCCGAAACTCGGGGGTCTCGTCGGCGAGTTGCTCGAGCGAGCGTTCCAGGCCGTGGGCGATCTTGACGTTCTTACCGCGAAGCGCCTTCAGCAACTTGATGTCGTGATTGCCCGGCACGCAAATGGCTCGGTCGTCGGCAACCGCATCCATCGCGAGTCGCAGGACTTCGGGCACGTTGGGACCCCGATCGACGAGGTCCCCTACGAACACGACCTTCCGACCCTCCGGATGGGAAAGAGAGTAGCGACGCTCGCCTTCGACGTCCCCGATCTCGACCGTCCAGCCGAGTTTCGCGAGGAGGGTTCGGAGTTCTTCGTAACAGCCGTGAACGTCACCGATAATGTCGAAGGGACCGCTCTCGGCCCGGCGGTCGGTCCAGAGTCGCTGCCGCTCGATCGTGGCCGCCTCGACCTCATCAGGAGAGGAGAGCACGTAGATGTATCTGAAGCCCTCCCGCTTGAGCCCGCGGAGCGACTTTCGGAGCTGCAGGCTCTGGTTGCGCACGACATGGCGGCCGAAATCGCGATCAGTCCGATCTCGGTTGCGGTCCTGACAGATTGCAGGATCGATCTTCAATACGATCGCCACCGGCAGGCAGTGGTGCTCGCGGGCCAATGCCACCAGGGTCTTGCGCGCATCGCGTTGCACATTCGTCGCATCGATGACCGTCAACCGGCGCCGGGCGAGTCTCTTCCTGGCGACGTAGTAGAGCGCGTCGAAGGCGTCGTTCGTCGCCGACTGGTCTGTCTCGTCATCGGAAACGAGGCCGCGGAAAAAGTCGGAGCCCAGGACCTCGCTCTCCTTGAAGTGGAGCCGAGCGAAAGATGTCTTCCCCGACCCGGAGGCTCCGACCAGGGCAACGAGCGAGAAGGCTGGAATCTTGAAGTTCACGATTCGAGCCTCGTGAAGATCGCCATTTGGGTGGGTGATCCGAGCTCGGGATCTTCGTCACCGATACCTCGGTGAACCACGGAGTATCCACGTCGTTCGGCCACTCCCGCGGCCCACGCCTGGCACTCCTCTCTCGTCCATTCGAAGCGGTGGTCCCGGTGCCGGAACTCGCCCGCCGGCAACGACTCGAACGTGGCGTTGAACTCACGGTTCGGAGTCGTCAGTACCACGAGGCCCGGGCGTGCGTGCTCGAAGACCACCCGTTCCATCGCTGCCAAGCGGGCCGAGTCGAGGTGCTCGACGACTTCGACGAGCGCCGCTGCGTCGTACCCCTCGAGGCGCCGGTCTCGATAGGTCAGGGCTCCGTGCAAGAGTTCGATTCGCTCTTTGACCTTAGGCGGCGCCTCCGCCAATCGCAGTCGGCGGTGCGCGATCTCGAGAGCTCTGACGCTCGCATCGAGCCCTACGATGCGCTCGAACTGCTTGGACTTCAGAAGCCGTTGCAAGAGCTTTCCCTCGCCGCAGCCGAGATCGAGCACCCTGCGTGCGCCCGACTCCTGGAGTGTCTCGGCCACGGTGTCGAGGCGAATGTCGTTGAGGCGAATCGTTCGTTCCAGCGCCCCTTCCTCTTCGTTTCGTTGGCGCAGGTGGAGCTCCTGGTCCGAGTCTTCCTCACCGGTGAGCCGCTGCAGCGCCAGTCGCGTCAACCTTCCTCGACGCTTGAGCCCACGCCGCAGGATGAACTCCCGATCGGGATGGTCGGCCAGCCAGCCAGCACCCCGCCTGAGCATCTTCTCGATCTCGTCCTCGCCGACCCAATAGTGCTTTCGGTCATCGAGCACCGGAATCAGCACGTAGAGATGGCGGAGTAGGTCGCTCAAACGGCACTCCGCTTCCAACGTCACGCGGCAGTAGGGCGACATCCCCCAATCAGGAAAGGCTGGGTCGAGTGGGTAACGAACCGTCTCGACCGTGTAGCCCAGTGGTTCGAAGAGCCGCGCGATCAAATCGGAGCCACCCCGGGCGGGAACGACCGGCATCTCGACTCTCAGCGGGATCGCCTGCTCTGCGAGCTCGGGCCGTTCCTTCGACCGACCACCCAGGGCGGTACCGAATACCTTGGCAAGGGCCACACTCAGGAACGAAGACACGACGTACGGTCGGTCGTTGACGTACTGCTCCGCCGCTGCGTCAGCCGGGTTTCGTCTGGTGAGACCGATCGGGTCGATCTCCAGCAGCAGCGCAACCGTGCAGAGATCCTCGTTCGCCACGGGATAGAAGACCCTTGCCCGCCCGAAGGCGAGCTCCGTCTCCTGAATCCTCGCCGGATTCTTGTGGAGGAGATAGCCGAGGTCGGTCGCCGGTGTATGCGTAGTGGGAATCGTCAGGAGCATTCTCGACGTCCCTTGGAGAGGATGGGCGCAGATGATACACGGCGCTGTAGGCCCATCGTGCCGCCCATCGCGGCGCCGGGAACCTGCTCCCTCTCGTCTCTTGGTGTCTGCGAGGAAGCACGTAGCCTTCGTCCTGAAAGGGCCGCTTCCGCCGAGCAAACGTCTCGCTGAAGTCCCGAAACAACGACACGTTCTCTCGACGTGTCGCCGACGACGACGGGAACCTCAGACTCTGCCTCGAACCGTCCCTTTGAGACCCCACTCGACCGACTCCCGCAAACCGACCTGGCTCGGACCCAGTATTCTCCTGGCTTCATCAGCCCTGCGAGGCCGAAGGACCAGGCACCACCTGCCTCAACGGCCCCTCACCCCGCGAGGCAAGGCCTAGTAGGGGTCCCTCTGGCTCACGCTTCCGTCGCAGGCCCGGTCAACGACCCTGGTCGATCTCGGCCAAGAGCTGACGTAGGAACGGGATCTGATAGCGATCCTTAGGACGATCTGCCTGTTCTTTGGTCTCGATGATCTTTGCGAGTTCCAGGACCCGGACTCGGCACTCATCGACCTCCAGCACGATGCTGTGGTCGAGAAGAGCTTCGAACGACAACCCATCGCCCACGGTTCTCAGAAGGTCGAGACGCCCGTATCGGGTCTCGAGAAGATGAATCTTCATCGACGCCAGCTTCTCGAGATCAGGCTCGATGCGTCGGCCAGCCAGATCAAGATAGGTAGCATCGAGTCGCCCCAGAGCCGAGAGCAGTCGTCGATGATTCTCATCGCTGGTTCGGAACAGAATGTCGAGATCCAAGGTGGTCAAAGGCGACCCTTGAAGGATGGCCGCGATGCCACCGACGATGATGAACTCCACCTCGTGCTCTACGAGGACGGCGAGGGCCGCGTCGAACCTAAGTTCGGTGGCCATTGAGGGCCCGGACCTTCAAGAGCTGATTCATCACGGCTTGAGCCGACCGGAGCCGCTCGGTCGGGGTCAGCGCCAGCCGAGCGCGAATCAAGCTGATATCCCCAAGATCGAGGCCCCACTCCGATACTTCAGGGTGCTCGTAGTCTGAGGGTACGCTGCTGGGTCCCTGGCGGCCCCCTCTCTGTAACTTCCGGTCCACGAAGGGATGATACCAGTGCCTACGTTGAGGTTCATCGCAGGGGTCCAGTAGACCTCAACCCCACCTGGCAAGAACGTGTCGAAGAAATCCCGAAACAGCGACACGTTCTCTCGACCTGTCGCCGACGACGACAGGACACCTCAGACTCTGCCTCGAACCGTCCCGTTGAGACCCCACTCGACCAACTCCCGCAAACCGACCCGGCTCGCGCCCAGCATTTCCCTGCCTTAGTCGACCCTCCAACCCCGAAGAGCCACGCGCCACCTGCATCTACCGAGCCTGGTTGCGCAAGTGAACCCCTTGGAACGCCAGGTGCCCACCTGGCCTCCTTCTCAAAGCGTCCCACCGCCCCCGCCAACCGCCCACCTGCGACGACCCTTCAAACACTAACCACGAACCGTGTAGTATTGCCCACACATGCCCTGACCGACATCCCAGTCGAACAGAGATCCATGGAGGGTGGGTTCATCCCAGACGTGCAATCCAGACGAGCCGACGGTGTAGCGCCCGTCGAGCTGTGTCGACGCGTACCGTCGTGGGCTGCCATCAGCCTCCTGGCCCTGCTGCTGGCCTCCCCACTCCTCAGTCTGGAGAGGGTCACCACCCGGGACGGTCGCCAGCTCATCGGCACGGCCACGATCGAGGACCTGCGGGTCACCACCGTGACCGGAGTCGTCGTCCTGCCCCGGGTCTCGCTCCACGAGCTCCGCTTCGCTGACAGCACTGCCACCATCACCACCAAGGACAGTCGCACCGTCACCGGCCAGCTCGAACTCGAAGAGCTGCTACTCGCCACCGACGTCCAGACCCACGCCCTGCCCTGGGACCAGATCGAGCAGATCGACTTCGACGCCTTCGTCGACGTGGCCACCCTCCCGACCGGCCGCCACCTCTCCTGCCCCGTCCGTCTGACCCTGCCGGCCGACAAACTGCTCCTCGCCGGCAAGGGCCACAGCACGGCCGCCAGCAAGATCCGCTGCGGCGAGAGCTACGTCATCAGCTTCGAGCTCACCACGCGCAAGTCCAAACGCACCAACTCCCTGGGCGAACGGATCCGCGGCCGCGACATCACCCTCCGCCCCTACGTCCTCTTCGGCGAGGGCCACGACTACTTCGCCCGCCTCGAGTTTGCCCTGCTGGACGGCCACCGCAGTCTCGGCGGCGACACCGTTACCGGGGTATTCGATGAGGGAGAGGGCGCGCGCCCAGGACCCTTCCGCTTCTGGGTAGCTGACGAGGCGATCGAAGGCGCGGAGGACTTGAAGCTGCGGATGCAGTTCCTGCTGGTGGACGAAAGGGAGGACCGGGACCGGGGGAGTCCGTATTGGTGGTTCACTCAGAAGGGGGCCTGGTGAGGGAAAGGGGCGAAGGCGTGCATGGCTGACGAACCGGTACGCCTGGCGGCCTTCCAATGGCTCGAAGAGCAGGTCGCTCGGCACGGCGAAGTGCTGCCCTGGTCGACCCTCCTCCGTGGGTTGACCCACGAAGGCGTTCGCGTCCCACTCGTGAGTCAACAAGGGATCTTCAAGCCCAGAGTCTGTCGCTACCCCTTGTCGATCCGCACCTCCCCCAAGAGCCCCTACGCGGACTCCTTCAGCCCAGAGGGCCTGCTCCAGTACAAGTACCGCGGCAGCGACCCAAACCACCGTGAGAACGCTGGCCTGCGCGAATGCAAGCGGCTCAGCCTCCCTCTGGTCTTCCTCTACGGGCACTTGCCCGGGCGATACCATGTCGTTTGGCCTGTGTTCGTCGTCGGGGATGACCCAGACCAGCTGACGTTCACGGTCGCAGCCCACCACGATGATCAGATGAGTCCAGGCGCCTGGACCGCCGCCGCCAGCCAGATCGCCGAACGCCGCTACACCACCGTAGAGGTGCGGCGGCGCCTGCACCAACAAGGCTTCCGAGAGCGGGTCCTCGGCGCCTATCGGGACAGCTGCGCAATGTGCCGACTCAAACACCGTGAACTGCTCGATGCAGCCCACATCATCGCCGACAACGATCCCCTCGGAGAGCCGGTCGTCCCGAACGGACTCGCTTTGTGCAAGCTGCACCATGCGGCGTTCGATCAACACATCGTGGCCGTCGACCCCGACTACAGAATCATCATCCGACAGGACATCCTCGAAGAGGTCGACGGGCCGATGCTGAAGCATGGACTTCAGGAACTGCACGGGCTGCGGATCCGGGCGCCGAAACGAGCCGAGTGGAAGCCCTCACGAGACTTCCTGGCGATGCGAATGGAAGCGTTCTTGGCAGGGATACCGTGAAGGCCCTCTTGCCGACCGCGGTGAAACCTTCCGCTGGCCTCACCGCTTCTAGGTGCAGTGGTCTTCGGGTCCTCACCTAGCGAGTAGTCCCCTTGGAACGCCAGGTGCCCACCTGGCCTCCTTCTCAAAGCGTCCCACCACCCCCGCCAACCGCCCGACTGCGACGACCCTTCAAACACTAACCACGAACCGTGTAGTATTGCCCACACATGCCCTGACCGACATCCCAGTCGAACAGAGATCCATGGAGGGTGGGTTCATCCCAGACGTGCAATCCAGACGAGCCGACGGTGTAGCGCCCGTCGAGCTGTGTCGACCTGGACGGCCCAAGCGCGCCTCGGTCTGGGGAGGGACTGGTTGAACAAGTCCTCCCGCCTCCTCGGTCTCACCCACTACCTCGGCGGTCGGCGCTCTCGAAGCGTCGACGAGATCGCCGACCAGCTCGCCGTCTCCCCCCGCACGGCCTACCGCTACCTCGGTGACCTCGAGGCCCAGGGTATCCCAATCGTCAAGGATGACTACGGCTACCGACTGCTCCCTACGGCCAAGCTCCCGCCCTTGAACCTCGACACCGAAGAGCGAGCCCTCCTACGCCTCGCCCTCTCGAACCCCGCCTTGCGCGCCGCCCCCGAGCTCACCCGCCGCCTCGAGCTGCTCTCGGCCAAGCTGCATGCCGCTACCCCACCCCCCGACCGCCACTACGATCGCCAGGCTCGCCCCGTCCTCCGGCTCGCCGACACGCCGCGTTCAGGCCCCAACGCCAGTACTGCCCTCGAACCCCTCCGCCGCGCCGCACGCGACCACGTCACCGTCACCATCGACTACGACTCCCTCTCCGGCGGCCAACGCTCCCGCCGCCAACTCGACCCCCATGAGCTCTTCGAGCGCCGCGGCACCTGGTACGTGACCGGCCACTGCCACAAGAGCGCCGAAGTGCGCATCTTCCGCCTCGATCGCATCGCCGACGTCACCCCGACGGACGAACGCTTCGACCCGCCCCCTTCCGACCCGACCGGTGGCCTCCTGTCCCGCGCCTGGAACCTGATGCACGAAGATGGAGACCACACCGTCGTTCTGCGCTTCGCGCCCCGGCTTGCGCCTCTAGTTCTCAACGCCACGCTGCACCCCCACGGCGCGGCCGAGGAACTCGCCGACGGTTCGGTCCGCTACACCGTCCAGTTGGACGGGCTAGAGGAGATCGCCCGCTGGATCGTGGGGTTCGGGGGTGGGTGTGTGGTGGAGGGGCCGAAGGAGTTGGAGGTGATGGTGGTGGAAATTGCGCAAGGGATTCTCGGCTCAATGCAGGAAGACCGCCCGACAGGAACTGACGCCGCGAGTCGATACAAGAAATGAGCCAACGCTGGTGAACACACCGGCACTGGCCTTCCCACCCGAGCCACCCAAGAAGGAGCCCAGCTTATGGAAACCCAGAGTCCAAACCGATCTCTCTGCAACTGGAACGGTCCCGTCTACTCACCCTTCTCCGGCCAACCCACCTACGACGAGGCCGTTGACGCGGTAGATCCCGCGAACAATCCAACCTTTCTCTTCTGTTTTCATGGGGACGTTGGCCTGTTCGCCCACCAGTCCGCCAGACTCCTGGAACTCGACCCCTCTCTAGAGCAGGACGGGCCCCTCGAAGCAGCCGAAAACGTGGTTCTTGGAGAAGGAGGTTTCGTTCTGGAGGTCGACTGCGGATGGAGTGGAATCGTGATCTATGGATTCGCACCCGGTTCGGAGGACCGGTGCTGAAGTTTCTGGACGCGACCACCGACGGAAGGGTGGAATCATCTCGGGCGTGCGATCCTGAGGGATCGGCCGTGCAGTACCCATCGGGTGGTGTTGACTTGGACCGTACCAAACAACCTCGCTCGGGACCGATCGGGGTGGAAATCGCTCGAAGGTATCGGAGTTGCCGGTGACAGGAACTGACAACCGCCCCTGATATCCACCGCATCGATGAAGCTTCAAGACAACAGGGTCCGCCTGTCGGCCTCCGACGTTTCGAATCACCTCGGCTGCCGTCATCTGACGACCCTCAACCATCGACTCGCGCGCGGCGAGCTAGAGCGACCACCCTACCGGCCTGCCACGGAGGTGCTCCAACACCGCGGAGTCGAACACGAGAGGGCCTATCTCGATCACCTTCGTGGGAGCGGAATCGAGGTGCGGGAACTACCAGAAGCAGGAAACCCGTCCGCAAACCTCGAGGCCACTCTGGCGGCGATGAGCGAAGGGGTCGACGCCATCGCCCAGGCCACGTTCTTCACCGACGACTGGTTCGGCCGCACTGATGTCCTACTGAAGGTAGATCACCCCAGCGCGTTGGGTCCGTGGTCCTACGAGGTCGTAGACACCAAGCTCTCGCAGACGACCAAAGCCGGGACGATTCTCCAACTCTGTCTCTACTCCGAACTCCTGGGGGATGCTCAGGGGCTCTTACCCCGCCAGATGCACGTCGTCGTCCCGAGGCGAGACTTCCAACCGGAGTCCTACCGAATCAAGGACTATCTCGCTTACTACCGTCTGGTTCGGGAACGCCTCTCTGAGGCGGTTGCCGCCGATCCAACCGTAGCCACCACCTACCCCTCGCCTACCCCACATTGCGAGATCTGCCAGTGGTGGAAAGCCTGCGACGAGCAGCGCCGCCGCGACGACCATCTGTGTCTGGTGGCGGACCTCGGTCGGCAGCACGAAACCCAGCTCAGTGCGTGGGGTGTTTCCACCTTGACCCAACTGGCGACAACCGAGGGTGAGCTCCCCCGCCCGGAGCGGGGATCCCGAGCCACCTATGAGAAACTCCGTCACCAGGCACGCCTGCAGTTGGAGTCTCGAGAGATCTCCCCGCCCAAGTTCGAGCTGCTGCCGATCGAACTGGGACGGGGCTTCTGCCGCCTCCCCGAACCATCACCAGGCGATATCTTCCTCGACCTCGAAGGCGATGCCTTTGTCGAGCCCCATGGTCTCGAATACGTGATCGGCTGGGTCGTCGAAGATCAGGGGAAGGCGCGGTACGAGGCTCTCTGGTCTCTCGACGACTCCCAAGAGAAGGACGCCTTCGACCGCTTCGTCACCTTCGTCGCCAACCGTCTCGAGCAATACCCTGACCTGCACATCTACCACTACGCCCCCTACGAGCCAACCGCGTTCAAGCGCTTGATGGGCAAGCACGCAGCCCACGAAGATGTCATCGACGCTCTCCTGCGAGGCGAGAAGTTCGTCGACCTCTACGCTGTGGTCAAGCAGAGTCTGCGAGCGGGAGTCGAACGCTATTCCATCAAGGATCTCGAACCCCTCTACGGTTTCGAGCGGAAGCTACCGCTTCGCGAAGCATCTACAGCTCGGTTCGTCGTCGAGGCTGCGCTCGAAATGGGACATCCTGAAGACATCACCCCAGAACGTCGCCACCAACTCGACAGCTACAACCGGGACGATTGCGTCTCGACCCTCGAACTGCGCAATTGGCTCGAGACCCTGAGGAGCCAACGCATCGTGGCTGGCCACGCGATCCCTCGCCCTTCGGTGGCACCGCAGGCACCCTCAGAAAACGCCACCCTGCGACAAGAGCGCATCCGCGCGATTCAGAAACGGCTCCTCAGCGGAGTCCCCGAGCTCCCCGAAGAGCGGGACGCCGACCAAGAGAATCTCTGGCTCCTCTCCCACCTGATGGACTGGTTTCGACTGGAGGAAAAGGCCGGCTGGTGGGAGTTCTTCCACCTCGCCGAGCTCACCCATGAACAGCGCTTTGACGAGCGGAAGGCCCTCGCCGATCTCCGTTTCACCCTTCGCTCGACCGAGAAACCCGGGACCGAGCAGTGCCCGGTAGATACCTATCGGTTCCCCCCGCAGGAGGTCGACACTAGCGAGGACCGCGCCTGGGCCGACACGGAGACCACTCTGGGGACGATTGTCGACATCGACCCATCGGCGGGCACGATCGATGTCAAGAAATCCGGGGCGACCCGCGACCTCCACCCCGAGTCGATCTTCCTCTTTAGCTCCGTCTCCGCCGGAGTGATCGAAACGGCTCTGCTGCGAATCGGCGAGTGGATCCTCGACCACGGCCTCGACAGCCCACAGCCGACCTACCGGGCCGCCCGCGATCTCTTGCAGCGCCAGCCACCGAGAGGTCTTCCCCGGTTTGCCGGTTCCCTGCGCCAGCCACATGAGGACTTCTTGGCTTGCGCGCGGCGCCTCGCTCTCTCGCTCGATGGCGGCGTCCTCCCCATCCAAGGCCCCCCCGGCTGTGGCAAGACCTACACCGGGGCCCGGATGATCGTCGAACTCATCCGCCAGGGCAAGAAGGTGGGGATCACCGCCAACAGTCACAAGGTGATCCGCAACCTCTTGGACGAGACGGTTCGTGCCGCCA
>JAUIDB010000042.1 GCA_030429235.1 Thermoanaerobaculia bacterium | reverse complement strand
GCGCCCCGAGGGCGGTGGCAGGCCCGCTCGAGTTGCTAGCGACCACGGTGTAGTGGATCGTGGATCCCGGAGTCGCACTCGAGGGGCCGGACTTGAGGATGGCCAGGTCAGCCACCGGTTCGACGGTGAAGCGATAGTCCTCCACCTCTCCGTCCGGAGCCGCTCCGGTCGGCGTGGTGGCGACTCCGCCGCTATCGAAGCGGAATCGGGCGTAGGTCTGGCCCGCCACGGCGTCGCTCGGGACGGTGAACGAGAGGCTGTTGGCACCGGCGGCCAGGGCTTGGTTGGTGAAGACCTCCTCGTCGCCGCTGTCCCAGGTACCGTCCTGGTCGAAGTCGACCCAGGCGTGCAGGAAGCCCGCCGCACTGGCCGTGACCGTGATGTCGGCCAGGGCGCCGGGAACCAGGAGCGATCCGAGGGTGACACCATCCTCATCGTCGCTGCCCGACTGGTCGTCGCCGAGGGCATCAGCCGAAGGCTGACCGTCCGTTTCGTCATCGACTGCGGCGCCGAGCGAGAGGCCGCCCACAATCTGGTGTCGGGCACCATTGTTGGCCAGGAGTGTAGGGTATTCGCCCCCGGTGGAACCTACGGGGTCGGGAGCATCGCCGAAATCGAAGCTGGGTTCAGGTAGCTCGAACGCTCCGATGTCGACCTGAGCCGTCCCGCTGCCGTCGCCGTCGGCGGGTCGGGCCACCCCGTTCTGTGAACTGCCGAGGCTCGCCAGGGGACCACCGTCGACGGCGGGACTGGTAGCGGCCAGGGCGTGGGTTTGGGTCGAGCCTCCGTTGTCCGCCAGCGGCTGCAGTTCGGGATCGACCAGGTGCTGGTTGCCGGTGAGATCTCCGCTGAGCCCGCATCCGACGTTCTCGATCAGGTTGTGGCCCCCCGAAGCGATCGAGCCCGCGCAATCGAAGGTGGCATTGTTGGCCGAGATCGAGTTCGAGAGCGCGATGGTGGCAGGTGAGTGGGCGACGATGCCGTACCCTCCAGAACCGGTGGTTCCGGTGACGGTGATGTGCTCGAAGTCGCAGGTGGCACTCGCCGTCCGGCATCCCACGGCGCCGTTGTTGAGCTGGGTGGCAGCGTTGGCACTGAAGGTCGAGTTGGTCAGCTCGAGTGGCTGTTGGCTGATCAGGGCCCCGTTGCCGCCGGTGTTGCTCAGGAAGGTGGAGGTCGAGATGTTGGCCTGGGGTCCGCCAACGATTCCGACCGAAAGTGCTACTGCGCCTGGGGTGGGAGTGAACCCACCGGTAGCGGTGTTGGATTGGAAGTGGGAGCCGTTGATGGTCACGGTGCCGAAGGCGTAGAGCCCGCCAACGGTGGGACCCGAGTTGCCCTGGAAGGTGGCTCCCGTCACGATCACCGTCGGCTCGAGGCCGCCGCTCGCCGGCTTGACGGAAAGGCCTCCGACTCCGGCGCTGTTCGACGTGCTGTTTCCGATGATCTGAGAGTCGGTGATCGAGACCAGACTGGTACTCCAGAAGCTCGTAGTGAGGCTGATGCCTCCGGCGGCGTAGGTGCCAGTGTTGTTCTGAATCAGGCTGTCGGTAATGGTGAGGTTCGGTCCGCCGTTGTTGCCGTCGATGCAGATGCCGCAGTCGTTGGAAGAGATCGTCGAGCTGCTGTGGACGTTGATCGTCACCGGGCCAGTACCCTGAATCCCGTAGGTGCCGTTCTGGGTGACCGTGGTGGCGGCCGCCTCGAGGAAGCACGATCCCCCGAAGTTCGCGTTGACCAGGACTCCCGCGTTGTTGTTCAGCTGGACCGTGACCCCGGTCAACAACAGGGTGGTACCGTCGTTGAGATAGAGGCCGTAGTTGCCGTTCTGGACGGTCAGATCGTTGATGGTGACGGTGGCGCCGTTGCGCAGGTCGAACACATTGTCCGGCGACGTCAGGAGCACTCCGTCGACGAAGCCGCCGTCGCCGTTGATGGTCAGGTCAGCCAGGACGTCGAGGTCGCCAGCCGCCGCGGTATTGTCATAGCCGTTGAGCCCGAGGGCATAGACCTGGCCAGGATTGAGGAAGTTGATGGTATCGGCGCCGGCCAGAGCGTTGGCTTCCTGGATCGCAGCTCTCAGGGTACAGGTGGTGCCATCACCCGTGTCGCAAGCCCCGTTGCCCGGGGCCGCATCCACGACATCGCCCGTGCTGTTGACGACGAAGGTCGCCGCCGGCGCTCCTTCCGAAGAGGCCAGCAAGGCCAGCAGGAGGACGAGGACCGAGTAGACCCGGTGGGGGCGAGAGATCTGCGAAGGCGATAGGGTAGTGCGCATCGACCGACTCCTTTGGCGATTCGGAGTCATCTCACCGCAGGGACGGTACCCTCGTCCATGACGAGAACTCGTCATACGGTACTCAGCGGTCGCTAGATGAGGTCTTCGCGCAGGGCCTTGGCTACGGCCTTCGAACGACTGTGGACATGCAGCTTGTGGTAGATGTTCCGCAGGTGGTTGCCCACCGTGTGGTAGCTGACGCCCAACCTGGCGGCGATCTGTTTCATGATCAGACCCTCGACCAGGAGCCCGAGGATCTCCTGCTCGCGCGGCGTCAGGCCGTAGTCCGGACCCGGCGACGGCGGACCGGGCAGCTGGGAGAACATCGACAGCATCTTGCGTGCGATATAGGCATTGATCGGCGCTCCGCCGCGCTTCACCTCGCGAATCGCCTCCACGATCTGGCTCGGGGGAGACGGTTTGAGCAGATAGCCAGATGCCCCGGCGCAGATCGCTTCGAAGACCTTCTCGTTTTCCTCGTGGATCGTGAGGACGATCACTCGGGTCGAGGGAGCGACCAGATGGGCTCTACCGATTCCATCGATGCCACTGCGGCCGGGTAGGCCGAGATCCATGAGCACGACATCCGGATGCGCCGCCCTGTCCAATTCGGCCAGAAAGGCCTCGCAGGAACCTACCGCGAGGGAGCAGTGCATCCCCTGCTCCTCGTCGATCAACTCTGCGAGGTTGGAGCGCAAGAGTCGGTTGTCTTCGACGATCCAGACGGTGGTGCTTTCCGGCATGCTACGAGCTTCCACTCGCGGCTAGGTGCGGCGAGACACTTCGGAGAAGGAGATCATGGACCAACCATACGACAGGTTCCACCGCCGACCCCTGACGTCTTCTCGCTATCCGGACCACGGGACCTCCAATCTGATTCCTGTGGCTCCCGGCTCGCTCGTGATGTCGAGAACCGCGCCCAGACGCTGAGCCCGCCGGCGCAGGCTGGCCAGTCCGGTGCCGTCCCCGCTGGCTTCCGGATCGAAACCGATGCCGTCGTCGGCGACGGTGAGTCGGATCCAATCCGCATCGACGGTGAGGCAGATCGTCACCCGACTTGCCTGGGAGTGACGTTGCACGTTGTGCAGTAGTTCCTTGTAGCTGAGGAAGAGATCCCGTCGCAGCTTCATCGGCAGCAGGCGACCACCCGTCGGAGCCCCGACCGAGGCCTCGAATCGGACGTCCAGGTCGGCCAGCAGGCGGGCCGCGACCGAACGCATGCGATCGGTGAGCGAAACGAGAGTGTCATGTTCTGGGTTGATGTACCAGACGATGTCGCGGAGGCTCTCCATGACCTGGTGGGAGGTCGACGCGATATCTCGGAGTTGGCGCCGGTCCCGGGCCTGGAGATACTCCCGATCCCCTACTCGGTTGGCGGCCAGCGCGATCCCGGAGAGATCACTGCCCAACTCGTCGTGGAGGTCGCCCGCGATGCGGAGTCGGAGGCGTTCGACCTCGATCTTGCGGCGGACCTGAAGACGATGAGCCATGCCGAGAAGAACAGCCAGGGCGAACACCATGGCAGCTCGGAACCACCAGGTCTCCCAAACCGCTGGTCGAACTTCGATTCCCAACTCGAGGGTGTGGGGACTCCACAGCCCATCGCTGTTGGCGGCGCGGAGTTGAAAGAGGTAGTCCCCTGGCGGGAGATTGGCGTAGCGAGCGCGCCGTTGGTTGCCAGCGTCGACCCACTCCGGCTCGAAACCGTGGAGTCGGAACGAGTACGCGTTGCGCTCGGGATTGGTCAGGCCGAGGGCTACGTAGTCGATGGCCAGGGTTCGGTCGTCCGGTTGGAGAATCAGCCGCTCGAGGCCGTACGGTTCGACCGCTCGGCTGCCCTCGTCGCCCAGGACCTCGATTCCGGTCAGGGCGATGGGAGGAGGAACCGGGTTGGGACGAATCCCCCACGGCAGGAACTCGGTGACTCCGTCGAGACCTCCGAACAGGAACCGACCCTCCTCAGTGCGGAGGCGGGCGTTGCGGTTGAACTCGACGTTGACCACTCCGTCTGAAACGCCGAAGCTGCGCACCGCGTGGACCGCTCCGGCTTCGATTTGCACGCGGGCCAGTCCTCGGTTGGTGCCCAGCCAGAGTACCTGGTCCGACTCGGGGAGCAGACTGAACACGTTGGTGCCCGGAAGGCCATCGGCATGGGTGTAGTGGAGGAACTCCTCTGTCGCCGGATCGAAGCGGCTGAGTCCGTCGCCGGTGGCGAGCCAGAGTAGGCCGTCGCCGGTCCGGTGCAGGTCGAAGATCGGACTCACCTGTTCCCAGCCCGAGGGATCGACCCGCCGCCAGGTTTCGAACGATCCCTTGGCCAGGTCCAACCGGCGCAGGGGGCCGCCCCAGGCGCCGATCCAGATGCCGCCCTCGTCCGCCAGCAGGTGGAGGATCTCTGCCGCCTCGGGGGCCAGGTCCGGCGCTTCGTAGGAGTAGCGGGTCCACTCTTGCGACGACTCCAGCCGCAGGAGTGCCCCGTGTCCCGACCTCCAGAGCCGGTCCTGATCGTCGCGAACGATCGCCTGGCTGGTCGCTGCCAGGTCCTCGCAGCGCAACTGATCGCTGGGCCACTCGGCACGGCAGAGTGACGAGGAGAGGCCGATCCACAGCGTCTGTTCTTCCGCCAACAGGGCCCAGATATGCTGGTTCGGCACCGAGTCACCCAGGGGGGACCGGTCCCACCTGCCGCTGGCAGTGTCGAGTCGGTAGAGTCCGCCCGGTTCGAAGGAGCCGACCCAGACGGTACCTTCGGGTCCTTCGGCGAGGGCCGAAACGGCGGGCCCGCGTCGCAGGAGCTGGCCCTGATTCGCCGGGATCTCGTGAAGCCCATGGTGACGAATGGGCTTGGCAAAGGGGTCGTGGCGGTACAGGCCGTGCTCAGTGCCGAGCCACAAGGTTCGAGAGCGATCGCGGAAGACTCGGGAAACGTACCCACTCAGCATGTCGGAGCGTTCTCCGAAAGGGTGTTCTACGGTGCGACCGTCAGCGGCGCCTGGTGTGCTCGTTTCCAGCCCCCGATCGGAGGCCGCCCAGATGCGCCCGTCGGGCTCGAAGAGGACGTCCAGAATCAGGCGCTCGCTGGCGGCGTCGAACCCGTCCTGCGGAAAGGTGGCGCCGTGCAGCTGCTCGCCGGGAAGAACCCCGAACCAGGGATTTCCCTCGAGATCGAGATCGAAGGCCAGAGCGGTACCGATCGCGTGGCAGCGGCTGGAGGTCTGGTCCTGCCGACAGAGCCGGTTCGGTTCGAAGCCCGGTGAGTCGACCAGGTACCACAGCACCCCGTCCTCCGCTGGTCGTACTCTCCGCACCTGTCCGTCGACAGCTTCCGTAGAGACGCCCTTCCAGTGATTCTCGTTCGGTGCAAGACGAAGAACTCCAGTGGAGGAGGCGGCCCAGAGGGTGCCGTCGGATCCCTCGACCAGATCGTGGATCGGACCGGCCGCATCCGGCGGCAGTGGGAAGCGATCGAACCGTCGGGTCGCTCGATCGAAGTGGTCGATTCCCTGAGAGGTGCCGATCCAGAGGCGGCGCCTGCTGTCTTCCAGGATCGCGTTGACTCGATTCGCCGACAGCGAGTGGACCCGTCTCGGATCATGCCGATGGACTTCGAAGTCGTAGCCGTCGAAGCGGTTGAGCCCATCCTGGGTTCCGATCCAGAGGAATCCCTGGTGGTCCTGGGTGATGGCGAAGATCGAGTTGTGCGACGGTCCGTCGGGGTGTTCCAGACGAACAAAGGTCGCGGCGCCCGGGCCGATCTCCTCATTCAACGGAGTCGGCGGCACCGCGAGCGCGGGTCGAAGGGAGACCGAGAAGTTCGAGAAGGCAAGCAGGAGGACGGCTGAGAGCCCGAGGCGCCCGACCGGCTGCCCACCCCGACAGCGTCGTGGGCCAACGGCAGGCCTCGGGCCACTAGGTCGGCTGGCTGGCATGGTCGCTCCCAAGGTGGTGGCGGTGGGTGGTTTCGGTTTGCGTCGGATGCTACCTCGTTAGTCCCCAGGGGGCAGCATCGACAGCGTCGACCGAGCGCTGGTCGGCGATGGCAAGACTCTCGGTGGAACCCACGGGGTCGCGTTAGGGCTCGAGGCCCGCGCGGTGTCAGCTTGGGCAGAGCCGAATGCGGGCGTCGAGAGCCACCGGGTCCGAGCCCGCGGGGCGAGCCAGGAAGGGGTTGATGTCGAGCTCTAGAATGCGCGGGTGCCGCGTCGCCAACTGTGCGAGCCGGAGGAGCACGTCGACCAGGATCTCCTCGTCGGCCGCCGCTTCGCCTCGAACTCCTTCCAACAAGGCGTGACCGCGCAACCCACCGATGACGTCGCGGGCTTCGGCCTCGGCCAGTGGAGTGACCGCGAACTTGACGTCGCCAAAAACCTCGACGTACTTACCCCCGAGACCGAACATCAGCAACGGACCGAAGCGCGGATCGGTCGAGATGCCGAAGATCACCTCGTGCCCACCCTTCTCGAAGCGTTGAACCAGGAAGGCCTCCGGGCGGTGGCCGACCTCGGCCAGCCTCCGGGTCATGGTCTCCGCCGCCTCGAGGACGTCCTGGGCTGATCGGAGATCCACGGCGACGCCTCCCGCGTCGCTCTTGTGGACCAGGTCGGGAGCGATCGCCTTGAGGACCACCGGGAACCCTAGCGCCTCGGCAACCTCGGCGGCCTGCGCTGCGCCCTCGGCGACCTGCCAGGCTACGCAAGGTATACCGTAGGCTTGCAGGATTTCGAAGGTGTGAGCCGGCCCCAGGTAGCCCTCGTCGTAGCTCGACAGGATCTCCCGGACCCGCGTCGAATCGACGTCGAACTCGGGTGGCGTCGTTAGGGGCCGGCGCCGCCAGCGCGCGTACCGCTCCAGCTTGCCGAGGGCCACGGCGGCCGGCTCTGGGAAGCGGTACACCGGCAGCAGATCGTCCCGGCCGTGGATGCTGGCGTAGAAATCCTCCTTGGCCATCATCACCGCCAAGACCGGTTTGGTCTCTCGCGTGTTCGCTGCTCCCTCGGTCGCGGCGGCGAGGACCTCGCTCGGATCCTCGAGCAGGGGGGTCACGTTGACCACCAGGGCCATGTCGACCCCGGGGTCGTCGAGCACGATCTCGAGAGCCCGGCGGTAGGACTCGGGACTGGCCGAGGCGATCATATCGACCGGGTTGGCCAGGCTCGCTTCGGCGGGGAGGAACTCGGCCAGCCGCTGTCGCGTCTGGTCCGTGAGCTCGGCTAAATCCAGTCCGAGATTCACGCAGGCGTCGGTGGCCATGATCCCGGGTCCCCCGGCATTGGTCACGATGGCCAGGCGAGGGCCTCGCGGTAGAGGACAGCGATCCAGGGCCCGTGCGACGTCGAACAGCTCGGCCATGGTGTTGGCCCGGAGCACGCCACACTGAGCGAGGAACGCGGAGACGGTCACGTCGAGCCCGGCCAGGGCCCCGGTGTGACTGGAGGCGGCGCGGGCGCCGGCGTCGGTACGGCCCGACTTGACGACCAGGATCGGCTTGTCCCGTCCGACCTGTTTGGCGATCTCGGTGAATCGTCGCGGGTTTCCGAAGGACTCGAGGTACATGCAGATGACCCGGGTGTTCTCGTCCCGGTGCCAGAGCTGGAGCATGTCGTTGCCCGAGACGTCAGCCTTGTTGCCGACCGAGACGAACTGGGTGAGTCCGATACCGAGCGCAGCGGCTTCGTTGAGAATCGCGACCCCCAGGGCACCCGACTGGCTGACGAAACCGACCGAACCGCGCCGCGCCGTTACCGGTGCGAAGGTGGCATCGAGGGAGACCGACGGGTCGGTGTTGCTGACGCCCATGCAGTTGGGGCCGACCATGCGGATCCCGGCTCGGCGGACCTTCTCCAGGATCCGCCGCTCCCGGACGGCTCCTTCGGGTCCGGTCTCGGCGAAACCGGCCGAGATGACCACCATGCCCCCCACGCCAACTGCGATGCAGTCGTCCACCACCGACTCGACGTGGTGTTTGGGCACCACAACCACCGCCAGATCGATGGGATCGGGAATCGCCGAGAGCCTTGGGTAGCACTTCAGGGAATGCACGACCTCGGCCTTGGGATTGACGGGGAAGACCGCGCCGGTGAAACCGTTCACCAGCATGTTGTGCACGATCGAGTAGCCGATCGACCGTCGGTTCCGTGACGCACCGACGACCGCGACGGTGCGGGGCGCGAAGATGGGCTGCAGTCCTTGTAGCGACGTGTCCATAGGGCGGACCCTAGCCGCCTGTTAGAGACGGAGCAAGGAGGAACGACAGATCGCGGGCGGGTACGACCGGTAGCTGCGGATTCGATCGAAGCACTTGCTAGACTGCTCGCATGGAGGAGACTTCGCACGGGATGCGCAGGAAGGTTGGAATCGGCGGAGCCTCCCGACAGTGAGTTGCGGCACGAGTCCAACGTCCGCGCGTCGGGGAAGTTGGTGGCGAGTTGGTTTTCTGGTCCTCGCTTCCTTCGGTCTCGACCTACCGGTGGGCGCCGACCTGATCACCGTTCCCGGAGACTTCTCGTCGATCCAGGGGGCTCTGGACGCGGCAGGTCCCGGCGACACGATCGAGGTCGGTAGCGGGATCTACTTCGAGAAGCTGGTCGTCCCGGCCAGCGGTACCCTGGCCGAGCCGCTGGTGCTGCGGGCGGCTCCCGGTGCCAGCCCGATTCTCGACGGCACCGGCGTCGTCGGCAGCAATATGGTCCTCATCGATACGAAGAGCTACGTACAGATCGTGGGGTTCGAGATCCGCAACAATCTTTCGGTCAATGACGGTTCGGGGATCCGCGTGGTGGGGTCGGGCGCCGGGATCGAGATTCGTGAGAATGTGATCCACGACATGCGGGGCGAGCACGCCATGGGGATCACGGTGTACGGAACCGACCCCGTCCCGATTTCGGGTCTGGTCGTGCAGGGAAACCAGATCTACGACTGCGAGCCGGCGAGCAGCGAAGCGTTGACCCTCAACGGCAACGTCGTCGACTTCGCGGTAGTCGACAACCTGGTTCGAGATGTCAACAACATCGGCATCGACTTCATCGGTGGCGAGACCGACATCCAGCCCGATCCGACTCTGGTCGCGCGTCAGGGAGTGGTCCGCGGCAACACGGTCCTGCGAGCCAACTCGATCTACGACGGTGGCTATGCGGGAGGAATCTACGTCGACGGCGGTCGCGACATCGTGATCGAGAACAACCGGGTCGCCGAGTCCGACCTCGGAATCGAAGTGGGCGCCGAGAACACCGGGCTGGTCACCGAAGGGGTGGTCGTCAGGAACAACCTGATCCATCACAACGAGAAGGCGGGGCTCGTCTTCGGAGGGTACTCCTCGACGGTGGGGCGGGCCAACGACAACCGGTTCACCGGCAACACCCTGTTCGCCAACAACACGGTCGGGAAGAGCGGAACGGGAACGCACTTTCCCGGCGGTGGAATCGGAGAGATCTGGGTTCAGTTCGCGGAGGACAACCTGATCGCAGGCAATCTGGTCGTTGCCGGACCGGAGAACGTGCTCATCGGCTCGTTCGACCCTGGAAGCAGTGTCGGCAATACGTTCGACCACAACCTCTACTTCACGACGGAGGACCCGGAGGGGAGTGTCTTCGGTCTCAACGGTGTCGAGTACCTGGGTCTGGCCAACTGGGTGGTGGGCAGCGGTCAGGACTCCCACTCCCTCGGCGTCGATCCCCAACTCGTGGACCCGTTGGGAGGCGATTACCACCTGCTGGCAACGTCGCCGGCAGTCGACGCCGGGGATCCGGGCTTTGTGGCGGCGGCGGGCGAGGTCGACCTGGACGGAGAGGCGCGGGTGCAGGATGGGCGGATCGACATCGGTGCCGACGAAGCGGGAAGTCCACTCTTCAGGGACGGGTTCGAGTCGGGTGACACCACCGGGTGGGGCAGCTGAACGGTCCGCTCTGGGCAGACGGCGGCGGTGGGCTAGACTCCAGACACCTTGTATCTGCAGGACACCTGGCCCCGCTTCGGTAGGGTTCCATCCTCGGGGCTCGGAACCTCGGATTGGGTTCGGAACAGAGTGAGGGCGCAGGACGTAGTTCGATCTGAATCCCAAGATCCACTCCGCTGCTCGCCGCTGATCAGCGCCTAGGAGATCCTCGATGACGACCCAAGAGACCACCGTACCCTCGAACCCAGATCTCGGCTCTCGATCGGCCGAGGCACCACCGCACCGCATCGTGCCGGTGACGCAGAGTGATCGGATCGTGTCGATCGACGTCTTGCGCGGAGTCGCCGTGCTCGGGATCCTGGCGATGAACATCTACGCCTACGCGATGCCCTTCGCAGCCTACACCAACCCTCTGCGCTGGGGGGGTGATTCCGGGATCGACCTCGGCGTCTGGTTCTTCACCCACCTGGTCTTCGATCAGAAGTTCATGACGATCTTCTCGATGCTGTTCGGGGCGGGCCTGATTTTGATGACCGAACGGGCCGCGGCGGTGGGTCGCAAGAGCATCGCTTGGCTGTACTACCGGCGCCTGTTCTGGTTGATGCTGATCGGCATGGCCCACGGGATGTTGCTCTGGTTCGGCGACATCCTCTACGCCTACGCCGTGATCGGCATGATCACGTACTGGATGCGACGGTTTTCGGTGCGCACCCTGCTGATCACCGGGGGACTCCTGATGGTGGTGGCGCTGCCGCTGTCGACCCTGGGGAGCTTCTTCCAGGAGTCGATGGTGGAGATGAAGGACGCGGCGTTGGAGGCGCAGGCGGCGGGCGAGGAACTGACCAGCGATCAAGAGGCCGCCCTCCAGATGTGGGAGGCGAATCGGGCCTACATGGAGATCACTCCCGAGACCCTGGCGGCCGACGTCGCGGCGTATCGGGGAGACTACGGTGGCATCGTGAAGCACCGGGCGCCGATGGTCTTCATGATGTGGACGATGATGATCCTCTTCTTCGGTCTGTGGCGGATCGGAGGCTTGATGCTGATCGGCATGGCACTGATGAAGGCGGGGGTCTTCTCGGCTCGGCGCTCCCAGGCCTTCTACACTCGTCTCGTTTGGGTGGGCTATGGCGTCGGGGTGCCGCTGGTGATCGGCTCGATGATCGCTCTGTCCTCCCACGACTGGAACGAGCTGTACCTGCAGCGCATCGGGGTGTACTGGAACTACGTGGGCAGCGTCCTGGTCGGGCTGGGGCACATCGGCCTGGTGATCGGAGCCTGCAAGCGTCTCGGCGAAACGCCCCTCTTGCTTCGGTTCTCGGCGGTAGGGCGCATGGCGTTTACCAACTACCTGATGCAAACCGTGCTGTGCACCTTCCTCTTCTACGGCCACGGCCTGGGACTCTACGGTTCGGTCGACCGGCTCGGTCAGATGGCGATCGTGGTGGTGGTCTGGGCGCTGCAGTTGTGGTGGAGCCCGCTCTGGCTGAAGACCTTCCGGTATGGCCCGGCAGAGTACATCTGGCGTAGCCTGACCTATGGTCGACTCCCGCCACTCCGTCGTGATCGCCCTGTGAGTTAGGACCAGTGCTCGGAGAGGCGGGCCACGATCGCCTCGAGACCTCGCTGGTCTTCGGCATCGAACGCACCAGGCTGGTGTGAATCGATGTCGAGGACCGCCACCAGCTGCCCCTGCCGGTCGTGCACCGGGAGCACGATCTCAGAGCGAGCGGAGGCGTCGCACGCGACGTGGCCGGGAAAGGCGTCGACGTCCTCGACCAGCTGAGTCTTTCCGCTACGGGCCGCGGCTCCGCACACCCCGCGGTCGAAGGGGATCTCCAAACAACCCAGCGGGCCCTGGTAGGGACCGACTCGCAGGAGTTCGGGAGCGACGACGCGGTAGAACCCGGTCCAGCTCGCGACCTCCAGCGCCTCGTGGATCAAGCAGGCGGTACTGGCCATGGTGGCGACCGGATCGTCGATGCCGTCGAGGACGGCGGAGATCTGTTGTAGCAGGCTCGCGTAGAGCGCCGGCTTGGAACTGGTGTCGAGGGCGGCAGTTTCCATAGGCGAGATTCTAGTCGAACGGTAGCTCGGCTATGGACCGGAGTCCACCAGGTGGTCCCAGCCCACGGCGGGGAGTTGGCGCCAGTTGCCGCCCTGCGCGAGCGTGGCACCGCGGCCGGGGACGACTCGTCCGATCGAGTGGGCCTGGAAGTCGGCAGGGGGCTCTTCTCCCTCCGGAAGGGCAAAGAGGAGCACGTAGTCCTCTCCTCCGGACAGCGCCAGGTCCAGCGGCTCGAGGTCGAGCTGGGGAGCGAGGTCGAAAACGCTGGTCGGGATCGGTAGCTCCTCGGCGACCAGCTGGGCTGCGACTCCCGACGCGTCGAGCAGCCGGTGGAGGTCGAGAGCTAGCCCGTCGGAGAGGTCGAGCGCTGCGGCTCTCGGGCGCTGCGCCAGCCAGTGTCCGAGAGCCATCTGGGGCCGGGGGCAGAGGTGGCGACGGATCGCCGACTCGGCGCCGGGCCAGGAACCGGCCGGCAAGCCGTCGAGATGGGCCCCGCCGGGTGTCCAGCGGGCTCCGGCGGCAAGCAGATGTCGGCCGAGGGCCGACTCGCCGATCGTGCCGCCGAGCCAGAGGCCATCGCCCTCCCGGGCGCGTGAACGGAGCAGCGGGCGCGTCCCGGCGCCGTAGTGGCCGATTAGGGTGAGGGTGGTGGTCAGGGTGGGGCAGGCCGCGAGGTCGCCCCCCACGATGACGAGTCCAGAGGTTTCGGCCGCGGTGCCCAGCGCCGCGAAGAAGCGGCGGTGGTCGAAGTCCCGGGGAGCGGCCAGCGTGCAGAGCCCGAAGATCTCCAACGCGGGATCGATGCCGGCCGCGGCCAGGTCGGAGAGGTTCACGGCGAGTAGCCGACGGGCCAGGGTTGCCGCGTCGAGGTCGCCGGGGAAGTGCACGCCGGCGATCTGCGAGTCGACGGTCACGGCGTAGCGACCGGACTCGAGATCCAGGGTCGCAACGTCGTCGCCGATCTGGGCCGCAGCGCGGCGACCGAGCAGTTGCGCCAGGGTGCGCACCAGCTCTCTCTCGTCGCGCTCGACCACCCTGCGCCTACCCGCGGTTCGGTGGCCGCCGTCGGCTCTTGGTCGAGGTGCTCCGGCCGCGCGGACTCCCCGACCCGCGCGCGGTACCGCGCCGTCGATTGGGTGCGACGATGGGCAACAGCGCGTGCTCCAGCACCCGGTCCATGTGCTCGACGAGGTGGAAGGCGACCCCTTCTCGGACCCCTTCGGGCAATTCGGCCAGCTCCTTTTCGTTCAAGGCGGGAAGCAGAACGGTCTCGACGCCGGCGATCTTGGCTGCGAGGATCTTCTCCTTGAGGCCTCCGATGGGGAGCACCGTGCCCCGCAGGGTGATCTCGCCCGTCATCGCGACCTGTCGGCTCACCGGTCGCCGGGTCATCACGGAGAGGATCGCCGTGGCGATGGTGATTCCCGCCGAGGGACCGTCTTTCGGGATCGAGCCCGCCGGCACGTGGATGTGCAAATCGTTTTCGGAGAAGAAGTTAGCATCGTAGTCGTGGTCGGAGGCCCAGGCGCGGGCAAAACTCACGGCGGCTTGCGCCGACTCCTTCATCACGTCACCCAGTTGACCGGTGAGCAGCAACTTGCCCTGTCCCGGCAGGGCGACGACCTCGATGAACAGCAGGTCGCCGCCGACCGCGGTCCAGGCGAGGCCGGTGGCGACCCCGATGCGGTCGCGCCGCAGTAGCTCTTCGGCGCGGTGGCGGGGGGCGCCGAGTAGTTCACCGACCCTCTTGGGGTTGACCTCGACCCGCTTGCGGTCTCCCTCGGCAACCTTGACGGCGACCTTACGGCAGACGGCGGCGATCTCACGCTCCAGATTGCGGAGCCCCGCCTCGCGCGTGTAGTCGGCGATGATGCGACGCAGGCCGGCGTCGCCGAAGCGGATCCTCGCCGGAGTGAGTCCGTGTTCGGCGACCAGCTTGGGAACGAGATGGCGCTTGGCGATCTCGAGTTTGTCCTCGGCGGTGTACCCCGACAGCCGGACGACCTCCATGCGATCGAGAAAGGCGGGCTGGATCGGTTCGAGGAGGTTCGCGGTAGCGATGAAGAGGACCTTGGAGAGGTCGTATTCGACTCCGAGGTAGTGGTCGCGGAAGGTGTGGTTCTGTTCGGGGTCGAGGACCTCGAGTAGGGCCGAGGAGGGGTCGCCGCGGAAATCGACACCGATCTTGTCGATCTCGTCGAGCATGAACACCGGGTTGGCGGTGCCGGCCTGGTTGATCCCCTGCAAGATCCGCCCGGGGAGGGCCCCTACGTAGGTGCGTCGGTGCCCGCGGATTTCGGCCTCGTCACGGACTCCACCGAGGGAGAGGCGGAGGAACTGCCGCCCGAGGGCGCGGGCGATCGAGCGTCCGAGGGAGGTCTTGCCGACCCCGGGGGGACCGACGAAGCAGAGGATCGGTCCCTTCGCGTCGGCCCGCAGCTGACGTACGGCGAGGAACTCGAGGATCCGTTCCTTGATCTGCTCGAGGTCGTAGTGATCCTCGTCGAGGACCCGACGGGCGTTGGCGACCTCGAGATCGTCCTCGCTTTCGACACCCCACGGGAGTCCGGCGAGCCAGTCGAGGTAGGTGCGCGTGGTTGCGGCCTCGGCACTATCCGGGTGGCTGCGCTCGAGCCGCTTGATCTGCTTCTCGAGTTCTTGCATCGCTGCCTCGGGCATCGCCTTCTCGACGGCCGCCTCGCGCCAGCCCTGGATCTCCTGCGAGAGCTCGTCCCCTTCGCCCAGCTCCTCCTGGATCGCCTTGAGTTGTTGGCGAAGGAAGTAGTCCCGCTGGGAACGATCCATCTCGTCGCGGGCCTGCGAGGCGATGTTCTGCTGCATGCTGAGGACCTGCAGCTCGCGGGTGAGGATCTCGTTCATGCGGCGGAGTCGGAGGAAGGGATCGAGCTCTTCCAACAGCTCCTGGGCCTCTTCGGCCGGGAGTTCGAGGTTGCTGGCCACCAGATCGGCGAGGCGACCCGAGTCCTCGAGGTTGGCGACGATGACCAGCACCTCGGGCGAGACGTTCTTGCCGAGGTTGGCGGCCTGCTCCAGCTGTTGGCGGACGTTGCGCATCAGCGCTTCCCGTTCCAGGGCCGAGGTCTTGGAGGCGGGTTCGACGTCCTGCACCTGAACCACCTCGGCCTCGAGGTGGGGGGCGGATTGAGTGAGGTGGGTAATGCGGGCTCGCGTCAGGCCCTGGACCAGGATGCGGATCCTGCCGTCCGGTAGTTTGAGCATGCGCGTGATGCTGGCGACGGTACCGATGTCGTAGAGGTCGGCGCGCTCGGGACGCTCGAGGTCCGAGTCGCGTTGTCCGACCAGCATGAGCATGCGGTGTCCGCCCAGGGCCTCGTCGACGGCCAGGGTGCTGTGCTCCCGCCCGATCGATAGGGGCAGGATGATGAACGGAAAGAGCACCGCGTCCCGCAGCGGTAGTACGGGTAGGACGTCGGGGATCTCGAGTTCGGCGGGCTCCTGGCCCGAGGGTTCGTCGGTCATCGAGGCTTGCGCCCCTGAACCCGTTCGGTCTGTACCATGTGCTTCAGCTCTTCCATGAAAGCGTCGATGTCGTCGAATCGACGATAGACCGAGGCGAAGCGGACATAGGCCACCTGATCGAGCTCCCGGAGCTGTTCCATCACGAAGGCGCCGATCTCCTGAGTGTCGATCTCGCGATCCTCTTTCTGCTGGACCAGGCCCTCGGCGGCGTCAGCGATCTCCTCCAGCCGTTTGATCGGGATCGACCGTTTCTGGGCCGCCTGGATCAAACCCCGTAGCAGCTTGCTTCGACTGAACTCCTCGCGCCGACCATCCTGTTTGATGACCATGTAGGGGACGTGCTCGATCTGCTCGTAGGAGGTGAACCGGCGCTTGCAGTCGAGGCACTCTCGCCGGCGACGGATGGTCGCTCCGTCCTTGCTCTCGCGAGAGTCGACGACGCGGTCGTTGTTGGCGTCACAGAACGGGCAGCGCATCGCGGCGAGTCTATCGGTAGTTTCCGAACTGCATGTCGATGCCGAGGTCCTCGCTCTTGAGTCGGGCGATGACTTCCTGCAGAACGTCCCGATCGCGACCGGTCACCCGGACCATGTCTTCGTTGATCGAAGCCTGAACCTTCAGCTTCCAGCCCTTGATCAGCTTGACGATCTCCTTGGCCTTGTCGATCGGAATTCCCTGTTGCAGATCGATGGTCTGGCGCACGTTGGCCTTGGCCGCCGGCTGGACCGTTCCGTGGTTCAGGGCCTTCAGCGAAACTCCACGGCGGTGCAGCTTGGATTGCACAATGTCGTTAACGACACCGACGGTGTACTCGTCCTGGGAGAGCAAGACGATGCGGTGCTCCTTCTCCAGGAACTCGATCTCGGACTGCGTGTTCTTGAGGTCGTAGCGTTGCGCGACCTCCTTCGAGGCCTGATTGATCGCGTTCTTGACTTCGGCGAGATCGACTTCGGAGACGATATCGAATGAGTTCTGTTTGGCCATGGGGGGTGGGAACTCCGGCCCGAAAGGGCAAAGATGGTCGAGGTGGGCTGGTCCCTCCGGCGGCGGGACCGACCCGGCAGTGTATCAGGGCTCGAGCTTGTCACCGCACCACTTACAGTAGAGCGCGCGGGAGTCGTGGCCCTCTCCTCCACAGCCAGAGCAGGCTCGGGCCGTGATCCGCTCGGGATTGACCTTGGCGAGTTCGACGCTGACGATTCCGGTCGGAACGGCGAGGATGCTGTACCCCAGGATCATGATCACCGAGGCGAGCATCTTGCCGAGCGGAGACTGAGGAGCGATATCTCCGTAGCCGACCGTGGTCAGGGTGACGATTGCCCAGTAGATGCTGGTCGGGATGTTGGTAAACCCCGCCTCCGGGGATTCGATGGTGTACATCAAGGTACCGAGAAGGAGCACCAAGATCACTACCGAACCCAGGAAGACGACGATCTTGCGAGAACTGGCTCGCAGTGCGGTGGCCAGGACGCGGGCTTCACCCAGAAAGTGCACCAGTTTGAAGACGCGAAACACGCGCAACAGACGGAGAGACCGCACGACGGTGAAGCTATGGGCACCGGGCAACAGGACCGCGAGGTACGTCGGCAGGATCGACAGCAGGTCGACGATCCCGAAGAAGCTGAAGATGTACTTTCGCGGCCGCCGGACGGCGTAGATCCGAAGGGCGTACTCGACGGTGAAGAGGACGGTGAAGAACCACTCGGCGCCCCTGAGTTCGAAAGCGTAGCGACTCCGTATCGATTCGACGCTCTCCAGCGCCACCACCGTGATGCTGATCAGGATTGCGAAGAGGAGCGCGACATCGAAGGCCTTCCCCTCCGGGCTCTCGGCGCCGAAGATGATGTCGTTCAGCCGTTCCTTCATCGGTGGGCGCATTGTAGCCGTTTGCCTGCTTCTGCAACATCGGCCGGCCTCGGTGCGTAGGCTTGGATGTGGGACAATGCCTGGGTCCGAAGACTGTACCGAGAGGAGGCGCGGGGCACTTGCAACATGGGATGGTCCGTTCGCTGGCGGCCTGGTCGTGCCGGTTTGCCCTATTGGGTCTCCTGGCAGGCCCTCTGCTGGCGCAACCCGAGAAGGTCAAGTTCGGACGACTGACACCGGCCGAGGGCCTGTCCCAGGCCTCGGTGAACGCGGTCCTGGAAGATCAGCAGGGCTTTCTCTGGATCGGCACTCAAGACGGGTTGAATCTCTGGGACGGAGTCGAAGTGACGGTGTTTCGCCGAGACTTCGAAGACCCGGCGTCGCTGGCTGACAACTTCATCATCGGACTCTGGGAAGATCCCAAGGGGCGCATCTGGATTCGTCATCCCGGACCCCGCCAACTGACGCTTCTCGACCCGGTGCGGAGGACGTTCCAGCGCCTCGAGCACGATCCAGCGGATTCCACCTCGCTGTCCGCGGCTACTCAGAACAACGGCAACGCGCCAATGGCCGACGAGTTGGGGAGGTACTGGTTCGGCACCTCGGACGCTGGCTTCAACGTGATCGACGGAGAGAGCCTCGAGGTCACGGTGGTGCGCCACGATCCCGAGCTTGCCGACTCGCTGGCTGACGACGACGTCAATGCGACGGTGGCGGCCACGGACGGAACCCTGTGGATCGCTACCGACAACGGACTGCACCGCCGGATGGCTCCGACCGACGAGGGGAGGGAGCGCTTCACCCGCTTCGCGCACGATCCCGAGGATCCCTCGACGATTCCGTCGAACAACATCTTCAACCTGTTCGAGGATCCCGAGGACGGAGCGATCTGGGTAGGCACCATCGCGGGGATGGCACGGATCGATCCGGTGACCAGTGTCGTCGAGAGGTTCCTGGTGGGTGCCGATCATCCGATCTCGGCGGCGGCCCGAGGCGGAGCGCCTCCCTTCGTGGTTCCCTTCATGATCGGTCCCCAGGGTGCGCTCTGGCTAGGAGTGCCGAACGGATTGGCGCGGTTCGATCGCGAGGCCGAGCAGGTGCTTCAGGTCTACCAGGCGGACCCCAGCCAGCCTCGGAGTCTGCCCACGGGACAGATCCAGGGAGCGATGAAGGACAACGACGGTTCGATCTGGCTGGCGAGCCCCGCCGGCATCGTTCGATACCGCGAGGAGACAGACGACTTCGACGTTTTCCAACACGACCCCGCGGACCCGACCTCGCTCACCGACGACATCGTCAACTCCCTGGTAGTGGGCAGCAACGGAACCCTGTGGATCGGGACCTTTGGGGGTGGGCTGTCGAGTTTCGATGCCGATCGCCACAAGTTCGAGCACCACGCCGTCGACCGTCGGGCTCCCGATGGGCTCGGCGGCAACGAGATCTTCTCGCTCTTCGTCGACTCCGAGGGATCACTCTGGGTGGGGACCCAACAGAACGGTCTGTATCGCTACAGCCAGGACCGCACGCGGACGGTCGAGACCTACGGTGTTTTCCCGGGCACCGACCGACATCTGGGAACTCCCTACGCCCAGGCCCTGCTCGAAGACTCGCAGGGCCGCTTCTGGGTGGCCACGGGGGGAGGGGGCTTGGCCCTGATCGATCGTGACGAGGGACGGGTGGAACGCCGCTGGGTCAACAACAACTCCGACCCAGACTCGATCGGGTCGAACGGAGTGCAGTTCGTCTACGAGGCGAGCGACGGGCGCCTCTGGGTCGCGCACGGGAATGGGATCGACATCCTCTCGTCCGATCTCGAGCGCTTCGAGCACGTCGCTGCCGACCCGGAACTGTCGAACGCCACGATTCCGGGGGGTGGCCGGATCCGCAAACTGGAGGAAGATGGGGTCGGCGGGCTCTGGATCGCGTCCGGCCAGGGACTCTGTCATCTCGTCATCGAGACCCACGCGCTGACCTGCCACGTGAGCGATCCCCAGGACCCTACGAGTCTGGCCTACGACACGGTCATGGACTTCTGGCAGGCCCCGGACGGCACGCTCTGGGTCGCGACCTACGGCGGTGGCCTCGACCACTTCGACCCGGCGACCGGTGTGTTCGAACATCTCACCACGAAGAACGGTCTCCCCAACGACTCGTTGTACAGCGTGTTGCCAGACCAGCAAGGCTGGCTGTGGATCAGCAGCAACCACGGTCTGACCCGGTTCGACCCCGCGACGGGGGAAATGAAGGTTTACGGCGTCGAGGATGGCCTGCAGGGGAACGAGTTCAACGACCGCGCCTTCTTCGCCGCTCCCGACGGGGAGATGTTCTTCGGCGGACTCAATGGCTTCAACTCCTTCCGTCCCGAGGAGATCGAAGCCAGCACCTTCGAGCCTCCGGTACTTCTGACCGGGTTCCGCAAGATGGCGAAGAAGGAGAAGACCCATCGCGCCTTGATCGACGTACCCCGGGTCGAGGTTTCCTATCGGGATCTCGGGTTCACCTTCGAGTTCGCTTCCCTCGACTACACCAGTCCCGAACGCAATCGCTACCAGTACCAGCTGGTCGGGTTCGACGACGACTGGATCGACGCCGAAGGCCGCAACTTCGCTACCTACACCAACCTGAATGGAGGGCTCTACACCTTCCAGGTCCGAGGCACCAACTCCGACGGGGTCTGGAGTCCCCATCAGGCGTCGATCGAGGTGCGAGTGATCCCGCCACCGTGGAAGACCTGGTGGGCCTACACGCTCTACGTCCTGGCCGGCCTGGCCGCGGTGGCCGGGTACGTGCGCTACAAGACCCTGGTCCACGAGCGAGAGGTCGAGCGCCATCGCCAGGAGGCAGCTCGCCTCAAGCAGATCGACCAGATGAAGGACGAGTTCTTGGCCAACACCTCGCACGAGTTGAGGACCCCGCTGAACGGCATCATCGGAATCACCGAGTCGATCCTCGACGGGGCGACCGGGCCGGTCGGGGGTAAGACTGTCGAGAATCTCGAGATGGTGGCCTCCAGCGGTCGCCGTCTGGCCCACCTCGTGGACGACATCCTGGACTTCTCGAAACTGAAGAACCACGAGATCGTCTTGCGAGAACAACCGGTCGCCTTGCGAGAACTGGTCGAGGTGACCCTGGTTTTGAGCAAACCGCTGATCACGGGCAGGAATCTGGAACTGGTCAACGCCGTGCCCTCCGACCTGCCGCGCCTCCGCGCGGACGAGAACCGCCTTCAGCAGATTCTCCACAACCTCATCGGCAACGCCGTCAAGTTCACTCGCGAGGGAGAGGTCCGCGTGACGGCGAGTCTGCAGGGCGATCGGGTCGAGGTGGCGGTCGAGGACTCCGGGGTGGGAATCGCGACCGACAAGCTGGAGAAGATCTTCGAGTCGTTCCAGCAGGCGGATGCGTCATCGGCTCGGGAGTTCGGCGGTACCGGCCTCGGATTGACGATCACGCGGCAGCTTGTCGAACTGCACGGCGGACGGATCTCCGTGGAATCCCAGGAGGGCCGCGGATCTCGATTCTCCTTCACCATTCCGCCGTGGGGCGAGAGCGCCGAACCGACCCTCGAGGCCCGGCCCTTGGCGGCGGTGCGCGATCTTTCCGAGGTCAGAGAGAGTAAGAGGACCGAGGGCCGCACCACGTCGGCCGCCGCGGTGACGGTCGAAGCGGTCGCGGTCGGTGAGGCGAGTGGACTCGAGGTCCTGTGCGTGGACGACGAACCGGTGAACCTCCAGGTGCTGGAGAACCTCTTGGGTTTGGAAGGCTACCGGGTGCGGCGCGCCAATGACGGGCTCGAGTGTCTCGAACTCCTGCGCCAGGGGCTCGTACCCGATCTCATCCTCCTCGACGTGATGATGCCTCGCATGACCGGCTATGAGGTCGCGGCGACGATCCGAAGTGATTTTCCCGCCCACCAGCTACCGATCGTGATGGTGACGGCGAAGAATCAGGTGACCGATCTCGTCGAGGGACTCTCCTCGGGAGCGAATGACTACCTTAGTAAGCCATTCTCGAAGCAGGAGTTGTTAGCCCGCGTTCGAACCCACATCGACCTGTCGCTGGCGCAGAAGGCGGAGGCGGAGAATCGACGCAAGACCGAGGAGATGCGGCAGGCCCGCGCGATTCAACTCTCGCTTCTGCCCAAGGCACCGCCGGCCAACCCCTGGTACGAGTTCGCGGTTCACCTCGAGACGGCCACCGAAGTGGGGGGCGACTACTACGACTTCTTCCCCCAGGAGGACGGCTCGCTCTACCTGGTGACCGGCGATGCCACGGGGCACGGCATCTCGGCTGGCATGATGGTCTCGATGACCAAGTCGGCTCTGAAGGCTCTCGACGTATCGACCCCCAACGTGCTTCTGGAACAGCTCAACGGCGTGATGCGCGCCGTCGACCTAACCCGGATGCAGATGGCGCTCAACGTGATGCACCTCGGCCCCGAAGAACTCCAGCTCTCCTCGGCAGCCATGCCGCCGGCCTACGTGTACCGGGCCGATCGCCAGAGAGTCGAGGAGATTCTGCTGCCCGGGTTGCCACTGGGGGCGATGGCGGACCCGATCTACCGACTGGAGTCGCTGGCCTTGGGGTCGGGAGACGCGGTGCTGTTGATCTCCGACGGCCTGCCGGAACTCCTCGATACGCGGGGTCCGGCCGGGGGCTACACGCAACTCGCCACGGCCTTGGGGGGGATCGGGCACGGCTCGGCCTCCGAGATCCTGGAATCGCTTCTGGGCTTGATCCAGGAGGAGGACCGGCCGTTGGCGGATGACGTGACTCTGGTGGTCGCCAAGCGCCGGTAGCGCTCCGCTCTCCCGTCGCTCTGGTCTCGCGTCTCCTCGCTGAGGGTGAGCGGCAAGCAGTGGCGACGGGCTACGGCCCGCAACCGGGAGTGGTGTAGAGTCACGGCTCGCACCATCGATCAGGAGGGCAGCATGCGGAGTAGGTTCCAGGGAGTATTGATGACACTGGCACTGGTGGCGATGGCCATGGCGCTACCGGCCGCCGAGGCGGAGCCGTCCCGCGCCTTTGTCGGCGCGCAGATCCTGACCATCGAGGGTCCGGCCATCGCCGACGGGGTGCTGCTGGTCTCTGACGGTCAGATCGCGCAGGTCGGGACGCGGGACGAGGTCGAGATTCCGGTCGAGGCCGAAGTGGTCGACGTGTCGGGCAAGGTGATCATGCCGGGCTTGGTCGACACCCACTCCCACATCGGTGGCGGCGGAGCGGCCGACGGTTCGGCACCGATCCAGCCCGAAGCGCGGATCTACGATTCCTTCAATGTCCGTTCGTCTGGTCTCGATCGGGCCCGGGCGGGAGGTCTCACGACGATCAATGTGATGCCCGGTTCGGGGCACCTGATGTCGGGTCAGACGATCTACTTGAAGCTGCGGGACGGCAACACCATCGACGACCTGACGATCGTGGCCGAGGACGGCTGGATCGCCGGCGGCATGAAGATGGCGAACGGAACGAACTCGCGCCGCGATCCGCCCTTCCCGGGCACCCGGGGCAAGTCGGCAGCCCTGGTCCGAGCGCACTATCTGAAGGCCCTCGAGTACCAGAAGAAGGTCGAGGCGGCGGCGGGGAATCCCGACGAGATGCCAGAGCGCGATTTGGCGATGGAGGCGATGCTCGAGGTGCTCTCGGGACGGCGAGTGGTCCACCACCACACGCACCGCCACGATGACATCCTCACGGTGCTCCGGTTGCAGAAGGAGTTTGGGTTCCGGGTCGTGCTGCAGCACGTTTCCGAAGGGTGGAAGGTGGCCGACGAGATCGCGGCCGCTGGCGTACCTGCTTCGGTCATCGTCATCGACAGCCCCGGAGGCAAGCTCGAGGCGCGTGACCTGATCCTGGAGACCGGGCGGGTGCTCGACGAAGCCGGGGTCAACGTCGGGTTCCATACCGACGACTGGATCACCGACTCGAGGTTGTTTCTGCGTTCGGGTGCCCTCGCGGTGCGGGCGGGGATGGATCGGGACCGGGCCCTGCGAGCGATGACCCTGGCCGGCGCCGAGATGCTCGACCTCGACGACCGGATCGGAACCCTCTCGGAGGGCAAGGACGCGGACTTCATCGTTCTCTCGGGGGATCCGTTCTCGGTCTACACCAAGGTCGAGCAGACCTGGATCGAGGGCGCCAAGGTCTTCGATCTGGAGGATCCGGAAGACCGGCTGATGGCAGTTGGTGGGTACGGCGCCGGGAACCCGCGGCACGCCCACATCTCATGCTTCGACCTGGAGGAGGGCCGATGATCGATCGACGTTTCGGAACCGCTGTCTTCGTCGTCCTCGGACTCGTCCTGAGTTCGTTTCCGCTGAGTGCTCAAACGGTCGCGGTGCGGGGACAAACGCTCTACCCGGTCTCCGGTCCCGCGATCGAGGACGGGGTCGTGCTGATCGAAGAGGGAGTGATCCGGGCGGTGGGCCCCGCGGCCGAGGTCTCGATTCCCGATGGCGTTCGGGTCGTCGAAGGCGCGGTGGTGGTACCGGGCCTCATCGATGCCCATAGCGTGGTGGGTCTGGCCGGGTACTTGAACCAGGATCAGGACCAGGACCAACTCGAGGAGTCCGCCTCGATCCAGCCCGAACTGCGGGCCATCGATGCCTACGACGCTCGGGCGCCCCTCGTCACCTGGCTGCGCGATTTCGGGATCACCACGCTGCATACCGGGCACGGTCCCGGTAAGGTGATCTCAGGCCAGACGATGCTGGTCAAGACGCGGGGAGACACTGTGGACGAGGCGCTTATCGCACCTCGGGCCATGCTGGCTGCCACGCTGGGCGAGTGGGCGACCGAGAGCGGCGGAAAGTCGCCCGGCAACCGATCCAAGGCGGTCGCGCTGTTGCGAGCAGAACTCCTGGGAGCAGAGGCGTATCGCAAGAAGGTCGCCGCGGCTCGAGACGGCAAGGGGGACGACGCTCCCGAGCCGCCCTCACGTGATCTCAAACTTGAGACCCTGGCCGCGGTGTTGGATGGCGAGCTGCCACTCTTGGTGACGGTGAATCGCCACCAGGACATCATGACGGCGTTGCGGCTTCAGGAGGAGTTCGGTTTCCGGCTGATACTCGATGGCGCA
>JAUIDB010000041.1 GCA_030429235.1 Thermoanaerobaculia bacterium | reverse complement strand
GCCCTCACCAGGCACTGGTATCTCCTGTCTCAAACCCATCCCCAAACAGGAACGGATCGCCGCTCCAGTCGTAGGCCCACGGCTCCCGGCCGGCGACGCCCGACCAGGCGCTGAACACCACCCAGTTTCCGAAGACTTCAGGCTCGCTGGGGAAGGAGGAATCGGGGCCTGGCGCCAGGTCCGTGACCCGGTAGGTTCCGCTGGTGGTTCCGTTCGAGCGCCAGAGTTCGTAGCCGTGGCCGGGTGACCAGGCGGTAAAGACCACGTCGCCGTTGGGTAGTGGGGTGATGTACCAGGGTTCCGACGAGAGTGGTCCGGGAGCGATGTCGCGGAGGAGCGAGGTGCCACTCGGTGTGCCGTCGGTGACCCAGAGTTCTACCCCGGTGGCGGCGTTGTTGGCCTGGAAGTAGCCCTTGCCGTCGCTGACGGTCCAATTGTCCAAGCCGTAGATGTAGAGGCCGTGCTGGACCCCGGGGTTGACCTCGACCAGTTGGCTCTCGTTCCCGAACGTCCCGTCGGTGATCCAGGGCTCGTAACCGGTGGCCTCGGTGTAGCCCCAGAAGATCAGGTTGGGCCCGATCGACATGGTGGGAATGCCCGGCATTGCGGCGGCCAGCACCGTGTTCTGGATCGTGCCGTCGGTCCTCCAGAGACCGTCCTGGGTTCCGTCGCTACCCGCGAAGTAGAGCAACCCGGCGTGCGCGCTCCGATAGGGCCACAGGCCTGGGGCCGGGCCCGGTTCGAGGTCGACGACGAGGTCGGTCGAGATTCCGTCGGTGGTCCATAGTTCGTCTCCGTGCACGCCGTCGTCGGCGGTGTAGTAGAGCTGCCCTCCGGCGGCGATCGCGTGGTCGGCCTGGTAGATACCGGTCGACGGCCCGTCGGGGAAGCTCGATAGTTGGGTCGCGCCGAGGCCAGTCGTTTCCCAGAGTTGGTAGACGCCGTCGGCGTCGTCCGCATAGAAGAGCAGCTGATCGCCCAGACTCCCGAGGGCCACACCCCCACCGAGGTCAGCGACCATCGTGCTGCCGAGGGAAGGATCCTCCAGAAAGCGGAGTTCGAAGCCGACTGTGGGAGCGGAAGCGGAGTAGTAGAGCTTGGAACCCGCCACCATCAGGCGCTGCGGGTTGGCATCGTCGTCTCCGGGTTCCAGGTCCTCGACGAGTTCGGCCGGACCGCTCCCACCGTCCCAGGCGAGCAGTTCGCGCCCTTCGTCATCGGTGTAGGCGGGGAACAGCACGTGACTCCCCAAGGTGGTGAACTCGCTCGGTACCGAGTTGCCGATGTCACGACCGATGTCCTTGAGCAGCGAGAAGTGGGCGATGGGGGCTCGATAGGGCTCCCGCCCGACGAATTCGTTATCGATCGAGGCGTAGAGGGCGTCGGCTCCCGCCTGAAGCCAGTCGATGGTACCCGGGCAACCCACGCAGCCGTACTCCCAGTCGGTTCCCCCGCTGGTGCCGTCCGTAGACCAGACTCCGCCGTCGGCCTGGAACCAGAGCAGGCCGTTCCAGGGCACGAAGAAGACGTTCCCGCTTCCGTTGTAGTAGCCCACGATCCCTGGTGTGGCGAGCTGACTCGCGGTCGTGGCGGCGCCGCTACCGGTGGTGTTCCAAAGATCACCGTCGACCTCGAAGAGGATCGAACCGGAGTAGGAGGTGAGTCCGGCCGAGTCGCCGTCGTGGACGACGTGGAAGGCGCCACTGCAATTCGATGCCGCCCTGAGAAGACGCCTGGGTCCGGTGGTGGTTTCGCCGGTGAAGTAGACATCGCCGCCGATTCGGACCGCCTCTCTGGGGTCGGATCCCGTCGACCCGGGATAGGCGTCGGCGAGTTGACAGAGAGTCTCGTTGAGGCCGTAGTACCCGTACAGTTCCCTTCCGTCGGCCGTCGTGTGGGCGGCGAAGATCACTCGGTCCGCCTCGCCGACCAGTAGCCGGGGGCTGCTGCCGCTGGTACCGGGTTCGAGGTCGAAAATGTCGGTTCTCGACAGGCCGTTGCTGATGACGAACTCGCGTCCCGTGTCCGGGGTGTAGGCCGAGAAGGCGACCCAACTCCCACCCCACGCCACCAAACCGAACGGGGCCGAACTATCGGGCCCCGGTCGTAGGTCCTCTACCATGACGGGGGTTCCGCCGGCTGGGAGTTTCCACAGTTCCGTGCCTTCGTCTAGGGTGGTGGCTGCGAAGTAGAGGGTGTCTCCCGCGGCCGCCAGGTAGTTGGGAGACCCGCTCTCGTTCGCTCCTGGATTCAGGTCGGCCACCAGCGCGGTTCCCTCCGGCGTTCCGTCGGTCGACCAGAGCTCTTTGCCGGAGCTGTTGTCCTGGGCCTGGAAGTAGACGCGACCGTCGAACGGCGTGAGGTGAGTGGGGCTGCTACCGAGGGGACCAGGGTAAATGTCCTTA
The DNA here is from genome assembly GCA_030429235.1 of Thermoanaerobaculia bacterium. Lineage (GTDB taxonomy): Bacteria > Acidobacteriota > Thermoanaerobaculia > Multivoradales > JAIOJS01 > JAIOJS01. The sequence goes on along the minus strand of JAUIDB010000041.1, from coordinate 22,998 downwards.
ACCAGGCTCGTACCTTGGGCCGTACCGTCGGTGACCCAGAGCTCGCGGCCGTGCTGCTTGTCCGAAGCAACGAAGAGGGTGAGGGATCCCAGGGGCGTGAAGTGCTGGGGTGAAGAATCCGGGTTGTGGTCTTCGCCCGTGAAGTGATCGCCAAGGGAGCGAACCTCCCCCGGATCGGCGCCGAGGGGCACGGCGAGAAGTGGAATCAGAAACAGGACGAGGAGGGGTAGGGGCCAGGTGGTCGAGCGACGGGATGAATTCATGGGGTTCCTCTTTCTGGAGTGGGACGTGCCGAGATCCGAAGCCTTCGACAGAGCAGGTTGTCGTCGGGGTTCGGGTCCCGGGGGACGGGCGCGGTCGTGCGCTCGATTTCGAGTCGAAGGCAGATCTCGCGCATGCCGATGGCCGGCACGAACGAGAGGTCCACGATGGTCGTGGCGCCGGGGGCCAGTCGGGTCAGGAGGACGGGATCGTCGGCACCGAGCGGGGTGAAACGATGGACCCTGGCCGGCGCCGCGGCCGGGCCCCGGTTGTGGATCCGCACCGGTAGCAGCGAGGCCGTGCCTTCTGTGAGCTCGAGTGCCTCAGGACCCGGGGGGAGCGAACCGGCCCAGGCCAGGGCTAGATCAGCGGATCGAGCGTCGTCCGGTGCCGCCAGAGTGGTGCTGGGTTCGACCGGGGTGACGCCGCTGAACCATCCGGTGGCGGCTCCGAACAGCCCCAGACTGGCGACGAGCAGTAGCGACGTCTTCGGCATGTCGCCACTCTGTGGGCCGGCCGCTCAGAGATCCTCACGGGGTTCTCATGAGCTGCTGATGAGAGTCTGACGGTCCCCAACGGGGCGGGTTGGGGACCACGCGACGGACGCAGGGCGGGGAGGTCGGATGCCGCGACATCGGGACCTCCCACCCCTGGTCACGGGACGGAGGTTGAGGGGGGTTTCGCGGTGGCTACTCCTCCAGCACGGTACCGCACTGGGCCATCTCCTGCCCAAAGTACGGATTGCCGATCGTGCCCGCGGGTTGGAGCCAGGAGCGGTCCGCCATCGGGCAGTACGCCACGATCGAAGTGGCTCCCTCGGCGGCCTTCTGTAGCGCCAGCATGGGGACCGAGAGTTCGAAGAAGTGGTCCCGCGTCTCTTCGATCGGGTGGGGCTCGGACAGAAGGTCGGCCGCCGCCGCGACCTTGGGGAGGAGTCCGCGCGCATCGTCCTCGACCTCGGGATGCACCCCGGCACGCTCGGCGGACCAGTCGGTCTCGAGCTCATCGACGATGGCTCGGATTGCCCTGGCCTCGGTCGCGATGCCCTCGACCGTGTCGTGGAGCAAGGCAACTCGGATCAGCTCGTAGTGAAGAACGATTCGTTCGAAGCCGCTGGCTTCGGCGGTGATGCCGGCCGACTCCGCTGGTTCCGGGACCGAGTCCTGGGCCAAGGAGCCGGAGGGGAAGAGGAGGAGAGCGACGAGCGAGAGTAGGAGCAGGGCGTACCGGTGGGTCATGATGGTTCCTTTCGATGGGGTTGGGTTGGTGGCAGTTGGTGGTGGGTCAGAGATCGGAACCGTCCCCACTGCCCGGTTCGGGCGAAAGCTGTGCGCTGCGCCAGAGGAAGTAGAGGACGGGAAAGAGGACGAGGATGGCCAGGAAGGAGCTGAAGACGCCCCCGACCATGGGAGCTGCGATGCGACGCAGAACGTCGGAGCCCGCGCCGTCGGCCCAGAGGATCGGTACCAGCGAACAGAAGGTGGCGGCGACGGTCATCATCTTGGGCCGGATCCGGCGCACCGCCCCTTCGTCGACGGCCGCCAGGAGGTCGGCGGGGCCCAGGGACCCTGAGGCGGTCAGGCGGCGTTCGTAGGCCAGGTCGAGATAGAGCAGCATGACTACGCCGTTCTCGGCGGCGAGCCCGGCGAGGGCGATCACCCCTACGATGACCGCGACCGACCAGTTGTAACCGAGCGCGTCGACCAACCAGATCGAGCCGACCAGGGAGCAGGGAATCGAGGTCAGCACGATGGCAGTCTTGATCCAGGAGCGGGTCTGCAGATAGAGGATGACGAGGATCAACAACAGGGTGACCGGGATGATCAGGGTGAGGCGCTCTCGCGCCCGTTGCAGCGACTCGAACTGGCCTGACCACTCGATGGTGTAGCCCGGCGGCAGGGGAACCGATCGCTGCACTTCCCGTTGGGCGGTGGCGACCCAGCTGCCGAGGTCGACATCGGCGAGGTCGACCGAGACCCAGGCGGTGGGACGAGCGTTCTCCGACTTGATGCCGGCCGGCCCCGAGCGCACCACGAAGGAACCGACCTGGGACAGCGGCACGTGGCCGCCGGCGGGAGTGGCGACCAGGACCTGTCCGAGGGCTTCGGGGCTATCCCGCAGCTCCCGCGGATAACGCACGTTGATCGGATAGCGCTCGAGGCCCTCCACCGTCCAGGAGACGTTCTGCCCACCGATGGCGGTGCGGATCACTTCCTGGATGGCGTCGACGCGCAGGCCGAACCGGGCGGCCGCCGGGCGGTCGATCTCGAAGTCGAGATAGGTCGCACCGAGCGTGCGCTCGGCGTAGGCCGACCGGGTGCCGGGGAGAGGCGCCACCACCGCTTCGATCTGCCCGGCGATCTCCTCGAGGACGGCCAGGTCCGGACCACCCACCTTGATGCCGACCGGGGTGCGCACGCCGGTGGCCAACATGTCGAGGCGGGTCTTGATCGGCATCGTCCAGGCGTTGGTGAGGCCTGGCAGTTGTACGGCGCGATCGAATTCCATCAGGAGTCTCTCGCGAGTCATCCCGGGCCGCCAGTCGGCCGGGTCCCGCAGTCGGATGGTGGTCTCCAGCATCGACAGTGGAGCCGGATCGGTCGCAGTTTCGGCCCGGCCCACCTTGCCGAAGACCGATTCGACCTCGGGGAACGAGGCGAGGATGCGGTCGGTTTGTTGCACGATCTGGCGGGCCTGCGAGATCGAAACACCGGGCAGGGTGGTGGGCATGTAGAGCACGTCGCCTTCCCAGAGGGGGGGCATGAACTCGCTGCCGATCCGCTGCAGGGGGACCGTCGTCGCCGCCACCAACGCGACCACGCCCAGGATCACCAGGTAGCGAAAACGGAGTGCCGCCGCGAGCACCGGCCGGTACAGCGCCCGCAGGAGACGCGAGACCGGATGTCGCTCTTCACCGTAGATACGGCCTCGGACGAACCAGTGCATGAACACCGGAACGACGGTGACCGCGAGCAGGGCGGCCATCGCCATGGTCCAGGTCTTGGTGTAGGCCAAGGGAGCGAAGAGGCGACCCTCCTGGTTTTCGAGGGCAAAGACCGGCAGGAACGACACCGTGATGATGAGCAGGGTGAAGAAGAGGGTCGGACCCACCTCCTGGGCGGCCCGGAGGACGATCTCGCCGTGGGAACGGGTGCCCTGGTGCAGCTCGTAGTGCTTGTGCACGTTCTCCACCATGATGATGGCGGCGTCCACCAGGACCCCGATCGAGATCGCGATGCCGCCCAGCGACATGATGTTGACTCCTACCCCTTGATAGTGGAGCACGATGAGCGCCAGCAGGATCGAGAGGGGGATCGAGAGCACGGCCACCAGGGCGGACCGAAAGTGCAACAGAAAGATCAGGCAGATGAGCGACACCACAAAAAGCTCGTCGCGCAGGGTGTCGGTCAGGGTTTCGATCGAGCGCTCGATCAGCGTCGTGCGGTCGTAGGCGATATCAATCGTCACGCCCTCGGGCAGACCTCGTCGTAGATCGTCGAGACGGTCCCGAACCTCGGCGATCGTGCGGCGCGTGTCGGCATCGGAGCGCACGATCACGATGCCGCCGACGGTTTCCCCCCGCCCGTTCCAATCGGCGAGACCGCGTCGCAGTTCGGGGCCGGTCGTGACCGTGGCCACATCGGAGAGCAGCAAAGGAATGCCCCCCGGCCCCGTCGTCAGGACGATCGAGCGGAGGTCGTCGAGGCCTCGCAGAAGGCCCTTGCCGCGGACCATGAGTTCCCGTTCCGAGAGTTCCAGGACCCGCCCGCCGCTGTCGCGGTTCGACTGCCGGATGGCAGAGGTCACCTCCGCCAGATCGATACCGTAGGCGCGCAGTCGCACCGGATCGACCTCGATCTGGTACTGACGTACGAAGCCGCCCACGGGAGCCACCTCGGCGACCCCGGCGATCGACGACAGTGGATAGCGCAGGTACCAGTCCTGCAGGCTGCGCAGCTCGTCGAGGGAGTGTCGTTCGGAGTTCAGGACGTACTGCAACGCCCAGCCGACGCCGGTGGCATCGGGGCCAAGCCTCGGGGTGGCTCCGGCGGGTAGTTCGGCGGCGAGGCCGGAGAGGGACTCGAGCACTCTGGAACGCGCCCAGTAGAGGTCGGTCCCATCCTCGAACAGGACGTAGACTAAGGAGAGGCCGAAGTAGGAGTAGCCCCGCACGGCGGTGGCGTGGGGGACGGCGAGCATCTTGGACGTCAACGGATAGGTGATCTGGTCCTCGATGAGCTGGGGGTCGCTCCCGGGCAGCTCGGTTTGGATGATGACCTGGACGTCAGAGAGATCCGGAATGGCATCGACCACGGTGTGACGGACCGACCAGATCCCACCGAGCAGGGCGAAGAGGACCGCGGCCACGATCAGAACCTGGTTGTCGAGAGAGAACTTGATGAGACGAGCCAGCATCGCTTCAGGATCCTGGCTGGTGCGCTTGGTGGTTCGTTCGGCCAGTCGTCGGAGTCGGTGGGGCCTCGGACTGGCGCTGTTCGAGCATCCGGTCGACCGCCTCGCGCAGGGTCGACTCGGAGTCGATCAGGAACTGGGCCGAGGTCACGATCTCCTCACCCGCCGCGAGCCCCGAACGGATCTCGATCCATTCGCCCGCCTGGTGGCCCAGGACTACGGTGCGTGGTTCGAACCGACCCTCCCCCCGCGCGATCACCACGACGTCGCGGCGCCCGGTTCTCAGTACCGCGCTCAGCGGCACCGCGATCGCGTCCGCGACCCGGGTCGGATCGAGGCTGACGGTGGCGTACATCCCCTTGCGCAGACGCCCGTCGGGATTCGGGATCTCGATGAGGGCACGCGCGGTGCGGGTGGTCTCCGAGAGTGCCGGTTCGAGGAAACGAACGGTGCCGAGAAAGCTCTCCCCGGGGAAGTAGGAGAGCTCGACGCGGGCTTCGGCGCCGGGTTGCACCCAGGCAACCTGATCCTCGAAGAGCTCGGCCGAGAGCCAGAGGCTCGACAGATCGGCGAGGTGAAAGAGCTCCAGACCCGGTCGAACGGCCATGCCCTCCAGTCCCGGCAAACGCTTCATCACCAGGCCGGCCCGGGGGGCGGCGACGGTCAGAGTGCGGAAGACCTCACCGGTCGCCTCCAACTCGGCGATCTGTTGCGGGCTGACGTCCCAGTAGCTGAGGCGGACTCTGGCCGATTCGACCAGCGACTCGGCACGCTCGCGGGCGTCGGTGGGGGCGTCCTGCATGGCGGCGGCGAACCGCAGGGCCGACAGCAGTTCCTGCTCGGTCTGCACCAGTTCGGGCGAGTAGATCTCGAACAGTGGTTGACCACGACGAACCGATTCACCGACGTAGTTGACGTAGACCTTCTCGATCCAGCCCGAGTACTTGGTGGTGACCGTCACCATGCGCTCCTGGTCGTAGTCCAGCGAACCCACGGTGCGGATGGGGTGACTGAGGTCCTGACGGGTCACCGTCGTCGTGCGCACGTTCATCGCTTGGACGAGCGGTGGTGCGAGTTCGACCTCCCGGGGTGTCGACCGGTCCACCGGTGCGGCATCCGAACCCTGCACCGGGGTGAGGTTCATGTTGCAGATCGGACAGAGCCCGGGGTCGTCCTCGAGAATGTGGGGATGCATGGCGCAAGTCCACAGCTGTCGCTCCTCGGTCGCTTCGCCGGTGGGGTGGGGGTCGGTCGCGGAACGACCCGGCGCTCCCGGTTTGAGGAGAAACAGGGTCAGCGCGATGCCACAAGCGAAGGCGGCAGCCAGCTGCAGGAACGAGACGGAGGAGTTCGAACCGTTCATGAGGGATCTCCTGGCGAGTCCGGGGTCGTCGGCGTGGAGGCGGTGAGCTTGGCCGCCGGGGTCGCCGTGGCTCGCTCCAACTCGATCCAAGCGAGGGCGAGATCGGCACGCGTCCGCTCGAGCGCAATCCGAACCTCGAGCAGGACCACCTCGGCGTCGAGCAGATCCACGGCATTGAGTCTCCCGGTGCTATAGGCCGTTTCGGCCGAGCGAAGGGCCTCGCGGGCTTGCTGGCTGAGGACCCCCTCGAGCAGGGAGAGCTGTTCGTTCAGGCGGGGGATGCGCTGGGTGACCTCGGCCAGGGAGGCCGCGATCTCGGAACGCACCAGGCGGATGGACTCGGCGGCGGCCCGTCGGGCCTCCTCGGTGGCACGGCGTTCGGCCGCAAGGCGGTCTCGCCATACCGGCAACGTCAGGGAACCCGAGAGAGCGACGATGTCGTCGCCGTTGCCAGCCGGCGGGGTGGCTCTCCCCACGGCATCCCTGCGATCGCCCACCGCGGTGAACGACAGCTCGACTCCCAGTGCCGGACGACGCTGGCGCGCGGCGAGTTCCTGTCGGAGCGCGGCCGAACGCTCCGCGAGCCGCGCCGCCTCGACGCGGGGTCGCGTCGAGATCGACGGCGAGAGTCGGTCGAGAGCGAGTGAGTCTTCGCTGAGAGCGGGCGGGTCCGGGGTCGAGGTGGTTGGGAGTGCCACCAGGGTGCCGCCGGGGCGGTCGCGCAGTCGGTTGATGGAGCTCTCGCACTCAGCCCGGCGCAGTCGGAGTTCCGACAGACGCAGGTCGACGCGAGTGATCTCGGCCTGGATCCTGACGATCTCCTGTTGGAGCCCGGTACCAGCAGCGTAGCGAGCCTGGGCGGCGCGCTCGTAGCGCAGCAACGTCTCCCGCTCGTTCTCGATGATCCGTTCTTCGACGGCGAGGAATCGCCACTCCTCGGCCAACTGGCGAGTGGTCGTCAGGAGATCGAGGCTCAGGACTTCGGCGGCGGCCTCGAGGCGCCGTACCTCCAGCCGCTCGATCCTCTCGAAGCGAGATCGGTCGCCCCGCCAGGGCAGGCGCTGGCGCAGCGCCAGGGAGTACTCCTGGGGCCCGACGCGAGTCTGTGGCGGTTCGAGCCAGCTCTTGACGGTGAGCTCGGGATCGGGGAGTGCCGCCGCGCCGTCGGCACGCGCCGCGGCCGCCCGGGTCTGGTGCCGCAAGCGGGCGAGATCGGGATTGCGCTCCAACACTTCGTGCACGAGCTGTCCCACCGCCGGCTCCAGGCTCTTCAGGAGGGCGAGGGTGCGTGCGCCAAAGCGGTGTGGGTCAGTGCCTGACGGGGGGTCGGTTGCGGTTTCGGATGCTGCGGTTTGGGGTGGGGGGGCGGCGGCCGTGGTGGCGACGCTCTGGCTGGCCAGGACCAGCGTCAGGACGAAACCCAGGCCGCACCACCGCCCCGTACGGTCGGGGGCAGGGTCCATGGTGCTCTCCTCGAAGGGACGGTCTCTTCCGCGCCACGCTGGCGCGAAGGGGCAACCGTTCGAGGATCAGAGCAGCAGGGCTCGATGGCGGGTGTAGAGCGCTCGGGGGGGAAGGGGTGAAGTGCCCTGCGATGCGACCGCTCGCGGCTCGTCGCCCGACGGGAGCTCGTAGGTACAGACCAGGGGCGTCGCTACGGACGAGCTCGAGGCGGGAGCTGGAGCTGCCTGCGGTTCGGTGCCCTCGACCGGCGTCGAGCCGCCGATGCAGCAGTCGACCGGGGAGAGGGAATGGGCTTGCGCTCGAGCCGGCGACGGCCCCGTGGCGCTGGGTTCGGTCTCTGCCTCCAGCGCCTCGTGGCATGGTGCTTCGGCGGTCGGTGGTGCGTCCACTGGCTCCGGTCGAGGTGCGTCGCCAGCTTCCATGGCGCAATCGGTCATGGCGCAGCCCTGGCCGAGCGCGGGTGCCCACGCGGCGAGAAGACAGAGCACGACCGTGAGGCTGGCCAGCCAACGCTTCGGCATCCGGTGCAGCGTACAGGACAAACCGTGAGGACGCAACGGACTGGCCCACGGCCCATCTCTCGACTTCGGCGGGATACGATCGGCGCATGGCGACGCAATCCAAGAGCAACGCTCGGGTGCAGGCGGCGCTCGACGCGCGGGGATGGACCCTCGAAGTGGTCGAACTCCCCGCATCGACGCGCACCGCACGGGAAGCGGCGGCAGCCATCGGTTGTACCGTGTCGCAGATCGCGAAGAGCATCGTCTTCCGAGGGGAGGACTCGGACGATCCGGTACTGGTCGTCGCCTCGGGGACCAACCGGGTGGATGACGCCGCGGTCGCCGCGGTCGTCGGCGAGCCGGTGGCGCTGGCTAGCCCGGACTTCGTGCGTCAGGCGACCGGCTTCGCCATCGGCGGTGTGGCTCCCTGTGGTCATCCGCAGCCACTGCGCATCCTGCTCGATGAGGACCTGGCGAACTTCGAACTACTGTGGGCGGCGGCCGGAACCCCGCGCTCGGTGTTCTCGATCACCCCTGACCAGCTCGGCACGCTGACCGGCGGGGAGTGGAGCCGACTGGCCGCCGGCTGACCCCTCACCCGCGGCCAGGGACTTGGTACTCAGGGCAGGGGCGCGACTCCCAGCAGGCAGCCCGCCGCTTCGATCGCGTTGCGAATGCTCTCGGGCTTGAGGTGGAAACTCCGGTCGAACAGCTCCTCCGCCCGCTCGCGCTCGCCACGCTCGAGGTAGTAGCAGCCGATTTCGATGAGGTTGTCTTCGTCCTCGCCGTCGATGGCCAGCGAACGGTCGAACGCCTCGCGGGCCTTCTCCCAGTGGTCGGCTTCCTCGTACACCCGTCCGATCTTCATCCAGTCGGCGTCACTCGGCTTGTCGGCGGTGGCGCGGTCGAAGTACTCCTCGGCCGCTTCGATGTCGCCGGAGAGGTAGAGCACACGACCGATCGCGATCCACTGCCAGCTGCCGTCGGCGTGGGCCTGGGTCCACTGCAGAATCGCCTCACCCCCCACGGTTGCCTCCTGGCCCTGGTAGGTGGAGGGGTCGAGGGCCGGTTTCTTCTTGGCGTGCAGGGCGGTGGCTGCCAGGGTGATCAATGCCAATGAAATCAGGGTTTTGCGCACCATGTTCCGCTTCTCCTTGGTTGGTTGATTCAATGAGTATAGATCGCTATGCAACAGTTCATTGTGGAACGTCGCTCGCGGGCCTAGGATTCCCGCCATGAAGGCTCGAACGCTCGGAGGTTGGCTGGTGGTGGTCGGTTTGATGGTCACCGGCGGACCGGTGGTAGGCGGCGGTGGAGGGACCTACTACGTCGCCACCGATGGGGATGACGATACTGGCGACGGTTCGGTCGGAAACCCCTGGGCGACGATCACGGGCGCCCTCGACGCGGTTCCGGACGACAGTCTGGTTCTGGTCGAACCGGGGCTGTACTTCGGACGCGTGAGGATCCGCGGCACCTTTCCGATCGGCGTAACCGTACGTTCGGCGGTCCCGTACGGGGCCCAGCTCCGCAACGACGATCGCGTGATCACCGCCTACCAGGACGGAGCCGGCTGCGAGGGGATCACCCTCGAGGGGTTCGACGTCGCCCACGACGGTCCCGGGGCTTCACCCCTGGTGGTGCATATCGACGGCGGTGGCAACGGCAGCGTGCACCACATCACGCTGCGGGACAACGTGCTCCACGACAGCTACGACAACGACATCCTGAAGATCAACAACTCCACCCACGACATCCTGGTCGAGGGGAACCTGTTCTACAACCAGACCGGCTCGGACGAGCACATCGACCTCAACAGCGTCGAGGACGTAGTGGTCCAGGACAACGTGTTCTTCAACGACTTCGAAGGCAGCGGCCGCGTCAACGACAACTCCACCAGCAGCTTCATCGTGATCAAGGACTCGAACCAGGGCTCCGACCTCTATCTCGGGAGTCGCAACGTCACCGTCCGTCGCAACGTGTTTCTCAACTGGCAGGGCAACAGCGGGTCGAACTTCCTGCTGCTGGGCGAGGATGGTCACCCGATCTACGAAGCCCGGGAGATCCTGGTCGAGAACAACCTGATGCTCGGCAACTCGGTCCACGTGATGCGTTCGGCGTTCGGCGTCAAGGGCGGGCGGGACATCACCTTCCGGAACAACACCGTGGTGGGGGACCTTCCGGCACTGGCGTTCGCCATGCGCCTGGTTCGCGAGGGAAGCAATCCGATCAACGACGAGATCGCCTTCTACAACAACATCTGGAGCGATCCCACGGGCTCGATGGGCGCCAACGGCGGAGGCTCCAACGATTTCTCGGATACCTCGCCCGGAGACACCGCCGACTGGGATCTCGATCACAACCTCTACTGGAACGGAGGCACGGCGATTCCCGACGACGCCGGCGAACTGATCAACTACACGGATGACGTCAACCGGGTGGTGGGCAACCCTGAACTGGCGCTGCTGCAGGGGATCGTTCTGCCACGCTGGGTCCCCCAGCCCGCGCCGGGGCAGTTCGCCGACGGATCGGACACGATTCGCCAGGTCTTTCTGCGCCTGGTAGGGGACTTCGGACGACTCGGTCCTGGCAGTCTGGCACTCGATGCTGGCGACGTCGCGACGTCGGCCACCGAGGACATTCTCGGTGCTGTGAGGATCGGTACCCCAGACCTTGGAGCCTGGGAGGCCGGAGTGCTCTTCGTGGACGGCTTCGAGTCCGGCGACACTACGGCCTGGACGCCGTGAGGAGGTTTCCCACGAGCTGGGTGGTGATTCCGGGGTTGACAGCCAACCGAAGCGCTCTGTAGAGTGCCCCGCAACATGAACGCCGCTCCAATCCACTTCCGTACCACGACCGCCGCAGCCGTTGCCTGCGCCTGTACCTGTATGGCCATTTGCCACCGGCGGTGTGGAGGTGCAGCAGCGTAACCGAGAGCTAACCAGAGCGCGGTAATCGACGAGGACCCCCACCGGCCAGGCCGGAGCGGGGTCCTTTTTGGTATCTGCATCTTGCTTCCCTGGCCGGTTCGGTCCTCGACCCAGAGGTCGACGAACCAACAGTGAGGAAGCAACGATGCAGAAGCAAGATGACGGCGGGATCGATCCCGAAACTCGGGTAGCCCACTGGAGACGAGAAACGGAGGGGGCCTCCCCCGAGCGGATCCTGGAGTGGGCCTATCAACGGTGGGGGGCTAGGCTGGCCCTGTTCACCTCGTTCCAGGCCGACGGCATGGTGGTCATCGACCTGATCTGCCGTCTCGGTCTGCCGATTCCGGTGCTCACACTGGACACCGGTCGACTGCCCCCGGAGACCTACGAGCATTGGGACCGTGTGTCACGGCACTACGGGATCCAGATCGAGCCGGTCCTTCCGGATCCGGCCGCGGTGGCCGAGATGGTGCGTCGCGACGGTCCGAACCTGTTTCGCGTCGCACCGGAACTGCGGCGGGAGTGCTGCCGAGTGCGCAAGGTGGAGCCGTTCGGTGGCGCCGTCACGCGGTTCGCGGCCTGGATCTCCGGCCTGCGGCGCTCGCAGAGCGACACTCGAAGCGAGATCCACGCCGTAGAGCTCGATCGTCGCAACGACCCCTCGGGACGGCTGGTGCGGATCAGTCCCTTCGTCGACTGGAGCCTGAGCCAGGTCTGGACCTATCTGCGGCGTCACCAGGTGCCAACCCATCCGCTGTACGAGAAGGGGTACCACTCGATCGGGTGCGCACCCTGCAGCCGCCCCCTGCGGCCGGCCGAAGACGCTCGTTCGACTCGGTGGTGGTGGGAAGGGAGCGAGCACCGCGAGTGCGGCCTCCACTTCGACCACCAGACTGTATCCAACTCGCGAACGGAGGTGAGTCCGTGAGCTACTACCCGGTTCTACTCGACCTCACGGGGCGTCGGGTCGCCGTCGTCGGGCACGGAGCGGTGGCGCTCGAGAAGATCGAGGGCCTCCTCGCAGCGGGGGCGTCGGTGGTGCTCTTTGCCGAACAGCCACCGAGCGCCGAACTCGAGGAGCTGGCGTCGGCGGGCCGCATCGAGGTGGTGCGGCGGCCGCCTCGCGACGAGGATCTACGTCGCGTCGCGCTGGTGTTGGCCGAGCGGTCGACCCCCGAGGGCCAGGCCGAGGTCTTTGCGGCGGCGGAGGACCACCATCGGTTCTGCAACGTGCAGGACGATGTTCCGAACTCGAGTTTCATCGCGCCGGCGATCGTGCGTCGGGGAGACCTGGTGGTGGCGATCTCGACCAGCGGTGCGGCGCCGGCGCTCGCGGTGCGGCTGCGCCAGTATCTGAGCACCCAACTCGGCGCCGAGTACGCCCACTTTCTCAGTCTTGCTCGCCGTCTGCGGCGCCCCCTGGCGGCCGCGGTTCCGGACTTCTCCGAGCGTCGTCGACGTTGGTACCGGCTGGTCGACTCCGAGGTCTGGACGGCGTTGCGGCGGGGAGACCTTCCCGCCGCCGAGCAAGTGGCGCACGGAATCCTGGGGGTACAGGCCGATGCCTAGGCCTCCATGGACTGCAGGGCTCGAGCCCGTTCGGTCGCACGGATTGGACCTCGGTCCGCCGCGTCCGGGCGAGGTGGTTCTGGTCGGTGCAGGTCCGGGGCATCCTGGCCTGCTCACCGTCGCCGGTCGCGAGGCCCTGCAAGCGGCCGAGGTCGTGGTGCACGACCGACTGGTACCGAAAGAGCTGCTGGCCTGGGTCGAGGACGATTGTCGTCGCATCGACGTGGGGAAGCGCCCTGCCGGGCCCTCGACGCGCCAGGAGGAGATCCACCGCATTCTGGTGCGGGAGGCGCGCCGCGGGCGGCGCGTCGTGCGACTCAAAGGGGGGGATCCCTTCCTCTTCGGACGTGGAGGCGAGGAACTCGAGGCCTTGCAGACCTCCGGAGTCGCCGCCCGTTGGATCCCCGGAGTGTCTTCGGCCCTGGCGGCGCCGGCGGCGGCGGGAATCCCGGTGACCCATCGCGGGGTGAGTGCTCGTCTGACCGTGGCCACCGGGCATCGTTGCCAGGCGGCCAGTCCTGGGTCCGAAGCGGCCGAGGAGGAGACGCTGGTGGTTTTGATGGGCGTGGGATCGCTGGCGGCGATCGAGCAGCAACTGATCTCTGGTGGGCGGTCGCCGGACACGCCGGCAGCGCTCGTCGAGCGGGCCACCTGGCCCGATCAGAGAGTCCTTCGCACCACCCTCGGCGAACTGGCCATTGCGGCTCGGCACGCCGAGATCCAACCGCCGGCGGTGCTGGTCGTCGGGGAGGTGGTGAACGTCTTGTCGAGTCCCGCCACGAGAGTCCCGTTGCTTCCGGCGTTCCACGCCACCCGTCATCGCTGGCAGAGCCGGCAGAGGAGTGTCTCATGAAGAATCCATCGAAGGTCGAACGAGCCAAGGAGGGCAGCCGACTGCTGCGAGGGTCACTCTCGGAAACCCTGGCGGGGCCGGACGAGGGCTTCGGCCCGGAGGACATCCAGGTCCTCAAGTTCCACGGCGTCTACCAACAGGATGATCGCGACCAGCGCGTCACCCGCCGCAAGGCCGGGCTCGACAAGGAGTACGAGTTCATGGCGCGGCTGCGTCTACCAGGGGGGCGGCTGTCGTCGGCCCAGTGGTTGGCGATCGATGCGGCTGAACGGAGGCTAGGTCGTGGCCGCGGGTTGCGTCTGACCAGCCGCCAGGCCGTGCAGTTCCATGGTCTGGCCCAGGGAGAGTTGGCGCCGCTGCTGCGGGAACTCGACCAGGCCTTTCTCACGACCCTCGGCGCCTGCGGCGACGTCGGCCGCAACGTCATGGTGACGCCCGCCCCGATCGCGGACGAGGTGCACCGCGCTGCCTGGGAGGTGGCGACGGCGATCGCAGCCCGACTGGAACTGCGGACGGGCTCCTACCGCGAGATCTGGATCGAGGGTGTACGCACGCCTGAACTCGACGCCGAGACGGAGCACGAACCGCTGTACGGGTCGACCTATCTGCCGCGCAAGTTCAAGGTCGGAGTCACGGTGGCGGGGGAGAACGAGATCGACGTCTTCACCCACGACGTGGGGCTGGTCGTGGTCGACGGCCCGGGCGGCGAACGGGGCGTTTCGATCGTGGTCGGAGGTGGCCTCGGCCTTACCCACCGCCGGGCCGACACCTTCGCCCGACTCGCCACCCCACTGGGTTGGGTACCGTTGGCCTCGGCGGCCGACGTGGTGGCGGCAGTGGCCGAGGTGTTTCGCGACGCGGGCGATCGGTCCGATCGCCGCCACGCGCGCCTGAAGTACCTGCTCGAGGAGTGGGGGACGGACCGCTTCCGCGACGCCGTCGAGGAGCGGCTGGAGCGGTCTCTGGGAACCTGGATAGCCCCGGGTTCCTTCGGGCCTCAGGAACTTCTAGGGGTCCGGGAGCAGGGAGACGGGAGGTACTTTTTGGGACTCTCGGTCCCCAACGGTCGCCTGCTCGACGGACCGCGGGGACTGCGAGCCGCCCTGGCCGAGATCGCGCGGGAGATCGCTCCGCGCTGGATCGTCACCCCGACGCAGAACCTGCTCGCGGCCGACCTGGAGGAAGCGGAACTGGCAGAAGTCCAGCGCCGGCTGCAGCCGTACGGAGTTCCGGATCCGAATGAGCTCTCGAGGCTGCAACGGTTCGCCATCGCCTGTCCGGCGCTGCCGACCTGTGGGTTGGCTCTCACCGACGCCGAGAGGGTCTTGCCGGAGGTCGCCGCCGCGCTGGACGGACTCTTGGCGGACGAGGGACTTTCGAAGGTCCCTCTGGCGGTCCGGATGACCGGCTGCCCCAACGGTTGTGCACGACCGTACTCGGCCGACATCGGACTGGTGGGGCGCTCGCCGGGCCACTATGACCTCTACGTCGGCGGAGGCCTGGCGGGCGATCGGCTGGCGGAACTGTACGAGGAGAAGGTGCCGCGTGGAGAGATCGTCTCTGTGTTGCGACCGTTGATCCAGGCCTGGAACCGGTCGCGTGCGGCCCGCCGAAACGACGAATCACTAGGGAGCTTCTATTGGCGTCTGCGCCCGGAGGGCCCTTCGCGGGTGCTTCGGCGTGGCGACAAGAACCCAACCCGGGCGCTGTTGGCGCCCATTCTCAATCAATACCGGGTGCCCGTGGCACCCAAGAAAGGAACAACGACCATGAGCCAAACAACCCTCGAAACCGCGGCGAACCGTCTGCCCAGGATCGGCGATACCGCTCCCGACTTCACCGCCCAAACCACCCACGGACCCTTGACGTTCAGCGACTGGCAGGGCCAGGACTGGGTCGTGCTCTTTTCCCATCCGGCGGACTTCACGCCGGTCTGCACCACCGAATTGGCGGCCTTCGCCCGACGTCAGGAGGAGTTCAGCCAGCGGCAGGTGCGGTTGATCGGACTCTCGATCGACAGCGTACACGCCCACCTGGCCTGGGTCGAGAACATCCGTGAGAGCCTGGGAGTCGAAGTCGACTACCCCTTGGTCGCGGACCTCGATCAGGCGGTGGCCCGTCGTTGGGGTCTGCTCCATCCCGGTGAGAGCGAGACGGCGACGGTGCGAGCCCTGTTCGTCGTCGATCCCGCCCGGACCGTGCGGGCCATCATTTACTACCCGCTGAACGTGGGCCGCAACGTCGACGAGGTGTTGCGTCTGGTCGACGCCTTGCAGCTCGCCACCGAGCAGAGTGTCGCGCTGCCTGTCGACTGGCAACCCGGGGCCGAGGTCGTGGTTCCGCCGCCCAAGACCCTGGAGGACGTGGCGTCCCGCCGTGGGACTTCGGATCGGGTGCACACCTTCTACCTCCACACCCGCTCTCTGGGCGGCGGAGAGGAAGCGTCGGGAGTCGCGTCCGGCCCGGGGACAGATTCATGATCGCTCTGCTACCGGCTGCCATCGACACGCGCCTGGCCAACGTCGTGGCCGAGGATCGACTCCGCATTCCCCAGGATCTGGCCGACGACCTGGCGTCGCGGTCGGCCGAGGGGTATCCCCACGAGGTCTGCGGTCTCCTGTTGGGCCGCCACTACGGTGGCAGCTGGCGGGTCGAGGCACTGACCCAGGGACGGAACCTGGTCGAGGATCGGCGGGAGGATCGTTTCGAACTCGATCCGGCGCACTACCTGGAGGCCGATCGGATCGCGGCCCGAGCGGGCCTCGACATCATCGGGGTGTGGCATACGCATCCGGACCACCCGGCGGTGCCTTCGGCGACCGATCGGCACTTCGCCTGGGAGGGCTTCGTCTACGTCATCGTACCGACGCGGTCCACAGGCACCACGGCCACGGCCGGAGAACCGCGAGCCTGGGTCTTCGACGGACGACGGTTCTCGGAGATCGAAAAGGAGACGACATGAGCTCGATCACCATTCGCATACCCACGCCTCTACGGCCGCTGACCGGGGGAGAGAGCCAACCCCGGGTCGAAGGCAGCACGGTGCGTGAGGCACTGACCGCTCTCGAGTCGCGGCACGAGGGGATTCGGGGACGGGTCCTGACGCCGGAGGGTGAACTCCGCGGTTTTGTCAACGTCTTCGTGGGCGAAACCGATATTCGTCGACTCCAGGGGCTCGATACCGCCCTGGCCGAGGGGAGCACGCTCTCGGTCCTGCCGGCCGTGGCCGGCGGTTCGCAGGCCCGCCGCCGGCGTTTGGCGGCACTGCGGTCCGAGATCGAGGAGATCGCTCCGGCGGAGGTGGCATCCCGCCTGGCCGCCGGGGCCCTCCTGGTCGACGTGCGCGAACCGGACGAGGTGGCACAGGGGAGCCCAGCCCAGGCGGTAAAGATCCCGCGCGGTTTTCTGGAGATCCGCATCGAGGAGTTCGCTTCCGAGCCCGATCGCGAGATCCTCGCGCTGTGTGCGGGGGGCACGCGTTCGCTCTTTGCCGCCGATGACCTGCGGCGCCTGGGTTTCGAGCGGGTTGTCTCGGTGGCCGGTGGGTTCTCGGCCTGGAAGAAGGATGGGTTGCCCTTCGAGGTGCCCCGAGCGCTGAGCCCCGAACAGCGAGAGCGGTACGGGCGCCATCTGACGGTCCCCGAGGTGGGGGAGGAGGGCCAGCTGCGACTGCTCGACGCGAAGGTCCTCCTGGTCGGCGCGGGAGGGCTGGGGGCGCCGGCCGCTCTCTACTTGGCGGCGGCGGGGGTCGGGACGTTGGGAATCATCGACGACGACGTCGTCGACCGGAGCAACCTGCAACGGCAGATTCTCCATGCCGACGACCGCGTCGGGACCCCGAAGGTGGAGTCGGCACGAGACCACCTGTTGGCCTTGAATCCGACCCTCGAGGTGCGAGTCTGGCCCGAGCGTTTGACCGCGGCCAACGCGCTCGAGATCTTCGCGGGTTTCGATGTCGTACTCGATGGCACCGACAACTTCGCGACTCGGTACCTGGTCAACGACGCCTGTGTGCGCCTGGGAATCCCGAACGTGCACGGGTCGGTGTTTCGGTTCGAGGGGCAGGTCAGTGTCTTCTGGCCGGGACGTACAGACGGCGAGCCGGGACCCTGCTATCGCTGCCTGTACCCCGAGCCGCCGCCGCCCGAACTGGCCCCGAGCTGCGCCGAGGCGGGCGTCCTCGGAGTCCTGCCTGGCGTGGTCGGACTCCTGCAGGCCGTCGAGACCCTCAAGCTGCTCCTCGGCATTGGGGAGCCGTTGGTGGGGCGGCTGCTCCACTACGACGCCCTGACGGCCGAGCTCAGGCGCTTCGAGTCGAGTCGTGATCCCGAGTGCGCCTGGTGTGGCGAGGATGCCGAGACTGTGGAACTGAACGATGTCGCGTTCGTCTGCGCTACCGGCAGCTGACTCGAGAGGTCGGAAGGGACGGTTCGGGTGGTCGAGTCTGTCGACCCCGTTGGTCGAGATCGACCATCCGGACTGTCCATCCGAGACTCGGATCCTGGCCAAGTTGGAATCGGTGCAGGTGGGCGGTTCGATCAAAGACCGCCCGGTGGGGCGGATCGTGTCGCGGGCGCTGGAGCGAGGCGATCTCGCGGGCGGGCGCCGGCTGCTCGACTCCTCGTCGGGCAACGCGGGGATCGCTTACTCGATGGTCGGGGCTCGGCTCGGGGTACCCGTCACCCTGGTGGTCCCCGCCAACGCCTCGCGGGAGCGTCTCGAACGGATGCGAGCCCACGGTGCGGAACTCGTCCTGACGGACCCGCTTCTGGGCTACGACGAGGCGATCTACACCGCGCGCCGGTTGGCGGCCGAATCGCCCGATCGGTTCTGGTACGCCGACCAGTACAGCAATGCCGACAACTGGCAGGCGCACTACGAGACGACCGGGCAAGAGGTCGTCGAACAGGTGCGCCAGCTGGGGGCTCCCGCCGAGGCGCTGGTGTGCGGCATCGGCACCGGGGGCACCCTCACCGGGCTCGGTCGCAGGCTCCGCCGCGAGAATCCCGAACTGAGGATCGGGGTCGTGGTTCCCGAGATCTTCCCCGGCATCGAGGGCCTGAAGCCGTTGGGCCACGAGGGAGACCTGGTGCCAGAGATTCTCGATCTCTCACTCATCGAGGAGCGGTCGGAGGTCACCATGGAGGAGGCGGTCGCGGCCTGTCACTGGCTCGCACGCCAGGGGTTGCTGGTGGGGCCATCCTCGGGAGCGAATCTGGTGGCGTCGTTGCGCTTCGCCGCGGGCTGGCGGCCCGCTACACTCGTAACCGTCTTCAGCGACACGGGCGAGCGGTACGGCTCGACCGGTCTGTGGACGTAGGATCGAGCACGAAGTCACGACGGGAGGCAGGCCGATGGTCGAGCGAGTGGTACTGACGGAGGAGGGGAGGTCGGAAGCGGTCGACGTCTTGACGGAAGCGTTCTTCGACTACCCGGTGATGACCTACGTGATCGGGGACGTGGGAGAAGAGTACGCCTCCCGCCTTCGACGGCTGGTCGACTACTTCACCATGGCGCGCTTCTACCGAGGCGATCTGGTGCTCGGGTTGCGCTCCCCGGACGGCGAACTGCTCGCCGCCGCCAATCTCAACCGCCCCTCCCCTGGCGAAGCTCCTGCCGCCCTGCTGGAGCACCGCGACCGACTGTGGCCGGTCCTCGGGGCCGACGCCCAGGAACGGTACGCGTCCTACGGCCGAGCCTGCGAGCCGCTCGCTCCCCGCGAGCCCCACTACCATCTCGGGATGATCGGGGTTCGGAGATCCAGCCAGGGTGCGGGCCTGGGAGGCGCGATGCTGCGCTGGGTGCACGAGATCTCGGCGGCCGACGCCGGTTCGGAGGGGGTCAGTCTGACCACCGAGGTCGAAGGCAACGTGGCCTTCTACGAGTACTTCGGCTACCGGATCGTGGGACGAGGCGAACTCGGGAACAGCAATCCGACCTGGACCTTCTGGCGACCGGACCCCTGAGTTGCCGACGCGGACGACTCGTCAGTCGAGCGCGGGATCGAGAGTCGCGCGAGCGCGAACCCGGACTTCGACCTCTTTCGCGACGCGGAGAACGAAGGCGCTCGGATCGCGGAGTCCCCAGGCCACGTAGGGAACGACAAAGGAGCAGTCGAGAACGAGGTCAGTGCCGTCGCGCTGCACCGCCGCGGTGAGCGTTACGGGGTGCGAGCGACCCAGGAGGACGATGTCGCCGTCGACCTGCACCTCGCTGGTGCTCGAGTCTGCCTCGGGGAGGCGTCCCCGAATACCCCGCGCCTCGAAGCGGATCTCGGGGTGGTCCGCGGTGAGGAGGACCGTCTCGTGCATCTTGCGGTCCCGCTTTCGGTTCGCGGTTTCGGTGCGGCGCGCGTCCAGCAGCAGCTCCCCGGACGCCTCGCCGGTGGCGAGGTCGAAGGAGAGCGCACCGGACGTGAGTCGCATGGTGCCCTCCACCGTATGACCGGTCGCGCCGAGCGTGAAGGCGATCTCGGTGCGTTCGGGCTCGAGGCGGACGGTCTGCGGCTGCGCCGCAACCGGCGCACCGAGGGCCAGAACAGCGACGACCGCGAGCGCCACGAGGAACCTGCCGCCCCCGATGGCTCGCAAGACGCCGGCTCCGATCTGGGGGAGACGATGGCTCTTCACGGCGCTAGTCTAGTCGACCATCGCTACCGAGCGGAGCGACCCGAGCAGCTCACCCGGAGCAGAGTGCTGGGGTGGGCCACCGCCTGGCGACGGTGGCCCGCCGGGTTCAGCCCGCCAGGGCCGGCTCTTCCTTGGCTTCTAGACGCCGGGGGCCGACGGTCTGAGCCTTCTCACCGTGCAGCCCTTCGAGGAGCTCCTCCAGCCACAGGTACTGCTTGTCGAGCACACCGCGGCCGACGCTGTACTTGAAGGAGTCGTCGTTGCGCCACAGGTCGCGGAAGAGGTCGCGGACCTTGCGCCGAGCGTTGCAGCAGAAGAGGTCGGCCAACCGTTCGGCGCTGGCAGCTTCTGGGAGCCGCTGTTGCTTCATGGCCTGGGCTCGGGAGACCGAGGCTGCCATGGCGAAGAGGTTGTTGGCGATATCGACCAGCCGGAACAGGAACGCCTGCTTGTTCTGAAGTCGGGCCTGGTGGGCCATCATGCCGTGGAACACCTGGCGCGCGAGCCGTCGAGAGCTGCGCTCGACGAAACGCAGGTGACCAGAGAGGCGTCCGAACTCGGAGTAGCGCGGCCACTGCCCCCAGCCCAACCAGCGGGTCGGGTACCAGGTGCCGTAGAAGGCCGCGCTCTGCAGCAGGGCGGCGGTCTTCTCGGTGGCGTTCTTCTTGGGGTCGATCAGATCGCCGGCCACCTCGAGGTGTTTGTCCACGGCCTCGCGGGCCATGAACAGGTGCATGATCTCACTCGAGCCTTCGAAGATCCGGTTGATCCGGTAGTCGCGCATGATCCGCTCGACTCCGATCGGCTCTTCGCCGCGAGCGGCCAACGAACGCTCGGTCTCGTAGCCCCGGCCGCCTCGGATCTGCATCGTGTCGTCGATGATCTCCCAGGCCCGTTCCGTGTTCCACTCTTTGGCGGCGGCCGCCTCGAGACGGATGTCGAAGTTCCCTTCGTCCGCCATCCACGTGGTCAGCTTGGCGATCGACTCCATGGCGAAGGTGGTGGCCGCCATGTCGGCGATCTTGTGGGTGATCGCCTCGTGGTATCCCACCGGCTTGCCCCACTGGACCCGCTCCGACGACCACTCGCGACAGATCTTGAGGCAGACCTTCATCGCTCCGACCGATCCGTTGGGAATCGACAGCCGTCCGTCGTTGAGGGTGGTGAGGGCGATCTTGAGCCCGCGCCCTTCCTTGCCGATCAGGTTGCCCACTGGCACCTTGACGTCGGTGAAACTGATGACGGCGTTGGCCAGCGCCTTGAGACCCATGAAGTGGCAGCGGTGCTCGATCTTCACACCTTCCCAGGCGGTCTCGACCACGAAAGCTGAGATCCGATTGTTCTCCGGGTTGCGGGCCATGACCACGAGCAGATCGGCCAGGGTACCGTTGGTACACCAGAGTTTGGTGCCGTTGAGGACCCAGTACTGGCCATCCTCGGAGAGGACCGCGGTGGTGGAGAGCCGAGCGGGATCCGAGCCGACGTCGTTCTCGGTCAGAGCGAAGGCAGAGATCTCGCCCTGGGCGCAGCGCGGAAGGTACTTCTCCTTCAGCTCTTTGCTACCGAACAGTTTCAAGGGCTGAGGTACGCCGATCGACTGGTGGGCCGAGATCAGGGCACTCAGGTTGCCGTCCCAGGTCGAGATCAGCTCCATGATGGTCTGGTATTCGGCCTGCGAGAAGCCCAGTCCACCGTACTCGACCGGGATCTTCATGCCGAAGACGCCCAGTTTGCGGAACGACTCGATCAACTGCGGCGGATACTCGCCGGTGGCGTCGATCTCGACCGGGTCGGACTGCTCGAGCAGAATCTCCTGGAACGCATCGACGAACGCCAGGAACTCGGGACGGGTCGGTGATTCGACGGCGTAGGGATGGACCAGATCGAGCCGGAAGTTGCCCAGGAAGAGCTCCTTCATGAAGCTGGGACGATGCCACTCCTTCTCTCGCGAGGCCTCGGCGACCTCCATCGCCTCCTCTTCGCTGACATGGCGGGTGGTGTGCTCTTTGGTCATCGGCTACCTCCGTGAGATCGTTGTGTCATTCCGTCCATGGTAGCACGGATTGCCGCACTGCGGAAGGGGATGCCGTCGCACGGCAAGAGCGACCGCAAGTTGTTGCTGCAGCGTTGCTTGTGGGTGCAACGTCTCGATGGCTCCGGAGCCGGAGGGACCCGGTCTGGACCGCGATGCCGCACTGCGTTAGGCGGTGGTGTGGCGGCTCATGTACCAGTCGAGGAGGCGCTCGGGAGAGGCCAGGCTCGTCGCACCCAGTTCGTTGGGGCCGTAGCTCTTGGACATGAGGTTCAGGACCCGGTAGGTGATGTAGGAGAAGTTTTCCTTGACCGCATCCTGCTTGCGGTCGGAGTACATCGCCTTGAGGGTCTGGAGTTGACCGTCGAGCAGGTCCATCGTCTCGGCGCGCTTGACGACCGCCGGTCGGTCGGTCCTGCGCCGCTCGGGACGACGCAGTCCGAGGACCGAGGACTCGAGTTTGGAGAGCTCGTCCATGATGGGGTCGACCACCGCCTTGACGCGGCTGGGCGTGCTCGGGGTCCGCCGGTCGAGGACCATCGGAAAGCCGCTGCGGTTCGACTCGTGGATCCGTTGATCTTCCACCACCCAGCCGAGTTGCGTCAGGTGGAGGCGACTCGACACGTTGCTCGTCAGGTTGTCGACGAAGGGAACCACCGCCTGTTCGTAGCTCTGGTCGATGCCGTTGAACATGTTGAGCACGTAGTGGACGCGGAAGGACTCCAGGGTGTCGGCGATGGCGTGCAGGATGGGGTGTTCGCCGAGGGCTTCGCGCAGCTGGGAGAGGAAGTCGTCGAGATTGGCGATCGAGGGGTCGTAGACGTCCTCGACCTGATCGAGCAGCTCGTTGATGAAGGTGTAGTAGCGCTCCATCCGAGGCAGACTGTAGAAGTATGAGCCTTTGCCGAACAGAATGCGCAGGGAGCGGAAGAGGATCGCCTTGACGATCTCGGAAGCCGCAATGGTGGCTGCGGGGTGGTGGGG
>JAUIDB010000009.1 GCA_030429235.1 Thermoanaerobaculia bacterium | reverse complement strand
TCGTATCCTCGGAAACCGCGCGCAGGGTCAGTTCGATCTCCTGCCCCTGGTACGGAGCCAAGTCGATCCGTTCCTCCTCCCATCGGTCACTCTGGGTCACGGTCCGCTGCGCCAGCCGCACCACGCGCCCGTCGGCACCGGACACCTCGACCGCAAAGGTGATGGGATGATCGACCGGCGTGCCAACCGCGAGGTCGAGCACTGGCCGTCCGGTCGGGATCGCCACCGGCAGGACCAATCGTTCGCCCGGACGCGAGGCCAGCGCCTCCCGCCAGACCTCCCCGAGGCCGTGCCACCCGAGTCCACTCTCCACCGAGGCGTAGTGTTCCTGGCGGAAGATCAAGCGCACCGACTCGACGGCAAATTCGGCCCCCGGTACCTCCGAGGGCCGGAATACCACCCGGTTGGGCTCGCGCCGAGAGAAGGGTCCCAGGGCGATGCTCCGTCCCATGTCGAAGCGGTAGGTCTTGACGTCGTCGCCCGGCGTCAGCGGCGTGCTGAGTCCGAGGGGCGGGCTCTCGGGAGCCTCGCCGGCAAACGCCTCGGTCGGCGGTCCCTCATCGTCCAGCACGGCCAGCGACAGGGTGTCGCCTTCCGACACGCGGAGGGTGAGCTCGATGGCGTAGAGCCGGTCTCCTCCCCCCAGGGTGTCGGGTGCCGTCAGTTCGACGACTGGCCGCTCCGTCAGCACGCGGCCCGTCAACCGGCCGGCATCGTCGATCCCCGCTTCGGCCACCCCGACCGGAGCGCGCCAGCCCCATCCCTCCTCGAGGTCAGCGAGGACCCACTCCGAGCGCGGCACCGGCTGAGGAACGACCGCATCCTGGAGGTGCTCCGCCTGGTAGAGATCGGTCAAACGGGTCAGGCTCGGTTCACCTGCCGGCGGCGGTGCGGGGGACCCGCAGGCGACGGCCACCAGCCCTATCCAAACCACGGAGACAAGAGTTCGCCACCACCGATCGAGCATCGAGAGTCCTCCTCAGAACCGACCCTTAGACCCACAGAATATGGGGAAGCCCGGAGAATACCAGGAACGACCCCCGGGCCTCGGGGCTCGGCCTGGTGGTACCTTCAGAACGACCGCAAGAGTCGCACCGCCATGACACCGGACACCCTGGCACCAGGGTCCGTCCCGTCACCTCGGAAGCTCGACCCGACCGACAGTACAATGTCGCTACCATGGCTATTCACTACGTCCCGACTTCGGGCGCCCCTCGCGGAGCGTTCCGCCGCCCACTGCTCGTCGCCATCCTCACCACCTCCCTGCTCGCCACGCCCTGTCTCTTCGCCGAGGACTCCGCAGCCCTGTTGGCGAAGGCTAGCCGATTGGCCGCGCAAGGCGACCTTCCCACCATCGCCGCCGCCCTCGCCGACCGAACGGTGACCGCCGAGGCCTTGGTCGCGGCCTACCTGCAGCGGATCGAGACGATCGATCGCTCTGGTCCCACCCTGCAGAGCGTCCTCAGCCTCAATCCGGCCGCGGCCGACGACGCGCGCGCCTCCGACGCACGGCGAGCCACCGGTGAGACCCTCGGAGCCCTCGACGGAGTGCCGATTCTGCTCAAGGACAACATCGAATCCGCCGACCCGGTCGCCACCACCGCCGGAGCCCTGGCCCTGGCCGCGAACCGCACCGGCCGGGACTCCCCGCTGGTCGCTGGACTCCGCGCCCAGGGAGCGATCATCCTCGGCAAGACCAATCTCAGTCAGTGGGCCAACTTCCGGGCCGAAGACTCGATCAGTGGCTGGTCGGCCCTAGGCGGTCAGGTGCGGAATCCCCACATGCTCGACCGCTCGCCCTGCGGTTCCAGCTCGGGCTCGGGAGCGGCCGTCGCGGCCTCGCTGGCCGCGGGGGCGGTAGGAACCGAGACCAACGGTTCCATCAGCTGTCCCTCCACCGTCAACGGTGTGGTCGGGTTCAAACCGACCGTGGGACTGGTGTCTCAGCAGTACATCGTCCCGATCTCGTCGTCGCAGGACACTGCCGGACCGATGACCAAGTCGGTCCGCGGCTCCGCCATGATGCTCGAGGCGATGGCCACGGGCGAGCACCGCACCGACTACGTCGCCGCCCTCGACGCCGAGGCCCTCGTCGGCCAGCGCCTGGTGGTGGCCCGCTTCGCCCAGGGCTCCAACCCCGACATCATCGATCGTTTCGACCGCGCGCTCGAGGACCTGAAAGCCGCCGGGGCCGTCCTGGTCGAGGTCGACGACTACCAGCGCCCCGACGGCTACTCGGGCCAGTCGTACGCGGTCCTCCAGTTCGAGTTCCACGCCACCCTCGACGCCTACCTCGCCGACGCCGCCCCAGGCGTGGAAACCCGCACCCTAGAGCAGCTGATCGAGTTCAATCGGACCCACGCCGAGGTCGAGCTGGCCCTCTTCGGACAGGACATCTTCGAGGCCTCGGCCGAGCGGGCCGGACTCGACAGCGAGGAGTACATCGAGGCTCGAAACGCGGTGCAGCGAGCGACCCGCCAGGACGGGATCGACCGCCTCCTCACCGAACACGAGGCGGTCGCGATCGTCTCCCCCTCCGGGCCTCTGGCCCCCCGGGTCGACCCGATCAACGGCGACGTCTGGCCCGCCTGGGCCGGTGCCGGCTGGATGGCAGCCGTGGCCGGGTACCCCCACCTCACGGTGCCTATGGGCATGGTCGACGGACTGCCGATCGGTCTCTCCTTCCTGGGCGCTCAGCACGACGATGCGCGGATCCTCTCCCTGGGCTACGCCTACGAGCAGCGCACCCAACGTCGGGTCGACCCCGCCTACCTCAGCCACGCCGAGGAGCGGCCCGAGATCGAGCAGGCGATGCGGCCGCACCGCGTCCCCTGATCTCGCGACCGCTCCTCGCCGGACCCTAGCGGCGGAGGATCTCGGCGAAGAGTTCGAGCGCCCGAGGGTCGCCACTCTCGCCCAGCCAGAAGAAGGCCTGTTCGACCACCTCCGGATCCTGGTGCGTGCGGGCCACGCGGATCAGGGCCGGAATCCCCTGCTCGGCCGGCAGCTGGCTCAAGCCGAACACCGCGGCCTCGCGGACTTCGGACTCCGGATCCTCGGCCACGGCGCGCTCGAGCGTTTCCGTGGCCCGCTCCCCGGCCGCCTGCGCGACCCAGAAGAGTGCCTGTTCGCGGACCTCGGATGCGCGATGGTCACGGGCCAGGTCGAGCAGTCGCTGAGGCGCCTCGGGCGCTTCGCTGATCGAGTAGGCGAAGACCAGCGCCTCCGCGATGTCGTCCACCGCCAGCCTCGACTCGAGCCGTCGGAGTGCGGCGTACCCCTCCGCTCCGCGGGCTTCGCCCAGCCAGAAGATCGCGGCGTGGCGTACGTCCTCGACGGGATCGACCTCGGCCAAGTCCTCGAGCCGATCGGTTGCCCGCTCCACTCGATGCGCCGCCAGAGCCGCCAGCCCGTCCTCGCGGTGGTCAGCATCGCCGCTGGTGACCAGCGTTCGATCGACCCAGCGATACGAATCCGCGGTCGAAATACCACTCCACAGCACGAGTTCGGTGCCCCGCGCGTCGATCAGGCAGTTCGACTCGGTCACCTGCACCTCACTCACACGACCGTCGGTGACCTCCACCAGCAACAGCGTCTCGAACGGCTCCGGCGAGTGTCCAGCCCGGCCCCAACTCTGATGCCCCTTGCCGAGGACCACGCGGCACTCGAACCCGGCGCGCCGACCCGACGAGGCGTCGACCGTCCAGCCCACCCAGTGCATCCCCGGCTGCGCCAACGCCTCCTGCCAGGCGGCGTCGAGGTCGGCGACGGGCCGGTGCTCGACCGATCCCAAGGTCTCGATGGGAGCGGCGACGAGACCGGCCTGGCCGGCCACCACCAGACAAACCACCCATTGCAGCGCCCGGCGGATCACGGAGTCTCCTCCAGGATCTCCTGCATCACGTCAGCGGCCAGCGACGACCCCGTCAGTCCGAGGTACTCCACCGCCTGGGCCCGCAGCTTGGGATCGCTCTCCCGGCGGGCGAGAGCCGCCAGTGGCTCGGCGGCACCCGAGATGAACATCAACTCGAGGACGCCTTCGCGCAGAGGCCGTTCGGGCAGGGCGTCGTAGAGCTGCATCAGGGCCGACTCCTCGACTCCCACGATCACCAGACTCTCCAGGGCCTGTTCTCGGATCTCCATCGGCTGCGATGTCTGATGCACCATCTCGAGAATGCGCTCCGATTCTCCGGCGATCGCCAGGCCCTCGAGAATCTCTTCGGCGAGTTCGCTCTCGCCCTCTTGCAGCAGTTGCCAGAGCAGGTCGCCTCCACCGTGGATGCCGAGTGCGGTCACGGCCTCCTCACGAACATCCAGTGGCTGGCTTCGGTCGCGAGCGATCGACTCGAGATCGCTCGTGCGACCGGCGATACCGAGAGCCTCGACGATCTCCTCCTTGAGGTCCTCCGACGTCACCTCGTCGAACACCTGGCGCAGGAAGTCGTGCTCTCCCATCACTCCCAGCAGCTGCAGGGCCTCCTCCTGAAGCTCCGGGTCGGAGCTGTCCTGGGCCACTTTCATGAGGTGCTGGGCCGAGCCGCTGATCATCAACCCCTCGAGGACCGATTCGCGGACCTCGGGGTCTTTCTCGCTCTGAAAGATCGTCCAGAGGTCATCGACGGCCCCCTGCACGCCGAGCATCTCCACCGCAGCCGCTCGGAGTTCGGGATCGCGGTCGCTCTGGGCGACCCGCAACAGTCGATCGGTGGCCCCCGCGATCATGTAGGCCTCGATGATCGACTCACGAGCGTCGGCTCCGACGCTGTCGAAGAGCTCGTCGAGCATCGACAGACTGTCGTCACCTCCCAGCACCGCCAGGTATTCGATGGCCGCCTCCTGGAGGTCCTCGCTGGCATTGTCGCGAGCGACGCGGACGATCATGTCGCGCCCCTTCTGTCCCCCCATCTGCCCGGCGAGAAAGAGAGCCTGCTCCTTCAGGTCCTGCGACCCGGCCCCACGGAGGATCTTCTCGACCATTGGCATGGCGCGTTCGGGATCCGAGCGCACCAGGCCGGCGAGTGCCATCAGTTTCAGCTCTTCGTTGTCGAGTCGCTCCTCGTCGGGCACCCGACCGCCGGCACTCTGGAGTTCGAGACGCAGAGCCTTGGCATCGTCGCGCCAAGAGCTCGACGGCCACTCGCGTTCGAGGGTTCCGAGAGTCGCCAGCGCATCGGCGGTCCGTCCACCCTTGGCCAGGGCGTAGGCAAGCCAGTAGTGCGCGGCATCGCTTTCGTCGTCGCCGAGTTCGATGGCGCGCCGGAAGGCGTCCTCCGCGGCCTTCCAGTCGCGATCGTCGAGCGCCTCGCGACCCTCGCGGTAGGCGGGAGACTCCGGTTCGGTCGGTAGCGGGGCCATCGCGGCCACCAGGACCCCCGGTAGCAGGAGGATCGCGAGCAACGGAGCCAGTCGGTTCGACCGACGCGATTTCGAGTTCTTGGGGTCTGGAGTCCGCGACGGATCCGAGAGGTTAGACGGATTGCACATGGGCTTCTCCTTCAGGGCTGCGAACGGTGGGCTTTGCGGGCAAAGCGCCCCCGAGTTGTTTCAGGTGTAGATTGATTTCGAGGAGCAGGGTGCGGCGCTCCATGCGCGAGCGCACGGCGGCAAAGGCGGCACTGGTCCCGTCGAGGTGAGCGACGTCGGTGAGCCAGCGCTCGAGTTCCTGTAGCGTGTCGTCGAGGGCGGGATCCTGCCGACGCGCAGCGAGCCGCAGCAGGCGGTTCGTGGCCAAGAGGCGCTCGGCCCGTTTCGGCAACCGGTCCGTCGCTCCCGCCGCGGAGGCGTTGTGGACCTCGCGCACCAACAGGCCACTGCCCTCCAGGTGCTTGACCAGAGCAACTCGAAGGATCGCGTCGGCCTCGGAACGCTCGACGAGACCTGCTTCCGGACCTTCGGTTGGTCGTGGCTGCACGCGCTCCTCGACCCGGATCTCGACCGGCGCAACATCTTGTCGGCCGAGCCAGTAGGCGCCGAGGACCAACGCCAGCGTCGCCGCCAGCCAACCGAACCTGCGCACGCTGGGGTTCGGCCGGCTGACTCGACCCGAAGTGGGGCGCGTCTCGAGGCGAGACTCGATCCGCTGCCAGACCCGATTACCGTAGGCGGCGTCGACCTCGGCTTCGGAGCGCACAACCGCATCC
Source organism: Thermoanaerobaculia bacterium (assembly GCA_030429235.1). GTDB lineage: Bacteria > Acidobacteriota > Thermoanaerobaculia > Multivoradales > JAIOJS01 > JAIOJS01. The sequence continues at coordinate 159,468 of JAUIDB010000009.1, read as the reverse complement.
TCACGACGGACGCGGTCGAGCAGCTGGCGCAACGCCTCGAGCTCTTCCTGGCACGCGGTACAGGAGTTCAGATGCTCCTCGATGTCGTCCGGTGCCTCTTGGTAGTAGGCCATGATCAGTTCGTCCTCGGTAGCGTGCTTCATCGCGAAGCCTCCATCAGGGGTTGTAGCTGGGTTCGGACCTTGCGGACGGCGCGGAACACGACCTGCTTGGCCGCGTTGGTCTTGAGACCGAGGAGCTCGCCGATCTCGGCCAGCGGGCGCTCCTCCAGGTGTCGAAGAACGAAGGCGGCTCGCTCGGCCCCGGTCAATCCGTCGAGAGCCGATTCCAGCTCCCGATGAAAATCCCGGTGCACGGCGAGCCGCCCTTCGGGAGAGATGTCCTGCTCCTCGGCGATCTGCTCGACCCAACCCTCGGCAGCGTCGTACGAGCTCTCCCGCGAGACACGCCGCTGGCGGCGGCGCAGCAGGTCGTAGGCACAGTTGGTCGCGATCCGGTACAACCAGCTCCCGAACGAGGCCCGGTCCTCGAACTCGGGGAGCTTCTTCCAAGCCTTGATAAAGGCCTCCTGGACCACGTCGTCGGCGTCTTCGGCGTTTCGGGTCAGCCGGAAGGCGACCCCGAAGACGTCGCGGCTGTGCCGCTCGACCAGACGCTGGAACCCGACCCGATCGCCGCGCCGAGCGCGCTCCAGATCGAGGTCCACCGGGGGCCTGGTTGCGAGGGTTTTCTCTCTCATCATGCTTTCGACGAACCCTACCGCCGGAGGTTACGTCTCGGCCAATCCTCCCGCCTCGGAGATGCAGTACAGTTGGGCACTCGCACTCGCGAAGGCCCCAGTCTCCCCTTCTATACCCCGAGGCTCTGCCCCTCCAGGAGGTCCGCATGCTCCAGCGTCTCTCGTCCGTCCTGCTCACCCTCTGCCTGCTCGCTACCGCTGCGCTCGGGTTCGAAGCGGATCCCGATCTCACCCCCGCCGAGCCGTCGACCACCCGCCTGCTGCGGATGCCCGACATCGCCGGGGATCGGGTGACCTTCGTCTACGGGGGCGACCTCTGGGTGGTCGATCGAAAGGGCGGTGCGGCCGATCGGCTGACCAGCCACGAAGGCCTGGAACTCTTTCCCAAACTGTCGCCCGACGGCTCGACCGTGGCTTTCTCGGCGGAGTACAACGGCAATCGACAGATCTACACCCTGCCCCTGGCGGGGGGAGCCGTCCGCCAGTTGACCTGGTACAACGACGTCGGTCCGATGCCCCCGCGAGGCGGCTGGGACTACCGAGTGCTGGACTGGACCCCGGACGGCGACCGGGTTCTCTTCCTCGGCAACCGGCTGCCCTGGGGACCGAGGATGTCGAAGCCGTTCACGATCCCGGCGGCCGGGGGTATGCCCGAGCCTCTGGGTCCCCCCGAGAGTGGCGGCGGCATGCTATCGCCGGACGGTTCCCACTTTGTCTACACCCCGATCAGCCGAGAGTTCCGCACCTGGAAGCGCTACCGTGGCGGTCGCGCGCAGGACGTATGGACCTGGAACATCGCCGAGAAGACCGCCACCCGACGGACCGACTTCGTCGGTACCGACAACCAGCCACTCTGGGTGGGCGACACCATCTACTTCACCTCCGATCGTTCCGGCACGCTGAACCTCTGGGCGCTACCGCCCGGCGCCGAGCAGGCCGAACAGGTCACCTTCCACGGAGCCTGGGACGTCCTCTGGCCCTCGGCCGGTGCCGACGCCATCGTCTACGAGGCTGGTGGCTGGATCTGGCTCTTCGAGCCGGAGACCCGCCAGACCCAGCGGATTCCTATCACCGTGCGAGGCGACTTCCCCAGCGCACAACCGCAGTGGCGCGACCTGTCCGACCAGGTCACCAGCGCCTCGATCTCGCCGAGCGGGCGGCGGGTGGCGATCGAGGCGCGAGGCGAGCTCTTCAGCACTCCGGCCGAGAAGGGGGAGAGTCGCAACCTGACGCGGACTCCCGGCGTGCGAGAGCGTGATCCGGCCTGGTCCCCCGACGGTCGCACCATCGCCTACTGGAGCGATGCGACCGGCGAGTACGAACTCTGGCTCCGCCCCGCCGATGGCTCCGGTCCCGCCCGGCAGATCACGCGCGACGGAGCCACCGATCCCACCTGGCGGTCCGCGGCTCGCTGGTCCCCCGATGGCACGCGTCTCGCCTTCGCCGACCGCCGAGCACGACTGCGGGTCGTCGAGGTGGAGACCGGCGAGCTGATCGACGTGGACCGCGACAGCACCCGCGACTTCGCCCACTATCGTTGGTCCCCGGACAGCCGGTGGCTGGCCTACTCCAAGACGGGAGAGAGTCAACTCGAGAGTCTCTGGGTCTGGCAGGCCGAGCGGAATCAGCGGCTCCGACTGACCAGCGACGCGACGCACGACACCGAACCGGTCTGGGGACGCGACGGAGAGCTTCTCTACTTTCTGTCGAACCGCGACTTCAACTTGACCCTCAGCGGCTACGAGTTCGACTTCCTCTATACCGATCCGACGAGGATCTACTTCGCTACGCTGCACTCGGCCATCGATCCGCCCCTCACTCCCGAAAGCGACGAGGAGGACGGTCCCAAGACCGAGGCTGACGAGAAGAACCCTTGGGGTAAAGACAAGAGTCGCCTCGTCCGGGTCGAAGCAGAGGGATTCGAGCGCCGAGTCCGGGCTATCCCCGGGAACTCGGGTCAGTACGCCTCTCTGGTCGGACTCAAAGGGGGGGTCGCCTACCTCGCCACCCAGGACGGCGCGACGTCCCTGCGCCGCTACGACTTCGAGAAGCGCGAAGAACTCACCCTGGTCGACGGCGCTTCGGGGTTCGAATTGGCCGCCGGGGGTGAGAAGCTCCTGGTGCTGGCCGGCGGTGACATCGGCGTGTTTGGTTTGTCACCCGGGGCCACGATGTCCGAGCAGCGGCTCGACTTGACGGGGGTCGCCGGCCGCGTCGCCCCCCGCGTCGAATGGCCGCAGTTGTTCACCGATGCCTGGCGTATTGCCCGCGACTGGTTCTACGACCCTGCGATGCACGGACTCGACTGGGATTCGATGCGGGAGAAGTACGAACCCTTGGTGGCCCACGCCCAGCATCGCAGCGACCTCGACTACATCTTCGGCGAGCTCGTGGGTGAGCTCAACGCCGGCCATGCCTACGTCCAGACCTCCAATGACTGGCAGGTCGAGCGACATGAGAGCGGTCTGCTCGGAGCCGAGATCGTGGCCGACGAGGCCAGTGGAGCCTTCGTGGTCGAGAAGATCTTCGAGGGCGAGAACTGGCACGAGCGGCTGCGCTCGCCACTGACCGAACCCGGAGTCGACGTGCGACCGGGGGATCTCATTCTCGCCGTCGACGGCTTTCCCACCCGAGGGGTAGAGAACTTCTACCAACTCCTGGAGGGACGGGCCGATCGTGTGGTCGAACTGCGGGTGCAATCTGGCGACGGTCCCGAGCGGGTGGAACGAGTGCGCCCCATTCGGAGCGAGACGTCTCTACGGTATCGCGATTGGGTCGAAGAGCGGCGCCGGCGGGTCGACGAGCTGTCCGGCGGGAGGATCGGCTACATCCACCTGCCCAACACCGCCGTCGAGGGGAACCGAGAGCTCTTCCGCGGGCTCTACGGCCAGTCGCGGAAGGAGGCGCTCCTCCTCGATGCTCGCTACAACGGGGGCGGCTTCATTCCGTTCCAGATGATCGAGCTGCTGCAGCGGCCGCTGCTCTCCTACTGGGCACGCCGCGAGATCCAACCGTTCAGCACCCCGGCCTTCTTCAATCCGGGTCCCAAGGCGGTCCTGATCAACGGCTACAGCTCCTCCGGCGGCGACGCCTTTCCGTACTACTTCCGTCAACAGGGGCTCGGCCAGCTGATCGGTACCCGCACCTGGGGCGGCCTGATCGGCGTCTCCGGCAACCCTTCGCTCATGGACGGAGCGACGGTGCTGCTGCCGGTGTTTCGCTTCCTGGATCCAGCCGGCCATTGGGCGGTCGAGAACGAGGGGGTAAGCCCTGACATCGAGGTCTTGGACCATCCTGAACTGGTAGCGGCGGGGCAGGATCCGACCCTCGAAGCCGGAGTGCGCCACCTGCTCGAACAGCTGGCGGCCGCTCCCCCGGTGGAGCTGACCGTCCCGGCCCCTCCCGACGAAACGGCAGCCCCGGGAGCCGACTGACCTTCGTTTGGGGGCCTCGGGACACGGCCTCCGCGCCGGGCTCGAGCCGCGCTTTCCGGCGGCCCTGAAGACTCGAGGGCGCCGGGCCCGCTCTCGCGCTCCAGTTGAACAGGTTCAAAAAACCTTGACAAGCCCACCAGGAGATGGCAGACTCTACTTGTTGAACACGTTCAAAAGGAGTCGACCATGGACCTCATCGTTCCCACCTACCTCAGCTACCTCCTGATCAGCGTTCTCCTAACCGTCTGGGTTGCTCGCACCCTGCACAAGAATGGGCGGGTCTTCCTGCTCGACGTCTTCCGGGACGAGGCCCTGGCCGATTCGGTGAACCACTTGCTCGTGGTGGGTTTCTACCTCGTCAACCTGGGGTACGTCGCCCTCCACATGCGGCACTACGGAGTCGTCGACACCACCCGGATCGGACTCGAGACCCTGACCGGCAAAGTGGGGGGCGTGTTGATCATTCTCGGTCTCATGCACTTCTTCAATCTGTTCGTCTTCAGCCGGATCCGGCGGCGTGCACGGCTACCCGAGGCGGGCGCTACCCCGGCGGGTTCCACCTCCCCGGTCTACCCGTGAACGACACTCCGAGTCCTGACGACGGGGCGCCGGTGAAGGTGCGCAAGGCAGAGCGCACTCGCCAGAGGATCCTCGACACCAGCCTGCGGCTCTTCCGGGAGGTCGGCTACGAGGCGACCACGATGCGGCGGATCGCGACGGAGGCCGAGGTCTCGCTGGGCAATGCCTACTACTACTTCCGGTCGAAGGACCATCTCATCCAGGAGTATTACGGGCAAGCCCACCGTGAGCACCTCGTCGCCTGCCGCTCCCTCCTCGAGGAAGAGACCGATCTCAGAGCCCGTCTCGCCGGAGTGCTACACGCCAAGATCGCGACCTCGGAGCCGTACCATCGCTTTGCTGGCCAGCTCTTCCGGACCGCCGCCGATCCCACGAGCCCGCTCAGCCCCTTCAGCCCCGAGTCCGCCCCGGTGCGGACCGAGGCGACCGAGCTGATGGCTCGCATCGTCGACGAGTCCGAGACCCGGGTGCCGAAGGTGCTGCGCCCAGAGCTTCCCAATCTGCTCTGGCTGTACCTGATGGGGATCATCCTGTTCTGGATTCACGACGCTTCCGAGGGCGCCGAGCGAACCCATCGCCTCATCGAACGTACCGTCGACATCGTGGTACGGCTGATCAGCCTGGCTCGCCTGCCGGTCCTCCGGCCCTTGGTCCAGACCGCGGTCTCCCTCACACAGGAACTCCGTCAGCTCGCCGCGCCTGCCCTTCCCGAGGCCTCGTCGTGAAGATCGTGGTGACGGGCGGCACCGGACAGGTCGGTCGACTGGTGTGTGAGCACTGGCTCCGCCAGGGTCACGACCTGGTCGTCGTGGCCCGCCACACTCCCGCCCCCGGAGTACTGCCCCAGGGCGTCCGCTTCGTGCCGTGGAACGGAGTCGACCTCGGCCCCTGGGCCACCGAGATCGACGGCGCCGACGTCGTCCTGAACCTGGCGGGTCGTAGCGTCAACTGCCGATATACCGCGACCCACCGGCAGCAGATCCTCGACTCCCGCGTGCACTCGACCCGGGCGGTCGGAGCGGCGATACAGGGCGCCACCACCCCGCCTCGCACCTGGCTCCAGGCGAGCACCGCGACCATCTACGCCCACCGTTTCGACGCCGACAACGACGAAGAGCAGGGGAAGATCGGCGGGGCCGAGTCCACGACGCCGGGCGACTGGAAGTTCAGCATTCAGGTCGCCAAGGCCTGGGAGGCCGCAGCGCGAGAGGGTTCTCGGCCAGAGACCCGCCTCGTCCTGCTCCGTTCCGCCATGGTCATGGCCCCCGGCGAGGGAGGCATCTTCGACACCCTCCTGACCCTCGTCCGACGCCGACTCGGCGGACGGGCGGGCCACGGCCGCCAGTACGTCTCCTGGATCCACGGCGACGACTTCTGTCGCGCCCTCGACTGGTTGATCGAACTTCCCCTCGAGGGGGTCGTCAACCTCGCGGCTCCCCATCCCATCCCGAACGCCGACTTCATGCGCGAGCTGCGAGACGCCTGGGGGATTCGGCTCGGCCTACCCGCCACCCGTTGGATGCTCACCCTCGGCGCGATCCTGCTGCGGACCGAGACCGAGCTGATCCTCAAGAGCCGCCGGGTGGTGCCCGGACGCCTGCTGGCCAGCGGCTTCGAGTTCGACTACCCGACCTGGCCTGCCGCCCTGGTGCGCCTCCGCGAACAGTGGTCCCGATGCTAGGATCCGGCTTCACCTCGGAAGCAGCTGATGATGTCGACCACCCTTTCCTCCCGTGGCCTCACCGCGGTCCGACCGCACCGCACCCTTCCCTGGGTGCTCCTGTCGGCACTGCTGGCAGTCGCGCTGGGGGGAATCGGTAGCAGCCAACCGGCCCGCAGCGCAACCGCTGAGGCCCAGAGTCTCGGGCTCGAGACCTTCACCCTGCCGGCGCCCAACCCTGGCCAGGGCATCTACTACGGTGACCTGCAGGCCGCCTTTCCCGGCGTCGATTGGGGCACGCTCGACCGCCTCTACCTGCCCGCGGGCCACTGGTCCGCTCTGCTGCTCGGCAACCTGCCCCAACGCACCGCCCAGCATCCCCTCGTCATCACCAACCTCGGCGGACAGGTCAAGATCGGGGGCCTGGGTGCGGGGAGCCACGCCATCCTGATGACGGGCGGCTCGAACTGGGTGCTCACGGGCCGCTGGGATGCCTCGGCCCAGACCGGAGATCTCGCCTTCCCGGGCCACGCTGGTGGGTACGCTCACAGCGCCGGAACCTACGGCATCTTCGTCGACGACGCTTTCGAGTCCACCGGCGACTCCGGTCTCGCGGTGACCGGCGGCGCCACCGACTTCGAGATCGAGTTCGTGGAGATCACCCGGGTCGGTTTTGCCGGCGCCCTGATCAAAACCGACGACGACGGAGACGCCCACATGAGTCGGGTGCGCTTCCACGACAACTACATCCACGACACGGGCAGCGAGGGGCTCTACTTCGGAAGCACCCAGTCTCCTCCTCAACACCAGCTGCCAGCTCTCGAGCTGTACAACAACCGGATCGTGCGGAGCGGTACCGAGCTGGTCCAGCTGGGACAGATCGGCCGCGACAGCGAGATCCACCACAACGTCTTCTTCCTGGGAGCGCTCGACTGGAAGAACCCCTTCGCCAACTTCCAGGACAACGCCGGCCAGTTTGGTGTCCGCGAGGGTGACGTGTCGATCCACCACAACCTGTTCATCGGTGGCGCATCGTCCTTCTTTCAGTTCTTCCCCCAACCACGGGCGGGCGACACTCACCTCCCCGGCGATACCGTGGCCTTCCACGACAACTACTTCTCCCACGGCCGCAACTTCGGAATCTACGTCCACGCCCAGAGCGATCAGATCACCGAGTTCCTCTTCACCGACAACTGGTTCCGGGCCCTGAACTTCCAGTACGACGAGATCGACTCCGGGGCCACCGACCCGGACACCGTGGTCCTGACGTTCAACCAGCAGAGCCCCATGCAGTTCGTCGACAATCGCTGGACCGACACCACCGTCTTTCTCAACGCCAGCACCCCGAACATCCAGGAGAGCGGGAGCGAGTATCTGGCCTCGATCCCGCCGGTGGTCTTCATGGACTCCGGCTTCCCGCCCGACTTCGACTACCACCGGGTGGAGGTCTGGACCGAACTCGACCGCAATGACGATCCCGTGGTCTACGAGGTGGGCGACTACGTGCTGAACCACGACGTGCCCGGCGGCGGCACCCTCTATCGCTGCCTCCAGGCCCACACCGGTCGTGAACCGTGGAACCACCCCACCTACTGGGCGGTCGAGGCGGCCCCGGCCGACGATCTGCGGCTCCATCCCGCCTCCCCGTTTCAGGGCTTCGGCCTGCTCGACGGAGCACAAGGGATCTTCAGCGACGGTTTCGAGTCGGGCACCACGGAGCTCTGGTCCCAGAGCCAACCCTGACCACCCCTCGGCTGGCGTCCCTGGCACGCCGCGGCGCCCGGTGCTAGCGTAGCGCCCATGGACCTCGGCGACCTCTTCGAGTTCGACATCCCGATCTTCCAACCCGGCCCGCGGGGCCAGAAGGTGATCCGCGTGCTGTTCGGACTGATGCTGGCCGCCATGTGCACCGCCGGCGCCCTACACGCGTACCACAACCCGTACAGCCCCACCAATGGGTGGTTCAATGCCGGCGCGGTAGGCTTCTTCGGGTCCCTGGCCCTGTTCGGCCTCTTGACCGTGACGCTGGGGATGAAGAGCAAGTGGCCGATCTGGCTCGTGCCGATCACCTTCGGAGCCCTGTTCATGGCCCGAGTTCTCGGCGGCCCCTGAGGAAACGAGGCTCGCAGGGCCCGGGCGGGCGGTCCCACCCGGGCCCAACCGGACGCTTCAGCCGGCGAACTGGGCCGTCTCGGTGGAGTCCGCCATCGCGGCCGTCTCCGCCGCTCCGCCGAGGATCACCTGACGGACCTGGTCGAAGTAGCCGGTCCCCACCTCGCGCTGGTGGCGAGTGGCCGTGTACCCCACCGCCTCGGCGCCGAACTCGGCCTCTTGCAACTCCGAGTAGGCCTCCATTCCGCGCGCTCGGTAGTCGCGCGCCAACGTGAACATCGAGTAGTTGAGAGCATGGAATCCGGCCAGGGTCACGAACTGGAACTTGTAGCCCATGGCCCCGAGTTCGCGTTGGAAACGCCGGATGGTCAGCTCGTCGAGGTTCTTCCGCCAGTTGAACGACGGTGAGCAGTTGTAGGCCAACATCTTGCCCGGGAACTCGGCGTGGATCGCCTCCGCAAACCGCCGCGCCTCGTCGAGGTTGGGGGTCGAGGTCTCGCACCAGATGAGATCGGCCAGCGGAGCGTAGGCCAGGCCTCTAGCGATCGCCACCTCGAGACCCCCACGGATGCGATGGAAGCCCTCGGGCGTACGCTCGCCGGTCAGGAATCGGCGGTCCCGCTCGTCGACGTCGGAGGTCAACAGGCGGGCACTGTCGGCGTCGGTGCGGGCAATCAGCACGGTGGGCACGCCGCAGACGTCGGACGCCAACCGCGCGGCGGTCAGGGTGGTCTCGAACTGCTGCGTCGGTACCAGGACCTTGCCCCCCAGATGTCCGCACTTCTTCTCGGAGGCGAGCTGGTCCTCGAAGTGCACGCCGGCCGCCCCCGCTTCGATCAGGGCCTTGGTGAGCTCGAAGGCGTGGAGCGCACCACCAAAACCCGCCTCGGCATCGGCCACGATCGGCGCCATCCAATAGGTCTCGTCGTTCCCTTCGCTGTGGTGGATCTGGTCCGCTCGCAGGAGCGTGCGGTTGATGCGCTCCACCACCTTGGGCACGCTGTTGGAAGGGTACAGACTCTGATCCGGGTACATCTGTCCGGCGAGGTTGGCGTCGGCCGCCACCTGCCAGCCCGAAAGGTAGATCGCTTCCAGTCCGGCCTTGACCTGCTGGAGGGCCTGATTGCCGGTCAGCGCCCCCAGAGCCTGCACGTAGTCGCGCTCGTGCAGAAGCTTCCAGAGCCGCTCGGCTCCTCGCCGCGCCAGGGTGTGTTCCACCGCAAAGGAGTTCTGGAGTCGGGCGACGTCCTCGAGACCGTAGGGCCGACGGATCCCGGACCAGCGCGCGGCCTCCTGCCAGTCGGTCCCCGAACTCGTCCCGACGGCCGGACCGAAGGTACGGGATTCGGGCTTTCCACCGCAGGGTCCGGTGGTTGGTTCGGGTGTGCGCTCGTTCATTCTGCTACTCCTTCGAGAGGGGCCTCGGCGAGGCCAGGGTTGAGGGTGGGCGCCGATCCGGGCCGGGGGGTCCAGCGGCGCGTGAGAAAGGGGCGAAAGGTTTCTTCGGTGTAGAGCCGCGCCGCCAGGCGCGCCGCCGCTTCGAGTTCCGGGGCAGAAGCCTCGAGTTCTCGGACCAGCTTCGCGGCCTCCTCGACGAACAGCTCGCGCACCAGCGGACGATCGACCCGACGGCCGTCGTCGAGTTCCACCCCGTGGCGAATCCACTGCCAGGTCTGGGCCCGCGAGATCTCCAGGGTGGCGAGGTCCTCCATCCGACCTTCGAAGGCGATACAGCCTCGGCCCCGGAGCCAACCCTCGAGATAGGCGATTCCCACCCGCACGTTCTCCCGCAGACCGCGCCCGGTGCAGACGCCACCGCCTTGCGGCAGCAGCCGGTCCGGCGGTGGCGTAGCCGGGATCCGCCGCAGTTGGTTGTCGTAGGGAAAGGCTTCGAGCGCCGGCGCGATGAAGTAGGGATGGGACACCCAACAGCCGTCGTGCCCCTGGGCCGCTTCGCGGCGTTTGTCGGCCAGGACCTTGGCGGTCTGCCGCTCTCGCTCCTCGGCCTGTCGACCGGGAGTGAAGGCCGACATACCGCCGAGGGCCAGGGCCCCGTGGCGATGACAGACGCCGATCAAGCGCTGCGCGTAGGCCTCCATCCAAGGCTGGTCCATGGTCAGATCGCAGCGATCCCCGAGAACCCGGTCCGGGTGCTCCATCAGCACCTTGAGGTCGGAGAAGATCTTGTCCCAGCGCCCGACGTTCAAGCCGGCCGCATGGGCCCGCGCCTCGTAGAGGATCGCTTCGACCTGAAGCGCTGCCGGCAGGGTCTCGATCAGACAGGTCGCCCGCACCGCCGAGTCGCCGAGCCCACAGTGCCTCTCGAGAGCCGTCAGCAGCTCGTCCCACCAGCGCGCTTCGGCCCGGTCCTCGACCTTGGGGATGTACACCATCGGGGTCCGTCCCATCGCGATCAAGCGGTGGGCCGTCTTCGAGACGGCGACCGCGAGATCGAAGAGTCCCGCCGCCACTGGTTCGCCGTCGACTCGCAGATGGACCTCGTCGAGATGCAGGCCGCGACCACGGACCATCAGCAACGGCATGTCGTCGGGATCGATCCGGTCGATCCGAGCGGGCTGGTCGCCGGCCGCCGGACGGTGGTGCACCAGGGTTCCGAGCACCGCCTGTTCGAGGTTGCCGAACCCCCGCACCACGTTCTCCCAGGTCGGCCGCATCGAGTCTTCGAAGTCGAGCATCGCCGCGTCCGCTCGGACTCCGTCCGGCCGCCGCGAGAGCATCCCGATCACCATCTTGGCGTCGTCGACCGGTCCGGTGATCTCGACCCGTCGACGGCGCAGGTCGGCCGGCAAGGGGGGAACCTTCCAGTCTCCCTGCACCTCGTGGTCTTCCCCGACCTCAGGGAGGCCTCCGGCATCCCACTCCGCCTGCCGGCGCCACCGCGCCGCCAGGAGTTGGCGTCGGCGCGGTTCGAATCGACGGTGCAGTCGAAGCACCAGGTCACAGACGTAAGGGTCGAGGACCTGGAGGGCTTCGGGTGTCTGGGCGGAGGGGGCGATCTCGAGGCCAGCCGGACCCTCGGGGGTTCGCTCCCGCTCGTCGAGTGGTGGTGCAGCGGTGGACTGAGTAGGCATGGCGAAACTATGCCATGTCGCGATCTTTCGTGTCAAGCGAAATTTCGCCACACGCAGAAACGCCGCCAGAATCAGTGGTAGCCTTCGCCCTGAGCGAAACACACCATGTCCGGATCCGCCTCTCGCCTCCGCTTCATCCTCGGTCTGAAACTCAAGCAGCTTCGGACCGATCGGGGCTGGACCCTGAAAGAGGCGGCCGGTCGCGCTGGGCTCTCCTTCTCCTATCTCAGCGAGATCGAGAAGGGGAAGAAGTACCCGGCCCCGGAGAAGCTGTTCGACCTCGCGGCCGCCTACGACGCCCCTTTCGACGAACTCGTCTCCCTGCGACTCAGCGACGAACTCGAACCCCTCCAGCGCGTCCTGCGATCGGAGTTCCTGCGCGAGTTCCCACTGGAGATGTTCGGAGTGCGCCGCGAGGATCTCCTCTCGCTGGCCAGCGACGATCCCGAGAAGGCCGCCTCACTGGTCGGCGCCCTGGTCGATGTCGGCCAGGCCTACGACCTGCAGGTCGAGCACTTCCTGCTGGCCGCACTCCGCTCGTACCAGCAGATGCACGCCAACTACTTCCGCGAACTCGAAGCGAAGGCGGCCGAGGTGCGCTCGGAACTGAACCTGTCCCCGGATGGAGTGCTCCCGCTGAACGCCCTGCGCCAGCCATTGTTCGAGCGCTACGCCATCGATGTGGACACCGAAGCCCTGCGCGACCATCCCGACCTGATGGGGTTTCGCTCGGTGTTCGTCAGCGACTCGCCCCCGCGGCTGTTGATCAACCCCCGACTCCTACCCTCGCAGCAGAAGTTCGTTCTCGCCCGCGAGCTGGGGTATCGCCTCCTCGACCTTCCGGAGTACGTACCCACCTCGTCCTGGCTGCGAGTGGAGTCGTTCGAGCAACTGCGCTCCAACTTCAAGGCCTCCTACTTCGCCGGCGCCCTGCTGATGCCCGAGTCCTCCTCGGTCGAAGCCCTCAGCAGCTTCTTCACCGCCAGCCGATGGGACCCGGCGAGTCTGGAGGTCCTACGCCGGCAGTTCGACGTGACACCAGAGATGCTCGCCTACCGCATCACCCAGCTGGCGCCAGAACACCTGGGCCTCCGCGAGCTCTTCTTCCTCCGGTTCGCACGCTCGGCCGCGGGCAGCTACCAACTGACCAAGGTGTTCAATCTCTCACGGGCACCCGTGCCCCACGGGCTAGGCCTCGGCGAGCACTACTGTCGACGCTGGCCGGCGATGCGCCTCCTCGCCTCGTCCCCCCCGGGCGGCACGCTCCTGCAACGCAGTCACTTCGTCACCGAGGACGCCGAGTTTCTGGTGCTCAGCCAGTCCCGTCCTCTCGCCCTACGTGACGACGCCGACTCCGCGGTCTCGGTCGGGTTCTTGGTCGACGACCAGCTCGCCAGCCGCGTGGGTTTCCTCACCGATCCCGCCATCCCCCGCACCCAGGTCGGCCTGACCTGCGAGCGCTGCCCTCTGACGCCGGCCGACTGTGCCGATCGGGCCGCGCCGCCCCGTCGCCACCAGGCACTGCAGAGAAGGCAACGTCAGGAGCGGGCCCTGGCCGAACTCGGCGTCTACTGAGCCGCTGCCGAGGCGACTCCAACCAAGACTAGTCCTTCTTCTGAAGTTGCGCGAAGGCGTCGGCCAGCGAACCCAATCCGCTCCCGGCCGCCGGCTGGCGCGCTGCGTAGGCCTGCCGGTCCTCGGCCTCCAGGGCTCGCTCGGCGTCCTCTCGCAGCGCTCCGATCGACAACGAGAGGCGCTTCTTGTCGAGATCGATCGACAGGACCTTGGCTTCGACCTTGTCGCCGACGCTGACGGCATCCCGCGGGTGGTGGAGCCGGCGGTCCTGCCCCAACTCGCTGATGTGCACCAGCCCCTGGATCCCGTTGGCCACCTCGACGAAGGCGCCGAAGCTCTCCAGTTTGACGATCTGCCCTTGGACCGTCGCCCCGATCTGGGTCTGGCGGGCGAACTCGACCCAGGGATCGTCGGCCAGGGCCCGGAGCGACAGCGCGATCCGCTCTTCGTCCGAGCCCTCGCGGCGCTCGATCTTCAGGACCTGAACCTCGACCTCCTGGCCGACCTTCACGTACTCGTTGGGATCCTCGACCCGCTGGTAGCTCATCTCGCTGACGTGGACGAGCCCCTCCAGCCCGCCGAGATCGACGAACGCACCGAACGAGGCGATCGAGCTGACCGTGCCCGTCAGCACCGCCCCGACCTCGATCCGCGCTCGGGTTTCAGCCGCCAGCCGGGCCGCCTCCTCCTCGAGCAGGACGCGGCGCGACAGCACCAGATTCGGGGCCCGGCCCGGCGCCCCCGGTTCGAATCGAGTCACCCGAAACTGCAAGCGCTGGTTGAGAAAGAGCGCCGGATCCTCGACGTACCGTCGGTCGAGTTGGGAGATCGGGCAGAACCCTCGGAGACCGGCGACCTGGACCTCGACCCCTCCCTTGTTGATCTCGCTGACCACGCCCTCGACCGGCAGCCCGTGCTCCTGCGCCGCCCGGATCTCCTCGGGCAGGGTCTCGCCCCGACCCGGACGACGCCGCAAGAGCCAGGATCCACTCGGGTCGCGGCCACTCACCAGCACCTCGAGGTCGTCGCCCACCTCGAACTCGAGGTCGCCGTCGGTATCGCACAGCTCCTCCAGCGGAATCACTCCTTCGGCCTTCACCCCGAGGTCGACGAAGCCGAACTCCGCTCCGATCGACAGGATCGTGCCAGAGACCCTCTTCCCCACCTTCGGCTCGGGCCGCCTTTCCGCCGCCGTCTCGTTTTCGAAGGCCGCGAGCATGGCCCCGAAGTCCTGTCCCTCGTCCGGTTTGTGGTTCTCGTCGCTCATGGCCGAGGAGTGTATCGCGCGCCGGCTCCCAGGAGTGAAGCAGATCACTGACGGTGGCGCGCGCGCTCGTCACAATCCCTGACCATGCGCACTCGACGATTCGTTCTCTCGGCCGTGGTGCTCGCGAGCCTGCTCTCCAGTGCGACGGCGCCGGTGCACGCTCAACCCACCGTGGCTATCGAAACCCTGGCCGGCAACGTCTCCCAGGCGATTGCCGTGACCGCCGCCCACGACGGCAGCGGCCGACTCTTCGCCGTGCAACAGACGGGCGAGATCCGCGTCTGGACCGGAGGAGCCGACTTCGAGACGACGCCCTTCCTCGACATCTCGACGATTCTCGTGTCAGGCAGCGAGCAGGGACTGCTGGGGCTCGCATTTCATCCCGACTACGCCAGCAACGGTTTCTTCTACGTCAACTACACCGATCTCGGTGGCGACACCGTGGTGGCCCGGTACCAGGTGAGCGGCGACCCCAACGTAGCCGATTCCGGCTCGCACTACCCGATCCTCTCGTTCGTGCAGGAAGCCACCAACCACAACGGTGGCGACCTGCACTTCGGCCCCGACGGCTACCTCTACATCAGTAGCGGTGACGGAGGTGCCAACTGGGACAACTCACAGGACACCACCAATCTGCTCGGCAAGTTGCTACGGATCGACGTCGACGCCGACGCCTTCCCGGCCGACCCGGACCGCAACTACACCATTCCCGCCGACAACCCCCTGGTCGGCCAGATGGGTGCGGCTCAGGAGATCTGGCATCTGGGCCTCCGGAATCCCTGGCGTTTCTCCTTCGACCGCTCCACCGGTGACCTGTTCATCGGCGACGTCGGCGAGGGGGAGTGGGAGGAGGTCGACTTCGCGGCCCCGAACAGCGCCGGGACCAACTGGGGATGGCCCTGCTACGAAGGCCACGAGGAGTTCCAGACCTCTGGCTGCCTGGGCATCGGCAGCTACGACTTTCCGATCCTGGTGCTCGAGCATGACCCGCCGGACCAGAACAACTGCTCCGTGATCGGTGGCTACCGCTACCACGGAACCGAGAGCCCAGCCTTCAGCAACTGGTACTTCTTCACCGACTGGTGCACCGGAGTGCTCTGGGCGGCCGAAGAGAACGGCGGCGGCAGCTGGACCGCCCACGACGTGGGAGACCTCGGTACCTTCTCGGTTACTGGTTTCGGCGAGACCGAGGGGGGAGAGCTGGTCGCCGCCGGCGGCTGGCGCATCGTTCGCATCTTCGATCCCACCAACGCCATCTTCGCGGACGGTTTCGAATCGGGTGACACCACCGCCTGGTAGGAATAGCTGGACCTCGCGACCTGTTCTCTTGGCTAGAGAGTCGCGTTAGGCTCTCGTTTCGACAGAGACCACACGATGAGGTGCCCAAGGGTCTTGCCCCGGCACTCCGAGGAGATACTCCATGCTGTTCGACCCCATCTACCTGCTCTTCATCGCGCCAGCGTTGCTGCTGTCGCTCTTTGCGAGCTTCGCCACCAAGTCGGCCTTCAAGAAGTACTCCCAGGTCCGGACGCTTCGCGGCCTCACCGGCGCCCAAGCGGCGCAGCTGCTGCTCGACCAGGCAGGGATCCGCGATGTCTCGATCGTTCCCCACCGCGGCTACCTGTCGGACCACTACAACCCGATGAGCAAGCAGCTGGCCCTGTCGGAGCCGGTCTACGGTTCCACCTCGGTGGCGGCCGTCGGTGTCGCCTGCCACGAGGCGGGCCACGCCATCCAGCACGCCCAGGGCTACAAGCCGATGTGGCTGCGCTCGGTGCTGGTTCCCACGGCCAACATCGGCTCCAGCATCGGCTACTTCGTGATGCTCGGCGGTCTCTTGCTGAGTAGCGCCGGGATGGTGATGGTCGGGGCGGTGCTCTTCTCGGCCGTGCTGCTCTTCCAGGTGGTGACCCTGCCGGTGGAGTTCGACGCCTCGGCGCGGGCCAAGCGGCTCGCGTTCCAGTACGGCATTGTCACCGACGGCGAGCGCGCCGGAGTCAGCCGGGTCCTCAACGCCGCTGCCCTGACCTATGTCGCGGCCGCGGTGTCGTCGCTGATGACCCTGCTCTACTTCCTGCTGCGCGCCGGCCTCCTCGGCGGACGCGACTGAGCGCCGCGCCGAGAACTCCGATCAACCGTTGACGCTGTTGGCCAGGGCGGTCAGCCGCAGGAACTGAGGATCGTCGTGCAGGTTCGAGAAGACGATGTCTTCTCGGGCCTCCTTCATCTCGCGCGCCCGCACGGCGTCGTTTTGCTCGTACTCCTGGAAGTGGCGCCGCAGTAGGTCGAGGGCCTTCTGCGAATCGCCGAGCTGCGCCCAGATCGCGGCCAGGTTGTAGGAAGCCTCCAGCATCCCGCCGTGGCGTTGCGCCAGTTGGCGCGCCTCGTCCTCGCGCCCCTGATCGACGAAGTAGGTGGCGGCGAAGATCTGGCTGTAGGTGTCTTCGGGAGCCAGGGCCAAGGCCTCCTGGGCGTACACCCAGGCCTTGGCGGTCTCACCCTCCGAGTTCCAGTAGACGGCCAGGTTGCGGTACGCCAGGGCCAGGGGGAAGGTCGCTACCGACTGCTGCAGGAGCTCGAGACCCCGATCGAGTTCTCCCTGGTTGAGGGCCATCTTGCCGAGTCCGTGCAAAGCGACCGCACGCGACAACGGATCCGCCGGCATGGCGAGGATCTGTTCGAAGATCGCCGTGGCCGCCTCCCAGTCACCGGTGTGATGGCGGTGCAGCTCTCCCAGGTACCGCAGGGGGAGAGCGTCTCCCCGATCGAGGGCGCGGGCAGACTCGTAATGCCGCTGGGCTTCGCTCAGGCGGAGGTTGGCCTCAGCCTCGAGCCCGCTCGCTACCGAACGGGCGATCCGATCGCCGATCCGGCTCGAGTACTCCGGCTCGAGAGGGTCGGCAGCGTCGTCGGCGAACCACGCTTCGTCGACCTCGACGTCGTAGCCCAGCTTGCGGATCGCACGGGCCGCCTTCTTGCCGAAGGCGGGGAAGAGGCAGCGTTCGGAGTAGACCTGCCGATACAGCACGAGCGAGGCCTGTTCCGAGGACTTGCGCTGCTGCTTGGCGGCGTCGAGCGTGTCTTCGAGGATGCGCTTGCGCGCGTCGAGCTCGTTTTCGATCAGCGTCTCGACCGCCCGCAGGGCGACGGAACCCCGGATCCGCCCGACCTCGCCCCCCGAGGGGGTCAAGAGCAGGGCGAGTTCGCCCTGCGAGACGCCAAAACGGCCCCGTAGCGCCTGGTTATCGGGCGCGACCAACCCCAGGCCCACGCAACGCGACGACCAGAGCGTGAGGGACCGGGAGGTCCGCAGCTCGGAGGTCTCGATCGCCGCCGCTGACGGCGGGAACCAGAGCAGCACCAGATCGCCACCGACCATGGCGTCCTCGTGCAGCACACGCCACGGTACCCGGTAGATCTCTTCACCGTTGGCCCCGGGAGCTCCCTCCGAAAGACCACCGAGACCTCCTCCGCCACCACCTCCACAGGTCGCAACCGTCGGGCCTGGCATCAGGTGTACCAGCGCCAGGACGACGAGCCAGGCAAGTGAACGGGGATAGCGGTCGATCCTCAGCATCACCGAGTCCTCCAATCGGATGTGGTCTTAGGGGATCCAGATTGTAGCAATCTGAAATGCCGAGGTCGAAGGTCAGCGATTCGGGGGCCTTCTCCACGCCTAGGCGTCGGGCAGAGCGATCGGTCGGTTCTTCTCGTCGACCTGGACGTAGACCACCTCGGCCTCGGTGACGATGACCTTCTCCTTGCTGGTACCTGCGCGAGCCGCCTCGACGGTGACCCGTACCGTGACCGAAGTTCGCCCCCGTCGTACGATCTCGGCGTAGAAGCTGACCAGATCGCCGACGAAAACCGGGTAATGGAACTCGACCTCGCGCATCGCCACCGTGACCAGCCGGCCCGGAGCGATACGGTGTGCCTCGACCGCGCCCGCCTGGTCGATGTACGAGAGGATGATCCCTCCGAAGATCGTGCCCAGGGCGTTGGTCTCCTTCGGCATCATCAACACCCGAATGGCGGGGTTGATCAGATTACGCCTTGCTCGTTCGGCCCCCTCGTCGGTGGCTCGGCCGTCCGACGAAGCGGCGTCGGCAGGGCTTTTCGTTTCTATATTCGACATCATCGATTCTCCTTTTCGAGGCGCCAGCGGATCGCCGACGCCGTGCTATCGTATGCGATCGTGAACCCCCCGGAGGCTCCCTCCCCGACGCCCCCTCAGGGCCTTTCGGAACTCGACGACGCCCAGTTGATCGACCGCATGGTCGAGCGCGATGAGGCGGCCCTCAGCGAGTTATACCGCCGCTACGCCCCGATGCTGCTCGGCCTCTCGCGCAAGATCCTCGGCACCACGGAAGACGCCGAGGAGGTCTTGCAAGAGGTGTTCGTCCAGGCCTGGGCCCAATCGCATCGCTACGATCGCCGCCGCGCCTCGGCTTCGACCTGGCTGGTGCTGATCACACGGAGCCGTTCGATCGATCTGCTGCGCAACCGCAAAGTACGACAACGCACTGCCGACAACGCCGGGCGCGAGCAGTTTCAGCACCATACATCCCCCGAAGGGGTGTCCAACGTACTGTCTGACGAGCGGCGCGAATCGATGCGCGCCGCGATGGAGAAGCTCCCCGAGGAGCAACGTCAGGTCCTGGAACTCTCCTTCTACCGGGGGTTCACCCAACGACAGATTTCGGAGCAATATGACATCCCCCTCGGAACCGTAAAGACCCGTACCCTTCTCGCCATGAAGAAGCTGCGGGCCGCTTTGGCCGATCAGGTCGGAGACCTGCTTTGAACCACGACGACAACCCACCCCTCAGCCGCGACGACCGCGCCGCCCTCCAGGCCCTCGGGACTCTCGACCTGGAGACCGAGTCAGAGTTGCTGGCCTTCTTGGAGTCCGAGGATTCCGACTCCGAGGATTCGCCGCGCGTGCGGGAGTACCTCGAGACGCTTTCACTCCTGCCCTGGGCGCTAGAGCCCGTGGCCCCTCGGCCCGAACTCGAGGGGCGCATCCGCGCCGCCCTGATGGGTGACGAGACGCAGCGTTTCACCGTCGAGGAGCTGCGCCCCCACGCCGAGGATGCCCCGGGCCCGACTCCGACCGCTTCCCCGGCGACACCCCCCACTCAGGCTCCGACGCCGAAGCCCATTCCGACGCCGAAGCCGAGACCGACGCCGACCGTGGCCACCGCGCCTTCGTCGGTCGTGGTGCGGGCTCCGGTCTGGCTCCAGGCCCTGGCCGCCGGACTGGCACTCTGTGTCCTCGGTCTCGGCTGGGTCGCGGCGTCCCAGCGGACCGCCCTGGGCGCCCAGGTCGATCGGGTCGACCGCCTGGAAGCCGAACTCCGAGCGGCCCAGGCCGAAACCGCGCTCGCCGCGGTGGCTCCCGAGGAGTTCGAAGCGATGCGCTCCCGCTTCGCCCTGCTCAGCGACCTGGGCACCGAGATCTGCGCCCTGAAGCCTCCCACCGGCACCGAAGCACCCCAGCCGGCGGCACGCGGCCTGATGTTCGTCGCCGCGGACCACCAGCACTGGTATATCAAGGCAGAGGGTCTGGCCCCGGTCGCCGCTGGCCAGACCTACCAGCTCTGGTTCGTGGTGTCCGACGAAGCACCTCCGGTGAGCGCCGGCACCTTCACGGTCGAGCCCGAGCGGGAGATCGAACTCGGCTCCCCGCAGATGCCGGTCGGGACCAAGGCTGTGGTCGTCACCGTCGAACCGGAGGGCGGTACCGAAGAGCCCACCGGCCCCGTGGTGCTCTACGGCGACGAGGTCATGCAGCTCCTAACCTAGACCTCCCGTTGAGACCTTCCCCGCGATCAGGGGTTCGGCGTCTAGTCGACAACTGCGCGTCGAGTTGATAGCTTTGTCGCATGCAGCGCATCGCAAGTCTCTTGCTGGTCACCCTGACGGCGGGTGGGTACCCCTTGGCTGCGGACTGGCCCAGCCCCAGAATGGTGGCAGACTTGTCCGCTACCTTCTCGTTAGCGCTCGACGGGCCAGCGCCCTTCTTCACGCCGCTCGGTGACGCCACCTACTTCTTTGCCAGCGACGGTGTCCACGGCGGCGAGCTATGGCGCACCGACTTCACGGCGGGTGGTACCAGCATGGTCGTCGATCTCTGTCCCGGCAACTGCAACGGCGGATACCAAGGACGGTTGACCGTCTGGAAGGACGCCCTCTACTTTCTCGCCGACGACGGTAGCCGCGGACGCAACCTCTGGCGCAGCGACGGCACCGCCGGCGGCACGCAACTCGTCTACGATTTCGCAGCGAGCCGTCGTTTCGGCGCCTGCGATCCCCCGGTGGCCCTCGACTCCTTTCTGCTGATCTCCGCCAACGACGGCGGCAATGGATGCGCCCTCTGGCGCAGCGACGGCACTCCCCAGGGGACGTGGCCGATCGCGGACCCCGACCCCGATGTTCACCCCTGGGCCAGTGGTCCGCGGGAGATCAGACAGCTCAGCGGCGACACCGCCCTCTTTGGGGCCGGGGATTCGCTGTGGCGTACCGACGGGACGGCGGCAGGGACGTTCGAACTGGCCTCCGTGCGGGTCCGGGGCCAGGTGAGTCTTCCCGGCTTCGGGGCCAGAGTCATCGATGGGATCTACTACTTCTTCGGCGACCACGAAAACACGGGTCACGAAGCCTGGAGAAGCGACGGTTCAGCAGCGGGAACCCAGCTACTGGCCGACGCATACCCCGGCACCAAGGGCTCGACGGGCAACCTCTTCCTGTCGTTGGGCGATCGCGTCTTCTTCAGGGCTCGGACTGCCGAGGGCGCGACAATCTGGAGTACGACTGGAACCCCGGGCTCGACCCTTCCCGTGTGGGGGCCCGTCAGCGGCTACCCCAACGCCAACCCTCGACTGCTGAACGTCGCGGGGTCGCGCCTCTATTTCGCGGCCTACGACGCCTCGAACGACCGCGAACTCTGGTCGAGCGACGGAACCACAGCGGGGACACAACGCGTCATCGACCTCAATCCAACTGGGGACGGAATCAGCCCGTGGTCCCTGGCCGCAGACACCACGGCTCTAGGAGATCGGCTCATCTTCTGGGGTGACGATGGGCAACACGGGGTCGAGCCCTGGATCACCGACGGTATCGAAGAAGGCACCCAACTCCTCGCCGACATCATGAGCGATCCCGAGTTTCCAAGCCGCTACCCAGCTAGTCTGGCCCGGACGATCGACGATCAGGTGCTCTTCTGGGCGATCCAAGAAGATGCCGGAGGCTACTTCTTCAGCCCGTGGCTCAGTGACGGAACTCCACCGGGAACCCGTGAGTTGGCCAAGATCGACCAACAGACGAGCGCTTTCATCTCGCACTCCTACGGAGTCGCGCCCTTTGGGCCTCGGGATCGCCAAGCCCTGATCATTGCTTGGCCGGAAAGCTCGGGATGGCCCAAACTGTGGACGAGTACAGGCGCCCCCAAAGAGACGACCATCCTCGACCCCTTCGCCCCGGATGAACACCCATTCGAGGGGTCGAACCGGCCCCTGCCGTCGGCCGGCGGAAAGACCCTCTTCGCGACCCAGGGGGTAGACGGCGGCCTGTGGGCCACTGACGGTACGTTGGGTGGCAGCGAACGACTCTTCGAAGGAAGCATCAGTTTCGAGTTCGAGCGCTTCGGCAACAGCGTCTTCGCCACCTTGGACGAGCATCTCGTGCAGACTGACGGAACGCTGCTGGGCACTCGGACCGTGGGGGACCTGACCGGGCTCGCAAGCGTGGCCGAGACGGCTGGACAAGGGCTGCTGCGAGCCTTCACGCCCCCTGCGGAGCACCACGACCACGACCTCGGCGTCTGGTTCTTGCCCGCCGAGATGGGCGAGCCCTCACTCCTCCTCGACCTAGGCGATGGTGATTCTTCCCACCTGATGGGAGCGGCGTTGGCCAACGACGTCTTTCTCGGAATCTTCCTCGCCGATCTTGGTGACGGATGGAGGCTGATTCGCACCGACGGTACACCGCAGGGGACAGAACCATTGCTGCCCCTCGCCCCGTGCGAGCCGGGCCCCCTGTCCGACCTCCGCAGCGTCGAACCCACCGCGATCCCCTATTTCCAGGGTCGATTCGTCTTCTGCGGCAACGACGGAACCCACGGAGAGGAGATCTGGAGTTCGGACGGAACGCTGGCGGGCACTTCGCTTCTCGCCGACCTCGAACCCGGCCCGCTAGGCTCGCATCCCAGTAGCTTCAAACCGCTGGGCAACTCGCTGTTTTTCGTGGCCCAGACCAGCGAAGTCGGCCGAGAGCTCTGGCGCTGGTCTGGCCAGGCATCCCCCGTCCTCGTGGAGGACCTTCATCCCGGCTCTGAATCCTCGATTCCCCAGTCCCTCACGGCGCACGGACAAACGTTGCTTTTCACGGCATCGACCCCCGAGCACGGTCTCGAACTGAGAGGGTACCGGTGGGATGCCTTCGACCCTACGATCCAACTCGTCCACGACATCAACCCCGGCCCGGCCTCCTCCTCCCCGATCGGCCTGGCGCTAGGCGAGGGTCGGCTCTGGTTTGCGGCCACCGACGGTGTGCACGGTTTCGAGCCCTGGGTGCTCGAACTCGACGCGCTCTTCGTCGACGGGTTCGAGTCGGGCGATATGAGTCGCTGGACGGGATCCCCCTGACCCGCAGCCGGTCAGGGCAACGCCTTCCAGGGCAGCAAGGAGTCCAGAGGCTGCCCACCCTGGATCGCGGCGAGGACCGAGCGCACGCCGTCCGCCGGCTGCCCCGAAGCCTCCAGCGCCTCGATGGCCCGTTGAGCCAGCGCTTCGGCCTCGACCAACTCACCGTTGGCTACGAGGGCCAGGACCAGGGTCTGCGAGTTGTCGATCGAACTCTGTTCGTCAAACAGGGCGCGCGCCAACTGTAGCGCTTCGTCGGGATCTCGCACCACCTCGACCGGGGCCGCGACCAGAACCCGCGACAACAGGCCCCGTAGCGGTGCCTCCGCCGGCAGCAAGTCGACCGCGATCCGCAACTCCTCGACCGCTCGAGACCACGACTCCTGTCGGATCTGGCTGAGCGCCAGTCCGTAGCGCGCGGGACCGGAGGCCGGGTCGAGTTCGAGCGCCTGCCGGTAGCGCCGCTCGGCCTCGACCGCCTGGCCTGAGCGCAGTTGCAGGTTGCCGAAGTTGTAGAAGACATCCGGGTTCTCCGGATCCAACTCGGTGGCCCTTCGGTAACTCCGCCGCGCCTCGTCGATCCGACCACCGCGCGCCAGAAGGGCTCCCAGGTTGAAATGCGCCTGACCGTTCTCGGGGTCCAGCTCGATGGCGCGTCGCAGTTCTGCCTCGGCCTCGCCCACCTGGCCGAGACGAGCGAGCGCGGCGGCGAGGTTCACCCGAATCCTCGGCTGTTCGGCATCGACTTCGAGCGCCGCCTGGAAGTTCTCTACCGCCTCCTCGAAACGGCCCGCCAAAAACGCCTCGTTGCCCAGGCGATTCAACACGCGGTAACCCACCACCTGCTCCGACAGATCGGCGATCCGGGGATCCTGCAGTCGCAGCGTGCCGCTCGACCGCAACGCCAGCGCCGCCCGCGCCTCCTTCTCGCGGCCCAGAGCTCGGTAGCTCAATCCCAGAGGATAGAAGGCATTGCCCGCACTCGGCGCCAGGGCGGTGACCCGCTCCAAGAGAGCCACGGCTTCTTCGTGCGCTCCTCGCGCCCGCGCCAACTTACCGAGTTCGAGAAGCACGAGCGGATCCTCGGTGTCGGAGGCCGAACCGAGTAGGCGATCGGCCTCCTCCAGCCGGTCCATTGCCAGATAAGCGCGGGCCAGGAGCAGACGCACCGATCCGTCTTCGGGAGCCCTCTCCCTGGCCGCAGTCAACGGTTCGAGGCTGGATTCGAACTCCCCCCGCTCGCCCCGGAGATACCCCAACAGGAAGGGCCAATCGGGTTGGGATGCGTCGTACTGCCAGGCCTGACGCAGACAGAGGTCGGCCGCCTCCTCCAGGGAGTGAGCCAGGTACACCCGTCCCAACTCTCCCAGCGCCTCGGCCCGCGCCGCGTCGTCGACCGCAGCCGCTTCGAGTTTCGCCTCCGCCTCGACGCGCGCCGCCTCCAGCGCCCCCCGGACCGCCGGCTCGTAGGAGTCGAGGAAGACGTCGGGAAGTTCGAGCTCGGCGCGGACGGGGTTCGCCGCATTGGCGTCCGAGGCGCCGACCTCGACCGGAGATGGCTCGGAATCCAGCGCACACGCTCCGAGGAGGAGCAGGCCGCTCAGGGTCGCGAGGCGCCAGGTCACTACTCGGTTCCCTGCACCAGATCGAGGTACTGCCGCCGGGGGCGGTCGCCCCAGGGCAGGAGTTCTGTCGTACCATCCGGCCAGGCGATCCGCAGTTCCCTTGGGGTCTCGCCGGCAGGGATCGCGAACCGGACCCTCGGATCGTGCGCCGCCGCGAACGAGCCATCGGTGCCGACCCGTCGCAGGAGCTCGCGCCCCGAAGCCATCCGTAGCCGAACCGTGGCCCCGACCGCATCCTGCGGCGGCTGGCCATGGCGCAACCGCAGCCCGACCCAATCCGATGCCCCCCGCTGGTTGAGCAGCAATCGTGCCGGTCCGTGATTGTTGCCCACGAGCAGGTCAGGGTCGCCATCGTTGTCGACGTCACCCACGGCGAGGCCGCGGCCCACGCGAGCTACGTCGAGGGCGACGGCGGCCGAACTCGTGGTCTCTTCGAACCGATCGCCCGCGAGGTTTCGGAATAGCTGATCTGACTGGCGGACCGGGTGTTCGACCCCGGCTCGGGCCTGACGTGGGTCGAGACGGACCAGACCGTTGACCACCGCCAGGTCCAGCCAACCATCGCCGTCGTAGTCCAGCCAACTGGCCCCAAAGCCAGTCTTGCCACGACTGGGAGTCGCCAGTCCTCGAGCCTCCGTGACATCCGTGAAGACCGCCTGGCCGTCGTTCTCGTACAGCGTGTTGGTCTCTTCGGCGATGTGAGTCAGAAAGAGATCAAGGTCACCGTCACCATCGTAGTCTCCGGCTGCTACTCCCATACTCCCTTCGGGCTTGCCCGCCGCGTTCACCGCCGCCCCCGCGTAGACAGCGTCATCCAAGAACCGGCCAGTCCCCTGGTTGATCCACAGGCGATTCTCGGTGCCGTCGTTCGCCTCGTAGAGATCGATCCAGCCATCCCCATCGAAGTCGGCGGCGATAGAACCCAGCGTGGCTCGATTCTCGGCCGCAATTCCCACCGCCAAGGAGACATCCTCGAACCTACCGCCACCGAGGTTACGAAGGAGACGGTTCTTCTGGGCCCGGTAAGCCAAGGGCCCGCAGTAGTCGATCGACCCGTCGGCCGAGTGACATTCCTGCGGGTTCTCGATCGACTCCACCACATAGTTGCCCAGGAAGAGGTCCAGACGACCATCGCGGTCGTAGTCCAGCCAGTTAGCGGCTACCGTCCAGCGCTCCTCCGCAAGGAGGCTCACGTCGACGCGTTCGAATCTGCCGGCCTCGTTGCGCCACAGTTCGTTGGCTCCAAAGTTGGCCAAGAACACGTCGGGATCTCCGTCTCCATCGTAGTCACCCACCGCTATGCTCATTCCGTAGCCTTCAGCCTGAAGGCCAACAGCCTCCGTCTCATCGGTGAAGCTCAGACGCCCGGATTCGACGAGGAGGTTCATCCACAGCTGGTCGCGAGCCCCTTCGCAGCGCTCCTCCAGGCAGCCGCCCTGTACCAGATAGAGATCCAAGTCGCCATCGAGATCGAAGTCCAGGAAGCCGACCCCACCCCCTACCAGCTCTGCCAAGTACAACCGACCCGTCATCCCGTTGAGATGTTCGAATGCGAGACCGACCTCTTCGGTCGCATCGGAGAACGCAGCGGAACTGCTCTCGGGGGTTTTGCCGGCTGCTTCCTCAGCAAGCGGCGGCACCGGCACGGTCGACGGGTCTTCGCCGCACCCTCCGCCGAGGCCTAGACCCAAGGTGGCGATGACCGAGAGCAGTGGCCATGGTCGATACGGCCATCCTGCTCGTGGTTGTGACGACGTCCTCACCGTGCCCATGTTTGAAGAATTCCAGGTCCCACAAAGCAAGAAGGCGCCCGAGACGGGCGCCTTCCGTGTCTTCGCGTCTGGTAGCTCGTCAGCTACGACGTGTCAGGGTCCAGGCTCCGCCCATCAGGAGAAGAAGGGCGAGTACCGCGAGACCTATACGATCAACGGTCGGCACTTCGATCACCGGAAGCGCCGCAGGCATCCCCAGGCAGGTCGTGACGTCGAGACTCCAGCTGTTTAGCGTTCCGGTATCACCTCCGGCATCGTCACCGATGTCGAAAGTCCAGGTGCCGTTCGGATCCTCGCCGATGAAACCAGCCATGGCACCCTCGGGAACCAGCGGGCCCGTCGGCGTCGCGTTGGCATAGGTGAAATCGGTCGCTGGCTCCGCCGCGCTATCGTCCCACACCGTACCGACGAAGACGTCGTCGTTACCGCCGCCGTTGTCGGTCGAAATGATCATGACCGTACCCGCCGGTGACGTCAGAGTCATGTCCAGATCCGCAGCGAAAGTATGCGTGATGTCGGTCGTCAGGTTGATATCGCAAAGGTAGGTATCGAGACCACTCACATCCACCGTCGACGTTACCGTTGCGTTGTCGATGATGGCGACCGGCGTGTTGTTCGCGAAGTTGGTCGGCCCCGTCGCAACCGGCGGCGCATCGAACGTGGTCACATCGAGCGACCACGAGTTGAGGGTTCCGGTGTCACCACCCGCATCGTCTGCAACCTCGAAGGTCCAGGTGCCGTTGGGGTCCTCACCAATGAACGCACCCATGGCGGCCTCGGGGATGAGAGGACCCGTGGGGGTTGCGTTCGCATAGGTGAAGTCGGTCGCCGCGTTGACGGCCTGATCGTCCCAGGTGGTTCCGACGAAGACGTCGTCATTGCCGCCACCGTTGTCGGTCGAGATGACGATCACCGTACCGGCTGGTGACATCAGCGTCATGTCGAGGTCAGCAGCGAAGGTGTGAGTGATATCGGTGATCAGATCGACGTCAGCCAGGTAGGTGCCGACCCCACTGACATCGACGGTGACGCTCGTGGTCGCATTGTCAATGATCGCAGCCGGGGTGTTGTTGGGGAAGTTGGTGGTAGTGCCCATCCCGCCCGGAGGATCAGGCGGAGCAGCATTGCCGGAGCCATTGGCCGCGGCACCCGCACCGGCGTAGAGACCGGCCGGATCGTCGTTGCCCAAGGACTCGCTCAGGGCGGCGTACTCGGCCATCTGCGCATTCACGTCGAGACCGGTACCACGGCGGGCCTCGATCTCGGCCCCGAGTTCGTTGAGGCGGTTGTAGGTATCTTCCTTGGGTCCTGCCGCCAGGGGCAGGGCCACTAGGACGGCTAGGGCGCTCACTGCAATCTTGTTCAACTCGACCTCCTCCGTAACGCGTTGACCGTTCACCCGAGAGCCTGCGATACAGAACTCAGACCTTGGCTTGGTGGGGTTCCCAGAGAGATAGGGGAAACGGCCGACTCAGATTTGGGCTGGAGTATACCAAAACTGAACCTCCCGCAACACGCAAGTGCTGCCAAACGATCGCAACCCTCGCGAGAACCAACTACGGGTCGCACACGGCTGCGCTGTGGACTACGGCACTGGCTCGATCGTCTCGGCCAGTTGGAATCCCCAGCCACCGAAGCTCTCGCTGACTGCAAAGTAGATCTCGTGCTCTCCCGGCGGTAGCGGACAGGCCACTCGATCGAACCAGCCGATGGTTCCCAGGTAGCGGTAGTCACGGGACCGGTAGTCGTCGTGCCCCTCGAAGACCAGCCCGCCGTCACAGTAGACCCTCACCCGATCGCTGAACCCGAAGGTCCAGAGGGCCGTGACCGGGCGATCGAACGCTACCCGGTGGCGCACGAGCACGGTGTCGTTCTTGCGATCGGCTCCCCGATCCGCGTACATGGCGAGATTGACCAGACCACTCGGTTCCGCCTCGACCTCGCGCCACGAGAGCGACTGCACCAGGCTCGCGGCAAGCCGGACTTTGCCGTCGATCAGGGCTTCGGGAAGCGGACTCGAAACCTCGAGCCCGGAGACCAGGCCGGCGGGTGGCACCGCCCGGGGGTTCTCGACCGCGATCTCCGACCACGGCCAGGACTCGATCGCTCTCCAACGCACCCTACGGAACCGCGCCTGCGTCAGGTTGCTGGTCAGTGCCAGTCCGCCAGCGGTCGGCGGCCGTCCGAGCTTCTGGATCGTCACGACCGCCGCGGGTTCGGCGCCGATCGTGACCTCGGCCCGCGAGCCGACGAACACGACCCGGATCGGAATCCATTCGTCGTAGCGGTACTCCACGGGAATCGCGTAGCCAGGACCGTGGTAGAGCTGCCAGGCCGAAACGCCGTGGTACACCGGCGTGTACTGGTTCGCGTCGGGCTGCCCGGACTGGTGGGGTCGAAGGTAGACGTGCTCGTAGTGCCCGTCGCCGACCGTGCGGAAGGCGAGGCCGACGAAACCCCGTTGCGGACCGAACGAGATGTCGAACTCGACGACGGCATCTTCCAGGACGAGGCCCTCCAGCGAGACCGACCCGTTACCCAGCGTGAGCACCGCCTCGGGTCCGGATCCCGCCACTTCGGCCACCTGAGCCTGGGCCGTCCAGCGAGGCGAGTCGAGCGGAACCGTCTCCGCCTGCACCGGAACCGGTGAGACGAGGAGGCCGAGGCCGACCAGAAACGATGCGCTGTATCGATCCATGCTGCTCTTGGTACGCAAACGGAGTCTCCCGGGTTGAGGTCTAGTCTCCGGTGCGACCATTCAGCGGACTCCAACCTCGGGAGTTCTCTCGACGTAGGCGAGCCAGTCTTGCGGCCGATCGTTCCCGGCCGCCTCGAGAAAGGTCACCACCACTTCCGCCACCCTGCCCAGAGCTGGTTCCTCCAGCACCGGCTCGCCGCCGAAGCGTGCGATGGTGTCGGGCATCACCACCGGAGCGTCCGAGAAACTCAGGTGCCCGGTGCCGGCCAGCGCCGCCCGCCAAAGCTTCCCGTCGCCGGCCAGCTCGATCTCGGTCCACAGGCCGGCGATCTGCCGCCCCATCGCCTCCCAGGTGGCGCGGTCGCGACCCCGAGCCGCCAGGTCCTCGTCCGAATACAGTGGATGACTGAGCAGGACCAGCCCCTGCCCGCGGAACCCCTCCGCCATGGTCGTGCTGCCGAAGGGAGCCCCGTCGAGATCGACGCAGGCTCGGATCTCCGGCGCACGGCAGGCGTCGAGCGCCACCGCCCCTCCCATCGAGTGACCGACCGCAAACACCCGTCTCGGATCGATGGAGAAGGCCGAGGGCTGGGCCGACGAATCGTCACGCCCGACCGGCCCGATCGTTCCGACCACCACTGCTTCCGCCGTGAACAGCAGGTCCCGGACCCAATCGGCGATCCGCCGCTCCAGCACCATCGGATCCTGGTCGAGCCGTGTCATCTCTTCGTCCGCATCCGGCAGGAGCAGCCGCCCGTTCGGCAGCTGCGACGGAGCCCCGTAGGGGTGGTCGATGATCGCTACCACGTACCCCGCCTCGACCCACCGCTCGGCCAGCAAGGAGTAGTGCACTCCCGAGACGCCGAGTCCGATCGAGAAGAGGACCAACGGTCTCGCCCCCGGGCAGGGTTCGGCGTCGAGGACACCGAGGCTCCGCTGGCTCCAACTCTGCACCCGTTCGGCCGACTGTTCGAAGTACGAGCCGCTGGCCATGGCGGCCGCCAGTTCCGCAGGCACGTAGGCTCCCGCCGCGCCGTCGCTACAGCCGGGATAGAGCAGACGCACCGCCCACTCGCGGGAAGCGTCGAGCACCGGATCTCGACGTCCGGCATCGATCAACGCCGTATCGACGACCCCCGTGACGCGCACCTCCTCGATCTCGGTGGGAGCCCCAGACGACGCCGCGTCCGTCCCGCCGCAACCCGCGGCCACCACGCTCACCCACAGCGCCGCCCCGAGCCCCTTGATCCACCGCCTCTTGACCATCTCCATACCGACTCCTCCCACCCCTTGTACGGCGGAAGGGACGCCGAGTTCCGGCGCCTCCTCGTGCTAGTCTCGCGACCACAGTCCCGAAGTCTCGTTTCCACTACACAGGAGCTGTTCCCATGGATCCAGGTTCACTGATCGCGATTCTCCTGGTCGGCGCCATCGCGGGCTGGCTGGCCGGCCTCATCATGAAGGGGGGAGGGTTCGGCCTGGTCGGCAACATCATCGTCGGCATCATCGGCGCCATCGTCGGCGGCTGGCTGCTCGGTACCCTCGGAGTCTCCCTGGGAATCGGAGGACTCGTCGGGGCGGTCCTGCAGGGCGTGTTGGGAGCGGTGGTACTGCTGGGCATCATCGGTCTGATCAAGCGAGCCTGACCCCGACGTTGCGGAAGGGCCCAACACCCCCAACCGGGCTCCCAGCCCGGTGGAGTGAGCTGAGGGTTGGGTACTCCGAGGCTCCCCGACGAGCCATCAGGGCTCCGCAAAGAGGGTCTCCGCGGAGCCGTCCTCGACCGTCGCTTTGGACCACCGCGTCTCGATCCGGCCAAGCTGCTTCGACGCGAACTCCGCCGTGGCGCGGAACGGCAGCCAGGCCCCTTCGACCTGGCGGTAGTCACGATGCCGCACTTGGAGGCCGACGAAGCCGAGCCCCGGCACCAGCACTACCGTCTCGGTGACCGCCAGGCGACCGGTGCTCTCCTCCACGAAGAAGGTCACCGACGGCGCCTGGGGCGTGGCGGCACGCACCAGCAGGAGCGTGGTGTCCTTGGTCTCGAGGCGCTTCAGCACTTCGAGGTTTTCGAAGTGCTCCCTCCAGTCCCCGAGCGAGACCACGAAACGATCGAGCCGCGCCTGGGCCAACCGCGTGGAGGACAGCTCCTCGCTGCCGGAGAGGGACGACTGGTACCAGGCGCGGTCCCCGTCGGTAACCGTGACCTCACGGACCGATCCCATCTGGACTTCGGTGCGCTGGCCCCGCATGCCGAAGTGGGTGGTCGCCCGCCCCCGCATCCCCGAACTCTGCAGGGTGAGGCTGCCGGTCAGTCGTACCACTCCGCGACGGGCGAGGCGATCGATCCCGTGCGCGTCCACGACGCGGGCTACGACTTCGTCGACGGAGGGTAGATCGGCCGACGCCTGGTGCCGCGGATTGTCTTCGATCGTGCCCCCGAAATCGGTGCGCATCGCGGGCGCCGGTCCGGGGCCGTCCCCGCCGAACTCGACCGCCATCCGCGGCTGACTCTCCATCACGAATCGTCCCGCCGTTTCGGGATCGGCCACGAAGAGTCCGAGAAACCGCCCTGGACGCTCCACCACCAGACCCCGGGGATGGGTGGTCACCAGGTAGTAGGCCGAGGCATTGGTTTCGTCCCAGTAGAGACCGGTCAGGCGCTCGGTTCCAAGCAGCGGCCGGACTTCGGCTTCCGGTTCTACCTCGCCCTCGATCAGCACCCGCTGCAGCACCGGCTCGAGTCGCAGACCCGCCAGCGAGCCTCGGCTCTGGGTGAAGAAGAGGACCATCAAATCCCGGTCCGGCCAGACCCAGGTGTGGGTTCCGTCCGATCCGTCGTGACCGAACACCACCGGAGTCGCCTCCGGACCCGCCGCGCGCACCGTCCACTGTTGGGCGTAATAGGCCGCCAGCCCTCCGAACGACTCGGGGTACCCCTCGAGCAGGCTGCGCGGAGAGAGGGCCCGGCGCACGGCGTCGGAGCTGAGCAACTGCCGCTCGCCCAGCCGCCCACCGTCCAGCCACAGCGATAGGAAACGCGCGTAGTCGGTGGTGGTGGAGTAAAGACTCTGCGACGGCAGGAAGACCGGGAAGATCGGCGGATCGCTCGCCTCCCAGTGCCGTGACCAGTGTCCCGTGCCCCCCGAGTAGGCGCTGGGAATCCGTGATCGCACCGGCTCCCGACCGGCGAGGAGCGTGAACGTGTCGCGCATCTCCAGAGGGTCGAGGATCCGCTGCTGCAGGAACTGCTCCACCGGCATCCCGGTGACCCGCGCTACGATCGCGCCCAGGGCGTCGGTCCCCGCATCGCTGTACTGGAAGCCGCGGCCGGGCTCGAACTCGAGATCCCGCTCCGTCGCCTCCCGCACCACCGCCTCGAGATCGGGGTAGTCGGCCAGGGGCCGACCGATGGTGCTGAACGGCAACCCTCCGGTGTGGGTCAGAAGATGGTCGACCGTGATCTCGCGCCACCCCGCCCGGTCGAAGTAGGGCAGGATCTCGAAGACCGGAGTCTCGAGCTCCAAACGACCGGCGTCGACCAGCATCTGGACCGCGGTACCGGCCAGCGGCTTCGTCATCGAGCGGACGCAGTAGACCGCGTCCAGCGCCATCGGCTCGGCCGTTTCCCGATCGCGCCAGCCAAAGGCGTGGCGCAGGATCGTCCGGCGGTCCTGGATCACCAGGAGTTCGCCACCGACGACCTCCTCCTGATCGACCAGGGTCTCGACATGGTCGATCAGGACCTCGAGCGCGGCGGGATCCACCCCGACTTCGGTGGGTTCGACCGGGGGGAAGAACCCCGGGGTCTCGGTGGCGCTGGCTCTCGCCTCGGCGGCGCAGAGGCCACAGAAGAGCAGGGCCAACCAGGTGGCGGCATGGGTCAGGGTGGTGGTAGGTACACGGATTCCATCAGGCATAGCAGTAGCCTCCTCCCCGGTGGGGGTCTCTAGATACGTGGTGGGGCGGACCCGAACCGACAGGCCCGCGGGATGGGAGCGGCTCGGACAACCCGCACCGCTCCCCCGGGGGGCTCTAGGTCTCGGCGGGTCTCTCCCGGTAGACCTCGAAGTCGATCTCCTCGGGTCTCAAGGTGCGCAGCAGCAGGCCGATGCTCAGCAAGACGATGATCTGAAAGTAGAGACTCATCAGCGGCGCATCGAGAAAGTCGATATCAGCCACGTCGTCGACCGCGGTCGACAGCATGAAGAAACTCATCACGATGCTCACCGACAGCAGCGAGGTCCACTGCGCCCGGGTCTGCCGCGCCCGATCGGAGAACGACTGATACGGGTCCTGCTTGCGACCGTACAACTGCCAGAGTCCGATGCTGACCATGAAGAGGTTCCCGACCACGAGCCAGAAGGCCCGCTGCGTGGTGTCGTGGTCCCAGGACAGCACGAAGTCGTGGATCCAGAGATCGACCCCCACCGACAACAGGAACGCTGCGACGGCGGCGACGACGAGTCGGGGTGAGGCCGCATCGAAGAACCGACGGGGCCGTAGTTCGGCCTTGCGGGTGCTGTCACTCTGGGTCGCGCGCATCAGGCGGAACTGGCTGAAGGCGATGCACTCGAGCAGGACGAACGGTAAGGCCTGGATCATGCCGTAGCCCGCTGGCCACGCTTCCGAAATGAAGCCGTCGTCGGCAAAGGTGGCGTGGTCGACCACCGTGAGCAACGCCAACAGGATACCGAACCCCAGCAGGAGGATCGCTCGGTTGCACCCTACGAACAGGCTGTGCCCCAACTGGTAGTAGTCGAGAGACCTCGGGTACAGCTTCGGGTACTCGGCCGGCGGGTAGTTCTCGAAGATCGAGGCCACGCGAGCCGACATGCGGCGTGGTAGCCAGTAGGAGATCAGGAGGATCTGCCCGACGAACAGTAGGTAAAAAAGCAGTGAATACCATTCCATGACGAACTCCTCAGCGTCCGCGACGGTTCAGCACCTCGCCGAACGCCACTCTAATTTCCGAATCGGTCGCTCCGAGCTCTCTGAGTTCGGCTACTACCGCGTGCAGCTTCTCTTCGACCACCGCCACCAGGTCGATGGTGCTGTTGGCCTTGGCCTCGGGATGGACGAACGTCCCCCGGTACCCCCGGGTCTGGATGACCGAATCCCGTTCGAGCAGGCGGTAGGCCTTGGCCACCGTCTTGTTGTTGATCTCCAGATCGCGCGCCAGTTGGCGGATCGAAGGGAGCGCATCTCCGGACTCGATCGCGCCGCTCTGGACCGCCGCCTTGATCTGTTCGATCAGCTGGGCGAACAGCGGATCTGGACTCTCTAGGTCGATTGTGATTTCCATTGACGTTTTCCTTGGTCTTCATCGGGTGTACCAGTTGTACCCGTCGTGCGCATGGTACAAGTGGTACACCAGCCTGTCAAGCCCCAGAGTCCCCGTCTCACCACCGGTCTTCTGGTACAGAATCAAAGGGTGCCCTCGATCCGTGTCCTCCTCGTGGCCGATACCCACCTCGGGTTCGACGACCCGCCGCGGCCGCGGATCGAGCGCCGGCGGCGCGGCCCCGACTTCTTCCGCAATTTCGAGCTGGCCCTCGAGCCCGCCCTCCGCGGAGCCGTCGATCTCGTGCTCCACGGCGGAGATCTGCTGTTCCGCAGTCGCGTCCCCCAAGGCCTCGTGACTCGGGCCTTCGAACCCCTACGAGCCGTGGCCGAAGCCGAGGTCCCCGTGGTGGTGGTACCGGGCAACCACGAGCGCTCCCACCTACCGCGGCCGCTCGTCGCTGACCATCCCCGACTCCACGTTCTCAACCAGCCGCGCACCGTCCGGATCGAGCGACCGGGCGGCCGCATCGCCGTCGCCGGTTTCCCCTTCCACCGCGAGGCGCGGCGCCGGTTCCCGGAACTGCTGGCCGCCACCGAGTGGTCGGCGGAGCCGGCCGCCCTGCGCCTACTCCTCCTCCACCAGGCGATCGAGGGGGCCCGCGTCGCCCTGGGCCACCACCCCGACCACGACTACACCTTTCGGGGCGCCGACGACGTCGTGCGGGGTCGGGACCTGCCACCGGCCTTCGCCGCCGTGCTTTCGGGCCACATCCATCGCCATCAGCGGCTCACCCGCGATCTCTCGGGGCGTCCGCTGCCCTGCCCGGTCTTCTACCCCGGCTCGGTCGAGCGCACCAGTTTCGCCGAACGGGCCGAGGCGAAGGGATACCTGATCCTCGAGTTCCGGGTCGACGGGGCCGCCGGCGGGAAACTCGAGCGCTGGCAGTTCCACCCACTCCCCGCGCGGCCGATGGTCCGGGCCCGAATCGCCGCCCAGGGCCTCGACGCCTTGGGGCTAACCACCGCCCTGCGGCAGACTCTGGCCGCACTTCCCGCCGACGCCGTCGTCACGCTCGAACTCGAGGGCGAGATCGAAGCTGACGCCCACTCCGCGCTGCAGGCCGCAGCCCTGCGGGCCGTGACGCCGAAGACGATGAACCTCATGCTACGGGGTGCGGGCCGCCGACGCCGAGACCAGCCACGATGAGCCCGCGCGAAATCAGGGCAGGTGTGCCGGTCCAGGACTCGGTGGCCATGAGAACCGAAGACACGAGTCGGTGAGCCGTCGGTAGTTACCAATTGACCAGACTGGAATCCGCAGAGCGGCACACCTGCCTCTACCCAACAGACACGACGTTCGGAGGCCGACGTGATCAACCGACGACCGACCGCGGGGGCCGAGACGGCAAAGCGTCCTTCACCGCAGCATGAACATGCCATGGCGACCGCGTGCTTGCGGCGACATCGTAGGACCGCAACCGACCCGTAGCTCCACCCACCACGACCGCAGAAGGAGACCCATCATGCGCCACACCTTGCTGCTCGCCTCCCTGTTCCTGGCTCCGACCCTGCTCGGAGCGGGTTCCCCGCCGCCTTCCCTGGCTTCCGCGCCCGGCAGCGAGACCGGTCCCACGCAACCGCTCGAGGGCCGGGAGCTCCTGGGCGGGAGACTCCAACTCCTGGTGCCCACCGACTTCGAGACCATGACCGAGGAGGCGATGAAGGCCAAGTACCCGGCCGAGCAACGGCCCACCCTGGTCCTCACCAACCCTCGCGGCACTGTCAACGTAGCGCTCAACCACACCTCGAACCCGCTCCAGCCCACGCAGATCAGCGAGGTCCACCAGGCGATGGACGGGATGTTCAGGAACCTCTACCCCACCGCCACCTGGCACCGTAGCGAACTCACCACCGTCGGCGGTCGCGAGTTCTTCGTACTCGATCTGATGACCCCGGCCGTCGACACCCAGATCCGCAACCTGCTGGTGGGTACCTCCTTCGAAGGGCGGCTCTTGCTGGTGACCTTCAACTGTACCCGCGAACTCGACGCGGAGTGGTCGGAGACTGGCCGCCGGATCATCGAATCGATCGAGCTCCGCGAGCCCTGACTCGACCCGTCTTGGTGCCGGCCGTCAGGGCGACCCGATCGAGTTCCCTGACCGGCCGGAACCCCGCGAAGAAGTTCCCCTACTGGGCGAGGCTCGTTGTCGGTCGGCACACCGGGAGCTATTCCGCCGGCCAGCATTCCTGCAGGTCCACCGGCAACGCACGGCGCGGGGGGAGTTCGAGGTCTCGGTCGCGGAACTCCAGCCAGACTCCGGGTCCCTCTCGGCGACTCAGCCAGGCGCAGAAGCCCGCGAGTTCGTCCTCGGGAACGAGGTGCGTCCGCTCTCCCCATTGCACCCATCGCAATCGCTCGGGCGCTCCCCGAAGGTTGCCGTGCTCGTTCGCCAGGGTCGGACGCAACACCAGCCACTCACCCTGCCGCTCCACCGTTCCCCAATTGCGGTCGTAGAGCCCCAGGCCCCCGTGCCACTCGAACGCGAAACCAGCCTCCGGCGCGAGATAGAGGTACCGGTAGGACCCAAAGCCGTCCCCCGCGTAGTACTCGCCGGCCCAATGGTGGGTCCCCAACCCGGTGATCTCTTCGCGCACCGCGGCCACGATGGACTCGACCTTCAGTCGCGACTCCTCTGAGAGGCGAGAACCCGCCTCGATCTCGGGCCCTGGCCGAGGCGACGGTCGGAGCTCCAGGTTCTGACCGGCGGTCCCGGCCAGGAGCGGGGAGGCAATCAGGGTCAGACAGAGCAGGTGGTTTCGAACCATGAAATCCTCCGGGACGTCGACTCACTTCCGGGCATTGAACCTCGAAGGACCATGGCCTCCAGCGGGTCCCCGTCGAGGATCGACTCCGCCTCCTTCTTCGACCGGTCGGCTTGGATGTCCTGGTGACCCGCTCAAAGGCGGGCCGATGCTCCCCGCTCCGCCGAGGCTGCGTCCCTCCGGTGCGCCGCCACCACGGCATCGATCAATCGCTGCTCCGGGACGCCCAGATCCAGAAACTCGCAACCGACCTCGAAGCCATCATCGGACGGTCTGCAGTACACCACCCGCGCTATCACCTGAAAAGCCACCGGCCGCAGCCCGATCATCAGATCGAGCGTCGAACCCACTGCCAGTTCTTGCGGGCAGTCGAATCCGCAACCCCCGCGGCCGACGCTATGGGTCTTGAGGAACTCGTCGAGCGGCTCGCCGTCCACCGCGGTCACCAGCAGGGTGTTGACCGACGCCGCACGCGGGAATCGCCGCTTTTTATCGTGCGATTCGTCCGTCCTGTTCCCGCTCACGCAACCCTCCAACTCGAGGACTCGGTGTACGGGTTCGTTGAAGCGCCGCGTCTCATCCTGGAGTCGATTCCCGAACCGGTCTCTCGTGGCGTAGTTCAGTCTACACCACGCCCGAAGGCTTGGACTTGGGCAGAGTGCCACCCCACGGGCTCCACCAGCGTCGACTCCCGCGCGGCGAGCCTCCTCGAAGCCAGCATTCCCCTGGGTTCTCGAGGCCGCCCGGGCAAACTGGTCAGGCGCCACCTGGGTCCGGGCGCTCTCGGCCAGCGGGACTCCCCCTGCGCGGCCCGCAGAGCGCCGCGGGGCAGGTGTACACTGGTCCCAAGCCACTTCGTTAGGGACGCAGAAGGAGGATTGCACCATGATGAAAGCCGAGCGAATCCAGGTTCGACTCGACCGGACCGCCCCTTCGTGGACGGTGACCGAGGACGGCAAGGCCGTGACCCGGACCTACCAGTTGCCCAGCTTCCGGGCCGCCATCGCCTTCGTCGACTACCTCGCCGAACTCGCCGAGGCCGCCGACCACCACCCGGACCTCGACATCCGCTACTCCAAGGTGAAGGTCACGCTGTCGACCCACTCGGAGGGAGGCGTCACCGAGAAGGACTTCGATCTCATCGCCCAGATCGATCACGCCTGAACTGGACCTCCCACCGCCCGAGGCCAAGAGAGTCCTCGTTCGCCGCGGGACCGGCGCCGACAGTTCGTCAGGACTGCCGCGACTTCAACCGCTGGATCACCGACCGCTTCTCCGACCACCGCGAACGCGCCGCCAGGAAGTCCTTCTTGCGCAGCCCCAGCTCCTTGGTGATCTGCAGGATCACCGCCTCCTCCTCGCCCGAGATCGAGTCGTCGGCCGCCGACACTGCGAACAGCGCCTCCACCAGCCGGTTCCGATCCCCCTCGGCGGCGGTGAGCTGGAAGTCCTTCGAGACCAGGAAACTCTCCGTGCCCCCGAACAACCGGTGCTGCGCCTTGGCGATCGCCACCGCCAACACCGCCTGCTCCGGCGGCAATCCACCCACCTCGGCCACCAGCCGCTCCATCTCCTGGGTCTCCTCGTCGCTCACCTGGTGATCAGCCCAGGCGACCCGGCCCAATGCGTAGGCAAAGGCCGCGACGAAGTGAGCCCGGGTGGGTGGTAACGCGTCGAGTTCGCCGGCGATTCGGCGGAGACTCGCGGAGCGTACGGCCGTTTCTTCTTCCTCGGTGGGAGATGCGGATCCGAAGAGGCGTTGTAGCCAGCTCATGGGAGGAATTGTAGCGGTTCAGCTACTCGCCAAGGCCTTCTCGAGGAGCGGCGTTCGGAACGCCACGTGCCTACGTGGCTTTGGATCGCCACCCGCATCTGAGTCCCGGGCCAGTAGGGTCGGATACCATGGATAACACCGCGAATCGGCCCTCTTGGCCAACGTCGGGAATCGAGCTGTCTTGGCGGCCGCTATTCGAGAAAGGACACGCGCCTGCACCCAACCAGGGATTCCACTCCTGCCCCCAGCCAATCACCATCGCCCGGTGTCGGTCTTCCTCGCAACGTACCGGCTGGGAGAGGGGTAGGCCTGGCTTTGGCTCTCTGCGCGATCCTGCTCCTACCAACGGGCTGCAACAAGAGTAGTCCCACCGAAGTCGTGCAGGCGACCGAGGACTGCGGTCCCTTCGGTCCCTGGGACAGTTCCCCCTACGTTCTGCCCTACCCGGTGGGCACGAGCTACTTCGTCGACCAGGCGAACTGTTCCGGTTTCGGGCACTCGGGGTACTGGAAACACGGCTACGACTTCCTGATGCCGATCGGAACCCTCGTGACCGCCTCGCGCGCCGGTACCGTAGTCCACTCGGTGGGTCGCATCGTCGATGGTGACCGTGGCGGAACCAATCTGGTGACGATCCGGCACGACGATGGAACGGTCATGCTCTACTCGCACTTGACCCAGAACGGCAACCTGGTCGAGGTGGGGCAGTCGGTGCAGGCAGGGGATCCCGTAGGTCGCAGCGGCGACACGGGAAATACCGGCGGAGTACCCCACCTGCACCTTTCGCTCCATCCCTGTTCCAACTTGCCGGGGCTCGCGGGTTCGGGGAGCGCTTGCGACTCCATCGCCTTCAACCTCCGCAACACCGACCCCAACCCCCAAGGCCTCGTGGCCAAGAGGAACTACGCCGCGAGATAGTCGAGGTACCGGCGAAAGACACCGCTCACTGTTCTGCACCACCGGGACGTGGACTCTGGTGCGAGCAGAGTCCAGCGACTCGCTACCATCGACCGCGGCCCCAGCGATGTTTCAGTCAGGGGCTTGGGGTCGGTGGCGGGTTCGAGCCGCCCCGAATCGTGACGCCGGGAGACTCGGGCACCCGCTCCAGCCACGGGCCGCGTGAAGAGTCGAAGACTCCGTCGAGAAAATAGACCACGAACTCGCGGAGTTGGCGCAGCGCTGCCTCCGCCGTCGAGCGTTCGTCGACCGACCTCGCCTCCAGGTAGGGCCAATCGCTGGCCGAGGAGTGCTCGAGGCCATCCAGGGCGACATCGACTCCGCCCGTGGCCGCGAGGTAGGCGAGGCTCGGCCCTTCGGGCGCGGCCGTTCTCAGGAGGAGGAACGGGACCGGCAGGGCAAAGATCTGCTCGAACGCGGGATCCCAGCTATCGAGAGAGACCACACCCGCGATGCCGTCGCCGAACGCCGCAGCGGCCAACGCCGTCACCGCTCCGTTGGAGTGGCCGACCGCCACGACCCGCGAAGGGTCGACCTTCCCGTCGAAGGGGGCCTCGTCGTCGATTCGCTGGAGCTGCTGCACGACAAAACCGAAGTCACGACCGTAGTAGCGAACCATGGCCATCGGGTCCGCAAAGTGGTCCTCGGACGGCTCGGTCACCTGACCATCCGACAACACGATCCGGCCCTGGTAGGGCTGGTCGATCGCGACCACGACGTAGCCGTAGCTCGCGATGTCGGCCAGCAGCGCGGTGTAGTGATCACTCCTCGACTGCCAACCGTGGGCGAAGAGCACGGTTGGGAACTCTCCTTCAGCGGTGACCATCGGTCCCCCGGCGGCCACTGGTCCCTCGACTCGCTTCAGGGTCTCGAAGGTGGCCGGATCCAACCACGGTTCGAGGCTCGCCAGGCCCCGAACGTAGTCCTGGGATTCCCCAAGGTTGGGCAACGCTGGGTAGTAGACCTGAGCGTGGAGCACCCGGTGGTCCGTCGGATCCTCCGAACCGCCCTCCAACCGCGAAGCATCGATCCAGCGATAGCGACGAGACGCCACCGAGTAGGAACCGGTTGGTTCGGGCAACCGAATCGTCCCACCGGCGCCTGCGGCACCCGAGTCGGCTAGCGATCGGCCGCTCTCACGGGCTACGTCTCCTGCACCGTCAGCGCTCGCCGGGTCGTCGCTACCGGGAACCTCGCCGACGAATTCACAGCCGACCAGGGCGAGAACCAGCGCCAGGGCGAGAGCCAACCTTGCGGGCCACGAGCCAGACCACTCACCGGCCCGATCGATCGAAGACCCTCGCAGACGCGCGGCACAGTCCGATCCTGCCCCCGAACCGCACCCGAGCTTCTCGACCATGAACCGGAGCCTACACCAAGGACTCGCCCCTTTTGCCGGACTTCCTGACGCAGTCGAACTAGCATTGCGACACGCGCGTCTATGATGGGCATCGTGCCGACCGAGACCACGTTGACCACAACCGCTAGCGACGGGCTGCGGTTGGCCTTCAGCCAAACCGGAACGGAAACCCCTCTCGTCTTCGTACACGGATGGTGCGATTCTCGCCAGATCTGGGCCCGACAGATCGAGGCGTTTCGAGATCGATTCTCGATCGTCGCCCTCGATCTCGCGGGCCACGGGGAATCCGGGGCCGGCCGAGACCACTGGTCGATACCCGTTGATCCCGCTTCCGCCGCACCCAGGACGACGATGCCGCCGAGTGAAGCTCTCGGGGAGCCAGAGGCTCGGAACGTCGGGAGCTCGACGAGGGACGGAGCCGGCGACGCATCGGCCAGACTGAGGGTCCAAACGGAGCCCCCCGGAACCGGTGAGGCCAGTCTGGTGCCGGAATCCATCGCCGGCCGGGACCGGCCCCACCCTGCCAACGACCAGGCAACGCTCTAGGCCCTGAGGGGCTCCGAAAGCGAACCCTCTCGGCCTGGGGGTACCGGGAGGCGGGCCCTGACCGCGGGTCGACCGCGAGAGGATCGATCGAGCCAACGAGCTGCCTGCCAAGCCGGGAGCTGACGACGAGGAGAGCAAGTCCCGCCGCGCGCTCTCTCATGGGAGCTGGCGACGACGGATCGCCCACGGTGGAGGAGGGACAGGTGAGCCCGAGTCGCTGCAGAAAAAGTACACCCTTCGAACGGGGAAGCCCGAGTCGGGGAGTGGGGGTAACACACATCTTGATGGGGTCTCAGGTCACCGTCGCCCCTGGAGGGATCCAAGAGAAGGAGACGTCACCGAGCCTTGCAAACGCCTCAAGTTGGCCGACCCCGGTCGGCTCGCTTCTCGCTCCGGGCAGCAGGGCTCAGGACGGCTCTGGCGCGGTAGTACCGTCCGCCGACCGCGGGTCGGCCACGACACAGTTGCGTCCCGTGCGCTTGGCCGCGTAGCAGGCCGCATCGGCCCGGGACACCAGGCTCTCCGCGTCAGACGCCGTCAAAGCCGAAGCGATACCGACACTGACCGTGACCTCCGGCCCCTCTCCCGATCCCAGCTCGATCAGCCGTCGCGACGACACAGAGACACAGAGGCGCTGAGCCACTTCCAGAGCCGCGTCGAAATCCGTGTGAGGCAGGAGCACCACGAACTCCTCTCCGCCCCAGCGGAAGAGGAAATCGGTAGGCCGGATCAGCCCTCGCACCAGGAACGCCAGCGCCCTCAGCACCTCATCCCCTACCTGGTGTCCGTACTCGTCGTTGATCCGCTTGAAGTGGTCGATGTCGAAGAGCAGGAGACTCAGCCCACGGCCCAGTCGTTTGGTACGGGCGACCTCCTGTCGAAAGTGGAACTGGAAGGCTCGGCGATTGAGGGTCTCGGTGAGCGGATCGACCAGTGCAAGGATCCGGTCCCGCTCGTTGGTCCGCGCGAGGGCCGAGGTGAACACCACCAGGACCAGGAGCATCGTCGTAAAGCCCAGGCCGAGAAGCACGAGCAGACCACGAACGAGCTCCGGAGGACTGGTCGAAACCTCGGCCACCGTCAGCTGACCCGAGGCGAACGCTTCGAGGAGCGAAACGATTCCCCTCGACAGCAGGATGGCCAGCATGACGAAGACCAATGCCACGAGCACGATGCTCTTGCGAATCGACAACGAGTGTCGAGGTGGCTCCGGCATCTGGAGCGCCAACCAGCGCTGCACCGGTGCGGTACCCCAACGCATCGCCGGGGCGACGATCAGAACCACCTGCAGAACGGCACCGATGACCCAGCCACGCCAGACGCGCTGACCCGTGAGGAGGTCGAGGCCGTGCTCGGCGTTCCACAGGGGCACCGCCACCGACGAGGCGACGGTGGCTACGAGGGCCGCAAACAGCAGCAGAAGGAGGTCACGCCTTCGGTGGAGCGACGGGCTCAACCCCACGATGACCATCGAACCCCAGAAGACGAGCACCTCGACCGGGCTCGCGAGGGCAAAGAGCGCGCTCATACCGACCGACATACCGCTGTAGACAGCGAGAAGGAGCGTCGTCAGATAGGCGACGGGCACGCTCCACGAGGGGCCGAGCCAGACAACCAGGAGAAACGTGATCACCAGGGGCGGATAGATGGTGACTTCGAGAGCGACCGTCGCCACGGTGATCGGAATGCCGCTCCAGTCCCAGGCAACCATCAGCACCCCGCTGCCGACCGCAGCTAAGCTGACGAAGAGGTATACGACCAACACCGTCCGTAGGCCGACCGACCGCGGCAACTCCTGTAGCACCGAAGCGGGCCACCAGGAAGGTCCGCCGTAGCCAACGGGGCTGGGTGCTCCGAGGGCCATCGATCCTGCAGTGGCGGCGGCTTCCTGGTCGGTCTCTGGGCGCATGGTCTTGGAGGAACAGGCAGTCTTGAGACTCGGAGAGTGACCTGCGAGCCAGCTCATCCAGACCCCTGCAAGGGTATCCAGTGAGCCCCCCGAATGGTACCTCGCCGTCCACAACTCTCCCAATAGACTTCCGCCAGCTCGGAGAGGTGTAGCGGTGGCATGGATCATCGAGGGAGCGTTCTTTCCGGGTGAGATCGCCGACGGGAGACCCCCGGACCGACCAGCTACTGTTCGGTAAACCGGAGTTCCACCGGGTAGCTACCGGTTTCGCAGTTGCCATCGGGTTCGAAGTCCGCAACGTCGACCAGCATGATGGCGTCGTCGGGATCAGGAAAGGCCGGGTCGTAGGTTTGAGCTGGGGATCCCGTAGCGAAACCGATGTTGGCACCACCACAACCAAGGGCGTCGCTGTTGATCG
This sequence comes from Thermoanaerobaculia bacterium, assembly GCA_030429235.1. GTDB lineage: Bacteria > Acidobacteriota > Thermoanaerobaculia > Multivoradales > JAIOJS01 > JAIOJS01. The sequence continues at coordinate 115,200 of JAUIDB010000009.1, read as the reverse complement.
AACCCACCACCGAGATCTCGCCTCCGCAGAGGTACATCGTGAAGTTGTAGTCCGCGTCGAAGATGCCCGGGTAGTAGAGGAAGTCGAAGCTTCGGCGGAAGCCGTCGGCGACCAGGTTCACCACCTGGGTATCACCGAAGGTCTCGGCAGCGTAGAACGGATCGAGCCCGCTGAGTTGCTGCATGAGATAGGGCCCGCTGAAGTAGTCCGCCGGGGGAACGACGGTGCACGATACATCGACCTCGGAATCCATCGAAGCGGAGCTGTCGTCGCCTCCGTTCGCAGTCCCGCCGTTGTCGATGGCGACCACGGTGATCGTCGCCACGCCGATCGCCCGAGATGCTGTGGTGAAGCTGAGGTCTCCGCTGGCCGACACCGCCGGCTGGACGACGAAGAGTTCGGGGTTGGAACTGGTCACCAGGAACGATACGGACTGTCCCGCCTCGTTCGCGGGGCCCGGCTGGATATCAGAGACCCAGCCGACGAGTTCGTTGACTCCCGAATTGGTCCCGGCATTCATATCCACCAGTAGGTCGCCAGCCGTGAGAAAGCTCGGGGGGTCGTTCACACACACCACCTCGACCCGCACCGTGGCCATGCTGCCTCCCGGACTGAGGGTATAGGTGAAGTCGTCGGTCGGGACTCCATCGTTGCACGCGTCCGCATCGGGAGCGTACGTGAGGCCCGTCCCACCGCCGGTCACCTCGACGAAGCCCGCCGCTGGCTGGGTCACACTCTCGATCAGCATCGGACCTCCGTCGGGGTTGAGGTCGTTGGCCAGCACGTCGATCGCAGTCGGTAGATCGTCCTCGAGCCGCACGGCGGTATCGTCCGCCGCCGCCGGGGGGACATCCACCAGGGCATCGAGCCGAAAGAAGACGCTCTCACCTTCGAGTTGCACGAACGCGGCGACGAGGTCCACGTCGGGCGCGTCCGCCTCGGGATCGCTGGCGAACTCCGACACTCCGACCCAATCGTCCGGCAACCCATCCAGGAGCACCGCGGCCCACAGCAGACCGTTGCCGACCGACAGCAACAAGAGGACCGTCAACATCCCGGCCCTGAGGTGGGGTTCCCGCCGAAGAACGCGGAGGGTGCAAGCGGCCAGGAGAAGCGCAAGGAGCACCAACCCGACCTCGCGAACGGTCGGAATCTCGACGACGGTTCGAAGATCGACGAAGAGGCCGTTCCCTCCCGGCATCCCGGTCCTGGTCAACAACGCGTCGGTACTCCCGGTGTGGCCATCGCAGAGGAGGGCATCGCCTGCAGTGCACGACACGAATCCGACCCGCAAGAGCGAGCCATGCTTGAAGGCATCGAGCGGGTAGCGAAACTCCGCGAGATCGGATCCTCCGACCCCGCTCCCCTCTCCGAGCGGCCATACCGCACCGTCGACCGGCAGCGGAGCTCCGAATCCCCCTCCCTCACACTCCTCGAGCATCGACGGCCCGACCTGCCCCCCGGCCGGATCGACTTGGACCGTCAGCACGGCATCCACCCCGTCGAACGCGCCGTCGGCCGTTGACACCAGACACCCGGTCGCGAGGTTGTCCGAGTCCACCAACACTTGAAGGGTAGCCTGCCCCTCCGCCAAATCGGCAGAACTGAACCAGAGCAGGGTAGAGAGAGTCAATAGAACACATCGTTGCAGCATGGGTGGTCGCCTCTTTGAGTCGGTGGATGGAGTTCGCCCCGTCGAGCTCGCGCTGGAGCGCCGAGGCCCGTTGGAGCCGTAGGTTGGTTCCACCTACTTCATCGGACGATCCACTCGGATCACGACATCGGTGTTACCCGGCACTCTCCGCCCGGTCCTGTTCGATCAGGCACCGAATCCAGGGGGCAGACCTGGTTCTCGGCCGACCGTGGAGTTCTCACCGAGAGGTGTGGACACTGCTTCTGGCTCGGCTCGGATCGGAGGAGCGCAACAGGGTCCGAAGCAGCGGACACCCCATTCACCCTGCGTCGGTACCTACTCTGGTGGCGGCCACAGAGTCCATCGAAAGGCCAGCCCCTTCGTAGCTCGGAAGATCGTGCGGTGTTGCTCCCCCGACCGTCGCTCGTAGGTCCACTGCAGACCACTAGGCGCGAATGGCAGCGCAACCCTCTGTCGGCTGTGGCCCGTCAGGTTCCCGCCAGAGCCAATGGGAAGGGCTGAGCCAACGGAGGTGCCACGAGTCTCCCGACGGAGGCAAACCTCTCGAGGGACAAGGGGCCGAGGTTGGGCGTTGGTGGGAATCGAGCGACAGTTCCTCGCCAGACTACCGTGGAAGCAGAGCCTGCAACAACTCTTGCCCTTCCCGAAGAAAGCTCTCCATCCCCTGCGCCTCCTCGTGTTTCGTTCCCCGGCAAAGGTAGAACACACCATCGTGCGTCGCGATCGTCCACTGCCGGTGTCGGGCCAGGGCGGCTTCCACCTGCGGCGTGATCCAGCGCCCCAGAGATTCGTCTGAAGCGCTGGAGAATACGAAGTAGTGGTCGCCGAAGGTCTCGGTACCGCGCACCGTGCGGTGGTGGGTCACGCGGCCCTTGAACAGCACCTGTTCCTTGATCAGGAAGTCCGGCGGCCAGTCGCCGGTGGGCGTCGGGCAGCGCAGAACGGTACGATTGAGCGTCATCCCGGTCCGCTCCTCGTTCGCGCGGTGGCCGTGAATGCGGGCGATGGAGACGTCCATCACCGTCACGGTGCCGTTCAGCAAGGACCCGGTCCAAGCGGCGGTCACGCGGGGGTGCAGGTCCTCGATCGGCCCCACCCCCGGCTGCGGCTCTTCGAACTCGTTCGGATGGAAGAGCAGCTCGGGAATCAGGTCCACCGGCTGCGGTTCGTCGATCTGGGCGAATCCCAGCCCCGGCATCAGTTCCAGCAGGGCCTTCCGCCGCTGTGCCCAGTGGCGGTACGCATAGGCCGAAAGGAAGAGGACGAAGGCGACGAGACCGATCGACAACCAGGCGCCTGCTCCGGCCTCGGACAGCCCGGACTTCAGCGCTTCCACCACGAACCTCCCTTCGGCTCTGGCTCGCCGTGAGCGAGGGCCCACCACTTCTTCTGGTACGACGTCAGCCCAAAGATCGAGGAGTCCGTCAGGTAGGAGCTGCCGCCTTCCTCGACGTCGTAGTCGACGAAGAGCGAACCGGCGTAGGGAAGCTCGTCGAACACGGCCAGCAGGCTCTCCTCCTCGTTCCAGTCGTCACCGAACCAGGTTCGGATCCAGCGATCCGTCTGTCGGGTCTCGACCGGCTCGTGCCACTGGTTGTCCCGCCGCACTCGAACCTCGGTCGGGGTCAACACCCGCTGATCCGAACTGGTCATGCGCGAGCGGCCCCGGTAGGGGTCCTCGGCACGCCACAAAACCACCCAGGTCTCCGGCCCCGCCAGGGTTCTGGCTTCCTCCAGAGAAACGCCCCGGCAGCGCCGGTGATAGCCGTAGAGGAAAAGGCGGAGGTACGTCGGCAGGACGACGCCGCGGGGGCGTACGTCACCGCCGTCCACCAGGTAGAGCGGACCGAGAATGTCGAAGGTGCGGGCACCAGCTCCCCGGTAGCGCCGGATCTTGTGGCTGGAATCGCACCCGGACTCTACTGCCGCCTCGATCTGTTCGTCGGTCCACGCCAGGGTACCTTCGGCCTCCGCTGGCGTCGAGTCGTTCGCCATGGCAGCGGGCACCCCGACCGCCAGAGCGAGCCCTACGAGACAGAGCACCGAAACGCCTCGGAGGCTCTGGTTGCGGCCCGGACCAGGTCCGGGAGTATGTACTCTCATGCGATGTCCTTCCTGGTTCGCCGATCATTGGGTTCGTCGCCCAGTCAAACGCCAGGCTGGCTGGAATCGCACGCTGGTCCTCGTGCTCCGCCGCTGCAGAGCCTCGTCGAGTTGCGGCGCGCCGACGGCTCGCGCGCGGAATCGTCGCCAACCGAACCACACGTCGCCACCAGCCACCTATCCAGCCTCCGTGAACTGCCGGTATAGTCTCCGCCGCTTGCCGCCCTGTTCGGCGGCACCGGAGGTGGAGCCGATGCGAAGCAAGTCGGTCGTGGCGTCGATGATGCTCTTCTGCGCCGTACTGTTGCCCGGATGGAAGAAGGCGACGATGCGGGTACCCGAGTCCCTGAGCTCGGTCCTACCGGTCGATGTCACCGGGCACCTCGTCCGAACCCCGAAGAAGCCAATGTCGTTCGGAGAGTTCGGCGTGGAAGGAGTGCGTCAAGGAGTCGAGTTCAGTTGGTCCACCGAACTGTTCGGCGTACGCGGCGGCTCAGCGAGCCAGCGCTTTCGGTTCGTTCTCGAGGCTCCAGGAGGCCAGGTGCGAGAGGTCGAATGCCGTCGGCGCGCGATCGAGGCGTGGCGCGATGGTTGGTCGCTGGATCTCACCGACGCCTTCACTCCGCGCTTGGCCTGTGGCCTCCTCGGAGGGGGGGAGACGCTGCAACTGGTTCTCGGCTCTCGGCTCGGCCTCGAGCTGCGGGGCGTCGTGACCCACCGAGACGGAGTCTCACCGCGATTCGAGGTGCGCTCCGTCCACCAGCTCGACGGCTCCCCCTTGCCGCTGGAGCAGCCGGCCGGCTATGCCGTGGAGCGCGACGGGGTCGTGGTGGCGGCGGTCGAGGTCCTGAACCACGGACGGGTCTGGCTCTCGCCGGACCTCGGAGTCGACGAACGCGTCACGGTGGCGTCGCTGGTCGGCGCCTTGCTCCTCTACCCGCCAGAGCTGACGTCACAGAGCGACTAGGGTCCGACGCAGCACCCTGCGAACCTGCGCGGGCGCAAAACCTGACTCTTCGATCTGGCCTCACTCCCAAGCGGAGATGCGCGACCGGCACCGCCCCGCGACGACCGAAGACCTGGGACACCTCGGCCTGAGACTCTCAGTCCCAGGCCGAGGTGTCCCCAGATTCGAATCCGTCGGCAAACAGCGGAGGGACCATCTCGTCGGCACCGCGATCGAAGAACCGACCCGGAGTACCGCCTGGTGCATCGTAGCCGCGCAGCTCGTTGTCGATGTCGGGGTCGATGGGTGTGTAGACGCTGTCATCACAGGAATCGACCGCCGGCGAGGTCGGCGTCAAGTGGTAGTCCCCACCGGGGGCATCGACGAAGAGGGGATCGAGAGTGCTGAGACTACGGTGCGAGCCCGGGGGCAAGAAGCCGTCGTCGAAAAGGGTCACGCAGTCGAGGGTGTGGGTGGCTCCGGCCGTGCCTCCTCCCCAGGCCAACGGATCCCAGAGGATGCTGGAATAGACCCCGGTCGTCGCCCCCGAATGCGAGTTGGTGTAGAAGGCGTGCGAACCCGATTGTCCGGGCAGCTGGCCATTGTCGGCCGACGTGACGAACGCCACCGACAGTTCGGCATCGCCGACCGCCACCATCTCGTGGCCGAAATTGTGGACCACGACGTCGTTCTCGAGCAATGCGGCCGCTCCGCCGTCGAGGAACGCCACCGCGCCCCTACCAGCCCGGTTGTCGCGAATCAGCGTCTGGCGAACGTCGAGTCGAGCTCCCGCCTCCACGAAGACGGCGCCACCCCGGCCGCTCGGTCCGCCCCCGACCCCCCCGGCGTCGTTCCCCTCGAGCCGTGAGCAGGGTTCGGAGCAGCGGTCGAAGACACGGACCATGTAGAAGCGCGCGAGGTTGCCGACCCAGACCGCTCCCCCCTCCTCACTGGCCACGTTGCCGGTCACATCGGCATTCCATGCCTGAACGATCGAGCCGGAGTCGACGACGAAGGCACCACCCCCTCGCCGAGCACCGTTGCCGCTAAGTTGCACGGGAGCGATCTCACTTCCGAACGCTACCGAACCCCCGCCATCGACGTAGACGCCTCCGCCATCCTCGGTGGCCTGATTGCCCAACACTCCCTGCAGGAATCCGCCGGCCGAAACGCTCACGCTGCAGTCGGAGGCGTAGAGGCCACCGCCATCGGTCGCTTCGTTGGAGGTGATCAAGCCGCCGGTCATGTAAATCACGCTATCTCCGGCACAGTAGATGCCGCCCCCGGAGGTGGCGCGATTGACGACGATCGACGAGCCTTCCCGCAGCCGTAGAAGCGAGTCATCGTACAGAGCGATGCCCCCCCCGTTGGTAGCACGGCCGTTCCGCACTGTGGTCCGTTCGAGCGCCAGGCTGAACCCATCCTCGACCAGGATCAGTCCGCCATAGGCGAGGACCACCTGAGCGCTGCCGGTGAAATTGATATCGAGATTACGCAGCGTCACCAGCTCGGGGAAGCCGCCGCTACTGTTGATCAGGAACGCCCGATCGTCGAAAGGACGACGCACCTCGGTAGTGCCCAGAGCGGTGGTATCGGAACAGCTGGTGTAGCCCCCTTCGATGATCACCGACTGGTTCTGCACCAGGAACGGGCCGGTGTACAGCTGGTTGTTGGCCAGGCGAATGGTATCGGTGCCACTGGCGAGCAGGGTGTGCAACAAACCGGCCTGGAGAGAATCGTAGTCGCAGAGTGCATCCGCGCCGACGGTGATGGTCTCCGCTCCCAGGGGCGACGTGATCGAAACGGCTACCCAGGTCAGAATCACCACCGTCGTCTTGGCTGTCGGGCTCGGTCTCATGAGCGGAGCTCCCTCGTTGGTCGTTGCTTGCGTCGGACGCCGGACTCTCGGCACGGCGCTCCCTCTAGCCTCGTATCCGAAAAAGAGCCGGCTCGAGGGTCACCGCCGGGCAGGCGTCGCGGTAGCATCGCGGCGATGAACACCGCGGAGCGAGCGTGCCAGCCGACGTAACCAGGGTCGCGGACGCCATCCGTCGCGGCGCCCTCGTCGAGCTCGACGCCTACTGGACGGACGCCTACGACGAGCTGCGACGACTCGCCCACGCCCAACTGCGTCGTCGGCTCCAGGGCGCCACCCTCGATACCGCCGGGCTGGTACACGACGCCTACCTCCGACTGCAACAATCGGCCCCACCGGTGGCCGGGCGCAACCACTTCATCGCCGTCTGCGCCACGGTGATGCGCTGTCTGGTCATCGACGAGCTCCGCCGACGGGGTTCCGCCAAACGGGGCGGGGACTGGCAGCGCACCACACTGACCGTCAGCTCCGGCGCCGGCGATTCCCAGCCAGCTATCGAGGCCCTCGATCTCGAACGCGCCCTCGAGGAACTCGGACGCGGCGCCCCCGAGCTCGTGCATCTGGTCGAGATGAAGTTCTACGGCGGCCTGACCAACGACGAGATCGCGACGGCGCTCGATGTCTCACCGAGCACCGTGAAGCGCAACTGGCTGAAGGCTCGGACCCTCTTGCACGCGCTGCTCGACCGGGATGCGGCTCGTTGACCTTCGATCCGCTCCATCGTTGGACGGAGGCGGAGCCCTGGCTCGAACGAGCACTCGACCTCCGCCCGCCCGAACGCCAACGAGTGCTGGACACGATCGACGATCCCGATCTCCGCCAACAGGTCGCTCGCCTACTCGAGGTCGCGACCGACCAGGAGAGGGCCGAGAGCGAGCCGCTCTCGATGGTGCTCCACACTCCCTCGCCCGGCATCGACGAGCAGATCGGCCCCTATCGCCTGATCGAGATCCTCGGTGAGGGCGGCATGGCGTCCGTCTTTCTCGCCGAGCGCGAGGGCGACTCACTCCACCAGCGGGTCGCGCTCAAGGTCCTGCGGGTCGAAGCGCTCGGCCCCGAGACGCCGACGCAGCGACACCGTCGTTTCCGCGCCGAGGGGCAGTTCCTCGCCGGTCTCGATCATCCGGGCATCGCCCGGGTGCTCGACAGCGGCATCGACTCGGGGCGCGCGTATCTCGCCCTCGAGCTGATCGACGGCCTCCCGATCACCGAACACTGTCGCCAGCGCCAGCTTCCCCTGGACGAGGTACTGGGCCTCTTCGTCGAAGTGTGCGGATCGCTTCAGTACGCCCACCGACGCTTGATCGTGCACCGGGACCTGAAGCCATCGAACCTACTGGTGACCACCGACGGGCAGCCGAAGCTCCTCGACTTCGGCATCGCCAAGCTGCTCGCCCCGAGTCCGAGCGAGACCGAGCTCACAGCCGCGATCGGCCTGCACACCGGGGCCGGGCAGCGACTTCTAACCCCGGACTACGCCGCCCCGGAACAGTACCGGGGCAACGCCGTGACGACCGCGACCGACATCTGGGGCCTCGGTGTCCTGCTCTACGAGCTACTCACCGGGAGACGTCCTTTCGACTCGCGCGAGTTCAAGTTCGGCGAACTCGAGCGGGAGGTCTGCGAGAGCGAGCCACCGCGCCCGTCGCGCGTCATCGAGGCACGGCCAGCGAACGAGCGACCGCCATGGACGCCGCGCGCCCTGAAGGGGGACCTCGATACCATCGTCGCCAAGGCGATCGCCAAGGAACCCGAGCGGCGGTACGAATCGGTGGCCGAACTCGCCGCCGATCTGCGGCGGTTCCTCGCCGGACAGCCGATCGCGGCCCGCCCCGCGACCCTGACCTACCGCCTCGGTAAGCTGCTGCGACGCAACCCGATCGCCTCGACCGCTTCGTTCGTCAGCAGCTTGGTCATCGGCTCGCTGATCCTCGGCCTCGCCCTCCAACAGCGCCAGACCGTCGACGAGCGGAACCGGGCCCAGCGACACGCAGAGCGGGCCGAATCGGTGACCGAGTTCCTCCTCACCCTGTTCGACGCCAGCGACCCCGGCGTCCACCTCGGCGAAGAGAGCACGGCTCGCGAGCTGCTCGAGGCCGGCCTCTCTCGCGTCGATGAGCTCGACACTTCCGCTCTTCTACAGGCCCGGATGCTCGATACCATCGGCTCGGTCTTCCAGAGCCTCGCCAATCCCGAGCGGGCCATCGAGCTCCTCGAGCGCTCGGTGGCGAGCTATCGCGGTGTGCTTGCGAGTGACATCACCGCCGCGGAGCGCCTGGAGGCGGAGGACGGGCTGGCCCTCGCCCTCAACCACCTCGGGGATGCGCTCCTGGCCGCAACCCGCAGCGAGGAGGCCCGCGATGCGTTCCTCGAGGCGATGGCGATCCAGCAACGTGCGGGACCGAACGAGGGCCAACGGTTGTACAGCCTCAACGCCCTCGGCGTGGCCAGCGAGCAACTCGCCGAGCACGACCAGGCGCGGCACTACTTCGACCAGGCTCTGGAGATTCCGGACGACGCGCTGGCAACCGAGCTCCTGCCCACCCGCATCTCGACCCTCAACGATGCGGGCGCTTTCCTCGCCAAACGCGGGAACCATCTCGAGGCTCTCCAGCTCCTCCGGCGGGCCCTCGACCTCTCCAGGAAGACCTACGGCGAACGCAACCCCCTGACCACCCAGGCGATGTCCCGCCTCGGCGATCAGCTCTCCCGCCTCGACCGACACGCCGAAGCGGCACCGCTTCTCGAACAGGCCGCCCGCATCCAGAAGGAGATCTACGGCCCCGACCATTACCTCTACGGGCAGATCCTCAACAGTCTCGCCCTCTCGCTTCGGCGGGTAGGACGCTACGAGGAAGCGATCGAGGCCCTTGAGGGCTCACTGGCGGCCTACCAGGCGGCCTACGGAGAGCGTCACCTCGCCGCCTCGATCCTCGGCAGCAGCCTCTGCTTCACCCAGCTCTTCGTCGACCGGGTCGACGCCGCCATCGCACACTGCGAGGAAAGCTACACGATCGCCGTGGAGGCGCTCGGCAACGAGAACAACCGCTATGCCGCCAACGCGCTGAGCATGCAGGGCCTGGCCTACGAGCTGCAGGGTGATCTCGACGCCACCGGTCGTGCCTGGAGTCGAGCCCTTTCGATCCACCGGCGCCTGGAACCCGAGGGCGCCGATGTAGCCGAGCTCGAGAGCCTCACCGGCCGACTCCTCTACGTCCAGGGTGAGCTCGACGCCGCGAAGGAACGGCTGGAAGGGGCGGGGTTGCGCCTCGAGCGGCTGTACGGCCCCGACCACAGCACCACCTTGATGGCGCGGTATGTGCGCCACCTTACCGAGGCGGCGCTGGCCGAGCGGAACGGCGACCCCAAGGGGGCCGACGCCGCTCGGCACGCGTCCGTGTCGACCTGGGCCGCGCTCGAGCCACACTTGCCGCCCGGACACATCTTCCGGCGCTGGCTCGACCACCAGGCGGAAGGCACTGCCACCGGCTCCGGCCACCCGCGGTCACCACAAACTCCTCCAGCGCGACCCAAGACCAAGTTCTGAAGAACATCGACCTCGGCTGAGTGGCTGGGCCAACCCCGCCCCCTGGTTCCCCAGCGGCCTTCCCCACCCCAAAGAGCGGTAGGCGAGATTTCCAGCTCCGGACACCCAAGAACCTGGTTGGGTACTGAGTCTTCGGCTCACGCCAGACTGCTGCTAGGAAGGCACGCCTCCTCTTTCAGGCGCCGTCTACAAGACGGCACTCCGCCGAGGAGCCACCCAGCGACTAGCCACTCCGGCCACGGCCAGGCTCAGCACTATCGCGACGCACCCCGCCAGCGCCCCTTGCACGGGGAGCGAGAAACCCTCGGCGGCGAACGGGTAGCCAGCCCACGCACTGGCCGGTTGCCTGGCTACCCAGACCACGGCTGCCAGGAGCAGTAGAAGGTTGGGTACCAGTCCGAGGAGGAGGCGAGCCCAGGGGAAGCGGATGGGGGCTGGGGTAGCGGCCTCTTCCCGCACTCGGCGCAGGACCCGGGTCGAGAACCCGATCATCGGCTCGTGCCGGGGCTCGTTGGTGAGAATCCGTTCCAACTCGTCGAGCTGTGCTTGGTGCATCACTTCGGCTCCTTCTGGGGAGAGACGGCGAGGGGGTGTCCGAGCGCCGTCAGCTTCTTCTCGAGCAGCTTGCGGCCGCGGTGCAGCCGAGCCTTGACAGTGCCAGGCGCTAGGCCCAGCGTGGCGGCCGTCTCAGCCACGTCCTGCTGCTGAAAGTAGAACACGATGATGGTGTCGCGGTACTTCGGTGGCAGTAGGGACACTGCCCGCCGCACGATGTCGTCGTTGGCCGCGGCGTCGAGTTCCGCCTCGAGATCGCCGACCCGGGTGGCGGCGTCGAGCTCGGTGAGTTCGACACCCGAGGGCATCTGTCGCCGGAGGGCGCTACGAAAGTGGTTGAGGGCCACCGAGAACATCCAGGTGGAGAACTTCGCCTCGCGCCGCCAACGACCCAGGTTGCGGTAGATCTTGAGAAAGGCCTCCTGGGCCATCTCCTCCGCCAGCCCTCGGTTGCGGCTGAATCGGTAGGCCAGATTGCAGAGCGGTCCCTGCCAACGCTCGACGATCTCCTCGAAGGCGTCGACCTCACCCGCCAGTACCCGACCTACCGCGGCTTCGTCCTCATCGCGTTCCTGGTTTGGGGAACCCAACCCGAACCCCCGACTCAACCCTGCGGGCTCGTATCGGGGGACCAGCCGGCCGGCGGCGGATCGAGACTCGGCTTACCGACCAGAAGGGCATAGCCGAGCATGCACAGACCCAGGGTGAGAGGAAGGAGGCCCAACATCCACACCGAGCTGGAGAGAAAGGAGAGACCGAGGCAACTTCCCGCCCCCACCCCGAGAGTCACGATTCCACCGACCGCCAGCTTCTCGCGACCCTGGCGGAGTTGCAGGTCGTGCTCGTACTTGGCCAGGGCAGCCACGGTGGAGGCATCCATCTTGCCGGCCTCGACGAGCCGCTTGCGAAACTCGAAACGGTAGAACTCCTCGCGCTCCTTGCGCCGGTTTTCGGCCCACACGACGATGGTGATGAAGGTCAGCGACGCGACGACGCAGACGGCGAGGAAGAGCCAAAAGGCGATATTGCTGGCGATCATGTTGTGAGTCTCCTTGATTGCTGGTTCCAAGGCCCGCTGCCGGCTCGTACGTCGGCCTTTCCGGTGCCTTCGAACTGTAGGACACAGTTCTTCGGCGTTTGGTTGCATCCGTTTTGGTCGCGCGCCCCCGAGGTGCGTGAACGTCGAGCAGCGATACACTCGGCCTCGTGAACCCCTCGATCCGCCGGCGCACGAGGTCGACGCGCCTTCTCAGCTTGGCCGGGTTGCTCTGGGCCATGGTAGCTCCGAGCGCCACGGCCCTCGAGCCCGGCGAGGAGCTACCAATCGAAGGCTACCAACCGGTCGCAGAGAGCGCCCACGTGCCGCAGCAGCCGTACCAGCGCTACTTCACGCAGGACGCGCTGGACCGCACGATCACCTTCTACGTCTCCGAGCCGACCACCGATCAGACGTTGCCACTGGTGGCCTACGTACAGGGTTCCGGCAGCGGGTCCCTCTTCCGGCCGCGGCCCGGTACCGACCCCGAACGAGCGGTGGACGGCCACGGGGGCCACAACACCCTGGCCGATGTCGTGAGGGATCGAGCTCGGTTGCTGATCGTGGAGAAACCGGGAGTCAGCTACCTCGACGCGGGGCGGGAGGGGCCACACTCATCGCAGCGGTTCCGGGAAGAACACACACTGGAGCGGTGGGCCGAGGCCGTGGGGGCCGCGCTCGAGGCCACGCTCGCCCTCCCCGGCCTCGACGGCAGCCGGGTCCTGGTGGTCGGCCACTCCGAAGGCGGTATCGTGGCGTCACGGGTCGCCGCGGATCGGGAACTGGTCACCCACGTCGCGACCCTGGCCGGCGGAGGCCCGACCCAGCTCTACGATCTGGTGCAGCTGGCGAGATCGGGCCACTTCCTGGCCTGGGTCTCGGAGGATCCGGAAGAGCGTGTGGACTACGTCCTCACGTCCTGGGTGCAGATCCAGTCGCAGCCGGAGAGCACGAACGACTTCTTCCTGGGGCACCCCTATCGACGTTGGGCCAGCTTCCTCGCCAACTCGACCATGGAAGAGCTGGCCGCCACCGAGGCGAGGATCCTCCTGATCCAGGGCGAGAACGACCTGGTGGTCGCACCGGAGACGCTAACCATCGCCCAGGCGCACTTGGTCTCGAACGGCAAGGATGTCACTGTCCGCTCGATTCCAGAGGCCGGCCACAGCTTCGACCTACCGCCGGAGGGGGAGGTGCCGGTCGATGGCTGGAGGAAGGTGTTGACCCTCGTAGTGGACTGGTTCCTTCCCCATGGGGACCCTCGTTAGCCATCTCGACTGAGCGCCCAGAGAACCGGCAACGGCGTCGATCCCAGTCCACATCCCGGCGAGAAACCAGGCTCGGTGCGATCCCTAGAGTAACCCCCACCCACTGGTGTCTCCGGTCTCGAAGCCGTCGGAGAAGATCGGCACCGCGTCTCCCGGCTGCCGCTCGAAGGCACCACTGTCACAGGACGCGTCTCGCGGGAAACCCCTGGCATCGTCGATCGGACAGACGGCTGGGCTGGTCGGAGCGTCGACGGCGGGGCTGTCAGGCCCCAGGAGAACGGTGGGGACCGTCCCTCCCCAATACGCCAGGGATCCCAGATCCAGGGTGTGCGCCGGGACGCTCGGTTGGTCACCGGGAGCACCGATGAGGCAGGTCTGCCCGGGGCTCTCGAGATTCCCGCCGTCGGAGGTCACGGTGCCACCATCGTAGACACAATCGCCGACGATGAGATTCCGCTGCAGATCGACCGTTCCTCCGTTCAGGAAGAGCACGCTGGAGGTCGGGCTGCCGATGGGAACGACGCTGACGTTGTCGACGAAGGTCGAGCTCCAGAGGATGAGGACCGAGCTGCTACCGAACACCTCGATCGCACCACCTCGGTACGAGCGGTTCCCCAAGAAGGTCGAGTTGTACACGGCGGCGGTACCGCCCTCGACCACACAGAGCGCACCGGCCCCGTGATCGAAGCCCGCGCCATTGCCGCTGAACGTCGAGGCCCGCACCTCCAGCAGTCCGCGGCTACGCACCGCACCGCACCCCTGGGAAGCATGGTTCTCTCGGAACCACACCCCGGTGACGAGCAGAGAGCCCTCGCTGTCGATGGCGGCCCCGTAGCTGTCCGGGGTGGCCGACACGCCGAAGCCCATCAGGGTGAGGTCGCGAATCGACACCACGACCCCGGTTTCGACCCTGAAGAGCCGGTAGTTCCCGCCGTTCGAATGAAGGGTCGTGGCCGCCGCGTTGACGCCCTCGATGTTCACGTGGTCGCTGAGGACGCGCTCGGGCGACAGTACCTCGTGCGATCCAGGGCCGAGCACGATGGTGTCGGTGCCCGGCAGCGCGTTGGATTCCTCGACCGCCGCTCGCAGGCTGCAGGCGCCGAACTGTCCGGGCGTCCGGCACAGGCCGTCTCCAGGGTTCGAGTCCCCCTCGTTGCTCCCCGAGACGACGACGAACTCCGCGCCGTAGAGGGGAGAGAAATGGAATATGGACATCGCGGCCAGGACGAGCGCTGAGAGGCGCAGCTCAGATCGGAGGTTCATGGTTGTCTCCTCATCGGTGCACCGGGTCTCTTCGGACCCGGCGAGATCAGGTCTAAGGAAGGCTCCACGCCGTGGTGTCGCCGCTCTCGAAGCCATCAGCGAAGATCGGAGAGTCGAAGAGGCCCCCGAGCTCGAAGGACCCGACGTCGCAGACGCCCACCCGGAGGGCACCCCGTTGGTCCCGTGGCAAGAGACCACCATCGAAATCGGTGCAGCCGCTCGGATCGCCGGCGTCGACCACGGGGCTCCCGGGGTTGGGCGGCAGGGTACCCGGGACGGTGCCGGAGGGATCGACTTCGGGACCACCGTGGTCGTCGATCTCCCCCAGGTCCGGATCGATCCCCACTTGCACGCCGGTGAGATCGCCGGCGACGCGGCAGGGCCCGAGCGTGGTCGCCCCTTCGATCAGATTGAATCCATGCGAGGTCAGCTCACCGTCGCAGTCGTCGGAGTCGGGGTACCCGGGAGGGCTCCGGTCCTCGTTGTTCGCCACGATCGAGTTCTGGAGGTGGGCCCTGGTCGTGGAGCAGAGACCGACGCAGGGCTCGAGGTAGATGCCGCCCCCGTCGCCGTCGCCGGTCTCCCAGAGGTCCGCGACGTTGCCGACGAGCGTAGTCGAGGCCAGGTAGAGCCGCGAGCTCGGTCCGAGGTAGGCCCCCCCTCCCGACGTGGTGGCGAGGTTCTCCGCCAGGGTCGAGTTGACGAGGGTAGCCGCCTGGCCGTTTTGGACATCGATGCCGCCGCCGCGAGAAGCTTCGTTGCCGTAGAAGGTCGCACCCTCCACCCAGGTGTCCCCAGCCAAAACGGAGAGCGCCTCCCCCGAGTCGTCGGCGGTGTTGTAACTGAACTGGGCTTCGACAACGACGAGCGCACCAGTGTTCCTGATCGCTCCGCCCGACGACTGCGCTGCGTTGGAGCCGAAGTACCCCGAGACGATCAGACCTCCGGCGTTCGCGATGGCTCCTCCTCCGAGCACGGCATCTCCGTTCACGAAGGCGGTCCGGTCCACCTCGGCCCCCGCGAGGTTCAGGATGTGGCCACCATTCAGGCTCGCCGAGTTCCCGTAGAAGAGGCTCCTGGAGACGCGCAGCTGACCGGTTCCGGTATTTGCGATGGCTCCTCCGTTGGCGTTCGACTCGTTGTGGGACAGAACCGAGTCCACGATGGTCAGTGTTCCCGTGTTGTGAATCGCACCCCCCCGCTGGGCCGCGTAGTTCCGCCGCAGAGTCACCCGGTCGAGGGTCAGCATCCCGAGGTTGTGGATGGCCCCGCCTGCGTCCTCCGTATCGCCGTGGCGGATCGTCAGGTCACGAATCTCGACCGTCGTGCCCGCAGGGATCACCAGCATTCTGCCCGCTCCCTGACCGGGCTGCTCGGAGGCCTGGAGGGTGGTGATGCCCGGGACTCCCTCGATGGTGACGGAGGTGAACACGAGAATGTCGGCCTCGGTGTGGTACGAGTCCGCGATGAGCACCGTGTCGCCGGCGGCCGCGGCGTTGACCGCGCCCTGGATGGTCGTCCAATCGCACCCCGCGGCGCAGACGGTGAGCGTCTCCGCGTCGGCGCTCGAGTGGAGGCCCACGGCTACCAGTACCGAAGCCGCCAGAATGAGTCGTCGATTCATGATCTCTCCTGAGACGTGCGTTCGAGAGTCCAACCGGGCTGACGCTGGTCTGCTCTGCCCCTACCGAATACCTGCGTCGAAGTCGCCCGTGATCTGCCATCGACTCTCTCGTGAGGGCCGATAGATAGAATCCCGAAACGAGATGACTACCAATCGGGATCGCGTGACGCTCGTCTTGACCGAGGTAGAGGAGTCGACGGATCCGGACCGAGTGCTCTTCGATCGGCTGGTACCGTTGGTCTACGACGAGCTCCGTCGGATGGCTCGGGCCCAGCTCGCCGGCGATCGGGCGCGGAGCGTTCTCGACACCACGGGCCTGGTCCACGAGGCCTACCTGAAGCTGGTCGATGCCGATCGGCTTCCCGTCCGCAGCCGCAGCTACTTCTTCGGTGCGGCGGCGCGAGCGATGCGCCAGGTGCTGGTCGACGCGGCCCGTCGTCGGAAGCGCAAGAAGCGCGGTGGAGACCCGAGGCCCATCACCCTGGACGAGAGTACCCTGGCGGTCGACGCCCTCGCCGAGGAGCTGGTCGCCGTCGACGAGGCGCTGGAGAACCTCTCGGCGACGCACTCCCGCGCCGCCCGCGTGCTGGAGTGTCGATACTTCGGGGGTCTCACCGTCGACGAGACGGCCGAGACCCTACAGATCGCCCAGCGGACCGTGGCCCGGGACACGACGTTCGCTCTGACCTGGCTGCGCCGCGAGATGGACCGGGAGGCACCGGAGTCGAGCCATCTCTAACCCCCGCAACTCCGATCTCGTCTCGTCGCTCTTCGCGGCCTGCGTCGACCTGCCTCAGGACCGACGTAGAGAATACCTGCGACACGAGTGCCGTGACGCGGAGATCGTGGCCGAGGTGGAGTCTCTGCTCGCCGTCTACGAGGCCGAAGACCTACGACTGGACCTGGATGTCGAGGCCGCGGCTACGCTTCTTACCGGCGATCGAGAGCCCGAGCTCGAGACGAAGATCGGCCCCTACCAGCTGGTGTCCAAACTGGGCCAAGGCGGTATGGGAACGGTCTTCCTCGCGCGGCGCGTCGAAGGCGGGTTCGAACAGCGCGTCGCGCTCAAGCTGATCAAGCGCGGAATGGACTCGGAGGCGATCGAGCGCCGTTTTCAGCGGGAGCGCCAGATCCTCGCCACCCTCAACCACCCGAGGATCGCGCAGCTTCTCGACGGGGGTATCTCTTCCGACGGGCGACCGTGGTTCGCCATGGAGCTGGTCGAAGGAGAGCCGATCACCATTTTCGCCGAGAGCCATCGGCTGTCGCTCGACGAACGGATCGAGCTCTTCCTTCGCGTCTGTGACGCCGTCGCCTCGGCTCACCGGAGCCTCGTCGTCCATCGCGACCTCAAGCCCTCCAATCTTCTGGTCACGACCGACGGCGAACCGAGGCTCCTAGACTTCGGAATCGCCAAGTTGCTCGACCCCGAATCGATCGCCGACGACGAGACACGCGAAGGACGACAGATCCTGACTCCAGGCTATGCCTCTCCCGAACAGGTCCTGGGCCGTCCGGTGACCACTGGCTCCGATGTGTACGGCCTGGGCGTCGTACTGTACGAGCTCCTCGTGGGACGGTCACCCTATCGCGGGCCGATGGAGTCGGCCGAGGAGGTTCGAAGGCTGGTGTGCGAGACGCCAGCTCCACTCGGATCGGAGGTGGCCAGGGCAGAGCAGGATCCAGACCAGAGCCGGAGGGCTCGCCAACTGCACGGCGACCTCGATGCGGTTCTGGCCACCGCCCTGGCCAAGGAACCGGAGCGTCGGTACCGATCGGTCGAAGCGCTGGCCGAGGACCTCCGTCGCTACCTGGCGGGACACCCGGTTGTGGCACGTGCTCCGGGAGCCCTCTACCGGTTCGGGAAGTTCGTGCGTCGCCACCGGGTGGCCGCGATCACTTCGACCCTCCTCCTAGGATCGCTTCTGATCGGACTCGCCGGCGTCGCGTGGCAAGCCAGGATCGCCGCCGGCGAGCGCGACCGGGCCACGGCCCAGGCGCAGAAGGCGGAGGAGGTTCAGAGATTCCTCGCCTCACTGCTCGAGTCGGTCGATCCTTTCGAGACCGGCGGTGCCCCGTGGACCGCGGAGCAGTTGGTCGATCACGGAATCGCCCGCATCGACGAGACCGACTTCACGAACGCCGGCGTCGAGGCGGATCTCCTCGGGGTGCTCGGCGGAGTGAGTCGCTCCCTGGGTCAGCTCGAGCGGGCGGAGGGGCTCTGGCGCCGAGCCCTCGAGCTACGTCGCGACCGCGGCGGAGCCGACGCCGCTGCCGAGGCGGCCGACTCCAGAGGCCTGGCCCGAGTGTTGGTCGATCTGGACCGGCACGAAGAAGCCGCGATCCACTTCGACCGTGCCCTCGAGATCCAGCGACGCGAGGCCGCCGCGGACGATAGCCCCGAGACCCGGCGCGCCCTGGCGTTGACGCTGGGGGACCACGGTGTCTCCCGCTACCTGGTCGGTGACCTCGAGGGTGCCGCGCTACGTTTTCGTGAGGCCCTCGATCTCTTCGAGGGCCTGCCGGGTGATCAGCGCGCCGGGATCGCGTCCCAGCTGGTGAGTCTCGGCGGGATCGCGCGCGACCAGGGAGACTACACCACGGCCGAGCGGCAGCTTCGACGTGCCCTGGAGCTGGAGCGCGAGGTCCTGGGACCTCGCCATCCCGGGATCGCGACAACGATGGGCCACCTGGCCCGGCTGCTGAGGGATCGGGGGCGATACACCGACGCCGAGCCGCTCTACCGGGAGGCGCTGGAGATCGCTCGGGAGAGCCTGGGAAGCGAGCATCCGTCGATCACCACCAAGATGAGCAATGTGGCGCTGATCTCGCGGTCCCTCGGTCGGTTCGAAGAGTCGGTGTCGCTGTATCGGGAAGTGCTGGCGCTCGACCGTGCCCAGTTGGGCGACGAGCACCCCTACGTCGCCTACTCGCTCGACAATCTGGCGATCTCCCTCGGGGAGCTCGGTGCATTCGACGAAGCCCTGGCTCTGCTCAACCAAGCACAAGCGATTCTGTTGCGAACTCGGGGTTCGGAGAGCGTCGACTACGCAACCCACCGCGCGGCCAGAGGTACCGTCCTGCGGTTGCAGGGAAAGCCGGCACAAGCCCTTTCCAGCCTCGAGGAGGCTCGGGAGATCCTGCGGCGGCTTCTCTCGGCTGGGCACGTGCGCGAACTCCACGTGATGGCGTCGATGGCCCAGGCCCAAACCTCACTGGGGCACCACTCGAAGGCGATAGCCCTCCTCGAGGAAGTGCTCGCACTGCGCGACGAAAACGAGCTCAGGAACCATCCAGATTCGATTCGAGTCCTCGAGGGACTCGCCTCTGCCCTCAGGTCTGAGGGAAGACACGACGAGGCCCTTTCCTTGCTCGAAGAGGCCGATGCCATCGCCACGTCGGCTCTACCGGCATCTCACTGGCAGCGTGCCCGAGTCGCACTGGCCCTGGCTCAGGCTGTGCGAGACCACGGCCAGGAGCAACGAGCCCAGGGCCTTGTTGAGAGAGCCAGGGCCACTCTGGCCGTTTCCGAGGGGGTCCGAGCCGAGCGACTGCGAGCCGAGAGTCTCGATGGAGCGATCGAGGTCGGTGGCTCCTAGTCGCCGGCGCCGGCTTTTCCTGACCCGAACGTCTTCGATGGCAGTTTATCGATCAAACCGACGCAGGTGTGAGTAGACCCTTCCCTCTCACCACCGCGGAGAAACTGCCCATGCGCCCTCTTCACGCCTCAATGGTCCTCGCCATCCTCGGCCTGGTTGCCCCTTCCTTGGCCCAACCGGCCAGCACCGGGATCCCGGTACTCCTCGATGGAAACGACGCGGTCGTCGGGATCCTCGTCGACATGACCGACCAGGAGAGTCCCGCGCCCGACTACGCCACCTCGGTCCTCTTCGCCCTCGACCAGCCGATCGTGGTTCGAGTCGTCGCTTCCGGGCCAAGCCTCCTCCGGGGTGTCGGAACCAACGGCCCCGTCCACTTCACGGGGCCAGACTGCACCGGCAACCCGTACCTTCCCGGCCTCCTCTCCAGCCAGGATCGTCATTTCCTTGCGACCTCGATCGTCAACCCGCCCGGGGGAGCTGTCCTGTACGCGCTCCCCGCAGGGACTGCGGCCGAGACGATCACCGTAGCCTCAGCGATGCAGATCAATGGATCCTGTGCGCCCATCGTTGCTACGGGCTCCCTGTTTCCGGCCATCGAGGTGGTAACGTCGTTTGAAGGGCCCTATCGGGTCGGCTCTATTCCCCTGGCCGGCCTCCCCACGCCTCTCGATGTACCGACGGCGGACACCTACGGCCTGTTCGCGTTAGGTCTCGCTCTTCTCCTGACCGCCCTGGTCGTTCTGCGAAGAATGCCGACCCGCTCGCGCCGCCTTTCGGCACCGACGGGCTTCCGCTAGAAGGGCCTCCGCAAGGGTTCGTGAGGAACCCAGCCGCCCCCTGTCCCCAGGTTTGCTGGCTTGATACTCTCGCGCCTCGAGGTCTCCCGGAGGGTCGTGGCCCCGGAGACCTGACCGCATCGACGAGGAGCGACCAGATGAAAAAGCTAGGAATCGTGGCCCATAGTGCCGAAGGCGGCGCGCTCTGTTTCTTGACCGCGTGCCGAGTAGGTGCCGAACGACTCGGTCCTCATCTGCATCCGGAGATCGTGGTCAGTGCGATTCCCATGGGCCTCAGCATGCCGGGCTGGGAGTCCGGCAACCATGCGGTCGTCGCGACCCACCTCGCCCGCGGCGTCGAAGAGGTGGCCGGCGCCGGTGCGGACTTCTTCATCTGTCCGGACAACACCGCCCACCTCGTGCTCGAGGAGATCGCCGAGACTCTCCCGATCCCGGGCCTCCACATCGCCAGGGTCGTGTGCCGTGACATCTCGAAGCAAGGCTGGAAACGCGTCGGACTCCTGGGTACCCGCTGGACGATGACCGGCTCGGTCTATGCGACCGCACTCGAGCAGCATGGCCTGGAGCGGTTGATCCCCGACGATGCGACTCGACAGTTCATCGACACGGCCATCTTCGACGAGTTGTGCCAGGGTCGCTTCCTGCCTTCCACCGTGGATCGATTCGTCGCCGCGATCGAAGCTCTCGCGGCGCAAGGGGCCGAGTGCGTCATCCTCGGTTGTACCGAAATCCCGCTCATTGTCGACGACCGGAACTCGCCGCTGCCGATCCTCGACACGACCCGACTTCTCGCCCGGTACGGCGTCGCAGAAGCGCTCGATGGACGACCCAGTCCGGCCGGCGTTGGTGGATGGCTCGAACCTCCCACGCTCTGACGGGAGTCGGAACCCAATCCCTCGTCGTCACCGACGGAGGAACTCGTCTGGCGTAGTATCCGATCGTCAGGACGAGCCCAGTGGTCGCTCTGGTGCTGACCACGGCGCGGCGAGTTCGAGAGGAGTTCCGAAATCGCCCGTCCGAAGAGCCCGAAGGACGACCGCCGATAGCTCGCACCGCCCGGGAAGGAGACGACATGAAACTCACACCAAAAACCGGTACCTTCCTGGTCCTGGGCTTTCTTGGCCTCTTCCTGGGGCTCGAACTTGCTGCGGACTCCTGGTTCGGCAAGGCGAAGCTGGAGCTCGTCAAACCGATCGACGGCGTGGTGAAGATCGATCTCCGCGACTTCGCGCCGCTCGAGGTCCGCTTCTACCGCTTCCTCAATGCCGGCAATCAGGAGATCGAGTTCCTGGTGGGCCGCGACGAACAGGGCGTGGTGCAGGTCGGATTCAACACCAGCGAGAACCACTACAAGACACGTCGGGGTTTCTCGGCCCAGGGCGAGTGGATCATCGACAACAAGTGCGAAACGTCGACCCGCCTGTCGGGGGTCAACGAGAGCAGCGGAGTCTGTCGGCCGATCGCACTGAAGCACGAGGTGGTCGGCGACGAGCTGATCCTCCAGGAGCCTGACATCCTGGCGGGCTGGCGCTACTTCCGGTAGCGCTTCCAACGGCGGTACAGGGGGCGGACCCAACCGGTCGTCCACCTCGATGCCTCCCTTCGTGGAGGCTGGCTCGACCAACAGTTGGCCGAGCCAGCTCCAGAAGAACTGACTCAGTTCCTGCGTTCGTCCGACGGACTCCGACTCCCAACTTCCGTGGTCAAGTCGGACCGCTCCTTGTCGAGCGGCTGCCGACGAGACTGGACCTGCAGCCAGACGATGAAACCGACGAATGATAATAGGAACCCTAGGCACACGATGGCACCGGCATCAATACTCATACCTTCCCCTTCTTCTGGCGGGCCAGAAGTGGTTGTTCACTTAGAAAAACGAAGGGTCAGGTCCGACCGGGAGGACCCCGTGGCGGGTACGGCAGAGCCGAGAGTTGTTCGACGATCTCGAGCGTGTCGCCGGCCGTCCGCCAAGAGGCCGAGGACCGCGGCGAGATCGGTGCTGCCACCGAGGGCAGCGCTTTGGCATCCTGAACCGGCACGGGAGGCGACTCCGCTCGGACCACGATAGCCGTGCCACCTACCCTGAGCCCCGAGAGCAACGCGCTGGAAATGCTCGCCGAGGTCTCTACGGGATGCAGGACGCCGGAGGCCTGGACCGAGGTCGCCAGCAGCATCCAGATCAGTGTCAGGATGATGCGAAACCGGCCCATGGATGGGGACTCTAGCAGAAGCCCGTCAGTACCGAGAGGAGTCGGGCTCTCGACGACCGCAGCGAGTTCCAAGACGTGCTCGTCTCGACAACTCGACAGCGGCGGTGCGGCTCGGCGCTCTCTCGCAGGACCGGAAAGACCTCGGTCCCGCTCCTCGACCGAGTGCCCTGATCCGAGGCTCTCCTACGACCAGGCGGTGTTCCCGATTCGAAGCCGTCGGAGAACCGGGGTTGGAGTTCCTATCCAGGTCCGTGGGCGAGTTGTGGCGCATCGGACGTGGGGAACCGAGGAACCGGTAGCACCTCGCCACACAGGACCGGCGGGGGCTCACCGATTGGGCCCCTCCTCCAACTCCCGCAACTGCTCTTCGAGTTCCTCCGCCTCGCGACGCATCTGCTCGAGGCTCTGGTACTCCTGCTCGATCAGTTCGTTCTCGACCGCGATCTCAGCGCTCATAGTGGAGATCTTCTCGCTCTCGGTGACTCGGGCCACGCCCACTTCGTCGCCGGCCCTCTGGTAGGCCTCGATCGCTAGTTCGTAGTCCTTGCGCTTCTCGTGGACGAAGCCGATCTGCCGCCAGACGCGGTCGAGGTCTTCGTCCGACGCAAACTGCGCCGCCTGTTCGAGCGGTTCGAGCGCTTCGGCACAGCGGTCCTCCGAGCAGAGGGCGAGGCCAACGTAGAAAAGGGGCAACCACTGGTCGGAGCGTTTGGCCAGCGCTAGCTGACAGCTGTCGATCGCCTCAGAATAGAGACGGGCCCCGAGTCGCACCTCACAGGCGAAGAGGTGGCTCTCGTAGGTGGATTCCACCGCTACGAGACGGTGAGCTACCTCGGTGGCGTCGAGATAGGTCTGCTGTTTCACCTGGCGGTCGCGCTCGAGCCTGGCCCGTCGCTTCAACAGCTGACCGTAAGTACCCAGAACCTCTGGGTTGGTGGGTTCGACTCGCTGGGCTCGCTCGAGTACGCGCAATGCCTCCTCCAGGTTGGCTGCCCCGGCGAGGAGGACGCCGTAGCGGAGCAGAATCTCGCCGTCGTCTGGAGCCATGCGAGTCAATCGATCGTAGTCCTCGAGGGCACCCGCCGGGTGGCCGGTCCGCTCACGGGCTACGGCTCGCATCTGGTAGATGGCTTGCGCTAGCTTCGGCGCGAGTTCTGCCTCGCTCACGCCATCGAGGAGTTTCGTAACGTCGAGATACCGGCGCTCTGCGAAGTAGGCTCGAGCCAGTGCAACCCTGACTCCCAGGTCGTTGGGATTGAGATCATAGGCCCGACGCAGGTGCTCGAGGGATTCCTGCGCCCGACCGAGTCTCCCCAGCGACAGCCCGAGCATGTAGTGCCCCGAGTGGGCTTCCGGACTCTGCTCGACCACCTGCCGGAACTCCTGTACTGCCTTCGGGTAGTCGCCAGCCTCGAACGCGGCGACGCCGGCCTCCCATTCGACGAGGGCCGCTCCGGAAGCCGTCGCGAGCAACAGGGACAGCGAAGCGAGAATCTGGCGCATGGAGTCTCCCTTGGGGGGCCAGTCGCGACCCCCCGTGTAGGTGGCTGGGTGGACTGCATTATGGCAAACCCACGGCCGGGGCGCCGGTCGGGTCATCGGATCTCGATCGAGAAGATCTCCCCACAGAGAGCCCGCAGTTCGGCGTCGAACAGGGATCGATACTCCCGGTCTCGGGCGAACCGCTGCCACCGGCTGTTCACCCGCATCTCGCTCGCCCGATCGGCATAGTCGAACTTGTCGAACGAACTGCCGCCGCCGAAGGGCGAGACTGCGTCAGGCGGGTCCGAATGCGCGAGCCTGACCCTCAGGAGTCCCGCCAGATGGCGACGGTAGGCTGCCGACGATACCCATCGGTTGAAGTTCACGACGACGACGTTCCGAGAAGACTCCGCCTCGGCTTCGAGGTACTGCCGGGCCTGCTGCTTCCACAGGGCGATCGCCGCTGGGCCGACCCAGTGGTCGTAGTCGTACCTGGAGACGCCCCTGGCCTTGACCAGACGGCTGGCGAACATGTTGTAGGCATCGCGGAGGATGAGAACCACCAACCCATGCGACAGGCCGAGGTCGTTCCGAGCCTCTTCACACTGCCCGAGGAAGTCGAGCGACACGTCCTCGTAGCTGAGAATGGTCCTCGACAGCCCGAGGGTGTTCAGCAGGTCGCTGCGACCCGGGTGCTCGAAGCGCGACGGGAACTCGGTGGTCGGATGGTTCAGGTCGTTGTAGTGCACCGTGGGCAGACGACTGTGCAACCTGATCCAGTCGATGACCGCGTGGTGCCCACTGCGATGCATCGCAACCACCCTGAGATCACGGGGCAGCACTCGCGTCAGGAGACGGCGGAACCAGCCCCTTATCGATTGGGTACCGACGTACCGGCCCTCCTGGGTGCTGGCGCGAGGTCAGCCACGGTACCGAAAGATGGTGTCCTCGCCCAGCACTGCTTCTTCCCGGTAGCCGTGATCCCACAGCCGACTGCGAACGAGTTCGGTGGGTCTCTCGATCGAGAACCGGTGGAAGATGTAGAGGTCTAGCGGGAAGTCGCGAAGGATCCGTTCCTCCGCACCTTCGACGTCCAGACTGAAGTAGTCGACCTCGCGGGGGACACGCTGTTCCACGAAGATGTCCGCCAGCCGTCGGGTCGGGAGGTGGATGACCTGATTCTTCGCCCGGCCGTCCTTCTTCTCCAGCATCCGCTCGACGCAACTACCAGGAAGGATCATCCCGCCTTGACCATCCTCGGCCTGCCAGAACTCGGTGACACGGACCTCACCGTCGACCAGAGCGTTCACACACTGACAGTTCCGGTTCCGCACGAGGTTGCGGTAGTGGACCGGATGCGGTTCGATGCAGAGACCGCGCCAGCCCCACGCTTCTTCGAGGTGCAGGGTATTGGAGAAGTGGACCCCGTCCTTCGCTCCCATCTCGACGAAAAACCCACCACGCAAACCGCCGGTGTCGCGGACGACCCAAACGTCCTGGCCAAACTGCGAGTAGGTCATGCCCGGCCCCAGGTCAGTTGCCGGAACCGGGTTTTCACCTTCGAAGGAAGCTGCTCGAAGGTCCCGTATCTCTTCACTCGTGTCGCATTGCGCTTCTCCAGAATCATCGACCTCGAAACCTCGACGTCGTGGATCCCGAACTCGTGGAGGATCTGCTGGGTGTAGTCCACCTCCTGTGTCATCCTGGCGAAGCTGATACTCAGAACCCCCGGATCCGCCGTCCAGGCATGGAACTGCCGGTAGTAGGTCGCGAACTCCTCGACGACCTCGAGGGTCTTCACTTCTGGAAACCCGAGATTGGCGATCGACAGCACGACGTCCCGGGGGTCTCGGAAGATGACGCCCCTCTTGTCGACCGGCACCTCGTCGAACCAGAACCGAAGGCGAGAGTTCACCTCTCCGTAATAGTCCCGGCTGAAATCGGTTCGCACCCTGGCCGGCAGGTGGTGGGGATTCCGTCGGTACTGCTCCTCGTCGTAGGCCTTTCTAGGCTCGTGCAGCACCGTCCATTGATCGGACCGGTTCATCAGTGACGACAGAAAGGTCGTCCCCGAGCGGCCGAAACCAGTGATCAGGAATCTGCGCACGAACGGTGTCCCCTGAATGCCTCTGCATAGTGAGCGATGATCGCGTCGTTGTAGGGAGCGTGTTGATTGGTCGACCACAGGCTGTCGTGGAGGGCGATCTCCATGATCGGTTCGATGCCAGGATCCGGCAACACGTGGATCGGAATCCGCTTGCGAGCGAGGTATCCCGAGATCCAGAGGTCGTCGTTGTGGTAGGAGTCGGGGAAGCTGTCGAGATCGAAGATGGTGTCGTCAAAAAACCGGGCCTTGTAGAGCGCCCCCCAGGTACCGCTGATGACATCGATCTTGCGCGGTACCTCGGATCCATAGAAAAGGTGGGTGTGCAGGTAGCGCATGTCGTCGTAGTCCTTGAAGATGCGACCTCGATATCCGAGTGCGCTGTCCGGAAAGCGTTCCGAGGCCGCCACCAGGCCTTCGAACCAGCCCTCCGGGTAGAGGACGTCGTCGTCCGCGGTGACGATAATGGTGTCCGAGTCTTCTCGCCTGAGATTGGGGCCCAGACTCGTGAACGGGCCGAGGTCTTCGCACCACCTCACCGAGATCCCAGACTCCAGAATGAAGCCAGGTACCTCGGTCAACGGCTTCTGCCCCACTCGACGGTAGTTGCGAGGAAGCCAAAGGATGATCTCGTCGGGTGCGACAGACTGACGAAGCAGACTGGTCAAGGTCGGCTCCAACATCGCGATTCGGGTCGCAATCGTGGTCAAACTGACGATTCTTCTCATGCCGAAGCAAGGTCTCCGCGGTAGCTAGCTACACCCCGGTGGCCGAAGGTTGGGCCGTGCGATGGCCACTGCCAGTAGTGGAGCGACTTGCGGTCCCCGTTGTCGAGTCGTCCGGATTGCCTTTGCCGCAGCCGGTCGCGGGGCGGGAAGGTGAAACTCTCTCGACTGAATCCGATTCGATTGCGGTGCTGGCCCCTGCGAACCTCGTTCGGGTCATAGCGGCGTTCGGTGTACTTGGTGTAGGCATGCTCCTGGTTGCGAAAGATGTAGTGCGCGAGCGAGAAGCGCTCCGGGTAGATTCGGACGCCATCCCCCTCGACTTCGTGTCCTCCACTCCGAACGTTGCTGAATCCCTGACCCGCCTTCCACGCCCGCATCAATCTGCGTTGGTCAGGCGAAAAGAAGTAGTAGTGCGCGAGGTCCTCGAACGAATCACAATCTGCCCGATACTCCATCTCGATAGGTATGAACACGTATTCGTCGAAATCGACGACGTTGTACCCCTCACGGTCGACGCGGCCGACCGCCTGGGCCAGCTTCTCGCCCTCACGATCGCTTTCCAGTACCTCGTCGATGTCGAGATGAAGGAACCAGTCGGCGAAGGAGGAGAGCCGTCTCTCCACGTACTGCTTCTGCTCGAGTTGCCTCCTCAGGGAGAACGCGGTGGACGGCCACGAGAGGCTGGTGCCCAGACAGTTGTCGTATCCCGCCACGTGGTTCACGACTAGTTCGGCGTCTGCGCAACGGGCATCGTCGATGAGAAAGAAGTAGACACCGTCGCGCTTCAGGCGTCTCATACAGTTGACCACGTAGTGGTGGTCACCGGCGCCGAGGGACACGACAGCTACGACCCGCATCGACCTTCCCCAATCATCTCCGGGCTCCTCCTCGATCCTTCCTTGCTACCCAACTCTTCGAGCCCGCGAGGAGGACGCGAAGGCGCTCCCGGCTGGGCTCCCGATGGCTACGCTCCGACGAGCCCTGCTCACCAGGCCTCGAGAAGGGGCCTAGCGTACGAGGCGAGGCCCCTCTGCTACCTATCGCGCAGAAACGCCGACGACGTGCTCAAGCCACGTCCCAAACGACGGCACACCGCCCCACCCTGGCGCAACAGCTCCCGAAGCCCTCGAGCCCTCTGAGGCTACCAAAGGTCGAGGCAGGGTTTCTCCAGCTCTCGCCCCTCGAGCCCGTTCGGCTCGCGGGGTGGCGACCCGGAGGAGAGACCGACCTGTCCAGTCAGCGAGTGGTGCTGGAAGCGTGCCGGTCCCGGCGTTCCCTCGCTCGCTGGGTATAGAAGTTCTGGGAACCCTTGGCCTGCTCCAATCGCCGCAGGCTCTCCTCGAGCAACTCGAACGCTGCCGGCGATGGCTCGGATTCGTAGAGCACCGCGGCGCGCACGCTGTCCGCCACCGCGATCCGCCAGTGTCCTTCGGGCAGCACGTTACGGTAGATGGGAGCGGCTCGTTCGACCGCCTCCCGGGCTTCCTCCAGCCGACCTGCGTCGGTCAGAAACTCGGCGAGATTGCTCAACGCGGAGGCCACCATCAGGGAGTCCTCGCCAGCGTGCTGGATCTTGGTCTCGAGGGAGGCCCGGAAGAGCGCCTCGGCCTCTTCCCACTGGCCGGCCCCATGCTTGGCGATCGCCAGGTGTCCCCTCATCTGCGCGGCGAGGAGACTCTCCTCGCCGAGGGCAACCTCGGCGACTTGGCTCGCCTCGACGAAGATCGGTACGGCCGCAGCGTCATCTCGCAGATAGTGTTTGGCCAGCCCCATCCCGTTCAGGATCATCGAAGTCTGACTGTGGCCGTCAGGCCAGACTTCGCGGGCAATGGCCAGAGCCTCGTTGAAGCTGTCGAAGGAGCGGGCGTACTGGCCCGATTCCAGCAACACGTTGGCGTAGTTCGTCTGGGTGAAGACCACGTAGGGATGCGTCGGTCCCCTCTCGTTCGCCAAGCGGCGCAGTACGTCGAGGAAGAGTGCCTCGGCCTCCTCGAAGCGAGCTTGTTCCCGGTAGAGGAAGGCGAGGTTGTTGAGGGTCGTGGTCACGGCGGGGTGTTCCGGTCCCAGGACCCGCTCCTGGATCTCCCGCGCCTCCAGGTGGAGCGGTTCAGCTTCGCCGTACTGCTGACGGTTGACCAGAAGCACTGCGAGGTTGCCCAGCGCCTGGGCGAGCTCGATCGGCTCGCGGTCGGCAACCTCCCGACGGCGGTCGAGCAGGTCGCGCACGATCTCCTCGGCTTCTTCGAACTTTTCCAGGTGCCACAGGATCTCGACCCTGGCGTCCAGCGCCTCCCGGAAACCCGGCTCGTGCTCCCGACCCGCGGCCGAGTACAGCCCGATGGCGCGCTGATTGGTCTCGTCCGCCAGGGCGACCTCCCCCTGAAGCTGCTGGATTCGCGAGAGCCTCACCAGGGCCTCAGGAACCGCCTCGACCTCGCTCTCTTCCAGCCTCGAGATCGCCTCCTCTGCGGCAGCGGCGGCGGCATCGAGATCCCCGATCCCATGGTGGATCGCGGAGAGCGTCAGCAGGTCGCGGCCCAGAAGACGCTCGTCGACCCTCGATTGGCCTCGCTCGTGACCGATCGCGGCGTCGGTGAACGGAAGCGCTTCCGAAAACAGGCCCAACCCCGAGTAGACCTGGCCGAAGGTTCGGGACAGGGCGGCTCGGAGTTGCGACCCATCCACGGTGTCGACGGTCAGCCGTTCGCTACTACGGTCGAGAACCTCCCGCACCGTGATCGTCTCTCCCAAATTCTCCCGCGGATCGGCGAGTTCGAAGGCGTCGATGAGGTACTCCGTGACCTTCTCCGCTCGGTCTCGCTCGATCCTGGCGGACCGAGCCTGCTCCACGCTGTAGGCGGTGAGCGTGGCCAGCGCCACCAGGACGGCACCGCCGGTGGCCAACGAAACCGCGTTGCGCCGCGCGAACCGTCGGATTCGATACAAGCGGTCTGCCGATCGAGCCCGAATCGGAAATCCCGACCGAACGCGTCGAATCTCGTCGGCAAGGTGCGCGGCCGAACGATAACGACGCGCCGGATCGGCTTCCAGGGCGGCGAGGACGATGGTGTCCAGATCGCCCGCGAGGCGCCGGCGCAAGGCCTTCGGGGTAAGCCCCATGCTCGCTGCGGCTTCGGCTCGTACGATGGAACTCGGTGGCTGGGTGGTCTCCGACTCGAGCTGAGCCACAGCGCTCTTCAGGTTGAGACCCGCCAGGTTGTGGGGTAGCTGCCCGCACAGCATCTGGTGCAGAACCACGCCCAACGCGTAGACATCCATCGAGGTCGAGACCGGTCCGCCGCGGAGCTGCTCGGGGCTCGAGTAGTTGGGAGTGAGGGTGCGCGTCGTCTCCTCGTCAGAGAGAGTGTCGGCGAGGGGCCTGGCGATTCCGAAGTCGAGTAGCTTCACCTCGCCCTCGTTCGATACGAGGATGTTGGAAGGCTTCAGGTCTCGATGAACCACCAAGTGCCGATGGGCAGCTTCGACGACCTCACAGACCTGGCAGAAGAGATCCAGTCGCCGCTCGAGGTCGATCCGGTGGGTCTGGCAGTAGTGGGTGATCGGTACCCCGTCCACCAGCTCGAGAATGGCGAAGGGAACTCCATCATCGGTCGAACCCGCGTCCAGGAGTCGGGCGATTCCGGGATGCTCGAGCCGGCCCAGGATCTGCCGCTCGCGAACGAAGAGGTCTTCGAGTTCGACGGCAGAGCGGTGCTTGACGAACTTGATCGCCACCTCTCTCGAGAACACCTCGTCCGCTCGTACCGCGCGGAAGACGCTGGCCATGCCACCCTCACCGATCTTCTCGCTGATCCGGTAGCCGCGCACCTCCCTTCCGATCCACTGGTCGGCATGCGGATCCCCGGGAGGTCGGGCCAACGGCTCCTCCAGGAAGCTCCCGATCGTCTCCGCATGGCGCAGAAGCGACGCGACCTCGCGCCGCAGTTCGGGCTGATCGACGCATTCCTCGGCGAGGATTCCGTCGCGGGCCTGGGGGCTCTCGCCGAGAAGCCTCTCGAAGAGTTCTCGCGCCCGTTCGGAGTAGTGTTCAGACATAAGAGGGTGTGAGAGGTTCGTCGGGTGCCGAATCAGCTGGGTTCGGTTCGAGCGCCTTCTTCAGCCAGATGCGGGCGAACTGCCAGCGCCGCACCACGGTGGACCGGCTGATCCGGAGAAAGGTAGCAGCCTCTTCGACGGTCATGCCTCCGAAGTAGCGAAGTTCGACGAGCTGCGCCGCCCCGGGGTGAGCCTCCTCCAGACGGTG
This sequence comes from Thermoanaerobaculia bacterium, assembly GCA_030429235.1. Lineage (GTDB taxonomy): Bacteria > Acidobacteriota > Thermoanaerobaculia > Multivoradales > JAIOJS01 > JAIOJS01. The sequence continues at coordinate 84,144 of JAUIDB010000009.1, read as the reverse complement.
CAGCGCGTGGTGGAGGGCCAGGACGTCGACCTCGGGTTCGGAGGTGGCGAGATAGACCTGTTCGAGAGCGAGTCGGCGGGGTTGATTGCCCCGTTTCGCACTCGCTCGCCGGCGGTATCGGTCGACCAACAGGCGGCGCATGACCTGAGCAGAGATCGCCAGGAAGTGAACGCGGCTGTGCCAAGACACCCGGCGCTGGTCGACCAGTTTCAGGAAGGTCTCGTGGACGAGTTCCGTGACCTGCAGCGAGGCCGCCGGCCCCTCCTTCATCAGTCGATTCGCCGCGACCGCCCGAAGGTGGGGATAGAGCTCGGCGAACAGGGCTTCTTCTACCTCCTCCGAGCCGTTCGACCACTCCCGAAGGAGCGCCGTGATGTCAGCTGCTGCCTGATTCATAGAGGACCAAACGTCGACGCATTGAGTACCTGCAACCTCGCCCCGGCCGAAATCAGATGAGCACGTTCTGCTCGCGTCTGCGCGATAGGAGTCAAAGGCGAGAACCTCATCCGCTCTCGCCGGAATCCACCTCCACCCAGAGACTTCGAAGGAGTCACCGATGAGTCGCACTCACAGATCTTGCCGTGCCGACCGGAGCGCAACCCGAGCCAACCTGTACCGTCAGATGATGGTCACCGGCTCGATGATCCTCCTCGGCATCTTCGTCCTACCAACTGGTTCCTTTGCGGAACCGAACCTTATCACCAACTCCACCTTCGACGCCTCGGTAGCGGGATGGACGGCCCTCGGAGGATCGACCCTGGCGCACTCCGCGATCGACGGTGGGACCGCCGAGTTTTCCTCGGGCGGAGGCACGGTGAGCGACATGGCCCAGCACGACGCCTGCATCGACATCAGCGGAGAACCGTCGAACCAGGACTACTTCTTCGACGGCGACTTCCAGGCCGACAACTACACCCCGACCGGCAACACCCTCGGGTTCCGGTTCGAGTTCTTCACCGACGCGAACTGCACGACCTTTCATTCCGACCACCAGATCATGGGCGGATTCGGCCAGATGGGGAGCTACTTCAACCTGGCCGGGAGCTTCAACGTACCCGACGCTTCGGTACTGTCGATCAGCGTCCACATCGGCCCCCGCGCCGAACTCTCCGGGTCCAGAGTCGCCAGAGCGGACAACATCGAGTTCAGTATCGCGGGCGCGGTACCAGTGGAACTGATGACCTTCTCCATCGAGTAGCGGGAGACTCCCTCAGAAGCCTTCGATCAGAACGGAGGACGACCTTGCGGTGCCGTTCTGACCTGCTCGGAGACAGCTGAGCCAACGCCGGCTCGGGCCCCCGCATTCCGTGGTCTAGAATGCGAGAGTCCTGATACACGTCATCGGCGCCGCTCCAGTTCCGGGCCGGAACCACCCGGCCTCAAGGGCCAATCCGCGCCACGAAGTCCTCCGGCTTTCCGCCACGGGTGAACGCCTAGGACCGGCGGGCCCCGTATAGGATCGAGCCCTATGGCGGTGCCGCAGCGGGACTCGGAAAATCTTCGACTCGGTTCGGTCACGTTTCGGCCCGGGGTAGCCTCCCTGGCGTCGAAGACACGGACCGTACGCCTCACACCGCAGCAACTCCGCCTGCTGTCAGCGTTGGTCGCCGCCGAAGAACAAACCCTGAGCAAGGATCGGCTCATCGAAACGGTCTGGGAGGGTCGTTACGTTGGCGGCGATGCCGTGGCGCGCGCCGTGCACGAGCTACGGAAGCAGTTCGCCAAGCTCACGGACGACACTGCGATCGAGACCTTGCACGGCTTCGGCTACCGGCTCGTGGTGCAGGCCACACCAATCCAGTCGTCGCCGGCGGTTGATCGAAGCGCTCCCGACCAAGCCTCTCGTACGCTTCGGCGCGCGGTCTGGCTGGCGGCTGGCGTGGCGCTCGCTGGGCTCACGGGTTCGTTTTGGTGGTGGCTCGTAGGCAGCCAGGCGACTCGGCCAGGTCCCCTCGAGCCCTGGACCCCTACGATCGAGGTCAAGTCCCTGGAACTGCATCCGGCCCACGAGTACCTCGCGGCGATTCCCGCGGGCCGCCGCATCTTCGTGGCCAAAACCTCGCTCGAGACCTGGATCGGAACAGAGACGGACGAAGGGGCCCAACGCGTGTGGGGAACCGAGGGCTCGATTTCGCACCCTCGGAGTTCACCAGATGGGACGAGGGTCGCGTTTGTGGTCCGCGGTGAAGACTGTTCGATCGTCTCTCTCCGCATCGCTACCGGAGAAGCCCAGATCCTGGGAAACTGTGAAAACTCCTCGTCTGGCGACGCCGTCGGTTGGATCGGTCCGAATCGGATCGGGGTCGCCCAAAGCGAGGGTCGAGACCAGATCCTGCTGCGCGAGTTCAATCGAGGCACCGAAGCGCCTGCACGGCGCCTCGCCGCCGAGGGTTGTCGAATCCCAGTGGCCCTGACCGTCGACCCGGAGGAACGCACCTGGCTTGCCTGTCACCGCCTCAAGGGCGACGGACTCTACACGGTACAGGACGGACGCCTGGAACTGGTCCACGCGTACCGATCGATTCGCCAACTGGCGTCTGATGCCGAGGGACAGATCTACTCGATTCATGAAGCGGGTTGGAAGTCTGGCGTCACCCGATTCAGCCCGGGAACGAAACGCTTTGCCTTCGCCGAGACGGGCTGGGTGACGGATATCGCCTATGACAACGGTGAGCTGGTTCTCGCACGCGACCTGTCGGGCACGGACCTGGTGGGGTTCGATGTCGAGAGCACCGAGCCCCTGGTCGTAGAGCAAGGGCCGGTTCGCAGTCTGGCCGTCGCGGTCGACGATCGAGGTGGGCTGTGGCAGGTCGACGATCGGGGGGGCTCTGTCGGTATCTATCGGAACGACCAGAGAGTCTCCGGCTTCGAATGGTTGACCGAACTGTCGCTCGTGGTACGCCTGGCGGTATCCGTCGAACAGGAGTGGCTCTGGGTGACGCTACGGGAGGAACCGAACTCCTACGTCCACCTATGGGTCGGTCTCTCTTTAGACCCCGCGCTGCGACGAAGGCTCCCCGCGACGACAGGTCACTTCCAGATCCAGGGCCAGCGGATTGCGTTCGACGGTCTCGGAGGCCGGTCGACGCTCGACCTGACTTCGGGTGAAGTGCACCTCGAGTCAGACCCACTCGAACCCGACCTTCACTCCGCAATCTGTCCAGGCTCGCCACTGGTGGCCGGAGATGCCGAGATCACGATCCAACCCACGCCTTCGGGAGTTCGCTTCAGTTGGAACGGATCGGAGGTGGCGCCGCAGTCCTGGGAGGACCCACGAATCACGCGCCCCTGCGGTTTGTCCCAACCGGTCTGGGATTCCCGGCGCAACCGGGTGCTCTACGTTGCGACGACAGGTCAGTACCGCGATCTGGCCATCGTCAAAGTGCCCTGAGGCCCTCCCTCAGAGAATTCTCAGAAGTCGCCCGTCGACTCAGACCTCCCTCAAGACCCTGTCGCCCAGCCTGGTCTACCTTGGCCTCTGCGCGATCAAGCGCTCTTGCTAGGAGGTATTCATGCACGATTCATTGATCCGACACTGCAGCTTGGTATCGCTGCTCCTCGGATTCGCCCTACCCACGTTCGCTAGCCCCCATGTCGACCTGTTTGCAACGCTTGCGTTTCGGGAGAGTCCCTTCTCACCCCACAAGGGGTTACACCGAGTCGATCCGGCGTTGGCCGACCAACGGAACCACTACCGCTTCGAATACGACGGCCAAGGTCGGGTGACGGCGATCTCGTTTCGACTCGGCGGACAGCTGAGAGCCAGGAACCACACCGCCAACTACTTCTGGTACGCAGCAGCGGAAGACTACGAGTATCCCTCCGAAAGCCTACAGCTCGTCCGCTACCGCGATGAGCATGGCGCTCCGACCCAGGTTCACGGCGGAGTCGTGACGAGCCGATATGAGCTCGATGGACTCGGCCGGCGGATCAGCCTCGAATACCTCGACGCGGAGAATCGGCCGACGGAAAGTCGTTGGGGAGTCGCCCGCTACCAGTGGACACATCAGGATGATGGCTCGGTGATCGAACGCCGCTTCGCTCTGGACGGGACGCCCGTCCCGTTGAGGCCAGGCTTCGAGTTCGATCGAGTCCGACTTCACTATGACGTGATCGGTAACGTCCGGTTGATGCAGCACCTCGACGAGAATGGGCAGGTGACAGCGGACTCGACTGGGTTTGCTCAAGATCGGTTCACGATCTCGCGCTTCGGTGAGCTTCTACGCTACGACGTCCTGGACGAGCAGGGCCAACGGGCTGCGGCGAACATGCAAGGAATCGCCAGCGGTCTTCAGACCTTCACCGCCTCCGGGTACGAGTCTGTCTCGACCTACCTCGACGCTGCGGGACAGCCAGCCTGGAACGAGAATGGCTGGTGGCGCAGCGAGCGACAGTACGATCGGTTTGGGAACCTGATCTGGAACTCTTTTCGCGATCTAGAAGGGCAACCCGCCAACAACCCAGAAACCGGCTACTCCGACGCGGAGATCACGTGGCATGACGACGGTTTGCGACGGAAGGCCCTGCGCTACTTCGATGCCCAGGGCAGTCCAGTCGAACACCGTAGCAGGGGCTACCACGCCGTACTGCACGCTTACGATGCCACGGGAACCCCTCTCGCGGTGGCACTGGTCGATCGGAATGGAAATCTCGTGGAGCACCGGCAACAAGGTTGGGCGGTGAGGCTCTTCTCTACCACCGAAACCGGCGCTCCGCTCAGCGAGCAGTTGACGCTCGACGAGGCGCAGGCGAAGGACCTGGACCAACTCCTGGATGCCGTGCGCCGGACCGTGCTGGATCCCCAGCGTCGACCCGGGTCGAGTAGCGCACCCCCGAAACCACTGTCCCGCTAGATCCAGGAGAGATCGTGTGAGTCGCCTCGCAACGAGCGTTCTACGCTTTCAGTAGGTCGTCGCGAACGCCTGGGACTTCCGGCGACTGGTCCGCCCTACTCAACGAAGAACCTCAGGCGCTCCAACGCACTGTCCCACTGGCGGGAGATCACATCCAGGTAGCCGTGGGCTTCCTGCAGACGGCCCGGAGCGAGTTCGCAGACTCGCTCGCGGCCCTCGCGGCGAGACCGTACGAGGCCTGCGTGTTCGAGGACCACGAGGTGTTTGGTAATCGACTGTCGGGAGACCCGGGCCCCGGAGCAGAGATCCGTGATCGAGCCGGGACCTCGGTCCGCCAGGCGAGCCAACAGCCGCAGACGGGTCTCGTCCCCGAGGGCCGCGAACAGCGGCGCTGCCTCCCCGATCGGCAGGCCGTTCGTCGACTCAGCCGTCGACATACCGCTCGATGTTCCGGATCTGCTCCCTCCAGCCCTTCTCGTTCTCGCGGAACGAGGAGTCGCGGAGCGCGGGAGGCAGGGCTTCGAACCCCGACTCGATCACCCGCAGAAGCGTTCCCTCTCCCGCCTCCTCGAAGAGGAACTCGACCGTGGTCGTGGGCGCTCCCTCCAGGTCGTCGGGCTCCTGAGGGCCCGGATACCAGCGGAAGGAGAATCGGGTCTCGGGCTCGATCACGTCGACCATCACGTGCATCGAAAGGTGCTCGTACCCTGGGTACTTGATCTGACCACTCACCGTCTCGCCGGCGACGAAAGGCCCCTCCATCTCGACCCGAAACCACTGTCCGAACTCACCCGAGTCGGTCACGGCCCGCCAAACCCGAGATCGGCTGGCAGCCAGTCGCACGGTCTTCTCGATTCGATCCTTGCTTGGTGTCATATGCAACCTCCTGGGTGCATATTACCCAGCCCGAGAGTAATATGCAACCCTTGGGTTGCTCGTACTCAGGGTAGCGCCCAACCACTCAGGTCACCCGACTCGAAACCATCGGCGAAGAGGATCGAAACGGGTGAGGTTTCCTCGATCGCTCCGATGTCACACACCGGTCCCCCGCCCGCATCCACCGGGCGATCTTGACCGACCTGATCCCTTGGGCGGCAGGAGGATCCCGTGGTGCCCGTAGGGTTGGGGTTGCCGGAATCGAGGGCCGGGCTTTCCACTGTCAAACCGTGAACCGGCTTCGAAGCCACCGTGGCCAGCGGCTGCAGACCGGCATCGATCGGCGACACCGCGGTCCCGAAGTGGTCGCCCGCGGTCGGGGTCACCGTACAGTCGTCGGCGATACCGATCAGGTTCCACCCTTCGGAGAGTAGGGACGAATCGCAGTCGGATCCGGTGACCGTGGCGGAGTTGCCGGCGATGATCGTGTTGGAGACGAGGGGTAGAGCGTTGAGACTCACGCCGAAGATCCCTCCTCCCTTCTCCGCAGTGTTGTCGGCGATGGTGACGTTGCGCAGTTCGAAGTGGGCTCCTCCGGTCAAGTACAGCGCACCGCCAAACTTGGCCGAGTTCCTCGAGAAGGTGGAGTTTTCGAGTTCTACCTCGACCGTGGCCCCGCTAGCGTGAATCGCTCCGCCCTGATCGCCCTCGTTGACGTTGTCGACGAACGAAGTGGAACTGATAGCGAGCTGGCAGCTGTGGCAGTCGATGGCTCCCGCGTTGTCCTCGAAGACGCTGTCGCTGATCTCCACGGGCCCGTCGACTCGGACGGCCGCCGTGGTCTCGGCGCCGGACCAGGGGCTGCCGACCACCCGCACCCGCGTAAGAGTCACGACGGACTGGTTGACAGTATGGAGAGCTGTCCTCTCGGTGTTCTCGAAGGTAGTGTCCGTGGCCTCGAGGGTTCCCCCTACCAGGTAGATACCGTTCTTGAAGGTCGTGTCGTCGAGAATGACGACCCCGCCCCCGTTGTAGCCCGCACCGCGTTCCCCATCGTTGGAGTTGAAGCCGAGCCAGGAATGCTCGAGCGTCGTCCAGCTCAGGGTGCTGCCGTCGATCGTTCCCGCCGGACCGCCTCCTGCGTTCCCCGACTCGTTGCCGGTCAACGTGCTCTCCACCAGACGCACCCGAGCAGCCCCACGCAGGGAGATGGCAGCACCCGCCGGAGCGACGTTCCCGTCGAACGAACAGCCGGTACACGTCGCCAGGGTCACGGTGGTCGGAGACTGACCGAAATAGAGGGCGCCACCCGCGATGCTGGCCTCGTTGTCCTGAAAGGTCACGTCGGTCATGTCGAACACGGTCTCTGGGGGATCAAACGACGACACGACGTGGATCGCCCCTCCGGTGGTGGCCCGGTTGTCCCAGAACCAGACGTCTTCGAAGGTGTGGGCTACGCTGGCGTGGGTGGTGATCGCTCCCCCGGCCTCCGACCCGGCATCGCCGCCGCGCAGCAGAAGCCTCAAGAGTGTGAACTTCTCCGTGGAGGCGGCGACATCGAAGATACGGTCGATGCCCTGTGCGTGAATCTGGGGCTGCGCGCCGCCGGTACCCCAGATCTGAAGCTCGTCCGTAACCTGAAGGTCACCCTCCGCGGTCAGGGTCAGATCGTAGGGTCCGTTGTCGCCGTCGATCTCGAAGGGCAGCAGAATGATGTCCTCCCCTGGCTGCCCGCTCGCGCAGCTGCCGTAGAGCGTGTTGGTGTTCGCCGCGTGGACCGCCTCCCGCAGGGAGCAGCCGGCGTCTCCGCTGGTCACGGCCGAGAACTCGTCGACCTTGGTGTCGACGGTGATCAGGCTCGCCCGTGCCGCGCCGGGAAGTAGGACCAGAGTCGCGCCCAGCAGCGCTACCAGGGCTCGAAGAGGACGGGTTGTCAGTGTAGGGCAGTGGCAAAACATGTCGGTTCCTCCTGTATCGGCCAGCGCCAGCGATCCGAGCGACCACCGGCTCGACCCTCTAGAGCAACTCCAATACCAGGACGTGGTGGAGAAGCCGAGGAAGCGCTGGAACCCCAGTCCGCATGGGCCTGCCACCGACCGGGTTGCCTTCGCCGACCGAACCGGCCGCGGCCGCATTTGTGTCAGCGCTGCAACACGCAGTCCCAGCCGCGGCACACTTCGACCCCCGAGCCAGCCTCGCGATCGACGGCGCGACGAAACAGGAACTCCGATCCGAGCCCAGCGCGGTGTCGAATTCGTCGCCGCAGCCCGAACCGGTGCTAGGCTCGAGTGAAGGATCCATCATGCGGGCGCTTCGGAGGCGGTCCTCGAGGCGTCGAAGGCTTTACTGAACTTGGAGAAACGACAATGGCTGGCACATTGCTTCGAGGGAACGGGGAGGGGTGCCTCTACCTGGTCAAGGAATCCGACGACCTGGTCTCCTGGTGCGAGTGTTCCGAGTCGCTGGTCTCGCTCCCAGGCCAGATGGACTGCCCCTGGTGTGGCTGCGGTTGGCTCTTCAGTTGCCTGAGCTGCCGCAAGGCCTTCGCCTTCGCCAGAGCCAGCTACGTGCCGCGGTCTCTGGAGTCGATCGCGCAGGAGGACCTTCGCCGCTTCGGAGAGGAGCCAACCGAGGACCTCGTCGGCGAGTGGTTGGCGGGCATGACCCCAATGCTCGAGACCCTGAAAGAGGGCGTGAAGTACGTCTACCTCGATGGCTACTACGTCCCGGTCGATAGCGGTCCGATCGAAATCGCGGGCATCCACTCGAACCACCGATTCGACCAGGTCCCGCAGGTGGCGGCGCTCGACGACTCCACGGTGATCGAGGAGATTCTCGGCAACCCGGCCTACTGGGAGGAGGGAGCCGCTTCCCCGGACGAGAACTCGGGGCCAGCCGTCGACCAGGCTGGCGCCTACGAGACTGTCCACCTCTTCGACGCCAGCGACCCAGAGTTTGTCCGGGCCACGGAGCGGGCTCGCGAGACCTTCAAGTACCTGCTACGCGAACTGGCCTGGGAGCAGCGGCGGATCGTTCCCGCCCTGGACTTCGCCGCCGTCAAGATGCCCTTCCCGATCGAAGATCCGACCGACGATCAGCCGCCGGTCGAGCACATGTGGATCGGCGACCTCGAATGCGACGGGGATCTGATCGCGGGGACCCTGCTGAACTCACCTCGCTGGGTGGACTGGGCGTCGCAGGGCGACCCCATCGAAGGCGGGCTCGAGGATCTCAGCGACTGGATGCTCGTCGCCGACGATCGGGTGTACGGTGCGTTTACCGTTCAGCTGATGCGAAGCCGTATGGCCGTCGGCGAGCGCCGAGAGCACGACGAGGCCTGGGGCTTCGAGTTCGGTGACCCCGAAACCGTCCGCCTGGTACCGAGCCCTGCCGAAGAAAACGCCGACCAGAGCGCCGAAGAACATCCGCCGGTCGACCATCCGATGAGCCTCAACATGGAGGACTCCTTGCGTCAGCACCTGATCGACTCCCCGGGGTTCGCCCTCGAACGGGACGATGACGGCTGGACGATGCTGCACTCCGAGGCCTTGACCGGGAATCGCAATATCGTGAAGGTGCTCTTGGAGTTTGGTGAAGACCCAGCGGCGGAGACGAACGACGGACGCACGGCCCGCGACCTGGCGGAGAGCCTCGGCTGGTCAGAGGTCGTCGAACTGCTGGATCAGAGTAACCGCTCGTGAGCGCGGTTGCGCCAAGTCTCTTGATCGATCGGTGAACACCCTAGGAAGCGCATTGCTACTCGGTTTGCTGTCGACGCCCGCCTTCGGCGGCTCGGCGCTTTCGGAGTCAGCTCTGCGCTTCTACGGTACCGGGGCTGGGCCGCCCGGGCAGCAAGACCGCGTCTTGATTCCCGTCGACGACAACGTTCCCGGCGCCAACAGTTCGCCGATCGACGTCGGGGCCGGGAGCTTCACCCTGGAGTTTTGGCTGCGAGGTCTCGTCGCCGACAACCCGACTGCCAACGCCGGTGGGGACGTAGAGCTCTTCGACTACTCGTGGATCGATGGCAACATCGTCCTCGACCGCGATGTGTGGTGTGGCACGGCGAACGCGTTCGGTGTCAGCCTGGCGGGCGGGTTCGTTCGTTTCGGCGTCGACTCGGGGGATGCCGGACCTTCGAACGACACGATCGAGGGCAACGTCGACGTGCTCGACGGCGAGTGGCACCACGTCGCACTGGTGCGCGACGCGGCAGTGGGCGACTTGACCATCGTGGTGGATGGCGTGGAGGACTTCCGCGGCTCCGCCGGGATCTCGACCGCCGACCTCAGCTACCCCGACGCCGGGATTCCCGTGACCGGGAACTGCGACACGGGACAACGCACACCCTACGGCTGGTACCTGGTCGTAGCCGCCGAGAAGCACGACGCGGGACCCTCCTACCCCTCGTTCGCGGGTTTCGTCGACGAGCTGAGGATCTGGAACGTGGCCCGCAGCACCGCCGAGATCGCGGGCACTCGCCTGCGGGTGCTTCCGCCCGCGACTCCGGGGCTGGTCGGCAGCTATCGGTTCGAAGAGGGGAGCGGCACGGTCGTGACCGACAGCAGTGGCCTCGGCTCACCGCCGGGGGAGCTGCGCTCGGGAGTCGCGGGCAACGGGGAATGGGTCCATCGACTCGACGACGCCACCAACACGGCTCCGATCGGTTCTCTCCTGTTTGCCGACGGCTTCGAGAGCGGGGACGCTACACGCTGGTCGAGCGGTGCACGAACCCCCGGGGTCCCGACCGTGACCGGCAGCTCATCGGGGTTGGGGAGGGGAAGTGCTGGAGCCTGCGGACCAAGGCTCGAAACTTCCTCGCTGCCGAACGTAGTAGTACACAGTGGATAGCTTGGCAACGAAGCCATAGCTCGGCATGAGGAGGATTGCGGTGAAGACTTGGACCTGGCCTCGGAGAATCACGGTGACGGCGGCGTTCGCCTGTCTAGTCTGTCTCACACCTGCCACCGCGAGGGCTACCGATTGGTCTCTCTCGGGGAGCTACTGGGATACGGACTCCATCGGCGACTCCTACGGCGTGGGCCTGCGGGCCACCTTCTTCCCGGGCAAGTTCCAGATGGAGCTGGGGGCGACGTACTACGAGCAATTCAGCTCTGAATTCGTGGTCGACGTGGGATCGGAAACGTTCCTCTTCGCGGCCGATACCGAGGTGATCCCGATCGAACTCGGTTTTCGCTACAACGTCGGGACGGGTCCGTTCTACCTGGCGGGTGGCGGCGCGGTCTACTCCATCAACTCCAACGTCGACGACCTCGACGACGAATGGGGCCTCTACTATCGAGCGGGCCTGCAATTTCCTCGGTTCTTCGTCGAAGTGGGATACCGGGACGTGGAGGACTCGATCGACTTCGACCTCGACCTCGGTTTCGATGACGACGACCATGGGTTCTCGGTCACCGATTCGCGCCTCGGTCTCTCCGGAGTCATCGTGAACGTCGGCTGGACTTTCTGAGCCGCTGGAACTTCTGAGCCGCTGGACCTTCAGAGCCGAAGCGGCCCCGCGCACTAGAGTCGAGTCGCTGGGTTCCCGATCCCCCGAGGCCAAGAACACGAAACCCCACCCCCTCATCGAGGGGATGGGGTTTCTCGGACGAGACTCTGGTCGACTAGGCCTGGCGTCGACGGAGCACCATCGTCGCCATGGCACCGAGAATCAGCAGCATCAGGAGGATGCCGGGGATTCCCAGGGTCGGTACCTCGATGATCGGAGCGGTGGATACCGGAGGACCGAGGATGAAGTTCGGGCCGAATCGGCCTTGCGAACCGATGCCGCTGTCTTCCGTCGGAAAAACGAACCCGAGGTCGCCAACCGACGGGAAGACAGCCCCCTGGAACGAAACCGCAGGATCCGTGACCAGGTTCGCGGCGGACGACACGTAGGCATCGTCGTCGGTGGCGGTGTACAGGGCCCCGATGGTGTACAACGTGCCGGTGCTCAAGTTCACCGGTGCGATCGCCTCATAGCGGAAGTCGCCCGTCATCGGACTGGCCGGAGTCACCGTTGTCGACGCGATGAGCGTCATCGTGTCGTCCCAGATTCCCACCATATGGTCGCTGGTGAGCCCCGGAACGGTCGAGTCGTTGGCCCAGACCCCCAGGCTCTCGACGGCCATCTCTGAGTTCATCATGAAACGGAATCCCACGACGTCGCCCGTCGAACCGCCGTAGAAGATGGCGAATTCAGAGCCACCAGTCCAGGAGACGATCGCCGGCGTGGCACCACCGAGGACTGGGTTGGTGGGTGGAGCCGGCACGAGTTGGTCGGGGGTCGCAGAGTGTTCGGCCTGCGCCAACACCACTCCGTTCAGACCTCCGAGAAGCAAACTGATCCCTAGGATACGTAGAGTTCTCGACACTTGGCACCTCCGGTTGAGGTTGTTGTTGATGAGAGGACGAGCCATTATACGGCAGAGCGGGCCTAAACCCAATGCAACAACCGATACGACCCAGCCTCAGCGCCGTCCCGCTCCGCGGGCGCCGGTCGCCAACCTGTCGAGCGGGGTGTCCGATCCCAGAGCCGACGTGCGCCATCGATCTCGCTCCCTCACTCCCCGTCACGCAACCTCGCCGAGAGATTCGCCACCTGCAGTTCCAGGCGCTTGATTTCACGCACCACGACAAACCGCTCCATCTCCATCCAGGTCCAGAGCTTGAGGAAGCCCACGCCGAACCAGCAGAGCCAGGCGACCGCGCCCCAACGCAACATCGTCGGTACGTGGCCCGACTCGAAGAAGCGGATCCCGGCCAGCACCGCTCCCACGAAGAGGACGAGCACGAAGAACACGATCAGGGCATTCATCCACCGCCAACGACTTCGGAACAGGCTGAAGACCTGTTCGGAAAGGGGCGGCTCGTCGATGTCGAAGTAGGCGCGGTCTTCATCGTCGAGGGCCTCGCGAATCAAGGCGTCGATATTCTCGGTCTCGTTCTTCATGGGTCAGTTCTCCAGAGTTTCCCGAAGTCTCTTCCGGGCATGAAACAAACGCGACTTGACCGTTCCCGACGAGATCTCCAGACGGTCGGCAATCGCACGCACCGGGAGCGAATGCAGTCTCCGGGAAACCCCGTCCGGCGCTCCGATCCACAGGAGTCGATTCGACCCGAGAACTGGACGCGACATCTACCCCGTTGACAGTGGTTCGGGACTCTGTTCTGATCCTTCGCCAGCGTGGGGACCGGCGGCACGGTGCCACTCGCGTCTGCACCACGCTCGGCCCTCAAAGGAGGGGCCCCACCATGATGCAACGCAAAGGCTTTGCGTCGTCGACCCTACCCTTGCGTCTCGTTTCTTCGGTCGCCTCGAGTGCCACACTTCTGCTGCTCATCGGCACGGTGCTTCCCACGGGCACGTTCGGCGCTCCTGCCGCCACGGCTGAGCCCGAGCTCACCGGGCTGCCCTCCGATCCGACCCAGATCGACCGGGGACGGTACCTGGTCACGGTGGGCGGCTGCAACGACTGTCACACCCCGTTCCACATGGGGGAGAACGGCCCCGAGCCCGATTTCTCTCGCCTGCTCTCCGGGCACCCAGAGAGCATCGTCATCGACGACCTGCCGACGCTCGGCAGTGGCCCCTGGGGATGGATGGGGAGCCACACCAACACCGCCTTCGCCGGCCCCTGGGGTGTGAGCTTCGCCACCAACCTCACCCCGGACGAGAATACCGGGATGGGTGTCTGGACCGAGGAGATCTTCGTCGGCGCGCTGCGCAGTGGGCGGCACTGGGGGCAGTCCCGGCCCATCCTTCCACCCATGCCCTGGCCCAACCTGGCCCAGATGACCGACGAGGACCTGAGCGCGGTCTACGCGTACCTGCGCTCGATCCCGGCGATCAGCAACCGCGTCCCCGAGCCGCTGGAACCGATCGTTCCGGACTCGAACTAGGCACTCCTGAGGCACCCTGGGCCACTCGGCCCGGGGTGCCTCGGGCGTATCCCAACGGTTCGAGATCGTCCCTTCGGCGAGCGTCCGCCGCTGCGCCCTCACTCCCAGGCCAGAGTGTCGCCACTCTCGAAACCGTCCGCGAAGAGCCATCCATGATCGCGTCCGTAGAGGATCTGCACGAATCCGGTCTCGACCTGGCCAGCCCAGGTTGCGTCCGGCGCACCGATCGCTAGGTCGTCGACGCCGTCACCGTCGAAGTCACCAGAAGCCACGGCCGCCCCGAAGCGGTCTCCCGACAGTGAACCGAAGTTGATCGGCGCGTCCAGGCTCCAGAGCTGGTTGCCGGCGGAGTGCAGACCGGCGGCACTACCGTAGACCACTTGAACTACGCCGTTCTCGATCCCCGGTTCGAGGTTCTCTCCGGGGATGCCGAACACGGCGTCGTCATAGCCGTCGCGATCGAAATCGCCGGTGGCGAGGGCCTGACCGAACTGATCGAACGGCTCCGGGGTCTCGAGGATCCCGGACTCACCTTGCCAGAGCCCCACGACCCCCGTGGAAACGAAGTCGAAGGCAAAAACCACTCCCGCCTCGTCGACTCCCTCGGTGTCGTTTCCCGGGGCTCCCACCAGGAGCTGCTCGTAGCCGAGTCCGGAGAAGTCACCGGAGGCGAGCGCGGTGCCGAAGCGCGCGTTCTGACCCCCACCAGTGAGCCAGAGATTGCTACCGTTCAAGATCGTCCAAACGCGCCCGGAATCGGTTGGGGCAGGGTCGATCTCGGCGAAAGGAGCTCCGAAGGCGATATCTCGCAGCGGACCACCATCCAGATTGCCTATCGCGACGGAGGAGCCGAATCGATCACCGGCCTCTCGAGTGGGAGGAACGAAGGCACCGGCGTTCTCGGGATCGAGGCCAGCCGGGCTACCCAGCAGGTGAAGAACCGCTCCCTCATCGTCGAAGGAGGGAATCGTGTCAGCGGCAGGAACACCCACGAAGAGATCGAAGATCCCATTGCCAGTAAGGTCACCGGCCGCCAACGAGGAACCGAGACGATCACCGAAACCATCGTTCCAGACCCCCTCGAACGAGTCACCGTGGAAGAATTGATCGGCAGCGGGAACGATCCCTCCTGGCCCACCCAGAAACACGTGAAAGGCTCCTGCTTCAAGAATGAAGACCCCAGGGCTGATCTCGAAGCCTTCCCCCGGGACCCCGACCACCAGCTCATCGAAACCGTCGCCATCAAAGTCGCCCGCCGTTAGCGCGAGACCGAACTCGTCACCGGCCTCGGCGACATTCTGAACCCCAGCCACGCTCTGATGAAGCCAAACCGGGCTCCGACTCCCGAAACCCAGGCCCGCCGAGGAACCGAAGACCACCGCAACGGCTCCCGCGTCGTCGAGGGTTCCGATGGCCTCTCCCGGAACGCCTATGGCCAGGTCGTCGTAACCGTCGCGATCGAAGTCGCCGCTAGCCAAGCTGGCGCCAAAACGGTCGTTGGCTTCGATGGTCTGAATGATGCTTTGGAAGATACGGTGGTTGTCGTCGACGACGAGTTGAGCCACCACTGGTGACGACGACAGAGTTCCGCCACCGAGCAAGATCGTGGCGGCGAGAAGCTGACCACGCTGGGCCGACCAGCGAAGAATCGAGATCGTGGGCATGATTCCTCCAGAATACGGGTATGACAGTGCAGGGCCTTGCGGTGGCCTCTACCCTGGGATACACCGAAGGGACCAGAAACCGGACACGGGCTTCGCCGGTCGACCAGACCGGCTGAACTACTCCCGGTTCTGGAACGCCTCGAAGGCCGCGACCGCCTCCTCGACCATCGCAGGGTCGAGACCCTCTGCGGCCTGTCGCAGCTCGACCGTCCGCGCGAAGAGTTCGCCCGCCTGCTCGTGGTCTCCCCGGTCGGCTGCGATCCGGGCCAGAAACAGGGTGGGAAGGGAGACCAGGAAGTGTTCCTCGCCCACGATCTCGACGAAAGTCTCCTGGCTCTGCCACAGCAGCGGCTCGGCCTCCTCCGGTCGACCCTGAAGCAGGAGCGCCTCTCCGAGGTTGGCCAGGGTGATACCGATCTCTCGATGCCGGTCCGGAAGGTGGCCTCGGAGTACTTCGAGAGCCTGACGGTAGTACAACTCCGCTCGGACGTACTCCTCGGCTCGGAACTCGGCCACTCCCAGATTCATCAGGATCACGCCCTGCTGGTAGTGGGTATCGGCTACCTGGCGGAAGACCTCGAGGGCTTCCTCGAGGTAGCGTTTCGCCTCATCCTGCCGGCCGAGCCGACCATGCGCATTGCCGAGATTGGTGAGGGCCTGGGCCACGGTGGCATGGTGGAGGCCATAGACTGATCGGTAGGTCTCGAGAGCCGTCTGGTACAGCTCGATCGCCTCCTCGGACTTGCCCTCGTCGCTCAATAGGATGGCCAGGTTGTTGAGCGCCGTAGCCACCCCGACATGATCCGGCCCGGTCAGCGATTGGTACTGCGAGAGGGCCGACTCCAACAGGGTTCGCGCTTCCGATCGGCGCTCGAGGTGGACCAGAACGTTCGCCAGATTCACCCTAGCTGCGGCATTACCCACGGCGTCGTCGAGTGCACCGTAGAGGTCGAGTGCTCGCTCTAGCGAGTCGGCAGCGGCGTCGTATCGTCCCAGGCTCTTCTGGACGTTGCCCAGATTCGAAAGCACGACCGCCGTGTCCCGAGGCCGCCCGGCGGTCGAATAGATCTCGAGAGCGCGGCTCAGTCGCTCCTCGGCCTCGACCAGGTTGCCGAGTCGGTAGTCGAGCCGACCGAGATGCAGCAGACTGTGAGCGAGTTCGAGTTCCTCGACGCCGTCGGGTGGGCCCTCCATCTGCTCCTTTCGCAACTCCCACCCCTGGTCGAGAAGGGGCTGCGCCTCGTCGTAGAGACCGAGGACCTCGTACATGCCGCCGATCTCGGTAAGGATACGGGCCCGGGTGAGAGGTTGATCGGCCAGGCGCGACTGGATCCGCTCGGCGCCGTGGTCCAGCAGTTCACGGACCGTCGTGTCGGGACCCCCGCCCCTCTCAGGTCCAGCCTGGCGGAAGAGAGTCGTGACGAACTCGAGAACCTCGGCCGACTGCCTCGCCTCGGCCCGAGTAGCATCTCGCTCGCGGGCCAACCGCCACGTGAAGGCGGCGGCCATGACCAGGAGGAGCAGTACCGCCAGAGCCGTGGCCCCGATGCCGACCGGGTGGCGTTGCACGAAACGCAACGCGCGGTAGCCGGTCTTTCTGGCGAGCGGGGAAACCGGCTGCCGAGCCAGGACCCGTTCCAGGTCTTCCCGGAGGTGGGCCACCGTCGGGTGGCGGTTCGTGGGATCGGGAGCGAGCGCCTTCAGGATGACCGCGTCGAGATCTCGAACGGACAGGCCACCACCCGGCGTTCGACCGGAAACTCGCGAAGGCGGCGGGGGAGGTGAGGTCTCCAGCCGGGCCAGCGCCACCTCGAGGTCGAGTCCCCGCAGGTCCCAGGCGCGTCGATTGGCCACCAGCTGGTAGCTGATCAGGCCGAGTTGATAGACGTCTGAGGCCACGGTGACCGCTTCCCCGCGCAGCTGTTCGGGGGTCGCGTACTGCAACGTCATCGGTACCCGGTCGTCCGTGAGTTCTGGCGAAGGACTCTCTTCGCCGGCTCCGCTGCGGTCGTCGGATGAGGGTCCGGAGGCCGCACGCTTCCCCTGCACCTTGGCGATTCCGAAGTCGAGGAGGCGGGGCCGACCCTTGCGATCGACCAGGAGGTTCGATGGCTTGAGATCGCGGTGGACGACGAGGTGTTGGTGTGCCGCATCCACGGCATCGCAGACCTCGATCAGGAGCTCGACGCGCTGGCGTAAACCGAGCGCCCGGCTCTCGCAGTAGGCATCGATCGGCTCGCCGTCGACGTACTCGAGGACGAAGTAGGGTTCGCCCTCGGGGGTCACCCCGCCGTCGTAGAGACGTGCGATCCCCGGGTGGACGAGATCGGCCAGAATCTGGCGCTCTCGCTGGAAACGATCGCGATCGACGGGAAGGTCGCGGCGAATCACCTTGATCGCCACTTGGCGGTCGAAGTGGCCATCGATCCGGTCGGCGAGGTAGACGACGCCCATCCCGCCACGGCCCACGAGTTCGAGCAGCCGATAGGGCCCCAGGACCTGGCCCTCGCGGTCCTCGAACGGATCGCCGCCAGCGGCTACCGCCGCGAGAAGATCCGGGGTGACGGCACCTCCCGGCACCAGCGCGTCTCCCTCTTCCAGGGCCAACTCCAGCATCTGGTGCACCTCGGCCCGCAGGCCCTCGTCGGCGATGGCGGCCAACCGGTTGGCGCGGGCCTCTGGGTCGAGGTCGAGGAGTGCACTGAGGAGCCGGTCCACAGCGCGACGACGGTCGATCTCGTTCACGACTCCGTCCCACCGCCACGTGCGGAGAACTCACGACGGAGCCAGGCGCGGGCCCGTAGCCAGTCGCGACGTACCGTGCGATCCGACACGCCAAGGGCGGTGGCGGTTTCGAGTTCGGTCATCCCTGCGAAATACCGACACTCGACCACTCGGCACAACCTTTCGTCGACCTCGGCCAAGCCGTCGAGGCCCCGATGGACGGCGAGCACGTGCTCGAGTCGCACGCGGTCACCGATCGCCTCCTCGACCAGGGTGTCCGGACGCTGCCCCCCACCCCGCTTGAGCGAGAGCTTGCTACGGGCTGCATTGACCAGGATGTGCCGCATCGCTCGAGCCGAGGCATTGAGGAAGTGCGCGCGGCTCTCGTAGTCCTGTCCACCGACCATCTTCAGATAGGCCTCGTTGACGAGTCCTGTCGTGTCCAGGGTGTCGCCCGGGCGCAACCGACGGAGCTGGCGATGAGCGACCCGCCGGAGATCCCGGTACAGAAGACCCACGAGGCGATCGAACGCCTCACGGTCGTGGCCCTGGCTTTGGACCAGAGCCGTCTCGAGCTCGCGGGTAGGAGGCATCGTGGGCATGATATGTCATCCCAAACCACCGAGAGTGGCCACCCTGGCTCAGCTCCCCAACGGGTACTCCTGGTAGTTCTCCCGAGGATTGCCGACGAACTCCACCAGGGCGGTCGGCTCACGGTCCTCGTCGACCACAAGGTGGTACCAGCGCCAGTCTTCCTCAGAGTTCAGCCACTCCAGCGCCCCGTCTTCATCCTGCAGCGCTCGGGTCAGCTGCTGTTCGGTGGCCTTGACGGCCAGCCTCGGGGGAGGGGAGCGCCTCGTAGTAGAGAAAGGCCCCGGCGTCGTTCGGGTCGAGACGATAGACGATCACTCGATTCACGAAGGGCAGGTTCAGGAGAGAGCGTAGGGCCAGATCGATGCGCTCCATGTCGCGCGGACCAAAACCCCGGGGCAGGATCTGGGCCAGAGGCTGCAAGCGGTCGCCGAAGCGAAGCGCCTGCTCAGAGGCCAGTCGCTTGAAGACCGAGGACCGGTGGTGGAGAATCGCGCGGTCGGTCGCCGACAGGGCCGCAACGAGGATTGCGAGGCCCGCCGCGAGCGTGAAGGTGTAGCGCAGCGTCCGGCGAGGGGCCAGCTCGGGCACCGCCGGACGTCCGGTGACACCTCGTTCCAATCGCTCGAACGAGCGGACGATCGAGCGAGTTCCGGCCACCAGAGTCATGGCGACTCCGATGGCAGCCAGGGCCAGGCACGAACTGAAGACTCCCCACAAAGCCGCTTCGAGTCGGGGGCCGAAAAGGTCCCAGCCCAGGGTCTCGTTGAAGATCCCAACCACCACCAAGACCGCGGCCAGGGTCAGGAGTCCCAGAGTCGTCCCCACGACCAGGGGAAGCAGATGGGCCTTCTCGTGTCTCATGCCTCCAGTGTGGCGAAGCTGTGATCCCTGGAGGTGATGGGGCCATGACAGACTCAGGCCCAAATGTGGCGCCCCTTCGACCATCCTCGGATCGGCGACTCTAGCGCCACCAGGGCCGGCTTCGGTAACGACGCGACGGGCAACCCATTCACGGTTCCCTCCGTACACCAGACAGTGAACGAGCACGGTATCACCGCGAACCACACATGAATTCGACCCCCTTCACCAGAATCGACTCCCCCCGCGGCTGGCGACGGCTGCCTCGACACCTCCTGCTTTCCCTTCTGCCCTGGATCGCCTGCTGGGTCAGTGTCCCGCTGGCGGCCCAGAACGAGGGAGAGGGAGCCTTCGGCGAGGCGATCGAGGTGCGCGTGGTCAACCTCGAGGTCGTGGTCACCGCCGACGGCCGCCGGGTGACCGGACTGGGGCCCGATGATTTCGTCATCACCGTCGATGGCGAACCGGTGAGGATCGAGTTCTTCACCGAAGTCCGCGAGGGTCGCGCCGCAGCGGCGCCGGAAGAGTCCGAGACCGCTTCCTTGCCGGCCCTCTCCACTGGCGAGCTCGTGGGAACCAGCTACCTCGTATTCCTCGACGAGTACTTCTCGGAACCGCTCGAGCGCGATCGCTGGGTCGACTCCCTCGTCGACCAGCTTCCGCTGCTGCGGCCCGAGGACCGTATGGCGATCGTTGCCTACGACGGTGATCGGGTCGAGATGCTGAGCACCTGGAGTCAGTCCACGACGGACCTCGAGCGGGTCTTGCAGCGGGCCAAGGAGCGCTTGGCCTACGGCCACCAGCGGCGAGACGAGATCCGAACCTTCGACCTGGCGCGCACCATTCGGGCTCGGGACGACCTGCTCTTGGCCGACGGTCGTCCCTCCGCCGGAGATGGATCGTTCGAACCTCCTCAGATCGACGAACGACAGGAGATCGCGCGGCTCACGGACCAGGTGCAGGGAGCCGTGCGGGCTGCCAGCAGCGCCCTCCGTAGCTTTGCCGCGCCGCCCGGGCGCAAGGTCCTCCTGCTCGCCGCCGGCGGTTGGCCCAACCGCCCGGCCCGCTGGGTCACGGATACCCGAGCGTCGACGGGAATCGAAGAGGAGTTCCCGAGCGGCGACACGCTCTACGGACCGCTGATCGAAACCGCCAACCGCCTCAGCTACACGATCTACTCGGTCGACGTCCCCGGGTTGTCGAGCGTACGCGGCACCAGCGGAGCGGGCACCGCAGGGATCGACCTGCCCCGCGGCCTACTCAGCGACCGAGCCGTCGACGAGTTGGCTCGCCGCCAGCAGCGGCAGCGCCTCGACCGCAACGAAGAGGAGGACGCCGCCCTCGATCTCATCGCCCGCGAGACCGGCGGCCGCTCGTTCTTGAACGCGGACAGTCTGGACGCACTGGCCCGGGTGGTCGAAGACACCCGCAGCTACTACTGGCTCGGCTTCACGCCGGACTGGCAGGGCGACGACGCCGAGCATCAGATCGTGGTCGAACCCCGGCGCCGGGACTTCGCGGTGCGCAGCCGGCAGAGCTACTCGGACCTCTCCCGCCAGACCGAGGTGTCGATGATGGCGGAGAGCGCGCTCCTGTTTGGCAGCCCGCCAACCGCCGCCCCTCTGGCGGTCGAGTTCGGACCGCCTACCAAGGCTGGATTCGGCAAGGTCAGCGTACCGCTGTGGATCACGATTCCGCTCTCCGAGGTGACCTTTCTACCGGTGCAAGGTGGCTTCTACGCCGAGATGGAACTCCACATCGCCGTCCGCGACGAGAAGGGCGACACGGTGGAGGTTCCGGTCCTGCCGATCAACGTACAGGGAAGAGCGGCTCCCCGCCCGGGACAGAACAAGTTCTTCGAGACGACGATCACCCTCCGCACGCGGAAGCACGAGGTGGTGGTGTCACTGCACGACCGGCTGTCCGGCGAGGTGTTGTCGACGAGGCTAGAGTTCGATCCCGCCAGAGTGGATCCCGAGCTAAGACGGGAGTAGACAGCCGGTATGAACACCAGGACCGATCGCCGACGGGTAGGGCACGTCGTGGGACTGTGGCGCTACCCCGTCAAGTCGATGGCGGGCGAGGAACTGCGCGAAGTCGAGGTTTCCTGGCACGGTTTCCTGGGCGATCGTCGGTGGGCCTTGATTCGCAACGATGCGCCAGAGAGTGGGTTCCCGTGGCTGACTCTGCGGCAGCAGGCGAAACTCAGTCGCTACGTTCCTACCTTCGTCGACCCCGGGCGCCCCGACGCTTCCCGGGTCGAGGTAGAGACGCCCTCCGGGCGCACCCTCGCGATCACGGACCCGGAGCTCGGGAAGGAACTCGTGCCCGAGGGGGTCCGAGTCATCAAGCAGGACCGAGGCATCTTCGATGCCTTCCCCGTATCCCTGATCACGACGCAGACCATCGAACAGTTGGAGAAGAGCGTCGGTTGCAGCCTCGACGTCCGGAGGTTTCGACCGAACCTCCTGGTGGAGTCCGACCGCGACGAGCCGTTCCTCGAGGACGACTGGGTCGGCAGAGTCTTGCGCCTCGGCGACCTCCGGCTGCGGGTCGATAAACGGGACGGACGCTGCCTGGTGATCACACTCGATCCCGAATCGAACGAGCGCCGGCCGGAGATCCTGCGGGCGGTGGCTCGCGAGCGCCAGGGTTGTCTGGGAGTCTACGGCTCGACCGTCGCACCGGGGCGGGTTCGAGTGCGCGATGAGGTAATCCTCGAAGGTCCTGCTCAGAGAGACTGAGAGAGTTCGGGACGTCCACTGGACTGCCCCCACCCCAGCGTTTGCCTGATGCTGTAGCATCTGATGCATGCGCACCACCCTGAACATCGCCGACGATGTACTGATCGCGGTCAAAGAACGAGCGAGCCGCCAGGGCCGATCAGCCGGAGAGGTGCTCTCCGACCTGGCGAGACAGGCCCTCCTAGCATCACCGAGAGGCGAGGAGATCGCAGAGGGAGGCGGCTTCTACGGCTTCGAGCCGCTGCCCTCCCGAGGAGTCGCTGTATCCAACGAGCTGATCGATCGTCTGCGCGAGGAAGAACCCGAGTAGTGCGGGCACTGCTCGACGTCAACGTGCTCCTGGCCCTGCTCGACCGTGACCACGTCGATCACGTGACGGCTCGAGACTGGCTCTCCCGTGAGATCGCGGACGGCTGGTCGTCGTGTGCGGTGACACAGAACGGATTCGTGAGAATCATCAGCCAGTCGCGCTACCCCAATCCGATCTCGGTTGCCGAGGCCATCCGCCGGCTGGGCCGAGCCACCCGGACGGAACACCACGAGTTCTGGAGTTGCCGAGCCAGCCTTCTCGATTCTGAACTGATCGATCGGGAGCGCCTCCATGGGCCACGGCAGGTCACGGATGCCTACCTCCTCGCTCTCGCCATGCTCCACCAAGGCCGTTTCGTCACCTTCGATCGCGCGATTCCTCTGGCCGCGGTGCCGCGAGCCACCGAGGATCACCTGATCGTCCTCGGCCAGCACCCGAGCTGACCTACTCCTCCTGTCCCGGGCTGCCCGAAACCGCTTTCGGCCGCCGGTCGATGATCAGACAGGTGCAGGTCGCATGGGCGAAGAGGCGCCCGCGGGCGTCTTTCATCGTCGCCTCGGTCACGGCAGTGGTGCGACCGCGGTGGATGAGGCGACCCTCGCAGCGCAGCGTGCCGTCTTCCGGCCGCACCGCGCGCACGAAGTTCACCTTCAGTTCGAGGGTCGTGTACCCCACCCCGGCCGGCAGGGTCGAATCGAGGGCCACCCCGAGGGGAGCGTCGAGGACCGCTGCGTACCAGCCGCCGTGGACGGTACCGATCGGATTGTAGAGATACGGCGCCGCCTCGGTTTCGAAGACGCAGTGGCCCTCCCCGACTTCGACCAGCCGGAAGTTGTTGGTCGCCGCCACCGGCACCTGCACGTCGCGATCGATCAGTTCCTGCACGAACTCGCGACCCGACAACTCGCGGGCACGGGCACCGATCGGGGTGGGGTCGTCGTATTCGTAAGTGCGTTCCATCAGTTTCCTCCGGTGGGTCGTTGGGTCTGCGTCGGCGTCCCGTTAGAGTAACGCTCCGGTCGCCGCGAGCCGAGTCCGAGCTGCGCTCGGCGGAGAGGGACCGATACCACGATGCAGTTGGAAACCGACAGCACCCACGAGCCAGGTGTGCACTACGACCAGATCGGGAACCGCTACGCCCACCGGCGCCAGGCCGACCCTCGGATCGAACGGCAGTTGCTCGACGCCCTCGGCCCTGCCCGATCGATCGCCAACGTCGGCGCCGGGAGCGGCTCGTACGAGCCCTCCGACGTCCGGGCTCTCGCGGTCGAACCCTCCTGGCGGATGATCCGACAGCGGCCCACCCCCGGGGGTGTCACCCAGGGGGTCGCCGAGGCGCTCCCGTTGGAAACCAACTCTGTCGACGCCGCTCTAGCGATCCTGACCCTCCACCATTGGCGCGATCTGGGACGTGGCCTGGCCGAGTGCCGTCGCGTCGCCCGCGACCGCGTCGTGCTGCTCACCTGGGACCCCGAGGCACCCGGGTTCTGGCTCACCGACGAGTACTTTCCTGACATCCTCAAGATCGACCGACGGATCTTCCCGCGCCTCGAGACCCTGCGGCGACATCTCGGCCCGCTCGAGGTCCAGCCGATGCCAGTTCCCGCCGATTGCCGTGACGGCTTCCTCGGCGCCTATTGGCAGCGTCCCGAAGCCTACCTCGACCCACAGGTGCGGGCCGCCATCTCGACCTTCACCCGGATCCACGGTGTCACCGAGCGCCTCGCCGACCTGAAACGGGATCTATCCTGCGGTCGATGGCGGAGCCGTCACGGTTTCCTCTTCGCGCGAGAGACGCTGGACGTCGGCTACCGTTTGATCACAGCCCGCGAGGCGAGTCAGCGATGAATGAGAGCTCGCCCTCGGCCCTGATCCGCCTCTGGCGTTACGCCGTCCAGTACCGAGGCCGTATGCGGTTAGCGGCTCTCTGCTCGGTCCTGAACAAGGCAGTCGACCTGGCCCCGCCGGTACTGATCGGTGCCGCCGTCGACATCGTCGTGCGCCAGGAGGGCTCGCTCCTCGGCTCCTGGGGTTTCCCGGAGCCCCGCCAGCAGCTGGTGGTCCTCGCCGTCCTGACCTTCGTCATCTGGTCGCTGGAATCAGCCTTCGAGTACGCCTACGGAGTCCTCTGGCGGAACCTGGCCCAGTCGATCCAGCACGACCTGAGGGTGGAGGCCTACGCTCGGCTGCAGAGCCTGGAGCTCGCCTACCTCGAGGACCGTTCGACCGGCGGTTTGATGGCGATCCTGAACGACGACGTCAACCAACTGGAGCGTTTCCTCGACGTCGGAGCCAACGAGGTCCTGCAGGTTCTGACCACCGTCCTGTTGGTCGGAGCCACCTTCTTCTACCTCGCCCCCTCGGTGGCCTGGATGTCGTTCGTCCCGGTGCCGATCATCCTCTGGGGCTCGTTTCGCTTTCAGCGCCACATCCAGCCGCGCTACGCCGAGGTGCGCGAACGCGTTGCCTCACTCTCGGCTCAGCTCGCCAACAACCTGGGCGGCATCGCCACCATCCAGAGTTTCGTCGCCGAGGAGCGCGAGGTACTTCGGATCAGCGCCGAGAGCGACGCCTATCGGCAAGCCAACCAGCAGGCGATCCGCCTGAGTTCGGCGTTCTCACCCCTGATCCGGATCGCCATTCTGATCGGCTTCACCGCTACACTGCTCTACGGCGGTTTCCTCGCCCTCGAGGGCCGGCTCGAGGTCGGCGCCTACAGTGTCCTCGTCTTCCTCACCCAACGGCTCCTCTGGCCCCTGACCCGACTGGGTCAGACCTTCGACCTCTACCAGCGCGCGATGGCTTCGACGGTGCGAATCCTCGATCTCCTCGATACCGAGCCCAGGATCGTCGGTGGGCACGAGACGCTCGACCTCGCCGGTTGCCAGCCGAGCTTGACCCTCGACCAGGTGAGCTTCTCGTACCAAGAAGGGTATCCCGCCCTCCGTGACCTGAGTCTCGCCATCGAGGCCGGACGCACGACCGCCCTAGTCGGCGCCACCGGGTCAGGCAAGACGACTGTGCTCAAACTCCTGATGCGCTTCTACGATCCCGACTCCGGTGCGCTGCGCCTGCAGGGGCAGGACCTGAGGACACTGCGGCTCGAGGACCTACGCACCGCGATCGCCTTCGTCAGCCAGGACGTCTTCCTCTTCCACGGCACGGTGCGCGACAACCTCGCCTACGGCCGCCCCGAAGCCGAACCGGCCGCCATCGAGGCCGCCGCGAGGGTGGCCGAGGCCCACGAATTCATCGAGGCTCTCCCGCAGGGTTACGACACCGTGGTCGGAGAGCGCGGTCAGAAGCTGTCCGGGGGGCAACGACAGAGGCTCTCGATCGCTCGGGCAGTGCTCAAGAACGCGCCGATCCTGATCCTCGACGAAGCGACCTCGGCCGTCGACAATGAAACGGAAGCCGCCATCCAGCGGTCGATTGCCCGCATCGCCCGCGACCGCACCACCCTGGTGATCGCCCACCGCCTATCGACCATCCGGGCGGCGGACCGGATCCACGTGCTCGAGCACGGTCGCCTAGCCGAGGAGGGCACCCACGAGGAGCTGCTGGAGCAGAACGGCATCTACGCGACGCTCTGGAACGTGCAGACAGGCCGCATCCTGCAAGAGCCGGCAGCGACGGGATGAGCGTTCTCGCTCCCCGGACTCCGGGGCGGTAGCCCGAGGCCGGAGATCCAAGTCGAGGTGCCTAGCGAGAACTCGACGACCCCGAGTCCCGAGAGGTACCGGCCGACTCGGAGCGAAGGGCAACTCGGCTTCGCGACAGTCGGTCGTAGGGGGTCCGCCCCTCGGCCCGGAAGATGGGAACCACCCAGGCAAACACCAGTATCCAGGTCAGAATCAGGCCGCCGAGGACCAGATTGGATGGCGCTTCCGGAGCCGCGGGCCACCCTTCGATGCGCCACAAGGAGCCGTGGGCCAGTTCCCAGGGGAGGAACTTCACCAGGGCTCGCACCAGGGCACGACTCGCGGTCAGACGGCCCTGCTGCAGGTCTTCCACCCTCAGCCCCGCCAGACGCTTCCCCCAGGTCGCCTGCTGCGATGAAGCCTCCGACAGCGCGAAGTAGCACACCACGGGCAGCGTCAGGGTGACGAAACCCAGCAGGTGCCGGGCACCGACCGACGTGGTCCACGCTCCGACGGCAGAAGCCAGGGCGGTATCGCGCAGCAGGTAGGAAAGCCCTCCCAAGGCCAGGCCGTAGCCAACGATCACCAGATAGTCGAGGCTGAAGGCGAAGAGTCGCCGCCAGCCGACCCCGCCGCCAGGCCTGGACGTCTTGGGTCTCGAGGTCTTGGTTCTTCTCGAGGTCTTGGTTCTTCTCGAGGTCTTGGTTCTCATAGGAATCGGGTGCGAGCGGCGCCCATGGTAGCACCCGTCGCTCGGGCCCAACTCAGTCTCGGAGGTATCGAGCTGGAGCGTCGCCAGCGTTCGACGATGGCTTCCCAGGCCTTCTAGCCGGCGCGGGGATGTGCTATCGTCCGCGGTCGCGAGACGCTCACATCCCGGCTCGCACAAGGAGGCCAGGGATGACGACCCAAAGGTGTATCCCCCTAGCTCTGTTGGGTTTGACTATGCTCTCCGGCAGCGCAGCGGCTCGAAGCACACCGGCTGCGACTCTCCTCATCCCCTACTTCGAGGTCGACCTCGAGGACCCCGAGGGGAGAAACTCCCTGTTCTCGATCGGCAACGCAACCCAGGACCCGATCCTGGCCCACGTCGTGTTGTGGACCGACTGGTCGGCCCCGACCCTGGCCTTCGATCTGTTGCTCCGTCCGGAAGAACTCCGGTCGGTCAACTTGCGGCAACTCTTCGCCGACGGATTCCTACCGTCCTCTGGGCACGACCCTGACTCCGTGAGCTCCTTCCCGGCGTGTGCCTCACCTCTGGCACTCCCCGTCCTCGACCCCCAGGCTTTGGCGACGCTGGCGGCCCAGCACACTGGCCAACCCCACCCTGTCGACGAGCGGTGCTACGGCTCGCAGCGAGGAGACAGCTCCCTGGTGGTGGGCTTCGCGACCGTGGACGTCGTCAACGACTGCTCCTCGAGTCTCCAGTACCCCTATCAACCGGGCTATTTCCTGGAGGGGGGGACAGGTCTCGCCAGCAACCAGAACGCGCTCTGGGGAGATCTCTTTCTCCTCGACGCGGCCGAGGCCTCGGCCCAGGGGGTGGGAGCAGTAGCGATCCGGGCCACACCGGAGAACTCGGGTCCGACCGCCAGGACCTTCTACCGCAACTTCTCGATCCAATCGTCCCAGGTCGGCCCGGAAGACGGCCGCGAAGCTGTGGCCTGCAGATCGCGTAGCCGCTTCTTGAACGGCGGCGCGTTCGACGGTGGAACCGACCTTCTGGTGTGGACCGAGCTATCCGAACGAGCTCTCGAAGGGAGGGACTGCACCCTCGACGCGAACGATCCGCTCACCGTAGCCGAGATGATCTGGCGCAACGAGGCGGGACAGACCGTGGACACCACCGTGGTACAGACCGACGCGACCGCCTGGCGGGTCCACGTCGGCGACCAACCGGCCTGGACCCCGGGGATCCCCTTCGGAACGGTCGAAGTGCACGCCGCGGAGCGGTCGTTCTGGTGGAACCCGCCGAGTTACACGACGGTACCGGTGCAGAGTCTGGTACTACCGGTCTACCGGGCTTCGGGTCTCTACAGTGTGGCGCTCGAGTCGGTCTCTCTCGACGGAGGCTGCGAGTAGTTCCAGCACGATTCCGTTGTCTTCGAACGCCACTGAGCATCGAGAATTCGGAGTGCTAAGCTGCCGCGACACTGCCCCTCCAGGGAAGGACCCCAACGATGCCGCTTCGACGCCTGACGCTCCACGCCGTATTTCTGCTCTGCCTCGCCGGCTTCGCCGCCACGACCGCCGTGGTGGTCGCTGAAACCTCCTGCTACTCCGCTTCCTGTGCAACGAGCTGCGACCCCACGCCGCCGGTAGCGATCTCGCCCCTGGTGGAATCGTCGGACTTTCCCGCTGCCACCAACGACCCGGTCGCCTTCGTCGATCTGAATGATGGCCGTGGCAAGTACCTGATCGCCACCCAGGAAGGAGCGATTCTGGTGTGGGACGGCCCCTCCGGCTCGATGCTCCCCGACGCCTTTCTCGACCTGCGGGACGATGTCGGAGGTCCCGTCCTCGCGGGCGGCGAGCGCGGCCTGCTCGCTCTGGTCGTCGACCCCGACTATGCGTCGAACGGGCTGCTCTACGTCTTCTACACCAGCGCCGACGTGGGGCCCGGAACGACCGGAGACATCGTGATCGCCAGCTACGAGCGGTCGGCCGTCGATCCCGACCTCGGGGACCCGGGATCAGAGACTCGGCTCTTGGTCATCGATCACCCGGCCGGGAACCACAACGGCGGCTGGCTGGCGTTCGGCCCGGATGGGTTTCTCTACATCTCCACGGGAGACGGCGGCGGTGGGTGTGACTCGAACCAGGGCATCAACGGCGACGGCCAGCGCATCAACAGCCTGGCAGGCAAGATGCTGAGGATCGACGTTCGAGGCATCGACGGCAGCGCCACGGCTCCCGACGACTGTGGTGTCTCCGCCACCGGCTATACCGTGCCCTCGGACAACCCGTTCACTGGAATGGGCATGTTGAGCTGCGACGAAGTCTGGGCGCTGGGTCTTCGCAATCCCTTCCGGTTCAGTTTCGACCGCGACAACGGCGACCTCTACATCGGCGACGTGGGACAGAACAAGTGGGAGGAGATCAACCTCAAGCGAGCGGCCACTCCCGCCCCGGTGAACTTTGGCTGGGTCTGTCGCGAAGGCTGTGAGACATCCAACAACGACGAGTCCTTCTGTCCGACCACGGGTTGCCCGGTCGATACCGGCACCAGTTGTGAGTTCCCCCGGGCGAGCGGCTTCTGGGATCCAGTTCTGTGCCACTACAACGGAGGCTGGGACTCGATCATGGGGGGATACCGCTACCGCGGAGTCCAGGTCCCGTCGCTAGCCGGTGACTACCTCTACGGAGACGCGGCCTGCGGTCAGATCTGGAAGACAGACGTTCTAGATCCTGCGAATCCCGCCGCCATCGCCGCATCCTGCTGGGCCAGCGGCTATCACGGTACCTACGGATTCGCCGAGGACTCGCAGGGAGAACTCTACGTGGTACTGGGAGCCCAGCACCGGATCGACTGCATCCACAACGGCGACGGCTGCACCTGGGTCGGCGGGGCCGTATTCTCGGACGGCTTCGAGTCGGGAGACACCACGGCCTGGTAGAGCATCGTCGCTACCACCATTGAGTCGGTCTCGCCGGACGCGAACCGTACCAAGTCTCGGCTTCCCGCTACAGCTTGCCCCAACGGGCTCGATATCCGCGGGCGTCGACGTGCACGAAGGGACCGTGGGCTGACGTCGAGCCGTAGACTCCCAAGCCACCCACGAACTCCCGGTGTTCCGGCGAACCCGTCACGCCCTCGAATAGCCGATAGAGGTACTGCGAGTCGGCGAGATCCACCTTCCCGTTGCCGTCCAGATCGTCCATGACTCCGTCCTTCGGAGACTCGTCGATGAAGATGTCGGCGGCGCCACCCCATTGGTGGCGGCTGTTGGGGACGTTGCCGATGCTCGCGTTGTAGAAGGGCGTGCGAAAGCCCGAGAGAACCGCAAAGGTGTCGGCTCGGTGGCCGCGTTCGTTGACCAGAGCGAGCAGGAACTCCAGCTTCAACAGGAGCCGCTCCCGCAGTACCACGTACTTGGGAAACCCATCGGCTTGCTTGCAGAGGAACTGGCCCAGGGTGAAGTGAGGAGAAACGGCCGTGGCCGAGTTCTCCGGTGTGACCTCGACGAAACCTGACGGTGGCCGATAGACCGAGAGGCCGCGGAAGGGGGTCCCGGGGTACCGACCGATGCGATACCCGTTCAGTTTCTGATCGACTACGTTGGCAGCCGGGACCAACACGAAAACGTTCAGGGTCATTCGGCCGGAGCCTTGGGACTGAGCGATCTCGAGAACCCGAAGGCCTGGGGTAGTGGGCGCTCGCCAGTTCCAGCGCCCCGGACGCGACGAGGGGACCACCTCTCCCTCGGTGGACAGCACCAGGTTGGTCCCCTTCGGCCCAGGTGCTTCGAGGCTGAGGTTCTCGCCCGGCATGAGGAAGAGGGCGAACACTTCGTAGGGAATCGTCTCGCCGTTGGCCTGCACGAAAAAATCAGCCCGTCCGGAGTCGAACTCTGCTCCGAGCAGAGGCGTCGCCGCGGAGGAGGTCAACAGGAGAAACAGGACGAGCACAAGTCCGCGCGCGAGCGCCCGAGATCGCACCGCGGAGGTCACGGTCGGGACCTCGCGGCCTCGGCTCCCTGGCGTAGCGCCTCTGCCAAGGCCTGGTCACGGCCGTAGAGATCGCGGCGGAAGTGCACCGTTCCCTCGGCATCGGCCCAGGCTGTCCAATAGAGCAGGTGGACTGGAACGGGGCGTTCCAGAGTCATCGTCGTCTCCTTGCCGCCCGCGAGGGTGGCGTCGATCACCTCGGTCGTCCAGCGGGGAGAACCCGACAGCAGCAGGTCGGCGAGGGCCCGAGGCTGTTCGAGTCGGAT
Organism: Thermoanaerobaculia bacterium; assembly: GCA_030429235.1. Taxonomy (GTDB): domain Bacteria; phylum Acidobacteriota; class Thermoanaerobaculia; order Multivoradales; family JAIOJS01; genus JAIOJS01. The sequence goes on along the minus strand of JAUIDB010000009.1, from coordinate 53,041 downwards.
GCAGCCAGAACTCACATCACGTTCCGAAGCCAGAAAGACCCGGCGGTCGGGCGTATCGTGGAGGTATACGTTGAATCGGTTGGGAAACATGAACTTGATGCGACCCAGGGCATTGAGCGGTCCTGGCAGTTGACGCAGGTGGTAGGGAAACTGGCTAGGGGTGATCTGGGACCAGTCGACGCTAGCGGGGTCGACCAGAACCTGGTCCGCACCCCAGCCCTGAACGACGAGAAACCCCATACGCTCCAGGTACGAGGCGTCCTTCTGGATCTCGGGTAGCTTGTCCTGGACGGCCAACTTGCGAGGAACATCCCACGACGGGTTGACCACGAGATACCGCATGGTGTCACTGAAGACCGGGGTACGCCGATAGCGCCGGCCCACCGCGACCCTCATCTCGAGAACGGTCTTCTCCTCCTCCACCACAACGAGACGAAAGTCCGGGATATTGACGAGCACGTAGCGAGAGCCGAGGTCTTGTGGCAACCATCGCCAGCGTTCGAGGTTGAGCTCGATCTGGCGCACCCTCTCTTCGGCCGCAACGTTGAGAGCAGCCAGGGTCTTCTCGCCCACCACACCGTCACTCCCCAGACCGTGGCGCAACTGGAACCGCACCACGGCGGCGATCAAGTCATCGTCGTAAAGCTCGGGCGTCGCGCCGAGGGAAACCGACCGGTCCGTGACCCGCAGACGCGCTCGCAGTGCCGGAATCCTGGGGTCGTTGTCGCCGGGCCGGAGGATCGGTCCCTCGGCGATCGGCTCCCAGCCGCCGGCGGCGACGAGTCCCCGATAGGTCTCCAGAGCGGCGCGCAGGAGGAAGTAGCCCGAGTGCGAGGGGTGCAAACCTCGGAGTGCGGCTTCCGGTGCCGCCGCACTCACCGCCTTCTCTAGTACCTGGCCGATGTCCACTTCCCGTCGCTGAGCCGACCACTCGGAGTCGAAGGTCTCCGGATCGACCCGCCCCGAGACCAGATGCCCGGCCAACGTCAGGAAGGCGTCGGTGAGGAGGATGTCCACATCCGCCCAAAGATCGACGGAGCTCTCGCTAGCCTCCCGCGCCAGCAGGCGGTCGAGACCCACCAGGTGGTAGTCGAGAGGGTCGAGCCCATCGATCGCTACCCTCCCCACTAGCGAGAGGAGCTCGACGCCGGGTCCGTTGAGACCAGAGTTCGTCGTCCAGGCCGGCGCGAACAGTCGCCGTTCGTAGAAGGCCGGCAGCGCGCTCGGGGAGTGGATCGACTCGCCAGCCACCAGGAGAGGCTGATCCTGGCTCACGTGCTCGAGCCGAGCCCGTAGGCTCGCCTGCACCGAGTCGTCCGCCGACCCACTGGCCTCGGCGAGGAGCGGACCGAGACCGAGGAGAACCACGCAAAGGATTCCTGCTTTGTACCTCAACTCACACCCCCTGGAGTTGCCTCGAGACTTGGTTCGACGCGTTGGGGATCGATCCTCTCTCTTCGGCCGGCGCGGGATTCTAGCTTAAGGCACCTTCGGTACCTAGATCCTAGGCGGGCTCCCCCACAGGGAGCGTGCGAGCCCCACAGGGAGCGTGCGAGCCCCACGCTAGGACCTACCAGAGGAGCACCGGATCCGGCTGCTGCCAGGACTCCGGAGGGAACTGCTCGGCCGGAGTCTTCCGGTGGTACTTTCCGGCGCCACGACGGGATTCAGCGATCCGTTCGAGTGCCGCTCGAATCTCCTCGAGCTGCTGCGGCGAAAGCCCTCCCGCCAGACTCGAAGGATCGAGGGGTCCGTCCGCGCTGCCTCCTCCGGTGGGTGATGTTCCCGCAGCTGCAGGTGACGGATCCTCCAGCGTTGGCCCCCCACCACTTCCACCCCCTCCAGCGCTACCAGCTCCACCTCCACCTCCCCCTCCCCCTGCACCTGAACCTCCACCTCCACCTCCACCTCCACCACCCGAGCTGGCAGCGGACGAAGAAGCCTGCAAACACTCGGCTGGAGGATCGGCAGCCAGAGCTCGATAGGTGGCGAGCAGCCGCGCGACCGCGGCCCGATTGGCCCGGGCATCGCCTTCGAGTGAGGTTCCTCGAGCCATCTCCGCCGCGCGGACGAAACGCTCTTCCGCGCGACCCCAGAGGTCGAGCGTACGCTCGAGCTGGCAGTTCTTTGGATCGCGCTCCGCTTCGCCCCAGGCGAAGAGCGCGATGCCATCGTTGTAGTGCGCCTCGACCAGTTCGGGAGCCAGCTCCAACACTTCCTGGTAGACCGCGTGCGCCCGAGCGTGCCGCTCGGCGAGGGCATGAGAGCGCGCCAGGTTGTAGGTGGGGACGTGCAGCCGCTGACCGAAGGCGCGGCTGCGCTCGTAGAACCGCATCGCCGCGTCGTGCTGCCCGAGTCGATCGAGGGCGATGCCCTGCTCGTTGGCCCGATGCGCGCGATCCAGATCGGAGTCGCAGCCGGAGAGAAGCAACAGCAGCAGCAGGATCGAGAGAGTCTTGCCCGGCCGAGATCCCGACGTTGGAGTGGAATCCCGCCGAGTCCGATCCGGTCGGGTGGCGGGGTCGTCGCCGAGATACTGGAGGTCGAAGACCGGGACCTGGCGCGAGGCCGGACTCCGCACGGCGCTCAGCCACTGCCAGAGGGCACCCGCCAGGAAGAGGTAGAGGAACCAGGGACTCACGTCACGGCGCAGCGTTTCGTCGATCAGTCGTCCGGCTCCGGTCGGGAACGACTCGACCGCCGCCACCAGTTCGTCGACCGCGACCGCAGACGCCACCGAGAACCGACCACCGGTCGCCTCGGAGATCCGACGGAGGTGGGCGTCGACGCGTCGGGTCGTCCGCTGGGTGAGTACGGCCGGGTTCTTCTTGCCGGCTCGCACGTCCGAGAAGTCGTAGATCTCGCGTGCCTGTCCCACCAGGCTCCCCAGGGAGAGAGAGTGAACCGGGACCCCGGCCGCGCGCAGTGCCGCCAGCGGTTCGTCGAGACCTTCTTCCAAGGGAAGAAGTTCCCCGTCGCTGAGCAGTACCACCTGGAGTCCTTGCGACGGATCGCTGGCGAAGCGCAAGGCCAGGTCGAGCGCCGATGCGAAGCTCGAGCCGGTGTTCTGATAGTAGGTATGGACCTCGACCGCGCGGAGGGCCTCGTGCAGCACCTTCCGGTCCGAAGTCATCGGCAGCTCCACCGCGGCGATTCCGCTGAAGCTCGCGAGCGCGAACTGGAACTCGGGAAGGCGATCGACCAACGAGCCCCCCAGCTGCTGCGCCAACTGGAAGCGATGTTGCGGCGCCTCGCCCGCCAACACCGGTTCGACATCCGAGGCCTTCATGCTCGCCGAACCGTCGAGCAACAGCAGGAGACGTCCCCCTTCGGCGGTGACCTCGACGTCTCCCGGCACCGTTGGCCCGGCGGCGGCGAGCAGGAGTAGGAGGCCCAGAACCTGCCACCAGGCCAGGTAGCGGCGGAGGCTCTTCTCATCATGGCGGGTCAGACGGGGTAGGAATCGGGCACTCACCAGGCTGCGAAGCCGTCGCCAGGCGACGAGCTGTTCGCGGCCCACAAACAGGCCGAGTGCAAGCCAGGGAACGCTCAGCCAGAGCACGAGTGGCCGCGTGAACGCGAGGCCCCAGAGACTCACGACAACGGCCTCTCGAGCACCAGGCCAGTCACCACGACTCGCATCGCGAAGAGCAAGAACAGCAGCAGGGTGAGCGAGCTGGTCCAGTAGTGTCGCACCTCGACCTCACGAGCCTCGAGGGGCGAACTCTCGAGCCGCGCCAGCTCGGCGAAGATCGAGTCGAGGGCGTCGCCGTCTCGGGCCCGGTAGTACCGCCCTTCGCCCACCTCGGCCACGGCTTGCAGCTCGGCATCATCGAGCACCGCCAGGTAGGGGTTGTCTCCCCCCACTCGCTCGCCCTCGAAGAAGACCTCGACCGGCTCGTCGCCGCCAATGCCCACCAGATAGAGACGCATCCCCTCCTGCTTGGAGTAGGCCGCCGCGAGGACCGGTTCGAGACCGAGATTGGACTCGCCGTCGGTGATCAATACCACCGCCTGGTCCCGAGCCTGCTCACCTTCCAGTCGGTGGGCGGCCAATTGATCGACCGCCACCAACAGCGCATTGCCGATGGCGGTCCCCCCCGACCGCTTCTGATCGATGGCGTAGACCGTGACGCCCTCGAGCAGATCGTGGAGGATCGCTCCATCGGTCGTCAGCGGGCACTGAACGAACGCCTCCCCCGCGAACAGGACGATGCCCACCCGGTGGCTCGCGCTGCGTTCGAGGAAGGCGCGGGCGGTGTCTCGCAGCGCGGTCAGCCGATCGGGTGAGAAGTCGTCCGCCAGCATGCTCAGTGAAACGTCGAGCACCAGCATCACGTCGATGCCGGGGTCGTCGAAGAGCTCGACTCGTTCGGCGCGATAGGGACCCGCCAGGGCGACGACCAGAACTACCCCCAGCACCATCTCCAGTAGCCCGGACCACCATCGGACCGAACGTCGCCAGCGCGCGACCCGACCGAACTGCAGGGAAGGAAAGGGGACCGCCCGCTGTCGTTGCCCCCGTCGACGCCACCACCAGGGGAACGGAAGAAGCAGGAGACCGCCCAGGACGACCGGATAGGCGAAGTGGATCATTCCTCCCTACCCTCGATCAGCAGAGCCACTGCCTTGGCGCGCCGGCAGACGCTCTCGAAGAGAGAGCGGTCGGGTGGACGCCGCTGGAACTGCATCGTTTCGAGCCGTGCCAGGAGGTCGACCACGCTCCGCTCCTCGACGAAATCCCGCAACTCGCGGGCGGTGCGGGTCAAGGCTCCCCGGAATCTCGGCCGCAACAGCGCCGCCAACTCGTGGCACCCCCGACGGAAGTCTCCCTCGATGACCACCCGCTCTCGCAGTGCGTCGATGGCACGCTCCAGGGCAGTCGGCCCCGGCCCCGGAACCGTGGCGAGAACCTTCTCGGTCCCAGAATCGCTTTGCCGACGACGTTGCCGCCACCAGAGCCCAGCGACCCCAACGAGCAGGAGCAGCAGCCAGAGCCAGAGCCGGCTGGGTTCCTCCTCGATCAGGTGGAGTGGTGGTGCCAGCCCGGCCGGCAGCTCGTTCACCATCGCTCGCGACGCCGCCGGTGGAAGTGTCGTCCCAGCGACCGACCCACGGCGTCGTCGGTCGAGAGCGAAGCGAAGGACAGCCGGTTCTCTCCACACGCCTGGGCCAAGGTCCGTCGTAGCTGATCCCACTGACCCGTTTCGCCCGGGGAGAAGGGAACGACCACCTGCGGCCCCTCGGGCGCCAGACCCGAAAGGACCAGCTCCGGTGCCACCGCGGCCTCGAAAGGGTCGTAGAGGTGCAGCAACGTCACGTCGTGGCGCGGCCGTAGGTAGCGCAGGTCGGCAGGCAAGTCGTGGTCGATGAAGTCGGAGACGAGGAAGAGAACCAGCGGTCCCCGGGCCCGTTGTTCGACGGCGTGGATCGCCGTTCGTGGGTCCGAAACCGCGACCGCTCGCGTCCAGGGTTCGGTATGCCGCAGCAGGGCTCGCAGCACCCGAAAGAGCTGGGCACGGCCGGCCCGGGGCCGGTTCTCCTCCAGGACCTGGTCGGCGAAGAAGGTGCAGCCGATACGATCCCCGGTCTCCAGAGCCGCCACCGCCAGCGTAGCCGCGACCTCGACCGCCAGTTCGAGCTTGCTGCGACGTCCGTAGCCGACGTGCATCGATGGGCTGACGTCGACCGCGAGGACCACGTCCCTCTGGCGCTCCTCCTCGTGGACTCGGACGTGGGGCTCACCGACCCGCGCAGTGATGTTCCAATCGATGGTGCGAGCCGACTCGCCGGGGACGTACTTTCGGCTCTCGTGGAACAGCAGCCCGCGCCCCCGTACCGCCGTCTGGTAGTCGCCGTGGCGTAGGGTGGCCACGTTGCGCCGCGCCACGAGTTCCAGGCGCCGGACCTGGGCGAGCAACAACGACGTGGCGGCCGCGTCGGGCAGCACGGTCACCATCAGGGCACGGGGACCGTGCCCAACAGATCCTCGATTAGATCGTCCGCCGTGACCCCCTCGGCTTCGGCGTGGTAGGTCAGGATCAACCGATGCCGAAGGGCCGCTGGGGCTACCCCCTTGACGTGATCGGGAGTCACAGCATCCTCGCCCTCGATCAAGGCCGTGGCCCGCGCCGCCTGCACCAGTGCGATCGAGGCCCGGGGTGAGGCTCCCAGCTCGAGGTAGGCCCCGAGACGCGAATCGGGGCTCGCGCTGCGCGTGGTCTGCACCAGTCGCACGGCGTAGCTGAGGACACGGGATTCGACGAACACCTGGCGTGCCGACTCCTGCAGGGCGAGGACCTGAGACATCTCCAACGGCTCGTCGGGTTCCGGCAATGTGACCTCGTCGAGGACCATGTTCACCAGATCCTCTTCCCGCGAGGTTTCGGGATAGGTGACCAGGAGTTTGAGCAGAAAGCGGTCGAGTTGAGCCTCGGGCAGACGGTAGGTGCCCTCCTGCTCGATCGGATTCTGGGTCGCAAACACCAGGAAGGGCCGCTGCAGTGCGATGGTCTCGTGGCCGATCGTGACTTGCCGTTCCTGCATCGTCTCGAGCAGAGCCGACTGCACCTTGGCGGGGGCGCGATTGATCTCGTCGGCCAGCACGAAGTTGGCGAAGATCGGACCACGCACCGTCTCGAAGTCGGCGGTGTGTTGGTTGTAGACCCGGGTCCCCAGGACGTCAGCCGGCAGCAGGTCCGGCGTGAACTGTAGGCGCTTGAAACTCAGCTGGCAGAGTCTGGCCAGCAGGTTGACCCCCCGGGTCTTGCCAAGGCCTGGCACGCCCTCGATCAGCAGGTGCCCGTCGGCCACCACCCCGACCAGCAGGTGTCGGATGAGGTCGTCCTGTCCTATCAGGCCGCGACGCAGCGAACTCTCGGCGCGCGCCAGAAGTTGATGGGCTTCGGGGATCGACAGTGAACTCATGCAGTACCTCTTCGGAGTGGAATGGCGCGATTGTAGCCCCCGGCAAGGCGCGCCACCTTGCCCATCGGAGCGGGTTCCTTCAGCATCCCCGATCCCGACCGTCGCCGAGTCGGTCCGGACGTGCCCGCGAGAGGTTCGGAGGGACCGTGTGATGTCGGGAGCAGACAAGGCGCAGCCCTAGAGATGGTATTCTTAGCTACCATCCACCAACATCACGTTGTGTTGCGTTCATTGGAGATTCTTCTATGTCTGATTTTGAGGGTTACCAACCGACCATCGAGGCGCTCGGCCAACCGCGGTCCGAAGAGAACCTGGCCCTTCCCTGTGACCGGTGCGGGGCGGAGCCGAGTCGCATCGTCGAACTCATGAAGGTCACGTCCTTCGTCGTCTTCACCCAGCACCGGCGATGGCACGAGGGTCTGTGCCGCACTTGCTGCCAAAAGGCCGCCGGGCAGGCGCTCGCGCAGTCCGCACTGCTGGGGTGGTGGGGAATCCCCTGGGGACTCATGACCCTCAATGCTCTGTCGATCAATCTCAAGGCCCTATTCCGCTGGTCCAACCTGCCCCGCGCAACGACAGTTCTAGCCGCTGTCGCCAGTTTCAGTGTCCCCATCGCCGTGGGGGCCATCGTCTGGATCTCGGCCAGCGAGCGACGCGAGGCGGAGAAGACCGGCGACTGGGTGGACGAGACCGTGGTGCAACTGACCGAGGAGGGACACCGGAAGATGGACGCCGGAGAGCCGGCTCGAGCCCTCGAGAGCTATCTCGAGGCCCACCGACGGGCCCCCAACTCAAGCACGACCAATTTCTCGGTGGCCGAGGCCTACCTCACCTTGGGCGAGTATGAGGAAGCACTGGGCTACTCGAACCGCGCTCTGGAGATCGCTCCGCTCGACGTGGCGCACCTCGCTCAGAACGGATGGCTCGAAGCCGTCGTCCACGGCCTGGACGCGCCCACCGACCAGCTCGAACAGCTACGCAGGCTTCCGATCGAGAGTCTCTTCGAAGCCGGCTATGCGGCAGATTTTTTCGATCTCGTCGACGAAGACCAGGACGTGGTTCGAGTGACGAAGGAGGGACTGGAGATCGCTCCCGGTGATACCTACCTCCAAGCCAGGCTCCTCAACTCACTGGTCAACCTCGACCAGCTGACGGAAGCGGAGGCGCTGGCGGCAAGCCTCCCCGCCGAGGTCGATGAGCCTCTGGCCTATCCACTCCTCCTCCTCCGGCTCCGACAGGATCCACAGGCCGCCCTTCCGGAGATGCGAGCCCGCTGGGAACAGGGCCGCTGGAATGACGAGAACATGGCGGAGATCGTCGACGTCATCGCACGGACTCCTACCGAGGCCGAAATCCGAAGAGAGGTTCATCGCTACCTTCTCGATTCAGGTACCTCCGGCGATCTCTGGTTCACGGCTCGAGCCTGGTGGAACGAGGAGGAGTGGCCCGAGGCCCTCGATGCTCGCCTCGAGGCCGGTCTAGCGATGGGTCCCGGTCTGGCCCGCCTCGCCACGTGGACGGAAGAGGGTGACCACGCGGCCGTGCGGGGCCTGGCTCGGCAGCTGCGGGAACTCGACCACCCGCTGGCCGAGGTTGCCCAACAGATCTACGTCGGAGTCGGCTTGAAAGCAGCCGAGCCCGAGGCGCGTGCCGAAGCCATCGCCTCCTGGTGCGAGTCTCATCCCGACGACCGCGCCTCGCAACTTCGCCTGGCCCGGACCTGGAGCGCGATCGACGGGGAGAAGGCTCTGGAGATCCTCGGTACGCCAGGCAGTGCCAAGGCCGAGGATCCCGCGTGGGAGGCGGCCGCTGACCTGCTTCGCTCCGCGGTCTACCTCGACTCCGACCAGCCAGAGAAGGCCATCGTCACGCTGGCCAGCGCCGACGTCGATGCGGCTCGAACCTATCTCGGTTCATCGGTGGACATTCTGGCGATGGAGATCTCGTGGTTGGCCGGTGCTACCACCGAGGGCCAGAAGCGCCGCGATGAGATCCTGGCTCCGGAATCGGACGCCAGTGGGAGTTCTCAGGCAGTGGCGCTCCTCTTTCGGTGGGCGGAGCAGACGAGCCGAGGCGCCCCGACGAGCTTCGGCTCCGATGTGGACGGATGGCTGGCCCGTTGGCCACAACCGAGCGAGGAATCGGACGGCGCCACTGCGATGGGGATCTACGCCGCCCAGGGGATCGTCGCCGTCGACGAAGCCAGAGGCGCAGTGGCTCCCGAGTACGCGTCGTCGATCGATCTGGTCGCACTCTTCGCCGATGCCCAGGAATCGGGTCCGTCTCGGTCCAGTCTTCAGTCTCTGGCCGAGCGGTCCAAGTATCGAAGCGACCTGGCCGCGGGCCTTTCTCGCTGGCTCCTCGAGGCTCGTAGCCAACCGGCAGAAGCTGGCGTCTGACTCACTATCGGCTGCAAGGCGGGAGCGGGCGCGTCGCCATACGGCACCGCCGTGAGCCAGGGTAGGTCACCGGGCACGGCCCAGCGGTCGACCGGCCAATCGGCTCGACGCCTCGCAGAGAGACCCGAGTCCCCTCCCGGTCCTCTAGCGACCCGGACAGCCCCATCTCCGGTTCAGACTCTCCGAACGGCCCGTGCTAGCATCGTTCAAGCTCCCCAAACACACCGACTCGTGAAAGGACCGAAATGCGACGACACGTGGTACTCGCTTGCGTTCTGTTGCTCTGCCTCCCGGCGCTGGCTCTCGGCCAGACCACGGCGGCAGGATTCACCGTTCGACTGGACACCAATCTCGGGGGCAGTGGCTTCAACAACGTGGACTCTTCGGCCGGAGTCCACGTACTGACGAACCGTGCCGACAACGGCGAGCGGATCGACATCGACGCCGACGGCAACTACGAGTTCGTCGTCATGGCCAAGAACACCACCGACAACATCTTCGTCTACGAGTCGACGGCGGACAACACCTACGCCTTCCGCTGGGGATTCGACCCCAATGCCGGAACCGGTTCGGTACCGGTGCAAGCCGCGGCGGTTGCCGATAGTGACCACGACGGAAGGCTCGAACTCATCTACAGTGACGGATCGACACTCCGAGTTTTCGAGTACTCGGGAGCCGGCCAGATGACCGATGGCAGCAACCCGAGTGACACCCCGGTCTTCTCCACGGCGCTCATCGGCGTCATGGGGCTGACCGTTGGCGACCTCGACAGCGACGGCACTCGGGAGATCCTGGTTTGCTCGGCCGCCGAGGTGGACGCGCTCGAGATTCGCGAGAACAGCGGAAACAACACCTACGCCTCCGCCGTGACCGCTGACGTCGGGAACGACGACGGCCTGGACAACGATACCGACGGGGGTTGCGCCTCGATGAGCGGCATTGCCGATCTCGATGGCGACGGCACTCGAGAGGTGGTCGTCGCTCCGGACGAGGAAGCGCGCACCCTCAATGCGTTCTTCGTCTACCGCTGGGATGGCAGCGGAACGATTACCGAGGAGGCTCGGCTGCCCGTGGCAGCGCTCGTGAGCGGAACTCCCGGGATCAACAACGTCCTGGTCTACGACCTCGACGCCGCCGGCAACCCAGAGATCATCCTCACCGAGAACGCGACGCTCGGGGTCTATGTGTACGAGAGTACCGCCGCGAACACCTATGCCGCCGATGCCGGCGGTGCGATCCTGAACACCGTAGGAAACTGCTTCAATCCCGATGTCGGTGACTTCGATGCGGACGGTGACCTCGAGATCTACCTTCCGGTCGATCCCGGGGGCAACGAGTCTGCGATCTATGTAGAGCACACCGGAGCCGCCGGTGCCTTCTCTGGCAGTGACTTCGCCGCTTCGGTTGAGTTCGTCACCGATATCGGCTCCGATGGAGCCGGGGGCGCCAACGACCCACGGGGATTGGCCTACGGACAGGGAAGCATCGACGGCGCCGACATGATGGGAGACATCGTTCTCATCACCCAGAGTGGCGATCTGATCGTCGTCGAGGCGGACGCCTCGGGCAGCGAGGTCCCGGTCGAGTTGTTTTCGTTCGAGGTCCATTAGGACGCGCCAAGAGTGCCAGTCGCCACCGCCAAAGTCCGGATGAGCCGACCTGGATCTGCAGCAACCTTCAAGCTCCTCATCGCCGTGTCCCTCTGGGCTGGGCTCTCGCTGGCCGCCAGTGCCCAGGACCCGCCGGAGACCGAGGTCTACCTGGTCTCGGTCGACGAAAGCGGCGGCGAACAACCGGCTTTAGGCGAGCCCCGCAACCTCACCGCCAGAGCCGGCTACGACAACCAGCCGCACTTTCTCCCGGATGGTCGCGGTCTTCTGTACACCTCGATCCGCGACGGCCAGGCCGACATCTACCTCTACGATCTCGACACGGGCACTTCCTCGGCGGTCACCTCGACCCCGGAGAGCGAGTTCTCTCCCACCCCGATCGAGGAGGGTCGAGCCATCTCGGTGGTGCGGGTGGAGGAAGGAGGCGAACAGAGGTGTGGCGCTTCCCGTTGCAGGGAGAGGCCGCCCCGAGCGTGCTGCTCCCCGAGACCAGCCCCGGTCGGCTACCACGCCTGGGGTGACGACGGCGGCGTGCTCCTCTTCCTGCTCGGCGAGCCCAACACGATCGAGTATCGGGCACCGGGCGAGAAACCTCGCGTCCTGGCCCAGAACGGCGGCCGGACCATCCAGCGAGTTCCCGGTACGTCTAAGATCTCGTACGTGATCAAGAGCTCCCCCGAGGGGCGGCTGGCGACCTTCGACCCGAAGACCTCGACGGTCGAGCTGATGGTGCCCCCCCTACCCGGGCGCGAGGACTTCACCTGGGACCGCCATGGCCGGGCCTGGATGGCGGACGGCGCGCGGCTCTACCGCTACTGCCCCGCCTGTGGCGGCGGCTGGCAGCAGGTGGCCGACTTCGCCTCCCAAGGCATCGAGACCATCACCCGCCTGGCCTTCTCGCCGAGCGGAGAGCAACTCGCCTTCGTGGTCCTGACCCCCGCCGACCCGGCCACCTAGGACGACGAGTAGCGCCCCGCCCGCGACCGAGTCGACGACTCGTCCGCCACTCCAGCTGACGCTCGGACGGCTCCAGGCAGGGTAGGCTCTGGCGATGCCGTCGCCGCCAGATCCACCGCCGCCGCTGGCCAGTTCGGTCTCTCGCATCCTCGCCCGGTGGAAACGATGGGATCCCGTCGTCGTGGCGGCGACGCTCTACCTGGTTCTCGTGACCCTGTCCACCACCACTCCCTCGTCGTACGGCACCGTGCTCGAAGCCTTCGGACTCGAGGGTGTCGGCCTGGTCAGCGGAACACCGCGGCCCATCCGAAGCGACGAGTCGAGGATCTGGACGCCGATGGTGCAAGCCACCGTCGACAGCGACTTCGGCCAGGTCAACCAAACCTCGTTGTACGGCGAGTCGCTCCGGACCTTCTACGCGATGCCGTTGCGCGACTGGGGCGCCCTCTTCAAGCCCCAGTTCTGGCCCTTCTTTTTCCTGGCGCCAGCCGTCGCCTACTCCTTCTACTTCGCCGTCCACACCTGGCTCTTCGTGGTCGGGTACTACCTGATGTTCCTACGCCTCCGTTGGTCACGGAGCTGGAGTCTGTCGGCGGCGCTGCTCCTGTACTTCACCCCCTGGGTCCAATTGTGGTGGACCAGTCTCGGACCGCTGACCGCCCTCCTGCCCTGGATGGTACTGATCTGCCTTTCCGACCTCAGGCCACTCCTCCGCACACTCGCCGTCGCCTACCTCACGGCGTGCTGGCTGCTCACCGGGCAGTTCTACCCTCCCTTCCTGGCGGTAGCGTGTGTCGCCGCCGGCGCACTGGTCTGGGACCGACGTCCCGATCTGCGATCCGACCTCGGGCGCTGGGTCAGCAGCGCCCTCGGAGTCGGCGCGGGCGCCGCCATCGCCGCCGCCTACCTCTGGGAGCCGCTCTCGATCGCCGTCCACAGCGCCGACCACGGGGCGCGAGCGATCCGCGGCGGCTTGGTGAGTCCCCTGCAGTGGATCAGCCAGTTCCAGCCGATGGCCCTCTACCACGGCTACGAGCCGCTGGTGACCGACAACGCTTGTGGGCTGTCTACCGCCGGGAGTCTGCTCTGGGTCCTGCTGCTCTGCTTCGTCGACTGGCGTGGGCTGACCAGCAGATTGCGGACGAAAGCAGAACCGGCGGCGGTCAGTCGCGCCACTCTGATCGTGCTCGGGCTGCTCACGGCCTGGATGCTCCTGCCGGTCCCTGCGATCTTCGGCAAGCCCCTTCTTCTCCACAAGATCCACCCGATCCGCGTGCTCTTCGCCTCCGGACTCCTCTGGCTCGGAATCGCTCTGTCCTGGATGCCACGTCTGCAGTTCCTCTGGTCCTGGCGCCGGTTCGCACTCCTGACCGCGATCGTGGTCGCAACCTGGTGGCCCTCGTCGTCGCTCGGAAGCGCCACCGCGGCCCCGGTCGAGAGCGAGTCGACCTCCTTCTGGACCGCCGAACTCCTCGAGCGAAACCACGCCGACCTCTACATCCTGCCGATCGTGCTGCTGATCCAGGTGGGCCTCCGATTCGGCCCTCGTCGCCTGGCAGCGAGTCTCGCCGGCGGCGGATGGCTCTTGGCTTCCGCCGCCCTCGCCAATCTGGCTGGCTTCTCGGCTTTCAATCCGGTGCAACTCGCCGGACCGATCTTCGATCGCCCCGAGAGTCGACAGCTGGCGGCCCTCCGATCCATCCAGGAATCGCACCCCCAGGGCTGGCTGGTGCTCGGCGGCGGCGAGTACTACGGCTCGGCCCTCAACGGCTACGGGTTCCGGTCGGTCAATCACACCTTCATCCACCCTCAGCCCGCGCTCTTCCGGCAGCTCTACCCCGAGCTCTCGGCGGCTGAGTTCCATCAAGCCTTCGAACGGTACGGAGCGGTGCAGCTCGTTCGCTTCCGCCCGCCCAGGTGGACCCACCGGCTCCGCCGACCGCTGTCTCCGAACAACGGAGCCACCCTCGTGCCCTACCGAGCCTTCCTACCCGAACTCCAGGTCGAGGTCTCCTCGACTCCGCCGACCGGCTCCCCGTCTACCGGCGGCAAGGTCAAGAAGGTCGAACGGCGCGGCCACAAACTCTCGATCCTGCTCTCCGCAGACTTCGACGGCCTCGATCCCGCCAGTCGGCTCGTCGTCTATGTCGAAGGTGGCGCCAAGCTCCACGAGACCTGGTTGGATCCCCGCCGCGGTCGCGAGAACTGGCAGTGGCAGCGACTCCTCTACTCGCGGGTGGAGCTGACGTTGCGACTTCCCAGGGCCCACACTCCCATGATCTGCGTCGAGTCGATCGATTCCGAGCTGGGACGCTTGCGGCTCGACTCGACCAACGCGGAAGCTGAGTCCTGGTGTGGAGGTTCGGTAGAAGCTTCCAGGCCCTCGGCGGGTGCAGTCCACGCGATAGGAGCTATCGACTGATCCGCAAGAACCGACTCACACCCTAGCGAATCGGCTGGTAGGTCACGTACCGTACGTCGAGCCGATAGGGATCGTTGACCCCTCCCCCATCGTGGAAGGTTCCTTCGACCCGATTACCGCAGACGTTGACCCGAAGCTGCTGGAAGTGGTGATCGCCGTTGCGGAAGCGAGCCTTGAACCCCTGAATATACGACTTGCCGGCGGCCTTGGGTCGATCGATGTCAAACCACTCGTCGCGGGTACTCGAACTGGTGAAGCGGTAGTGGTCCGCCTTGGGAATGAGTACGTAGGCGACGGAGACTCGATAGGAATTGGTCGTGCCGTTGTCGCGGAACCGCGTCCAGATCCATCCGCTCTCCGGATACGGCCAGACCTCGAGATCCCGAATGTGCCGGTCGTCTCCGCTGAAGCTGAAGTCGATCCCCGCCAGGACCAGTTCCTGAGAACCCGAAACCGGGGGAATCCTCAACCAACAGCCATCGCGACATCCCGATCCGTTGGCAAAACGCAGGCTACCGTTCCAGCGCAGGTCCCACCATCGAAACCGGCCGTACGCATCCTGTCCGTGGTCGTTGTCGGCGAGATCGAACCGCAGGTAGCGGCCCCACAGGTCGGGAATCGCCCTGATCGTCTTCAGATGGTGGTCACCATCCCGAAAGCGAAACTCGAGATGGCAGAGACCCGGTACGTCTCCCCAGGTGCTGAAGTTCTCCGGCGGGTCCTGGAAGATCACCCCACCGTCCTGGGCCCCGACCTGGACTGCAGTGAAGGTCGAAACCACGACGAAAGCGAGGACAGAGGGAGCTAGGCGCAGGTTGGACTGGGACATCGGGCCTCCAGGGACTGTCTCTTGGTCGGAACTCGGCGTCCGTAGGACCGCGCGAGATACTGGCTACTACTCATGGGTACACGGAATGCCGGAGGATCCGGACAACCGATCCCGACCTGACGACCCCGCGCTATGCGTAGGCGTCGATCACCTGGCACGGGATCACGCGATGATCCGGCTCTCTACCGAAAGTGCGGTCCCGTTGACACGAGCCACACCGGCGGTTGAGTAACCACCCACCCGCCCGTCAGTAGAAGTTGTGACCAGACCTAGAAGTAGTGACCAGACCTGCCCACTAGACGAAGGCTCACTAGGAGATCGAGAATGACCCAACTCCGTTGCCAGCCGGCCGTGCTCACCCTCCTCCTGTCGTTGGTTACCCCTCCCTGCCTTAGCGGTCCACTCGAGCCGAGCCGAACCGTACAGGACCTGCGGCTGACCTCCAGTGCGGCTCCGGCCCTCGCCATTCAGATCGCTCCGGAGTTTCGGTACCTCGGCCGCCACGACTTCGAGCTCTACGGTGCCGCCCAGGTCGAACGCCACCACTTCGTCACCGCCGACTCCGCCGGAGGAATCGAACGATTGCTGATCTTCCAGTTCGAACGCTACCTCGACGACAACGAGTACACCTACGACTTCGACCGCAGCCAGGGATCCTGGTCCGAGCTGGGTGGCCTGCCGTTTCGCAACGGCGGGAGCTTCGTCCACGTCGCCAACTACCTGGAGAAGTGGCGGGGGAGCGGCACCGAGTACGAGGTCACACGACCGTTCCTCGCCGAATTGGGCTACCAGCACGCCGACGAACTCGCCCTCCGGAGCTGGCTCCACGTTCTGCCGGACCGTCGCCAAGAACTCGTCATCCTGTACTGGGAAGGGCTCGCCGGCCTCCGTCTCACCTTCGACGAACTCGTACCCGAAGGCGCTTCGGAAGAGCCCCCGATTCGACACGCGCTGCCTACCGGTTCCCTACCCAGTGAAACCATCCCAGCCGACGAGCCACCGCTTGCAGCACGGGTCCGGCTGGCCCTGACGGGTTTCGAACAGCGCGCTCGCGCGAGTTTCGAGATCCTGCCTAGCGACTAGGAGCCCCGATACACCTTCCTCAGTTCACCCGCCGCAGAGCAACCCATAGCTCCTCTCTCGACCGCAGCCCACCAAGCGCGCAAGGCCACCTCTCCCTCTCGAGGACTCGGCATCACCGCGGCCTCGACGCGTTGCTCGAGGAGTGCCGTGTAGAATCCGTTCGATGCCCGGGAATCCAAGGCAGGCTCCTGCCCGTGGTTCTGCCTCCGAGACTCCAGGCCGCGTCCGCCCCTCGCTAGTCGACTCGAGAGAGGAGCAAAGATGTCTCCATCGCCGCGCCCCTGGTACCGCAACCCCAGCCTTCGAGTGGGGGTCCTGACTCTGGCTGGCCTGCTGCTGGCAGGGACCAGCCACGGAGCAATCATCAACGTCGGCGTCGGTACCGGCTGCGAAGCAGCGACTCTCGAGGAGGCCATCGGTCTAGCCGACGACACGCCGGCTCACGACGAGATCCGGCTGTTGGTGGGAACCCAGTACGAAGTTGCCAGCACGATCCACCTTACCGATTGGAACCCTTCTTCGAAGGGGACCCTGACGATCGCGGGAGGGTTCCAGAGTTGCACCGATACCACCGGCGACGGCCCCGGCCCCACGATCGTCAATCTCGGATCGGGCCCCGTGGTCGAGGTCGACACCACGGGGGCCAATACGTCGACGGTGACCCTCCGCAACGTCCAACTCGCCCTCTCCGGGGTGCGCGGTCTGGTGGCGGAAGGCAACAGTACGGTGCATCTCGAAGACGCGGAGGTCAGCCTGAATCCCGGCGGAGGCATCGCCGTCTCTAGCGGCGCCCGGGTGACCATCGATGAGTCCACGCCCGTCCACAACAACGGACCGAACAGTCTCGGCGGCGGCATCCGCTGCACCGATGCCGGCAGCCTGGTCGAACTCGCCGGTGTCGTCTTCGAGAACGAGGCCACGGTGGGAGGAGGCGTCGCCGTCGAAGCCGGGTGCGAGCTGCTCCTCGAACCCTCGGCCTCGATACTCGAGAACGATGCGGTGGTCGGGGGCGGGCTCGATGCCAACACGGGGGCTCTCGTAAGCGCCTTGGAGGGTGGGGTCTCGATCTCGAGGAACGAGGCCACTTCCAGTGGCGGCGGAATCTCCGTCAACGGTTCTGGAACCCAGGTCTTCCTCGCCGGGGTCGAGATCAAAGGCAACCGGGCCGGGTTCTGGGGAGCCGGGATCTATGCCAACGGCTCCGCCTTTCTCGCCCTAAGTGCGCACGATGCGCGGTGTCCCAACTACTTCATCTGTCAGACCTGTCAGGGCTACTCCGGCTGCCCCGGCATCCTGTTCGACAACGTACTCACCGGCAGCGCCGAAAACGGTGCGGCGGCGGTTGCCATCAACGGTGCGGAGGTGCGCTTGAGCCGCACGCTGATCACTTTCAACGAGATCGAGCCCACCTCGACCGAAGGCAGCGTCCTTTACGCCGAAGCCGGCGATGCCATCATTCGTACGGAGAGCGTGCAGATCTCGGAGCACGTGGGATTTCGCTCGGTCTTCCACGGCCGAGACGGCGGTGATCTACGGATCGCCATGACCACCGTGACCGGCAACTTCGAGAACCTGGCCGGGGGCAATCTCTCCGAAGGCGTCAGAGTCGAGGGCGCCGGCAGCAACGCCTCGATCTACACCAGCATCTTCCATCCCGTTGAAAGCTACGTCGCGAGCGGCGGTGGCACCTTCGATGCGGTCGACTGCCTATTGACCTCGACCTCTTCCGGTCTGCCCGGCAACGCGACCTTCGTAACCCTCGCCGACCCCCTGTTCCAGGATCCGGATGCCGAGAACTATCACCTACGACGAGGCTCGCCGGCCATCGACTACTGCGACGACGGCCTGTTCGCACCGACGGTGGCAGGTCTCGACGGTATCCCGCGCGGCATCGACGACCCACACGACCCGAACGGCTCCCCCGGCGTCGGCGGCCCCTTTGCAGTTCAGGATCTGGGGGCGTTCGAGTTGGGGCTGGTTTTTGTGGATGGGTTTGAGAGTGGTGACACATCGGCCTGGTAAACCAGACCCAGGAGTCACACCTCTCAGTCGTCCCGTCGGTTAGCAACCGACGCTCTAGAAGGAGAGTGGTGACACATCGGCCTGGTGAACCAGACCGAACCCACTCCGACACCCGGTGTCCCGACCGCCCTGCCCTTGGCACGGATGAGACCTTCGCGCTACACCCTCAACACTCTTGAAATCGGAGGAGGCCGCGAGGCCTACTCCTCTATCCGGCCTTCGGGCCAGGGAGAAAACGTGACGAGTGAAGCCACGGTGCAACCGACCGATCTGAGTCCGAGTACCACCAGTCTGATTCTCGGGGACCCGTGGTGCAAGGGTCTGCTGGCTTTCGTGGTGGTCATCTGGGGGTTCTGGCTCTGGACGGGACCGATCGGAGGCTCGGTCGAAGGAGCGGGTACGGTGGGGGTTTCCAGCGAGTTTGCGATCGTTGCGTCACTCCTGGCCTTCGCGCTGCTCTACCGAAGGTGCGGGAGGTGAGGTCCTTCTTCGATCGGGCGCAAGAGACCGACGGCACCGTCGAAGAGGTCTTCTCCGACGGCAAGCGAGCTGCGATCCACTATGAGTACGTCTTTCGCGGCCGCGAGTACCACGGCAAATACGAGCTCTGGCACCGGCAGTCGATGTTCTTCTCAGAAGGTCAGACCGTCACGGTCCTGTTCGACCGCTCGAAACCGGAGCGCGCCTATCTGAAGCAGCAGTTCACCTGAGGCACTGAGATCTTCCAGCCCCCGGCAAGCCGACCGTGGCCCGCCGAGCCACGGTATCCGGGTAGGAGCGGCATTGATCTAGGTCAAGGCACCGGCCCTGGAGCTTCTCTAGAGTCGCGGACGGTGGGTACGTCCCACCACGGTAACCGGCCTTCCCGGCCGCCTGATCCGCGCACTACACCAGGAGAAGCCTTGAAGCTGAAGTCCAAATGTTGCAAGAAGTTCCAGCGCAAAGCCAAGGCGTGCAAGCAGTGCCCGGTGATGGCAGTTCTCACCAAAGCCAAGCGCGAGAAGCGCCTGTTGAAGGTCCGAAAGAAGCTGCGCAAGGCCTCCTGAACGCTACCCACTATTAACTGGACTGAATTAGTACGGTATAGTGCGCCGATGTGTCGGGAGTGCTTCTCAGATCCCCAGTTAGCTAGCGAGTGTGGTGTCCGGCGAACGGAACACCTTCGCAGTCTGCCCCTGTTTTCTGCCCTCGAGGACCCCCAACTCGAGACCCTGGTGGAGAGCGTGGTCGTCCACGAAGTGTCGGCCGACGGCTGGCTGTACTTTCAGGGCGATCCCGCCGACTGCTTCTTCTTCGTAGAAGAAGGCCAGATCGCTCTCTTGCGACACTCTTCCAGCGGCGACGAGGTGATCGTCACGATCGTCGGCCCCGGTGAGACCTTCGAGGACGAGACCGTCCTGCTCGACGATCCCCGCCGAGCGGTCAGTTGCCGCGCCCTCACAGCCAGTCGACTGCTCTGCTTCGACCGGGAACTCTTCTCTGGACTGGTCGACGAGTCGCCTCGCCTGGCCCGGCAACTGCTGCTGCTGCTGCATCGACGCAACCAGATGTTGCTCGACGAGATCGAGCAGAAGACGCTGCAGAGCGCCACCGAGCGGCTCATGGCCTTCCTGGTACGAGAGGCCACAGACACCCGATCTCCCCGCGTCTCGTTGACCTACCCCAAGCGCGTGTTGGCCGCGAGGCTTTCAATCAAACCCGAGACACTCTCGCGCATCTTCTCGAAGCTCCAGAAGTGCGATCTCCTGGACATCGAAGGCAACGAGATCACCCTGGTCCAGCCCGCGGCCCTGCGTGAAGGGCTCTCCTGCGAAACGTGCTGTCGACGTTTCTGGGGCTGTCCTGGAGCCGTGGCCAAGAGTTCCCCCGCGCTCGCCGGGCTTGCCCTGAGGTCCCAGAGCCAACCCGGGATCGCGACCCCCTAGAAGGCCGCGGGCTCCTCGCCCACTTCTTCCAGGCTTCGTAGCATCGCTTTCAGCTGGCTCCGCGACGTCAGACCGACGGCTGTAGCGAGGACCCGCCCCTCCGCTCCGACCAGCACCAGGGTCGGCAACTCGTCGACCCCGAGTTGGGAGGCTAGGCGCTGGTAGGGATCCAGTAGAACCGGGGCATGGCTCGGATGCTCGGCGAGGAAGGCTTCCACCAGTTTCCGCTTCTCACCCTGGTTGACGGCAAACACGTCCACGCCGATCTCCTCGAGATCGTCCCCGAGGTCGGCGACGATGGCCGCTTGTTCCCGACAGGGGAGGCACCACGAAGCCCACAACTCCAAGAGCGCTGGTCTGGGACCCACCTCCGCTAGGGCGACCTTGCCGCCCTCGAGACGCTCCAGCTTGCCGCGCAGCCACCGGGCCTCCGTTGGCGGATCGTTCAGCCCCTGAACGAACCCACTGCCGGCCAGGATCAGCCAGCAGACCACGAGCCCCCGGCTCGACGCTCTAGTCATGGCCTCAGAAGCGGACCGACCAACCGGCGATGACCAGGTAGTCCGGGAAGGCGGCGTCTCCCCCTTCGACGTCGCGGATAATGTCGGAGTAGCTACGCTCCCGATTGCGCTCGACGGCCCACGGAAGAGCGAGGCTTACCGAGTGGTTGCCTCGACTCCAGGTCACCGATGGCTCGACCGAAACCATGTAGCCGGGGCGACGCCGCCCGCTGCTGCCGCCGATCAGGTCGTGCACCGGAATTCCCTCGATCCTTCCTCCCAAACCCACGCTCCAACCGTTCCAGCCCTGAGGACCGAGCTGCAGGCCCAGTCGGGCCACATACTGATCGGCGATCGAGACCTCTTCCTCACCGGGACGGTCCCGGAAGTACACGCCGCTCGTCTCCTCGGGCGAGATGATGTAGGTACCGGTCCCATAGAGGGCCAACGAACCGCTGTGATTGAGGACTCGATAGCCGCCGATCTCCAGGATCACACCGAAACCACCGTCGCCGGGCTGCACGGAGTTGTCGGCGGTGCTCGTGGTGACCACCTCCTCCCCGTCCTCGATCGAGATCCGGTTCTGCTGTTGCATGTTGTCCCCGGTAGGAAGCTTGACACCCAGACCGAGAGACAGATTGGAACGGGGATGTTCGGCAGGATCCCACAGCAGGTGCTTGCCGACCACGGAGATGTCACCGAGCCCCCGGTTGTTACTCCGTGTGTAGCGACGGACGACCTCGCCGTTCTCGCCACGCAATCCCGCCGAACGAGTGGCCATGAGATACGGCACCCCGATCGAGATGCTCGTTTGCGAGCTGAACGAATAGCGGAGGGTGAGATCTGCCAGGTTGACGTTGTTCACGACCTGACTCCCTTCCTCCACCCGGTGAGGCTCTTCGTGGCTGCCTCGAAAGTGCCGGAAGGAGTAACCGTAACGCCATCCGAAGGTGAACTGCCACTTGTTCTCGTGATCGAGACTGGAGTCGAACGCACTGAGGACCGGGCTGTCGATGCGGGTCAAAATGCAGCTCTGCCCACTCGCCGACGTGCTGACGAGAACGAGTAGCAAAAGCCCGAGCAGGCCACGTTGGCTTAGGGTACGAGTGCGGTTTCGGCAGTGATTCTGTATGGGGCAGTGATTCCGTATGGGGAAAGCGTCTGGCATGGATTTCTCTCCTCTGTTTCGGGAGTACCAGCGCAAGGCCGGTGCCAGCCGCTCGGCCGCCTACTTCGATCGCCTGGAAACCATGCCATTAGGAGACTCATTCCCATTCCTCACAATAACTTACAAGACATGACCAAGCTGGCCCTCACCATCGAAGCGTCCACCAGCGTTCATAACTCCTATGACGCCGCAACGCCCGTCGCCCATAAGCTTTATGCGCTACACTGACTTCTCCCATGTCAGCTAGCCTGGAGCAGGAGAGCACCCCGGATCCCGTGCGAACCCAGCGGTCCGTCGTAGCTCTCACCCTGCTCCTGGTTGCCGTGCTCTTGGCGGTCAACGCCCTGGCCGTCGCGGGACTGGTGAGCGCGCGTCGCAGCCTGGTGGCGTCCGCTCGAGCGGATCTGGAGCTCCAAACGCTGGTGCAGGCGAGAACCATCGAATCCGATCTCGTCAGTCTACGGGCCGACCTGCTGTTGCTTTCGCGATCGAGAGCCCTCGAGCAGTACGCTGCCGACCGTGAAGCCTCGGATCCCATGGTCCGCCGTTGGTCGCGGCTGAACGCCGAAGGAGCGGTACTGCTCTTCCTCTCGGCCAACCCTTCGGTAGTGCGCTTGCACCTCGGAACTGCGGGCCAGGACCCGCTACTGATCGCAGGGTCCCCCCAGGGCGACCCCCAAATCCTGGCCGGACCGAGCCTCATCGCCGTGGAGCCGGGCAACACGGCACCCCTCCGCGGCGCCTGGCCAGTCCGAGGGAGGACAAGCGAGGAAATCTCCCTAGAAGCGGTGATCGACCCCGACGCCCTCCTCGGGGCCATGCGGCCGGGAGCGAGGGCCAGGCTGAGCCGAGCGTCTCCCGCGGAATCCTACGACCCGACAAACCCACTGCTGCGGGCCACGGCCCGCGTGCAGGACTCTCACTGGGATCCACCCGTCGACTGGTGGCTCGTCCGAGAAGAACCCGAAGGAGGCTGGATCGAACCCGTCTCCACCCTCTCCCGTCGCTACCGCAGTACCCTGCTCACCAACCTCGCGCTGATCCCGCTCAGCCTGGGTCTCGCTCTGCTGGCCTACCGACAGGTACGGCGCGCCACGAGACTCGAGGCTCTCAACGAACAGCAAGCCCAAGTACGCGAGCTCGAACGCCGTCTGATGCACAGCGAACGGTTGGCGAGCGTCGGCCGACTCGCGGCCGGCATGGCCCACGAGATCAACAACCCCTTGGAGGGGATGGCGAACTTCCTGCGAGTCCTCGAGGACGACCTCGCCCAGGGCGATCTCCAGTCAGCGAGTCGATGGCCACCGAAGCTCCGGCAGGGCTTGGACCGGTCGGCCTCGGTGCTCCGCCGCGTCCTCACCTTCTCCGACCCCGCTCGGACGCCGCGAGAGTGGGTCGATGTCGCCAAGGTGGTGGCCGAAGCCATCGATTTCGTCGCCTCGAACCCCGAATTCGATTCGGTCGAGATCCGTTGCGACCGTCCCGCCAAGACCTTCGGCTGCTTGGCGAATCCCACCACCCTGGGCCAACTCTTCCTGAACCTGCTGCTCAATGCCTGCGAAGCCGTCGTCGAGTCGGGAGGCAGCCGCGAGCCGATCGAGGTCACCCTACGCCACGACGGCGAGCGAATTCGGATCGGAGTCGCTGACCGCGGGCCCGGTTTCGACGACGCCGCGCTGGAGCACTTGTTCGAGCCCTTCTACTCGGGCCGGGGGTCGTCGGGGCTCGGCCTCGCCGTCTGCTACGGTATCGTCCGGGATCTCGGCGGGGAGATCACCGCCAGCCAGCGAACGGGAGGCGGCGCCCTGGTGGTGGTCGAGCTTCCCCGGGCCCCGTCCGAATCCAGCACTGCTGCCGACCCGTCAGGTACCTCATGACCGAGAAGCCCACCCCCCGCCGCCATCGTGGCACGGTGCTCGTCGTCGACGACGAGGATTACGTTCGCGAATCGATCGTGACGATCCTGGAACGCGAGGGATTCACCGTGCACTCGGCCGCGAACGCCGCTCAGGCCCTGGCCCGGCTCGACGGTCTGGATGCGGCGATTCTCGACCTGAAGATGCCCGAGATCAGCGGCGAGGACCTGCTGGCCCGGATCCAGGAGCGAGAGCCTTCGCTCCCGGTACTCGTTCTCACCGGACACGGATCGGTGACCTCCGCCGTTGCCTGCATGCAGCAAGGAGCGTCGGACTACCTACTCAAACCCGCCGATCCGGAGGAACTCCTGCTCACGCTGGACCGGGTCATCCGGTCTTCGGGGCACCGGCGCGAACTGAGTTACCTCCGCCACGATGGCGCGCGAGCCCCGCTCGGCGACAGTCGGCCCTGGATGGAGGCGCTGCGCCTCGCCCACGTCGCCGCCCCCAGCGATACTTCGGTACTCCTGGTCGGCGAGTCGGGAACCGGCAAGGAGGAGGTAGCCAAAGAGATCCATCGACGCAGCAAACGATCCCAAGGACCTTTCGTCTGCGTCAACTGTGCGGCGGTCCCCGAGAGCCTGTTCGAGAGCGAGTTCTTCGGCCACCGACGCGGCGCCTTCACCGGCGCGACGAGCGACCGCGATGGTAGGTTTCGGGTTGCCGATGGTGGCACCCTGCTACTCGACGAGATCGACGCGTTGCCAGCGCTGGCTCAGGCCAAGGTGCTGCGGGTGCTGCAAGACGGCACCTTCGAGCGCCTCGGCGACAGCAAGCCGACGCGCGTCGACGTTCGGATCCTGTCCGCGAGCAATCGCGACCTCGCAGCGGAGGTCGAGGCCGGCCGGTTCCGAGCCGACCTGTTCTACCGGATCAACGTGTTGCGGATCCCCTTGCCCCCCCTGCGGCAACGGCCCGGCGACGTCGAACTCCTAGCCCGGGCCTTCCTCGAGGAGTTCGCCGGGCGGCTCGGCCGACCGATCGAGCGCCTGTCGGCGGAGGTCGTTCGAGCGTTCGATGCCTACTCGTGGCCCGGCAACGTTCGCGAGCTGCGCAACGTCATCGAACGTGGCACCCTCCTCGAGAGGACGAGGGCCCTCACCCTCGAGAGCCTTCCCTGGGAGATCGCTTCCCTGGTCGAGGAAGGGTCGAACGTGGAACGTGATCTCGAGCCGACTTCGGGGCGCGGCTCGTCACGGTTCGACGATCTCAATCTGCGACGCCAACTCGCCAACACCGAACGCCGGCTGTTGCTCTCCGCCCTCGAGCGGTCTGAGGGCGTCCGACGCGACGCCGCGACCCTGCTCGGGATCGACCCCCGCAACCTGGCCTACTACCTGCGCAAACACGGCCTACTCGAGGGTGACCCTTGAGGTCTTCGACACGCTACGCCCATGAGGTGACTCTCGCCCTGCTGGCGGTCGGAACGTTGCTCAGTGGGGGCTGTCGGACTCCTGCCGCCGAGGAGCCACCGTCCGCGAGCCCGCCCTCTCCAGCCACCATTCGCCTGACCGATGTTACCGAAGCGGCCGGAATCGACTTCCACCACGACAACGGCCACTCCGAGCATCGCTATCTGCCGGAGACCATGGGCTCGGGGCTGGCCTTCGCCGACTTCGACGGTGACGACCTTCCCGACCTGCTCGTGCTCGACTCCGCGTCGGTGGCGCAGGTCCTCGCGGGTCCCGTCGACAAGCCGCTCGGCCGCCTCTATCGCAATCGGGGAGACGGGCGCTTCGAGGACGTGACTGCAACCTCCGGTCTCGGCGGAGCTTTCTTGGCCATGGGAGTCGCCGTGGGAGACATCGACAACGACGGAGACTCGGACCTATTCATCACCGGAGTCGGAGAGCAGAGGCTCTATCGCAACCTCGGCGGCCGGTTCGAAGAGCAGACCGAATCTTCCGGCCTCCGGCTAGGAGTCGCCGAGGCCCAGCTCAGCTTCGGTTCCAGCGCCGCATTCTTCGACGCCGACCGGGATGGTGACCTCGACCTGCTCGTCGGTCGTTACGTGCCCTGGTCTCCCGAGACCGACGTCGCCTGCCGACCGGACGGAATCCAGCGGACCTATTGCACTCCCGAGGTCTACGAGAGTGCCGCCAACCGGTACTACGAGAACCAGGGAGAGGGTCTGTTTCGCGAGCGCTCGCAGGAAGCCGGCCTGGCCTCGCCGGCGGGCAAGACTCTGGGCCTCGCGATCCTCGACTTCGACCAGGATGGCTGGCCCGACGTCGCCGTGGCCAACGACACCGATCGCAACCACCTCTTTCTCAACCAGGGCGACGGCACTTTCGACGAACAGGGAACGGTGCGGGGTTTCGCCTTCAGCGTCTCCGGAGCACCCCGGGGAGCGATGGGGATCGACGCTGGAGATCTCGACGGTGACGGCCTCATCGACCTCGTGGTCGGCAACTTCGCGCAGGAGATGACGGCGGTGTATCGAACCCTGGACTCCGGCCTGGTTCGCGACGAGGCGGCCCGACTCGGGGTCGGTTTGCCCGGCCTCCTGCAGGTCGCGTTCGGGACCCTACTCGTCGATCTGGACCTCGACGGACGACTCGACCTCGTGCTCGCAAACGGCCATATCGAGCCCGACATCGAGAGCCTCCAAAGTGGCTTGCGCTATCGACAGCCACTCGAGGTCTACGGCAACCGGCTCTCGGGACCGGAGCTCGACCTGGAGTTCCAGCCCGTTACCTCCAGTCAGGGACCCCTCGCCGAACGTTGGGTGGGTCGCGGCTTGGCCACGGCCGACTTCGACGGAGACGGCGACCCCGATCTGGCCCTCAGCCAGAACGGTGGTTCATTGCGGCTCTTGCGCAACGACTCGCCGCGCGGCCGACGCAGCTGGATCAAGCTCCGCCTGGTGGGATCCGTGAGTCCGCGGCTGCCCTACGGCACGCGAGTCACGGCCCATTTCACCGATGGCTCGTCTCGAGTCCGTACCCTGCGCTCTGGCTCCTCCTACCTCTCCGCCAACGAACCGGTAGTCACCTTGGGAGTTCCCGAAGAGAGCGAGGCCGACCGCCTTGAAATCGCCTGGCCCTCCGGTACGGTCGAGAGCCTGGAGAACCCGCCGACGGAGCAGCTCCTCGTCGTACAGGAGCCGGGTCAGCGAGAAGCCAGCTCCCCCTGACGCCTCGTGGCGCGAACTCAGCGCGGCCCAGCCTGGGCCGACGCCACCCCCGCATCCTCGATCGACAGACGGATCCAACGGCTCTTGGGAGCTCGACGGGCTACCACCACCGTCTTGCCCTGACCGAACCGTCCGACCGTTGCACCGAACCGGGCCGGGAAAAGCGCAGCTTCTCGGGCTCGCACTCGGAAGATCGACGAGGCGGTGCCGCTGACCCCAGAGCGAACCGCCTCCCGCTCACAGACCGTCCCCGGCGACTCGACGTAGAATCCCCGGCATGAACTCGACGACTCGCTTCGCCTTTTCGATGGTAGGCGTCGGCCTTCTGGTAGCGCTCCTCGTCTTCGTTGGGCTCCGGGCGGACCAACGACTCAAGGCGATCGAGACCCTGCAGCGTGCACCGACCGCACCTCCTCTGCGGGCGTTTCGCGAGGTTTCCCGTACGGTCACCTCGGGCCAACGGGTCTACGTTCCCGTCTACTCCCACATCTACGCCAACGGAGGCCAGGAGTACCTACTCGAAGCCACCCTGAGTATCCGCAACACTGACCTCGAACACTCCCTGGTGATCAGTTCGATCCGCTACTACGACACCGAGGGGCACTTCCTCGAGGAATACCTCGAGCACCCCGTGGTCCTCGGCCCCCTGGCGTCGACCGATTTTCTGGTCGAGCACCGCGATGCGTCCGGCGGTACGGGCGCCAACTTCCTCGTCGACTGGGAAGCCGAGAACGCAATCTCGGTACCTCTGATCGAGGCCATCATGGTCCGGGTCGGAGGCAACCAGGCTTTCGCTTTCGCTCGGCCCGGTTACCCCCTGGCGACTTCTCCGGCCGACCAGGCTCCCTAGCTCGCTCTAGTCCGCCAGGGCGGCCGCGACGTCTCAGAATCGATAGGTCGCGCGCAGACGTACCGCCGGGCCTTCGACCGGGTGGAAGTGCACGTCCTCGATCCCCTCCTCCGGCTCGCCGGGGAGCCGGGAAGCGTAGAAGTACTCGACATCACTGTCGTCGCGATCGAGCAGGTTGAACCCTTCGACCGCGACGAGCCAGCGATCGGACAGAGCGTAGGCGAGACGGGCGTTGAGCACGAAGGAGGACCCGGCGCGCACCGACCCGTCTTCGATCAGGGGATAGTCACCGAACGCCCGCAAGCGCAACGCTCCGGACCACGGGCCCTTCTCGACGATGAACCCTCCGGTGACCACGGTTTCGAGAGCGCCCGGGATCTCCGAGCCGGCGGGATCCTCGTCGGTGAACTCGGCATCGACCCAAGCGACATCGAGGTCGACGAGGAACGACGGCGTCAGCTGCCAGGCGTTGGTCCACTCGATTCCGATTCTCCGGCTGGGCCGACTGGCCTCGGTCGCTCCGCCGTCACCGACAAAAACGAGCTCCGAGTCGAGGTCGAGCCGATGCAGGGTCAGGGTCGTCTGCAGGCCACGAATCGCCGCCGATCTCAGCCCGACCTCGAATCCCTCGGCGCGCACCAGCGGTTCCACGCGAGTCGCCGGCTCCCCCGTCGTCGGGTCGACTCGAATCGTCGCCCCTCGGGCGTCGTTGCTGTGGAAGCCGTACCCCCAGCTGGTATAGAACTCAGTACCCCGCCAGGGACCGAAGGCGAGGGCGACCTTCGGCGACAGCAACGAGTCGTCGGCACTCCCCGAGTTGCCGCCGAGGTCGCTGGTCACCGAGGCATCGTAGTGGTCGAAACGCAAACCGAACGTCGACCGGATCTTCATCGGCCACCGCACCGTGACTTCGCTGTAGGGTCCGAGACCCCACTGCTCGATGGAGTCCTCCCGCACGGTGGCGAATCGCTGGAGCGACTCGGTCCGATACAGGCCGTTCTCGATGTCGTCGTAGCGCCCCTGGAGCCCGACGCCCCACTCCACCGAGGTCTCTCCCAGGCGGGAGAATCGATGGTGCGAGACATCGAAACCGGAGACCCAGCGTTCGTCCGCCTGCTCGAATTGGTCGCCGCGTTCCGATTCGTCGAGGAAGTAGGTGAAGTTCGAGATCAGGCCGAAGTCGTAGGCGTAGGTGTAGGCCGACGCCTTGGAGTACGATCTCTCGTCGCCTCGATGCATCGATCCCGAAAGGGAGTACCGCTGGGTGTCGCCCCGGGGTCCAGGGTCGACGAGACCGAAGCGGCCCACCAGGCCCTGCTCGACAGCACGCTGCGGAATCTGATCGGTCGACAGCCAGGAGCCGTCGTACCCCATGGCGGTCACCGCCCAGCCGCGGCTCGCATCACCGGCCACGTAGCGCAGCAGACCGTTGACCCGCTCGGCGTCGTTCGGACGCTCCCAGGGTCCGTCGTTCCCCAGTACTTCCAGAGCGCCGGTAAAGGTGCCGGAGCCGAAGGTCGAGGACCCCGCCACCACCACTCGGCCGTAGCCGTGGCTGCCGAGGGTCAGCTCGGCCAGGCCGCGGTCGAGTTCATCGACCAGCCCGATGCGAGCCGATCCGGCGGCCGAGAAATCGCCACCCGAGGCAGAGGCGATCCCCTTGTGGAACCGGACGCGGTCGACGAGTTCGGGGATCAGAAAGTTGAGATCGGCATACCCCTGCCCGTGACCGTGGCTCGGTAGGTTGACCGGCATGCCATCGACGTGGATCGAGAAATCGGTCCCGTGGTCGAGGTTGAATCCGCGCAGAAAATACTGGTTCGCCTTGCCATCGCCGCTGTGCTGCGTCGCGATCAGACCCGGCACGGTTTCGACGATCTCTCCCGAACGCTGGATGGGGCGCGCCTGGAGGGCCTGCCGCCCGGTGCTCCCCTCGGAGGCACTGCGGGCGGTTCCGATCAGGTCGTCGACCCGTTCCCGGACTTCGATGTCCTCGTACACGCTGAGGCGCTCTCCATCTTCCCGGAGTTCGCTCTCTTCCTCGGTTTGGCTCGATTCGTTCTGTACCGTCTCTGTTTCGGGCCCGTCGGCGAGGGCCGGTCCGACGCCGAGCGGCACCATTCCCACCATCATCCAGCCCAGGATCCTGGTTCTCGACTCTCTCTTCACGCTTGTCTCTCCAATCCTCGGCACCTCCGGTGGTTCTCTCGAAACGAGAGATCACGGAAGCGCGTTCACCTCATCGGACTCCCCCGGTCCTCGGGGGAGCACTCCGAGCCGTACGTCGGCTCGGCCACTGGTCGCACTCAAGCGAGCGGAGGCAGTGGGAGAGCTGGCGGTCCGCGAGGATCGAAAGGCCGCGCCAGGCTCACCACCCAGAGGATTGGAGGGTACTGACTCAGCCCGTCAGAGAGTCGTTCGAGTGCCACGGTGGGCAGCGCACTCGTCGGCACTTCCGAGACCAGGAGCGGGGATTCGGCGAACCCGCTGGAGCGTTGCTCCCCCTCTTCCGGGGCCGGAGTCTCCTCCCCGACGGGTACCGAGCGCTGCCCGTGTGCGTGCCCGTGCAGCAGCTCGTGCTGGTGGGCACCGACGAAGAAGTGCGCGTGAACGTGATCGTGACCGTGCTCGAAGTGGTGGTGCTCACCCGCTCGAGCTCCCAGCAGAGAGATCGTGAACGCGGCCAGCGTCAGCGCGCCCACCCAACCCAAGTAGCTGGGTACTTGCGGGCGAACCGGCAGGCGCAATGCGACGGTTTCGGTCATCGTCTGGTCATTCTAGCGGGTTGCGGGACGAGCGCTACTTCGTCTCCGATTCGGCCGCCGCCCGATCGTGGATTCGGCGACGGTGGTGGCGCCCGTGGTACAGGGACCAGGCCAGCAGCTCGCGCACCGTCAGCAGCCCGAGCAGAGGATGCGGCAGCCGATAGCGGTCGACCGACCGCTCGTTCCAGCGGCCGAGGGCTCCGATCAGCGCTTCGCCCACCGCTCGATAGCGACCCAGCAGCTGCTGGCGCGCTTCCTCGGTCGGGTCGGCACCGGCGGCAACCGGTTCGGGCAAGTACTGACCGCGAGCGCCCTTCCCCTGCGACAGCAGGTCGAGATAACGTTCCACCACCTGCTCCGTCGGCCGGGAGGCGGAACTTCGCCCGAAGCGCCACCACAAGGCGATCCGAGGCAGTCGGAGGGCACCGGCCAACGGCCGGACGCTGCGAACCAGATGGTCGATATGACCGGCCGGCGACCAAAACTCACCCTGCGGTGCGAAGAAGACCTCGAGATCGAGCTGCTCCATCTCCTGCGCCAGGTCCCGGTGCAGGCATCGATGTCCTTCCTCCAACTCGACCAGGGTCCGCTCTTCGACCGTCTCCAGCATGGACCAGAGCCTACATCGAGAGGGCCGGTTCTTGGTGGGAGAGTCCGGCTGCTCTCGACAGGAACTCCATCGACCAATTCTCGGTCCTCCTCGATCGCGACGACGACAACGGCCCAGCTTGGCGCTATCCTGACGAGTCGCCGCTGCTGCGAAGACAACCCATCCCCGTTCGACCCTGCTGCGAGGTGCCTAGTGAAGATCGACGACATCGTGAGTTTCCTCTCGTACTTCGATGGCATTCGCCACCGAACTCTCCGAGTGGCTCGTCTCATACCGCCTCACCAGATCGAATGGCGACCCGCACCGAACCGATGGAGCTTCGGCGATCTCCTGCGACATCTCGCCGCCGCCGAACGCTGGATGTTCACCGAGAACGTGCTCGGCCGCCCCAGCCGCTATCCCGGACACGGCCCAGCCCTCGCCGAGGGGCACGAGGCGGTCTTGGCCTATCTGGGCCAGATGCACGAGCAGTCGAACGAGTTGCTCCGACCGATGACGCCAGACGATCTGACGCGAAGGGTGCACACCCCGGCGGGAAGCGAGATCACGGCCTGGAAGTGGTTGCGAGCCATGGTCGAACACGAAGCCCACCACCGCGGCCAGATCTACCTCCACCTGACGACCCTCGGCGTGGCGACACCACCCCTCTTCGGACTGACCGAGGAGGAGGTTCGAGAGCGGAGCTAGCGGTCCCGACCCATCACGAAGACCAATCGGCCTAGTCGAGGACTGACTCTAGAGCTCCGAGCCTGAACGACGCTGGGGGCGACGACTGGGTCCGAGGCACCGACGACGTCCAGGCGGCGGTGTCTCCGGACTCAAACCCATCCGCAAAGATACTGCCAAAGGTGTCGAGTTTCAGTTCGATTCGGTCGATCCCCGATCCGGCCGCGTTCTCGAACTCCCAGTCGTAGAAGGTTCCCCACCGTTCCAACGAGACCCAGCCGGAATCCCAATCGCGAAGCGTATAGTTGCCCAACACCGGCGTGTCCCCCGAGAAGGCCTGGACCTCGCTCTCGAACACCTCGCTGTAGAACGGCGCATCCAACCGGTTCTCGCCTCCGATCACGATACAACCGTCGGTCAACGGAGTCCCCGTTCCAGGCTCGAGTTGGCCAGCCGGGAAGAGTTCCGCCGGCCCGAAGGCCGCCGTCACCAGGGTCTCGTGCTTCCAGCGACTCCGCCCCGGCTGGCCTTCGAACTCATCCGCCCTCGGAACGGTGCCGTTCGAAAAGGTGCGGAGATCCTCGGCCACCCCGTCGAAGGTGACGATCCGATCGCCGGGTCCAGTGTGGTGCTCGAAGTAGCAGTTGGTGGTCCCGGGGTGACTCAGACCGACCCCCACCGAGTAGTCGAAACCCCGCAGGTGGAACTGACCGGCCGGCAGGAGTTGACCCCTGATCTGAGGGCCCGAGACGTCCGAGACCTCGACGTAGATCTCACCCCGATCGAGAAGGGTAGAGAACTCGCCGGGATCGGAAGGGAAGTACGTCGCCTGACCCGAGCTGCCAGGCGGTAGGTTGAGCAAGAGCGGCCCCGTCTCCCCCAGGGAACCCTGGCGTACCGCTACCCCGGTCGGGGACGACACGTTGTTGCGGTGCGCGATCTGCCACGAGTTCCCGTTGCGCCAGGTCGCCGCCGTCCCGATGAAGGGATTGGCTTGCGGCGGTACCACGTTCTCGCCCTGGAGCGAGGTACCTATCGGCGCGATGGTGATTCCGGCCATCATCGATCGGTAGTTCTCGAAACCCGGAAAGTCCTGCACCCGCTCGAACAAACCACCGCCGTCAAAGGTCGCAAAGATGTCGTGTACCGGCCCTGGGCCCACGTCGGCCGGAATCGCCTGCGAGTCGTTGCCCTGCCAACCCGTGCAGACGAACACACCAGTGTCGTCCTGAACCCACCCCGCCTCCTGCAGCAGCTCGTGCGCCAGTTCCGGATCGTACTCCTGGTAGGCTGGGAAGCCCGGCACGCTGCCGACATCGACGTCCATCTGGCCGGCGAGCGGGTCGCCCGGGAAGGGTCCGAGATCGGGTCGAAAGCCCCAGCCCGCTCGCCACTGAGGCCCCTGCGCTGCCGTACGGGTTAGTCCGTGGGTCGTTCCCAGCACGAAGTAGAGGCCATCCTGGTGGCAGGTCGCGTCCCCGAGAACTCCGGTCAGATCCAGGTGCTGACAGTACGTCCCCTCGAAACCGTTGTTGATGCCCAATACGTTCTCGGCCGTGCCTCCGGAGTCAGCGAACGGTGAAACCGTACACGGCGGTTGCGCGACAGCCGGTGCGGTCACGCAACCGACCCAAAAGAGAAATCCGAGCCGTCGACGCATCGTGGCCTCCTCTCGCTCCGCGGCCAGGACAGCCTGGGGTCCTCGCCATTCCTTGGTTGTCGTCCCTTCAGCCTACCGCAACGTGCGATCGAGCACCAAAGGCCGCCCCCGCGAGGCGAACCCGTCGAAGGACCGATCAGGGTAGCTCGGAGAGTCCGCGACCCCGAATCATCGCCCAGAACCGTGGTCCGATCTCGGGATGCACCTCACGCAACGTCGCGAACTCGACGTGCCGTTCGGGATGCCGAGGGTCGACGCGGATCCCCCACAGCGGTCTGACCTGGTCGGGCAGGAGAGCGTAGCGGAGGTCCCCGACGACGAGTCGCCCAGTGTCGTCCCGTTCGACCGCGACGAGCCAATCGTCGGAGAAGTGGCGGAACCGCTCGACATCTCCCGCCGCCACGCTGTCGTTGGCCAGTTCGGGAAGCTCGCGGTCGAGGGCGAGTGGTTGCAAGCTCTGCACGTCACTGACCCGATCCGAAGCCAGGGACCCCGGGCGCAAGGCCGCGACGTGGTAGAGCGTTCCCGAAGGACCGTCGGTGCGCCAGACGCCCCGCCAGAGAACCAGATTGAGCAGAGTCGGCTTGGCCACCACCCGGGTGGCGACTTCTCCCCGCGACTCGGCCAGGCGATGCACCAGACGCTCCGCCCGTTCGTGTTGTACGACCCCCAAACTGAGATAGAGAAGGACCCAGGCCAACGCCGCCCTGCCCCATCGGGAGGAGCGACGGCGCCAGGCGACGGTAATGAGGAAACCGGCCGGCAGGGTGATCCCAGGGTCGACCACGCCGACGAGGTTCCAGGCCACGCGGACCTCGGACAGCGGCCAGAGCAGGCTGGTGCCGTAGGTGGTGCAGGCATCCAGCAGCCCGTGCGTGCCGTACGCGACCGCCAGGAGAATCCCGAGGCGCCAGGGTGGAATGTGTCGGAAGAGCGTCCCGACGCGAGTCGAGCGAAGCGGATGAAGGAGTGCGACCAGGCAAGCGGCTGCGATCGGGATGAAGAAGAGGGAGTGCGTGAACTGGCGGTGGTACTCCAGGAAGAGCAGGGGATCCTCGGTCGACCGGATCAGGACATCCAGGTCCGCCAAGGTAGCCGCGATGAAGCCGAGCCCCGCGGCAGCCCGCTGCTCCTCGGGCCGCGCGACAGCTTGAGTGGCGATGGCGCCGACGACGCCCTGGGTCAGAGGATCCACGGGACTGATCCTGGCACAGGTCGCAGCCTGCCCTCTGACCGCAGGCACAGAAGGCGCATCGCGAAGCCTCTCGGCCCGAGGCGCCGAGCCAGGCCGGGCCCAGACATCGACCGAAGTACCAGAGCACACACCAGGAGCCGTGTAGTGGTTCACACGACAGGACCGACTCTCGATGGTAGGATCCGCCCAATGCTCAGACGCAGCGCTGCTCCGAACAAGCTGGCGAGCGAGAGATCGAACCGAACCCTCTCGCTTGCCTGTTTCTACGCGCTGCTCCTCTGCCTCGTCGGGCCGAATGCGACCCGGGCGACCGACATTCCAGAGTCGCCACACGGACGGCAGGACATCGGGTGCACCTACTGTCACTCCGAAGCGGGCTGGACCCCCCTTCTCGACCCCCTGCCGTTCGACCATGCCTCGACTCGGTTCGAACTGAGGGGCTCCCATCAGGAAACCGCCTGCCGGAGTTGTCACCCTTCGCTGGTGTTCTCGGAAGCCGATAGCCAGTGCGCATCGTGCCATCAGTCGGACTTCGAGAATGCGGCCGAACCCGATCACACCGGGTTCGAGCAGAGCTGTGCCAGCTGTCATACCGAAGACGGCTGGAGGCCCTCGAGCTTCGATCACAACCTGACAGCGTTCCCACTCGTGGCGACCCACCGCACCATCGACTGTGCCTCCTGTCATACCGACGGCTACGCCGGCACTCCGACCGACTGCTTCTCCTGCCACGAGTCCGACTACGTCGGCGCCAGCGACCCGGACCATTCCGGATTCTCTACCACCTGCGAGAGCTGCCACAGCGAGAACGGATGGCAGCCCGCAAACTTCGACCACAACCAGACCGGATTCCTGCTGCAAGGCGCCCACCGTACCGCAGACTGTGCCTCCTGCCACGCCGACGGCTACGCCGGTACGCCCACCGACTGCTTCTCCTGCCACGAGTCCGACTACGCCGGCGCCAGCGAACCCGACCACTCTGGCTTCGCCACCACCTGCGAGAGTTGCCACAGCGAGAACGGATGGCAGCCCGCAAACTTCGACCACAACCAGACCGGATTCCTGCTGCAGGGTGCCCACCGCACCGCCGACTGCGCCTCCTGCCACGCCGACGGCTACGCCGGCACCCCCACCGACTGCTTCTCCTGCCACGAGTCCGACTACGCCGGCGCCAGCGAACCCGACCACTCCGGGTTCCCCACCACTTGCGAAAACTGCCACGGAGAGAACGGCTGGCAACCGGCGAACTTCGACCACAACCAGACCGGCTTCCCGTTGCAGGGATCTCACCGGGCGGTCGCCTGCGAGTCGTGCCACGCCGACGGCTACGCCGGCACTCCGAGCGACTGCTTCTCGTGCCACGAATCCAACTACAACGCGGCCCAGGATCCGGTCCACGCCGGCCTACCGATCAACTGTGAGACCTGCCACAGCCAGGTGGGCTGGGAGCCCTCGAGCTTCAGTCACAACCAGACGGGTTTCGTGCTCGACGGCGCGCACCGTCAACTCGATTGCATCGCTTGTCACGATGATGGCTATGCCGGCACCCCGTCCGACTGCTTCTCCTGCCACCTGGCGGACTACAACAACACCAACGATCCGAACCACGCCGCGGCCGGGTTCCCCACCACCTGCGAGAGCTGCCACAACACGACGGACTGGAACGACGCCGACTTCAATCACGACTTTCCGATCAACTCGGGATCCCACCGGCGCGCCTGGAACGACTGTTCGGACTGCCATATCGCCCCCGGGAACTTCCAGGTCTTCTCCTGTATCGATTGCCACGAGCACAACCGGCCGGACATGGACGACGAGCACGACGATGTGTCGGGGTACGTCTACCAGACCGCGAGTTGCTACTCCTGTCACCCGGATGGAGAAGAATGACTCTCGGGACCGTCTCTCGAAAGCAGGCAAGGCCACGGCTCGGCGCAACTCTCTTGATCCTCGCAGTGTTGCTAGGCCAGCCAGCGGTAGGGCAGGAGGAGAGTGCCACCGCGAAGACCACCGAGGCCCCGGGCACGGGGACCACCAGCCCGACCATCCGCGTGTCTCAGGTTGCCGGAGACAAGGTCTTTCTCGACGCCGGCCGCAAGGCCGATCTCGCCGTCGGTCAACAGCTCCGAGTCTGGCGAGGGGAACGACCGATCGCCCGGCTTGAAATCGCCTTCATCTCGTCCTCGTCCTCTTCCTGCATCATCCTCGAATCGCTCGAGTCTGTTCGGGAGGGCGACCGAGCGGTGCCCTTGCCCCTGGAGGCAGAGTCCCGAACCAACGACCCGCCGCCGACTGCTTCCCCTCGCCCCAAGAGCCCACGCCGCTACGTAGCCAGCTCTGACGCGCTGCCTACGACCGATCTGCGCGGCAGCATCTCCGCCCGCTTTCAACGCTTCGAAGACGACGGAGACGCCCCTCGGGTGCTCGATCAGACGACACTTCGGGTCAATCTGACCCTGCGCAACATCGCCGGCAGCGACTACGAACTCCGGGTACGCGCCCGGGGTCGGCAGGACTCCGACACTCGGCTCGGACGCCAGACCGAAACCGATCGCTCCGACCGGCTCTACGAGATGGAACTGATCTACGACCCCGACGACTCGCGCTACAGCTATCGGCTCGGGCGCATCCCTTCCGGACCGCTGATCGGATTCGACTATCTCGACGGCCTGCAGGCCGAGTACCACATCAGCTCGAGATTCGGCATCGGCGGTTTCTATGGCACTCGCTCGGACATCGAGAGTTTTGGCCTCGACGGTACCCTGACCACCTATGGCGCCTTCTTCCACTACGAGAATCGTGAACGAGGCCGACCGTTCTACGCCGAGTTCCTCGTCGGAGCGATTGGAGAGTACGACGATGGCGACGTCAATCGGGAGTACCTCTCGATCTATGGTCGACAGGGCCGCGGCAGTCGGTGGTCTCTCTACCAGCGGGCCGACGTCGACTTCCACAGCGGCTGGCGTAGCGATACCTCCGACGAAACCTACCAGGTGTCCAACCTGTTGCTGTCGGGATCCTACAAATTCACCGACTCCGTCCGCGTGGCGTTGACCTACGACCAGCGGCGCCGGTTTCGGGACCTCGAGAACCGCGATACCCCGGAGGAGCGTTTCGACGACATGCTGCGGGAAGGGAGTCGACTCACGCTGTACCTGGGGCCACCCACCGGGATTCGTTTCACCGGTTCGATCGGACTCCGACGTCGTGAGGGCAGCAGCGAGGACAATACGACGCTGAACGGGAGCCTATACCACAGCAACGTCATGGGTTGGGGGCTCCTCCTCGGCGCGGACTACTCTTCCTTCGACGGCGACTCATCGAGTGGATCCCGCATCGGACTCCGAATGCGGAAGTACTTCGAGAAGGGGCATGACGTTGGGCTCACGGTGGGTACTTCGACGACCGACGTATCGTTCAACCAAGTCGAAGCCAAGGACGATTGGGTCCGGGTCTCGGGAACTCTGCGCTTGCCCAAGCGCACCTTCGCCTTGATGGAGTACGAACTGAACCGTGGCGACACCTTCGAGGGCTCACGCTACTTCGTTCAGCTCGGGTATCGTTTCTAGGCTGGACGCGATGGCGTCCGGCCCTTCGACGAACCCGTACCTACCGCCGGCGCGTGCGACGATCCGCGACGGCCTCGAGAGAAGACTATGATCTGGAACAACTGGCCATTCCTGGCCGCCGGCACCTGCCTCGCAGTCGTCATCGCCCTCCTCTGGTTGCAGCGGCCACGACCAACCGACGACAACGAAGAGATCGACTCAGAGTCGGCGGGGGGCACGGACAGCAGCGGGCCCCTGAGACTGACTCCCAAGCCCGGAGCCATCGGCTTCTTCGCAGGAGTGGCGACCGGTGTCATCATCGCGACGGTCGTCAACTGGGCCGCTCCAGAGTCCTCCCCCGTGGCGCCCCCCCGGACCGCCCCCTCGGCCGCCCTCCCTCCGTCTCCGGCGACAGCCACGATCCCCGAGTCCACCTCGAACCTTCCTCCTCATCAACCGCCCGGACCGCTCTCCGACGAACCGCCTCGAATCAGCGGACTGCGTGCTTCTTTGGAGGAGAATCCTTCGAACGTCAACGGACGCAAGGAACTCGCTCTGTTCTTGTTGTCGGAAGGTCGCTTCGTCGAGGCCTTCGAGCAAGCCCAGACCCTGCTGCAGGCCTCGCCGAATGACCCCGACGGCCTGTACGTTCAGGGTGTGGTCCGACTCCAGATGGGGCAAGCGGGTCGCTC
Organism: Thermoanaerobaculia bacterium; assembly: GCA_030429235.1. GTDB lineage: Bacteria > Acidobacteriota > Thermoanaerobaculia > Multivoradales > JAIOJS01 > JAIOJS01. The sequence goes on along the minus strand of JAUIDB010000009.1, from coordinate 14,161 downwards.
CATCGACCTCCTCCAACGCTTGCTCGTCGACTACCCGAACCACGTCGGGGCTCTCGTCACCCTGGGGCGGGCTCAGCGGCGAGCCGGTCTACCAGAAGCGGCCACCGAGACCTGGCAGCGGGGACTCGAAGCGGCGGGCGGACGTCACCTCGAACTCGAAGCACTCCTGACGGAGGCGGGGGCCGCGCTTCCCGAAGCGGCCGCGTCGAACACTTTTGCTCTGCTGCGGGGCACCCACCGCGACGAAGCAGCCCAGCCCGACGGCTATCTGGTCCGCGTCTCGTTGGCTCCCGGGGCAACTCCGCCCGTTGGGGCGACCCTCTTCCTCTCGGCCCGTGGCCCCGACGGCGGGCCGCCCCTGGCCGCACGGCGGGTCGACGACCCCGTGTTCCCGATGCAACTGCTGCTCGGACCGCAGCACTCGATGACGGGACAGCCGTTGACCGCGACGGCTCAGATCCAGGCCAAGCTCGACCAGGATGGCAACGCCTTCTCGGTCACGCCGGGAGACCTCTCCGCGCGCCAGGACGGCAGACTCGGAGGGATCGTCACCCTGCAACTCGAGAACTAGAGTGGAGCGAGTCGGCCACCGAATCGTTCTGACATCGCTGTACCTCACCGGTACCGGCACCTTCCTCTTCTTCCTTTTCAGGGGATGGGACTACTACACCTTGCCGTTGGCGCAGAGGCCACGGCACGAGATGTACTGGAGCCTGAAGCCGGGCGGTGATCTCGGCCTGCTCTTCGGGATCGCCGGGGCGTCGATGATGGTGGTGATGCTCGCCTACTCGCTTCGCAAGCGGGTTCGACTCCTGCGACGACTCGGGCCGGTGGGCGTCTGGCTCGACTACCACATTCTGCTGGGCGTCTTCGGTCCGCTCTTCGTCCTGCTGCATAGCTCGTTCAAAGTCGGCGGGCTGGTGGCCCTCAGCTTCTGGTCGATGGTCCTGGTGGCTTCGAGTGGCGTACTCGGGCGCTTTCTCTATCGCCAGATTCCGCGGACCTCCGCCGGGGATGAACTCACCCAGGCCGAGGTCGAGGCCGAGGACGCGAGACTCGCCAAGCGACTGTCCCTCGAACTCGGGCTCTCCGAGCAGCAGATCGGGGAACTCGAAGCACTGGCGCTGGACCGCATGCGCCGCAGAAACGCAGTGGTGCTGCTCGGCTCTCTGCTGATCGGCCCCCTTCTTCTCCGGCGTAGACTGACCCGTCGATGGAAGGAACTCACGGGAGAGAGCCGCCTACGCCGAGACGTTCGGAAACTCGTGGAACGCAAAGTGAAACTGCACCTGCGCCTGGCTCTCTGGGATCGAGTTCGACAGCTCTTCCACTACTGGCACGTCTTCCACAAACCCTTCGCCCTGCTGATGTACCTGTTCATGGCCGTCCACATCGGCGTGGCGCTGATGACCGGCTACGGCTGGGTGGGTCGTTGAAGCGACTCACCGGGCGCTTCCTCGGAACCGCGATCCTCTGCGGATTGGTCGCCGGGCTTGCCCAGCCGACCCAGGGGCAAATCTCTCCGGGTGAACTGTCGGCGGCGCACCGGGAACTCGACGGTAGCGACCAGTGTCTCAGCTGTCACAGCTCTGGACGAGGGGTCGATCGGGACCTCTGTCTCTCCTGTCACCAGGTGCTCTCGAGTCGCATCTCGGCCGGCCAGGGTCTCCACGCCCGCACCGTGGACACCGCCTGCGAGCGCTGCCACATCGAGCACCACGGGCGCGACTTCGCTCTCGTCTGGTGGGGCGAGGAAGGCATGGAGACGTTCGACCATTCCCAGACCGGCTACCCGCTCGAAGCGAGCCATCGTGGAGTGGCCTGCCGCTCGTGCCACCAGCCCGAACACATTCCCCGACCCGCCCCGCTGCTCGCCGAGGGAATCGACCTGAAGCGAACCTTCCTGGGGCTAGGCAGTGAGTGCTCCTCCTGCCACGCCGATCCGCACGCCGGCCAGTTCGAGTCGACAACCTGCTCGTCCTGTCATGGTCTGCAAGAGTGGAGAGGGGCTGAACGATTCGATCATCAGCAGACCGGGTTTCCGCTCACCGGGCTCCACCGCGACGTCAGCTGCAGCGACTGCCACCAGCCCCGGGCCGGGGGCGACGTGCAGTACCGTGGCCTGGCCGCTGAAACCTGCGCCGATTGCCACCAGGACCCGCACCAGGGGCGCCTCGAAGGCACCTGCGCCAACTGCCACTCGACCGACGGATGGGACCGGACCGAGACGACCGGCTTCGATCACGACCGCACTCGGTATCCTCTGCGGGGGCGCCACCGATCGGTGGCCTGCGTGGCCTGCCACGGCGAATCCCTGACGCGTTCGTTCTCTTCGGAGCGCTTCGACCGCTGTGAGACCTGCCACCGGGATCCCCATGCGGGCCAACTCTCACAGGAGGGTCGCGGCTGTGACAGCTGCCACGACGTCGCGGGTTTCGAACCGTCTCTCTTCGACCAGGACGATCACGAGACGACGGGCTTCTCGCTCGAGGGTGCGCACCGAAACGTCCCCTGCGTCGAATGCCATCGACGAGTTCCGGCGGACAGCCTGGTGCGAGCCGGTCTGGCGAGAGCACCCCGAACGCGTCAGCTGTTGCAGTTCCGCTTTGCTTCGTCGTCGTGTGAATCCTGCCATCGCAACCCCCACGACAAATCGGTGCGAGCCTTGCCGAACGGCTGCGAGACCTGCCACTCTCCGGTTCGGTGGTCCGAGGTGGCGTTCGATCACGCGAGCACAGGGTTCTTCCTGGAGGGTCGGCACGCCGACGTCTCGTGTCTCCAATGTCACCGCGAGAGCACCGCGGGAGCGGACCTGAAAAGAGTCGGATTCTCCACCGCCCGCGCCGACTGCCGAGCGTGCCACGACAGTCCGCACCAGGGGCAATTCGGCACCGCCGAGGAACCGAACCCTTGCGCTCGCTGCCACGACTCCGATTCCTGGGAGCCGTCCAGATTCGACCATCGGGACGTCTACCTGCTCGTCGGCGCGCACCGCGCAGTCCCCTGCCGTACCTGCCATCCCACCGAAGTCGCCGGCGACTCGACCTTCGTCCGCTACCGGCCCACCGGTCGAGAATGCCTCGACTGTCATGGCAACGGAGGGTCCGAGTGAACATCGACACGCTGATCTGGACCGCGTCGCTGCTCCTCTTCCTGACCATCGTCGGAGGGTACTTCGTCGCTTTCCGCCGGCGCGATCGAAAGGAGCGGCGCCGAGTGGAGGAGGCACGAGAGCTCGGCATCCACCGGCCTTCGATGCTCTATCCCTACGTCGACCCGAGCATCTGCATCGGCTGCGGCGGTTGCGTCAAGGCCTGCCCGGAAAAGGACGTGCTCGGACTGGTCGGCGGTCTGGCGGTGGTGGTCAACGGAGCCCGTTGCATCGGGATCGGGCAGTGCGAGAAGGCCTGCCCCGTAGGCGCCATCGAGTTGGCCGTCGGCGACTTGCGAGGCAGATCCGACGTCCCGGTCATGTCGCGCAACCTCGAAACCACCGTCCCAGGCCTCTACATCGCCGGGGAACTCGGTGGCCTGGCGTTGGTCCGCAATGCCATCGATCAGGGAGCTCGAGCCGTGGAGGCCATCGCCCAGGAGATCGCTGACGATGGATCTCCTCCCGAAGAATCGATGCCCGATCTCCTCATCGTCGGCGCCGGCCCAGCCGGCCTGAGTGCGGCGCTGGCCGCCCAAGCCCAGGGGCTCAACTTTCTTGTGTTGGAACAGCAAGAGGACCTCGGAGGAACCGTCTATCAGTACCCTCGGCGCAAACTCACCCACACGCAACCCGTGGTACTTCCGCAATACGGCCCGCTGGAGAAGGGCGAGTACAGCAAGGAAGAGCTTCTGGAGATCTTCGAGGAGGTAGTAGAGAGCTACCGCCTCCCCATTCGCTACGGCCAACGAGTGATCTCGATCGAAGTACTGGGCGCCGACCGCGAGGCCCCCGAGCGATTGCAACTGTCGACCACCGACCAGAAGTTCGTCTCGCGTCGAGTTCTCCTGGCCCTGGGTCGCCGCGGAACACCGCGGAAACTCGGAGTTCCCGGCGAACAGCTCGAGAAGGTCCTCTACCAGGTTCGCGACGCGGAGCAGTATCGCCGGCTGCGGATCCTCTGTGTGGGTGGTGGCGACAGCGCGGTAGAAGCTGCCATGGGACTCGCCCGACAACCAGGGAACGAAGTCGCCATTTCCTACCGCCGAGACAAGATCTTCCGGATCAAGTCCAAGAACCGGGAAGCTCTCGAACGACTCACCAAGCGGGGACGGATCACCCTGTACCTTTCCTCCCAGGTGGTGGAGATCCGACCCGAGTCGGTCCTCCTGGAGCAAGAGGGAGACACCCTGGAGATCCCCAACGACTTCGTGTTCGTCATGGTCGGCGGGGTGCTTCCGTTCCCCCTGCTGCGTCAAGCCAATGTCAAGTTCTGGGACGAAGTCGAGGGGGACCCCAACGCATTTCTGGCTAGACCGTAGGCAAGTCGTCACGGCATGGGCACCACAGTTGGCGCCCACTGACCGTGGTGCCCGAGGGTCCGGCTGCCCACTCTCCAGGAGCGTCGGTTCTCCAAGACACCTGTCCGGAGAGTCCGACAGGCTCCACCCACAGCCCCCGGTCGGGTCGCCAGCCGTTCTGGACCAGCAGCCCCAGAACCCTGGTGGCACGCCTCTTGCCCTACTCGCAAGGTGCGGGGCCACATTCCGCGGCCTCGGCTTCGAGGAGAGCCACCATGATTCGACCACGCACCACGATTCTTCTACTGGGCCTCGTGTCCTGGGCCCCAGTCGCCGCTGCCGACGGTCCCGAGCTCACCCTCTCCGTCGGTCACCGAAGTGGCGGTCCGACCTTCACCACGGAAGCCCACTCACCCATGGTCGACTGTGTCACCACGCCTTGCGTCACCGCCGAGGTCTTCACCGAAGACGACCAGGCGCGGTTCACCCTGATTCTCGATCTTCCGATCTCCCCCCTATGGGCCATCGAACTCCTCTACACCGAACAGGACGGGGATTTCGAGTTTCGCTCCGAGTTTCCGGACATCGTCGATCAGGGCACCTACGACTGGTCGACGGCGCAGATCGGGGTCCTTCGTACCTGGGGCCACGACCGACTGCGTCCCTTCGGCGCCCTGACCGCGGGAGTGACGAGCTTCGACTCTTCGGTCGGTGCCTACCACCTGCCTCTGGTCGTGCACGCCGTACCCAGGCCGGTAGACGAAGAGGTCCTCTCGGGGAGCCTGGCCGGCGGCCTCAAGGTCGCGCTCAGCAACCACCTCGACCTGCGCCTCGAGGCTCGCGCCTGGTGGCATGATCTGCCGGCACGCCTCGATGGAGTGCTGTGGCAGAGGGAAGCCAGCATCGGTGTGACCTATCGCTGGTGAGGTGAGTCCGCATCGGTAAGAGCCCAGGGTACTGGTTGGTTCGTGGCGAGGTCTCGGGGGAGGCCGAGTCTGCCTCGAAGTCGCCCGTTTCGAGCCACAACTGGGCAGTACCTTGATCGCATGCGCATCAAGTTCATCCTGCCGGCCCTGACCGAGGCGACCAGTCCCTTCTTCCGCCCGATCAAGTATTCCCTCTTTCCTCCCCTCGGTCTCGCGACCCTCGCTGGCTACTGCGAGCCCACCGACGATCTGACGTTGGTGGACGAACATGTCGAGACGCTGCGCTTCGACGACGATCCCGAGTTGGTGGTCATTCAGGTCTACATCACCAACGCTCACCGAGCCTACGAGATCGCCGATCTCTACCGGGCCCGCGGCAGCCTGGTGGCGCTCGGTGGGCTGCACGTCACTTCGCTGCCCGAGGAGGCCAGCCGACACGCCGACGCGATCTGTCTCGGACCTGGGGAGGAGGTCTTCCCGCAGCTGCTGGCTCACGCTCGCCGCGGCCAGCTGCAGCCCCGGTACACCGGTCGCACCCGAAGCCTGATCGGCGTTCCTCCGGTGCGGCGAGACCTGATTCGCCGGCGGCGCTATCTGGTCCCCAACTCCCTCGTCGTCAGCCGGGGGTGCCCCCACCACTGCGACTTCTGCTACAAGGACGCATTCTTCCAGGGTGGCCGTGGCTTCTACACCCAGGCAGTGGACGAGGCCCTGGCGGAGATCGAGCGCCTGCCGGGACGCCACCTGTACTTCCTGGACGACCACCTGCTCGGCCACCGACGCTTCGCCCGCGAACTGTTTGTTGGCCTTCGAGGTATGAAGCGCCTGTTCCAGGGAGCCTCCACGCTCGACGCGATCCTGCGCGACGATACGATCGAGCTCGCCGCCGCAGCGGGTCTGCGCAGCGTCTTCATCGGCTTCGAGAGCCTCTCGGCCGCCAATCTGGAACGGAGCAACAAGCGTCAGAACCTCAAGTCGAACTACCGAGCGGCCATCTCCCGGTTGCACGACCTCGGGATCGCCATCAACGGCAGCTTCGTGTTCGGCCTCGACGACGACCGCACCGACGTCTTCGAGAGGACCGTCGACTGGGCGGTTTCGGTAGGGCTCACCACCGCCACCTTCCATATCGCGACGCCGTACCCCGGCACCCAGTACTTCGCCCGGATCGCCGCCGAAGGGCGTCTGCGGCATCGCGACTGGCGACGCTACGACACGCGCCACGCCGTGTTCGAACCGCGCCACATGAGTCCCGAGACCCTGGAGCTGGGCTACTGGAAGGCCTACCGGGAGTTCTACCGTTGGTCGAACCTCGCCCGCGCCGCCCGGGTCGGCGGGGCAACGGCCCACCGAGTTCGGAGATTCCTCTACGCCGCCGGCTGGAAGAAGTTCGAGCCCCTTTGGGATCTGGTCATTCGCTCACAACGGTTGGCCCTCATGCTGCCGCTGCTCGAGGGGATACTCGATCGGCCTGACACCAGGTCCGCCGAACCCGAGACGCGAACGGTGCCGGCAATGGGTCGAAGCACTCCTGCACCGTCGTCTGCGAATGTGTCCACCAGCTGACAGACGTCCCGCGTGTCGACCGCAGGGGCCACTTCTTCTGAGTCCCTGTCAGTCCCCCGCCACCGAACCGCGGCCGGCTCGCTGGGATCGGAAACCCGGAACTGCCCGACTCGAAAGAGGCCGTGAGCCAACTGGTCTGGTGGCCTCGAGTGTCTCTCCACCAACCCCTGGCCCATGGTGCGCTAGGCTCGGTCTATGGACTGTTGTGACCCGTCCCCGCCGTCGAGACTGTGGTCGCTTTGCTTGCTCTGCATCCTGTGGTGGGCCTCGGCCCTACCGGCAGAGAACGAAGCCGATCCTCGGGTTGTCTTGGACGCCTGGCTGACCGACGCCAACCCGACGTGCCAGACCCTGAAGACCTGGGGCACCGCCCCGGGCGGAGATGCCTGGCTCCTGTTCGAGATCAGTTGCCTGCTACCGGAGTTGCCGGCGGGGCGGCACGAATCCGATCTCTCGGCCATCGCCGATTCCGATTGGGTCGCCGCACAAGACCAGCTGGAACGACGGTTCGCGGCCGCGGCCACGCTGGCCGCGCTTGGGCGATTCCACGAGCTGCCTCCCGCCGCCCGCATCGAGTTCGTCTTGGAACTGGCCCAACGAGAGCACCAACCGTTCGCCTCGGCGCAGATCGGGTTCGGTTTTGGCGAACGGCACGGGTGGGACGAGGCCGAGGTCCAGGAGGCCGCCGACCTGGAGCGCGAGAAGCGACCAGAAGCCCCGAGACGGGTCGCACTGGGCGCACTCGCCGCCCCCTGGGACCCTGAGATGATTCCCGTCATCCGCCGCTATCTCTTCTACGACGCCCTCTTCAACGACGCCGAAGTGATGGACGCCCCTACCGAGCGGGTGAGTACGCTGGCCGTCTACACCCTGACCCTCATGGTGCCGCAGCTCGATCACTCGATCGTTCCGGACCTCCGACGCGTGCTCCGGCTCCAGCCCGGTTCCTTCGAGGCCGAGATGGCGGAAGGGATTCTGGAAGAACTCACCGGGCAGTAGGCGAGGCCACGATCGAGCTCAACGACAAGGGCGCTGGGCTCGGAGGGAGTACGACCCGCCCCCTGGCCGATCGACGACTCCAACCCCGCGATCTTCGACTTTCTGGTTTTCGTCGTTCCAGAAAATTGAAATCCGCCTACAGGGTGCCTCGCGAGGTGAGCCAGCCGCGCATCGCCACCCGACCGCCAAATCTCTGGATTCGCTGAACTTGCCTGCGGTGACCCTCGACTTTGACGGCACGATGCTCCCGCATTGGCCTGATCCTTGAACCAGGACGAGGCAACCAAAGGAGGTCACCATGTTCCTACTCCCCTGCACCGTCGAAGAGGCGACCCTGCGTCCCAGGCCTGGCGGAATCCAACGGCTAGGGAGGGCCGGGCTGGCCTTCCTGATCCTGGTCGTGCTCGCCGCCGCTGCTCTCGCCAGTGGGTCCGGAGTCCTGCGCGGCTCGGCCAGCGACGAGATGGGCCAGGCTCTCCCCGGAGTCACCGTCACGGTCACCTCGTTGGACAACTCCAGCGAGCGGTCGTTCGAGCGCTCCGCAACCACCGATGCGGGAGGCTCCTACCGATTCCTCTTGCCCCCGGGTCGGTACGAAGTCCGCTTCGAGTTGGACGGATTCTCCACCTATGTCTACCAGGTCACCATCGAGGTCGGTCGCACCGAGACCCTCCACGGCACGTTGTCGACCCAGTTCACCGAGGCGATCGTGGTCACCGCCGAGCACCCTCGTGTCAGACCCCGGAACTTCCGCGTCCGGGCCAACGCACCCACCGCTCGCCAGCCACCAACCGGCTGGTACCGGATGGACTTCGACACCGAGTCGTACGACCCCATCGACGAGAACCGCTTCCGCGATCCCCACGACTACCCGCTCTCGACCTTCGCCACCGACGTCGACACGGCATCGTTCGCCAACGTCCGACGTTTCCTCAGCGAAGGCCAACGTCCGCCCCGGGATGCGGTGCGTCTCGAAGAACTGCTCAACTACTTCAACCAGGCCTACGGCTATCCCGAACCAGAGGGCGAGGAGCCCTTCTCGGCAACCGTCGACGTGGCGTCGGCACCCTGGCAACCCGAGCACCGACTGGTCCGCATCGGGCTACGAGGTCAGAGCCTCGCTCCCAGCGAGCGCCCGCAGGCCAATCTGGTCTTTCTACTCGACGTCTCGGGCTCGATGAGTCAGGAGAACAAGCTACCGTGGGTCATCCGGTCCTTGCGGCTGCTGGTCGAGCAATTGGAGGAGGGCGATCGCGTAGCGATCGTGGTGTACGCCGGCGCGGCGGGAGTGGTGCTTCCTCCGACCGACGCCAGTGACCGGGGAGCGATCCTCGACGCCCTCACCCGGCTCGCAGCCGGCGGCTCGACCAACGGCGGCGAAGGGATCGAACTCGCCTACCGACTCGCCCGCGAACAGCTCGTCTCGGGCGGTATCAACCGCGTTATCCTGGCCACCGACGGCGACTGGAACGTCGGGATCACCGATCGCTCGGCCCTGAAGCAACGGGTGGCCGACGAGGCGAAAGCCGGGGTCTCCCTGACGGTACTCGGCTTCGGCATGGGCAACTACAAGGACGACCTGCTCGAGGACCTCTCCCAGAGCGGCGACGGCAACTACGCCTACATCGATTCGCTCGCCGAGGCCCGGAAGATATTGGTCGAGCAGGTCGACGGCACGTTGGTGACGATTGCAAAGCAGGTGAAGATTCAAGCCGAATTCAACCCGGCCCGGGTGGCGAGCTACCGTCTGCTCGGCTACGAGAACCGACTCATGCCGGACGAGGACTTCGACGACGACGACCGGGATGGAGGCGAGATCGGCGCCGGTCACACCGTCACCGCCCTCTACGAAGTCGTGCCCAGCGGACTGGCTCCCCCGTCGGAAGCGGCAACTCGGCGTTCCCTCCGCTACCAGCGGCCCGCCAAGCCCCGACGGGCCTCCTACCGCGACGAACTGATGGTCGTTCGGCTTCGTTATCAACCCCCGCTCGGTGGTCCCAGCCGGCTGATCGAACGGATCGTCCCTGCCGCGAACGAGGAGAGTCTCACGATGAGCCCCGGTTTTCGTCTGGCCGCTGGTCTCGCGACCACGGCGATGATCCTGCGCGACTCGCCGGAGCGCGGAATCGCGAGCTGGGATCTCGTCGAGTCCCTCTGGGCCGACCTCGACCAGGACTCACACTCGGCCTCCATCCGTCCCGCCCTCGACCTGCTGGAACTCGCTCGTCGCGTCGTCCCCGACCCCGAGTCCGAGCCCACCCGTTAGCTCTCGGGCCGCGGGGTTGCCGAGTCGTCTGGTCCGATCCCAGTTGGCTCGGCCGGCATCCTCCACCTCTCGACAAACGAGGAGGCCGCTTCCTGGGCGAGAAGTGGACCCTCTGTCCGGAGAAGGATCCAGGGGGAGACCACGGAGGCTCAACCCCGACCGCTTCGTTTGCTAGTCTCGTGGCATGAACCACCGACTCGATCGGATCGCCAAGATCCTGCTCCTCGCCCTGGCGGCCGGCGCCGGTAACCTCGCGGCCGAACCGTCTAACGCCGAGTTCGAGAGAGCCCAGGCCATCGAACAGGAGGTTCGGCGCCTGGCTGCCCACCACAAGTTCTGGCCCCACTACGACCCGGTCGCGATTCCCCTCGCGATCTACACCGGAGAAGCGACCTACCTCTTCCGTCACCCCGCACCCGGGAGCGACTTCGAACCGGTCGCCCCGTCCATGGCACCGGTCTATCGGTACCCCGGGCGCCACCCGGCGGTCACCTCGAACTCCAGCGCCGACATCGACGGCCAGGCGACCGCGACCCTCCTCGCCGAGAGCAGTCGTGGTTCGGTACCGACGTTGGCCGCGGTGGCGCTGCACGAAGGCTTCCACGTCTTCCAGCGCGCTCGGCACCCGGGGTGGGTCGCAAACGAGGGGGAGCTCTTCCTCTACCCGTACTCCGATCCCGATCAACTCTCCTGGCGCCGCCAGGAGACCGAATTGCTGCGTCGAGCCGTGAGCGCCGAGAACGACGTCGACCGAGCTTGCTGGAGCCGAGCCGGCCTGGAGGCCCGGGCCCGACGTTTCGCGGAACTCGACCCACGGTTTCAGGCCTACGAGATCGGCAACGAGTGGAACGAGGGACTCGCCCAGTACGTGCAGCTTCGAGCTCTCGGTGACAGCCACCTCGACTTCCCGGAGGCCGGCTTCGACGCCACCGCCTTGCGCACGCGGTTCTACACCGTGGGCCCGGCGCTGGGGCTGCTACTCGATCAGCTCCGGCCCGGGTGGAAGGAAGTACTCGAAGCCGACGACACCCGACCGCTCCATGAACTCCTTACCGAAGCCGTGGCCGAGGCCGATCCGTGTGCACTCTCCGCCACGGAAGTCGAGGTTCTGGAGCACCGGGCGCGGCGCGACGCCCGGAAGGTCAGCCAGGACCGGGAAACCCGACGTGCCAAATTCGATGCGGATCCCGGCTTGCGTCTGGTGCTGGTCGCGGCTCCCGAAACACCACTCTGGCCCCAGGGGTTCGATCCCCTCAACGTCGAAGTGGTCGACGGTGGCCTGCTGCATTCGAGGATGCTGAAGCTGGGCAACGACCACGGCAGTGTGACGGCCGTCGACGGCGAGGGGATCGACCTCACGCTGCTGACGGTGGCCGCCGGGGAGCACCCCCTGTTCAACGGAGTGCAGCGGGTCGAGATCCTCGGAGTGGCCGAGTTCGAACCAAAGCAGGCTGGGGACCGGATCGAGTTGGTCGGTTCCGGCCTCCAGGCCGAGTTCGAACCCGCCCGGATCGAGACCACCGAATCGACCGTCACCGTGGTCCTTCTGCCTGCACCCTGAAACCACCACCGGCGGCGCCGAGCCGCCCTCCTGACAACCCGGGAGCCACTTTTTCCGTACTGGGTGTGGGCGATCCTACGAGGCCAGCGTGCGCCTCGTTCTCGATGCGCCCTGAGGGAGGCCACGAGCGCCAAGCGGTGCCGCGGTAGAGTACGGCACGGTCTGCAAGGAGATGTGATGCGAAAGAGTCTGGGTTGGTGGTTGGTGTTGCTCGTCGGTTCCTGGCCGCTGGGAGCGCAAGAGGAGCCTGCGAAGGAGACGGACACGCCCCCGGCGGAGGAGAAGCAGGAGCCGGAGAAGTGGGATGTCACCGCCGCCCACGGCGAGGCCCTCCGCGAAATCGACTTCGAGGTCGACCAGGGAACCTGGATGTCGGTCGACGTCTCTCCGGATGGAACCTGGCTCGTTTTCGACCTGCTCGGGCAGATCTACCGACTCGATATCGAGGGTGGCGAAGCTGAGTGCCTGACCCAGGACAGCGGCGTGGCGATCAACTCTCTGCCCGTCATCTCCCCAGACGGTCGACAGATCGCCTTCATTTCTGACCGAGCCGGGCAAGATGCGCTCTGGGTCATGGAGAGCAATGGCAGCGAGCCGCGCGCCTTGACCTCGGGTAAGACCACCCGCGCCGCCGAGCCTACTTGGCATCCCTCGGGCGATTGGATCGGGTTTCGGCACGTCAGTTGGAGACCGGGAAGCTGGCCGAAGTCCGACCTCCGCATGGCCCACGTCGACGGCGGCAAGGGGATCGTCCTGGTGAGCGAGGGAAGCGGCCTGACGGCCCCCGGCTTCTCCAAGGACGGTCGGTACCTCTATTACCAGCACACGGCGTCGCGCCGCCAGGACCTGCTCGGAGGAGGCGTCCAGGTGCGCCGGCTCGACCTGGAAACCGGTGAAGAGATCGACATCACCGCCGGGACCAACGCCTCACAGGATCGCGGGTCGAGCGGCAGTGCGGTGGCCCCCCGCATCTCGCCCGATGGACAGACGCTGGCCTTCGCCCGCCGCATCCCAGATGGCACGATCGAGTACCGCGGTCACCTCTTCGGTCCCCGAAATGCTCTCTGGCTGCGCGACCTCGCCAGCGGCACCGAGCGACTGGCCCTCGATCCGATCGAGATCGATATCTCCGAGGGTGGCAAGGCCCAGACCGACCTTCCCAACTACGCCTGGCTGCCCGACGGTTCGGGACTGGTGCTGTCGCGCAATGGCAAACTGGTTCGGCTCGATCTCGACAGTCTCGAGGCGCACGACATTCCCTTCCGCGCCCAGGTGCGTCGCACGCTCTCCGAACCGGCCCAGCCCGAGGTCACGATCGGTGATGGCCCGGCCGCCATCCGCTTTGCTCGCTGGCAGACCCGCTCACCCGACGGCAAGCGACTGGCCTTCGAAGCCGCGGGCCGGGTCTGGGTCGCCCGCCAGGGCCGCAAGCCGCAGCGCATCACTTCGGACGCACCGACGACGCGCGGCGGTGGCGCCTTCGAAGCTACGCCTTCCTGGTCGCCGGACGGCCGCTCGCTGGCCTATACGCGATGGGGACAGCCGGACGAGGGCCACGTGTGGGTGTGGGATGTCGCCACGAAGCAGCACCGCCAGCTGACCGAAGAGCCGGGGGAGTACCTACACCCCACCTGGCGGCCGGACGGCTCCGCCCTCGCCGTCGTCCGCGGTTCCGGCGCCACCTTCCGGGGCCGCGGACTGACCCGCAACGAATGGTGGGACGTCGGGCTCCTCCCGCCGACCGGTGGCACGCTCCGAGTGCTCGCGCGCACACCAGCGATGCAGGATACTCGCATCATGCCGCCCCGGCCCTCCTGGGGTCCGCACGGTCGCTTGTACTTCAACGAGATCCAGGAAGACGTCGGGGTTCTGGTCTCGGTCGACCTCGAAGGTGAGAACCGCCGCGAACACGTGCGTCTTCAGTACGCCGAGGAGCTGGTGATCTCCCCCGATGGCGGGCACGTGGCGGCTCAGAGTGCCAACGAGGTCTACGTCGCCCAGCTGCCACTCTTTCGATCGCGGGCCGAGGTCCTCGAGCTCGAACTGGAGGGTGGCCCCGTACCGAGCCGGCGGGTGAGCACGGAGGGTGGTTTCTACCCCCGCTTCCTCGACGCGGAGACATTGGAGTTCGGTGACGGTCCCCTGCACGTCGAAGTCGCCCTACAGGCCGACGACACCGAAGAGGCGACCACCGAGTGGCCGATCGAGCTGTCGGTCCCACGGCTCCGCCCCGAAGGCCGCCTGGCCTTGACCGGAGCCAGCCTAGTGACCCTGGGGCCGTCCGGGGTCATCGAGACCGGCTCGATCGTGATCGAAGATGGGCGGATCGCCTGTGTCGGTTCCTGCGCTCTCGACGGTGACGAGACCGTCCTCGAGGCCGACGGGCTGACC
>JAUIDB010000084.1 GCA_030429235.1 Thermoanaerobaculia bacterium | reverse complement strand
GATCGCTCTGCCTACGTGTCCCACGAGGTCCGGCCCATCTTCCCGCGCCTCGGTCCCCGCTTCGGCAAGCAGATGCGCCTGGTTCAGAGTGCCCTGTCGGCCGCCGACGGCGACGAACTGGCCGCGGCCCTCGAACGCGACGGTTCGATCGAAATCGATCTCGACGGCACGGCGGTCACCCTGTCACGCGACGAGGTAGAGGTGCGGCTCGAGGAACGGCCCGGCATGGCCACCCAGGGCGACTCCGAACTCCTGGTCGCACTCGACACCGAGTTGACCCCGGAACTGGTGGCCGAAGGCTGGGCCCGCGAGGTCGTCAACCGGATCCAGACAGCGCGCAAGGAGGCCGACCTCGACTACGCCGACCGCATCGAGGTGCGCTACCACGCCCACGACAAACTGGAAGCCGCCATCGACCCCTGGCGGACCTGGATCTGCGGCGAGACCCTGACCATCTCGCTGCATCGCAACCCGACACCCCCAAACGATTCCGAAGGCAGCTGGTCCGAATCCGTCATCGACGGCCAGGCCTTCGCCTTCACCCTCGAACGCGTCGGCTGACGCGAAGGAGTCCGATCCCATGGCAGGTATCTTCAAAGCGTACGACGTCCGCGGCCTCTACCCGTCGCAACTCAACGAGGAGCTGGCCGAGCAGATCGGTCGTGCCTTCTGGCACGTGCTCGACCACGAAGGCTTCCCACACGGCAAGCAGATCGTAGTGTCAAACGACATGCGCGACCACAGCCAGCCGCTGAAGGCAGCCCTGATCCGGGGGCTGACGACGGCGGGACTCGACGTGATCGACATCGGGCTCGCCACCACGCCGATGAACTACTTCGCCGTCGGCACCCTCGGGACCGCCGGCGGCGTCCAGGTCACCGCCAGCCACAACCCGGCGGAGTACAACGGCCTGAAGTTCAGCCTAGACGATGCCCGCCCCGTCTCGGGAGACCACGGCATCGCCCTGATGGAAGCCAAGGTCGCCGCCGGGGATCTCCCGACCGCCGCCACACCGGGTACGGTGAGCACTGCCAACGTGACGGAGCAGTACCACGAGTTCGTACTGTCCCACCTCCACCGGCCCGAAGGAGCCAAGCGCCTCAAGGTCGTCGTCGACGCCGCCAACGGCATGGGCACGATCTACGAACCGCTGTTGGAGCGGATGGGCATCGACCTCGTGAAGCTCTACTTCGAGCTCGACGGTTCTTTCCCGAACCACGAAGCGAACCCCCTCAAACTCGAGAATCTACAGGACCTGGCCGACGCCATCGCCCGCGAGGGCGCCGATCTCGGAGTCTCCTTCGACGGAGATGCCGATCGTTCCGCCTTCGTCGAGGAGACCGGCGAACCGATCGGTAGCGACCTGGCGACCGCCCTGATCGGCGGCGAACTGCTCAAGGCGCGGCCCGGCGCACACGTGATCTACGACCTACGGTCGTCGCGCGCAGTGGCCGAGTACGTCCGCGAGAAGGGCGGCGTGCCGCAGCGCGAACGGGTCGGACACTCCTTCATCAAGGCCACCATGCGGAAGACCGACGCCGCCTTCGGAGGCGAACTCGCCGGTCACTACTACTTCCGCGAGAACCACTTCGCCGACTGCGCGGTGCTGGCGGTGGTCGAGATCCTCAACATCCTCTGGGAGGAGCAGAAACCGATCTCCGAGATCGTGGCTCCGCTGCGGCGCTACGCCAAGAGCCCCGAGACCAACTTCCGCATCGAGGAGAAGCAGGCGATGATGGAACGTCTCGCCGAGGAGTTCTCCGACGGCGAGGTCGACTGGCTCGACGGCGTGACCGTGACCTACGACGATTGGTGGTTCAACGTCCGCCCCTCCAACACCGAGCCCTACCTTCGCCTGGTGGCGGAGGCAGAGACGGACGAGGCCCTGGCCGGGCACATGCAGCGCCTGCTCGGCCTGCTCGGTGAGCCGGTCTAACCAGGGGGCTACTGCCGCATGCGACGGTAGAGGAACCGCAGCAGCCAGGCCACGAGGAGGAGCAGGACGAGGAGCTGGAGCATCCCGCCGAAGAAGACGATGCCCCAGCCCCGGAACTTGCTGAACAGCCAGAAGACCCCGACCACCGCTCCGCCGAAGAGGCCAACGTCCCGCAGGGTCTGGGTGGAGGCGAGTTCCGAGAGCGGGTAGATAGCGCGAATTCCGAGCAGACTCACCGCGAGAGCCACCGGCCCGGCGAGTAGTAGCAGAAGGTTGGCATCCAGGGGTCCCTTCTCGAACCCCCACTGCGCCAGCGCCAGGCCGAGGATCTCGGCAGCGCAGACGGCGACCGCAAACCAGAGGGTCGCGTCGGCCACCAGCCGGCCGTCGCGATCACTGCGTCCACCACGTCCCAGCCAAGCCCCGATCATGCCCAGAGTGGGGATCACCGCCGCCGCGATCAGTACCGGCAGAGCATGGCCATCGAGCCAGGCGTAGCAGGTCGTCAGGAGTTCAGCCAGGGTCACAGCCCGAGTCTACCTCTACCCCCGCACCCATCGACCCCTGATCGGGTTCGAATCCACCGAACGCCGAATCGCTCTCTACTCGGCGGCTCGCTCCCATCGCTCGAGGGCCAACTTGCGCTCCCGCCAATCCGGCAGGGTGCGCCCCAGCGTCTCCCAGAACCGCGGCGAGTGATCGGGGACCACGAGGTGAGCCACTTCGTGGGCAACGACGTACTCCATGAGCTCCGGTGCCGCCTCGATGAGGCGCCAGTGCACCCGCACGATCCCCCGACCGCTGCAGGTCCCCCAGGCGCGACGGTTGTTGCCGAGGCGCAGACTCTTGGCTTCGACGCCGAGCCGTCCGAGATGGATCGGCGCCACCCGCAGCAATTCGAGCCGTGCCTGCCGCTTGAGCCAGGCCTCGACGGCCTCACGGGTGGCTTCGAGCCGAAGTCGCTCGACCTCTCGAACGGGCTGGTCCAATCCGGAACCAGTGCCCTCGGGCAGTTGCACGATCAGGGTCCCCTCCGCACCTTCGCGCACCCTGCGTCGGGCGCCTCCTGACTCGATCACGAGTTGGAGTCGGCGCCCCTGGAACTCGACTTCGGCCCCCGCGCGGAATCTCCGGTCCAGCTCCGCTTGGTAGCGGGCCTCCGTCTCGGAGACCGTCGTCTGCAGCCACTCGCTGTGCGACTCCACGAACCGCCGCACCAACCGGCCCCGCGGGGCGATTCCCTGCGGCACCACGACCTCGACCCGCGACGGTCGCACCCGCAACCGCAGGCGACGGGCGCGAGAAGAGATCCGGACCTCACAGCGAATCGACGGATCCGCGGCGAGGGAGATCGGTTCCGGCTGTGGGCGCGCGGGACGGCTCCACCGCCTCAGCGCCGCCTCCTCGCCACCGGCCGCGGCCGCCGCGGCCGTCGCTGCCCGAGACGAGCCAGGAAGAGCGTATGGTGGGCCCCGCGCCCGGCGTGCGCCCGGACCCGCTCCGTGCGTACTTCGAAGCCGCTCTTGCGCAGTCGTTTCACGAAGGCCGGATCCGGGTGCGCCGACCACACGGCCAGCGTGCCCTGCGAATCCAGGGCTGCCCTGACCTGATCCAGACCCGTCCGATCGTAGAGCCGTCGGTTGCCCTCGAGACACCAGGCATCGGGACCGTTGTCGACGTCGAGCAGCACCGCATCCCAACCCGGCCGAGCCAGCAGCACCGCCCGCACGTCGTCGATCACGATGCGCACCCGGGGATCGTCGAGGGACCCGTCGTGCACTGCCTGCAGATGGGTCCGCCCCCAGGTTTCGACCGCCGCGAAGAACTCCGCCACCACCACCTCCGCGGTAGGCGGCAAGACCTCCAGAGCGGCCCGCAGGGTGAAGCCGAGCCCTAGGCCACCGATCAACACCCTGGGGGCGGGACGAGCCATCACGTCGACGAGGCCCACGGTGGCGAGTGCTCGCTCCGAATCGGGCGCCCGGTTGGCCATCAGCTCGTCGCCATCGAGGTGGATGGTCATCTCGTGGCCGCGTCGGTGGAGGGAGAGTTTTCTCCCGTCGGGGGTCTGGACGGTGTCGAGTGTTTCGAAGGGCTGCATCGCCGCGAGTCTATCCGCGATGGCCCCTGGGATCCGCGGTATCATCCTTTTTCCAAACCCATCCATCTTTCGATTCGCCGGGAGTCCTCGATGGCCCAGATCAGCCGCCTGCTCTTCGCTCGCCACCTGCGTTCGGAACCGAACCAGTACATCCTCCACTACCGCCGCGGCAAGCTGGTGCGACA
>JAUIDB010000008.1 GCA_030429235.1 Thermoanaerobaculia bacterium | reverse complement strand
CCTGGTCGACACGGGACCGCCCGCAGTACAGGAAAGCGCTGCGTCGGGAACGGACGATCTCGAAAAACCGACAGCGGGTGCAGAGCCCGGGATCGGTCGACAAGTCCAGGAGCCCCGGTTCCTCCGGCTCCATCATGCCTCTTCGGGTCTGGCGACCTCGGGGTCGCGGCCGAGCTCTCCTGACTGCAACCGATCGATCGCTTCTCTCGGTCCGATGACGATGAGCGACATCCCCAGTTCCAGCCGGAAGTCTGCGGCCGGCATGAGGCGCTCGCGCCGCCCCAGCACCTGGCGGAGAACCTCGATCACCCGGATCCCAAAACGCTGCGGTAGATGCAGCTCGGCCAAGGTGGCTCCGACCAGGTTGAGCGGGACCGGCACCATGCGCAGCGCGAAGTCGGGCGGCAGTTCGACGTAGTCTCGCTTCTCGTCGGCGCGGACGAAGGTCGCCAGGGTCGCTGGACGTCCCAAAACCTCTTGCGAGTAGATCGCCAGCACGTCCCGCTTCGCCAGCACGCCGAGAAAGACCCCGCTGTCGGGATCGACCACGGGGAGGCGCTCGAACTCACTCTGCGAGAACACCTCGGTGACCTGATGGAGGCGGGTGCGGGGATAGAGCACGTGATCGACCGGTACCATCAGATCGTGCGCCACCACTGAGGTCAGCGCCGTCGGCTCCTCGAGCACGTGCTTGATGTCGTGGAGCGACACGGCCCCCAGGAGGGTCAGCCCCTCCCCGACCACGAAGAGGCGCTGACGGTGGCTCGAGAGAAAGCGTTCCACTAGTTCGGCGTATGGGGTGTCGGGCGACAACGTCTCGGAGTCGGCACGCTTCAGGCCCTCGACTTCGAGTCCCGCCAGTGCCGCCTCTTCCATCCGATACCGCAGGTCGACCCCCCGCTTCTTGAGCGACTCTTCGTAGACTGAGTGGGGATAGAGCGCCCGCGACAGGACGCTCGCAGTAATCGACGCGATCATCAGCGGCAGAATGAGATCGTAGTTCCCCGAAAACTCGAAGAGGATCAGAATGGCGCTGATCGGTGCGTGCGACGCTCCGGCGGCGATCGCCGCCATGCCGACCACGGCGTAGGCTCCCGGATCGGCGGTCGCGGTGGGCCAGAGGGCCTGGATCCCGGTGCCGTAGGCTCCGCCGACCATCGCACCCACGAAGAGGGAGGGAGTGAACATCCCGCCGGCCCCTCCGGCGCCCGCCGTCAGGCCGGTCGCGATCACCTTGGCCAAGGGCAGCAGAAGGAGCAGGCCCCACCCGAGGCCGCCTTCCACTGCGAGCTGAATACTCTCGAAGCCGCTGCCCAACACGTGGGGGAACCAGAGAGCGACGACGCCGAGGAGAGCGAACCCCACCATCGGCTGGGCCACCACCGGGACCAATCGCTGCCGTCGGAAGAGGAAGCTCATGGCTCGTACCCCGAATACGAAAGCGATCGAGGCCACCGCCCCGACGATGCCGAGTCCCAGGTAGGCCAGCAGTTCCCAACCACTCTCCAGCGTGTAGCCGGCGGCCGCATAGGTCGGCAGGTCTCCCGCCACGGTTCGAGCGATCAGCGTCGAGACCACGGAGGCCACCACGATGGGGCCGAAGATCTCGAGCGCGAAGTTGCCCAGGATCACCTCCATCGCGAACAGGGCACCCCCGATCGGGATGTTGTACGCCGCCGCCAGGCCGGCCGCGGCCCCGCAACCGACCAGGATCTTCAACCGGTGGGGCCCCAATCCAAGTCGCTCCCCCAGCCACGAGGAGACCATGGCGCCGAGGCGGATCATCGGTCCCTCCTTACCCAGAGAGCCGCCGGCTCCGACGGTGAGCACCGCTCCGATCGCCGCCAGCGAAATGGGTCGCGCCGGTACTCGTCCCTGCCGCAGCACCACGGACTCGACCAAGACCCCCATGCCGTACCCGGCCACCTTCTGGCGACCCATCCAGATCACGCAGCCCACCGCCAGCCCTCCCAGAGCCGGCCCCGCTACGATCCACCAGAGTGGAGCGTTCTGGGCCGCGGCCAGGAGGTGTTCGCCGTCGCCCCAGACGACCCGTCGCACCAGATTGATCAGTGCCTCGACGAGAAGAGCCAACACTGCGGCCAGCGCCCCCACCGCGGGGATCAGGAGGAAGAATCTACGGTCTTCGGCACTGGCCAGACCGAAGCGCCGAGCCAGGGCGAGTTCGACCCGAGCCCAGCCGTGGTGCAGACGCCGCAGGAGGCCGGACCGGTCCATCCGGTCAGCTCCTAGCGAATCGTGCGATCGACTGCATGGTCCAACGCTATCAGACCCAGAACTGCCCCCAGCCAGCCGCCGAGCACGCCCGACTCACCCTCCTCCGACCATTCGGCAGAGCTGACCCGTGAGAATTGCCAGATAGTTGCCGAGGGCGTATCCGATCAAGGCCATCAAGATCGAGGCGGGAACCAGGCTCTCCCGGTGGTATGCGGCGACCACCGGTGCGGACGCCGCCCCCCCTACGTTGGCCGCCGAGGCGATCGCCAGAGAATGTACATCCACTCGCAGGAAATAGGCACCCGCCAGAATGAAGGCCCCGTGGATGAAGATCCAGAGGAAGGCAGCGGCGACGAACGCAGGAGCCTGGCCCAAGCCCGACAGGGTGGCGCGGGCCCCCATCCCAGCCACGAAGAGGTAGATCAAAGCAATCGCCAGATTCTGAGATCCCGGGATCTTGCGGACCGGCGTGACCGAGAGCAGCAGAGCGAAGGTCGTCACGAGCAGGAGATTCCAGGTCGAAGTAGAAAGAACCGGGGGAAGTTCTGGGATCATCGGGGCCAGCGCCGCTGCTGCCCAAGCCGTCATGGAAGCGATCGCTCCAAGGTAGAGGTAGTCGCGCATGACGACGGGACGCTGCTCGCTCTGCTCTGCCAGCGCGGCTTCCTCCATCTCGTCGAGCCGGTTCTCGTCGACGCGAGCCCAGCGATTGAAGCGATCGGCAAAGGCCTTGCAACCCAGAAGGATGGGAAGCCACACGACATAGACCAGATTGTCAGCCAGGATGGCCAATCCGAGATGCTCTGGAGTCGCCTCGAGTCCCTCGGCCGCGGCTGCCATGTTGCCAGTACCGCCGATCCAGCTCCCCGCCAAGGTTCCGAAGGCGCGCCAGGCCCCGTCGTCGAGGAAACGACCGAAGATTGAGTACGACACGACGGCGCCGACCACGATGCCAAGCGAACCAAGCAGCATGACCAGAACCCCGCGCCCCATGACCCGAACGGCCGCTGCCACGTCCACGTTCAACAGCATGAGAACAATGAAGACCGGCAACGCCATACTCCGTAGCGTGTCGTAGACCGGGGAAGACGCGGGGATCACATGGAGGTTGTTCAGGATGACGGGGGTCGCGTAGATCCACAGCAGCGGAGGAAAGAGCTGAAACAGCTTCCACTGGCTTTTCTCCTCGAGAAAGAAATAGAACGCGGCAACTCCGGCAAGGGCGGCCAGCACTCCTAAGTTCGAGGTGATCAGGGTCGTCGTCAAGGCGGCCGCTTCGTCCATTCGCTCCTCCAGGTCGTCGTCGAACTCCCCCTCGAGCGAGATCGGAGCGAGACGCCAACCGACCCGGACAGGAAGCTGCGAAGGTCATTCGAAGGGCGTACCATATCAGGCCAAGCCAGTTGACCAATCTGGGACCATGACCATGAAGAGAACTCGAACCAACTCAGAACCCCCCGTCGGCGCACTCCTCATCCCCCTGGCCATCCTCGTCGCCGTCAGTAGCTGTCTGTTTGCCTTCTCGCAAGCCGAGGGCGATGGTCGACGAGGGAGCGGCTCTCCATCGATCGACGAGTCGAAGACCGCTAGGTCCCTAGCAGGGCCTCGAGACTCTGCCCCCTCTCTCTACGCGGACCGTGTCCCGCGGGATGAACTCGAGACGGAGGAAGAGGCCACGATCAAGATCTTCCGAGAAGCCTCTCCCTCGGTGGTGTTCATCACTTCTCTGAGCGTTCGGCGCGACTTTTTCTCGCTCGACCTGACCCAGATCCCGCGCGGCAATGGTTCGGGTTTCGTCTGGGATCGGGAAGGGAATATCGTCACCAACTACCACGTGATTCAGGGCGCCGATCGAGCCCAGGTCACGCTGGCCGACCAATCGGACTGGCCCGCCCGACTGGTGGGAGCGTCCCCGGAGCGGGATCTCGCCGTGCTGCGAATCGACGCTCCCAGGGAGGCGCTCCATCCGATCCCGGTCGGCAGTTCCCGCCGCCTACAGGTTGGGCAGAAGACCTTCGCCATCGGCAATCCGTTCGGACTCGACCACACTCTGACCACCGGCGTGGTCAGCGCGTTGGGGCGTGAGATCCAGTCGGTGGCGCGCATTCCGATCCGCAATGTCATCCAAACCGACGCCGCCATCAATCCCGGCAACTCAGGGGGTCCTCTGCTGGACCGGCACGGCCGTCTGATCGGGGTCAACACCGCCATCTACAGCCCCTCCGGGGTCTACGCAGGGATCGGGTTCGCCATCCCCGTCGACACGGTCGCCTGGGTCGTGCCGGAGCTGATTGCCCACGGTCGCATCCTCCAACCGACCCTCGGCCTGCGCCTGGCCAGTGCCCAACTGAACGAACGCTGGGGGATCGAGGGCGCCCTGATCCTGGCCATCGACCCGGGTGGACCGGCCGAACGAGCCGGACTGCGAGCCACCTACCGCGATCGCTACGGCCGGATCCACCCCGGCGACGTCCTGAAGTCCCTGGATGGCGAGAAGATCCGCGACGACGACGATCTGTTTCTCGCCCTGGAACGCCGGCAGCCCGGTGAACAGGTCGTGGCGGTGTTCGAGCGCGACGGCCGCCGGCACAGGGCGGAACTCACCCTGGCGGCACCACGCCGCTAGCCACGCTTCCCTCTCTGAATGCCTAGTTCCTCGGAACTAGGGTTCTACCGCCCCGGGGGTACAGGTCGCGCCCCGCGGCACCCCGCGCTGGTCGGAACCCGAGCAGCCATTCAGGCTCTCGATGATCGATGAGTTGCTGGGCACGACGGTGTCGGTGAACCCGCCGTGGTTCTGTAGAGGCCCGAGGGGAACATCTTGGAAGAGCACTCCGGTGGCGCAAGGTAGTTCGGGCTGCCCCCCCACATTGAAGTCGGGCCACTGGACGTTGCCGGAACCCGACAGCGTCCGGGTACAGCTGGTGTTCTCCCAGATGAAGACCTTCTCGTTGTCGACCAGGAGGCTGTGGTCGAGGTTCAACCCGGCGCCGCCGGCGATCGCACTCCCGAAGGAGGCGGCCCCGGTATTGCTGTTGCGAACGATGGTCAGATGACTGAGGGCGCCGGTGATCGCGTCATCGACCGCCATCCCCGCTCCGAGGTTGCCGCTGGCCGTGTTCTCGGCCAGGGTGACGTTGGTCATGTCGAGCGTCTGAGCCCCAGGATTGGTGAACACCGTCATGCCCCCTCGACTCGCCGAGTGGTTGCCGGAGATCGTCGAGTCGACGATGGTGGTCTGCAGTCCCTGGAGATAGAGTCCTCCCGCCTGCGCCACGCCCACGTTGCCCTGGATCATGCTGCGGTCGATGATCATCGGGCCGACGCCGTTGTTGGACACCCGCATCAAGCCGCCGCCGGCGACATTGGCGTGGTTGTCCGACAGGACGACGCCACAGAGCGAGAGGGTCTGGTTGTTGCCGTCGCTGTAGATCGCGCCGCCGTTGCCTCCGTTGCCCGGATTGCCTCCGGTGCCGGTGGCCAGATTGCCGTCCAGCAGACTGTTGACCAGAGAGAGGTTGGCGAAGAGGTGTCCCAAGGCGCCACCACTGCTGCAGCGATTGTCGAGAAAGACGCTGCCGACGATGGTGGTCCACGGGCTCCCGAACGAGTAGATCGCCCCTCCCGCGACATCCTGGCCGAACTGCGGCCCCACGTTGTCGAAGAAGTAGCTGTCGAGCACATTGAGCGTGCCGGACGAACCTCGATAGATCGCCGCGCCACCGTGTTCGGTCGAGCTCCCGCTCAAGTGGGCGGTCGAGCCATCCCGAAAGGTGAGGTTCTGCACCGTGAGCGTGCGGGGCTGTGACGGCTGGAAGTCGAGGATCCGCGTCGTACCTCCCCCGCTCAAGGTGATCAGACCGCCACCGTCGATCACCAGGTCGTCGTCCACTTCCAATTGCGCGGTCAAGAAGATTGTGTGCGGGTCCGGCCCACAGTCGAATCCTATCGCTCCGTTGTGGGTGGCGACGGCGGTCAGCAGAGTCGCTTCGGTGCAGCTTCCGGGGGTGCCGTCACCGACGGTGGTCGCTCCCGTGGTATCGACGGCGGTGATGGGCGGCGGGCAAACCCCTGGTGCACCGAGCGGAGGGGCACCATTGGCCGAACTCCAGCTCCAGACCGAGCCGCGCTCGAAGCCATCGGAGAACAGCTCGGGGGTCTCCGAGCCAGACCCTGGAGCTACCGCCGCGACAAGCGTTGCGAATCCACACGAGAGGAGTTGATGACGGAACCAGTTCGGGGATCGCATGCTGAGCTTTCCAGATGTCCAAGGTCGATCAGAGGGTTGGGAACGAATCTCGATGGTAGCCTCTGACCGCGAGACCGGCTGTGATCCACTTCTCAGTCACTTCGGAGCGGGTTGCGGACCCCTCTGACGCGCGACATGATCGGCCGATGTCGATCAAACGGCGGGAACTGATCAAGCTCGGCTACGGGCCCAAGGAACTGCTACCGGTCGCCGTCGAGGCCGCGGCGGCCGCCGCCGCGGGCGGGATCGCCAAGGCGGTCTTGCGCCGTCGGTTCCGAGCGTTGATCGACCATCCCGAAGGCTTCATGCAGGATCCGTTCTTAGGTGAGTTGGCCCGCCTCGTGACCGCCCGTCAGGCGGTCCAATCGTCCCCCGCGGATACCTTCACGCCCCGAGCCAAACCCGCACCCTATCGGCGTTGGGGTCACGACGCCGACCGCCAGACCCTCGAGCAGATGGAAAACGCCTGCCGTCTGCCGATCGCCGCCCGGGCCGCGTTGATGCCCGATGGCCACCTCGGCTACGGACTGCCGATCGGAGGAGTGCTCGGCACCCGCGGCGCTGTGATCCCCTACGCCGTCGGGGTCGACATCGCCTGTCGCATGAAGCTGACCGCGTTCGACCTTCCGGTTTCCCGACTCGACGGGCATCGTGACCAGCTCAAGCAGGTACTCCAACGCGAAACCCGATTCGGCATCGGTTCCGAGTTTCGCGACCGACGGGAACACAGCGTGCTCGACGAAGACTGGTCGGGGTCGCCGGTGACCCAACGGTTCAAGGACAAGGGTTGGCGGCAGCTCGGAACCAGCGGGTCGGGCAACCACTTCGTCGAGTACGGCATCCTCACGATCGACGAACCGACCGCCAGCGAAGCCCTGGGTCTGGTGGCCGGGAAGTACGTCGCACTCCTCTCGCATTCGGGAAGTCGCGGAGTCGGCGCCTCGGTCGCCAGTCACTATTCCAAGCTCGCTATGCGCCAACACCCTGAGCTACCGAAACCACTGCGTCACCTCGCGTGGCTCGATCTCGACCAGGAACCGGGGCAAGAGTACTGGCAGGCGATGCAGTTGATGGGTCGCTATGCCGCCGCCAACCACGAGCTGATCCACCACCACATCGCTCGAGCGCTGGGGGTGGAGGTGCTGCTCGACGTCGAGAACCACCACAACTTCGCCTGGCTCGAAGAGCACGACGGCGAAACGCTGGTGGTACATCGCAAGGGTGCCACCCCGGCCGGTG
Source organism: Thermoanaerobaculia bacterium (assembly GCA_030429235.1). Taxonomy (GTDB): domain Bacteria; phylum Acidobacteriota; class Thermoanaerobaculia; order Multivoradales; family JAIOJS01; genus JAIOJS01. Next base: position 163,859 of record JAUIDB010000008.1, on the reverse strand, counting down.
ACGGAGTTCTCGGTATCATCCCCGGCTCGATGGCCTCCCCCGCCTTCGTGGTCCAGGGACGAGGCGAGCCCGACTCGCTGCGCTCTGCTTCCCACGGCGCCGGACGACTGATGAGTCGGACCCAGGCCAAGAAATCCTTCACCTGGTCGGACACACGGCGCTTGCTGGCCGAGCGCGGGGTCGAGGTTCTTTCCTGCGGCATCGACGAGGTACCGGGGGTCTATCGCGACATCCACCAGGTGATGGCCGCGCAACGCGACCTGGTCGACGTTCTGGCCCGCTTCGACCCCAGAATCGTCAAGATGGCTCCGGCGGGAGAACGTCCCGAGGACTGACTACCCGCAGGCAGACTCGGAGACTCGGTGGAGCGTCGGAAATCTCATCTCTGGGAGCAGGTGAGACGACTGCGTGTCGTGTTCTTTCTCCCTCTGGCGATGAGTAGAGAGAACGAAGGTCTCCCGAGCGGAGACACTGCACCTGTTTTCTGCGAAAGGATCCATCCATGCTCCGACTGGCCTGTCCGCCGCGGCCCACCCGGCTCGCCGTGGCACTGCTCGTGCTCTGCCCTAGCCTCGCTCCCCTTGCCGCTCAGGTGAGAATCGGAGCCGACGATGTCCAACTCACCGAAATCATGCCTCCGGGCGACCCGTTCCGCGACGCCGTCCGCCCGGCCGTCGCCTACAGTCCGACCAGCAACCACTACCTCGTTGCCTGGATCGCCGACGACGCGGGATTCGGACTCCTAACCCAGGAGACCGAGGTGTTCGCGCAGATCTTCGACGGCGGCGACCTGACCCCGATCTCGAGCGTCCTCAGAGTCTCCCACGTCGGTCCTGACATGGAGCCCGAGCGAGGTGCTTTCGAAGTCGACTGCGCCTGGGGTGAAAACGACGACTTTCTGATCGTCTGGTCGGCCGACGACGCCAACTACGACGCGGCCGACAACCAGGCCGAGGTATTCTCGAAGCGGGTGTCGTGGGCCGCCGGTGGCGGCTGGTCCAGCGCCTTGACTCGCAAGCTCAGTGACTCGGGTGACGGGATGCCCGACCCCAACCGCGACGCGGCGAACCCAGCGGTGGCTTGGGGCTCGTCGCTACAGGAATGGCTGGTGGTGTGGAGTTCAGACCGCAAGGGAGCTGGCCTCTCTGCCGGCGAGCGTGAGATCTTCGGGCAACGCCTCGACAGCACGGGATCACCGGTCGGGGCTCCAACCCGGCTCACCCATCTCGGCGTGCTCGGCGACCCCCAGGCTCGGGCCTTTTCGCCAGCCCTGGTCTACGAACCCGTTTCGACCCGCTTCTTCGTCGTCTTTCACGGCGACGACGTTCGTCTCGGCTGGGTCCACGGCCACTACGAAGTCTTCGGCGCGTTCGTCGATTCCGACCTTGCGGTGATCGACGCTTGGGACCAGTTGTCCGACACCGGCTCGACGCTCGACGACACCTTCCGCGCTCGGGACGCCGCGGTCGCGATCGGCTCGTCGCACGAGACGATTCTGGTCGCCTGGGAGGCTCGAGTCGAAGGGAACGGATTCCATCCGCTCAAACGCGACATTTGGGTGCGAGCGCTGGACACCGATGGCACTCCCCTCACCGAGCAGGGCTGGGCCGGACGAATGGGGGATCCGACCGATCCGATCACCGGAGGCTGGTTTCCCGCCGTCGGTTGGAGTGAAGCTGGCCAGCAGTTCCTCATCACCTGGTTCGGAGCCGACACGGTGCCCGCCGCCAAGGGTGGAGGTCCCGACCTCGACCGAGAGGTCTGGGGCCGTAGCCTTCGCAACCCCCAGGGCTTTGGCCCGAGGATGGCCATCAGCGACCTCGGCGGCGAGGGTCCCGACCCGGAGCTGTTCGACGCCAAGGCGGTGGCTCTGTCGTCCGGCCCCGGCCCATTGCTCGCCGTGTGGCAGGGCGACGACGACACCGGCATTCAGGTCGACAACGAGGAAGAGATCTTCGGGGAGTTGATCCTGGGCAACTGGATCTTCGTCGACGGCTTCGAGTCCGGTGACACTTCCGCCTGGTAGCGCTCGAGGCCGGGGTCCCGCGGGGATCGCGACGGCGCGAGTCGGGACGAGCCGCAGTAGGATGCAGGCATGCCCGAACCCGCTCCCGGTGAACTCACGCGGCTTCTCCATCGCCACGCTGCAGGATCGCAGGAGGCCTTCGATGAACTCGTCGCCCTGTCCTACGACCGCCTGCATCAACTCGCCCGGCAGCAGCTCCGACGGTCGCGCCCCTCGCAGACTCTCGATACCGCCGCCCTGGTCCACGAGGTCTATCTCCGCCTCGCCGGGGAGGTCGACGTTCAGTGGCAGGACCGGTCGCACTTCTATGCCGTCCTCTCACGGGCGATGCGGTTCGTGGTCGTCGACCACGCCCGCCGCCGCAGCGCGGAGAAGCGGGGCGGAGGAGCCTCTCCCCTCACGCTCGAGACGGATCGTCTCGGGATCGGCTCCGACGCCGAAACGGTGCTCGCCGTGCACAGCGCACTGGACCAACTGGCGGCTCTCGATTCCCGCTTGGCCGGGATCGTCGAGGCCCGCTTTTTCGCCGGCATGACCGAAGCAGAGATCGCCGCCTCGTTGCACGTCTCGACTCGCACCGTCCAACGAGACTGGCGGCGGGCCCGAGCCTGGCTGCTCCGTCTACTCGGGGCTGCGACGCCGGCCGACGTTTCGATCTAGGGCGTCACGAGCATGTTCACCCCGGAACGTTTCGCCGAGATCGATCAGCTCTTCGAGAAACTACTGGAGGCCGGATCCGCCAGCGAAAAGGAGGCTCTGCTTTCCGCGCACCGCGAGGACTCGACCCTGGTGCGCGAGGTTCAGCGTCTGCTCGAACTCGATCGCCTCGACGAAACGACCGTGGTAAGCCGGCAGAGCCCCGAGGCCACGACCCGCCGCTTCGCCGCGAGCCTGGCCGACGAACCGCGAGCTGACGACCGGATCGGCGCCTACCGCCTGGTCGAACCGATCGGCCGCGGCGGTATGGGCATCGTCTGGCGAGCGGAACGCGCTGACGGTGTGTTCGAACAGCAGGTCGCGCTGAAGTTCCTGTCGGCCGGCAGCCTCTCGCAAAGCGCCGTACAACGGTTCCAGCGCGAACGACAGATCCTGGCCGATCTCAGTCACGACAGCATTGCCCGACTGCTCGACGGGGGCGTCGACGACGAAGGGCGGCCCTTCCTGGTCATGGAGCTGGTCGACGGGAGCTCGATCGTCGAGCATTGTGACCGCGAACGCCTGCCCCTGGACGCACGACTCCGACTCGTGATCGCGGCCGCACGAGCCGTCCAGGCGGCCCACCGCCGTCTGATCGTGCACTGCGACCTCAAACCCGCCAACATCCTGGTGACCTCGGAGGGGATCGTCAAGCTCCTCGACTTCGGTATCGCCGAGTTGCTCGGCGGGGATTCGATCGAAGAGACTGGCGGCCTGGTGCTGCGCCGACTCACCCCCGAGTACGCCAGTCCGGAGTTGCTCGCCGGCGACACCGCGACCACCAGTTCCGACGTCTATCAGCTCGGTCTCCTCGCCTACGAGTTGGCCTGCGGTCAGCGCGCTCGACCGCGCGTCGAGGAGCCCCTCGAAGGCTGGATCCGCAATGCCCTGACCGACCCCATCCCGCCCGCCCACGAAGCGCTCGGTCGAGGCCACGACGCGGACTCGATCGCCACCCGACGCCGGACTACCGTCGCCGGACTCCGGCGCCAGCTCACGGGTGACCTCGACGCGATTCTGCGTCGCGCCACCGAGGCCGACCCCGCGGACCGCTACGCCTCGGTGGATGCCCTGGTTCGCGATCTCGAGCGCCTGCTCGACCACCGAGCGGTCGATGCCCGCCAGGGCGGCTGGGCCTACCGAGGCCGCAAACTGGTGCGGCGACACCCTGCCATCGCGTCGCTGGCGAGCCTCCTGCTGCTGCTTCTGGTGGGGCTGGCCGACCAGAATCGTCGAGCCCGCCAGGCTCGGGAGCGAGCCGAACGACAAGCCGCCGCCTCGGCCGCACTGGCGGTCGAGAAACAAGAAGTCGCCGACTTCCTGGTATCGCTTCTCACCGACACCTCATTTCGCCTGCAGGGGGAAAAGGTCAGCGTGCTACAACTCCTTCGCCGTGGTGTCGAGCGCGCCGATCAGGAACTGCCGGCCGAATCGACGGCTCGCACCGAGATCGACGAGATTCTGGGCCGCGTCTACTACCAGCTCGGCAGCTTTCCCCAGGCCCTCGAACTCCTGGATCAGAGCGTAGCCGCGCGCCGGGCCTACCAGGAGGACCCCGCCAAACTCGCAACCTCGATCCTCCTGCTGGCGTGGGCCCACGGTGCCCTGGGGCACCACCAACAGGCCAAGGCGCTGTTGCACGAGGCGCGACAGCACTACGAGACCCGCACCGACCCAGCCGGGCGTCAGGCACTGGCCGAGGTCCTGACTCGACTGAGCTACATCCACGGGATGCAGGGTGAACTCGAACCGATGCTCGAGTTGAGGCAGAAGAGTCTGACCCTGCGTCGACAGCTCTACGGTGACGATCACCTCGAGGTCGCACAAGCCTTGAACGATCTCTGCTTCGCCTACCGGGATCTGGGTCAATATACCCAGGCGAGGGCCGACTGTGTCGAAGCCTTGAAAATCCGTCGAGCGCATCAGCTCTGGGTCGAGGTTGCTCGCACCGAACTGAACCTCGCCCTGGTCGAGAGTGCACTGGGCCATGTGACAGCGGCGCAGCGACTCAGCCTCATCGGACTCGAACGGACGGAGGAACTTTTTCCTCCCGACCACTTCCGACGCGCCAAGGCCCTGATCAGCCGCAGTCGAGTCCTGGTCGGCCTGGGTGCCGTCGACGAGGCTGCGTCCCAGCTACGGCGGGCGCGGGAGGTCTACGCCTTCCACTTCCCCGACGATCACCGCGACCTGGCACTGGTGGCGCGACTCGAAGCCGAGATCGATCTCCAGCGAGGGCGTCCAGGAGATGCCCTGCCCCGGCTCGAATGGGCGCTGGAGACTCTGCGCCGCGATCACGACGAGAACCAGCACCTGATCCTGCAGACCCGTACCGTGCTCGCGGAGGCCCTCTTGGCCACCGGCAACCCGACCGAGGCCCGCGAGCATCTGGTCGACGTCGAACGCCGCCTTGCCGTGGGGCGTTCCGACGACGAGATCTGGCTACGACGAGTACGTGGCCATCTGGCTTCACCCGCGACGACCGCACCGGCCCGGTCCGTCGTCCCGAGAAACGGCTGACCGACGGAAGCCTTGGCCCGCCGCCTGGGTGGTGCCCCCGCCGAAGCCGAGGGCACCACCGGACGGGTCGGTGTCTACCAGGCTGTGGTGTCTCCCGACTCGAAGCCGTCGGCGAAGATCGAACCCGCGGAGACGGCGAAGACCAGATCGTCCGCGTCGTCGTAGTTTCCGCCACTACAGCTACTGGCGCTGCCCTGATAGCGGAAGTTGGCTCGTACCGCTTGCAGCGAACCCTCGGGCAGCACGTACTGCGCCGTCAGGGTCTGGGCCCCGCCTCCGGGCGGAACGAGGGTGTCGATGAACGTCCACACCGGGTTGTTCGCATCCGCTGCGTAGTACAGGTCGAGGCTATCGCTCGACCCCGTCGACCAGGCCCAGACCGTGGCCTCGATCTCCACGGTAGCCCCCGGAGCGAAGTCGTAGTAGTCCAGGGTCCGCACCACGAGGCGGTCGTTCGACTCGTCGTTGTGGTACGTCCCGGAACCACCGTCGGTGCAGGCATCGAGCGTGTTCGGCTCGTTGGGCTCGGGCCCGAGGCTGCCACGGCCGTCGACCAGGCTCAACGAGTCACACTGGGTGCCAGCGGTGGCGCACATCGGTGCCCCCATGCCACCGTCGTAGATCGCGTCCTGTGGTCCGTTCTGGCCGGCCGGGGTCACCTGCACCGTGACCGGCGAGGTACGGTCGTCCACACCATCGTTTCCGTTGACATCGAAGCCGTAGCTCGCCACCGGCGTGCCGGGATCGACCGAGATCGTCAGCGTGCTGGGCTCCGAAGCATCAGCCGCCAACACCACCTGTGAGGGCGAGAAGCTGCAACCGATCTCAGACGGCGTTCCGTCGCAGGTCAAGTCGACCGTCCCGGTATAGCCGTACTGTGAGACGACGGTGCAGACGATGTCGTCCGAGGTGCCCTCTTCAATCAATAGGCTCGACGGCGTACAGCCGACGAGGAAGTCGGGTTCGCCGACGGGCGACTCGGTCGTACAGCTCGAGGCCGGGCCGAGGCAGGAGGGGCCGGACACCGGGAGCACCACGTACGAGTAGTCCCGGCCGTTCTGGAGGCCGGTATCGGTCCACGTGGTCGTCGCCGTCTCCCCGAGCTTCACCTTGCCGAAGTCACAAGCGTGCACGCCCTCGGTGCGGAAGACCTGGTACCCGGTGGCGTTGGCGACGCCGGTCCAGTTCAAGGTGATCTCCTGGTTGCCCGCGGAGGGGGTCACAGTCGGAGCCGCGGTCGGCACCGCAGCGCAACCCGCATCCTGCACGGTCGGCGTAGCGCACGCGATCTCCTGATCGTTGAATGCATCGTAGATCGCCTGCATGTGCGGCGTACCGTCGTTGAGGTCGCCGTTGTCATCATCCGCCGCCAGGTAGTTGAGATACCCCCCGGTACCACCACAGCCACCGTTGGGCGGACCACCCGAGAACCAGGTTCCGACCGCGCCCGCGCCGATATAGGTCATCCGAGTCACGATCTCATGGGCGGTGTTGTTGTCGTAGTTGTAGGGAGCTGCCTGCAGGTTCCGCTTCCACAGCGACCAGACCGCTTCGGCATACACCGAACCGACACAGTGGACGCTACCGCCGCAGTTGGCGTTGGACCAGGTGTAGGTGTGCGGCAGACCCGACTGGCGCTGCAGATAGTCGATGTCTCGCACTCCGGTACACGTCAGGCAGGGATCGCCGAAACCGGTACAGGGTGTGGCCCGGAACCCGCGACCGATACAGGAGTTGTTGAGCCGCAGGGCGGTGTAGATGTCGGCGATGCCTTCGCCCGAGGGTCCGGCGATACCAGGGTTGACATCGTTGGCATCCAAGCCATGGCCCCACTCGTGGTCGAAGACTCCGGCGATCTCCCCGGTGTTGAAGCAACCGCCACCGGAACGGTAGAAGTTGACCGTGCCGTTCCAGAATGCGTTGCAGGTCTGGTTGATGTTCATGTTGGCCGTCAGCTGCTGGGTCAACCAGACGTTGGCAGGCAGCTGACCACGACCCATCTCGATGATTTTGTTGAGCTCGTAGAAGCCGGTGCGGGAGGCGTGGGTGTTCCCAGCGCCGCCGAAGCCCGGTGTCGTGCAGTCGGTTCCCCCCGAGGTACCGAAGTCGAGCCCGTTGGCCTGGGTCAGGCTGATGGCTCCACAATTGTCGTTGATCTGGACGTAGGGTCCGACCAGGGTTCCGGTCAGGTTGCCGGCGGTGGCGACGTTGCCTCCGGTATCCGTCACCATGCCATTCACATTCATGAACGGCATCGGCCAGCCGGCCTGCTCCGTGCCGTCAGCGCCGTTGCCGTCGTTGGATACCGGGAACACACCGCCCTTGACGTCGGCGTACTGGTTGGTGTCGCTCACCGCCAGGACTTCGCCCGTCTCGGCGTCGACCAACGTTTCCCAGCTACCGCCCTCGTCCCCGACGATCCGGTGCCGCACGGCCCAGACCAGTCGGTAGTCGTAGGCGCTGTCCGGTTGGGCCGGGTCGACGCTGGGAACGTAGAGCAGTTCCGGCTTGTTCCAGTCGGAACCCGCCACTAGAGGCGTCAGATGTGCTGCCACCGATTGGCGAGCAGCCGACACCGGTACCGGTTGCGGAGCTCTGGCGTCGGCATCGCCCCAACGCGCCACGCTCATCAGAATCAGATTGCCTCGATTGATGACGGCCGAGATGAAGCTGTCACGGACCGGGTAACCATGGATCTCGCGCGGGGCCCAGATCTGGTAGAGGTCACCATCGTGGGAAACCACGCGGTAGCCGGAGCCGAGCTCGTCCACGCTGATGGCGAGGTCTTCGGCATGCTGCTGCAGATACCCATGGAACGCGGCCCAGGCCGCGGCCTCGCGGTCGGACCGAGTGGCGGGTTCTTTGTCCCCCCAGGTCAACGAGTTGCCCACGCCATCGCCAGGCACGAGAGGAAGGCTCGGCAACAGGGTGTCGAAGCGTCCACTGCGAGCGTCGATCTGGGCGCTCGCCGCGTTGGCCCCCAGCCGCTCGAGGCGCTCGCGGGTCGCGCCCGCCAGGGCCGTCGGCAGCTCGCCGACGGCAATGCGCTGCGCCTCGAAATCGACGCTATCGCTCTTGTACTCGACGGGCGCGAACGACGCGGACCGTATCGGTGGATCGGCAGCCAGGACGATCGTGGCCCCAGCCACGATCAGGGTCACCAGCAGACAGAGGGCACGGGAAGCTCGAAACATGCGGGACTCTCCTCAGGGGATCAGGCGTTCGCCCCGAGATTCGGAGCTCACCAGGTTGGAACGGAATGCGACCGATGGTACTGCAACCGCCCCGACTCGCCAAGCACCACCTCCGACGGACGGACAAAGGCGGCCCGCCGCCCTTCAGGGAACGACCGGGTGATAGCTCCCCCTGCTATCCAAGACGGTCAACCAAACCTGATCCGACCCCTGGTGGCGAGCGGCGGAGAAGCTGATCTCGGTCCCCAAGCCGAGATCGACGGCAGCGAGAGACTCCGCCGCAACGACCAGGGCGTCGGCGCTGGTATCGCCGCCTGCAGTGCGCAGAGCCTCGACGAACACGCGTGCCGCCAGGAAACCCTCCAACGAGACGAAACCGGGCTGCTCCGAAGGGAAGTGCCGAGCCAGCAACGCTCGGTACCGGCTGACACCCGGCAGCTCCGAATGGAAGTGTGGTACGACCTGACTGACCAGCACTCCCTCCGAAAGCTGTGGCCCCAGACTGGTCAGCTCCTGGGCAAAGGCGTTGCTTCCTACGAAAGAGAGGCCGGCAAAGGTCATCGCGACCTCGGCCTCCCGCAGGCGCTGAATCAACCGCGTTGCCGTGCGGTAGGTGGCGACCAGGACCAGTCCACGAAGCTCCCCGCGGCGCTGCAGAATCGAGTCGATCGCGGTTTCGATCGACTCGGTATTGCGCCGGTACCCGAACCGCGGCACGTCACCCTCGTAGCCGTGCGCTGCCAGAGCCCGAACGACCCCGTGGTATCCCTCATCGCCGAACCCGTCCTCTTGTGCGAACACCGCGATCTCCGCCGGCTGCAGGCCCAGCGGACCGACAAAGTGATCGACGATCGCTGCCGTTTCCTCGGCGTAGCTGGCCCGGAAGTTGAACACCAGTCGATCCGGTGGCTCTCGTCGTAGCAGTTCGGCGCCGGAAAACGCCCCGAAGAAGGGAACGCCCTGCTCCAGGGCCAGCGGCAACGCGACCTCGGCAGTCGGCGTCCCGACGTTCCCGAGAATCGCCACCACCCGCCGTTCGAGGAGAAGATCCGCCATGTTGGCCACTGTGCGCGCCGGCTCGTAGCCGTCGTCGAGTGCCACGAGTTGGAGATCGCGGCCGCCGATGCCCCCGGATTCGTTGACGTCGGCGAAACAGGTCTCGATCCCCAGCTGCATCGCCCGGCCGAGTTCGCGAGAGGGCCCGGAGAACGCCGCGCTCATACCGACGAGGATCGGCGTACCCTCGGCATCGATGGCCTCGGGGGCACCGGCCCGCTGGCCCATCCACCAGGCTCCAACCAGAAGCACGAGCACGACGCCGACGATTGACAGACCCCGCCAAGCCAACCTCGGAGTGGGTGGGTCCTCCCGCTTCGGGCCGTGCTTCCCGTCGCTGGCCGAGGGAAGCACTCCCTGGTCGCGTCCCCCCCAGACCTTGGTCTCGTTCGCCAGGTCGATCGGATCGAGTTCGCTCAGGGTCAGCTCGGGATCGAGGTCGGCCGCCGCCTTGCGCAGGGCTCCCAGCAGTTCCCGGGCGGAGCGGAACCGGCCCGCCGGTTCACGAGCCATGGCGCGGGAAATTACCTCGCCGAGCGTCGGGTAGTCGGCCAGCGGGCCAGCCGAGAGATCGGGCGCACCACGAAGTTGCTCCGTCAAGATGGCATGGATCGCCTCCCCCTCGAAGGGCAGGCGGCCGGCGATCATGTAGTAGAGGATTCCCCCGAGAGCGTAGATGTCACTGCGCGCATCGGCCTCTCCGCCCGTGATCTGCTCCGGAGCGACGAAACCGGCGGTTCCCATGAGCAGCCCCGTGCGGGTGAGCCTGGCGTCCTCCCGCCCCTCGACCACGCGGGCTAGCCCAAAATCGAGGATCTTCACCGTCTCGGGCGCACTCTGACGGGTCGCGATGAAGATATTGTCTGGCTTGAGGTCGCGATGGATCAGCTGGGCGTCGTGGGCAGCGCCCACGGCCAGGCAGATCTGCTCCATGAGTCGGACTACGGCCCCCAGCGGTAGCCCGCCCTGCTCTGCCACGATCTCCCGCAGGGTCTGCCCCTGCAGGTACTCCATCACCATGAAGAGAATGCCGTCCTTGGTGTTGCCGAAGTCGATCACGCTGACCACGTGCGGGTGATCGATCTGACTCAACAGACGGGCTTCCTGGAAGAAGCGGCGGATCATCGACGGAGTCGAGTGCATCTCGGGAAGCAACACCTTGATGGCCACGTTGCGCTGCAACGCCGTTTGCACCCCCCGATAGACGACCCCCATGCCCCCTTCGGCGATCTTCTCCTCGATTCGATAGGAACCCTTGAAGACCTGACCCACCAGCGACCCGACCTCCCGAGCGCTCTCGAGGAGCACACCCCCGTCAGCGGGACACCGGTCTCCGCTGTCGTACTCTTCGCCGCAGATCGGACAGTACTTCATGGGGTTTCCTCCAAGGACCGACCCGAATCGAGCCGACGGTCCACTCGGCGCCACGTCGGAGCGAGAACGCGACGTGGCGACGGCGATGCTAGCAGCCTCGCACTGAGGGCGATGCCGACCTCGCGAGTTGCGACTTGACGCCCTGCCGCCCCCGCGCCATGCTCGACCAACGAATGAGTCGCCCAACGCAGCCCGGGGCCGAGGGACCGCCGGCCTTGGAGTTCCTCTCGCACGGTCCGATCAAGGCCCAGACCGAGCTCGCCTCGCTGATCGCGGAGCCCGTGACCGCCAATCGGGACTTCTTCGTCTGCTGCCATGGTGGAGTGCCACGGGTCGATGTCGACGCCTACCGACTCGAGATCGAAGGGATGGTGCGCCGCCCCCTGAGGTTGCGCCTCGGCGATCTCTCGCCGCTGCTACCCGAAACCGAAGTCGAGGCCACCCTGCAGTGTGCCGGCAATCGACGGGCCGAACTCGACGACGTCGCGCCGGTCGCCAGCGGGGAGCCGCGCTGGGGCGCGTCGGCAATCGGCAACGCAGTGTGGCGCGGAGTTCCCTTGGCCTCCCTGCTCGACGCGGCCGGAGTCCTCGACGGCGCGACCCACGTGGCGTTCTACGGCCTCGACCGCTGTCCGCACCCCGCTGGGATCACCGAGTACGGCGCCTCGATCCCCCTGCGCAAGGCCCTCGAACGAAACGTGCTGCTGGCCCACGAGATGAACGGCCGACCGCTTCCCGAGGAGCATGGGTTTCCGCTGCGCGTGATCGTTCCCGGATATATCGGAGCGCGGTCCGTCAAGTGGGTGCAGCGCATCGAAGTGCGCGCCGACTCCTCGCCTAGCCCTTTCCAACGCCAGGCCTACAAGTTGATCTCCAAGCCCGATCCGACCGACTCGGACTGGCGTCGGGCGGCCGAACTCGGTGAGCTCTCGATCAACTCGGCGATCGGAGCCCCTCGCGACGGCGCCGAACTGGTCGCCGGCACCCTGGTGGTCCGCGGGTGGGCCATGGCCGGCGGCCAACGCACGGTCACGCGCGTCGAGGTGTCAAGAGATCACGGCCGCACCTGGATCGAGGCCACCCTGAGGCCAGGGGCTACCGGTAGCTGGACTCTGTGGGAAGCAGAGGTCGCGCTCGGACCCGGGTCGCACGAGTTGATCTGTCGAGCCTGGGACTCGGCCGCCAACGTCCAGCCGGAAGATCCGCAACAGGTCTGGAACGTCCGCGGCTACATGAACCACTCGTGGCACCGCGTCCGGGTCTGGGCCGAGGACTAGGCTCGACACCACGGCCCGGGTGCGCCTCGGTCTAGAGATTCTCCACGATCGCCGCCGCGAATTCGGAGGTCTTGAGAAGGGTGGCCCCCTCCATCTGGCGCTCGAGATCGTAGGTCACTCGCTTCTGCTGGATCGTCGTGGCCAGGGCCGTCTCGACGGAATCGGCGGCCGGCTTCCACCCGAGCCACCGCAGCATCATGACGGCGGACAGGATCAAGGAACCGGGATTGACCTTGTCCTGGCCGGCGTACTTGGGGGCGGTGCCGTGCGTCGCTTCGAACAGCGCCAGGCCATCCCCCTCGTTGCTGCCCGGCGCCATGCCGAGTCCTCCCACCTGCGCCGCGAGAGCGTCCGACAGGTAGTCGCCGTTGAGGTTGGTCGTAGCGACCACATCGTATTCGTCGGGTCGCAGCAGGACCTGCTGGAACATCGCATCGGCGATCCGGTCCTTGACGAGAAGCCGGCCTTCGGGACGCTTCCCGTCGTACCGATCCCACAAGGTCGCCTCGCTCACGGTGCGGTCCGCGAACTCCTCGGCCGCGAGATCGTAGCCCCAGTCGCGGAAGGCTCCTTCGGTGAACTTCATGATATTGCCCTTGTGGACCAGCGTGACACTGTCCCGGTCCTCTCGCAGGGCGTACTCGATCGCCTTGCGAACCAGGCGCTTCGAACCCGTGACCGAAACGGGCTTCACGCCGATACCGCTGTCCCGACGCACCGACTTGCCCATCGATTGCAGGAACTCGACGACCGCCTCGGCCTCCTCGGTCCCCTCCTGCCATTCGATCCCCGAGTAGACGTCCTCGGTGTTCTCACGGAAGAGGACCATGTCCACCTTCTCGGGCTCGCGCACCGGGCTCGGAACTCCTCGGTAGTACTTGACGGGACGGATGCAGGCGTAGAGATCGAGAACCTGTCGCAGCGTGACGTTCAAGCTGCGGAAACCACCCCCTACCGGTGTCGTCAGCGGTCCCTTGATCGCGACTCGGTACTTGCGAATCGCCTCGAACGTGGCCTCGGGCAGCCACTCGCCCGTCTTCTCCTTGGCCTTTTCGCCAGCGTAGATCTCCTTCCAGAGGATCGCCTTGGAGTCTCCGTAGGCCTTGGCCACCGCGGCATCCACCACGGTCTTGGTGGCCGCCCAGATGTCGGGACCGATGCCATCCCCCTCGATGAAGGGAACGATCGGGTAGTCGGGGACCTGGAGGACTCCGTCCTCGAACGAAACGGCGACTCCTGGGCGCTCAGATGGGGATGGGCTCATCGATCTCTCCTGATGTACGGGTACTGACTACTCTGCAGGCTAGCCTGCGGTATGGGTTGTGGTCTCTGCGAGTCCGGCTGCTCGATTCCGGTCGAACGGGCCGGAGTCTAGGCGGCAAGATTCCCGAACTGGGGCACCGTCACTTATATCACGCGCCTCCGAGGTATCCTCTCACTTCGATCCACCGATTCGGAGGCTCTACCGTTGAAGAGAACCCTATTTGTATGTCTGCTCGCCACCCTGCTCGGAAGTGGTGTGGTCCTGGGTGAGGACCATCCCATCATGGTCGGCTCCAACTTCTTTTCTCCCGCCGACCTCACGATCGCGGTGGGCGATACCGTGACCTGGACCAACCAGGGCGGATTCCACAACGTCGAGTCCGTGACCCCCGGGTCCGCGTTTCGTTGTGCCAACGGTTGTGACGACGACGGCGGTGACGGCGCACCGAGTTCCAATCCCTGGAGCGTGACCAGAATCTTCCGCACCCAGGCCGAGATCGACTACTTCTGTGTCGTTCATTCCGGCCTGGGGATGACCGGGAACCTGACGGTCGTGGGGATCTTCGGTGACGGCTTCGAGTCAGGGGATACCTCGGCCTGGTGAGGCGCGACCCACCGACGAAGCCCCAACCCATCCTCCCGGCTACAAGAGCTCCTCTACCGCCGAGCGCTCCTCGCGAAGCTCGGCCTCGGTCACCCGAATGCGCTCGCGACTGAAGTCGTCGAGCCTGAGGTCGGAGACGATCGTGTACTCGCCATCGGCACAGGTACACGGGAAGGAGAAGACGATCCCCGGTTCGATTCCGTAGCTGCCGTCGGCCGGGACCGCCATACTGACCCAGTCACCATCCGGCGTCCCCAGCGCCCAGCTGCGCATGTGATCGAGAGCCGCGGAGGCAGCCGAAGCCGCGGACGAGGCTCCTCGAGCCGCGATGATCGCCGCACCTCGCTTCTGGACGGTGGGGATGAAGGTTTCGCGATACCAGGTCTGGTCGACGACGTCCGTCGCCGCCCGATCCCCGACCCGGCAGTGACTGATGTCGGGGTACTGCGTCGAGGAGTGGTTCCCCCAGATGATCATGCCCGCGAGGTCGTTGACGTGCTCTCCGGTCTTCTCGGCGAGTTGCGACATGGCTCGGTTGTGGTCGAGGCGGGTCATGGCGTGAAACTGCCGCGGATCGAGATCCGGAGCATTGGAAGCGGCGATGAGGCAGTTGGTGTTGGCCGGGTTGCCCACGACCAGGACCTTGACGTCCCGTGAGGCCCGATCGTTGATGGCGCGGCCCTGGGGACCGAAGATCGCTCCGTTGGCTCCGAGGAGGTCCTTGCGCTCCATGCCCGGTCCTCGGGGCCGAGCGCCGACCAACAGGCAGTAGTCGGCGTCGGCGAAACCCTCCTCGAGGTCACTCGTCGCGACGATCCCCGCGAGCAGGGGGAAGGCGCAGTCATTCAGTTCCATCACCACGCCGCGCAAGGCGTCCATCGCGGGTGGTATCTCGATGAGCTGCAGGATGACCGGTTGATCCGGGCCCAGCATGTCACCGGCCGCCGCCCGGAAGCAGAGTTGATAGCCGATGTTCCCGGCCGCACCGGTGATCGCCACGCGAACTGGTTTCTTCATCGAAAACTCCTGAATTCAGGTCATTTGCATCGTTGGGACGGAGTATCGAGAGGGATGCTCCCGAGGGCTCTGAAGTGTACCAGCTCGATCGGGAGTTGACACTTCAGAAAAAAGTGCTAGAATTTCCGCATCTGCTGAAAAACCCTCAAGGGAGAATCGATGACTGCACCTACACCATTCAGCAAGCGCGAGCGCGAAATCATGGACATCGTCTACCGGCTCGGCAGCGCTACTGCCGCCGTCATCCACCGCGAGATGTCGTCGCCGCCCAGCTACTCCGCGGTGCGGTCCACGCTAGCCGTACTCGAAGAGAAGGGCCACCTCCGCCATGAACATCAGGGTAACCGATACGTATACCACCCAGTAGAGAGTGCAGAGACCGCGGGACAGAGCGCACTCGACCACCTGGTCGATACCTTCTTCGAGAACTCTGCTGCCAACGTCGTCGCCGCCTTGCTCGAGAGCCGAGCCTCCCAATTGTCTGTCCGTGAACTCGACGAATTGACCGAACTGATCGACCGTGCCCGCGAGGAGGGCCGCTAGCCATGATCGAACTCCTTCCGACCACCGACCCCGCCGCTACGCTCTTCAAGATCACCCTGATCCTGTTCATCGGGCTCGTAGGGCATCGCCTGCTTCGTACGACATCCGCCGGAATCCGTCATCTCTGGTCCACGCTGGCCATCGCGGCTCTGGTCGCGGTGCCGCTCCTCAGCGCGGCCCTGCCCGGCTGGGACGTGACCCTCCCCGCCGTCCCCTCGAACCCCACCGAAGCGGTTCGATCCGTGCCGTTCTCACCTGCCCCAGTCTCGGCGGAATCCATCGCCGCCTCGGTCGAGCCGTCGAAGCTAGTGAGTTCTACGCCGGCCAAGGTCGCGCCGTTCGAGAGTGCGGCGCTCGCTCCGACCCCGTCCGGTGAGTCCTCGACGGCCTCCTCGTTCGAGGCCGCGCGTGCCACCGTAGCCTCCTCCCAGAGCCCCGCCCCCCTGTTCTTGGTCTGGGCTGGAGTGGCTCTTCTCCTCTTGGCCCGCCTCTCGCTGGGAGCCCTCCGAGTGCTGGGCTGGATCGCTCGGGGAGAGACTCCGAAGGACGACCGTCTGGCCCAGGTCCTCGACGACGTGGTCGCCGAACTGGGCACCCGTAAACCGCGACTGTTGCTTTCGGAGCACTCCCGGGTACCGCTCCTCTGGGGCTTCGCCCGACCGACCCTCCTGCTTCCGCGGGCCGCCAACTCCTGGACCGAGGAGCGCCTTCGGGTCGTTCTGCTCCACGAACTGGCGCATCTCGATCGCGGCGACTGGCTGACTCTGCTGGCGGGACGCATCGCTGTGGCCCTCTACTGGTTCCATCCCCTCGCCTGGATGCTCGAATCGCAGGCCCGCCGCGATTGCGAGGAAGCCTGTGACGATCGAGTCCTGGCCGCCGGAACCCGCCCCTCGGACTACGCGCAGCACCTGCTGGACCTCGCGAGTGGCCTCAACCAGGACGCCCCTCGACCCGCCGTGGCGCTCATCCGCCGCAGTCAGGTCGACCAGCGTCTTCGCTCGATCCTGCACCCCGACCGGCCCCGGCGCTCCCCCAGCCGAGGTCTCGTCCTGCTGGCCGCCAGCCTGCTGACCCTGGTCGTCGTCCCACTGGCCAGCGTCCGGCTCCAGGCCTGGGATCCGGGTCCGGCCAACCAGGTCTCGTTCTTCGGCGAGAGTCCCGACGGTAGCGACTTCGTCCCGGCCGCCGACGAGGTTTCCTTCGGACACCGCGTGGGCGACGTCGTGCACGGCCAGCTGGCCCAGGTCTTTCACTCGCCGGACGACGAGAAGTGGGCAGTCGAGAGCCGTAAGCGCGATCGCCGTCGACAGAACGCGGAGACGGGTCACGACTGGTGGGAGGTCGCCTACGACTACCACCGCGCCGAGGACTTCGAGCAGGCGACCGAGGCCTTCGAAAAAGCCGCCGCCGCCGGCTACCGCCCCGGCACGGCCTCCTACAATGCCGCCTGCGGCTACGCCCGCCTCGGTCGCCACGCCGACGCGATGTACTGGCTCGACCGAGCTTTCGAAGCCGGTTTCGACAGCTACGACCTACTGTTCGAAGACTCCGATCTCGACTCCCTGCGCGGGACGTCCGACTTCACCACCCTGCTCGACCGGTACCGCGACGAATCGGGCTCTCGCTGGCACCCCGCCCAGGACCGCCTAGAACAGACCGAAGCCGCCTACCAGAAGCTGATGTCGGTCCAGAGCCAGAACGGCGATCATTGGCACCAGGTCGGTTCGGACTTCCTCTCTCTCGGGCGCTACGACCGAGCGATCGAGTGCCTGCAGCGCTCGGTGGAACTCGACCCGCAGCGCTCTTCGGCCACCCGCTACAACCTGGCCTGCACCTACTCGCGAGCGGGACAGGTGGAGCGCGCGCTCGCCACGCTCGACGACGCCGTCGAGTGGGGCTTCGACAGCGAGGAGCGGTTCCGCAACGACCGCGATCTCGACGCGATCCGAGGCACGGCCGAATTCGAGGAGATTCGCCGCAAGGCCGAGATCCTCGACCTGAGCCAGTTCCGGCGCGACGGCTGGTGGGATCGGGACCGCGAGATCGATCCACGCCGTTGGCAGCCCGCCGTCGACACCTACCGCACCTTTGTCGATCAGTATCCCGACCACGGTCGAGGCTGGTTCAACCTCGGCTACTCCCTGCACTACGCCGGGCAGCACGAGGAGGCGATCCGGGCCTTCGAGCGAGCGATCCAGCGCGACTACAAGCCCAGTCTGCAGATGTACAACATCGCCTGCGCTCACAGTCGGCTCGGCAACACCGAGTCCGCCCTGACCTGGCTCGAGAAGGCCGGCGAAGCCGGTATGTCGATCGCCAGCTCGATGGACGACGACCCCGACTTCGATGCGATCCGTGACGACGAGCGTTTCAAGGAACTGGAGCGCACCTACTGGGTCAAAGAGAAGCGTCGAGGCTTGATCGAACACAAAGAGCACCTCGAAGAGATGCTGCGCCAACTCGGCGACAAGGGCTACAAGGTGCGGGAGAGTGAAGCCGAACTCCACGCGCTGAAGATGCGCCTGGAGACCGAGGAGAAGGTCCGCGACCGTGAGCGCGCCCGTCTCTACGAGACCCAGGTCCGGCTCCAGGCCGAAACGGAGCGCCAAGCCGCCCGGCAGGCCCAGCTCGAGGAACGAACCGCGCAGCGGAAGGAAGCGGAAGCTGCCGCGCTCGCCGAACTCGCCGCCGAACTGGAGCAGCGGCGGGCCGAACTGGAGCAGCAAAAGGCCGAACTGGAAGCGGCGCGCGCGCAACTGGCCGACGACTGAGCCTTCGACCACAGGCCAGTTCGCCGCTCACGGCGTGGTACAGTCCACGCCGTGAGCAACCCATTTCCGGCCATTGATTGGGATCGACTCACCGCCGCCGCGCGGGCAGCCCGTGAGAAAGCCTACGCTCCCTACAGCAACTTCAAGGTAGGGGCGGCCCTCCTCACGCGCGAGGGAGAGGTCTTCGTCGGCTGCAACGTCGAGAACCGTAGCTTCGGCCTTTGCGTTTGCGCCGAGCGCACCGCGGTGGGCAACGCTGTCTCGGCAGGATTCCGGGAGTACAGGGCCCTCGTCGTCGCCACCCAGGCCAGTCCTCCGGCCCCGCCCTGCGGGATGTGTCGCGAGACGCTGCAGGAGTTCGCTCCGGACCTGGTCCTCCGCTTGGTCAACGAGAACGGCGAGGTCCGCGAACGGCAGCTGGCGGACCTCTTTCCCGAGCCCTTCGCAGGCCCCTGAGCGACATGCGACGCCTGTACGGGGTCCTGGCGACCTTCCTGATCGTCTTGGCGACGGGATCGGGCAGCCTGGCCTTCGCTACCCAAACCGACGCGAACTCGCAGAAGCCCCTCGCCGACTCCCCCCTGACGGTCGAGGTCCCGCCTCCCAGCGACTCCGCAGTTCGCTACTACCGCACGGGGAACGCCTGGTGGTGCTTCAACCTCCTCTGGAGTCTCGCGGTGCCGGGGCTGATCCTCACGACGGGCCTCTCTCGGCGGCTGCGAGACCGCGCCGAAAACCTGACGCGAGGCCAGTGGTATCTCGCCCTCCTGGCGTATTTCGGCGCCTACATTTCGATCGTGGGACTGGTGGACCTACCGCGCAGCTACTGGTTGGGTTTCGTACGTCCCCACGCCTACGGACTGTCGAACCAGTTGTTCAGCAAGTGGGCCCTCGACATGTCGAAAGGCTTCGGAATCGGGTTGGTTGCCGCCGCCCTCTTCCTCTGGCTTCCCTATCTGCTCATCCGCAAGAGCCCGCAGCGCTGGTGGCTCTACACCACACTGCTCTCGGTCCCCCTCTCGCTCTTTCTCGTATTCGTCAGTCCGATCTGGGTGGCACCGCTCTTCAACGACTTCGGACCGATGCAAGACCGCCAACTCGAGGCCCGGATCTTGACCATGGCCCAACGAACCGGCGTCGAGTTCGACCGCGTCTTCGAGGTCGACAAGAGCGTCGATACGCGACGCGTCAACGCCTACGTCACGGGTTTCGCCGGCACCAAACGAATCGTCCTCTGGGACACGCTGCTCGAACGATTGGACGAAGACCAGGTTGTGTTCGTCATGGGACACGAACTGGGCCACTACGTCCTCGGGCACCTCACCCGCAGCCTTCTGCTCCTGTCTGCCGTCACCCTGTTGACGCTGTACGGAGTCCACCGCGTTGGTTCACTCCTGATCGGTCGAATCGGTCCCCGCTTCGGGCTCCGTGGCCTGTCGGACCCCGCCGCGCTTCCCCTGCTCCTGATCCTGCTCGACCTCTTCGGTTTGCTGTTTGCCCCCGCCTCCCTCGCCTGGTCGCGCTATCAAGAGCGAGAAGCCGACCGCTTCGCCCTCGAACTCACCCAAGACAACCAGGCTGGGGCATCGGCCTTCGTGGCCCTGCAGACGAACAACCTCTCGTACCCCTACCCCGGGACGCTCTACAAGGTGCTGCGGGCGAGCCACCCGCCGATCGGAGAGCGGGTACGGTTCTGTAACGAGTATCGACCATGGGAGAGCGGACAATCCCTGCGCTACGGCGGTCGCTTCACCCGATGAAGTGGCTTTGGAGCCAGGCTGGGCTGACGCTGGTCGGAGCCCTACTTCTGACCGGCCCTCTCCTGGCCACCGAATCCGCACCGACGTCGGACTCGCACGTCGCCTACTGGAGCACCTGGCTGGACGAGGTTGCGGCGCTGATCACGCCGGCCGAACGGGACCAGTTCCTCTCCCTTTCCTCGGACTGGCAGCGCCGTTCCTTCCGCCGGGCCTTCTGGCGGGCCCGCGACCCAGAGCCGGACACCGCCGGCAACCCCGCCCGCGAGCGGTTCGCTCGTAACGTCCAGTTCGCCTGGGACGCCATCGGCTCGCTGCAGGACGCTCGCGCTCAGACCATCGTCCTGCACGGAGCCCCGCGCTTCGCCTACCCGATCGAGTGCGCCTCCCTCCATCCGGTCCAGCTGTTCTACTTCGGTTCCGACCACGGCCACGACGCCTTCTCGACCCTCTACGTGCGGCCCCAGGACTCGTCCACTGGCTACCGTCTATGGCGCGGTGCCTCGCTGGCCGAACTGGTGTCCGACCCCGACCTGCTGGCGACGCTCCCCGTCCCAGAGGGCGGCGACCCCGAAACCCCGCCTACCGACGCGGCGATCCTCGAACGACTGGCCAGCCAGGGTTGCTTCCACGACCGCGAACATCTTCTCGGCTACCTCAACGGTGCCCTGGAGGGCGCCGTCGACTGGGCCGAGGTTCGACGACGGTCCCCCTTCCGAGCCCCTCGCCCCTATCGTCTGGAAGAAGCCAGTACCCGTGAATCCCCCAGCCTCTCGCTCTCTGGGTCACCGCCCTTGAGCCTGGACTTCTTCGCGCCGGCAAATCAGCAGGGCGAGACCCAGCGTACGGTGGTGCAAGGGGTCGCCCACTTCGACATCCTGTCTCCGGACGCCGACCTCCAACGTTGGATCCTGCGTGGGGAGTTCCTGTCCCGACCCGCGCCAGACGTCGACCCGAAAGCGACGGTCCCACGGAAAGAGACCTTCCACCAGATCCTCTACCCGAAGGTCCAAGACGAAGACGAAGGGTTCGAGCTGCGCTTCTTCCGTGACCTGACCCCGGGCCACTACCTGCTCCTCCTGCAGGTCGAGAGTCCGGACGGCGCCCCGCTCCACGAGTCGTTCCACTCCGTGGTGGTGCCACCACCTGACGCCCTCGGCCAGGTCGACGAGACCACCCGAGACGCGGCTCGAAGCCCCGCAGTGCGAACCGCGCTCCACCTGCAGGTGCCGGCCGGGGTACTGGCCGGGACCGTCGAGGTCTCGGCCGGCACCACCGGAAGGGTGCTCCGTTCGGTCCGCTACCTGCTCGATGGCGAAGTCGTGGCGCACACCACGCGGCGTCCCTGGTCCGCGACGATCGACCTCGGCCCACGGCCCACGCCGCGACGCCTGCGGGCTGAGGGTCTAGATCGAAGCGGAACCGTCGTCGCCTCCGACGAGCGCGAGCTCAACGTCGGTCGCAGCCGCTTCTCGGTCCTGTTGACCGAGCCTTGGCCCGGCGCCGAGAATTCCCGGGCACTGCGAGCGCGGGCGCGAGTGCAGATCCCACCGGTTTCGGAGCTGGACCGCGTGGAATTCTTCCTGGGCGACGTTCCACTGGGCACACACTTCCAGCCGCCTTACCTTCAGACCATCCCGGCCCACAGCACACGGGAGCCGACCTTCGTCCGCGTCGTCGCCCACCTTCGGGACGGGCGGAGCACCAGCGACGTCGCTTTGATCAATACGCCCGGTCACCTCGACGAGATCGAGGTACAGGAGGTGGAGCTGTTTGCCAAGTTCCTTCGCCGCCGTCGGGTAGTCGAGGACCTCGAAGTCGACGAGATCGAGCTCGAGGAGAACGACATCGTACAGAGCATCGAGCGTTTCGAACACGTCCGAGATCTGCCGGTGCACCTCGGCCTCGTCATCGACAGTTCGACGTCGATGCTCGAGGAACTACCGGTGTGCGTCGAGAGTGCCCTCGTCTTCTTCCGTGAAACGCTGGAAGAGGACGACCAGGCTGCGGTCGTGACCTTCAACCAGCGGACCCACTACGCAGTCCCGTTGACCTCCGACCTCGAGTGGCTCTCGGACGGAGTCTCGATGCTCCACCCGCGCGGAGGCACTGCCCTCTGGGACGGGCTGATCGACACCCTGGACTACTTCGGTGGACTGCCCGGCAAGAAGGCTCTCGTCCTGATCTCCGACGGCGGCGATCAGCACAGCCGCTTCTCATTCGAGGACAGCCTCGAGTTCGCCCGCCATTCGGGTATCGCGGTCTACACGTTCTTTCTCAACGTGTCCGCCACCGATCCGAACGGTTTGGTGCCGGCGGGGGTCTCGGGCTGGTCGACCGCGCACATCAACCCCAGTGAACTGAGCAGCCGGCAAGAACGGCAGGCCCGGCTCGCGACGTTGGCTGAGGAGACCGGCGGGCTCTCCTTCCTGGTCAGCGACCGCCGATCGATCGAGAAGGCGTTCGCCAAGGTAGCCAAAGATGTCCGGTCGCAGTACCGGATCACCTACCAATCATCCAATCAAGGCAAGGGCTTTCGTCGCATCGAGATCGAAACCCGCCGACCCGGCGTGCGAGTACGAACCCTGCGTGGGTACTACCCTTGAATCGCTACGTTGGCAACCTCAGTTCAGAACGTCTCAGTTCAGAACGTCGATCGCATCCTCGCTGACCTGAACGACCGCGATCTCGACTCGGCGGTTGCGCTGCCGGGCCGTCTCGTCCGTACCCTCGACCAGGGGCGCGCCCTTGCCGAACCCCTTCATCGCGATCTGGTCGGGGCCGATCCCAGCCTCCAGTAGGTAGTCTCGCACTGCGGCGGCCCGTCGCTCGGAAAGTTCGAGGTTGTACTGCTCCGACCCCACGTCGTCGGTGTGGCCGTACACCTGGATCCCAAAGTCCTGAGCCGTCAAGAGCACACCGGCGATCCGACTGAGCAGTTCACGAGCCTCGGGACGTAGCTCGGCCTGATCGAAGTCAAACTCGATGCTGTCGCCGAGGTTCATCACGACTCCGAGGGCCGTCCGACGGGTCTCGGCCAGCCGGCCCAGGGCTCGCTCCAGTCGGTCGAGATCTCGAGCCTGCCGTCTCTCCAATTCTTCGACCCGGCGTCGTTCCCGCCAGGCTTCGAGCTCCGCCTCTTCCGCCGCTCGCTGGGCCGCGATCCGCTCCTGGTCCGAGCGGTCGCGCTCCTCCTTGGCCGATCGGGCCTCGGCCTGAGCGGAGGTCGCGGTGCGGAGCGCCTCCTCGGCTGCGTTCTGAGCCTCGTTGGCGCGATGGCGCTCAGCGTCGGCCGCAGCCTCCGAGGCTTCGGCTCGCGTCGACGCCTGACGGGCCCGCTCCTCGAAGAGAGCGGCCACTCGATCGGCTTCTTCCGCTCGTCGTGCCGCCGTCTCGGCCTCCTCTAGCGTCAAGTCGAGTTCGCCCCGCAAGCTGAGCACCTCCGAGTCGAGATCGTGCAGTTGGACTCGCATCTCTTCGATGTGAGACCAGACTCCGTAGCCCCCCAAAACGAGGAGAACCACTCCGAGAACCGTGACCGAGACCGCGATCGTGCGTTGCATGCAGGGTGCAACCAGATCGCTGGCCTTCGAATTCCCGGGGGCGGGAGATTCCGCCCTCGAGATTCTTTCTTCAAGAAGTAAGAAAGAGGTCGATTTCTCTATTCTGTTTCCTGAAAAGGGAAATTCAAGCCCCTGGATCTAGAAGCCGGATTCTTGAACAGGTTCAGCGTTGGCAGACGGCGCCCTGGAGGTCTCTACCGCTTGTACGTCCAACGGTAGCAAGGGGTTTCACCGTTCGGGGTGTCGCCCCGTGGAGGTGGCACGCACCGTGCTCTATGGGAAGTCATCGAGCGTCCTCGTGACCTCAATTCCCTCCACCCCATCAGGATGTGCCTGCTCTGGGGTCCCCCGTTCTCTCGCAGGATCCACGAGTGGTTGTGGGGTCGCCAACTCCACACCCGAACAGGAGAATCTGAATGCGTACAACCAAACTTGGAGTGAGACTGGCGCTGGTCGCCGGCCTTCTCTTCAGCCTCGCGACTCCCCAGGCGTTTGCCCAGGAGGTTAGCGGGTCGATCGACGGCACCGTTGCCACCGCCGCCGGTGAAGCGATTCCCGGCGCCGTAGTCACCCTGACCGGTGACGGCTTCCCGTCCGGTCAGTCTGTGATGTCCAACGAGCGCGGCCGCTTCCGCTATCCAGCGGTGCCCCCCGGGAACTACACCCTGACGGCCAGCCTCGACGGCTTCACCGACGCCAACATCCCGACCTTCCGAGTCAGTCTCGGAGCCGAGATGACGATCAACATTCCGATGCAGCTGACGGCAGTGGAAGATGCCATCGTCGTGACCGCCGAGGTTCCCCTCTTCTCGGTCACCTCGAGCGACACCTCGGCCACCCTGTCCGACGAGTGGATCGACAAGATGCCAGTGGGCCGTGACTTCACCTCCGTGGTGGAGCAGGCGGCGGGTGCCAACGGTGAAGACCAGCTGCTGGGCGGCATCTCCATCGACGGTTCGTCCGGCGCCGAGAACCGCTTCGTGGTCGACGGCATGGACACCACCAACATCCAGGAAGGTGTTTCGCAAAAGACCGTGATCACCGACTTCGTGGAAGAGGTTCAGGTCAAGCAGGGCGGCTACATGGCCGAGTTCGGTGGTTCCACCGGCGGCGTCATCAACGCCGTCACCAAGCAAGGTGGTAGCGACTTCTCCGGTGACCTGCACGTCTACGCCGAGAACAACGACTGGAACGGCGACGTCCGTCCCACTCTGCAGCACAACCCGGTGACCGCCGCGGCGGAGCTCAAGGTCTTCGAGGACGACACTCAGGAGATCCTCGAGCCCGGTTTCACCCTCGGTGGTCCGTTGCAGCGGGACCACATGTGGTTCTTCGTCGGCTACTCGCCCCAGACGGTGGACGCCGAGCGCACGGTGAACTTCCTCGATGGCACCACTGGGACCTACACCGCGGGCATCGACAACGAGTACGCCACCGCGAACGTCACCGGTTCCTACGGCAAGGTCTACTTCCGCGTGGGCGGCAATCTCGACGATCAGCAGATCGACAACGCCACGGATCCGACGGCGCTCAACCCCCTGGGCCTGAACTTCCCGAGCCGTAACGGCAACGAGTCCTCCGACCCGGCCGACTACGACACGGACCGCGATGCTCCGGGACTCTCCTACACCGCCAGCCTCGACTTCCTGGCCACGGCCAACCTGTCGGCTTCGCTTCGCGGTGGTCACTTCGAGTACGACACCAAGGACACCGGCTTCCCCACCGGAATCTGGGCTGGTCCGTCGACCGCTTCGGCCGGTACGCCCTGCCAGCAGTTCCCCAACGACTGCATTCCGGCCCAGGACTACGCTCTGGGCACGATCCCCAGCAACCCGGACAACCAGGGCACGGTGTACGACTACTTCCAGCGCGAGAGCCTGGCCCTCGATAGCACCCTGTTCCTCGAAGATCTCGCTGGCGACCACGAGATCAAGGCCGGGGTCCAGGTCGACGAGATCGAGAACCACGTACTCGATGGCTATTCCAACAGCCGGATCCTCTTCTACATCGATCGCGCGCAGACCAACCTTTTCGGCGAGTCGGTGCGTGGCACCTACGGTTCTTACCGCCTGCTGCAGATCGCGACCCAGACGGTAGACCCGGTCAGCTCCGAGAGCACCGGTCTCTTCCTCCAGGACTCCTGGCGTGTGACCGATCGCCTGACGTTCAATATCGGTGTCCGTACCGAAGAGGAGAACGTCCCGTCCTTCGCCGCGCAGCCGAACATCCCTTCGACTGCCATCGAGTTCGGTTTCGACGACAAGATCGCTCCCCGTCTGGGCTTCGCCTACGACATTCGGGGCGACGGTCAGTGGAAGGCCTACGGCTCCTACGGCATCTTTTACGACGTGACCAAGTTGGAGATGCCTCGCGGCTCCTTCGGTGGGGACAAGTGGGTGGACTACTACTACGGACTCGAGACGCTCGACCTGGACAGCATCATCAGCACCTGTCACATCGTGGCCAACTCGGTGGACGTGATGCCTGAAGGCTGCCCCGGTCAGTTCCTCTACTCCGTCGACCAGCGCCATCCTTCGAACGATCCTGACGACAACACGATCGATCCGAACCTCCAGCCGATGGAATCCAACGAGATCACCCTCGGACTCGAGCACCTGTTGGGCCGCAACATGTCGGTCGGCATCCGCTACGTCCACAAGGAACTCGACCGGACCATCGAGGATGTTGGTGTCAACCTCCCCGGCGTGGGTACGGTGTACTACATCGCCAACCCCGGCGAGGGGATCGCCAAGAGCATCCTCGGTCCCGGATTCCCGGATCAGCCGACCGCCGTTCGTGAGTACGACGGCTTGACGCTGACCTTCCGGCGCAACCTGACCGATGGGTGGGGTCTGAACGCCACCTACACCTACAGCGAGCTGTACGGTAACTACTCGGGTCTCTCCAGCTCGGACGAGCTCGGTCGTACCGCGCCGAACGTGAACCGTTTCTTCGACGGATTGCAGAACTCGTTCGACCAGAACGGCAACAGCGTCCTCGGTGAGCTCGGTTCGGATCGTCCGCACCAGTTCAAGGCCCAGCTCCTGTACTCCGCCCCGTGGGGTACCTTCATCGGCCTGAACCAGCGGATCGCTTCCGGCGTTCCGATCTCGACGTCGTACGACGTGAGTCCCGGACTGCCGTTCTTCCCCAACGGTCGTGGCGACCTGGGTCGGACGGATACCTTCACCCAGACGGACCTGAATGTGTCTCACACCTTCAACTTCGGTCCCGACTACGGCTTCGAGCTGTCGTTGAACGTCACCAACCTCTTCGACGAGGACAACGTGACGTCGATCTACAACGACGGTGTCGACCAGGATCTACCCCTGAGCGACGCCCAGTTCTTCGCCGGATTCGACGCCGAACAGGTGATCCAGCAGAACAACATTCCGCGTGACGACCTCTTCGGCCTGCCGGAGCGGTACCAGAACCGTCGCCGGGTGCGCCTGGGAGCGAAGTTCACCTTCTAAGGCGACTTCGTTCGAAACACCAAGGGGGGCGCAAGCCCCCCTTTTTTCGTGCCTACCGCCTCCGTTCGTCCCCAGCCGACCGGCGGGGCGACGGTCTGCTAGCATCCTGCACTTCGATCGGGAAGTGCGGACCCGAAGCGCGACGCGCCGACCACCCCGAGCCCACCGAATGAGCGGAACAGCCCTAGACCACCCCCGAGAGACTCTTGCGGCCCCACCCCTCGCCCTCCGCTGCCGCGACCTGGTGAAACACTATGGCGAGGTCATCGCCGTGGCTGGTCTCGATCTCGAGATCGCCCAGGGTGAGTGCTTTGGCCTGCTCGGTCCCAACGGAGCCGGCAAGACGACGACGGTGGAGATCTTCGAAGGCCTCACTGCCCCGACGGACGGACTGGTCGAAGTCTTGGGTCAAAGCTGGCAGGGTCACGGCCGCACACTGAGAGCCCGTCTCGGGGTGCAACTCCAGGAAACGAAGTTCCCGGAGAAACTGCGTATCGGCGAAATCGTGACTCTCTGGCGCAGTTTCTATCCCCGCGGGCTCGAGCCGGCGGAAGCCCTGGCCCGCGTCGATCTCCTGGAGAAGAAGCGAGCCTTCGTACGAGAGCTCTCCGGCGGTCAGAAGCAGCGCCTCTCTCTCGCCTGCGCGCTCGTCGGCGATCCGGAAGTCCTCTTTCTCGACGAACCGACCACCGGGCTCGACCCGGCCTCGCGGCGCCAGATCTGGGGAATCGTCGAAGAGCTCAAGAGCCGGGGACGCACCATCCTCCTCACCACGCACTACATGGAAGAAGCGAGCCGCTTGGCGGATCGCGTCGCCATCATCGATCGGGGCCAACGGCTCGCCCAAGGGACCCCGGCCGAGTTGGTGGCCTCCCTGGGAGCCGAGCACGTCGTCGAGATCGTGGTGGCCGACGGCGTCGACGAAGCCGGTTTCCACACCCTACCGGGAGTCGAAGAGGTCGTGCACCTCGACGGAGCCTGGCGGCTGACGGTCTCCGAGGTCGCACCGGTCCTGCCCCCCCTCCTCGCCCTGCTCGAGCGGCAAGGACTGCAGGCGAAACGCCTGGCCACCCACCATGCGACGCTCGAGGATGTCTTTCTCTCCCTGGCCGGACGCGAGCTGAGCGACGAAGGAGCCGAGCGATGAAGTGGTCGTGGGAGCGGTCTTCGCTGTACCAATTGACGCGGGCTCGTACCCTAGAGTTCCTCCGCGAGCCGGAAGTCATCTTCTGGGTCTTTGCCTTCCCGGTTCTCCTGGCCGTGGTGCTCGGTATCGCGTTCCGGGACAAACCGCCGGAGATGGTGCCCATCGGAATCGAAGCAGGCACCCATGCCGAAGCCCGGCGGGAAGCGATCGACGAACACCCGAGCCTCACGGCGGAAGTGGTGTCCGGCCCGGCCACCTCGGAGGATCTGGCCAGCGGCCGACTAGCCCTGGTCGTCCTCGATTCCGACCCGCCGACCTATCGTTTCGACCCCACGCGCCCCGACAGCCGGCTGGCCCGGCTCGAGGTCGACGCGGCCCTGCAGGGGGCCGCGGGACGTCGAGACGCCTTCATCGCCGCCCACGACGAGCAGAGTCAACCCGGTTCGCGGTACATCGACTTTCTGGTGCCGGGCCTCCTCGGCATGAATCTGATGAGTACCGGCATGTGGTCGGTAGGGTTCGCCCTGGTCCAGAGCCGGAGCGGCAAACTCCTCAAACTGTTCATCGCGTCCCCCCTGCGCCGCTGGCAGCTGCTGGCCAGCCAGGCGCTAGCGCGTGCCGTGTTCCTGCTGCTCGAGGTGACGATCCTGATCGGATTCGCCGTCTTTCTCCTCGAGGTCCCGCTCCGGGGCTCCCTCGTGCTGCTGATCCTGGTGGCGCTGTTGGGCGGAGCTTCCTTCGTCGGGGTCGGATTGCTGGTCGCGGCCCGACCGCGCACCCTGGAGGGGGTCTCGGGGCTGATGAACCTGGTGATGTTCCCGGGATGGATCCTGTCGGGAACCTTCTTCTCGACCGAACGATTCCCCGATGTGATGCAGCCGTTCGTCCAGGCACTACCACTGACCGCCCTCAACGATGCCTTGCGCGGCATCATGCTCGACGACGCGGGGCTGACCACGGTGGCACCCGAACTGGGGATCCTCGCCCTCTGGGGAGCCGTGTGTTTCGCCATCGCGCTCCGCGTGTTCCGCTGGCAATAGACGGTGCGCCTTGGTTGGGCCTCTGGCGGTCGCCGAGGCGAGAAGCAGCGCTGCCGAACCCCATCCGGATCGGAGCGTCCGGAAGCACGAGCCGCGGATCAGCCGGGACGCAGGGCGCGCAGGGCGTTGCCGATCACGGCGACATCGATTGCCTCTTGCAGCAGTGCGCCGGCCACAGGTGGCAACCACCCGATCGCGGCCGCCACCATGCCGAGACCGGACAGGGTCATGCCGACCCAGATGCTCTGGACGGCGATGCGACGCGAGCGCCGGGCGATCGAGACCGCATCGGCCAACCGATCGAACCGGTCCGAGAGGATCACGACGTCGGCCGCCTCCGAAGCGGCCGTCGCGCCCCGAGCTCCCATCGAGACTCCGACGTCGGCCAGCGCCAGCGCGGGAGCGTCGTTCAATCCATCTCCAACCATGACCGTGGTGCCCTGGCGCCGAAGCTCGGCCACGATCTCCACCTTGTCGGTGGGAGTCAGATCGGACCGCACCGCATCGACTTCGAGGTTGCCGCCCACCCGCTCGGCCAAGGATCGATCGTCTCCGGTCGCCAACACGATCGGCCCCAGGCCGAGTGCTCTGAGACGTGCGAAGGTCGCGGGGGCATCTTCGCGAACCGGATCGTGCAAGCGAATCGCCCCCGCCGTTGCACCTTCGATCGCCACCAGCACCAGCGAACTCCCGTCGCTCCGACTCGTGGCGCGGAGTTGGGCGATCGGCTCTGGCACTGGCTCACCCTCGAGCACCCAACTGCTCCTTCCCAGTCGAACCGAGACCTCTTCGACCCGACCGGTGACGCCAAAACCCGGAGTCTCGACCGCCCCTTCCGGCAGAGTCAACGACAACCCTCGACGCCGGGCTCCCTCGACGATGGCGTTGGCCAAAACGTGCGGTGATACGAGGTCGAGCGACGCCGCGTACCGGAGAATCTCGTCTTCGGAGTACGTCCCCAGCCGAACGACGTCCTGCACCTCGGGGGTGCCGGTG
Organism: Thermoanaerobaculia bacterium; assembly: GCA_030429235.1. GTDB lineage: Bacteria > Acidobacteriota > Thermoanaerobaculia > Multivoradales > JAIOJS01 > JAIOJS01. The sequence continues at coordinate 133,539 of JAUIDB010000008.1, read as the reverse complement.
GTCACCGTCCCCGTCTTGTCGACGACGACCACCTGCGCGCGAGCCAGCGTTTCGAGGGCGGCACCACCCTTGATCACCACCCCGACATGCGCCGAGCGCGAGATGCCCGAGATGACCGCGATCGGTGCCGCCAGGATGAGGGGACAAGGGGTCGCTACCACCAACACCGCCACCAGGCGGGTCGAATTGCCCGAGCCGAACCAGGCCGCAGCCGCCAGGACGAGTGTGAAGACCAGGAAACCCAAAGCGTAGCGGTCGGCCAACCGAACCAACGGCGCCCGATGCTTGGCCGCTTCCTCCACCATGCGCACGATCCCAGCGTAGGTACTGCTCTCGGCAGTGGCCGTTGCCATCATCTCGAAAGCCGACCCCGCGTTGAGCGTGCCACTGCGCAGTCGCTGCCCAGGAAGGTAGTCGACGGGCAGTGACTCCCCGGTCAGGGCGGCCTGGTCGATCACCGCTCCTGCCGACTCCAGGACCCCATCGACCGCGACGACCGCACCCTCCTTGACGAGGATGCGGTCACCGGCTGCGACGGACCGGATCGGCACCTGGCTCCACCGCCCCTCTTGCCAGCGCTCGACCGAGTGAGGCACCCGAGCGAGTAGAGCTTCCAGTTCGCCGCGCGCCCGCCGATCGGCCAGGCTCTCGAGCAGTTGCCCCCCCGAGAGCATGACCGCCACCACCGCGCCGGCCAGTGTCTCCCCGAAGGCCAAGGCCGCCGCCATCGCCAGCAGCGCGATCAGGTCGACTCCGGTCTTGCCACGCCGCAGGTCGGCGAACACGTCGACCGAGAGCGGCACCAGGCTCAGCACGATGGTGAGGCTCCAGACGAGGCGAGCCAGGCTGGTCGCCCCACTGAAGTACGCCACGAGCCCCACTCCGAGGCCGCCAATGGCAGTGACGAAGATCAGCTGGTCTCGGCGTGAGAGCTCCGTCGACTGCATCCTCAGAGCCTACCGGTTGCGAATCGGCCCGATCCCACCCAGCGGGGTAGGCCGAACCACCCCGGCGCGCCCCCCGGTCTCCACCCCGACGAGTGACGACCCGGAGAGCCCTACCGTCACATGCTCGTTCGTCAAGGGCCGGAGTAGGACCGGGTGACCATCCCGCATCGGGACCAGACGGGCGAACACGATGAAACAGGAACGAATCGAAGAACTGATCGGACCGCGCGTTACGCGCCAGGAGATCGCGGCCGGGCGCCTACAGTTCCTGCTCCCCACGCTGTTTCTCGGCACCGCCGGACTCCTACTCATCGTCTCCATCTTCCTACCCTACTGGCGCATGGAACTGCGCGCCGACACTCTACCCGAGCCCCTACAGGTCCAGACCTATCTTCATCAGATCGACGGAGACGTGGCGGCGATCGATGCCCTCAACCAGGAACTGGGAATGCGCCCCCTCGCCGAAGCGGCCGAATTGGAGCGCTCGCTCAGCGTCGCCGTCGTAGTCGTGATCGCGCTGCTGGTGGTGGCAGCAGTGTACATCCACAATCAGTACGCGGCCCTCCTCAGTCTGCCGGCGGTCCTCTTCCCCGCGATCTTCCTGCTCGACCTCTACTCCTGGCTGCGGCACTTCGGTACGACCGTCGAACCCGAGTCCGCCATCGAGCCGTTCGCGCCTCCCCTGCTCGGCGCCGCCGAGGTGGGTCCGTTCACCACCATCGCATCCACGGGACCCGGCCTGCTGCTCGCCATCCTGGCCTCGCTGAGCGTGATCTTCGGCCTCTGGCTTCATCGACGCGCCTATCGGCCCCTGATCGAGGCACGCCGGGCACTCTAAGAACCAAGAATCACCGTAAGCTCCAATCGACACTCGATCTTCTCGAAGATCCACTGAAACCAAGGGAGAATCCCATGTCCAATCGCAACAGCTCACTTCCCATTCTCGCGCTCGGCCTCACCGCCGCGCTCGCCGTGCTCGCCGCTTGTGGCGGCGGCGGTGAAGCAGGCTCGGCCGCGGGCGGTGCCGATCTCGCCAACGGCGAGAAGGTCTACAAACAGACCTGCGCCACCTGTCACGGACAGGATGCCAACGGCCTTCCCAACCTCGGCAAGGGCCTACGGGACAACGCCTTCGTTCGCGACACCAACGACGCTCGGATGATCGAGTTCATCAAAGTCGGCCGCAAGGCGAGCGATCCGATGAACACCACCGGAATCGACATGCCCCCGAAGGGAGGCAATCCCGCCATGACCGAGAAGGACATGGCCGACGTCACCGCCTATCTGCGCACGCTCTAGGGTCACCGCCGCGGAGGCGCACAACGTACACCGGGTAGGGAGCCGATCGCGGATGCGCTCGGCTCCGCCCGGGCCCGACGTCCGGTAGGCCGGGACCGCCTCGCCAGGCCCGGGTGGTCCGTCGCACGTCTCGATCTCGTATCATCAGATTCCGATGTCGTCCGCCTCCGACTCCTCACCCCGACCGGCGCCCACTGTAGGAGGGACTCGCGAACTCTTCGGCCAGTTGCGACGTGCGGCGCTGCTGGCTCCGTTCGGAATCGCTCTCCTCCTCGAGCTCACGCATCTCCTCCTCGACCCGATCTTCTCGCCCTGGGTCGACCGGTTGCTGGTGGTATCGCTGGTCCTGGTTTGCGCCGCAGTCTTCTACCACCATGTCTTCGTGCGGCTCGAGGTCGTACAAGAACGCCTGCACCAGCAGAACCGAGAACTCTACGGACTGCACCTGGCCGGACTCTCGGTCTCCTCTACCCTGTCGCTCGACCGGGTGCTCGACGCCGTCGTGGCTTCGGCGACCGATCTCATCGGCACGCGCTACGGAGCGCTGTCCGTCATCGGAGACGATGGCCGCATTCGCCACTTCCTCACCGCCGGGATCGACCCCGAACAGGCAGACCGAATCGGACCGCCTCCGACCGGGCACGGGATCCTCTCGGTCGTGCTCGAGAAGGGACACCGCCTCCGGCTCTCGAACCTGGGTCGGGACACCAGGTCCGTGGGTTTTCCCGAGCACCACCCGGTGATGCGGTCGCTGCTGGCCGTTCCGATCTCGTGCAACGGGCCCTTTCGGGGCAACTTGTACCTCAGCGAGAAGCTCGACGGTGGCGAATTCACGCAGGCAGAGGAAGAGACCCTGGTACGGTTCGCGCACCAGGCGGCGGTGGCGATCGACAATGCCTACCTGCACGGCGAAGTGCAGGAGCTGGGAGCGGCCCGGGAACGGATCCGGATCGCCCACGAGATGCACGATGGTTTGGCTCAGGTTCTGGCCTACGTCAATACCAAGGCGCAGGTCATCAAGGAGCATCTGCGGAAGCAGAGGGTCGACGAGGCCGAGAAGCACCTCGATCAACTGGCATCGGCCTCGCGTCAGGTCTACGACGACGTCAGGGCTCAGATCCTCGAACTCCGGACGACTGCTCCCCACGACCGCGGGCTGGTCGAGTCGCTCCACGACTACATCGACCAGTGGACGCGTCACACCCAACTCGAGGTGAATACGACCCTCCCCGAGAGCATCCATCTGGCCCCCGACGTCGAACTGCAGCTGCTGCGGATCGTGCAAGAGTCGCTGACCAATGTGCGGAAGCACTCCTCGGCCAAGACCGTCGACCTCCGGCTGTCGGACGGTGAACAGGGGTTGATCCTGGTCATCGAGGATGACGGCACGGGATTCGACCTCGGCCCCTCGGAGGGCACCAGCCCCACGCCGCACCTTCCGCGCTTCGGTTTGACCACCATGCGGGAGCGAGCCGAGGCGGTCGGCGGCACCTGGAACCTCGAGTCGTCACCCGGTCGAGGTACGCGGGTCGAGGTCCGACTTCCCCACCGCTCCTACGCTCACGTTACGGAGGACACCCGATGAAAATTCTTCTCGCCGACGACCACGCCCTCTTTCGTGACAGCTTGCGCTCTCTGCTCGAGGCACGGGACTTCGAAGTCGTGGGCGAAGCCGCCAATGGCCGCGAGGCGATCGAGTTGGCGCAAGCGCTCGGTCCCGAGATCGTGCTGATGGACCTGTCCATGCCAGTGATGAACGGCCTGGAAGCGACACGCCAGCTCCACAGTCTCCTCCCCGACATCCGGGTCGTGATTCTGACCGCCTCGATGGACGACGAAGATCTGTTCGAGGCGCTGCGGGCCGGCGCTCAGGGGTACCTGATGAAGAACCTCGAGGCAGACTCCTTCTTCTCCCTGCTCGAAGGCGTCCTCGAGGGCCGCCCCGCCTTGACTCCGGAACTCTCGCGCAAGGTGCTTCAGGCCTTCTCGCAAGGCACGGGTCGGGGTTCGAGTCAGCGCGACCCCGACGCCCTGACCGAGCGGGAACTCGAGGTGCTGGAGTTGATGGTCGAGGGAGTCACCTCGAACCGACAACTCGCAGAGCAGCTCGGAGTGAGCGAGAACACGATCAAGTTCCACGTCCGGAACATCCTCGACAAGCTGCGGCTGCACAGTCGGGCGCAGGCCGTCGGCTACGCGCTGCGCGAGGGAGTCGTCAAACCCCAGACCTGAGTGGTCCGACTCGGAGTCCTGTACCCGAGACTCAAGCCACTCGTCGTTCGAGGGTCTGCAGTCGTCGCTCGAAGGCGTACTTGAACATCCGCTTCTTGGCCTCGAGCTTGAGCCGTTGCCAGGGGTACCGCTTCTTCGACAGGCCGGCACACTCTTCGGGCAACATGACCAGGCTGACGTGCACGTTGGGAGCGCAACCGATCGGCAAGCCGCGTTCCATGCACGCCTCGTAGAGACGCCGGAAGACCGGGACCATCTCCTCGGTCTTGGGCGGAGCCCAGTCTTCGAGGTCGGTATGAACCAGAGGCCTGAAGACACAGACCGTAGGTACGGCCCCCACCGAAGTGATCCAGTCGATCGCCGCAATCGAGGACTCGGGGGGTTCCAGACCGGCGATGATCTCGCCGTTGGTCACCCAGGGTTCGTGGCGCGGTCCCTTCGACGCCAAGCCGGCGCAGTAGCGGATCGCCTCCAGGTAGTAGTCCAATCCGTACTCTTCGTGCTTGCCGGGACAGATCTCCCGAAACAACTTCGGGTCGAAGATCTCGAAACAGAAGGAGACCCGATTGACCCCCATCTCTCGCAAGCCATCGTACCGTTTCAGATCGCGATGCGGCGGCGTCTGAACGCCGACCAGGAGTCCCAGTTCCTCTTTGATGCGGAGGATGTACGGCTCGAGGATGTCGAGGTAGGTATCGCCGTCGTAGTGACCGGTATTGAAGTCGACGTAGGTGATACCCGACTCCTCACGAGCCCGACGGACCACGGTCATCACCTCTTCCACCGATTTCTCGTCCGCGTCGTCGACGCCGAGGTTGAGCCCGACCGAACAGAACTTGCAGTTGGTCTTTTCTGGCTTGGCGGTCCAGTACTCGCAGACCTTTGCCTGATAGATCCCCAGGTAAGTTCCCTGCAGAGTGCCAATGTGGGTCATCTCCTTGCCGTTGGGTAGCGTCGCGTCGTACCAGGCGGGCCGTGGCGACAGGGCCACCTCGGTCACCGGTTCGCCTTGCCAGTGGATCCAGTAGGTGCCAGAGGTGAAGCGGTGCAGGGTGTACGGAGAGTGCTGAGCGAAGGGCTCGGTCACCGGAACGTTGGTCCACAGACCGCCGGGGAGAATCGCCTCGAGCCCACTCCCGAGCCCGGCTCGGGTTCGCAGAATCGGGCGCCCGCCGTCGTCGGTGACGAGACAGGAATCATCGAGCTGAATCCCCTTGCAATACAGGTCCAGTTTCAGCAGGGACGGGTTGCTACGGAGATGGGCCAGCATCGATTCCTCCTCGGTCGCGCTGTTGGAGCGTTCATTCCGCCACGAAGGGCTCGGAACGTGATAGCGCGAGAGTAGCCAGCGGGACGGCCGGACCGTATGACGCTCGTCAGGTCCCAGCACCGACGTCGGCTAGCCAGTCGGCAAAGGACTCCCGATGGCGAACTCGAAACTCGACGCAGTTCCGCACGAGCTCTCTCGTCTGCTCCATCTCGCTCTCGTTGAACGGTTTGTCTCGCGCAAAGTCCTCGAACTCCGCAACATCGTCCGCCTGACAGAAGATGCGTCCGATCTGCGGCAGGAAGAAGGGACGAGCCTGCGCCGGCACCTTGGCCAGGAAGTCGTCCCAGCGCAGTCGCACCGCGTCCCAGGCTCGATCCTGCCCCACGGGGTTGCCTTCGAAGCCGCCCAGGACCCGAGCCAGGTCCTGGCTGCGCACGGCATCGGACAACACCATGGTGAGGGTGCGATCGATCAGCTCCGGCTGTCGAAAGGCACCCAGGGTGCTCAGCAAGACCGCCGCCTCTTGAGGAGTCCTCGCGTTCTGCAGCCGCGCGACGATCCGATCGTAGAGTTCCGCCTCGCCGAAGCGGGCCGCCAACCGCAAGGAGGCCTGCACGGCATTGGGATCCACCGGCAGCCCCGCCAGGTAGGCCTGCGCCAGCCTCACCGCCGGTTCCACCACCCGGGGATCTCCCGCCAACTCGCCCAGGACCTGCAGCAGCTCTTCACGGATGCGGCTGGTTCGTTCTGACTCCCCCTGGGTGGCGCTCCAACCGATCGTGTCCAGGAGCGAGCCTAGATAGGCACCCATCCAGCGCTCGAAGTTGCTCCGTACCCCCTCGTCGACGAGACGTTGCTCGAGGGTAGCCAGGATCCGGAGTACCTGCTCGATCACCGCGGGTTCGCTTTCGGTCCTCGTGGCATCGAGTAAACCGAGAAACGGCACCATCGCACGTTCTCCGGAACGCAACAGGAGCCACTCATCGCGCACCAGTACCAGGCGGTCCACCGGCCGGAGATCGCTCATCGCGGCCGCTAGCTCTTCCAGTAGCTCGGCCGTCGGCTGCGAAACGAAGTAGCCGCGTCCGTAGGGGTTGAGCACCCAGGGCTCCTCACAGCCTGCGAACCGAACCTCCTGCTCGAGCTGATCCAGCAGCACACAGTCGCCGAACTCTCGGCAAATCGGAATCGACCATCGTCGTTCCGGCTCCGAGCCGAGGCGACGACCGTCCACGAAGAAGCGATCTTGCCGCAGCGACAGGATCTGCGACTCACCATCGCAGCGCAACTCGTAGCGCACCCGGGGCACTCCAGGTTGCAGGAGGAAACTCTCCATGACCGCGCCGGCGGGAAGCTGCGCCGCTTCCGACAGAGCCGCGACGAAGTCTGCCGCCTGGGCTTCACCAAAGGCGTGCTGTTGCAAGAAACTCTCTACCCCCTGCTGCATCACTTCCCGACCGAGGTAGGCCTGGAGCATGCGGAGAACCGCCGACGCCTTGCCGTAGGAGAGTCCGTCGAAGAGGGCGTTGATCTCGTCGGGGGTTTCGGCTTCGGACCGCACGGCCCTGGCCACGGCCAGGGTGTCCACCGAGAGAGGCCACCCCATAGCCCGGACGCTCTCGAGTTCCGGCTCCCAGCTCGGCTTCCAGACCCCCAGTGACTCCATCTCCATGAAATCGGCGAACCCCTCCTTGAGCCACAGATCGTCCCACCAACGCATGGTCACGAGATCGCCGAACCATTGATGGGCGATCTCGTGAGCCACGACCTTGGCGACCCGCTGACGTTCGGAGAAAGCGGACCGCGTATCGTCGACGAGCAGAGCAGTCTCTCGGTAGAAGATGGCAGCTGCGTTCTCCATCGCCCCCGCCTCGAAGTCGGCGACCGCGAGGTGATCGAGCTTGTCGAAGGGATACGACACCCCAAAGGTCTCCTCGAAATAGGGCAGCAGCCACTCCGACACTTCGAGGGCGTAGTGTCCGAGATGGGTCCGAGCGGGATCGGCGCACACCCGGATCGGTATGCCGGAGGCTCCACCCTCCAGACAGGCAAAGTCACCCACCGCGAACGCCACGAGATACGTCGGCAGCCTTGGCGTCGTGGCAAACCGCACCGTCTGGAGGCCTTCCTCGGGCCCCTCGGAGGTCTCGACCACCGCGCCATTCGAGAGCGCCGTGAGGCCCGCCTCGGTCACCAGTGCAACCGAGAAGGTCGCCTTCCACCGTGGTTCGTCGAAACAGGGAAACGCTCGCCGTGCCTCCGTGGCCTCGAACTGGGTGGCAGCGTACGTCTTGCCATTGGAGGATCCGCGATAGAAACCCCGCAGACTGTCGTCGAGGTGACCATCGAAGCGCAGAAAGATCCGCGCCGGCCCTGGTTGCAGAGGCTCCTCGAAGTCGAGTCGTATCCTCTGTTGGTCCGGCTGCAAGACCACCTGAGGCTCCATCGGATGCCCAGACTGTTCGACCGACGCCTCGCTGATCTCGAGGTCCACGGCGTGCAGCAGAATCTCCGAGGTCCTTCGTTGGACCGACACCTCGATGCCGACGGAACCGACGAACTGCGCCGCCGCGAGGTCCGGCTGCAGCACCAGGTCGTAGTGGACGGGGACGACCGAGGTCGGCAGACGGTCGGCCCAGACCAAACCCGCCCCCGCCAACAGCCCCAAGAGAACACCCGACGCTACTACTCGACGCATGAAGCTACCTCCCTGGAGTCGGGCTCCGGAGACGGAGCCCGAAGGGAGGATTCTAGTCGAGGGCCAGGTCTTCGAGGCTCTCCAGATCGTGGACCACGAACTGACGTCGATCGGTCTCTACCAGGCCGCGACGCCCCCAATCCGTCATCACCCGAATCGCGGTTTCGATCGACGTACCGGCGAGGTCAGCGAGCTCTTGACGGGACAGGGAGATCGGCACCTTGATCGAAGTACCGTTCGCCTCGCCGTGTCGCTCGACCAGGTCGCAGAAGAGCTGCGCCAACCTCGACTCCACCTTCGAGCAGCTCACCTCGACCAGGCAGTTGCGGCATTCCTTGACGTGGCCGGTCAGCCTGGGGAGGATCTCTCGTACCAGGCTGGGCTGGCGAGCGAGCAGTCCGAAGATCGCATCTCGGCTCAGAATCATCACGTCCAGATCCGACTGCGCGACCACGCTGTGGGAGCACACTTCACCGCCGATGGCGGAGGCGATCCCAAACAGATCTCCAGCCGTGAGGAGGGAGACGATCAGGTTCTTCCCCGCCGCCGTCATGCGGCACATCTTGGCCTGCCCTCGAAGCAAGACGATCAACCGATCAGAGGACTCCCCTTCTCGCTGCACCGTCGATCCCGCCGCGTATTGGCGACGCCGGGAGACCTGACTGAGGGCCACGCGCGCTGCGAGCGACAGACCGGGGAAGAAGTGCTCCTCGACCGAGGTCTCCCCGGAGAGACCGTCGGTAGGAGTGAGGGAGGCTGTGGGAGCGTGGTAGCGACTCATCATGCCTGCATCCTGCCACCGGAGACCATGCGCTACTTTGCGCTAGCGCAACGTTCGCCACCTCGCACGAGTCTAGGGTTGTCGCCACACCGTCGGAATGAACCGACCCCAGTGCAGGAGAAAAAAGACATGCAACTCGACGACCAGTCCATCGTCGCCTCCGTCGCCCGCCAGTACCCTTCCACCGTCAAGATCTTCCAACGCTACCGTATCGACTTCTGTTGTAGTGGGAACATCCCTCTGGCCGACGCCTGTGAGCGCGCCGGCCAGGACCTGCAGGAGGTTCTGACCGACCTTCGGGAGCTCGCACGCACCGAAGACAGCACAGGCTGGGACGACAAACCGCTGGTCGAGTTGATCGACCACATCATCACGCGCTATCACGACCGACTGCGGCAGGACCTTCCCGCACTCGGCGAACTCGCTCGCCGGGTAGCAACTCGTCACGGTGAGGCCAACCCGAAGCTGCGCGAGGTCGAAACCGTCTTTGCGCGCCTGGCCGATGAGATGCTGACGCACCTGCGCAAAGAAGAGGTCGTGCTGTTTCCGATGATCGAACGCCTGGAGAATCGAGCCGTCCTGAACTCGGACGACGGGACTCCCATCCCTCCGATCGACGGTCCCGTGGCCGCCATGGAAGACGATCATCGAGAGGTCGGTGACTTCCTGGCCCGGCTGTTCCAGTTGACCGACCAGTTCACGCCACCGTCGAGCGCCTGCAACAGCTACCGCGGACTGTTCCAGGGGTTGTCCGAACTCGAGAAGGACACGCATCAGCACATCCACCTCGAGAACAACATCCTCTTCCCCCGCGCTCAGCAGTTGGTGGCGCAACCAGACCCCCGGCCGCTGGCTCTCTCCTGAGCCTGGTGACTCCGGATTCCGGGCGAACCCCACGGGATACGAGATGGCCTCGACGGGCCATCTCGCACCCGGACCCGCCCTCGCTCTCGCGGCCCGCCCCTCCCGATCCCAAGCCACCACCGGCTCGACCCGCCGCCTCGACCCTCGTCGGAGGTAGTGGAAACCGCCCGGTTGCGAGCCGGGGCTCGAGCCTGGCAATCGCTGGCAGCAGATTGGCTCCCAGGGTCGTCCCCGTGCCCGCGGCTTAGCCCCCCGCCCCTGTGCCAGGAGCGGGACACTCATCCCGCGTTCGACACAGCTCGGGACCTCCAGGTAGAGGAGAAGGTACCTCTGCGCCAAGGGTTTCCCGCCCTCGAAGCGTTGGCACGCCCCCTGCTCTAGGGGGAGGTGTATCCAACCACCGATCGGCAAGTCCTACCGCCCGGTCCGTCAACCAAGGAGATCTCGATGTCCACCTGTCACTTCGTCCCCTCCCCTTCTCGGCGGCGATCCCCCACTCAGACCCTGGTCCTGGGGGTTGTTCTTCTCCTAGGACTCGCCTCCCTCGCCTGCGGCGACAAGGCCACTTCCGAAGTGGTCGCCGACCGTAGTACCGCCCGCGATTCGGAGCTCCCTTCGGTTCCACCGGCCAAGGCCGCCTCGGACCTCGACACCAAGTACTTCACCACGGTCGTTCCGGAGGGGTGGGAGATCCTGGCGGATGACCTGGAGGCGATGGGACTCATGACCTTGGCGGAGAAAGGAACTGGAGGCGCGCACGGTGTCTATATGAAGTTCGAACCGGGCTACTCCGGCGATCCCATGGCAAATGTCTCAAAGCTGGCGGCCAACTACGACGGATCGGCCGCCGCCAGCTCGACCCGCAACGGCGTCGAGTGGGCTTCGACCCGCTATACCTACTCGGGAATCACCCAGACCATGAACATCGCCTCCCATGCGGGACACAAGGTCACCTTCACGGTGATGGGCGCCGACTACAGCACGGACCCGGGTGTGCGGGCGATCTTCGACAGCCTCATCCTGAAATAGGCCCCCAGATCGGCGGCAGCCGGGCGGGACCGCTGGCCGCTCGACTGCCTCAACACGAATCCATCACCACCGAACCGATCCATGTCGCGACGCACTCTCACCTCCTGGACCGCGGCCTTCTCGATGCTCGCGACCTTCGGCTGTACTCGTCCCAGCACCTGGGAAGCGGTCGAGTCCGGCTCGGTAGTGCTCGCGGCTTCCGACCGCAACTCTGTGCAAGAACTGCTCGACGCGAACTCGATCCCCGCTACCGACCTGCCCTTGGTGGACAGGGGCGCGGCCGCAGGCCAGCCCCGGTACCTCACCATCGAAGGCGAGCGCATCACCGAACTCGCGCTGGAAGGCCTTCGGGAGTCCCCGAGAATCGCGGGATTCCCGGCACTCGAGGTACTGCACCTGGGTGGAGGTTTCGTCACGGTCGAAGCGACCGATCTGCCCGCCCTCCGCCACCTTCAAGTGCAAGGACAGGACGACCGACTGGCCGAGGTGCGGCTGAGTGGGCTGCCACAGTTGCGGGAGGCAGTCATCGGCGGCGGTCGTCTCCAGCGCTTCGAGGCCGAGGACCTGCCACAGCTCACCTCGCTCGCCCTCGAACGCCTAGGGATCCGACAGCTGCCAGCCCTCCCCCAGTCCCTGACGTCGCTGTCGCTCCTCGCCAACGAGGTCACCGATCTCTCCGAACTCCGTTCCCTAGCTCGCCTCGAACACCTCGACCTGGGAGAGAACGGTCTCCAGAACGTCGACACGCTGCCGCGCCTGGAGCAGTTGCGCACTCTCGACTTGGCCGGCAACCCGCTCTCCACCGACTTCGCACTGTCAGCGCACAACCTCCCCGGGCTTCGCTCTCTCGATCTCCGCCGAACCCCTCTCCACAGTGCCCCCGAAGGCCTCGCTGCCCTCGTCGACCTTCGGGTTCGTTTCGACTCCGCCGATCAGGCGCGCCGTCGCTTCGAGGCGATGCTCGACCGCCTGCGTCGGAACCAGAAAGGGGCCCCGGGGGAACTCGTCGCCGGTCCCGAAGCGCGGAGTGGACAGTTTCGCGACACACACGGCGACTGTCGGTGGCACACCGGTGTGAACCAAGCCGCACGCGTCCGCTGTTCACTGAACTTCGCTCGACTCGAGGGACTCGCCGCCGCGCGCCTCGGCACGACGGATCCGGCGTTTCCCTTCCGCGGCGGCGGAGCACCCACCATCGAAGCGACTCTGCGCGTCGGCAGCGGCCGAGTCTGGCTCTACATCCCCACCGAGTTCGACTACCTGACTCTGGCCGCCCAGGTCGAGAACTACCCCCTCGAGAAGGCGGAATCGTATCGGCAGCCCGCGGATCGATTCCAAGGCTCTCGCCGCCTCCTGGCTACCCCGGAGTCGCCCGCCACCGTGCAGGGAACTCCGGTGCTCCTGGGATCTCGCGTCCTACTCTGGCTGGAAGCGATCGACGGTCCCGCTCACGACCTCCACCTCGACGTACGCCCGGCCGATTGACCCTTCGACGGAGACCCCACCATGTCCGAACGTTCGCTTCTACTCGCTCTCGTATCGCTGGCCGTAGCGACGAGCCCGATCCACGCCAACCTGATCACGGTCAACACGACCGTCGACGAGTTTGGTGACAGCCCTTCTTCCGGCTGCTCGCTGCGTGAAGCAGTTCATGCCGCCAACACCGATGCGGCCTTCGGCGGTTGTGCTGCAGGTCACGACGCCGACCTCATTCTGATCGGCGCGGGGACCTACGCTTTGACACGGCTTCCGAGCCTCCCCGACGACGGATCTTCGGGAGACCTCCACGTCACTGATGAAGTGGAGATGGTCGGCGCCGCCACCATCGACGCTGGCCAGATCGATCGGATCTTCGACATCGCCAAGACCGCCGGCACGGTCACGCTCCAGGGCCTCACCCTGCGCAACGGCGACCCCGACGGTCTGCCCGACTCCGGTGGTGCCATCCTCACCCACGAATCGGTCGGGCTGGTGCTCGATAGCGTGACGATCGAAAACAACCGAGCTGGTGGCGGCGGTGGGATCGCTCTCTTCCCAGCCCTCGCCGGCGATCCTCCCACTGCCGTCCCCACCTTCGACTTCGAGGACGTAACCCTGAACGACAACGAGGCCTTCCAGACCGGTGGCGCGGTGCACTGGAGCACTCGGGGCAGCGGCGCTGTATGGGAGTGTCTGCGCTGCTCGATCGAGACGAACCAGGCGGCGGCCGGAGGTGGGATCGTGGCGCTCGTCACCCCCCTGGAGCTGGCCACCCTGCGGTTCGAGGACTCCCACCTTCTCGACAACACGAGTTCGAACGCCAACCGCGGCGGTATTTCGATCCCACCCACGGGCTCGGCCGCAGTTCATCTCACCAACACCGAAATGCACGGCAACCAAGGAGTCGGTGCAACCAAGGACGGCTTCTATTCCGAGTCGCCGATCGCGACTCTCTTCGTCACCGGAGGCGCGATCTCGGACACCCTCTACTTCGTCGACGGGGGCGCCGCCGTGGTCTCTGGGGCCACGTTCGCCAACGGGAGTTTCGGGGCGATCTACAGCCTTCGGAACACCATGGTGGAACTCGACGGCGTTCGCTTCGAGGACAATACGTCGCAACCGGCCCTGTACCTAGGAGAGGGCAGCTCGGCCACGGTTCAGGGAAGCGTCTTCGTCGGCAACCTCAAGGGAGGCGTACAGTGTGACGACTGCAATCTCATCGTCTCGCGCAGCGCCTTCGTCGACAACCTGCGGTCGGGCGATGGTGGGGCTGGAGTCAGGGTCCTGGGAGTCGCGGCCGAGGCGAGTTTCCGCAACGTCACCTTCAGCGGCAACCGGACCCTGAGCAGCAATGGCGGAGGGCTCGCCCTCGAAGAGGGTGCCGACTTCCTGCTCAACAACGTCACCGTGACCGCCAACCAGGCGAGCAGCGCTGGCGGACTGTACGTCGGACCAGGGGCCGCCGCTCCCGAGATGTCCAACACGATTCTGGCCGGCAACACCCAAACCGGTGGCGCCGCCAGCGACTGCGGCGGGTCGATCCTGTCGATCGGGCACAACCTGATCGGCAACGCCGACAGCTGCTCGATCACCCCTACCGCCGGTGACCAGACCGGTACCGCGGCCCAACCGCTCGCCGCTGGGCTCGCCCCCCTGACCACCGTCAACGGTCAACCAGTGCACGGGCTACTCCTCGGTAGCGCAGCTCTCGACCACGGCGACAACGGCAGCTGCCAGACCATCGACCAAACAGGACAGCCGCGCCCGCTCGACGGAGGTGGTGGCCTCGTTTGCGACATCGGGGCCCGCGAAGAGCCGAATCCCTCGGAGCCCGCTCTGTTCACCGACGGATTCGAAAGCGGCGACACCACCGCTTGGAACTGAACGTCGCGCTCTGCCGAAGGCGAGCGGTCCAGCCATCCCGAGCTGTTCAGTTCGCTGCCCATCTCGTAAGCTCACAAGGTGAACCGGGAGAACCAGGAAAGCCTCGGCCGTTGCGCCCTATTCACCGACCTGCAGGAGGAGGAGCTCCGCGACCTGGCGAGAGCCGCCAGGCTCGACGAACGCGGGGCGGGGGAGAACCTCTTCTTGATGGGGGATCCGGCAGATAGGGTGTACTGGATCGAGTCTGGGCAGATCCGGCTATCCAAGGTCACGGAACAGGGCGAAGAGGTGATCGTGGCGGTCCTGGGAAAGGACAACCTGTTTGCCGTCGTGGCCGGCCTACGGGAGACGACCTATCCCGTCAGCGCCGATGCGATGACCCCGAGCCGACTCCTCAGCTGGGGTCGCTCCGACATGGCGGCCCTCTTCGGCCGCCACCCGGAACTCGTGGTCAACGCCATGGAGATCGTGGCCGCCCGGATGCGGGAGCTACAGGATCGGTACCACGAACTGGCGACCCTGGCCGTCCCCCAGAGATTGGCTCGAACCCTACTCCGCCTGGCTGACGAGCACGGAAGACCCGGCGACCAGGGCCTGCTGCTCGACCTGCGTTTGACGCGACAGGACCTGGCCGAACTCACGGGAACCACCCTCTACACCGCTAGCCGCATCGTGTCGGGTTGGAGTCAAGCCGGAATTCTGTCCAGCGGTCGGCGCCGAGTCGAGATCCTCGACCTCGGGGCGCTCGAGCAGTTGGCCAGGTCGGGTCCGTCCTGATCGGCGGGCGCCGAAACCAACGCCGACCGATCAGCGTTCGACTTCGATCGCGGGCCCGAGCTCGGGCTCCTCCTCTTTGGCGATGATCACCGTGCCGGCAATCGGGAGCAGAACCCGGTGAAGGTTCGCCCCGAACTTGAGGTTGATCTCGTAGTACCCCGCTTCGTGCACCTGGACCAGGGAGCCTACGCTGCCCTTCAGCCCGAGGAGCTGATTGTGAATCATGACGTCGCACGGTGTGTCCATCGCTACTCCTCCCAGTATCCCTGCTCTTTGTAGTCCTTCAACTTGCGTTGCAGGGTTCGTAATCCAATGCCTAGGATCGCCGCCGCCTTCCCCCGATGGCCACCGGTACGTTCCAAGGTCTCGAGAATCGCCTGCCGTTCGATGTCGTCCATCGAACGGGGAGTGCCGGCTGCCGGTTGCACCGGTGCCCCACTCTCGACGATGGCAATGCCCTCGCCCTGGAGTTCCTCCGGCAGGTCCGAAGCCTCGACCACATCCCCCTGGTGAAAGACCACCGTGGACTCGATCAGGTTCCTCAACTGCCGAACGTTGCCCGGAAACTCGTAGTGCTGGAGGACGTGGATGGCATCGGCCGATAAGGTCTTCGGCCCCTTTCCGTGTTCGCGGCAGAACTCCTCGAGAAAGTGCTCCGCCAGCAGAAGGATGTCGCCACCACGCTCTCGCAACGGGGGAAGATTGAGGGTCACGACCTTCAATCGGTAGTAGAGGTCCTCGCGGAACCGGCCCTCGGCCACGGCTTGCTCCATGTCTCGGTTGGTCGCCGCGACCAGGCGAAAGTCGACGTCGATCAGCTCACTGCCGCCGACCCGCATCACCTGCCGCTCCTCGAGTACCCGCAACAACTTCACCTGGAGTTCGGGGTAGAGCTCCGAGATCTCGTCTAGGAACAGGGTCCCGTTGTGGGCGAGTTCGAACTTGCCGATCTTCCGTCCGACCGCGCCCGTGAAGGCTCCGCGCTCGTGACCGAAGAGCTCACTCTCCAGAATGTCGTTCGGAATCGCGCCGCAGTTGATGGCCAGGAACCGCTCGTCTCGCCGCGGGCTGGCGTCGTGGAGAGCGTTGGCTACCAGTTCCTTGCCGGTACCACTCTCACCGACGATCAAAACGCTGGAGCGCGTCGGAGCCACCATACGGATCTGTTCGAATAGCCTCTCCATCGGCGCCGAATGCCCGATGATGTGATCGAACCCGGAGCGTTGTTCGAGGCGTTCCCGCAGCACCGAGACCTCCTCCTCGAGGCGCCGCTTGTCGATCAAGTTCGAGACCCGTTTTCGGAGTTCGTAGAGGTCGACGGGTTTGGTCAGATAGTCGTCGGCTCCCACCCGCATCGCTTCGACCGCTGATTCGATCGAGCCGTAGGCGGTGATCAGGATGACGCTGAGGTCGTACTCTTTCTGCTGAGCGAGATTGAGAAACTCGATGCCGTCCATGCCTGGCATTCGCAGGTCGCAGAGGGCGATGTTCGGACCTGGGTTTTCCTCGAGGTATTCCAGGGCCTTACGAGCGTCGTCGAAGGTACGGACCTCCAGTCCCGCCTTCTCGATGGCCAACGCCATCGACTCGCGCGAGCCGCTCTCGTCATCGATGATCAGAACTTTCGGGTCTTCCACGGAAGTGCCATTCTGGCAGAATCCGGTATCGAGAACCACCCCCGGAAACTGGGCGCCAGGGGCGCCGAAAGGCGGAGCCTGGATGGGACGAAGTCCTGCCTCCGAGACTGCGATGTCCGTCTGGGCACGGTCAGAACGTACGCCGATCCGAAAGAACCTCGACCGGCAGCGTCGGCCGCGCCGACGCGGTGCCGACCCCGCCGGTCCCGATCTCGGACGGAATCCGGCTAGGGCTGGCCAGAGTAGTTCAGCGTCACCGTGACCTGCTGGTCCGAGTCCATGGTCACGGCCACCGTCAACTGACGACCCGCGGCGTCCTTTCCGGTCAACGAACCCACCCGTTTCCCGCCGGAGCTAGTCACCGTGTCGTTGGTCACTTCGAATCCCTGACGCTCGAAGTCGTCGCGATAGTGCTCCAGCACCTCGTCGACCGAGTCGTCCGTAGCTACCGAGACCATGCCGAACACACCCTGCGGGTTCTGGGAGTGGAAGGTGCCGGCCACCTCGGTGGCGTTCGGATACAACAAGACCCAATCCGGTACATCCTCGAGGGAACTATCGGCCGTGAACGTCGACGTGCCCTCGTCGGTCGTCACCCTGACGGTGCCGCCTCCTTCCACCTCGCTCGCGTCGAGCGTGACCTCACCGTCCGGGCCCTCGAAGGACAGTTTGCCCTCCTTGAGGTCCTCGAGATCCAGCGTCATCTCCTCGCCGCTCGAAACCTGCCGCACCGTCACCCGACCATCCTCGGTGGTATCCACCAGTTCGAGGTCGGGATTGAGGCCTACGAACAGTTCGGCGGTCGCTCGCGTGGGATCCTCCTCGAAGTTCCTTGCCACCTCCTTCACCTTCTTCGTCGCCAGGTAGCCGAGAACTCCCAGCACCAGAGTCACGACCAGGAGCAGGCAACCACAGCCGATTCCAACCCAGGCCCAGGGAGACAGCTTCTTCTTGTTAGAAACTGCCGCCGGTGCCGCGGGAGGAGCGGGAGGCGGGGGTGGGGTGGCAGCAGGGGGTACGGGAGGCGTCGCGGGAGGAGGCGGAGGGGGAGACTGAGTCATGGCAGATACCTCGAGAGTGAATGACGGAGCGAAATCAGATCGTCTCACATCTCCCGGTGGCGAACAACGAGGTCCTCCCAACGCCGTCCCGGCAACTCCGCGAGGCCGGGGCGGTGCACTATGCTCGTTCCGTGACGAAGGACGATGCAGGAGCGGGGCCGGGGCTCACGACGCTCGAAGGTGAAGTGCGCAAGATCCTCTTCACCTCGGATGACGGCACCTTCTCCGTTCTCCGGCTTCGTTCGGGGCCGGGCACCGAACACGCGGTCGTGGGCCCGCTGATCGGAGTGCGGGAGAAGGAGCGGATCCGCGTCTCTGGTCGCTTCGCCACGGACCGAAAGTGGGGGCGCCAGTTCAAGGCAGACTCCTATCTGGCCCTCCTCCCCGAAACCAAGCGGGGGTTGGAGAGGTATCTGGCCTCGGGCCTGGTCCCCGGAGTGGGCAAGGTCATGGCCCGCCGGCTCGTCGAGCACTTTGGGCTCGAAGCAATCGAGGTGATCGAAAGAGAACCGCAGCGATTGACCGAGGTCGAAGGGATCGGGCGGGTCCGGGCCGAGCGGTTGTCCCGCGGCTGGAACCAACAACGACAGATTCGGCAGGTGATGCTCTTCCTCCAGACCCACGGCGTGGCGACCCACCACGCGCTGCGGATCTTCCGCAATCTGGGCGACCGGGCGATCCAGGTGGTCACCGAGGATCCCTACCGCCTGACCGAGATCCGGGGCATCGGCTTCCTCACTGCCGACGAGATCGCTCGGCATCTCGGCGTGGCTCGGGACTCACCGCAGCGGGTCCGGGCGGGAGCCCTCCACACCCTATGGGACGCGACCCTGGCCGGACACGTGTTCCTCCCCTGGGACGAGCTCGTCCGCAAGAGCCAGGAGCTGCTGGACCTCCCAGAGGAGGAGCTCGTCGAGGGTCTGCACGAGTTGAAGCGACTCGGCCGGATCGTGGTGGAGACACCACGCGAGGGTGCTGTGCACGTCTACCCTCGAGCCCTCCACGAGGCGGAGACGGGTACCGCCGCGCGCCTCGACCAACTGAGAAGTCACGGAGCCATCACCCTCGCGGCCGGGCTCGATCGAGCCTTCTCTCAGCTGGAAGAGGATCAGGGAATCCGACTCGCGCCGCGCCAACGTCAGGCGATCGAACTGGCGCTGGCCGGCAAGGTCACGGTCATCACCGGCGGTCCGGGCACCGGCAAGACGACACTGATTCGGTCGCTCGTCGTGCTGTTGGGCCAGCGACAGCAGCGGATCGCGCTGGCCGCCCCCACCGGACGAGCCGCCAAGCGACTGGCGGAAGCGACCGGCAAGACGGCCACCACCCTGCACCGCCTCCTCGCCTACTCTCCCCAGGCCAACGAGTTCGAGCGCGGCCGCGACGACCCACTGGAGTTGGATGTGTTGGTGGTCGACGAGGTGTCGATGGTCGACATCGTCCTCGCCCGGCACCTGCTCGAGGCCCTTCCCGACGAAGCCCGACTGGTGCTGGTCGGAGACGTCGATCAGCTGCCCTCGGTTGGCCCCGGCAACGTTCTCGGCGACCTGATCCAGGGTGGCATCGATACCGTGCGACTGACCGAGGTGTTCCGCCAGGGCGACGAGAGTCTGATCGTGGCCAACGCTCACCGGATCCTGATGGGCGAACTACCACGACTTCCGGCTGTCGGGCGGCCCAGCGACTTCTATTTCATCGGCAAGGCCAATCCCGAGGACGCGGTCTCTGTCGTCCACCAACTCCTGGGTGAGCGGATACCGCAAGGTCTCGGCCTCGCCACCCCGGAAGAGGTCCAGGTGCTGGCACCAATGCGCAAAGGCGCCCTCGGCACGACCCACCTCAACGCCAACCTACAGGGACTCTTCAACCCTCGAGGCGAAGCGGTCGGACTGCCGTCCCAGGGCTTGCGCATCGGCGACAAGGTCATGCAGGTGAAGAACAACTATCAACTCGAAGTCTTCAACGGAGACCTGGGTCGAATCGAAGGAGTCGACGAGGAGAGTGGCGACGTCCTAGTGCGGATCGACGACAGGATCGTACGCTACGAAGGCGGAGATCTCGACCAACTCGAACTCGCCTACGCCTGCACCATCCACAAGTCGCAGGGGAGTGAGTATCCCGGTGTCGTCATCGTCTTGCACGACCAGCACTACGTCATGCTGCAGCGCAATCTGCTCTACACCGCGCTGACTCGAGGCAAGAGGCTCGCCGTTATCGTGGGGAGTCGCAGCGCCCTACGGCGGGCGGTACGCAACGCCCGCACCCGCCACCGGAACAGTGGTCTCGCCGACCGACTCCGCTGAGGAATCGGTCGGCGCTGCGATCACTGCCCTTCGGGCTTGGAGTCGTCCTCCTCGGAATCCACCGAGTCCTCGGCGGCACCGTCGACAGGCACCTCGGCCTCGATAGCGTCTGGCTTTTCGAGCTCGGGGGCAGGGTTGGACTCCAGCTTCACGGCCTCCAACCCGTCGACCTCGGGAGCCGATGTTTCCGCCGCTTCCTCTTCCGCCACCTCGTCCCAGATGGCATTCACCACCCCTTCGACATCCATCGACTCGTCGAACTCGGGAACCGGCCCCTCGCCGTCACCGGGGCCCGGCGGAGGCTCGATCGTCGGCGGGGCGGGAGGCACTGGTGGCAGAGCCCCGGTCGCCACCGGCGTCGAGCCGCGACCGGCCGTGAGGAGCATCGACCCCAGACCGACCGACCAGGCGCCGAGCTTCAGAAGGCACCCGAACAGCGCCAGCAGCAGGACCAGGAAGCCAGCCAGATCGTGGGGACCGTCCAGGATGTCCAGCAGATCGGCCATGAAGCTCCAGCCGTGCAACCAGACCAATCCGATCACCAGCGCTGCTACCGGCTCGAGCACCCGCCAGCCGAACCGATTCTGACTCCAGCGACCGAGTTGGTAGGCCACCGCCAGATAGCCGAAGAGCGCCAGCAGAATCAACCCGAGGAAGAGGAACGGGAGCAGGAGGATCAGCGGAATCCCGATGACCGAGACCGCCAGAACGAGCGCCAGGACCACTAAGAGCGGCACCGACATGAAGAGCACCACCAGACCCACGAGACCGGCCTTGAGCGGCTCGGCTCCAGCGTAGGCCGCAGCTCGCTCGAAGCGACGACGACCGAACAGGATCAACAACAGACCCGCGATGCCCAACAGGACCGCTCGTACGGTGGTACCGATCAGGTCGCCCACCGCACCGTCGAAGTAGCTGCGCGGACGGTGGTCGTCGAACTCCCAGTCCCAACCGCTGAGCCAGGGACCGACCCACCCGGAGAGCACGTTGACCTCGGTAGTCTGGCCGTGCACCCGAGCGCCAGGGGCGCTGTGGATCTTGCCTCCGACACTGACGACGTCACCGCCGACCTCGGCATCCTCTCCCAGGTGGACGGAGCTACCGACCGAAACCACTCCCCCTGACACCGTGCCATCGACGCGGGCTCGCCCTCCGATCGCCACGGCATCTCCCGCGACGTCACCGTCCACGGTGACGCTGCCGCCGATGGCGACCACCTCGGCCACCTCTTCACCCTCGCGGACGGTGACGGAACTCCCCACTACGACCCGTGACTCGCCGTCACCGCCGCGATGGCGGAGTGCCTCCCGACGTTCACGATCGCGGCGCTTGATCTCTCGGGTGCGCTCCCGCAGTTCTTCGGTGATGGCGCGGTGCGTCTCTTCGATCTCCGCTAGCTCCCGTTCGATCTCTTCCCGCCGCTCGTCCCGTTCCTCCGCCGCCTGCTCCAGCAGTTCCTGACGACGATCCTCGGCGTCCTGCAGAGACTCCTCGACCCGGCGCTTGGCCTCGGCAAGTTCCTCTCGCATCTCGGACTCGACCGACTCCGCGGTTTGATCGTCGGACTCGGACTCGGACTCGGACGCGGACGCGAAACCGAACAGCTCCAAGAGCTCACTCGGTTCGAGATCCGCCAGCTCGACGACCTGCCCCGCTCGAGCGCGACCCAGACGAGCTCCCAGTGCACCGCGATCCACCTCGCGGCCATCGATCGCTACCTCACCGTGGCGCACTTCGATCGCAGCGACCGAAGCCTCCCCTCGCGGCGTAAGGAGAACTCCTCCCTGCACCGGAAGGACCTGAAACTGCTCCTCGATGGTGGCCCGCAGACTCTCCGCGTCGGTGACCTGGGACCAGACGACGGTCGGCAGAATCGCAACCAAAAACAGTACGGCGAGGGCCGGCAGCAGGGTTCGTGAGAACCGTGCGGGCCGCTTCGCCCTGCGGCGGTCGAGCGAGTCATTGACAAGATCAAACATCGTCGGAGCTCCTTTCGAGCAGAGCGTAGAGGAACCGGACCGAGATCAAGGCCACGGCGATGCAGGCGGCGACGAAGGTCATCCCCTGCGGAGAGGTGAGGATCAGTTGCGAAAGGTGGAGCGAGCCGACCGCGGCTTCCAACAGCTCGACCAGAGCCGCTCCCGCACCACTGGCTGCATCCCAGAGCCGTGCGGGCCAGGTCGGTAGCGCCACCCGAGACATCAAAGGAGTCAGCCAGTAGGGAGCCAACCGAAGAGCCAGCCCCGTCCCCAGGAAGAGCATCGCCGCCAGGAGTTCGAGCGGGACCCGCCGACGCCGGCTCGCCACGGCCTCCTCGGCCAGTCGGTTCAACACGCGGTCCGAGAAGCCCTCTGCCGGTCGCACCGCCGGCAGCAGAGCCAACAGCGCCGTCAGGTAGCGCTCGGCCAGCGACAGCTCACCACGCTCCTCGGCGGCAAGCCATCTCTGGACTACCGAGTTGCGGGCATTGGGTTTGAAGTTGCTCATCGTCATCGGGTCACCTTCCATCCAGGCCTACGAGGCCGTCTCGAGCTATGTTTCACTTCCCCTCCGACGGTTTCGGAGCCGTTTCCCCGGCAGGAGCCCAGCCGGCCATTCGCAACTGATCGGCCAATTGCTTGCGGCCCCGGTGGAGCCGTGTCTTCACCGTCCCCATCGCCAGGCCCGTCACTTCGACGATCTCCTGGTACGACAAGCCCTCCTGGAAGCGCAGCAGGACGAGTTCTCGGTAGTGCAGATCCAGCTCGGCCACCGCGGCCGTGAGGTCGCGCGCCAGATCCCTGCCCTGGACCACCGTGTCGGGAGCCAGCACGGTCGCATCCTCGGTCCTTGCGATCGGGCCCGGCAGTTCCTCGCCCGGTGTCTCCAGGGCGACCGTGTCGAGTTGCTTGCGGCGCATCGAGTCGATCGCCGTGTTGTGCGCGATCTTGAAGATCCAGCTCAGGAAGCGCCGGTTGGGATCGTAGCTCCGCAACGCTCGGTAGGCCTTGATGAAGGCCTCCTGGGACAGGTCCTCGGCCCGTGAGGGGTCGCGGACGAGACGAAGCAACAGACGGTACACCGGGGTTTCGTACTTCTCGACCAACTGTCGAAAAGCATCCTCCGACCCGGCCAGGGTCTCGGCTACCAGGCTGCGATCTTCGATGATTCGGACTCCCTCGTGACGTCTCGGGATGGACTACGGAAGCGAACGTCCCAGGTTCCCAGCGGGAGACGTCGGAAGAACCTCGCGTTTCGTTACGGTGGTCCGATGATACGCAAGACGTCCCCGAAGAGACACCTTGTCGTCATCACGAGGCGAAATCCGCCCTCCGGTCGCGGGGGCGTCTCTAGCGGCCGAGTCGCGTGGGGCCGAGATCGGGAACCGGCGGGTCGCGTGCCACCGGACGGAGTCCCCTCCAGCCGCCTCAGGACCCCCACCACCAGAGCAGGAGACCCGCTCCCAACAGCACGCGGTAGGCGACGAAGAGTTGCAGACTCTGTCGCTCGAGCCAGCGCAACAGGAAGGCAATCACGGCGTAGGCCGAAGCGGCCGCCACCAGGAAACCGAGCAGATAGAGCCCTGGGCTTCCTACCGCCACCCCTCCCTGGCTCAAGTCCCAGAGGTCCTTGGCCGCCACCAGCAGCCCGATCGGAACGGCCAGCAGAAACGAGAACCTCGCCGCCGCCGGTCGTGACAGGCCCAGGAGCAGAGCCGCCGTGATCGTGATCCCCGATCGCGAGGTGCCCGGTACCAGTGCGAGTGCTTGGAAGGCACCGATGATCAGTACGTCCCGCCAGAGCAGCGCCTCGAAGCTCCGACTTCGGCCGCCCCACCAATCCGCCGCGCCGAGCAGGATTCCAAAGAGAATCGAGGTGATGGCGATCAACACTACGCTACGCCCGGCTCCGGCCAACCAATCTTGAGCCACGAGTCCAGCTACCCCCACCGGCAGCGTTCCGACGGCCAAGGCGGCGGCCAGAAAGCCGGGAGTACCGGGGGCCCACCGCTCCTGCCAGCCACGCCGTGACAGGGCTCGCGGAATACCCTCCCGCGCCACGGCAACCAGGTCCCGTCGGAAGTAGAGCAGGACTGCCACCAGGCTTCCGACGTGCGTGATGAGATCAAAGCTCAGCCCCTGGTCGGGCCACCCCAGGAATCTGGGAAGCAGAATCAAATGCGCCGACGAACTGATCGGCAGGAACTCGGTCAGCCCCTGGATGAGGGCGACGAGGATGGCTTGCTCGATCGACACGGGACTGTGATTGTAACTCTGCCATCCGAAGCGGATAATGGTCGATGTGAATCCCGACTGGTCGCGATCGCTCGACTCCTTCTTCGGCCCCGGCGTCAGCTGGCCGACCAAGCTCGCCCTGACCCTGCTAGCTCTCGCCGGACTCTGGCTGGTGCGCCGTCTGCTCGTCGGCCTGGTCGAACGCAACGGCGTCGAGACCGAGCGTATCTACCGCTGGCGCAAAGCCACCGCCTGGACGGCCGGGTTGCTCAGCTTCCTCTGTATCGGATTGATCTGGTTCGATCAGTTCCGATCGCTCGGTACCTTCCTGGGCCTGCTCTCGGCCGGTCTCGCCATCGCCCTCAAGGATTTCATCTCGAGCCTCGCGGCCTGGCTCTACATCGTGATTCGAGCGCCGTTCGATGCCGGCGATCGGGTGGAGATCCAGGGAATCCGCGGCGATGTCATCGACATCCGACTCTTCAAGTTCTCGCTCATCGAGATCGGAAACTGGGTCAACGCCGACCAGAGCACCGGCCGCGTGGTGCACATCCCAAATAGCCACGTGATCCTCCACCCCCTCTACAACTACAGCCGGGGGTTCCACTACATCTGGCACGAGATCCCGATTCTCGTCACCTTCGAGAGTGACTGGGAACGAGCCAAGGAGATCCTGCTCGAGCTGGTCGAGGAAGAGGCGGCCACGTTCGTCGAGGCCGCCCGCGGCACCCTGGAACGGGCTTCCCGCCGCTACTACCTCCAATTCCAGCATCTGACCCCGATCGTCTACACCCGCATCGCGGACTCTGGAGTGTTGCTCACCGCCCGGCACATCTGTCCGCCCCGTCGACGTCGCGGCATCGAGTCCGCGATCGCCGAACGCCTGCTCCGTCGCCTGGCCGACGAGCCGCAGATCGACCTGGCCTATCCGACCAGCCGGTTCTACGACCATCGTCGCGAAGGCAAGCCGGGACTCGTTCCGTCGCCCACCACTCCCGATGCCCAAGGCTAGGCGCCGACATCCTCTGGTGCCGCTGCCGTCGATCGGCTGGCGGGAATGGGCAGCCCTGCCCGAACTCGGGGTGCGCTGCATCAAGGTGAAGGTCGACACCGGTGCCCGCTCGTCGGCGCTGCACGCATTTGCCCTCGAGCGCTTCGAACGCGACGGCCAACCCTGGCTGCGCTTCCAGATCCATCCGCGACAGCGGGACGACCGCACCATTGTCTGGGCCACGGCGCGGTGGATCGACGAGCGAGAGGTGCGTTCTTCGACCGGCGCCGCGACCCTGCGGCCGGTCATCGAAACCCCCATCGTGATCGGTGGTCGCAGCTGGCCAGTGGAGATCACCCTGGTGCGACGCGATCTCATGGGGTTCCGCATGCTGCTGGGGCGTCACGCCGTCCGTCGCAACTTCCTCGTCGACGCCGGAAGGTCCTTTCGGCACGGCTTCCCACAACTCTCGTCCGAGGCACAATGAAGATCGGAATCCTCTCCCGCGGCGCCAACCTCTACTCGACCCGCCGCCTCCGCGAAGCGGCCGAGCAACGCGGCCACGACGTGCGCGTCGTCAACTACCTGCGGTGCTACATGAGCATCAACCGCCGGCAACCGGCGGTCATGCTCGGTAGTAGCCCGTTGCACTTCGACGCCATCATCCCGCGCATCGGCGCCTCGCAGACCTTCTACGGCACCGCGGTGGTACGGCAGTTCGAGATGACGGGTGTCTTCTCGGTCAACGAATCGGAAGCCATCACGCGAGCGCGCGACAAACTGCGCTCGATGCAACTCCTGGCCCGAGAGGGGATCCAGCTCCCCAACACCGGCTTCGCCAGCTCGCCCAAAGACATCTCGGGCTTGCTCGAGACCGTCGGCGGAGCGCCGGTCGTGGTCAAGCTGCTGGAGGGAACGCAGGGGCTCGGTGTGGTCCTCGCCGAGACCACCAAGGCCGCCGAATCGGTCATCGGAGCGTTCCGCCAGCTCAATGCCGACATCCTGGTACAGGAGTTCATCGCCGAGGCCGACGGCGCTGACCTGCGGGCCCTGGTAGTCGGTGATCAGGTCATCGCCGCCATGCAGCGCCAGGCCGCCTCGGGCGAGTTCCGGTCGAACCTGCACCGCGGCGGTACCGCCAGCCGCATCGAGCTGACCCCCGAAGAGATCGAACTCTCGGTCCGGTCGGCGCAGACGTTGGGGCTCAACGTGGCCGGAGTCGACCTCCTACGGTCGAACCACGGCACCCTGGCCCTGGAGATCAACTCCTCCCCCGGGCTCCAAGGTATCGAGAGCACGACCGGCGTGGACGTGGCCAGCCGCATCATCGAGTTCATCGAACGAAGGGTCCCCCATGCGGCCGCGGGACTCGGAGGAAGCGCATGAGCGAGCTCGATACCAACGCCGCACCGAAGTACGAGAACGTCGACCTCAGGGTGGGAGGCGAGCGGATCCCACCCGGCAGCCGACGGCGGATCGAGATCCCGGTGGCCCGCCTGTTCACCGGTACCTGGCTCTCGCTACCAGTATGGATCGTCAACGGTTCCCAACCCGGACCGTCCCTCTTTCTCGACGCCGCGATCCACGGCGACGAACTCAACGGTATGGAGATCATTCTGCGCGTTCTGGACCGACTCCGCACGGACCGCCTCAAGGGAGCGGTCATCGCGGTACCGGTCGTGAATGTCTTCGGTTTCGTCCAGAAGGACCGTTACCTCCCCGATCGCCGCGACCTGAACCGGTCCTTCCCGGGCTCGACCCGAGGCTCCACCGCGGCCCGTCTGGCCTACTTGTTCATGACCGAGATCGTGGCGCGGTGTCAGTACGGAATCGACTTCCATACCGGATCCCACGACCGTAGCAACCTGCCCCAGATCCGAGCGAGACTCAGTGACCCGGAGACTCGCCGCATCGCGGAGGCGTTTGCCGCCCCCATGATCTACGAGGCCAAGGAGATCAAGGGGTCACTGCGGGGAGCGGCCCGCAAGCGCGGTGTCCACACCCTGGTCTACGAGGCCGGGGGCCCGCAGCGCTTCGACTCCGACGTCATCGATACCGGCGTCGAGGGGACCCTGCGGGTGCTGCACGAACTCGGCATGATCGGGTCGGCACCCGAACCGGGCGCCTCCTCCTTCGAGGCCGGCAAGACCCGCTGGCTGCGCGCCGCCCGCTCGGGGATCCTCTACCTCGAGGCAGAACTGGGGCAGCGGGTCAAGAAGGACCAGCTCCTGGGGCAGGTCGCGCCTCTGTTCACCGGTCGAAGGAGCCAGATCCACGCTCCGTTCAGCGGGCTGGTGATCGGGGCCACGATGACCCCTCTCGTGCACCAGGGCGACGCCCTGGTGCATCTCGCTCGGCGCGCC
Organism: Thermoanaerobaculia bacterium; assembly: GCA_030429235.1. Classification (GTDB taxonomy): domain Bacteria; phylum Acidobacteriota; class Thermoanaerobaculia; order Multivoradales; family JAIOJS01; genus JAIOJS01. Next base: position 105,710 of record JAUIDB010000008.1, on the reverse strand, counting down.
TGAAGGGCCCACCTCACTCGGGGCTGCTAGAAGGTCCCAGGGGGCGATTGGCTCGGGTACACTATCGGACCCTTTGCGCCCTCCTGGCGTCGACCCTTCACTGCGACCATCATGATCTCCGTCTCTAACCTCACCAAGTACTTCGGCGAACAGACGCTGTTCTCCGAGGTTTCCCTGCAGATGACACCTGGCAACTGCTACGGCGTCGTCGGTGCCAATGGCTCGGGAAAGTCCACCTTCCTCCGGATTCTCGCCGGCGACGAACTGACCTCCGACGGCACCGTCTCGATCCCCAAGCGGGCCCGCGTCGGGGTCCTGCGCCAGGACCACTTCGAGTTCGAGGAGGTACCGATCATCCATGTGGCCATGATGGGCAAGGCCGAGGTGTGGGAGGCGATGGCCGAGAAGGAGACGATCCTCGCTGCCGCCGAATTCGATGCCGATCGCTACTCCGAGGTAGAGGACGTCATCCTCCGTCACGACGGCTATACCCTCGAGGCGGTGGCCGGAGAGATCCTCGAGGGGCTCGGCATTCCCACCGAGCACCACGAACTGCCGATGTCGACCCTGTCCGGCGGCTTCAAACTACGGGTCCTGCTGGCCCAGGTCCTGGCCGCCGACCCCGAGATCCTGCTGCTCGACGAGCCGACCAACCACCTCGACATCCTGTCGATCCGCTGGCTCGAGAAGTTCCTCGAGGGATTCCGAGGTACCTCGGCGGTGATCTCGCACGACCATCGCTTTCTCGACAACGTCTGTACCCACATCATCGACGTCGACTACGAGACGATGATCCTCTACACCGGCAACTACACCGATTTCGATAGCGCCAAGGTGGAGGAACGCGAACGACAGGAGCATCGCATCGCTCGGCAGGAGAAGGAGATCGCGGCGCACCGCGCCAACATCGAGCGCTTCAAGGCCAAGGCGACCAAGGCCCGCCAAGCCGCCAGTAAGAAGAAGCTCCTCGATCGGATCGAGATCGAACGGCTGCCCCAGACCTCGCGGCGCTACCCCAAGTTCCGCTTCCCTCAGCAGCGCCCCTCCGGCAAGTCGGTCCTGACCGTCGACGGCGTGAGCAAGGCCTACGGCGACAAACAGGTTCTCGAGAACGTGACCCTCGAGGTCCATCGTGGCGACCGCCTCGCCATCATCGGTCCCAACGGCATCGGAAAATCGACTCTGCTCAAGATCGTGATGGGCGACACCGAGGCCGACGCAGGCACCACCGAATGGGGCTACGAGGTCCATCCGGGCTACTTCGCCCAGGACCACGCCGACCTATTCGAGGAGGGTCGCGGTACGGTCGAGAGCTGGCTCTGGGACTTCTGTCCCCAGGAGCCGATCGGTTTCGTGCGCGGCAAGCTCGGCCTGGTGCTGTTCTCGGGCGATGACGTGGAAAAGAAGATCTCCGCCCTTTCGGGAGGCGAAGCGGCCCGTCTGATCTTCTGCCGGCTCGGAATCCAGGAGCCCAACCTGCTGATCCTCGATGAGCCCACGAACCACCTCGACCTCGAAGCGATCGAGGCCCTCGTCAAGGCCCTCGAGGCCTACGAGGGAACTCTCGTGTTCGTGTCGCACGACCGATGGTTCGTCTCTCACCTCGCCAATCGCATCCTCGAGATCACCCCCGAAGGGATCCGAGACTTTCGCGGGTCCTACGACGAGTATCTCGAGAAGTGCGGTGACGATCACCTCGATGCCGCCCAGGCCGTGGCTCGCGCCAAGGAGGAGAAGAAGCGCGCCCGAGCCGAACGCTCGCCGGGCAGCAGCGCGCCGTCCCCAAGCGGGATGTCGAAGGCCGAGCGGAAGAAACTCACCGACGAACGAGATCAGATCACCGCTGCCGTCGAACGCTCGGAGGAGCGCATCCACGAGATCAACGAGCTGTTCTGCAATCCGGGGTTCTTCGACGAGACCCCCGCCGCCAAGGTCAAGAAGCTCGAGGCGGAGCAGAAAAAGCTGAAGTCCAAGATCGACGACCTGATGGAACGTTGGGAGGTACTCGAGTCCGAACTCGAGTCGGCATGAGCCCACCGACCACGGAGTCGTCCGCGGCACGTCTCCACCTGGCCGCGGGACACGTCAAACCGATCTGGGCCGGCCACCCCTGGGTGTATGCCCAGGCCATCGCGCGGTGCGAGGGACAGCCCGCCGCCGGCGATGTCGTAGACGTCCTCGACGCCGAGCAGAGGTTCCTCGGCCGCGGCTTCTACTCCCCGGACTCGGCGATCCCCGTACGGATCCTGAGCCGCGAGGCGGACGAGAGCCTCGACGAGGCCGCATTCGCTCGCCGGATCCACCGCGCCGTAGCACGGCGTAAATCGCTCGGTCTTCCTTCGGGCGCGACCAACGGCTACCGCCTGATTCACGCCGAAGGAGACCAACTGCCGGGGCTCATCGTCGACCGCTACGACCGAACCCTGGTGGTCCAGCTGCTGACGATCGGAACCTACCGGCGGCGAGAGTCGATCTACGACCTGCTCGCGTCGCTCGAAGGCATCGACTCCGTGGTCGAGACCGCCAGTACCACTCCTGAAAAGCACGAAGGCTTCACTACCGAAGGTGGTACGGTCCGCGGTGCGAGCATCGACCAGCTCCGGTTCCACGAACGCTCCTTCGAGTGGCAGCTTCCCATCTCCTTGACCCAGAAGACTGGCTTCTACTTCGACCAGCGCGAAAACAGAGCTCTGATCGAGAGGCTCGCCAGTGGCCGGCGAGTGCTCGACCTTTGCTGCTACGTGGGAGCCTTCGCCCTGGCTGCGGCCCGGGGGGGAGCGGAGGCCGTGGTCGCCGTCGACCGGTCCGAGGCGCTGCTCGACGTCGCGGCGAGTCAGGCGCAGGCCAATGGCCTCGCCGACCGGATCGAGGTGCGGACCGCGGATGTCCGGCGGGACCTGGTGCCCTGGGCCGAGGCGGGCGCGCGCTACGACCTGGTGGTTCTCGACCCTCCGAAACTCTCTCCCACCGGCAAGCACCGACGGCGGGCCCTCGGCGCCTACCGCAACCTCAACACCGCCGCCCTGCGGTTGGTGTCTCCCGGGGGTCTCTTGGCCACCTGCTCGTGCTCGGCGGCGATCACCACCTCGGATCTGCTGCGGGAGACGGCCGCTGCCGGTCAGCGCCTACGGCGGTCGCTCGATCTTCTCGAGCTCCGTCACCAGGGACCAGACCACCCGACGCCGGCTGCCTTCGACGAGGGTCGCTACCTCGACTTCGCCCTCTTCCAGGTCAGGTAACGAGCGAAGCCACCCGGCCGGCTAGCTAGCGAGTCGTCAGCCGCAGCTCGGGCTCGAGCTGGGCCAGGAACTCGACGGTAAAGGCCCGGTACGTGACGATGAGGGGCAGCAAGACCACCGTGCCGATGTAGGGCACGACCAGAAGCATGAACCCCAGACAACAGGTCATGAGGCCAGTGGTGATGATCAGCACGCCGGCGATCAGGAAGAGCAGGAAAACGAACAAGCCACTCAGCAGAAACCACCCCGGGCGGCGCCGAAACGAGATCAGGAAGCGCCGCCAGGCGTCGAGTACCGTCAGGTCGTAGCGGTGCATCAGGGGGACCACGAAGGCATCGAGAAAGAAGCGTACATAGAGCAGAGCGATGAAGGCCGGCAGCGCGACTGCCATGGTAATCAGCAGCCCGATCCAGGGAACGGGTCCGCCGGTGTGCGCCCAGCCTCCGGGCCTGAATGCCAGCCAACCTACCGATCCCAGTGCCCCCAGGAACAGCGGAAAGCAGATCAGAAACACCGCGATGCGGAAAGCGAACAGCGAATTGCCGAGTCGACGAAAGCGCTTCCAGGGCTCGACGATACCGGACCGGTTGTGGACTACGTTGTCGAGGAAGATCAACTTGCCCCGTGAGCTGACCCAGAGAACGAGGACGGCCAGCACGAGGATCGCCACCACCGCGAGCGCGATGAGCAGAGCCACCACCCCGTGAGCTGCCAGCCACTCCCACCCTTGTTGCGCGGACGCCACGGGATCGACCTCGCTGTCGGTCGACCAGCTGCTGCCTCCCTTGCTTCCACCCCCGAGACCCGCGAGCCAGGCGGCAAACCCCACGACGAACCACTTCCCGAGATCGAAGGGTCGGAACAGCATCTGCACCATGTGATCCCACCCCCGTTGGAGAGGAGCGATCAGCGATAGATTGGTCGGTGGGCCTTGGACGTCGTTCACGGGAGTACCTCCTGCCTTGGTTCTACGATCCTGGCCGTCAGTTCATTCCAGTTCGGTACCGAAGTCGATCGCGGGCTCTGGCTCAGGGACTGGCGGCTGTCCAGCCAAGAAGATCGCCCGACTCGAAGCCGTCTCGGAAGACCACTCCGAGGTTGTTGGTCGCGTGCGCCCTCTCCGAAGTGAAGGTGAACCAGCTACTGTAGGCATCGTCGGGTTCGCTGAACGACACTTTGTTGATGCCGCCGCCACTGGGACCGAAGGTCAGCACCGCCGGCGGATTGGCCCCGACGCCCACGTCTGGTTGGGTTGGTTCCACCACCTCGATCAGGCAGTCGTTGGGGACCACGAGGTCGGTGCGACAACCCCCAACCAGCAGATCGAGCAGCGAATGACACGCGGTCGTCACTGGCCCACCTCCACACCCCACGTAGCTCCGTGAGTTGCTGCACGCCGCGTTGCAGGGCACGCTCGGAACCGGGACCACGGCCAGGGATCCCACGGTTGCGTTGCCACACAGGCCGTCGGCCGAACCATCCAGAGTCTCGAACGCCATCAACCCGGGAGCCAGGGCTGTCGGCGGTGGCGCCGGAGAGCTCACCGCCGCCGAGACCAGGGCCCGCACGGCGCCGTCTCGCAGCGTCAGGGCGCCTCCGTCGAGAAAGGGCAGCGAAACGGTGGTCGGCCCCGCGTTCAACTCGAGAGCGGTGATCGAGCCAGGACTCAGACGTTCGACCGGCATCCCGTTGGGGTCCAGCAGATCCTCCGCCACCAGATACCAGTCGTCGAGCCCGCCAGGGTTCGGATCTTCGCTGTCCCGAGTGGCTCCGAGAAGACCGACCTCGAGGTCGTCGTCGTTCTGTCCGGCGGCATCGTCGAGTCCGAGGAGATCGAGCAGCAGAATCAGCTGATCGGTGTCGACGGCATCCTGCAGCGTGCCGTTCACGGTCGGCAGAGCCTGAGACGAGAACGCTCCGCCGAACGCGTTGGTCGTCACCGCACAGTAGGAGGGCGCCGTCGCACCGGCGATCGCCAGCGAGTCGAGCCGCTGGATCGCCTCGTAGCGACAAGTCCGGGTGCACCCATCGAGGTCGAGTAGTCCACCGTCGTCGCACTGCTCTCCGCTCTCGACGATGCCGTTGCCACACACTGAACCCGCGGCGAGTACGGTCGCACCACCGAACAGCAGCCCGACGAGACACGCCACCTGGCGCAGGGGCCGCCGGAGTCGACGGAGGTCGATTGAGAGCATTGGAAGATCTCCTGGAACTGGGTTTCCCTGGTCGTACGGGGACCCGACCTGGTTCGGAAGGCCGGGATCTCTCGGATTGGCGGACTCTAGACTACTCGAAACCCGACCGCTGGTTCGACCGCAGACTCCCTTCGACGCCAGGAAGATCGGTCTGCTACCGTCTCGCGCATGAAGACAGCGCCTGAATCTCCCTCTCCAGGGCCGCTGGAACCCCAGTCCCGCTCGGCCCTCGAGGTCGACGCGGCCACCGTTCGCGGGCATCTCCAACTCGCCGCGACGAAGATCGTCGAACACTTCGAGACCCTTCACCAGCAACCGGCGTCCGACCGCAGCGAGGGCGTCACCACGGCGCGGGCGGCCGAAGAGAGCTGGCCGCCGACAGTGTCCGACCTGCCCAGCCTGCTCGACGAACTCTTCGATCGGCTGGCTCCGACGTCCTTCAACAACCCCGGTCCGGGCTTCCTCGCCTATGTTCCGGGCGGCGGTCTCTTCCATTCTGCTCTGGCCGATCTGCTGGCCGGTTGTCTCAACCGATACGTCACGGTGTGGGCCGCAGCGCCCGGTCTCGTCCAATTGGAGATCAACGTCATCCGCTGGTTCTGCTCGATGGTCGGTTATCCGGCCGAGGCCGGCGGATTCCTCTCCTCGGGAGGATCGATCGCCAACCTGAGTGCACTCGTCTCGGCGCGTCGCGATCGGCTGCCCGAAGACTTCCGGCACGGCACGGTGTACATCTCCGATCAGACCCACCACTCGGTAGCCAAGGCGGCGTTGATCGCCGGCCTGCCCCAGGCCAACGTGCGCCGGCTGCCGGTCGACAAAAACTTCCGCATCGATCTCCAGGCTCTCGGCAAGACGATCGATCGAGACCGCGCCGACGGATTCCAGCCCTTTCTCCTCGTCGGCAACGCCGGAACCACCAATAGCGGTGCCATCGACCCGCTCGACGAGCTCGCGACCCTGGCCGAGCACCAGGACCTCTGGTTCCACGTCGACGCCGCCTACGGTGGGTTCTTCTGCCTGACCCACCGCGGCCGCAGGCGACTGCACGGTATCGAACGCGCCGATTCGATCACTCTCGATCCCCACAAGGGTCTGTTCCTCCCCTACGGGACTGGCTGCCTGCTGGTCCGCGATCCGGAGAAGCTGCGTCAGGCCCATAGTGTCGCGGCCGACTACATGCCGCCGATCCAGGGCGACGCGCAGCGGGTCGACTTCTCGGAGATCTCACCGGAGCTGTCGCGCTCGTTCCGAGGGCTGCGAGTCTGGCTTCCCCTCAAGCTCCATGGCGTGGCTCCGTTCGAGGCCGCGCTCGACGAGAAACTCGACCTGGCGGAGTGGATGGCTTCCCGACTGTCGGAGGTCGACGGGATCAAGATCATCGCGCCGCCGCAGCTCTCGACGCTGGCGTTCCGCCTGGACCGCAACGACCTGGACGCGGAAGAGTGCGACCGGTTGAACCAACGGCTCCTCGCCCACATTAACGACTCGCGACGGGTCCTGCTGACCCCCACCCGCCTCGATGGCCGCTTCGTCATCCGGATCTGCGTACTGAACTTCCGAACCCATCGGGACCGCATGGAAGCCTGTCTGGAGGACATTAGGAGCGCGATCGATCGGGTCTCCGCCGGGTAGTCCGCTGCGATCAGGCCCCCCCGCGAACGGTCCCTTGATACGATCCCCCGTCATGGCAACCCGCTCCGCAATCGATCCTCGCGGTGATCGACTCCGATGAATCGGTACGCCGCCCTCCTCCGGGCCGTCAACGTGGGAGGCACCAGCAAGCTACCGATGGCCGATCTCCGAGCTCTCTGCGAAGCGATCGGGTGCACCGACGTCCGTACCTACATCGCGAGCGGTAACGTCGTCCTCTCGACTGCCATGAGTCGGGACGAAGTGCGCTCGCAGCTCGAGGAGCGCCTGGAAGCAGTGATGGGCAAGCGAGTCGGTGTTTGCGTTCGCACCGCGCCGGAGATGCAGGCAGTCCTCGAGCGCAACCCGTTCCCCGAAGCCCGGCCCAATCAAGTCCTCGTTACCTTCCTCAACCAGCCTCCGCCCGCCAACGCACTCGAGGCGGTCAGCCACCAGGCCGAAAACGAGAGCATCGTTCTCGGGACGTGCGAGATCTACGTGCACTACGGCTCCGGCATGGGGCGCTCGAAGCTGAGGATCCCGGCCGCCAAGTCCGGCACGGCCCGCAACCTCAACACGGTCACCAAACTGGTCGCGATGCTGCAGGAAGGCTAGCCGCGCTCGGTAGCTCGCCTTCGGTCAACCCCTGAGCCGAAGAGCGAGTAGACGCTCAGCACGAGCGTAGCGATCAGGGGGATCGCTACCACGATCCCCTGGCCCCAAGGGGAGAAGTTGCCCGTCGCCGCGACACCCCTACTACCGTGGGGGCTGAGAATCAACGCCGTTACGACCATCAGTTCGTAGTAGCGGCCGCGAGAAGACCAGGCTCGATTCCGGAAGCGTTCCAGAGCCAATCCCGCCGAAACAGCCTGGGCAGGGAACGAGAAGATGAAGGTGCTGGGGTTTGCCACCGGAGCCGCGATCAGTGACGTCGTCGCCGCCAACACCACCAGTTGAGCGCGGTCGAGTTTGTGCCTCCACGCGATCCAACTCGCTGCTCCGGTGATCATCATCAGGACCACCGGAGTTGGCACCGAGAGTCCCACCAGGTACAGAATGCGGTTGAGGGAGATGTTGGTCAGCACTTCCGGTCTTCCTCCTGTCCGGCCGAACAGCTCAGGAAGGAATCGCAAGCCGGGAATCAGCATGAACAGGAGGGCGGCCACACCGGTACCAACGGCCAACCAAACGTACTTCTGCACCGGGCGGCGAAGACCCTGCGCCCCCAGTACAGCCAACATCGGCAGTGCCAATGGCTTCAGCCCGTTGACTCCTCCCACCACGAGGCCAGCCAGGGCCGGTCTCGCGGTGACCTGAGTCAGGGCGGCGATGAGACTCCCGCCGAAGAGTAGCGTGACACTCCCTGTCCACAGGCCATCCAGCACGAGCGGTGAGCAGCAGAGCAGTACGATCGCGGCCAGGAGGCGCCAGGGCCAACGCCACGTCACCAGGCTCAGCGAGAACCAGCAGGCCAGCGCCGCTCCTACCAGATTCAAGCCGCGAAAGGTAGGAAGAAAGGCGGCCTCGAGCCCGCGACGGGCCTCGAGGGCCAGCATGGCAAAGGCCGGAGTGTAGAAAAAACCCGGCTCGACGTAAGGGCTGTCTCCGGTGGAGAGGTGCTCGAGAGCGCTAAGGTAGACGCTTTCGTCGGTCTTGGGCTCCGGCCAGTCGAGAACGGGCCGGTACCAGAACCAACCCACCACAACGAGAACCAGCAACCCGACTAGCTCGGCGAATCGAGTCCGCGGCCAGGCCCGACTGGGACGAGAGGATTCTGTGTTCTTCAAGCGCGGTGAGTATACGGCGCACCCTCCGTGCCTCCGGTTCGGGCCGACCCCACCCCAGGGGATAGGGCATCCGGTTCCACCCCACCCCAGCGAGGGTTTCGCCGACGCGATCGAACGGGAAGACTCTCATCATGGCCACCGCTCCGACCACCAGCTCGCCCACCGAACACGAGATCTCCCCACCGGCCAGGTTCGACCGGGCGCTGCTCGAGAAGTACGACCACCCCGGCCCACGCTACACGTCCTACCCCACAGCGCCGCACTTCACCGAGGTCGGCCCCGAGGTGTATCGGGACCAGTTGGCCACCCGACGACGAGCCCGCTCACCACTCTCGCTGTACTTCCACGTGCCCTTCTGTCGCACGCGCTGTTTCTTCTGTGGCTGTCAGGTCAGCATCTCGCAAAGCGAAGCGCGAGGGGCTAACTACCTCGGATCGCTCCTCACCGAACTCGACCGGGTGTTGGAGGCGGGAGCGGGAGGACGCTCGCTCGCTCAGATCCACTGGGGCGGCGGCACGCCGACCTTCCTGCGGCCGGAGGAACTACTGACCCTGGGATCCAGGCTTCGAAACTGCGCAGACTGGACGAGCGACTACGAGTTCGGAGTGGAGGTCGACCCCCGGCGAGTGACGTCCGAGCACCTCGATGTCCTGGCCGAAATCGGGGTCAATCGGCTCAGCTTCGGGATCCAGGACGTCGACCCGACCGTGCAACGCGCCATCCACCGAATCCAGTCCGAAGAGTCGATCTCCACCGTCCTGCAGCAATGTCGGCGCCGTGGTCTCGACCGCATCAACCTCGATCTGATCTACGGTCTGCCCCATCAGAGCGTCGAGACCTTCGAACGAACCCTCGACGCTGTGAGCCGGTGGCATCCCGACCGCATCGCCCTCTTCAACTTCGCCTATCTACCCGAACAGATCCCGCACCAACGGGCGATCGACGCCACGGCGTTGCCGAACGCCTCCACCAAGCTCTCGATCTTCGAACTCGCGATCGAACGACTCGGCCAACTGGGATACGACTTCATCGGGCTCGACCACTTCGCGCGCCGCGACGACCCGCTGGCTATCGCGCGCCGCCACGGAACGTTGACCCGCAACTTCCAGGGCTACTCCACCCACGGGGAGAGTGACCTGCTGGGCCTGGGCAACTCAGCGATCGGCCAGTTGGATGGCCACTACTTCCAAAACTTGCGAGGCGTGGTCGACTATCAGCGGTGTATCGACGGAGGCGATCTGGCTACGGCCCGGGGAATCGCCCTCTCCCCCGAGGACCGACTCCGCCGAGACGTGATCCAGAGCCTGCTCTGTCAACTCGAGGTCGACAAGGGGGAGATCGAGACCCTGCACGGAATCAGCTTCGACGAGCACTTCGCCGGCGCGCGTCGTCGCCTCGAACCGCTGCTGGAAGACGGTCTCCTGGTCGAGACGCCGCGTCGGATCGCGGTGACACCAAGTGGTCGGTTCACGCTCCGCAACGCCGCCATGGCCTTTGACTCCTACCTGGGAACCGGGCCTCGGGTGCGCTACTCGAAGGTGGTCTAGCGACCGAGCGCGCCTCAGTGAGGATCGAGGGGGCGCCGCGGCGTGACCCGATCGAAGAACAGGACGCCATCGTACTGATCACTGGGGACGAGTTCCTGGGGCACGGTGGCGTTGAAACGCGCCGTCATCGGACGAGAGAACCAGGCGGCGTCGGACCGCTCCGCTCGCGACGAGAAGTCGACGAAGAGCACGGGCTCGGAGCGAGCGTGCAGAGTGCCTTCCAGACTCTCCGGCGCGGCCGGACTGATCTCGAAGGTCCGACCGCGGTTGTCGGCGGCCTGTCCCTGGTAGGCGTACAGCCCTACGGTATAGACCTGCTCCCCGTAGTGTTCGCGGACCCAGGTGCCCATCGTCCTCGCCGCTACCCCGGGGAACACGTCCTCGCGGGGAACGATCTCCGCGTTGCGGTGCCGGAGATGGAAGTTGTGCCCCCAGACGATAGCCTTTTGGTCCGGATAGACCTCGTCGAGCAATCTGATGAGGTTCTCGGCCATTCCACGATCTCGACCCTCCGAGTACTCCAGGTTGCTCGGTGCCGCGTGGAAGCGGATGTAGTCCGCCATCGACGCGGCCGTGCGAATGCCGATGCCCAGCGCCTCGGGGTCTTCGGTCACCGCCTCGAGGGTCGTCCGGTGCTCTTCGAGAAACCGCTCCAGCCGCTCGTAGGCGCTCGCCATCTCCGATCCGTCCGCCGAGCGATAGAAGGCGCGACGCTGGCTGCCGCCCTGGCCGTAGATCTCCAGGAACCGCGTGTCCAGTTTGCCCACCTCCACCGCGTAGTCGGTGTCGACCTGACCGACGATTCGCTCGAGAAACTGCGGCCGGTCCGCCTTGTTGGAACCGATCGGTTGTACGTCGAATCCCGCGAGTCGTAGCGGATGTGGACCGTCCTGGGTGCGCTTCACATACTCGAAGAGATCCACCAGAGTCGGCGTATGCCAGACTCCGAAGGCACACCGTCTGAGCGTCGTAGCCGCCTCGGCCGTGGCGGCGGTGAGCCCGGCGTCGTAGCACTGGTAGACGGAACTCTCGAAGGCGAGGACGGAATACCCCAGCTCCTGGTGCAGGTAGCGCACGAGCCTCGACTTCGCCACGTTGTACTCGTGCACACCGTGGGTGTTCTCGCCCAACTGCACGATCCGCTTCCCTTCGAGTACGGTCGCCAGAAAGCGGAGATCCTCGAACTCCTCATCGTCCAGGGCCAGGGGGTACTCGCCCTTTCCAGGCTCGACCTCGGCCTCTCCGAAGACCCCGAGAGCCGGCAGCCCCGCCATCAGTCCCACGATCCCCGCGAGGCAACTCGCGGCAAGCCGAGCCCGACGCCACGACCCGCTCATCGGTTCTCCGATTCCCGGCCGCGAGCCTGTCCGTTGATCGCGGACGACCGTTCGCTTCCACATCTCGCACCTCCAGATCGACATCGACCGTTCGCAACGGCACGGAGTCTAGCCCACCGCCCGACCACCGTCGCCACTCCGGACGATCTCCTGATAGCCTAAGCTGGACGCGAGTTCGCGGAACTCCCCGTCAACATCCCCGACCAACTCGAACCGAGGAGAACCTATGCACGAGCTGCCCGCACTTCCCTACGCCCACGATGCCCTCGAACCGCACATCGACGCGCGGACGATGGAGATCCATCACGGCAAGCACCACAACGGTTACGTCAGCAAGCTGAACGCTGCCCTCGAGGGGCACGCCGAACTCGCCGCGAAGAGCGTCGAAGACCTCATGCGCAACCTCGACCAGGTTCCGGAGAGCATCCGGGGCGCAGTACGCAACAACGGCGGCGGCCACGCCAACCACTCCCTGTTCTGGACGGTCATGTCCCCTTCGGGTGGTGGCGCCCCTTCGGGAGCGCTGAGCGCTGCGATCGACAGCGCCTTCGGTAGTTTCGACGACTTCAAGAGCGCCTTCGCCACCGCCGCCGGCACGCGCTTCGGCTCCGGCTGGGCCTGGCTGGTGGTCGGCACCAACGGACTCGAGGTGACGTCGACGCCGAACCAGGACACTCCGCTGATGGACGGCAAGACTCCGATTCTCGGACTGGACGTCTGGGAGCACGCGTACTACCTGAACTACCAGAACCGACGGCCCGACTACGTGCAGGCCTGGTTCAACGTCGTCGATTGGGACGCGGTAGCGGCTCGCTACGCCGCCGCCAGCTGATCGTGACGGGTAGGGGGCGCTGTGAGGCTCGATCGGCTGCACGCCGGCCTCGGGCCTCCGGCCCCCTTCCGTTCCCTACTTCAGTCCTCGTCGCCGAAGAAGAAGAGTTCGGCGCAGACCTTGCTGCAGAAGAGTTTGCCGAACTTCCGAACGCGGCACTTGTAGCAGTAGAAACCGTGGCAGATCACGCACTTCTGAAGCCGGGTTTCCTTCTCTCCCCGGTCGCACGTCTTGCAGACTCTGACCTTCTTCATCCCTACGGTCCCTCCACTGACGGGGATCCTACCCCACCGAGCTGGTTCCGCCAGGGTGATGGGAAGTCTTCGACCCTGAGGCCGAAGCGGCTGAAGGTAGCCCGCGGGGGCTTGATTCCAGGCTGGGCACAGGATATCTTTGCCCGTCCGGGCGGTGTAGCTCAGTTGGTTAGAGCGAACGGCTCATAACCGTTAGGTCATGGGTTCAAGTCCCGTCACCGCCACCATCGGCCCTTCGGCCGCACTCCTCGTCGAGACCCTCGAGGCCTTCTTCGACCCCCCTCAGAGGATCCTGGTCGCCTTCTCCGGCGGTCCAGACTCCTTGGCGTTGTTGACGGGTCTGGTCGCAATCCGAGAGCGCTGTGGTCTCTCCGTCGAGGCAGCACACTTCGACCACCACCTGGACGCTGGCTCCGCGTCGCGTGCCGCACATGCCCGCCACCTCACCCAGAGACTCCGAGTCACCTGCCACCTGGCGCAGGCTCCCGGAGTTCGCCAGACGGACGAACCGAGCCGCGGCGCCGAAGCGGACGCTCGGGACCAGCGCTATGCCTTCCTCCTCCGTCTCGCCGAGGACGTCGGTGCCGACGTCGTCGCCACCGGGCACCACGCCGACGACCAGGCCGAGACGGTGTGCCTCCGACTCCTCTACGGCTCGGGACTCGCCGGTCTGGGCGCGATGCGGGCCCGATCAGCTCGCGGCATCGTGCGCCCCCTCCTGCCGTTGCGGCGCGCGCAGATCGTCGCTGCCCTGAAGGAGCTGGGGGCTTCGGACCAGCTGGGTCCCAGTCAGGATCCGACGAATCGGGACCACCGGTTGCGTCGCAACGCGATTCGCCACCACCTGATGCCGGCGCTCGCTCCCGGCGACCACCACCGACTCCTCGCTCTGGCCGCGGCGGCCCAGGCCGCCACGGACCACATCCGTCGAGTCCTGGGCCGGGAACTTCCCCTGACCCCTTCGGACTACGGACCCAGTCTGCCCCTCGACGAGCTGCGGAGCCTGCCCCGACCCCTCGTTCCCTGGGCCCTGGCGCTCCTCCATCGAGCCCATGGACACCGCTATCCGGCCCCGGCCGGGGCGGCTCGAGAACTGGCGCGACTCCTGGAGCGCCCCGGAGACCAGGGCTTCCGCACCTCGGCCGGCGGCTCGCTGCTCTGGGAGACGCACGGCGATCGCTTGATCCTGCGGCCGCAGACCGACGAGCCGGTCGGGACGAGCTATCACGGAGCCTGGCCTTCTCGGGCCGGGGCTACCTTCCGGATGCCGCTCCCGACTCTCGATCAGACCCTCGTCTTCGAGTCGCAACCGGTGGCGGCCTGGATGCGTACCGGCTCACCGCGCCGTGCCGCTCTTTCCCCACGGATCCTCCCTGGCCGAGCCTTCACGGTGCGAACCCGCCGGCCTGGAGACCGTATCCGCCCTTTGGGGTCGGCCCACCCGAAACGACTGAAGGACCTTCTCATCGATCGCAAGGTCCCCCGGCTCGAGCGGGATCGGCTGCCACTTCTCTTCCTCGAGGAGACGCTGGTTTGGGTGCCGGGTGTTACCATCAACGATCAGTACCGACTCCGACCCGAGGATCGAAGCGCCTGGGTCGTCCGACTGGAGGGCGCCGCCGACCGCGAGGAGTTCTAGAGCGGAGGCACCGCCATGCCAAACATCAAAGAGCTGTTCGACGCCAGGACCCTGAGCAATCGTGTTCGCGACCTGGGTCAACAGCTCCAACGCGAGGTGGCCCCGAACGATCCCCTGATCCTCTCGGTTCTCGGGGGCTCGGTGATCTTCCTCGCCGATCTCGTACGCGCCATCGGCACTCCCTTGCGGTATGAGTTTCTACAGGTCGATCACCACGAGGAGGGCTCCGAGAGTCCCGTCGAACTCAGCTATCCCGTGCCGATCGACGTCGAGGGTCAACACCTGCTGGTGGTCAAGGACGTGGTGAGTAGTGCCGTGATCGAGACCTACCTTCGCAGCCAGTTCCTGGCGATGGGAGCGAGCAAGGTCCAGACCATCGCGCTGGTCGATCTGCCCAAGGAGCGAACCGTGCACTTTCAGGTCGACTACGGGGTCTTCACCACCGAGCGCACCAAACGACTGGTCGGCTACGGGATGAAGTTCGAGGGCCGCTACGGAGGGCTGCCCTACGTCGGTTATCTCGACGATTGAACTCCCACTGGGCGCCGGCTGCTGCGCCCTGGAGCGGCACGACGGAATAACCAGCGCCCTCCTGCGTTGGACTGGGTAGAGCCCCCGCGTCAGCCGGGGTTCCCCGGCAGGGGCAATCCGGCAGGGTTCCTGCTACACTCAAGAGCTAATTCGACGGCTCCCAGGTCGTCGATTCGAGGAAAGGTCCACGTTGAATACAACGATCAAAACCATCTTCTGGTGGGTGGTCATCTTCTTTCTGGTGATCGTCCTATGGAACGCAATCAAGGCGGGTCAGGCAGCTCCGCACGAGTTGAGCTTTACGGAGTTCATGGAGCAGGTAGAGAACGGCCAGGTTTCGAAGGTCGTGATCCGTGAGAAGGAGCTCACTGGCACCTTCCGTGAAGGCGGCTCCTTCGCCGGTGGCGACGAGTTCCACACGGATCTCCTCGAGTACCCCGACCTGGTCAAAGACCTTCGCGCGCACAACGTCGAGATCCAGGCTGATCCGAAGAAGGAGAGCGCGCTGTTCACCGCCCTCCTGACCTGGGCTCCCTTCCTGGTCATCATCGCCCTCTGGATCTTCTTCATGCGCCAGATGCAGAGTGGCGGCAACCGGGCGATGTCTTTCGGCAAGAGCCGAGCGAAGCTGTTGAACAACACCGGCAAGAAGGTGACCTTCAAAGACGTTGCCGGTGTCGAAGAAGCCAAGGAAGAGCTCTGGGAGATCGTCGAGTTTCTGAAAGAGCCAGCCAAGTTCCAGAAGCTCGGGGGCAAGATTCCCAAGGGAGTGCTCCTGATGGGCCCGCCGGGAACCGGCAAGACCCTGCTCGCTCGGGCCATCGCGGGTGAAGCGAACGTTCCCTTCTTCTCGATCTCGGGATCCGACTTCGTCGAGATGTTCGTCGGAGTCGGTGCCAGCCGGGTGCGAGACCTCTTCGAACAGGGCAAGCGCAATGCTCCCTGCATCATCTTCATCGACGAGATCGACGCCGTCGGCCGTCACCGCGGTGCCGGCCTCGGCGGCGGCCACGACGAGCGCGAGCAGACGCTCAACCAACTCCTCGTCGAGATGGACGGTTTCGAGACCAACGAGGGCGTCATCCTGATCGCCGCCACCAACCGACCGGACGTCCTCGATCCGGCCCTCCTGCGGCCCGGCCGATTCGATCGTCGCGTGATCGTCGATCGACCCGACCTGGTGGGAAGGACCGGCATCCTGAAGGTGCACACCTCGGAGATTCCGTTGGACGACGATGTGGTTCTCGAGGTCATCGCTCGCGGGACCCCCGGCTTCTCGGGAGCCGACCTGGCGAACCTGGTCAACGAGGCCGCCCTGATCGCTGCGCGCGAAGACGCCACCGCCGTTCGGATGGAGGATTTCGAGTACGCCAAGGACAAGGTGATCATGGGCGTCGAGCGCAAGACCATGGTGCTCACCGACGAGGAGAAGGAGGTCACGGCCTACCACGAGGCCGGCCACGCCATCGTCGCGGCCTTCTGCCCGGGTTCCGACCCGCTGCACAAAGTCACCATCATCCCTCGCGGCCGGGCCCTCGGCCTCACCATGCAGCTTCCGACCGAGGACAAACACACCTACAAGAAGTCCTACATCGAGAGCCAGATCGCGATCCTCATGGGAGGCCGGGTCGCCGAAGAGTTGACTCAGGATGAGATCACCACTGGAGCCGGCAACGACATCGAGCGGGCCACGGACCTCGCCCGCCGCATGGTCTGCGAATGGGGAATGTCCGACCTCGGCCCCCTCTCCTTCGGCGACAAGCAGGAACCGGTCTTCCTCGGACGCGAGTTCGCTCAGCGCGCCGATCACAGCGATACCACCTCGCGACAGATCGACGAAGCGGTCAAGAACTTCGTCGACAGTGGCTACGAACGAGCCAACCAGATCCTGACCGAGAATCGCCCAGTGCTCGATCAGCTGGCGCAGGACCTCCTGGAGCACGAGTCACTCGATGGCAAAGCCGTCTATCGCACCATCGAGAATCTCACGGGGAAGTACCTCGGTCCGCCTCCTGATGACAGCGGCTCGGCCCGGAATACGAAGAGTGAGGACGAAGCGCCGACCGGCGAGACAATGGCCGCCGATGAAGCGAGCCCCCCGCTGGGGGTCGAACCCGGGATCGCCCCCGCGTGACCTTGGGGCGGGTGCGTTCGACGTCCCGGGCGGTCCGGGCGCTCTCCGCTCGCTCTTCTCAGGCCGAGCCGTCGCCGCGCCCGATCGAGCGGTGCGTTGCGGGCCAGGCCCTCGATCCGACGCTACCGGCAATCGACCTGCCCGCAGGTCGGCGCCTCGACCTGAGTGCGGTGCGGGACCAGGGCCCCCTGGTCCTGGGGATTCTCAACGTAACGCCCGACTCCTTCAGCGATGGCGGTCGGTACCACGAGCCCGCCGCCGCCATCGAACGAGGCCTCTCCATGCTGGAAGCGGGGGCTGACGGCCTCGACCTCGGCGCCGAGTCCACCCGACCGGCCAGCCAGGCTTACGGAGCCGGCGCTGTTTCCGTTTCGAGCCAGGAGGAGATCGACCGCCTGCTCCCCGTCCTCGAAGCCCTACGCTCGGCCACCGACCTTCCGTTGTCGGTCGACACGCGCAAGGCGTCGGTGGCCAAAGCAGCACTCCGCGCCGGAGCCGATCTGATCAACGACGTCACCGGTCTCGGCGACCCGGAGATGGCCCCCCTACTGGTGGCCAGTGAAGCCCCCGTCATCCTGATGCACCTGCGCGGGGTCCTGCCCGACATCCAGCAGTACGCGGTCTACGACGATGTGGTCACCGAGGTGCGCCAGGAACTCGCGGCCACCCTCGCGCGGGCCGTCCAACAGGGAATCGACCCCCGGCGGGTGGTACTGGATCCCGGGCTCGGGTTCGCCAAACACGACGACCACAATCTCGCTCTCCTGCGCCACCTCGACGCTCTGCACGAGTTGGGCTGCCCCCTACTGGTCGGTGCCAGCCGCAAACGGTTCATCGGTACGGTAACCGGCGCCGCCGCGGACCAACGGGCCGCGGGCAGCCTCGCCACCGTGGCCTGGGCCCTGCAGCAGGGGGCCGCCCTGGTGCGAGTGCACGACGTCCGCGAGACGCGTCACTTCATCGATGTCTACACTGCCATCGCCCGTGCCGCGGGGCCCTCTCTCGGACCCGAGAGCCTGGACGGGGAGCCGCCATGAGCGAGTTCGTCACCTACCTCGACCTGGTGTCCTGGCGCGACATTCTGGACATCGTGCTCGTCGCGCTCGTCATCTACAACCTTCTCCTGTTGATCCGCGGCACTCGAGCCGTCCAGATCTTGCTCGGGATCCTCCTCCTCGTCGGGGTCTACTACGTCTCGCGCCTCGCCGAGCTCCAGACTCTACAAACCACCCTCGAGACCTTCTTCTCGGTGCTTCCGCTGGCGATCCTCGTCCTCTTTCAGGACGAAATCCGCCGCGCTCTGGCGCAGTTCGGTAGCCGACGCACCTGGGGGATCGGCCAGCCGCAACAAGTCGACTCGGTCTTCCACGAGATCGTGCTGGCCGCGACGGCCATGTCCACTCGACGAGTCGGAGCCCTGATCGTGTTGGAGCGCCTGGAGGGACTCAAGAACTACGTCGACTCCGGGATCCGTCTCGACTCGGTGGTCTCCTACGACATCCTGCTGAACGTCTTCAACCCCGCGACGCCGCTCCACGATGGAGCGGTGGTCATCCAGGGTGACCGGATCGCCGCCGCCGCCTGCTTCCTGCCACTCTCGAAGCGGGGCGAGTTGTCCAAGGAGTACGGAACCCGGCACCGCGCCGCGCTAGGCATCACCGAGGAGACGGACGCCATCGCCGTCGTGGTCTCCGAAGAGACCGGTCGAATCGCCGTTGCCGTGGAGGGTGAGTTCCTCAAGGACCTCG
The DNA here is from genome assembly GCA_030429235.1 of Thermoanaerobaculia bacterium. Lineage (GTDB taxonomy): Bacteria > Acidobacteriota > Thermoanaerobaculia > Multivoradales > JAIOJS01 > JAIOJS01. The sequence continues at coordinate 86,835 of JAUIDB010000008.1, read as the reverse complement.
ATTCGAACGCCCTGCGCAGCACGCTCTACAAGTACCTCATCACCGATCTGTACCCGGCCGGAGCCTCGGCGTGAGCGAGCGGAACGGCGTCCTCGGATTGCGGCTATTCAGTGTCGCGATCGCGATCATCCTGTGGATCGTGGTGACCGCCGACAACCGAAGCGAATTCGGGTCGGAGAAGGTGATGGACGCCAGCGTCACCTACAACACTCCGAACGGACTGATCCTGCTGAATCCCGTCGAGCGCGTGCGGGTGCGACTGCGCGGCAGCGAACAGGCCATTCGCCACGTCAACCCGTTCCTGGTCGACGTTCAGGTACCACTGGAGGCCAACGATGCCGGTACCCTCGAGGTCGCGCTCGAACCGAGCAACGTCTTGACTCCAGAGGGGATCGAGGTCGTCTCGATCGAGCCCAACCGGCTCGAGCTGCAACTGGATCGCGAACAGCGAAGGCTGCTGCCGGTTCGAGTCCGATTCACCGGCGAACCCGCCGCCGGAGCGATCGCTGGTACCCCGAGGAGCCGGCCGGAACAGGTTCTCGTCACCGGTCCTGGCCGACTGGTCGGAGCCCTCGAGTACGTCGAAACGCATCCGATCAATCTGAACGGCCACGCCCTCGACTTCGAAGAGTCGACTCTGCTGGTGGCCCCCGATTCACTCATCAAGCTGCAGACTCAGGTGGTCACCGTGGCCATCCCGATGCGGCCTCCCGACCTGCCGGAGACCGGCGCTCGTTAGACCGCCCGGAGAAGAGCCTTGACCACCACGTCCCAGACCCGTCTCTTTGGAACCGACGGTATGAGGGGTCCCTTTGGGGACTATCCGCTCGACCGCCCCACCGTGACTGCACTCGGCTACCACCTGGCTCACCAGTTAGTGAGCGATGGCCACCCAGATCCCCTGGTGGTGGTCGGTGGTGACACGCGGTTCAGCACCGAGACCCTCGTCAGCTGGTTGGCCGCTGGTCTCGCGGCCGGAGGAGCCCGAACCCACCCGCTGGGAGTCCTGCCGACGCCGGCCATCGCCCTCCTCGCCCGACGACACGACGCCGTCTGCGGGATCGCCGTTTCGGCCAGTCACAACCCGTTCCAGGACAACGGGATCAAGTTACTCGACGACCAGGGACACAAGTGGACCAAAGCCGCCGAGGCCGAACTCGAGAGCCGACTGACCGAACCCACGCCCGAGATCCACGAGGTCACCTTGCCCCCCTTGGACCCGGCTGACGTCGCGTTGTACCTGGCCCATCTCGCGGGCTCCCTGGCGCCCGACGACCTCGCGGGATCGACCATCGTGCTCGACGCGGCCCATGGAGCCACCAGCGCGTTTGCCCAACGCGCCTTCACCGACCACGGAGCCACGGTCGAACTACTCCACGCCACACCCAACGGTCGCAACATCAACCTCGACTGTGGATCGACCCATCCCGAACGGCTCGCCCAACGGGTCCTCGAACTGGGGGCCGATCTCGGCATCGCCTTCGACGGTGACGGAGATCGTGCCCTGCTGGTCGACGAGCAGGGTCAGCTCCGAGACGGAGACGCCATGCTGTTCCTCTGGGGGCGCGATCTGGCCCGACGGCAGTTGCTCGAGCCGCGAGCCATCGTGGCAACGTCGATGTCCAATCTCGGACTCGAACGAGCCCTGGCCGCAGAGGGCATCTCGGTGAAACGCTGCGACGTAGGTGATCGTGCGGTCGTCGAGACCATGCTCCTCGACGACATCCACCTCGGCGGAGAGCAATCGGGCCACCTGGTCTACTCACCCCTCGCCACGACCGGAGACGGCATGCTGACCGGTCTGCAACTCGCCGCCATTCTTCGCCGCGGAGCCAAGCCTGCTTCGGAACAGCTCGCGGATTTCGTCAGGTTCCCGCAGCGACTGCACAATCTGCCGGTAGCGGAGAAACGACCCTTCGAAGAGCTACCCGCCGTCCAGGACGCGGCCGAGAGGGCGCGCCAGGAACTGGGCGATCGCGGTCGCCTCGTCCTCCGCTACAGTGGTACCGAACCCCTCGTTCGTATCATGCTGGAGGGTCCCGATGCGGCGGAACTCGACCGACTGACGGCGAGCATCGCGGCGGCCTTCTCTGCCTCGGATCCCAGACCTTGACCCGGAGTCCGTCATGACGTTGCTCTCCGTCAACATCGACCACGTGGCGACCCTGCGGCAAGCGCGGCGCGCCTCGTACCCTTCGGTTCTCGAGGCGGCCAGGATCGCCGAAGACGCTGGTGCGTCGGGCATCACGGTCCATCTACGCAGCGACCGACGGCACATCCAGGACGCCGACGTCGAGCAGCTGCTGGAGTCCGTGCGGGGCAAGTTCAATGTCGAGATGGCCGCTACCGATGAGATGCTGGAGATCGCCGGCCGTCTGCGCCCCGACCAGGTGACCCTAGTGCCGGAGAGTCCGGACGAGATCACGACCGAAGGTGGCCTCGACCTCACTGCGCACCGCGATCGCATCGCCGACGCCTGCACGCGGCTCGCCGAGGCCGGGATCGTGGTCTCCCTCTTTCTCGACCCCGAACCGCGTCAGATCGAAGCGATGGCGAGCTTCGTCCCCGGCACCGTCCACGGATTCGAGATCAACACCGACGCCTACACTCGAGCCAGCCGCGAGCGAGTCGCCTACCATCTCGAGGCGATGCGGCGGGTGGCCGAACTCGGCTTCGAGGCCGGCTTCCGGGTCTTCGCCGGCCACGGTCTGACCACCGACAACGTCGGACCTGTCGCTGCACTGCCGCACATGGAAGAACTCAATATCGGGCACTTCCTGGTAGCGCGATCGGTTGCGGTCGGCCTGGGGCCAGCGGTGCAGGAGATGCTGGCCGCGATGCGGTCGGGCTGAGCCACCGGACGGTTGAGCAGACCGGGCTTCGTCGTTACGATAGCCGCCACGATGTCGCACCCTCCCCGCAGGATTCTCGTCACCGGTGCCCTGGGGCAGATCGGCTCGGAACTGGTCCACGCCCTGCGTGCTCGGTACGGCCAGGATCGCGTCGTCGCCTCCGACATCCGCTACGCACCGCCCGAAGCCGCCGCCGGCTGGGAGCCCTTCGCCTACGTCGACTGCACCAACGCGGTACAGATCCAGGAAGCGGTGCGACGCTGGAACGTCGGCACGATCTTCCACCTGGCGTCGCTGCTCTCCGCGGTGGCCGAAGAGAAACCCCATGTCGCTTGGAACCTCAACATGGGAGGCCTCTACGGCATCCTCGAGATCGCCCGAGAGAACGGACTGGCGGTCTTCTTCCCCAGTTCGATCGGCGCCTTCGGGCGCGGAACCCCCGCCGAGCACACCCCGCAGGACACCATCCAGCGCCCGACCACGATGTACGGGGTCACCAAAGTCGCGGGCGAGCTCCTCTGCGACTACTACCACCAGCGATTCGGCGTCGACACGCGCGGAGTTCGCTACCCCGGTCTGATCTCCCACACTGCTCCTCCCGGCGGAGGAACCACCGACTACGCCGTCGACATCTTCTACGCCGCGATCCGACACGGGAAGTACACCTGCTTCCTGCAAGCGGACACGCGACTCGACATGATGTACATGCCCGATGCTCTCGACGCGGCGATCGATCTCATGGCCGCAGACGCCACGCGACTCGTCCACCGCAACGCGTTCAACGTCACGGGGATGAACTTCACGCCCGACGAACTCACGGCCGAGATCCGCAAGCACCTGCCGCAGTTCACCATCGAGTACCAGATCGACCCCGTACGCCAGGGGATCGCCGATTCCTGGCCCGACTCCCTGGACGACTCGGCGGCCCGACAGGAGTGGGACTGGTCGCCGAAGTACGATCTCCCGGCGATGGTCGAGGAGATGCTCCGCGAGCTCGACGCCAAACTCTCCGTCTCTGATCCCTAGCGGAGAGGAACCACCTGAAAGAGGGGTAAAGCCCATGAAGAAGACGGAAGCTGCCCTGCGCCAGCATCTCGACCAGTTGCATTCCCTCGGAACCGCCAAGGGCGCCGAAGAGGTTTTTGTGGACGTCGTTCCGGCGCGTGGGAACCTAGGCCCCCGATTCCGATTGGCCGGCGAGGGGCATCGTGAGTTCCTGCGGATGAACTCCAACAGCTACCTGGGAATGTCCTTGCGAGGCGATGTCCGCCAAGCCGAAGAGGAGGCCTCGGCACGCTACGGCGTCGGCCCCGGAGCGGTCCGCTTCATCAGCGGAACCTGGGCCCCCCACCTCGAGCTGGAGGCGACGCTGGCGCAGTTCCACGGGCGCGAGGCGGCCATGATCTTCAGCGCTGCGTACGTGACCGTCCTGGGAGTCCTCGGTCCCCTCATCACCAAGGAAACCGCCGTGATCTCGGACGAGTTGAACCACAACTGCATCATCAACGCGATGCGGCTGGCGCGACCGCGCTCGAAGGACGTCTACCCTCATCTCGACCTCGAGGCCCTACGAAACTGCCTGGAGGGAGCCGTGGGGGCCCAGCGAGCCCTCGTCGTGACCGACGGGATCTTCTCGATGCGAGGCGACCACGCTCCGCTCGACCAGATCTCCGCGATCTGCCGCGAGTTCGACGAGCGGTATCCCGAGGGTGTCGTGCTCGTGGTGGACGATTCACACGGCGTCGGAGCCTTCGGCGCGACTGGCCGCGGAACCGAAGAGTACACCGAGGCTCCCGCCGTCGACGTTCTGATCGGCACGCTGGGCAAGGCCTTCGGGGTGAACGGCGGCTACGTCGTGGGCAGTGCCACGCTGATCGAGTACCTACGCGAAACGGCGCCGATGTACATCTACTCGAATCCGATTACGGCCGGCGAGGCCGCCGCCGCCCGACGAGCCGTCGAGATCCTCGATTCGGTCGAAGGCCGCGACCTGCTCGACCACCTGCGGGCCATGACCCGGCGCTTCGAGATCGGGCTCGAAGGACAGGGGCTCGAGACCATTCCCGGTGAACATCCCGTCGTCCCACTGATGGTCCGCGACACTGACCGCACCGCGGCGTTGGTGCGCCACCTCAAGGACAATGGCATCCTTGCCACCGGTCTCAACTACCCCGTCGTTCCCAAGGGCGACGAGGAGATCCGCTTCCAGGTGAACGCATCCCACACGGCCGCCGACATCGACCAGTGCCTCGAGGTTCTCGCCGGCGGCTAAATCCGACCGCGGGACGTCCTCGAGCGGGCTAGCTCTCCAGGCGGCGGCTCAGGCGGAACAGATAGATCAGCAGGCCAGCCCAGATGATGGCGTTGACGATCAGTACGGCGGCGCTTCCTCCCTCGTCGATCATGGATTGATCCTACCGCAGCCGGACTCCAACATCCGTCGGGCGACCTCTTCACCCTTCGCCACCGTCGCCGGGACCGACGCGCCACCCAGGTAGCTCCCCACGCAATACAGTCCCGGCTGGGAAGCAGTGAGCTGGTCGATCGCCTCCGCGAACCGCTCGTGTCCCAACTCGTACTGCGGAATGGCCGGACGCCAGCGAGCCAGCTGCGTTTGCACTGGTTCGCCCTCCAACCCGAGCAGAGCGTCGAGTTCGCGGTAGACCAACTCGACGAGGGACTCGTCAGAGCCCTCGACCGCCTCTGCGTCGAGACGGCCGCCGACGAAGGCGGAGAGCAGAACATGATCGTGGGGAACTCGTCCCGGGAAGATCGTGGAAGGGAACAGGCAGCCGAGGAGCCGCAAGGACTCGCACCGCGGAGCGAGAAACCCGAAGCCGTCGACCGCGTGGCGCACCTGCTCACGCCGAAAGCCCAGGGATACGACAGCCAGACTGGCGTGGGGCACCTCGGACAGTACCGCCGCGATCGCCGACGAGGCCGGCGGCAGCGAGTGCAGGATCTGGGCCGTCGGTCGAGCCCCCAGGGCCAGGAGGACACGATCCGCGGCTACCTCGAAACCACTCCCCGCGACCCGGAAAGTACCGTCGAGCCTCGAAACCGACTCGACGGTAGCGTCGCATCGCACCTCGCCCACCTGCCGAGCCAGAGCCATCGGCAGGGTCTGCAGCCCCTGCTCGAAGGTGAGCATCGTCCCTCTGCCTCCCCCCTGCTTTCGCCGAGCCATCGCCCCCCGCAATAGGCTGCCGTGGTCTCGCTCGAGGGCGGTTACGGTGGGCAGCGTCCACCGCATCGACAATCGCTCGGCATCACCGGCGTAGATCCCGGACACGAAGGGGCCCACGGCGTAGTCGAGCCAGTTGTCCCCCAGCCGCCGGCGGGTGAAGGCCGCCACGCTCTCGTCCCGATCCGCGAGATCCCGACGGGGAGGAAGCCAAGGCTCGCGCAGGAGTCGGAAGCGGTCTCGCCAACCGAACACCCGGCTCCGCAACAGACCCAGGGGGCCCCGCGGTAGGGGCTCCAGCCGGCCCGCCTTGACGATGTAGCGACGACGGGCCGCGGGATCGGCCGTAACGACCTGGGGCCTGAGACCGAGTTCGTCGATAAGGTCGTCCAACGGCCCCCGAGCCATCACCGTGTTCGGGCCCAACTCGTAGGTCCATCCCTCCCGGCGCACGGTGCGCACGGCTCCGCCGACTCGCGATCCGGCTTCGAGCAGAAGTGTCCGGCAGCCCCCCTGGCGCAGGCGGTGCGCTGCCGTCAGGCCGGCGAGGCCGCCGCCCACGATCACGACGTCCCAGGAGGTCCCGGTCAAGGCCGCTCGAGTCCCGACGGGCTGGCGTCCGATTCCACTACGCCGCTACCTCTCTGATCGCGTGGGCATCTCGCCAGCAGCGCGACGGCCGCCAGGGCTGAGGGTGGCACCGTGGGAGCGCTAGCCTAGCCGTGGAAGGTCGCATTGCTCTTGGCCATCTCCTGCAGCATCCGAGCCGGCTCGAAACGCCCCCCCTTGGCCTTCTCCCAGTGCCGCAGCCGCGCCACGACATGGTCGAGGCCCAGACGATCCGCATGCCGAAGAATGCCCCCTCGGAAGGGAGGGAACCCGACGCCGAAGAGAATGCCGATATCGACGTCCTCCGGGTTCGTGATGATCTGGTCCTCCATCGTGCGGGCGACCTCGTTCAGCATCTGCAGCCAGCACCGCTCTGCGATCTCGGCGGCCGGCATTGGCGCTTCGCTCCAACCCAGGAGGTCGTAGATCGCCGGATCTGCGCCCTGGCGCTCACCCTTCTCGTAGAGGTAGAAGCCCTTGCCACCCTTGCGGCCTTTGCGACCATCGTCGATCAGGTTCTGCAGGGCACTCGGCATGTCGAGGCGATCTCCGAAGTGTTTCTTCATCACTTCGGCGGCGTGGTATCCGACATCGAGACCGACCTCGTCCAGCAGCGTCAGCGCTCCGACGGGCCAGCCCCAACCCTCGAGGGCCGCATCGACCTCTTCGATCCGAGCCCCTTCGGTCAGGCACCAGAGGGCCTCCTGGATGTAGGGGCCGAGGACCCGGTTGACGTAGAAGCCGGGACCATCTTCCACCACGATGACGGTCTTGCCCATCGCCTTGCCCACCGCCACGGTGGTCGCCAGAGTCTCGGAGGACACCGCTGGGTGCCGAATGATCTCGAGCAGCGGCATCTTGTGGACGGGGGAGAAGAAGTGCATCCCGACGACGTTCTCCGGTCGGCGGCTCCCCGTCGCGATGTCCGCGATCGGAATCGTCGAGGTGTTGGTGGCGAAGATCACCTCTTCGGGAGCCACCGACTCGGTCTCCTCCAGTACCTGGTGCTTGACCGAGATCTCCTCGAAAACGGCCTCGATCACGAAATCCACGTGTTCGAGGGGGCTGTACTCGATCGTCGGATGGAGGCGGGCCATCGCCTCTTTGACTTGAACGCTGTTGTATCGCCGCCGCTTCTTCAACTCACCGAATCGATCGCCGACGTAGGAGACGCCCCTGGCCAGACTCTCGAAGTCGCGGTCCTTCATCACCACCGAGTAGCCCTTGTGCACCAGGCCTTGACTGATGCCGGCCCCCATCAGGCCGGCACCGAGAACCGCGGCGCGCTCTACCGCTCGCCCCTCCTTGGCCAGTGCCGCGGCCCGGCCATCGACGGCGTTCTTCATGAAGAAGATCCCCATCAGGTTCTTGGCCACGTCCGAAACCACGAGTTCGACGAAGGTCTGCGCCTCGCGTTCCAGGGCCTGCTCGAGGGGCATCGCGGTTCCCTCCCGAACCACCTCGATCGCCGCCAGCGGCGCCGGATAGTGACCGCCGGTCTTCTTCCGAACCGTCTCTCGCGCCTTCTCGTAGACCACTTTGTCACCGAGCGGACTGTGGGCCAGGAGATCGCCCACCCGCGCCGCCAGGCCCTGTCTTGCCACGACCTTCGTCTTCTGCCGTTTTCCCCGGGCCACCAGGCGAAGGGCCGCCTCGCCGAGATTCGCGGGGTGGCAGAGTTCGTCGATCACTCCCAACTTGAGGGCCTTCCGCGCTCGCAACTGCTTGCCCGTCAAGATCATGTCGAGCGCGGCCGGTACGCCGATCAGACGTGGAAGTCGCTGCGTGCCGCCCAGACCGGGGATCAGCCCCAACTGCACCTCCGGCAATCCGAGGCGCGTTCGGTCGCTGTCGGTCGCGACGCGCCAGTCAGCGCCGAGGGCGAGTTCGAGACCACCTCCCAGGCAGGCCCCATCGATGGCGGCGACTACGGGAAACGGCAGTCCAGCGAGTCGGTTGAGGATCGAGTGTCCGCGGCGCAGCATCGCCTCGACTTCCGAAACCTCCTGGAGTGCCTTCAGCTCTTCGATATCGGCACCCGCGACGAAGGTCCCCGGCTTGCCAGACCGCAGGATCAAAGCACTGTGTTCCGACGACTCCAACTGTCCGATCACTCCGTCGAACCAATCCATGAATCGAGTGGAGAGTGTGTTGACCTTCTTGCCGGGCAGATCGATCGTCAACCAGGCGACTCCGTCCTGAACCTGCAGGCGCGCCGGAGCTCCTCCCTCGGGAGGTTTGGGGTTGGCTACATCGGACTTGGTGGTTCGGGCCATGGGCGTCCTCTCTCAGGCCACGATCGATCAGGCCTGTTGATGGTCGAAGGGGCGGGGCTGCGAGTCCCCGGGCCTCCTAGGCTAGGAATCATGCCGCACCGTGTCAAGGGTTCGACGCTATCCGGCAAGAGCCGCGACGAGCTGTCGATGAAAATGGTGGACTCCCCGCTCTCGCTTGGCGGAGTAGCGTCCTCGCCGATAGAGCTGGGATCCTGCCCCCCGATGAACGCTCTCCACCACCGCTTCGTCCTCCCTCTCGACGCGGTCGAGCCCCGCTCCCGCTCCCTGATTCAGTCGACCCGGGTCCCAGACGTAGCTCAGAAAAGAGACCCGAGTCCGGTCGACGCCGAGAGGGCGAACCACGTTGATCGAGAGGCCCCAGGGGTAGAAGTTGAGCATCAGGTTGGGGAAGAACCAGTAGTAGTAGGCGGCCACTGCATCACCGTGATCGGCGGCATCGGACGGCAGTTCGAAGGCCGGCTCGGCACCATCGGCGATACCCACCTGGAGGACCCCGCCTTCGAACAATTCGGTGCGATACCGACCGTAGTCCAAGGCCCCGGCCAGACTGTTGTGTACATAGGGGATGTGAAACCCCTCGAGGTAGTTGTCGCAGTAGAGAGCCCAGTTCGCATCGACGAGGTAGTCCCGGGAGCGGCTGGCGTCGAAACTCGCTTCTTCGATCGGCAGCCAGCCGACGCGCCTTTCGAGGACGTCGATGAATTGAGGTGGAGTGGGGTCGGGTGCGAGGCTCGTGAAGAGCAAATGGCGCCACTCGAGCAGGGGCAACCGCGGCAGATCGTCACGCTCCGAAGGGAAGTCCTCGACCCCCTCGAACTCGGGCATCGACAGCATCCGGCCGTCGAGGCCGAAGCGGCGCCCGTGGTAGCGACAGCGGAGGGCCGGTCCCACGGTTGCTCCTTCGCACACCAGGTTGGCGCGATGGGTACAGACGTTGGAGAGACAGTACGTCCGATCCTCCCGGTCGCGGGTCACCACCAGGGGCTCGTCGAGGCTGCCTTCGAGCAGGACGATGGGGGTCGCTTGTCCCGGCACCCGCACGAGGTCCGAATCGCCTAGCAACTGCCAGGAAGGACGAAACGCTCGGTCGAGGACCCGCTCGTGCCAGACCGCACTCCGGTAGAAGGCTCCCGGCAGGGTCTCGGCAACCTCGATCCTGGCATCGATGGCCAGATCATCCAGTACCAACTCTCGGTTCCCGCTCATCGAGTGAGCCTACCACTCGCGGCGGAGGACGGCGATCCACGTATACTCGAACGCAACCAGCGATGGAGCCGACTTGAATCACCCAGGGACGACGGAAACGGACCTCCGAAAGGCGGCTCGGATTGCGGGGCTCGGGAGTTTCCGTACGCCGTCCCTGGAGGCGATCCAGCGCCGACGGTTTCAGCTGTGGGCGATCACGCTGTTGCTTCTCAGCACCGTCGCGTCCTCTGTGATTCTCTTCACCGCCTTCAAGACGGTACTCCTGCCCGCCTGGTTGAGCCCGCGTATGGTGCAGATCAGCCTGATGGGCCTGGTCCTCCTCTTCTGCTTCTACGCCCTGGAGAAGGAGATCCAGCTCGGTCGCCTCACCGACCACTTGATCGCCGAGCGGGTGCTGACGGCGTCGTTGACCCACCGCATCCGAGAGGTGCAATCACTCCTCGAGACCGGCAAAGCCCTCAACCTCGATCTCAATCTCGAAGAGGTGGTTTCGACCATCCTTCGTTGTGCTCGCGAACTGCTCGACGGTCACGACTGCTCGATGCAGTTGTCCTACGGCGAGGACGAGCTGAGGACGGTGAACGTCGCCGGCGAGTCGGGAGCGGAGGGAGCGCGCATCCGCATCGGCGAAGGGATTGCAGGACGCGTGGCGGCGACGCTGGAACCGGTGCTGATCAACGGTTCGATCGAGCATCCCGGTAAGCGAAACCCGACCCCCAGCCCACCGACCAGCGCGATGTCGGTGCCCCTGGTTCACCGCAACGCCCTGCTCGGAGTCCTCAACATCAACGCTCGCGCCGGGCGCGTATATACCGAACACGACCTCAGAGCCTTCGGCGTCTTCGGCGAGCAGGCCGCAACGGCGATCGCCAACGCCCAGCTCTACGAGGCCCAGCGGCTGACCGCGTCGCAGACCTCGTACCAGGCTCTGCACGACGCGCTGACGGGACTCCCGAACCGCACCCTCTTTCTGGATCGTGTAGAACACGCATTGTCTCGGCGGCGCGACCGCGGGCAACGGGTCGCACTGCTGTTCGTCGACCTCGATGATTTCAAGCGCATCAACGACAGCCTCGGCCACAGCGCCGGGGACAGCGTGATCGCCGCGTTCGCCGAGCGCTTGCGAGCCGGGACCCGGGCCGCTGATACCGTAGCCCGTTTCGGAGGTGACGAATTCGCCGTACTGGTCGACGGAGTTCCCGATGCTACCGAGGCACGGCGAACGGCGGATCGGATCTTCGCCGAGTTGCGGCGCCCGATCTCGGTCGATGGCCGTGACGTCCGTATCGGGGCCAGCATCGGTATCGCCATCGAGGCGCAACCGGGAGAAGGAGAGGCGAGCGAACTGCTCCGAGGAGCGGATACCGCCCTGCACGTCGCCAAGGCACAAGGCAAGAACAAGATCACGCTCTTCGAACCGAGTATGCACACCGAGATACTGCAGCGGTTCGATCTAGAAACCGATCTCGAACGAGCGCTGGAACAGGGCGAATTCCTGGTCTTCTTCCAACCGATCGTCGAACTCGCCTCGCGCCAACTGGTCGGCGCCGAGGCCCTGGTTCGATGGGACCACCCGGCCCGTGGGTTGCTGCCGGCCGCCACCTGGCTTCCCCTGGCAGAACAGCTCGGGCACCTGCCCGCCATCGACGCCTTCGTCCTCGCGGAATCCTGTCGCATCGTCTCTCCCTGGCTGGCCGACGACCGTCCCTTTGCGCTCAACGTCAACCTGTCTCCGGCGCGGCTGCAGGGTCCGTCGATCGCCGACGAAGTAACCGAGGTCCTCGATCGGACCGACCTCGCTCCCGATCGACTCGTGTTCGAAATCACCGAGAGCGCCATCCTGCGGGACGCGGACGCGGCCGCCCGCCGCCTGGCCTCCCTGCGCGCTCTGGGCGTTCGCCTCGCACTCGACGACTTCGGCACCGGGTATTCGTCACTCAACCATCTGCGGCGCTTCCCTGTCGACACCGTCAAGATCGACCGAGCCTTCGTCGAGGAGCTTTCGAACGAACCCAGCACCAACGGCCATGGACGGGGGCTCGTCGAAGCCATCCTGAGGCTGGGTCACGGCTTGAATCTCGATGTCATCGCGGAAGGAATCGAGACCGAGGACCAAGCCCATAGTCTGGTCGAACTCGGCTGTGAGCTGGGCCAGGGGTATCTCCTGGGTCGCCCGGCCCCGCCGGCGGAACTCCGACAGCTGCTCGGAGCCTGACTCCGCGGTTCTCTCCGGATCCCATCGCCTTTCCTCCGATCGAGCCACCGTCCGTGCACGACCGCTTCGTTCGTCGGCAGGTGGGTGCAACCTACCGTGCCGACTCCCGTAGTTCCATCAGGTAGCGATGCAGTCTGTACCGTCTGGTCCGCCGGCTGGGCCCCCTCGTGATCTCCTCCCAGTCGGGACCAGCCGGTGCAGGTTGGATCGCTACCTCCAGAACGGGTCATCAGAAGTAGCACGCACTTGCTCTATAATCCCGCTATGCAAATCGAACGACGCGTAGAAGGCGGCGTGCTCATTCTGAGCCTTCAGGGCCGGTTTGTCCGCGGCGTGGGCGATGTCGTCTTTCGCGAGACGTTCGACGAGATCCTGGAGGGGGACCACCGCCAGATCCTTCTCGACCTCTCTGAGGTCCCCTTCATCGACAGCTCGGCGATCGGAGAGCTGGTCGCCGCCAAACGGACCGCCGAGGAGCGCGAGATCGCTCTCAAGCTCGTCCGCCTGGAAGATCGAGTGGCGAGGACCCTTCGTCTAGGGATGATCTTGCCGCTGTTCGAGACCTTCTCGAGCGAAGAGGAAGCTCTGCAGTCGTTCGCCGATGTGGCGGACTAGTAAGGTCAGCTGACCGCGGGGTCAGTGGCCGTCGCCCAGAGACGCCCCCCGAACCGAACCACCGCCGATCCCCGAACCTGGACTCGACGACCCCGACCCGGAGGGCCTAGTCAGGAGAGGGTGTGTCGGAGGCTCCATCTACTCCGCCCGAAGAAGCGCCAGGGCCCGTCGTGGGAGGCCACGACCTGGCCACGCTGAGCGCGGTGGCAGAGTTCGTCGTCCATCTCAGCATCGGTGCTCGCAACCAACAGATCTACGGCGTCGATCACCCGACCGCCCGCCGCGGTTTCGAGAAGATGGATCGGAGTTTGCGGCGCGCCCTGGAGCTCTGTCACCCACTCGAGCTGCACTTCACACCCGAGGCGATCTTCTGTGGCGTCCAGTGTCTGGAACGCGGCCACCCCATCTACCGCCGTTTTGCCGACCGCATGTGGCGACTGGGCGTGGTCGGGCTGTCGTTCGAGCGTGGCCTGCAGGTCCCTGATCTGGTTCAGCTCCTGACCATCGTCAATCGCTCGCGAGCCGAGAACTGGAGTCGGCGACGCACTGAGCAAGAGCTGCGCGGCAGCCAACTACCCCACCTCCGTCTCGAGTTCCTGCACGAACTGATGACCTACGAGGCCAGTGAGGAGGTCCGACAGGTCAGCAAGGCCGAGCAGGAGAAGCTGTGGGAGGGATTCATGGCCCAGCTGGCGCGGTTCAGGGCCCTCGGTCCGCTACCCGAAGGGGCCGAGCCGTTGACATCTCCGACCGAGGGAGAGCAGGCCGATCCGCAGTCCGAGGAGGAGTACGCCGAGGCCGTCATCGAGTACCTCAAGCGGCTGGAGCGCTCCAAGCAGCAGGACGCGCTGCTGGCGCAAACGGACTTCGGACAGAAGGTCGCCACTTTCCTTCAGGACGTCAACCCCAACCTCCGGCACCAGATCATGTCCTCGGCCATTCGCAGCCCTGAGGTCTCGGCGGAGACCCTACAGCGTCTCGTCGGCCTGGTCGGGCACGACCAACTCGTCGAGTCGCTGCAACGATTGAACCGATCGGGCTCCTCCATCCCACCCACTGCATTCAGGGCTCTCTCTCTGCTCTCGATGGTCCGAGGCGAAGAGACGCTGACGTTGGATCACTCTGCCCACCGAAGTCCCGAAGATGCTTCCGACGTCCAACGACTGCTCGATGGCCTGATGGCAGCCGACCGCGCGTCGACCTATACGAGTCCCGAGTACGAGCGGACGATTCAGAACATCCAGAGTCACGCGCAACGCCTCGTCCAGGACGTTTCGACCGCACAATTCGAGTTGACTCTCTCGCCGAACGAGGCCGAGAAGCACTTCCTCCTCGCTGCCGGTCAGATTCTCGAAGACAACGCGGAAGACGCTGAGATGGCCAGTCACGTGCAAAGCGAGGCCGAGAGCTCGTACACCTACTTCATCGAAGCCGGAGTTCCATCGCTCTGCCGTCAGTCGATGCAACTGGCGCGCCGAGCTCGCGCCCTCAGTGGCGAACTCTCACAAGGACCCTTCGTCTGGGAGACCGAGGAGGTCCTGGGGCCTCTCACCGAGCAACTCGCCGGGAGTGACCGTTGGCAGTCGGAAGACAGCGGCTACCTCCTGACCACCATCGGCACGGCCGCGGTGCCCAGCCTGATCGAGATCCTCCAGACGAGCGAGAAGATCTCAGCTCGCAAACGGGCCATCGCTTCACTGGTCACCATGCAGGACGATCCAGCTCCCCTGCTCTTGCCGCTGCTCTCACCCCGGCAGCCCTGGTACGTCCAACGCAACGTCGTCGGCATTCTGAGACAGCGGAACGACACGAGCGGCCTGGAGGCGGCGAAACGGTGCTGGCGCACACGAAAACGCCGCCTGCAACTCGAGATCCTGGCCTACCTCCTCGCCTGCGGCGATCCCGACGGCTGCGACTACCTCTGGCAGGCGCTCCACCACCCGGATGGACGCATGGTCCTGGAAGTTCTGCGGGTCGCAATCAAGACCCCTCGAAACGACGTCGTCGAGACGATCGAGCAACGGATCGACGGACTGTCGAGCCTGATGGTGGGTACTCGCTACCACGTCTCGATGCTGCGGCTCCTGGCTCGCTGTGAGAGTCCCCGGGCCCGCCGCTACGTCGAACGGGCGCGACACGGAAGACAACCACTCTTCACCTGGATGCAACGTCGCTTCCAGGAGCAGTTGGACGACCTCCTCCACGAGTGATGCAGAGACCCACTCGCAGCAGCCAGGTCTGTACGCTTCTCTTGACGTCAGCCAGTCGGTGCCGCCTCTACGGCGTAGAGCACCGCCTCTTCCGCCAGGCCCTCGAGGAACTCTACGGTTACCTCCGCTTCGAACTGGCGGAGGACAGCACGTTGCGGATCGCCGTCAGCGGCGACGAACTGATCTATCGGCAGGATCGACTCAACGCCACCAAGGGACCGCCCTACGGTCTGCTGCGGCGCCTCGACGACCGGGGCATCGGGTTCCTCGAGTTCCAGGCCGGGCTGACCTTGACCGAGTTGCAGGACTTCTGCGTCGCGCTGGCCGACGCCTCCCCCACTTCGGTACGCGCCAGCCGTCACCTCAAGGTGGGGACCGCCAACCTCGACCCGAGAACGAACCCGGTCGAGAATCCGGAAGCACTGCGAGTGCAGGATCTCAGTGGATCCCGCGATGACCCCGTAGCCGAGGAGGCTACCCTGTTGCGAGAGCTGTCCCACCGGCTCAGCCAGGACTACGCCGTGCAGACGATCGACTTCAAGGAGATCGTCTTGTCGCTTCTCTCCCACATGGCGCACGAGGGGAACATCTTCTTGAATCTCGCCGAGGTGCGGGATCACAACCTCTTCACGTACCTCCATACCTGCAACGTAGCCACCCTCTCGATGGGATTCGGGCTGGCCCTCGGAATCAGCGGAGAGGCCGCCTACGACCTGGGAACCGCCGCCCTGCTCCACGATGTCGGCAAGAACTTCATTCCGCGGGAGATCCTCGACAAGCCGGGGCCACTCACTCCCGAGGAGTGGAAGACGGTACAGGAACATCCGCAACGGGGTGCCGAGGTCTTGATGCGGCAGGCCAACGTCAACCATCTGGCCGTCACTGCTGCCTACGAACACCACATGCACCACGATGGAGTCGGGGGCTACCCTAAGACCGAATACGCCCCCTGCCTGCAGTCCCAGCTGATCGCGGTAGCCGACACCTTCGACGCACTGTTCGGTCGCCGCTCCTACCACGCGAAGTTCGAAGTCCTCGACGCGATCGAGATCCTGCAACTCAACAGTGGCACGATGTACCACCCGCAGCTCGTCGACGAGTTCAGTCGCTTCATGACCGCCAACATCGAGCGCCACGAGTGGATCGGCTCCACCGACCCGACCGCCCAGAGCTGAGCCCGCGGACTCGATCCACTCGCCAACTGCCTCGTGGCCGAGCGGCACGGCGACGCGAACTCGGAGTCGGTGGCTAGAATACCGACATGCCTGACCTGACCGCACTCGATGCTCTGCTCGGCAGCCATCCCTGGATTCGCCTGGGTACGATCCTTCTGCTCAGCGTCGTGGTCGGAATCGTGGTCGACTTCGTCCTGAATCGGATTCTCGCCCGCTTGGCCCGAAGGAGCGAGACGACCCTCGACGACCAGTTCCTCGGATTCTTGCACCAGCCCGTCTTCGGATCGATCCTGCTCGGCGGCGTCGCCCTGGCGAGCCGCGAGATCGAGCTGTCGCCGCGGGTCAGGGAGGTCCTACTGCAGGTCCTGGCCACCCTCGCAATCCTGCTCTGGACCCTCTTCGCAGTCCGCATCGTGCGGTTGTTCTTGCGGGCAGCGAGCCGCCTACCGGACCGGGTTCAGTTCGTCGAGGCGCGAACCCTCCCTCTGTTCGACAACGTCGGTCGTGTCCTGGTGCTGGGTGCCGGCCTCTACGCCCTCTTCCTGATCTGGGGCATCGAACTCACGGCGTGGTTGGCCTCCGCCGGAATCGTCGGAATCGCCGTCGGCTTCGCCGCCAAAGACACACTCGCCAACCTCTTCGGCGGGCTGTTCATCTTGGCCGATGCTCCCTACAAGCTCGGTGACTTCGTCGTGCTCGATAGCGGCGAGCGTGGTCAGGTGACCCACATCGGCCTCCGCACCACTCGCTTGCTGACGCGCGACGACGTTGAGGTGACGATTCCCAACGCGGTGATCGCCAACGCCAAGATCGTCAACGAGAGTGGCGGTCCGTGGGAGAAGTACCGCGTGCGGGCTCGGGTGGGAGTCGCCTACGGGTCCGACATCGACCGCGTTCGCGAAGTGTTGATGGACATCGCCCAAACCAACGAGTGGTTGGTCGACGACCCGGAGCCACGCGTGCGGCTTCGGGCCTTTGGCGATTCGAGCCTGGACTTCGAGCTGTTGGGCTGGGTCGAGCAGCCGGTACTGAGGGGGCGGGTGGTCGATTCCCTGCTCACTGCGATCTACAAGCGCTTCCAGAACGAGGCGATCGAGATCCCCTTCCCGCAAAGGGATCTCCACATCAAGGAGATGCCGTCTGTCCCTCCTCGAGAATGATCTCGAAGACTGGGGGAGCGCGACTCCTTCAGGGCCGACCTACTGTTGGCCGCCACGGCGATCGTAGTTCGCGTCGCGCTGCTGGTCGCGTCGGACCGGCACCTCCGCCGATCGGTTGGAACGGTTGCCAAGAATGCCGGGTCGTCGAAGGCGAATGCTTCGGACGCGAAGGATCAACCGTCGGAACGGGACACCTCCAGAGCGTCTACGATCCCCACCACGACAGCCCGCACCGGTGCTGCCGGCGAGGCTAGGAGGAGTCGCGCCGAGCTCCCCTCGTCGAGCACAAGAACCTCTTCTCCCGGACCGGCGCCCACGAGATCGACCACCACCTGTTCCGGCCCGACCGGTTGGCGGTCATCATCCAAGAGCTGAGCCAACAGAAGTCGCCGTCCGTCGAGCGTTGGATGCTGCATGGTCGATACGACCGAACCCACGATCGTCGCGAGTTTCACTCGGGCCTCCGATCGAGTTGATCGACGATGCCAACGATTGCATGGTCTACCGGGACGAAGGGCTCTGGCAAGGCGACCGCCGCTTCTCGACTGGCCACGAAGTAGACCAGCTCACCGGGTCCGGCCATGGCCACGGCATCCGCCGCCACCACCGACCGACCCACCGGCTTTCGGGCAGCATCCACGGGCTGAACCACGAGGAGCTTGATCCCCTCGAGACCCGAGACCTTCTGGGTGCAAACCACCGTTCCGATGACCTCGCCCAGCCGCATTACTCTGTGAGGCTCCGGATCCGCTCACCAAAACGGGCTCCCGCCCGCAGTTCCGCCCGGAGTTCGGGATGGAGTTGCGCGATGACCGACGCTTCGATCAGCTGGCTGCTGACCCCGGGAAACCCGACGCCGATTTCGACGGCAGCCTCGACGTCCGAAACCTCACCCGAGACAAGCAAGTAGCCCTTGCCCCCGAGGCCGTCGGCCAGATGGACCTCGAGAAGCTCGACCTGCGCCCCCTTGACGGCAGCGTCCGCCGCCGCCAACGTAGCGGCCACCGTGCGGGTCTCGACGACACCGAGAGCCTCTCCGTTCTCCTCCGACCGGCGTGTCCCGAGCAGCGCATGGACTACGGCCCGATCTACCGCCGGCAGGAAGAGCAGATCCAACTCGCGACCCGCCGCGATCTCTCGGGCCGCTTCGACGCCCTCCTCGACCTCGGCCACCGTTCCCCCTACCAGGACCAGGTACCGTCCGGGCTGTACCGTCCCCGCCCGGACCGTCTGGTAGGCAGCACGTTTGACCATGGCATCCGCCACGCGGATGCCGAGGGCAACCGAGGGAAGCTCCACCAGAGCCAGGGCAGGATCGATCATCCGGTTCGCCGTGTCGCCACGATCAGACAATGCGCAACGAGCCGATGACGCTCATCCGGCGTTCGCGAGAGAAAGTGCGGGGACGGGTCAAACCCTCCCCGGTGGGGCTAGCGATCGAGAAGGATGTATGCCCCTCACCGCCCGCTCCCAAACCGGCGAAATTCGGTCCGTTGGCGACGAAGATCGAAGCGTTCATGGCTCGCGCCATGCGCGTGATCGCTTCGACGTTCTCGGAGTGGATCGAAGCCGTGTGCCCGAAACCATGCTCGGCGCGCACCGACAGCTCGATCGCCTGATTCACGTCCCGGACTCGAGCCACCGGCATCACCGGCATCATCTGCTCGGTCCACACCAGACTGTGCTCGATCGGAACCTCGGCCACTACCAAGCGCACCTCTTCCCCCGCAGCGATGCCGATCTCTCCCAGGATCTTTCCCGCGTTCTGACCGATCCACTTGCGGTTGATTCGACCCGGTTTGCCCGGTGGACCCAGCTCTTCGAAGATCACCCGCTCGAGCTTGCGGAGCTGGTGCTCTCGCAGGACCACGGCTCCGTGTCGAGCCATGGCTCGTAGCAGATCGTCGGCCACAGAGGATACGACGAAGACCTCTTTTTCGTCCGTGCAGATCAGGTTGTTGTCGAAGGAGGCCCCGCGCACGATGTCGCGACCTGCGCGGTCGATGTCTGCCGTTTCGTCGACGACGACCGGGGGGTTTCCCGGACCCGCCGTGATCGCCTTCTTGTTGGTCGCCAACGCCACCTGCACCACCCCTGGGCCGCCAGTCACCAGAAGAATCCGAACCTTGGGGTGGTTCATGATCTCGTGCGCGGTATCGAGCGTCGGTTCGGCCACCCCGGTGACGAGGTTCTCGGGACCACCGGCCGCCACGATCGCCTGATGCAAGAGCCGGATGTTCTCCATCGACACGCGCTTGGCATTGGGGTGTACGTTGAACACGGCCGCATTGCCGGCGGAGACGATTCCGATCGTGTTGTTGATGATCGTCGAGGTCGGATTCGTGGTCGGAGTGATCGAAGCCACCACCCCGTAGGGAGCGTACTCGGTGATCATCAAGCCGGTGTCGCCGGTCACCGTCTTGGGCTCGAGGTCCTCGGGCCCCGGCGTCCTCTCGGTGACGAGGAGGTTCTTCTTTACCTTGTCTCGCCAGCGTCCGAGACCCGTCTCTTCGTGCGCCATGCGGGCCAGTGATTCTGCGTTCTGGCGCATCGAGCGGCGGATGCTGTCGACGATGGCGTACCGTCGCTCGAGCCCCATCTCGGAGTACGCCTCGAAGGCGGTTCGGGCCGCGGTCACTGCCTGATCCACCGTACGGTAGACGCCATCGCCCAGAGCGTCGCGCCCCGAGCGAGCCGGCGGTAGGGCCGGACCGGGGGCGGGTTCCCCACCAGGCTCCCCCATGCGCTCTCGCACACGTTGAATGATGGCTTGAACCTCGCGCTCGTCGATCAGGGGAGGCAACCGTTCAATCCTCGCTACCGCTCGGCGGCGGGTTCTTGTGGTAGACCTCGTGACCGCCGATCTCCCAACTGTCGACGATCGCCATGATGACTGCATCGCAGGCCTTGCCTTTGGTCAGTTCCGTTTGACGCGCCGAACTGCCCGCGGCGTAGAGCACGACCTCGCCGAGCCCAGCCCCCACTGCATCGTTAGCCACCACGTAACCACCGGTCTCCTGACCGTCGACATCGATCTGGCGCACCACCAGAAAGCGCTGGCCAACCAGGCCGGGGTCTTTCTGGGTCGACACGACCGTGCCGGCTACCCGTCCCAGAAGCATCGACGGAGGGCCTAGTCGTCGCCGTCGGTCGAACGGCCGAGGGGAAGCACCGAATCGACGTTGGCGTGAGGACGCGCGATCACGTGCGTACTGACGACCTCACCGACCTTCTCGGCCCCGCGGACCCCAGCTTCGACCGCCGCCTTGACCGCCGCGACGTCACCACGGACGACGGCGGTCACGTACCCTCCACCGATCCGCTCGTAGCCAACCAATTCCACCTTGGCCGCCTTGACCATGGCGTCGGAAGCTTCCACCATCGCGGCGAATCCCCGCGTTTCGATCATCCCAAGTGCATCTGCCATTTCGTACTCCTGTGTGATTGCTATCAGATTCGATCGCGGCCTATTTCGATGCCGCTCGTCCCGTGACACCTTCGATTGCGGCCACCGCCGCCGCCCAACCCACTTCGATGTCGCGCTCCTCACCTCCGAGGTAGACCCGACCCATCGAGCCGAAGGCACGGACCTCCAGGATGTTGATGTTCGCTGCCTTCTCGGCCTCATTGGCCGCGAGAGCGGCATAGGCGGCCGGTTCGACCTCCAGCACGTAGAGAGTCTGGCCCGGGATGATCATCTGCCCATGGCGGGTACGGTTGATCAGTTGTGCCTGGTAGTCGTCGATCCGCCGAATGACCTGGCTCGAGTGGATCGCTGGCTTGATCCGGTCCTTCTCCTCCAGCCCGATCTCTTCGAGAATCGCTTCCCCGGCGGCCCGCGTCTCCGCCTGAGAATGGGAGTGGATCTCCAGCAGCCCGAAATAACGCTCGACAATCTGCATTCCCGGGCGCACCCTGGTGGTCTTCAAGGCGACGTCGGTCAGTCGATTGATTTCGATGCCCGGCGAAATCTCGACGAAGAGCGATGCGTCGCCCGCGATCGGCATGAAACCCTGGGCCACCGTCCCCAGAAACGCCGCGTACTGCGGCTGCAAGCTATCGAGGAACACGTAGGACCTCAGATCAATACGACTCATTCGACTCTCCTCCAGAGACGATCGCCACGCCCGCCGAAGCTCCGATTCGGGTGGCTCCGGCTGCGATCATCGTTCGTACATCGTCCGCGGTGCGAATGCCGCCCGAGGCCTTCACCCCCATCCCCGGACCTACTGCTTCGCGCATCAAAGCGACGTCGTACGCCGTCGCTCCCCCGGCGTTGAAACCAGTCGAGGTCTTGACGTAGTGGGCTCGAGCCTCGCGAGCGAGTCGCGAGGCGATCACCTTCTCCTCGTCGGAGAGCAATACCGTCTCCAGGATGACCTTGTTGATGGCCCCAACTTCCCGGCAGGCGTCGCTGACGCCGGCGATATCTCGTCGCACCAGCGCGTGGTCACCGCTCTTCAGCGCCCCTACGTTCAAGACCATGTCGATCTCGCGAGCCCCGTGGCGAAGAGCCTGCCTCGCTTCCATGGCCTTCACCTCGGGACTCGTGGCTCCCAGCGGAAAGCCGATCACCGAAGCCACGCGTACCGTACTGCCCCGCACCCGGTCGGCGCAGCGCTGCACCCAGGTCGGATTGACGCACACCGAAGCAAAACCGAACTCCAGTGCCTCGTCGCACAACGCATCGATCTGATCGGCAGTGACCTCGGGCTTCAACATCGTGTGGTCGATGTACCGGGCGAGATCCTCGGGGACCGCAGCCCCGTTGCCGCTGTAGTTGACCGACTCCGCGCCAGCGTCGACCAGCTTGCGGACTCGGTCACAACAATCGGCAGCGCAACAGCCCGTGCATCCCGGACAGTCCGGGCAGCGCCCCTGCTGTTCGGCCAGGACCTGAAGAACCTCGCGGGTGACGGCCTCGATCAGTTGCTCTTTATCGATCATCGTTGATTTCCACTCACCGAGCCTAGTGCTGGCAGCTGCAGGTCGAAGGCTGCGCACTGAAGCGGCGCTCGATCGAAGCGATCTTCTCGACCCGACGAGCATGCCGGTCCGGTCCCCAGGGAGTTGCCAGCCAGGTCTCGACGATCTGTCGGGCCAACCCGGTCCCGATGAGACCCGCTCCCAGGGTCAGCACGTTGGCGTGGTTGTGTTCTCGACTGTTGCGGGCCGAGGAGAGATCGTAGCAGAGCGCCGCCCGGACCCCAGGGACCTTGTTGGCCACTATGGCCGAGCCGATACCAGCGCCGTCGACCACGATGCCCCAGCGGCAAACCCCGCGCGACACTCGCTGGGCCACCTCTAGAGCCAAGTCGGGGTAGTCCACCGATTCCTCGCTGTCGGTCCCGCAATCCACGACCTGCCAGCCGGCCTCACGCAACCAGACCGACAGCGCCTCCTTCATCCGGTAGCCTCCATGGTCGGCTCCCAGAGCGATGGATCGCTCGGCCGCGTGGGAGCCAGACGGCTCCGGCGAGGCGGTCGAACCGGACGGCAACAAGTTGTCGACCGCGCGCCGTACGAGCTCTCGAACCTCGGTCTCGAGCGACGAACTCTGCGGATCTCGGGGACTCATGAGGCAGCGAAGTTATCACACTCGCGAACCCCTGACGGCCACCGAACGGACGCGCCTTCCGCGGCTCGGGACCGGCGACCGAGCCCCTCAGCCGCTCTCGTCCGGAGGAGCGCTGCTCGTCGTTCGTGGCCCTTCTGGGTGACGTTCGACGAAGGGTTCGATTGCGGCGTGGAGTTTCTCTTCTTCGCGCCGCTTCTGCCCGCGCCAGGTCTCGAAGCGTTCCCGTTCGGCGGCCAGGCGGGCTTCATTGGCCTCGATCTTCTGGCGGTGAGTCTGCGTCACCCGGTCGATCTCGGCCTGCAGGGTCTCGTTCTCGGTTTCGATCTCGATCATCTGATCGGCCAGTCGCCGTCCGAGAAACTCCTCGAAGGCATCGAGCGCCCGGTCTCGCTGTGCCGCATCTCGAGCGATCTCCTCGATCGATACCCCACCGCCAGGAAGATGGGCCAGCAGTGCGGTGATGGCGCGGGACCGTTCGGCTGGTTCCAGGCTGCGCATCCCTTCAGCCTCGATCATCTCCATCAACTTGTAGACGGTAAAGCCGTGCTCGGGGTTCTCGATGCCGGCGCGTTGATAGATCTCCTCGAACGGAAACTCGATCGGCACCGCGTCTGGCTCATCGGCGACCGACTCGTCGAAACGGCTCGACGGCAGCCGGACGACCCGCGGGGCCGGACCCCGCTCGGTCGCCTCCCCGCGAGGAGTTGGATCGGTCGGCTCTTCGAGGGAAGGTTCGGAGGCCACCACCTGCTCGGCCTCCCCGTCTCCCTTGCCGTGCACCAGCCC
This sequence comes from Thermoanaerobaculia bacterium, assembly GCA_030429235.1. GTDB lineage: Bacteria > Acidobacteriota > Thermoanaerobaculia > Multivoradales > JAIOJS01 > JAIOJS01. The sequence goes on along the minus strand of JAUIDB010000008.1, from coordinate 62,948 downwards.
GAGCTTCTGAAGCAGTGAGATCACTTTCGCCATGGTCCCGATCCTATCGCTATCGATCCCGAAGTCGGACCACACCCCGCAGAGCTGACCAGGTCCCATCGACCGCACAGATCTTGTTGTCCACCAACCCACTGTCGAGGATCGCCTCGCGTACGACGTTGCCATCCAGGTCAGTCGGCACCCCGGAAGCCCGCTTCGGCCACGCCACCCAGAGACTCCCCGCCGTACCGATCCGGCGAGCCATGACGTCGAGTCGCCGCTCGAGCTGATCCTGTCGATCGACGAACCAGAGCACCACGTCGACCCGCCGACGCCGGGACTCAGGAAGGAGCACGGCCCCCTCGGGCCAGGGTTCGAGCTTCCCTGACAGGTCGTCGGGGGCTCCGTAGGCGGCGACCGTCGCCCCCGGCTTGATCCCCAGCTTTCGGACTAGCGGCGTGCCACTCGTTTCGCTCATCACCGTTCCTCGTCATACCTGTGCGGTGATCGATTTGATAGGCTCCCGGCTCGTCGTAGTCCACGACAACAACCCTAGGAGATCTCACGTGGTACGTACACTGACCCTGACCCTCGCTATCCTATCTCTACCAACGGTACTGGCGGCCGACGGCGAGTGCACACCGACGACCTACGGTGCAGGCGTCGACCTCGAGACTTCGGTGGCCGTGGCCGATCTGCTCGCCCAGCCTGCCGACTACGCCGGACAAACGGTACGGGTGGAAGGCAAGGTCCAGGACGTTTGCCGCATGATGGGTTGCTGGATGGAGCTGGTAGCCGCAGACGACGCTACGGGAGAGGCGATCAAGATCAAGGTAGAAGATGGCGTGATCGAGTTTCCGGTCTCTACCCTCGGCCACTCCGCCGTAGCCCAGGGAGTCGTCGACGTGCAGGAACTCGACCGCGACGGCTACATCAAGTACCAACAGCACCTTGCCGACGAGCAGAATCGTGAGTTCGACGCCAGTAGCGTCGGAGAGGGTCCGTTCGAGCGAGTCCAGATCCTGGGCACCGGCGCCGAGGTGTGCGCCGACTGAACGGCTCGAACAGCCCGGCTCTCAGGTGAGACCAGCCAACACGCGTCCCACCGCCTCGGCGCTTTGCATGACGTAGAAGTGGACGCTCGGCACCCCATGGTCGAGGAGTTCCTCGACCTGCCGACGCGTCCACTCGACGCCGATATCCAACGCGTGCTCGGGGTCCGACTCCACCGCCTCGGAGAGGTCGGCCGGAATCTCGCAATGGAAGGTGCGTGAGATCGAGCGCAACTGGGCGGCGTTCGTGAGGACCTTCAATCCTGGGATGATGGGAACCTCGATCCCCTCGGCTCGGCACAACTCGACGTAGCGGAAGTAGTGCCGGTTGTCGAAGAACATCTGGGTCACGATGTACTCGCCACCGGCCTCCACCTTCTCCCGGGCGTGTCGAATGTCGGTCTTGAGATTCGGCGCTTCGAAGTGCTTCTCCGGATAACCAGAGACCCCGATGCAGAAGTTCGACGGCTCGGCGTCGAGCAGGCCCCGCTCGATGTAGCGTCCTTGGTTCATGTCCCGGATCTGTCCCACCAGGTCACGTGCGTACCGGTTGGCACTCCGTCCCAGGGTCAAGGGCTTCTCGTAGGTACTCTCATCCCCTCGGATCGCCAGGACGTTGTCGATACCGAGGTACCGGAGCTCGATCAGGAAGTCTTCGGTCTCCTCCCGCGTGAATCCGGTACACAGGACGTGCGGAACGGCATCGATGTCGTACTTGTTCTGGATCAGGGCGCAAACCCCCAGGGTGCCCGGACGCTTGCGCTTCACACGCCGTTCGATCCCCTGGTCGGTCTCCTCGTAGACCACCTGTGCGGCGTGGGATGTGATGTCGATGAATGGTGGCTCGAACGCCACCAGGTCTTCGATCAGCGCCAAGAGTCCCTTGATGTTGCCACCACGCAACGGGGGAATCAGTTCGAAGCTGATCAAGGGGCGATCGGCTCTCTCCAGGTGTTCGATTACTTTCATCGCGTGTGGCTTCCTTCCGCCGATTCTCCGTGGCGAAGGGAGACCATAACAGACTCGCCAGGCGAACGCCCTCGGCCACGGGAACGGTCCCACCGCCCGAGGGAGGCCCCTGGTGGAGTTCCCGAACCCACCTGGCCGCTGAACTAGAATCGCCCCCATGTATCGCACCGCGACGGGAACTTCGTTGTGGCGCCTCCGGCGCTACCTGGGAGACGCTGCTGCTGCCGTCGCCGCCTGGTATGGAGCGGCCTTCCTACGCATCCACGTCCCGATGCCCTTCACCCGATTCCTCCTGCCCGGCGATCGACTGGAGTTGGCTCACGAAGGTGTGCTCTTCGTCGTGGTGCTGCAGCTGCTCCTGCTCTACTTCTTCGGCTTCTATCAGAACCCCGAACCTCGACCCCGGATGCAACTGGCGACCCACCTCACCGCCGTCGCGATGCTTCACTCGCTCCTCCTCATCGGCTACTTCTTCCTCCAGGGGAGCCAGTTCCCCCGCACGACCATCCTGCTCTTCCTGATCCTCGACCTCCTGGCCCTGTTACTCTGGAGGTTCTCCGAGCAGGGTCTCTACCGACCGGTTCGGCGCCGGGTGGCCCTCGTCGGCCACGCCGGAAACGCCGCCTCTGAACTCGAGTCCAAAATCTCGACCCACCACTGGCACGGGCTCGATGTCGTCGGCTACATCTCCCTCGACGACGAGTCTCCCGAGAACCCTCTCGTGACGGCCCCGCGGCTGGGGTCGATCGATCAGCTCTCTCGATTGGCCGAGCAGGATCTCTTCGACGACCTGATCCTCGTGACCTCCCCGACCAACTGGCCCAACCGGGTCCTCGATCAGTTGACCGAGGTCCGATCACCACACCTCAACGTCCTCCTCCTCCCGGGACCGTTCGAGAGTCTAGTGGGCCGCATGCGCTACCGCTGGGTCAGTGACGTGCCCCTCATCGAGGTCATCGGTGACCATGGTTTCTCCTTCCGGCGCCCCGCCAAACGAGCCTTCGACCTGGTGATCGGTGGCCTGCTCGTCGTCGCCACGGCTCCGGCCATGCTGCTCTGCTCTCTACTGATCCCTCTGGTTTCCCGTGGTCCTGCTCTCTACCGCCAAACCAGGATCGGGCGCCACCGCCAGCCCTTCACCCTTTACAAGTTTCGCACCATGGTTCCCGACGCCGAGGCCGGGCGAGGAGAAGTGCTCGCCACGCCCGGGGACCCGCGACTGATCCCACTGGGCGCCTGGCTGCGGCGAACACGACTCGACGAGTTGCCTCAGCTGTTCAACGTGCTCGGAGGGAGCATGAGCCTCGTCGGTCCCAGACCCGAGCGACCCGGCTTCGTGCTGCGCTACCTGGAGCACGTCCCGGGCTACGCCGAACGGTTCTCCATGTTGCCCGGACTTACCGGTCTGGCCCAGGTCAACGGCGAATACGACTCGAGTCCGGACAACAAGCTGCGCTACGACATGGCCTACCGCGCCAACGTCAGTCTGTGGTTGGACCTATCGATCCTGGTCCGTACGGTCCGGACCGTCCTCACTTCGCGCGGCGTCTGATCGCGACGGCTCCTCGGTGCCGCCTGGTTGACGACTTTTCCTCTGGGAAGCGTTGCCCCCGTACTTCTTCCAAGCGGCGTTGGCCGGTTTGACCAGCCGCCGGTCCAGACGGCGGGCTGCTCTGAGGTAGACCTTCGCCTGGTCGAAGTTTCCCCGCCGTAGTTCGAGGATGCCGAGATTCAGATAGAGCTCAGGCCGAGCCTCGAGGCGCATCGCCGCCAGGTACCCTTCCCGGGCCGTCTCGTCTCGGCCCAGCAGGAAGTAGAGATCGGCCGCCGCTGCCGCCGCCTCGATGCTCACCGGGTCGAGGGCCTGCGCCTCCCGGATCATGGGTATGGCGCCGGCGAGCACTCCGCTCGGTGCCTGCCCCGAGGATGCCGCCTGTCCGCGCTGCTTGACGGCCCAGACGAGATGACTGGACTCGAGCCGACGTTCGGCCCTTCGCCACTGGCCCACCAGCGCGACGAGCGCCAAGGCGAGCAAGCCCGCGGCTACCAGCCTCCTCAAGACTCTTCCTCCGACCCGAGTGAGTACCCAATCCCGAGCACCAGAAGCCCTGGATAGCCGGTCAGGGCAATGTGCCAAGGGAAGTGCGTCAGCGAGAGCACCAGGTACGCTGCCAGCTGGCTCCACACCAGGGAATTCAGGTCGCTTCGGCCCGAGTTGGCTCCGAGGCGACGCAGCAGCAGATAGAGCGCCCAACCCAGCAGCCCCAGGCCGACCCACCCCCACTCTGCCGCGGCCTGAAGGAACTCATTGTGCGCCTGGGCGAAGGTGGGATAGAGGTGTCCCCGGTAGAACGCCTCTCCCTCTTCTGCCAACGCCAACTTCGTCGGGACGTAGTCGGCGCGGAAGGCGCCGTGGCCGATGCCGAGCGGATGATCCAGCAGCATACGGCTGGCCACCCGCCACGCATCGAGCCGCCCCGACAGAACGAAGTTGAGACCCGCCTCGTCGGCTCGCTCGACCTTCGCCCACACCCTCTCGCGGAGGGGACCGACCAGAGCGACCAGAAGCACCAACCCGGCCACGCTGCCCAGGACCACGGCGACCCGACGACGCTTCGGCACCTCCCGCAACCACAATACTGTCGACCCCAAGGCGAGAGCAGCAGCGGCCGTCAAGGTCTGCGTCACGGCGAGACCGTAGAGACAGAGCAGCGTCGCACCAGCGATCGCGGCGAGGGTCGCGGAGGCCCCGCCCGAGCGCCGGGCGCGCAGCCATCGGAGTTGCCACACCAGGCAAGCGATGGCCAGGAAGGCACCCAGGTCGCCGGCCGCGCCGGCCAGGGACGTTACCTTCAGCCGGGCCGTGTCGGCCCCCGAGTCGAACTGGAACGGTTGGTAGAGACCGTGGAACTGCAGCACTCCGAGCGCCGCCAACACCAGACCCGGCCAGCGTACGTACTCGAACAAGCGCTGCAGCGTCGCCGGCGGAAAGGCCACGGCCCAACCGACGAGACACGCGATCCCGATCAGCCAGTCCACCCAAGCCGTATGAAAGTGCAGCGGATGCTCGGCCGTCAACAAGCCCACCGAAACCCAGACCGACAGCGGCAGCACCGCCCAGAGCAGGTCCTTCCGGTCCAGCAGCCGTGGCTTCCAGCTGCCTTCGAACCACGCAGCCAGCAGAGAACAGAGCGACAAGATCCCGAGAAGTTCCGAGTACATCAACTTGGGCAACGCAAAGGCGTCGATGTGCTGCCGCAGCACGACGAGGGGCATCGTCAATACCAAGAAGGCCGCGATCAGCTCGCTTCCTCGAAGCCAGAAGGAGCGACCGCGGTCGCCACGGTCACGACCGCCGAGGGTGCTCTGGGAACGGCGTCCCACGCTACGAGGCTTACTCTTCTTCTTTGCCAAAACGAGGCTCAAGATACCACTGATTGCCCGGCCTGATCGAGGGCGGAGATCACTCAGATTCTCGAGATCGATCGGAACGCGGCTGCCGCTCGCGGACCAGCCACCAGCCGATCCCAGCTCCCAACAGGTCACCCACCACGTCACTGAACTCGGCCGAGCGGCCTGGCACCACGAGCTGGCTGGCTTCCGTGACCAATGCGAAGCCCCCCACAACGAGCCCAGTCCGGCCAGCTGCCACCGCTCCCAAGCGGAGCAGGAGACCCAGTGGCAGAAAGAGGACTCCGTGGATGATCTCGTCGGCCCAAGGTGCGAGCCACTCGGGCAGCTCGATCCCGAAACCGGGCTCCACCTGGCCGCCGGGCACCAGCAGAAGCAACCACACTACCAGGCTCCAGACCACCGCCAGCGATCGGATGGAGCGGGTGGAGAGTACTCGAAAACGCATGGGAGGAAGGTCGCCGGTTCGCTACTATACCGACCATGCTCAGTCGTCGCCTGCGGCTCCTCCTCGGTCTCCTCGCGTTGGTCGTGGCCCTGATCCAACTCGCCCATCAGCTCGAACGCCAGCAAACTCTGGAGGAGACTCGGAGTTGGTGGCAGGAGAGCGGGATCGCCGCTCGCAACCCCGAGGGCTGGCAGGCTGCTCGGCGAGCCAAAGACCCGATGCGAGCCCGCGTCGACTTGGCTCGGGCCCTGCTGGCTGACGGACTGGACCTCGATCGCCTCGCCGCGCTACCGCCCGACGAAGCGTTGGGCGAGGCGAGGCGTCTCCAGTCTCGCCTGGAGACAGCTCGACTCCTCGCCGAAGGAGTGCTGGCCCGGAACCCTACCTCCTGGGAAGCAGCCACCATCCTGGGGGGGGTGGCTCTCCTCGAGCGGCTGGCCCAGGGAGGTGACCCGACGCGCGACACCGAGGCTTGGGAGACGCCACTACTCCAGGCTCGCACCCTCGCACCGCACCAGATCGAACCTCGTCGCCTCGAAGCCGTGGCCCTACTCACCCGTTGGCACGCGCTGTCCGACGCCGAGCGAGAGACAGCCACCACACTCTTCGAGCAGGTCCTCCAGGATCCCATTTCCCTCCGCCTGGTGCTGCCGGGCTGGATGGCACTCACCGACCGCGAGACGCTCTTCCGGTCGCTCCCCGACACCACGCTCGCCTGGTCCACGGTCGCCGACGAGCTCGGCCGCCAGGGCCGTTGGACCGCCTACTGCGATGCGCGGAGCGAGCTGGATTTGCGGCTACGAAGCGAGTTGGAGGAGCTCCTGACCGAAGCCCGAGCCCGTCGTGCTGGCGGCGACGCCGTCAAAGCCCGACGTCAGATGCTTCAGGTACTGCAACGATCTAGGCCCTCCCGCGAGCATCTCGACCTCTTCGAAACGGCTCTTCTGGCCCTCCCCCCCGGCCCGGTCGGTCCCACATCGGTCCCGGCTCTGGAGAACTGGGCCGAGTGGGGGCTCGGGCTCTCGCTCTACGACCACCCCACGCTGACGCCGGCGGCCTACCGACGACTCGCTGGATACGGTCGCCACCTGCCCCCCGTGCTCGCGGCCTGGGCGGCCCTGGAAGCCGGCGACCTGGCCCAGGCAGAGACGATCGAGCGCCGCACCGACGAAAGCTGGAGCGAGGCATGGGCCCCCTACATGGTCGCCAAGGCTCGCCATCTCGCCGAGCGGGGAGAAGGCCCGCGGGCCGCCGACACCCTGGACGAGGTTCATCGGTTGTTCCGTAGCTCCGAGGCCTTCCTGAGGGTGGCCGAGCAGCTCGGAGTCCCCATCGACGACGCCGTCGACCGGGCTCCGGCCAACGGGCCCTGGCCGCGTTCGAATTGGAGTTGGCGAGGCCACTTGATGTTCCTCCACCCAAAGTTCGAGCCCACCGATTCCTCGCCGGTGGCCAGGTTACGAGTAGATTTCGACCAGGTCTCTCCCCCGGGCACTCCGATCGAGATCCAATGGGATGGCCGATCTCTGGGCTGCTGGTCGGTGGAACCCGACTCGGAACTGGAGCTTTCGGTCGATCCGGCCCCCGGAGTCCATCGGCTGACCCTGGAGCCGCTCCGAGGCGCTACCGTGCAGCCTGGCCGGGTCCGCCTCGCTGCCGTCCCCGAGACCGAGAGCACGGCCCCTTGAGCAGACCACGGGTCTTGGTGGTCAGTGGTCGCCCACCCTGGCCACCGTGGCGAGGAGACCAACTCCGGACCCGGCAATGGGTGGACGCACTCCGGCAGACCTTCGATCTCACCGTGCTGACGCCAAAGAGCGATCCCCCTCCCGATTGGGCCGTGTGGGATGGCGTCCGGCACCAGACGTTCTCCCGACCGGCCGCTCCCTGGAGAGCCCTCCGTGGTCTGAGCGCCGTTCTCAGGGGGCTGCCCGCCCAGTGCGGCCTCTACCACTTTCCCGACCTCGCCCGGCGCCTGCGGCACCTCGCGCCAGAGCAGGACGCCGCGGTCCTGTTGTTGGTGCGGCTGGCCCTGCACGGCAAGGACCTCGGCTCGACTCCCTGGATCTCGGATCTGGTGGACTCCCTCTCACTCAGCTTCTCCCGTCGCGCCGACTTGGACCACTCCGCACTGCGCCCACTGTGGAGCACCGAAGCGAAACTCCTACGACGCGCCGAGGCACGGCTGGCCGCGCTGGCACGGCGCACGCTGGTGGTCTCCGAGCGCGATGCCCACGCGCTCCGGCAGCATCTAGGCCCGATCGGCTCTCGGATCGACGTGGTCCCCGTGGCCCCACCCCGCCGAGAACAACCCGTAGGAGCGATCGATCCGCGACCTCCCACTGTCGCCTTCACCGGGAACCTCGGCTACTTCGTCAACCGGGATGCGATGATCCACTGGCTCGAACGGGTCTGGCCGCACCTCCGTCGAGAGCGTCCCGACCTCCGACTCCTGGTAGCGGGAGACCGGCCCGGCCCCGACCTCACTCGGCGCGTCCGAGAGGTAGGGGGCGAACTGGTGGCGCGCCCTGCCGACCTGCAGCGACTCCTGGCATCCTGCTCGGTGGCGATCGCGCCCATGCGGGCAGGCGCCGGGATGCCGCTCAAGGTCCTCGACGCCTGGTCGGTCGGCGTTCCGGTGGTCGCGAGCCAATGGGCCGCTGCCGGCGTCGCCGGAACAACTGGCCACGACCTCCTGGTGGCCGAATCCACCGACGACTGGTGCCGTGCGATCGGCACTCTCCTGGACGACGCTCCCCGACGCACCGAGATCACAAACAACGCCCGCAGCTCCTTACAGCGCCGGTTCGGGCGAGAGGTCGTGTTCCAGCAGCTCCGCCACCAGATCGAGCGCGTGCTGGCGGAGGGTCCGATCCGCTCGTCGCAAGCGGCCGCGCCCTCAGGCTGACAGTTCGGCCCGGTAGTATTCGATCGACCGTCGCAACCCGTCGGCCAGACCGGTCGAGGCCACAAAACCCAACGCCTCGCGGGCCGCACGCACATCGGCCAGGGAATGGGCGACATCCCCTGCGCGGGGCGGCCCGTAGAGCGGCTCGAGGTCGACGTCGAGGAGTTCGCGGATCCGCTCGACCAGGTGGTTCACGGTGGTCTGGACTCCGCGAGCGACGTTGTACGCTCGCCCGCAGGCCTCGACCGGAGCCGTCGCTGCCGCCAGGTTGGCCGCGACCGCGTCCGCGACAAAGGTGAAATCGCGGCTCTGCTCACCGTCACCGTGGATCGTCGGCGAGGTCCCCTGGAGGAAGGCCGAGACGAACTTCGGGATGACGGCGGCATAGGGGCCGTTCGGATCCTGGCGAGGACCGTAGACATTGAAGTACCGAAGCCCGATCAACGGCAAACCGAAGCAGCGGCCGTAGACGTCGGCCAACTCTTCGTTCATCCATTTCGACAGTGCGTACGGCGACAGTGCGCGGCCCTCCTGGCCCTCGCGCTTCGGGAGCACTGCACTGTCCCCGTAGACGCTGGACGAAGAAGCGTAGACGACCCGTTCCACCCCCGCGTCGCGGGCCGCGGTGAAGACATTGGCGGTACCCCCTACGTTGTTCTCAAGGCTGGCCGAGGGGAACTCCAGACTCCGGGGGACAGACCCGAGCGCCGCCTGATGGAAGACCCACCGAGCCCCGGAAAAGACCTCTTGACAGGTGACCAAGGAACGAATGTCGCCCTCGATCACCTCCAACCGGGGATCTGGATCCAGGTTGCTCCGTCTTCCGTTGGAGAGGTTGTCGAGCACTCGGACCGAGCGGCCCGTCGCGAGCAGGGCCCGGGTCAGATGGGAGCCGATGAACCCGGCCCCACCGGTCACGACCACCAGGTCGGCCGACGTCGCTTCCTGCGACGGCATCAAGCTCGAACCAGCCCGGACCGCGTCTTTGGCAGCACGCCTCGAGTATCGACGATCAACGGAGCGTGCCGTTCGACCAGTCCGTAGTCGACGGCCCGATGGGCCGTGATCAAGACGACCACATCACTCGCCTCGAGGTTCTCCGCCGTGAGGGCTACCGAGCGCATGGGCGGTAGCTCCGGCCAAGAGCGCATCGCCGGCGCCACCTCGATGTGAGGATCGTGGTAGTCGACCGTGGCCCCGAGCCGCAGCATCGAATCCAGAAAGGCAAACGCCGGACTCTCGCGGGGATCGTCGATGTCCGGCTTGTAGGCCAGTCCGAGGACGAGGACCCGGCTACCCCGAACCGCCTTGCCCACGCCATTGAGAGCCTCCTGGACTCGACGCACGACGTACCGCTGCATCTCGAGGTTGACCTCTCCCGCCAGTTCGACGAACCGGGAAGAGACACCATACTCTCGCGCCTTCCACGTCAAGTAGAAGGGATCGAGAGGGATGCAGTGCCCACCCCAACCAGGTCCCGGGTCGAATCTCATGAACCCGAAGGGTTTCGTGGCCGCCGCGTCGAGCACCTCCCAGACGTCGATGCCCATCCGGTCGTACACCACTTTGAGTTCGTTCACTAGCGCGATGTTCACTGCACGGAAGATGTTCTCCACCAGCTTCGTCGCCTCAGCGGTGCTGGCCGACGACACCGGGACCGTCCGACCGACGACCTGGCGATACAGCCCTTCCGCCAGGCGACCGGAGGCCGGTTCGACGCCCCCCACGACCTTCGGTATGTCTCGAGTCCCGTAGTCTGGATTCCCCGGGTCCTCTCGCTCGGGTGAATAGGCCAGGTAGTAGTCTCGCCCGCAAACCAGCCCGGTTCGATCGAGAATCCCGCGCACCAACTCCTCGGTGGTACCGGGATAGGTCGTCGACTCGAGCACGACCAGTTGCCCCTGCCTCAGGGTCGCCGCAATGGCTCGGGTCGTTTCTTCGACGTAGCTGAGATCTGGCTGTCGGTGCCGATCGAGCGGCGTCGGAACGCAGATCAGTACCGCGTCGGCTTCGCCCAGGCGGGCGAAGTCAGCCGTGGCTTCGAAGTTCCCGCTGGCCCGTACCCGAGCCAGCCGCTCTCCGTCGAGGTGACGAATGTAGCAGTCGTCTACCGCCAGTCGGGCGACCTTGGCGTCGTCGACGTCGAAGCCGAGAACCGGGTACCCGGCCTCCGCGAACACCAATGCCAGCGGCAGGCCCACGTAGCCCAGTCCGACGACCGCGACCTTCGCCGTGCGATCCTCGATCGCATCAGCAAGCTCCTGCTCGCTCATGGACTTCAAGGCGGAGTCTGCAGCCGCTATGGACTCGAGGGAGAAACCGGAGGCGGTGGGTCGTCTTCGAGAATATCGTCGATCAGGATGATCGAACCAACCGTTCCCAGAGCGACCGGAACGACGATCTCTGGCCGCTGCCACCAGTAGATGATCGGTACACAGGCACCCTCGTCCCGTTGTTCTCCGTACACGTCGATTCGGGCGGTCACATCCTCGCACTGCCACCAGGCGATCTTTCGCCCTTCCTGGGCGGCGCTCGTCTCGCCGACTACGAACTCGTAGCTGTCGTCGGTCTCTACGTCACAGTCGTCGAGGATGGGAACCGTAGACGTCTCGGAACGGGAGAGCAACGTACCGGCTTCGTTCACCACGCCCAGATAGTACTCGGCGTACTCGTTGTCGGGCTCGGGCACCGGAACCACGCCCCGGTACCGCGTGGGCACGTCGTCATCGGGGACCTCCATGATCACGTAGTAGAAGTCACCAAAACCTTGACGCCGGAAGTAGATCCGCACCTCGTCGGTCTCGTTGGGCACCGGGTCCACATCCGAGAAGACCACGGTGTGGCCGTTCGGCGGCATGCACTCCAGCGGCTCGGGGGTCACGATCGACACCTGAGCGCCGGCAACTGAGCCGAGCGCCAGTGCTATCAAACTGCAGCCGACGACTAGTCTGTTCACTGAGGCCTCCTCAAAGTCCCGAACAGTATAGAGGTGCCGCCCGCTTCGGGTCAATCGGCACTCCTCGAATCGCGGCGACCAGGGTTCAGCCGTCCCCTAGAATGCGGATGCGATAGCGCTCCACGAAAGGCGATCGTGAGAGGCGGTCGATACACCGTTCGAGAGTCCGCTGCGCCGCGGCCCGATCTCCGGCCTCGTACTGCGAGATCGACAGATAGAAGAGGAGGCGGGGGTTTCCATCCCCTGGATCGCCAGCGGCCTCGAAGTGGCGCACCGCATCCTGCCAACGCGAAGCGCGATAGGCGATCTCGGCCGCGAGAAAATGAGCCTCGCGATCTTCTCCGTGCTCCTCCAGGAGCCGTGTCGTGGTTTCGTATAGATCGTTGAGTTGCGAAACCTGGCTCGCCGCGGTGAGCTCCTGGCGAATCGATTCGAGCTGGTCTCCGATCGGCAACGCCTCGGGGCCTTCCGACACCGGAGGAGTCTCCGCCGGTACCGGGGACTCGGTAGCCGCCACGTCGCCCGATGCGGGGCCAGTCGCCGTGGTCGGGGAGGGTTCCGGCTGTGGGATCACCGACGAGGCCGCGATACCGGCCTCGACCTGGGCCCGCAGTGCGCCGACAGTCGCCTCGGAGCCGGCCGGGACCTGCAGTCCGTCGAGCCACCGTTCGGCATCCTGCCAGGCCTCGACCTCGATCGCGCAGCGAGCTCCCTCCAAACGAAGCAAGGATCCTGGAACATCGCAGTTGGCGAGGTAGGCGGTCGTACCACGACAGTTGTCGAGACGGGAATTCGCCCAGGCCGCCACGCAGCTCGCGGCCGGGTCAGCCGGAGCCAGTTCCAGAGCGGTTTGAGCGGCCGACAGCGCAGCCTTCGGCCGGTCCTCCTGCTGCTCCAACCGAGCCAGGTCAACCGACCAACTCGGGTCCCCCGGGTTCAGTTCCTGACCCCGCTGCAGGTCGCGCCGCCGCTGCCTCGCAGTGGGCTCCGCTGAGTTGGGCGGCGGCGAGGGCTCGACCGCCAACGTCGAGGCTGCCGACTCCTTCGTCCAGCCCAGGGTCCCCAGCCAGATCGCTTCGGGCACCAGCTGCTCCACTCGCGCCCGGTACGCCGCCACCAGCCCTTCGTCCAGCTCGGCACGGCTGAAGACCGAGAGGAGTTCCTCAGCCTCGACGAGACGCCGAAACGTATGGTTGAACCCCTCGGCATCGCCGGCCGCCGACTGAGACAACCCGAGGCGAACGAGACACTCGGCCAGAAGGTCTTCCTCGAGCAGCCCGAAACAGGCGATCCGCAAGGACCGGACGGCGTCGGTATGGTTGCCACGCTCTGCGGCCGCGACTCCCTCCCGATACCGGCTGGAGTAGAAGGGATCGGCAGCCGCCGAGGCGGCCACGGCACTTCCCAGTACGGTAGCAACGAGAAGTAGGAAGGTCGTAAACGAACGGATCATTCGAAGCGGGTCTCCGGGCAAACAACGACAGCGTCGGCGACTTGCTCCCGAACATCGAGAGAAGCGCACGACTCAAGGGGCGAATTATAGCGTCGGTGGTGAATTCAGGGCGCGGTCGTCGAGGACAGAAGCTGGATTTGTCGACGTGAGCAGCGTAGCGACCGGCTCACCCAGCTCCGCGCTCAAGGCTCGAAAGGCCGCCGACAGTCCGGGAGGACGCCACTGCGGCGAGTGAGCATCCGAGGCCACGAAGTGCACCCAGCCTTCGGAGAGCATCTGCCACACGGACCGAGATGCCGCGCGACCGGCCTCCCCCGCCACGCACATCGCCGTAACCTGCAGTAGGGCCCCATCGGCGACCAGACGTTCGAGTCGGGGCAGATCGTCGGCCAGGTACGGAATGAACTCTGGATGGGCCACGATCGGGCGGTAGCCGGCCAGGTCGATCTCGTGCAGCACCTCTTCTGGGGACAGCCGCGGCTCGAAGCGCGGGAATTCGACCAACAGGTAGCGACTCCCAGCCAACGACAGGATCTGGCTGTCGGAGGCCTGATCCAACTCTTGCAGGAAGCCGGGATCGACATGCACCTCCGCGCCGAGCTTCACCGTCAGCAGATCTCCAACCGCGGCCTGTAACTCCTCGAACCGTTGCTCGAGCAACGAGCGGTCGCCGTTGAACCACCCCGGATGGCGTTGGTGCGGAGTCGCTACGATGGCCCGAGTGCCGTCGGCTACCGCGAGTTCACAGACCGCGCGGGCCATCGCCAGGTCGGCAACGCCATCATCGACCCCCGGCAGGAGATGGCAGTGGATGTCGATCACGACATCTCGAACCCAGCCCTCGGTCAGGCCGCGGTGTGGCTCGACGCCTCGGTGTCCACTTCACCGTAGGCCTGGTAGTAGTAGTAGTGCTTGCCGTCCGAACTGATCGGAACGTACCGGTTCAGTACCAGTCCGAGCACCTTGTTGCCGGACATCTGCAGACGGTCGGTGCCGTTGCGAGCCTCTTCACGCTGGACCTTGCCAGCATTGAGACAGAACACCATGCCGTCGGCCCGGGAACCGACCAGCGAGGCGTCGGTCACGGCGAGGATCGGCGGAGTGTCGACCAGAACGAAGTCGAAGGTCTCGCGAGCGCGGTCGAGCAGTTCGTGCATTCGGTCCGAGGCCAGGAGCTCGGAGGGGTTGGGAGGAATGGTGCCCGCGGTCATCAACGACAGACCCGGGATCGGAGTGGATTGGATCGCCTCCTCCAACGGACTGCCCTCGGTGAGACAGTTCACCAAGCCGAAGCGATTCGAGAGCCGGAAGACCCGGTGCTGGCGGGGTTTCCGGAGATCGGCATCGATCAACAACACCCGGCGACCCAACTGCGCCATGACCACGGCCAGGTTGGCGGTGGTCGCGGTCTTGCCTTCACCGGACTGAGCCGACGTCAAACCGATCAGTTTCAGTTCCTCGGCACTGGAGAGCAGCAGCGCGGTCCGCAACGCTCGGTACGCCTCGGAAACGGCGTGCCGGGGTTTGGTGTGCGGCAGGAGTTCGATCTCCTGGATCCCACTGGAGGACGACCGTCGTTTGTCTCGCCAGGTCTTTTTCCTCTTCTTGCCACCGTAGCCGTACCCATAGCCATAGCCGCCACTGCGTTCACTGACGTCGGGCACCAGGGCCAAGACTGGGAGGTTCAGGAGTCGCTCTGCCTCCTCCGCACTCTTGAGGGTTCGGTCGAGGTACTCGATCAGAAAGACGCAGCCGAGACCGAGAAACAGGCCCAGGACTCCTCCCATGCCCAGGTCCTTCTTCAACGACGGACGGAAGGCCCCGGCGGGCACCAGAGCCCGATCGACGACGCGTACGTTCGATTCGCGGCTCGCCTGCAGTCGAGCCGTGACATCGGTCTCGGACTGCCGGCGCAGCAATTCGTCCAGCAGCTGCCGGCGAGTCGAGATCTCCATCTGCAGGTTGTTGTACTCGACCGCGGCCGAGCCCATCTCGATCGTCTCGTCCTTGGCCCGCTCGAGTTCTTCGGCGAGAGCTTGCTCTCGGCGCTTGGCGGTTTGGTACTCGGCTCGTGCACTCTTGCGGGCTTGATCCACCATCTCGGTGACTACGGAATCGAAGTGTTGCCGCAATTCCTCGACCTTCGATCGCAGCTCGACCATCAGCGGCATGTCTGGCTTGTAGACGTTGAGTTTGGTGGCGTACTCCTGCTCTTGCTGCAGCAGTTCCTGCCGCAACGTCGAGACCAGTCCGCCGGACAGGGTGTCGGCAACACCCTCTTCGGGAGCGTTCAGGACTTCGTTGTAGTGCGCCTCCTTGTCGATCCGATTGGAGACGGCCGCGATGTAGTCGCTGTTCAGCGCTTCGAGCCGCTGCAAGACTGGGTTCGAACTCGGATCTACGGCCACGATGTCCGATCGGCGACTGTAGGCCTGCAGCTTGTTCTCCTTGTCTTGGAGCTCTTCCTTCAGCGACTCGATCTGCTTGCCGAGGAAGGTCGAGGCTCGACCCGCCGATTCCGACCGGGTCTCGATACCCCAGTCGATGAAGGCCTCGGCCACGCCGTTGGCGATACGGGCGGCCAGCGCCGGAGCCGGAGAACGGTAGGAGATCTGCACCAGTTGGGTGCCTTTGATCGGGGCCACCGAGAGTCCGCCCAGCAATCGTTGGCCGAGGTTCCCCAGCACCGCCGCATCCAGTTCCGGCGTCGCCACTTCGAGTTCCTCTTCAACGGTTCCCCACTCCGCCCAACCCGGGTTGAACTCGGGATCCTCGTAGAGGCGCAGGTCGGTGACCACCCGTTCGGCCAGACCGCGGCTCTCGAGCAGCTTGTACTGGGTCGGGTAGAACTCGAGGTTCCACCAGTTCTCGAGCCAGGGCGTCTGGGCCTGATTCCCGATCGAGAGGCTCCGTCGATCGATCTGGATCGTCGTCGTCGCCTGGTACATCTTGGGGGTGATCAGGTAGTGAATCAAACCGCCCACCAGACAGACCAGAATCAGGACCGTAGCCAGTCGCCAATGGCGACGGAGGATCGCCAGATAGTCGGCGAGATGGAACTCGCTCGCCGCTTCGTCGGCGAAGAAGTCGCCATCGAAGAAGGGGTCACGCTCCGCCCCCAGGCGTTCGTTGGATCGTCCGGAACTCAAAAGAAGGACTCCTTGACCACGACGACATCGCCTTCGCGGAGGGTGATGTCATCGCTCTTGCCCGACAGCACGTCCTTGTAGTCGACGGTCAGTTCGGTCGCGACGCCTCCACCGCGCCCCTCCCGCTTGATGGTGATCTTGCGAGACGAGCGGTCAGTCAATCCTCCGGCGCGCGCGATCGCGGTCAGGAGGGTGATGCGTTCCGTGCTCTTGAAGACCATGGCCCCGGGCCGTTCGACCTCTCCCAGGCAGAAGATCGTGACCTCGATCGTCGGAGGAACGTTGATCAGGTCATTGGCAAAGATCGGTAGATTGACCCGCGGGTCCGCCTCGCCCAACAGGGCCTGCAGTGAGATCTCGATCTGGTCGGTCAGGCCATTGTCGGCACGCCGCAGGATATGCACCTCGTCGCCGTGGCTCGGTGCCAGCCCCCCGGCTGCGGTCAGGGCTTCCAGCAGGGTCCACCGACCGGAGAAGCTCAGTGGTCCGGGCCGACTCACGGCACCGATCACGGAGATGGGACGGGCGTTGAACTCGAGAATCTGCACCGAAACGGTCGCACGCTGGATGCAACACTCTTCGAGCGCCTCGCGGATCCTCAGGGTCACGCCGCCGTCGGTCAGTCCGTTGACCAGAATGTCTCCGACCACCGGCAGATTGATCGCGCCATCCTCCGAAACGCGCGCACTGACATTAAACTCGGGAGCCTCGAAGACCTTGATGTCGATGAGGTCTTTGGGTCCCACCCGATAGCCCAGGGATTGTCCCCAGACGCCGTCGGCCGTCGCCACGAGGAAGAGGGCGACCACCACCGAGAGCAAGACGGACCTCGGGGCCAGGGCGGTACGACGCGGGGAAACCATCACAACCTCACCATTATACGCCTCGAGGGCCCAGAGATGCGGGCTGGAATCGGTCGAGTAGACTCCAGACCCCGATGAATCAAAAACCAGCTACCCTGGCCGCCGTCCTCCTGGCCCTCGTGGCTGCCTGGGCACCGCTACCCTTCGCCAGCGTCGAACCGGGAGCGCGGCTGATCCTGGCCATCGGGATCCTGACGGCGTTGGTTCTGACCCTCCTGGACCCTCCCCCCGCCCGCTCGCTAGCCCCCGTTCTGCCCGGGGCCACGGCTCTCGCCGTGGTCGGGCTCTGGGGGATCGTACAGGCGGCTCCCCTGCCCGGACCGGTCGTACGCGCCTTGAGTCAGCCCGCAGCGGAGTGGCAGGAAGTGGCGGCCCGGCTCGCTAGTCAGACCTCCGATGACGCCCGTCTTCATCTGTCTCTGGCTCCGGACCAGAGTCTCCAGGTCGGTCTCTGGCTCCTGACCCTGGCCGGCCTCGCCCTGGCGGCAGCGACGGTGGGTCGACGTCGTCGCTATCGACGCTGGCTCCTGCTCACGTGTGCGAGCGCGGGACTCTTCCAGGCCCTGTACGGCGCTCGGCGATGGGCCGCGCGTTCGAGCGAGATCTGGGGCGTCGAGGTTCCCGGCTCCGGAGCCCGACTCCGGGGCACCTTCGTCAACTCAGACCACCTGGCGTTCTATCTCGCCCTGGTGCTGGCCATGACGACCGCATGGTTGGCTCGCAGCCTCTCCCACCAACGCACGATCCACGGCCTCGATCGCAAGATCGGATCGGTGGCACCACCCGCGCTCACCTGGCTGACCCTCTTCTGCTGTCTCGCCTTTACCGGTTCTCGGGCCGCACTGGTGGCCGCCCTGCTCGCGACCGGGGTACAGGGGGCCCTGATCTCGCTGAGCCAGCGGAGGCGGCGCTGGCTCCCCGCGGGGATCGCGCTCGGAGCACTCGGCTTGATCACCGTATCCCTGATCGGACTGCAGGCAGGGCTGGGACGATGGCTGGCCACGTCCTCTTACGAACTCACCTGGAACATTCGACTGGAGGTCTACGCCGCCACCTGGGATCTCAGCCAGTCCTTCCCGTGGGTGGGAGTGGGGCTAGGGGCCTTCGCCAACACCTTCCCCATGGTCCAGCCCGCCGAGGTCCCGGGCCGCTGGACCCACACCCACAACGACTGGCTCGAGCTTCTGCTCAGTGCTGGGTGGCCGGTGGCGATCCTCTTCGCGAGCCTTCTCTCCTGGTTCACGATCGGCCTCATCCGTCGCCTCGGCGAATCCCAACGCAGCGAAGACCGTGCGGCTCTGGTGGCCGCAATCGGCGCCCTGACGTACGCCGCGCTCCACTCTTGGCTCGACTTCGGTCTCGCCATGCCAGCCAACGCCACGACCCTGGTGCTGCTCTGCGGCTGCGCTGCCGCCCGTCCCCAGGCCGAGCGTCGGAATCAGGTGCAGCGCCGCCGTCAGCCCGAGGCGGTCGACTCGACACACGAGCGGTAGAACTCGACCGTCGCGCGGGCCCAGCGCGTGGGATCGTGGTGTTCCTCCAGATGCTGACGACCAGCTTTCTGGAGTTGCCGTCGGAGGCCGTAGTCGTTCGCCAGCCGCAAGACCTGACGGGCCAGCCCGGCCGGATCCTCGGCTTCGAGGTGCGTCTGTCCGGGAAACGCTGCCAAACCGGCGGCCGCAGTGGGTGTGGCCACCACCGGCAGCCCACGCGCCCACCCTTCGAGGATCTTCATCCGGATCCCAGAGGCTACCTGGAGCGGAACCAGCAGGAGCGCTCCCTCCGCCATCGCCACCACGCTCTCGGTCGGTGACTGATGACCCACCACCCCAGTCGGAAGGCCATCGGCTTCGACCCCGAACAGATGCAATCGCGCTTCGGGCCGGGCCTGCACCACCTCGGGCCACCCCTGTTCCAGGAACCATCTCGCTCCTTCGCCGTTGGGCCACCATCCGCCGGCCAGCAGCACGACCGCCGGATCGCCAGGCAGTGGAGCACCGGCGGGCAACTGCGACGGAAACGGAACCGGAAGGACGTGGAATCGACCCCGGCCTTCGGCGAGTCGACCCAATCGCTCTCGGTCCTGCTCACTCAAGGCAATGGTGCCGGCGACCCCGGCCAAGCGCGCTCCCTCCCAGGCCTCGAAGCGGCGGCCTGCCTTCGCCGCCCACCGCTGTCCCAACCGGCGGGCGAGCCGCGCCCGCCAGAGATCGCTCTCGACGTTCTGGGCCCGAACCACCACCGGCAACCGAAGGCACTCTTCGGAGGGCAGCGAGGCGAGTGCCTGCACCTGCTCGACGTGCACGAGGTCGAAAGCCTCCTGCTGCACTAGCTCCTCGACCCGCTGGGCCACGACTGCATGGCGGTGGCGGGCCAGCGGTAGCGGCAACCGATCGCGCCAGGACGAGACCAACGTCGTGAGCAGCCCTCGGGGTCTCGAAACGACGAGTCGAGGCCGAGCCCAGGTAGCGAGCTGCTCCTCGACTGTGGCGGACCGGGCCTCGACCGGAGCCACCAGGGTCACCTCGACACCGAGGGCCCGGAGGGCGACCAGGCTCTCCAGGACCACCAGCCGCCCTCCGTCGCGAGCCGGCCAGGGACTCTTGGTCCCGAGCCACAGGACGCGAAGGGCCGAGTGCTCCGCGGTCAACCCGTCGTGCCTCGAGTTCGCCGGTCCCGTCAGACCAGGCTCAGGAGGTGTCCGAGCTTTTCGCGCTTGGCCCGCAGGTACTCGCGGCTGGTTTCGGTCGGTGGAATCTCGAGGGGGACCCGCTCGGTGATCTCGAGACCGTACCCTGACAGCGCGATGTACTTGGAGGGATTGTTGGTCATGAGGCGCATCTGGCGCACTCCGAGATCTCGCAGGATCTGGGCTCCCACGCCGTACTCTCGCTGGTCGGCCCGAAAGCCGAGGTGCTCGTTGGCCTCGACCGTGTCCTTGCCGGTTTCCTGCAGTTCGTAGGCGCGCAGCTTGTTGATCAGCCCGATGCCGCGGCCTTCCTGGAGCAGGTAGAGCAGAATGCCACTTCCCTGTTCCTGGATGCGCTCCAAGGCCATGTGCAGCTGCAAGCCGCAGTCACATCGTTCGGAACCGAAAATGTCTCCCGTCAGGCACTGACTGTGGACCCGAACCAGTACCGGCCGACTGGTGTCGGGATCGCCGTGCACCCAGGCCAGAGCTTCCTCTCCGGTGATCTCGGAGTGGTAGGCATGCAGGGCGAACTCCCCGTAGGGGGTGGGAATGGTCGGCGACGCCACCCGCTGCACGAGGCTCTCGTTCTTGAGCCGATAACTCACGAGGTCGGCGACGGTGATCATCAGCAGGTCGTGTCGCTCGGCAAACTGCACCAGGTCGGGCACCCTGGCCATGGTCCCGTCATCGTTCATGATCTCGCAGATGGCTGCCGCGGCGTTGAGACCGCAGAGGCGCGCCAGATCGACTGAAGCCTCGGTCTGACCGCTACGCCGCAGGACGCCACCCGTCCGGGCTCGCAGCGGGAACATGTGCCCGGGGCGCAGGAGGTCGTCCGGCCGCGTTTCGGGATCGATGGCGGTGAGCACGGTGGCCGCACGGTCCGCCGCGGAGATTCCCGTCGTAACCTTCCCGCGAGCCTCGATCGAGACGGTGAAGGCCGTCCCCAACGGGGCCGTGTTGTCCTCGACCATCGGCGGCAGCCGTAGCGCGTCGCAACGCTCCTCGGTCATGGCCAGGCAGATCAGTCCTCGGCCCTCCCGTGCCATGAAGTTGATCGCCTCGGGAGTCACCTTCTCGGCGGCGATCACCAGGTCACCTTCGTTCTCGCGGTCCTCGTCGTCCACGATGATCACGAACCGGCCTTGCCGGAACTGCTGCATCGCTTCCTCGATGGAGGCGAAAGGTGCTTCTTCTCTTGTCATGGGGGGAGGATCTCCGGAGCCCCAGGGGGGGGCTCAGTGGGGCTCCTACCTTACACTTCGGCGCCGTGCAGCTCAACTCGACGAGATCTGGTGCTGGTCCGAACCATCGGCGCCGAATCCACCGAACTGGAGTTCTCCCGAATTGCCGAATCGATCAGAAAGCGTAGCCGAAGGCAAAGAACACCTCGGTCGCCGATTCGGTCGGCTCTCGATCGAGTTTCCACGCGATGTCGAGTCGCACGGGCCCCACCGGAGAGGCAAACCGAGCCCCAATCCCCAGACCAAGCTTGCTCTCAGCCAATCGCAGGTCCCTGGCTTCGGCCCACACATTGCCGAAGTCGGCGAAGAGGGTGCCGCCAAAGTCACCGTAGACCGGAAACCGCCAATCGACGTTGGCCAGGAACATGCCGTTGCCACCGATCGGGTTCCCTAGACTGTCCAACGTCTCCCCGGGGATTCCCAGTCCGTCTCTCGAGTACGCCCGATGGGTCGTCGAACCACCGGCGAAGAAGCGCTCTGCAATCGACACCGGCTGGGTCCCCAGCGGTTCGATCACGCCACCGCGCAGACTGACGGCCAGGGTTCCAGCCCGAGCGAGCGGGAAGAGATGGGACCACTGTCCGAACACCTTGACGAAGTCCTCCGTGGCGACGCCATCCACCGGCACCGCCCACTCGATCTGAGACGAGAGTAGGGTGCCCCGCCGGGGGTCGATTGGATCGTCGCGACCATCCCAGACCCAACGAGGTGTCAACGACAGGATGTCGATATCTCTCAGATTGCGACCTTCGCTGCCATCCGGAAGATCGGCATCCGCGAGCACGACCTCCGGCGCCAACGCGAGGTCACTGCTGCGCCAGTCGAAGAAGAGGCTGTAGCGCGCTCGACGGACCCGCCAGCCCAGTTCGAGCTCCATCCCCCGCTGTTCGACGTCGAAACTGGGGCGTTCCTCGTCGAGCGAGGTGAGATAGAGCTTCTGGCTGCCGGCCTGACCGCCACGCTTCCAGAAGGGACGACTCAACAGCAAACGAAAGTCCTGCGACTCTTCCGAGGCTCGAACATCGAGCTGGAAGTGCAGTGCACTCCGCAGGAGATTGCGATGGGAGTACCCGAAGAGCCCCCGCATCCCCTCCTCGGAGTCGTAGCCGAGTCCGTACGACACCCGCTGTTCGTCGCCCTCGGTAAGACGGATGATCACGTCCCGCCGCGCCGGGTCGTCGCCGATGGGAGCGAGACCGACCTCGACTCGCGAGAACACACCCAGTCGATACAGGGCCTGCTGGGCCGCAAACAGCCGGTGCCGCGCCACCGGCTCACCCGGAGTCAGCCCGGCAACGCCGAGAATCGTCCGGTTGGATAGACGTTGGTTCCCCCGCACCATGACCCGACCGATCGCGGTTCGATACCCCTCCTCGACCAGGATGTCGATATCGTATAGGGAGCCATCGGCGTTCGGATCCTTCGCGGCCGTGACCCGAGCCTCGCGATAGCCCCACCCCTCGTACCGCGCTCGAACCATCTCCAGAGCCTCGTCGAGCCGTTGAGGATGGAACGCCCCCCCGGGCTCCACCGGGAGGTCCGATCGCACCTCGGCGAGTCGATCGCTCCCGACCCCTTGGAAGCGCAGATCCACCACGCGCGCCTGTTGCCCTTCGCGAATCGGAATCTCGACCTTCAGGGCGATCGGCTGCCCCTCCTTCTCGGGGGGAGTCTCGGTGATCTCGGCCGGACCGACTTCGGCCCACAGATAACCCGAGAGAGCGTAGAAGGACCGCAGCTGCTCGAGATCGTCGTCCAGTTGGGCGTCGACGAGACGCCCCGTCCCGAGGACGAGCCGGGACTTCTCCGTCGTCGCCATCAGGGACTCCAGTCGACTGTCGGGAAACGAGTCGTTGCCATCGAAGGTGAGATCGACGAGGCGGTACTGCACCCCGGGGTCGATCTCGATGGCCACCCCGATCACGTCTCGCCGCCCCGCCGGCGTCGCAGTTTCGGCTGGGGCCTCGAAGCGAGCGTTCACTCGTGCTCGGTAGAAACCCTTGCCCTGCAGGTACCGGACGATCTTCTTCTCAGAGATTCCGAGGACCGAAGCATCGCGCCCCTCGAGTCCCGAACTCGGCAACACCCCCGCCTTCTGGAGTCGTTCCCGCGACCAACCCTCGACCTCGATGACGTAGCGGGGCCCTAGTTCGACCGTGAAGCGAAGCTCGACTTCCTGGCGTGTCGACCCGGCTATCGCCGTCGCTCCCGCGAACCTCGCCTCGGCGCTCGAGTACCCCTCACTGCGGAGCCAACGGGTCAATCGTTCGGCGGCCTCGATCGCCTCGTCGGTGCGAAACGGATTGCCGATCTCGAGAGCGAGCGCCTCCGTGCGACTCGCCTGCGGCACGTCGTCGGCCCCCTCGACGGTGAGAGCTCCGACCTTGCGACGCAGCCCGGGCTCGATTTCGTAGACCACTCGCAAGCGATAGGGTCCCGCCACCTCGTCCACGCGCGCTCGGACCCGGGCGGCCGCAAACCCCCGTCGAGCGTAGAGATCCTGGAGCGCGAAGACGCTGCGCAGTACCCGCCCCTCGACCAGTTGCTGGCCAGCGCGCTGGGCATTGACCCGTTCGAGATCATCCCGCGGTAGGCGCAAGTCTCCCTCGTACCCGACCTCGACCACCCGCTTGGCGCCCCAGAACGCAACGCTGACCACCAGCGAGTCGCCTTCGACTCGATGCCAGACCTCGGCCTCGGAAGCGAGCCCCGAAGCCTGCAGATTGCGCAACGTCTGTCGCACCGCTCGGGTGTCGAGCGGCGCTCCCGGCTGGATCGTGACCAGAGCCATCACGCGTTCGGGATCGCTGAGTTCCAGGTCGGTTCGCAACTCGACGCGGGCTACCGGCTGGGCCTCGATCGCCATCCCCTGCGCCGACGAAGCCAGACCGCTCCCGACGACGGCCGCGAGCAGGATGCTGCCGCGCAGTGAGCTCAAAACGAGTTCTCCCACAGGAGGTCGACGGCGTAGGACTCGTCATCCTGGGTCAACCTGACCAGAAGCGAGTCAGTGGCCTGCCACTCGAGTTGGAGCCGTTGGTTGGCGGTGGAGGACGGGTCGTAGCTGTAGGTGGCATACCAACGGCTCGAGAGTCGCTTGCCCACCGTGACGCGGGCACTCGACAACGACCTTCCTGAGGTCGACAACGGCTCCACGCGCAACGAATCGACGCCGAACAGTTCGCCCACTCGTCTTCCGAGAGCACTGGTCGCCTGACCGTAGAGCAGCGATTCCGCCGTGATCTTGGAATCCTCCGCCCGCGGCGCGTTGGGATCGATGGGGCGACCGCCCAGCAACAGACCGAAGACTTCGGCGTCGGGCAGTGGTGGATCCGACGACAGGGTCACCTCGAACCGCTCCAGACTTCCGAAGAGCGAGACGGCGACGTCGTAGGCAGCGATCCGCGTCGTCGCTTCGATGTCGAACAGAGGCTCCATGCGGTACGGATTGGCGAAGGTCACCACCGCACGTTCGAGGGTGTATTCGTTTCCGGAGTACAGCAGGGTGCTCTCGGGCTCGGACGTCAGTTCGCCGAAAACCACGGGGCGAGCCAGGGTCCCGCGGAGATTGAGGTCGGCGGAAGCCCGTACGTCGGCCACGTTGTTGTCGATCCGAACGGCAGCCGGGGCGCGGACCGCCACGTTCAAGGCGATCCCTTCCAGGGTCTCGTCCGTCGTCGCCACGGTTTCGGGCCGACGTCGGAAGAAACCCTCGACCAGGCTCATCAGGTCGATGTCGAGATCCTGTAGGTAGCGGGCCCGATCCAACTCGACCAGTCCCCGGATGGTCTGTCCGGAGGCCTCGCCACTCCAGACCAGTTCTCCACTACCGCGCAGTTCCATTCCATCCGGATAGTTTAGGGTGGCCGCCGTCAGCGCGACCTGGACCCGGCCTCCGAGAGCCAGCTCTTCCGTCGGCCAGAGCAACCGCCCGCCCACCCGAATCCCACCCGATCCGAGTCGGCCGTCGAGGCCGTCGATCACGATCGAGTCCGGGTCGAGGAGTACCACCCCGTTGATCTGTTGCACCGGTTGGGTGATCTCCTCCGACCGCAGTCGACCATTGACCACGCCGGCCTGGGCTCGGACGACCGGTTCGGCGAAACTGCCCCGCACCGCCCCCAACACGTCGATCTCGCCGCCGATGTCGAGGCCTTCGACGAACAGTTCGAGCCAGTCGGCCGCGAGGCTGGCTTGAACGCGGAGATCGAGCCTGGATTCCGCCAATTCGATCGTGCCGTGCACGAAGGCCTCGCCGGGCCGCCCCGGCTCCTCGACGTAGAGCGACCGCACCGCCAATCTCTCGGGTGACCACTCGAACCGGGCTGGCTCCAGCAAGGAAAGGGTGTGCCCGTCCACGCCCAGTACGGCGGCCGGCACCTCGATCGTCGCCTGTTCTACCGCGAACGGCCCTTTGCCTCCGGCCTGGATCTCAGCCTGCAGCGAGCCGCTAAGTTCCGGCCCTTCGGGTGCGACCAGGCTCCCGAGCCGGGCAAGATCCATGATCCTCAGATCGAAGGAGAGATCCGAACCACCCAGATCGAGTCTTCCCCCCCCGGCCAAAGCAAGCCAACGCTCCGCCTCGGCCTCCACCTCGAGCGTCCCCTCGGCCCAACTCGCGGTGGCCGCGGCGTTGCCCAACGCGGTTTCGGCGATCATCAGCTCGGCCACCTGCAGATCGAGATCGAGGACCGGGACTGCGGTCGAACCACCGAGGCGCCCGGCACCGTCCAAGAATCCGCCGAGTGCCGGGACCCCGGGCGCCAACGGAAGCTCCCGCAGGTCCAGCGACTCGGCGTCGAGTGTCAGGTCGAGTGAGCCTCCTTCGAAGACCAAAGAGCCCGCTGCCTCGAGTTGTCCGTCACCCACGGGTACGAGCGCGCGATCGACCTCCAATCGCTCGCCGTCCCAGCGAAGGTCGGCCCAGAGTGTGCCTAGAGAGAGTCCCGTCGTCGCGGCTCCCTCCAACCGACCGGAGACGGACCCCACGATCGCGCTCTCGGTCCCGGCCAGATCGACGTCACCGTAGAACAGACCCTCGAGCGGCAGCTCCGCCGGGATCCACGGGGCGAACTCGGTGACCGGCCATCCCGCGATCTCGAGACCCAGCTCCAGCCCCTCCTGCGTCGAGAGGGGTATCTGGCCGGTGAGCAGACCTGCGGCCGCCGGCCGGCTGAACTCCAGTCGCAGATTCTCGAGCCGCTCGTCTCGCAACTCGAGATGCCCGAGCAATCGATCGGCTTGCAGGCCGGGAGCAGCGACGTCGGCGAGATCGAGGTCGACCGCGAGCTCCACGCCACTCGGCTCGAGGTCGATCTGCGCCGCGATCCTCCCGCGACCGACGGTCGGCAGCCAGAGTACGGGTTCGGTGGTCTCCGTCGCCCCGATCGGAAGCAAAGCGCCTACCGGTCCGAGATCCTCTGACTGCAGCGTGGCCTCGATCTGGCCCGTACGGCGGCCGAGGTCGTACCAGGTCGTGGCCAAGATCTGCTGGTCCGGTGCCCGGAAGCGGGCCGCCTCGCTCTTCAGGAGCCCAGCTTCGATGGTGAAGGGAATCGACCCTCGAAACTGTAGGGTCGCATTGCGGCCCCGGGTGCTCGGTCGAGCTTGCAATGTCCCCCAGCCGGTTCCCTGCTCCCAGTCGCTTTCGAGAAAGCGATAGCTCATCTCGGCATCGACGCCACCGCCGAGCCCCGGTACCGACCAGTCCATCGCGCCGAGGAACTTCGGCAGTTCGATCCCGGTCAGCGTGAGATCGAGGGCACTGGGACGATTCCCGCTTTGGAGATCCAGTTCGTAGCGGCCGGTACTGCGTCCACCCAGGATCGAAGCCTCGAGCAGATCGACCCAGACCCCGTTCGGATCGCCAGCGACCTGCAACCTGGCGTCGGTCAATCGCCACTGATCGAGAAGTTCGATCTCCTCCGAGGTCAGTTCGGCCCGAAATCCCCAGGCCTCGGGGCGCCACTCGAATCCCCCCTCGACGGCGGCGCTGCCCTCGACCTGGTCGTCGAGGTACCCGAGCTGTCGGGCGAGGTCGGTCGAGGTGGTGCCCTGAAACTCCAGATTCACTCGCCGATCCCCCAGCCAGACCACAGAGCCCTGCACGGCCAGGGAGGACTCGTCGGTCTGAAGACGGGTCGCATCCAACCGAATCCCTGCCTGATCGACGGTCACTCGACCATCGATCGAGCCCGTGAGACCGCCCTCGGCCAGGCGCAGGGCAACCTGATCGATGGCCAGGGCCCCCGAGGCCGCGAGCCCTCGTCCTCCGAGCAGCGAGGCTTCGATGCCATGAGCCGTAACGCCCAAGGGCAGGTCCAGCTGCTCGTACCGAAAGTGCGAGTCGCTCACTTCGAGGGTACCCAGAGCGACCTGGAATCGGCGTTCGGAGTTCGAGTCAGCGGTCTTTCGGTCACCTCGGTCGACTCTAGGGAGATTGGTCTCCTCCTCCAACCGCTCGATGAAGAACTCCAACCCCTCGATCTCTACCCGGTCCAACTGGAGGTGGCGACGCCACAGACTGGGCAGATCGATATCGGCGTAAAGGCGGCGGATCGTGGCCACGTCGGGGTCCTCCACTCGAGGCCCAGCCAACCGCACGTCGTGGAGCTCCAGGGTCAAGGGCAGCAGTCGCACCTCGATGTCGCCCACCTCGACCACGCGTCCCAGGAGTTCCTCCAACTGGGGGGTGTAGCGGTCGAGCACGCTGCGCTGGAAGCGAGGCAGGTGCAGGACCCAGAGGAGAATCGCGGCCAGGGCCAGTACGATCGCTACCAACCAGGCCACGGGGCGCAGAACCCAGCGCCGCATTCGACCCGGACGCCGCCGGCGAGTCTCTACCTGGACCTCGTCCGAGGGTGGTTCGGTCATCCGCCCCAGCGAAGCTTGCTGCGCAGCCCGTCGAAGAAGGAGCGACCCGACGTCTTGACCAGCTGGACCGAGAGGTCACTGCGCCCGATCTGAATCCGATTGCGGAAACCGACACTGGATCCCTCCTGCCCGTCCAATGTCAGGTAGACCTCTTCGCGATCCGTTTCGAGGACGATCTCGATCGAACTCGTGTCGGGAACGACCAGCGGTCGCAGCGACAGGGTATGAGGGCAGATCGGAGTCACGACCGCCACCGGCAGGTCCGGCGTCAAGATGGGACCACCCGCCGAAAGGTTGTAGGCGGTGGACCCGGTCGGGGTCGAGATGATCAGACCGTCGGCCCGAAAGTGCCCCACCAGGTGGTCGTCGACCGTCAGGGTCAGAGAGATGATCCGGGCCAGAGCGCTCTTGGCGATGACCGCGTCATTGAGCACGTGCCACTCCTGCGTCTGACCGCCACCGCGATGCAGGGCCACCCGCAGCAGAGAACGCTGTTCGAGACGGTACCGGCCGGCGAGGACCCGGACCAGACTCGGATAGAGCTCGCCACGTCCCACCTCGGTCAAGAACCCGAGCGTGCCCAGGTTGACGCCGAGGATGGGCACCGGGCGTTCCAGGGACCGCGCCACCGAGAGCAGGGTGCCGTCGCCACCCAGCACCACGACCAGATCGACGTCGCTGTCGCTGCGCAGGGGCGCGGCGGTCAGATCGCCACGGGCCCGCAGGGTCGACTCGTCCAGACTGACCTCCAGCCCCCTTCGTACGAGCCACTCTGCGAGTTCAGCCGCAGTTCTCAGCGCCTCGCGGCTCGCCGTCTTGGCAACGACCCCTACCCGACGGAAGGTGCCCTCGGGTTGCGCTATCGACTGCGGAGCAGTCGCTCTCGTCGGTTCCTCGGCCATCTGAGAAGTCTAACCGAGCGTGGCTCGATCGCTATTCCCGCTCTGCACTGGGATCCAAGCCCAGTCCAGGGTCCCGCCGGGCCGAGTTTGCCGGCTGAACGAAACAGGCCATCGCTTCCCGATTGCCTTCCGAACCGGGGAGGACGTCGACGACACCGTGCTCCACCAACCCCAGGCCTCGAAGGTCGTCGAGACGCTGTGCGATCACCTCTCGCCGCAGCGCCTCGTCGCGGACGATGCCCCCCTTGCCCACCTGTCCCTTGCCAACCTCGAACTGCGGCTTGATCAGCGGGAGCAGCAGTCCGTCCGGTTCGAGATGCGGCAGGAGCGCCGGAACCACCTTGAGGAGCGAGATAAACGATAGATCTACGGTGACCAGGGAAACGCGCTCGGGCAAGGCATCCGCGGCCAGATGGCGGAGGTTGACCCGCTCCATGACCACCACCCGGGGATCCTGACGCAACCGGTAGTCGAGTTGGTTGTACCCCACGTCGATGGCGTAGACGCGCTCCGCCCCGCGTTGCAGGAGGCAGTCGGTGAAACCTCCGGTCGAAGCGCCGGCATCCAGACAGATGCGGCCCCGAGGATCGACACCGAAGTGGTCGAGCGCCTTGGCGAGCTTGAAACCTCCGCGAGACACGTAAGGGGGTCGAGCCGTCGACTCCAAGCGCGCCCCCTCCTTGACCCGGGTTCCGGGCTTGTCCACCCTCTGGCCATCGACCCGCACCAGGCCCGCCATCACGGCGCGGCGCGCCTTCTCTCGGCTGTCGAAGAGACCCTGTTCCACCAGGGCGATGTCGAGGCGCAGCGCTCGTCCCCCTCAGGGCCCCGCCGCACTCCAGGCGGCAAGCGCCGCGATGCCAACCGCGAGCAGGGCCCCCATCAGAGTGTTGAGGAAGTTGACTCCTTCGTTGTCGAGGAGACCGCGGCGCTCGAGGGTCGCTCCCACCACACTCTCGAGCAAGGTCCCCAGGAAGGCGGCGACGACGACGATCGAAGCCCCACCCAGACCGAAGAGACCGCCGGCGACCCCGAGCCCGGCGACGACCATCGATGCCAGAATCCCGGCTACGGTTCCCTCCAGCGAGACGGCCCCCTGCGTGCCTCGGGGTACGGGTCGGAGCGTCGTGACCAGGAACGTTCTCCGCCCCCAGAGCTGGCCGACCTCGCTGCCCGCGGTGTCGGCCACCGCCGTCGCTAGAGCTCCAGCAAAACCGAGGGCAAACAGCTCGGGAAGGGGAGTTGTCGCAGCGAAGAGTGCGCAACCGGCCGCGGTGGCGCCGTTGGCGAACGCGTGACGGGCACCGCGCCGCCCCCCCTTCTCCTGCGCCAGGCCCTTCTCGGCCTTCCGTCGGTACCCCAGTTTGGTCAGAGCCGTCCCCAGAACGAAGAAGGCCAGGAGCAGCGAGAACCCTGCCCCGCCCAGACCGAGCCACACCAGAAAGCCGATCACGAAGCCGCCGAACATCCCCGAGCGATCCACCCCGCGGATCGCGAACGCGGTGCCGGCCAGGAGGACGTTGACGACCACGGCCACGAGCACCCTGGTTTCGAACCCGGGGGCGCCGAAGAACCCCTCCCATTGCCCGTGCGTCAGGACCAGACAGAAGAGCAGAAGTCCGGAGAGCAGCGGTACCCCGATATTGTCGTCGAGGCCCTGGGGGATCGACTCGAGGAGTGCAGCGAAAGCCGCCGTCACGCCACACACCGCGACCGCGAACGGCAGGGAATAGACCCCGGGGGCCGTCCACTGAAACAGTACCGTGGCCATCACCCCACCGAACAGAAAAAACGCCAGGGTGCCGAGCCAGCTCTTGTCAGGGTTCCAGGGCAGCTTCTGCTTTCCCAGCGACATGCCGACCAGAGAGGCCATCCCGTCGCCAAAAGCCAGGATCCCCCAGATCGCGGCCACCACCTCGAGTCGGCGGTGGAAGGCCACCAGCAAGAGGAGCACGGCCACCGGATAGAGGACGATACCCAGCGAGGAACCTCGCTCCGTCTCCCGGTCTCGCCAGAGGTACCGTCCGCCCATCAGCGGAAAGAGGAAGGCGTTGAACAGCACGGCGGTGGCGGCACAGGCCATCGACCACCAGGGCCCCAGAAACCGCAGGGCGAAAGCGACTCCGCCGAAGCTCATGTGAACGACTTTTCGCAGCAACTCTCGCCCGCTGACACCAGCCATCTATTCTCCTCCTTGTGGGGCGAGCTCGCTCACCGGTCGTAGACTGTTCCAGAGATCGGCGACCGCTTCGTCGACGGTCCGCTGCGCTCGCCACCCCAACCGTTGGAGCCGGGTCGCCGAACCGACCAACAGCGGGATGTCGTTGGGGCGGAACCGCTCGGGATCAACCTCGACCTGCGCCTCGATTCCCGACGCGCTGATCAGCCGGTCGAGAACCTCGCCCACTCGCCAGGCACGGCCGCTCGCCACCTGATACACGCTGCCCGCCTCGCCTCCTTCGACCACCCGCACCACAGCTTCCGCCCCGTCGAACACGTGCACGAAGTCCCGACGGGCATCCAGATTCCCCACGCTCAACACCGGCTCTCGTTCCCCGCGCTCGATACTTCGCAGCTGCGCGGCAAAGGTCGGCAGTGCGAACCGCTCGTCCTGGCCCGGGCCGATCAGGTTGAAGAGCCGCAACACGATACCCCGGGCCCGCAGGACCAGAAGTTCGGCGGCCGCTTTGGTGAGAGCGTAGGGATTGGCAGGGTCGGGAGCGCGATCCTCGGTGATCGGCTGTTCGGCCGGCGGTACCGGACCGTAGACCTCGGCGCTGGACGCCATCACCACGGGAATTCCATCGGCAGCGTCGAGTACCGCTTGGGTCCCTACGACGTTGACTCGGTGGTAGAGCCCCATTTGAGTCCACGAGGTCCCGACGTGGCTCGCTCCGGCCAGATGAACGATGCACTCCGGCCGGAAGTCCCCCACCGCCGCGCGTACGGTGTCGGGATCGGTGAGGTCGACCTCGTAACCGCAACCGGCGCCGGGCGGGCCCAGCCAGGTTCCGGCCACGTCATGTCCAGCCCGCTCCAGGGCCGGGACCAGATGGGTGCCCAGGAATCCCGAGGCACCCGTGACGAGGATCCGCATCGACTATCCGCGACCGACGTGTTGGCGCCAGTACTCCAACGTGTCGCGCAGCGTC
Organism: Thermoanaerobaculia bacterium; assembly: GCA_030429235.1. Classification (GTDB taxonomy): domain Bacteria; phylum Acidobacteriota; class Thermoanaerobaculia; order Multivoradales; family JAIOJS01; genus JAIOJS01. The sequence goes on along the minus strand of JAUIDB010000008.1, from coordinate 30,897 downwards.
TGCTCGAACGGTACCTGCGGCTCCCAACCGGTATCTGCCTTGAACCTCGAAGGATCACCCAACAGACGCTCGACGTCAGAGGGTCGCATCCGAGCCGGATCCTCCTCGACGGTCACCTGCACGGTCGACATGGCCAGCAGACGGTCGAGGAGTTCCTGAATGGTGATTCCGACCCCAGTGGCGATGTTGTATACCTCTCCAGGACGCGCGTGATTCACCGCCAGCCAGTAGGCCCTCACCATGTCGCGAACATCGGTGAAGTCTCGGATCGCGGTGAGGTTGCCGACCCGGATCACTGGTTCGGCGAGGCCAGCTTCGATGCTGGCGATCTGCTTGGCGAAGTTCGACGTGACGAAAACGTCGCCGCGGCGGGGACCCGTGTGGTTGAAACCCCGAGTACGAATGACCTTCAGCCCGTAGCTCTGGAAGTACTGGTAGCCCAGGAGATCCTGCGCCACTTTAGACACGGCGTAGGGAGAGAGAGGACGGAGCGGATTGCTCTCCTTGATCGGCACCTCGTCCGGGTGCACGAGACCGTACTCCTCACTCGAGCACGCGATCTGAATCACCGGGTCCAGGTCGAGAGCCCGCACCGCCTCGAAGAGGTTGGTCTGCCCGACGATGTTGGTCGATAGGGTCTCGGAGGGAGCGCTCCAGCTCGAAGGTACGAAGCTCTGGGCGGCGAGATGGAACACGAAGTCGGGTCGGGACTCTTCGAGCGCTCGCTGCATCGAATGGTAGTCGCGGAGGTCGGCCTCGATCATCTGGACCCGGCCGTCCAGGCCACCGATGTTCTCGCGGCGACTGCGCCAGCGGTAGATGCCGTACACCTCGACGTCCGGGTGCTCGGCCAGTAGATAGTCAGCCAGATGGGAGCCGGCGAATCCGGTGATCCCGGTGATCAAAGCACGCTTACTCATGTCTCTCCTCGCAGGGCCAGATCCGATCTGGCCAGACTTCGGGCCCGACCGCCCGGGTCCTTAGGGTATTTGGGTTAGGTATTCGTGAAGGCCCCACTCCCAGTGCTCGATCGGCCGGCCGAGCTCTTGCTGACAGCGGCTGAGGTCGAGTACCGAATAGGCCGGACGCCTGGCAGGTCGAGGGAACTCGTCGGTCGTCACCGGGACAACCGTTACCGTGGGGCGAACCTGCGCCACGATGGCTCGACTGAAGTCGTACCAGGTCGCAGGCTCTAGGTTCTGGTAGTGGATTGGTCCACGCGTGCCTCGAGACAAAAGGTCGACCAGAGCGCGCGCGAGGAAGGGAGTATACGTCGGGGCGCCGCGCTGGTCGTCGACGACCCGCAGGGTGTCGAGCCCCCGCTCGATCAGTCCCAGCATGGTCGTCACGAAGTTGGGTCCACCCGGACCAAACAACCAACTCGCGCGCACCACCAGTGACTCTTCGTAGTCGAGAGCGGCCGCTTCGCCGGCCAGCTTGCTGGCGCCGTAGACCGAGACCGGACCCGTCGGATCGTCCTCGCGGTAGGGCCGCTCCGAGGCGCCGTCGAACACGTAGTCCGACGAAACGTGCACCAGGGGAGTCCCGGTCGATCGGACGGCGTCCACCAGATTGGCAACGCCTTCACCATTGACCCGCTGGGCGATCTCCGGTTGGCTCTCGCAGTCGTCGACTCGGGTGAATGCCGCACAGTTGACCACCGCCGTCGGTCGGAACGTTTCGACCCAGTACGCCGACCTCGCTGCATCGGTGATGTCTCCCTGCCCGTGGGACAAACCGAGCGCGGTCCCCCCCCGTCGCCGCACCTCGCGAACCACGGCTCGGCCCAGCATACCCGTTCCACCAAACACCAGGACGCGTTGCGCCCGCTGCCCTCCCGTCATCAGGGGATTCCGACTTCGCTGTTGTCACCGAGCATGAAACGGAAGGCCTTGGGCTTCTCGGGGCTGCGCCCGATGCGGACGTTGCGACCGAGCAGCGACCCATCGATGCGGCCCGGCACTTCGCGAATCGAGGAGTTGGCCAACACGATCGAATTCTCGATCTCGCAATCGATGAGTTCGCAGTTCTCGCCGATCGAGGTATAGGGTCCGACGAACGCGTGTTCGAGTCGCGTGCCCGCTCCGATCACCACGGGACCGCGGATCAGCGTGTCGACCAGTTCGACTCCCTCTCCCAACTCGACTCGACCCTCGATGCGGCTGTTCTGCCCTACCTTGCGTTGCCGCTTGACATCGAGCTTCTCCAGCACGATGTGGTTGGCTTCGAGCATGTCTTCGAGCTTGCCCGTATCCTTCCACCAGCCGCGAACCCGATGCGGGTGCACCACCAACCCTCGATCGATCAGATCCTGGATCGCATCGGTGATCTCCAGTTCGCCGCGCGCCGAAGGCTCGATGCGGTCGACCGAGGCATGGATGTTGGCGTCGAACATGTAGACACCGACCAGGGCGAGGTTGCTGGGGGGCTCCGCCGGCTTCTCGATGAGTCGCTTGACGATTCCCTGCTCGTCGAGTTCCGCCACCCCGAACTGCTGCGGATTGGGAACCTCTGCCAGCAGAATCATGGCGTTCGAATCGTCGCCCTGGAACTCCTCGACCAGGCTGGTGATGCCGCCGGCGATCAGGTTGTCACCGAGGTACATCACGAAGGGATCGTCGGCGAGGAAGTCCCGCGCCACCATCACCGCATGGGCCAGCCCTCGCGGAGCGTCCTGCCGAATGTAGGTCACCTCGGCCCCGAAGGCCGAGCCATCCCCGACCGCGGCCTCGATCTCCTCCTGGGTATCGCCCACGATGATGCCGATCTCGGTGATCCCGGCAGCGACGATCGCCTCGATTCCGTAGTACAGAACCGGCTTGTTCGCGACCGGTACCAGCTGTTTGGCCGAGGTGTAGGTGATCGGTCGAAGGCGAGTGCCCTTACCGCCTGAGAGTACGAGACCCTTCATCTGGAGTCCTTTGTGATGTCTTCGATCGGTCGGAACCGAACGGGTTTAGGGTCGAGAAGAACGGCCGCCCGTGATGTCGAGGAAGGTGCCGACGTTCTTCAGATCGACCGAGAAGAGGTAGTCGCGTCGGGTCTCCGACGCGGTCTCAGACTGGTGGTATTCGAGGCGCAAGGTGTAGCAGCTTCCGCGATAGGTGAGGAAGTGCCGCTGGTCGCGAAGCAGGTCGCGTTCGATGTCGTAGTTGATCGCGGAGCGCAGCGTCAGGCGATCGGTCATTCCCCACTGGAATCCGAGCGATGCCTGGTCGGACAAGGTCTCGCCATCCCGCGCCCGGTACTGTGGCGACCAGGAGAGGTCGATGCGATTGCCCCCGCCCAGGTTGAAGTTGCTGGTCAAGCGGATCGATGTCACCTGCGAGAAGAGGTCGCTGTAGTCCGTGTCGAGCCGCAAACCGAACCGTGTCCCGGGATAGGCCCGAAGGGTCGCCCGCCAGGGCCCCCACGCCGACTCCATCCCTTCGCCACTCTCCAGCGGTCGGGCATCGTCGAAACTGTAGCGACGACTGACCTCGAGCGAGGCGATCTCGCGCGCGGCCTTCTCGCCGACATCAGTCTTGAAGACCATGCTCAGGCGGTCGAACACGGCCACCGGCTCGCCGTTCCTGGTCGCCGGCTCGAAACGCCATCGGCTCATCACGTCGACCACCGCGGCGTCGAGGTCCGGGTGGACTCCACGGAGGACCTGCGGCTGCCGCACGAACCCTTCCTGGTCGATGATCGCCTTCACGACCACCACCCCTTCGGCACCGGCTTCGCGCGCCGTCTCGGGGAACTCCGCCACCGGAGACTCGATTCTCACCGGCGCCACGACATCACCACCGATCTCGAAGATTCCCTCGACGTCGTCGAAGATGAGCCGGGCGTCGGCCGCGTCCAGTTCGGCCTGCAGACTCGGAGAGGCGAGCGATTCGTCGGTCGCAACCTCGCCCGCGGCGTCCCCCTGGCTGCGAGGTTTGCCGAGCAACCGGTTGATCAACGCCACCCGTCCCTCGTGCCCATCGAACCCCGCGTCGATTTCGTCGAACGAGGGGACTAGCTCGGCGTCGTCGAACGAGTCGGCGTAGCGGTAGTCGAAGCGCGGTTCGATGATGTGCTTCACCTTGGCGAAGGACCCCATGCCCCCTTCGAACACCCGAGAGAGCGACGGCCCGATGATCTCGGCGTTGGCGAACGGAATCGACCGGTCCAGGGAGTCGCCGGTGAACTCGGTCGGGCCGTTGATGGTCGTGATGCTGTCGCCGTACCAGGTGTAGCGTTGCCCCACCGTCACCGAGGCCGAGAGCCAGGGAAGGCTCGACAGCGGGACCTTGAGGCTCGGCTCGAGATGGACACGCGAGTACTCGCCGCTGTAGGTCACGCTACGGTCGACCGACAGGTAGTGGGCGCTGGTGTCCAGCGAAAGGTAGAACGGCAACCCGCCGAGTTGCTGGGAGCGCAACCGGTACTGCAACTCGGGCAGCTGGCGCAGCTCGACCTCACGTTCGTTCTTGAAGTTGCGCCGCTGATCGAAGAGCAGGTTGAAGGAGTGGTTGCCCCAGCTGCCGCTGACGAATCCGCTCGCGTACACCGAGTTCTTGGACTTGTCGTCGAGCTGCCGCTCGAAGTCCCGAAAGAACTGGAAGTCGGAGTAGTCCTCGTAGTGCAGCACCCCTCGCAAGCCCCACGGGAGATCCTTGGTTTCGTGGTCCCAGAGCACCTTCCAGCGCTGATCGTCGATCTCCGGGTCCCAGATCGAGTAGGCCCGAAGTACGCCTTCCGTCTCGTGAGTGGGGCGGTAGCGGAACTCGGCGCCGAGCCCGTAGTACTCCTTGCTCCACAGGTCGAGATAGAGGGTCGAGTCGTAGCTCCGACCGAAGACGTGGTAGTAGGCCAGTCCGAGGTAGGTTCCGCGGTCGTTCGAGTTCCCCACCTTCGGCACCAGCAGGCCGGAGGTCCGGTCGGTCGTCGTGGGCCACACCAGGTAGGGAGTGTAGAAGATCGGAAGCGACTTGATCCGCATGCTGGCGCCGCGGACGCGGGCGTAGCCATCGAGCTCGATCTCGGCCTTGCGGGTCCGGAAGCTCCACGGTGGCACGTCCCCCTCGCAGGCGGTAAAGACCCCGTCGACGATCGTGTAGGTGGTATCGGATTTTTTCTCCACCACGTCGCCCGAGAAGAAGTACCCACCCTCGGCCGCCGCCACCGCGTCGGTGATCAACCCGGTCTTGCTGTCGAGGTCGAACTCGGCCGAGGAACCGGTGATCCGACTCGGCCCCTGGTCGACGACGACGTCGCCGTCAGCCCGTACCGTGCGCTGCACGAGGTCCACCGAGACCTGGGTGGCCGAGATCTTGAGGTTCTGGTACTCGATGACGACATCACCCGAAAGCAGGGCGCTGCCCCCGTCCTCACTGTAGTCGAGTTGGTCGGCGGCGCCGCGGATCTCTCCGCCTCCGTCTTCGACCGGAATCGGGAGGGAGAAAGAGATCTTGCCGGTCAGATCGTCCTGAGGTCGAGGCGCGGCCGGTGCACGCTCGGCGCTTCCGAGCCCCGCCACCAGCCAGACGGCCACTACGAGTCCTGCGATCTCTCTCTTCACGCGCGCTCCTCGTTTCGGCTACAGGCGCTCGACGACCAGGGCGGTCGCCTCGCCGCCCCCCAGGCAGATCCCGGCACAACCGTATCGGCCTCCGGTCGAGGCCAGGGCATGCAGCAGGGTCACGACGATGCGCGCTCCCGAGGCTCCGATCGGATGCCCGAGCGCGACGGCTCCACCTCGAACATTGACCTTGGCGGCCGGCAACTCGAGTTCCTTCATCGCCGCCATGGTGACGGCCGCGAACGCTTCGTTGACTTCGAACAGGTCGATCTGGTCGAGGGTCAATCCGGCACGATCGATGGCCCGCCGCATCGCCGGGACCGGAGCCGTAGTGAACCACTCCGGATCCTGGGCCGCCGTGGCATGGGCCAGGATCCGTGCGATCGGTGTCAGACCGTGGGACTCGGCGTAGGCCGCGGTGGTCAGTACCAGCGCCGCTGCCCCGTCGTTGATCTTGCTGGCGTTGGCGGCGGTCACCGTTCCTTCGCGGTCGAAGGCCGGCCGCAGGCGCGCCATCTTGTCGAGATCGGACCGAAAGGGCTCTTCGTCGCGATCGACCACCTGCGGGTCTCCTTTGCGCTGCGGCACCTCGACCGGAACGATCTCCTCGGCCAACCGACCGTCCTCGGCTGCGGCCCGCGCGCGCCGATAGCTCTCGCGGGCGAAGTCGTCCTGCTGCTCCCGCGTGAACCCGAACTCTCGAACGCACAGCTCGGCGCAGTTCCCCATGTGCTGGTCGTTGTAGGGGTCCCAGAGACCATCGTGGATCATGCCGTCGATGAACTTGCCGTGGCCTAGTCGCAAACCGTCGCGGACTCCCGAGGCGAGGTAGGGAGCGCGGGTCATGCTCTCCATGCCCCCCGCCGCCACCAACTCGTAGTCACCACAGCGTAGATCGTTGGAAGCGGTCATGATGGCTCGCATGCCAGAGCCACACACCTTGTTGACCGTCACCGCTCCCGTGCTCGACGGACATCCCGCTGCCAACGTCGCCTGCCGCGCGGGAGCCTGGCCCTGACCCGCGGGGAGCACACACCCCATGTAGACCTGGTCGACCGCTCCGGGCTCGACCCCGGCGCGCTCGAAGGCACCGCTGAGAGCTCGCGCTCCGAGCGTATGGGCCGGCAGCGATGCGAAGGCTCCCTGGAACGAACCGATCGGCGTGCGGGCCGCACTCAGAATGACGATATCCTGCATAATAGCTCCGGTTGTGGCTATGGAACGGTACCCCGGCGGCGCGGCGTCCGCCTCAGAATCGAGCGTGGATGGTAGCACAGAGACCAGCGGTCCCTGGCTCGCCATCGACTACGGTACAAAGCGGGTTGGCGTCGCGATCACCAACCCCGAAAGAACCCTGTCTTTGCCCCTCTGTACTCTCCCTCGCCGCAACGACCGACAGCTCATCGCCGAGCTCGTGAAGATCACTCGCCGCGAGGGAGTCCGTACGCTGGTGATCGGCGAACCGCGGCGTCTGGACGGCTCGATCGGTGAGGCTGCGGAGCGCGCCCGCCGTTTTGCCGAGCGCCTGGCCACTCGCTGTTCTCTTCCCTACCGACTCGTCGACGAGGCCCTCACCAGCCACGCGGCCGAAGAGCGCTTGCGATCCGCCGGTATCGACCCCCGCAAGCACCCCGAACGGGTCGATCAGCTGGCCGCGCAGATCCTGCTCGAGGAGACGCTGGCGCGGAGCCAGGAGGCCTCCGAATGAAGCGCTTCTTCGGCTGTCTCCTCGCGCTACTCCTATTGGCTCTGGGGGCTGCGGCCCTGGGCTGGCAGTGGTTTCAGAACGAACTGACCACCCCGTACCAAGGCTTCAGCGAAGAGGTGGAGGTCGAGATCGCCAGCGGCACGGGAACGCTGGCCATCCTGTACCAACTGCAGGAGGCGGGTGTCCTGCGCGACGCCCGACTCGCTCGGCTCCACCTCCGACTGACCGATAGTCCCTCCCTGCAGGCCGGACGCTATCGCTTCGATCGCGCCCTCAGCCCCCTCGAGGTGATCGAGAAGCTCAACGCCGGCGATGTCGTCCTCCGATCCGCGACGTTGATCGAGGGCCTGGACCTCGAAGAGGCGGCCGAACAGCTAGCCGACCAGGGGTTCGGCAACCGCGAGGTCCTGCTGGCTCGCATGCGCGACCCGGCTCCGATCCTCGACCTGGATCCCGAGGCCGAGACCCTCGAGGGTTACCTTCATCCCGACACCTACCACTTCCCCCACGGCACCGACGAAGCGGCGGTCGTCGAGACCCTGGTTCGCACCTTTCGGCGGCGTTACGAGTCCGAGGTGCGGCCGCTACTTCCCCCGGGGAGCGGTCGTTCAGTCCGCCAGGTCGTCACTCTGGCCAGCATCGTCGAGAAGGAGGCCCGCCTCGACGGCGAACGAGCCACCATCGCGGGGGTCTACACCAATCGTCTGCGGCGCGGTATCGCGCTCTACGCCGATCCCACCGTCATCTTCGCCCTCAAACTGGCCGGCCGCTGGGACGGAAACATCCGCAAGGGTGATCTCGCGATCGACTCGCCCTACAACACCTACCTCTATCCGGGGCTGCCGCCGGGACCGATCTGTTCGCCCGGGCTCCAGAGCCTGCGCGCCGCGGCTGCCCCGGCCGACGTTCCGTACCTCTACTTCGTGAGCCGCAACGACGGCAGCCACGTCTTCGCAGCCACTCTGCGCGAGCACAACCGCAATGTCGAAGAGTGGCAGCGCCGCTACTGGCGGAAGAAGTGGGCCGAAGAGCGCGCCGCCAAGAGCCCGGGCGGCGACTAGGCCACCGCCCAGCGTCTCCGCCTTCAGTCTCGGACCAGCACTCTGGTACGCCGCGCCGAACGGGCGATACCTGAGGGCAGCGCGAACCCCGCTTCCCTGGCCACCCCGACGCCCCGGGCCCCCTCGAACGCCGACAGCAGAGCCGTCGTCCGGTTGAAGCCTCCGGCCCGACAGCCGGAAAGCAGGTCGACTAGAGCGTGAACTTGATCGGCAGATCCCACCAGATCTTGACGCGAACGCCGTTCTTGGTGGCGGGATTGAAGCGGGCGGTCTTGGCGGCGGCCAGCGCCTCGCTATCCATACCGAATCCGACCTCACGGCCCTTCAGCTTGGTCTCGCTGACGTTGCCGTTTTCGTCGACCAGGCAGCTGACGACGACCGTGCTCTCCTTGCGAAGCCGACGAGCCATGGCCGGATAGGTCACCGGCCTCATGGTGATGAACTTGGGCACGGTAACCCCCGGGCCCAGAGTGACGAGGTCGCCCGTCTTGACTTCGGGCTTCTTCGGCTCCGGGGGCGGAGGCTCGGCCTCGGCGACCTGCTGAATCTCGGCGGCGGCCTCCTGCTCGGCGGCGGCCTGCTCGGCGGCAGCCTGCTCGGCGGCAGCCTGTTCAGCGGCGGCCTGCTCGGCCGCGGCCTGTTCCGCCGCCGCCTGGGCGGCTGCGGCCTCGGCGAGTCGCTGGCGCTCCTTCTCGGCTTCGGCCTCGCGTTGACGTGCCGTCTCGAGGTCGGCCCGCAGCCGTTCGAGTTCGGCCACCCGCTCCTTGTCCTTGGCATCGACGATCGCGGCGATGCGCTCTTCCAGCGCAGCCTGCTCGGCCGCGGCCTGTTCGGCTTCGGCCTGCTGCTGAGCCTCGAGTTCTTCCGGCGTCGGCCCGGCGGGTTCCGGTTCCGGCTCCGGCTCGGGGGCGACGGCAGCGGCCGGTTCGGGCTCGGTCACCGGCTCCTCGCCTCCTCGGCTCATCCAGTAGGCCCCGGCCCCGATGGCCACCATGAGCACCGCGGCGATCGCTCCCAGGACCGCTTTGTTGGGACCGCCCTTGGAATCCTCGTCCGAGTAGCGATCCATGATCACACTCGTATCCTCTCGGACGCCGGTGGTCTCGCGCAGATCACCTCCCGCCGCTGGCGTCGCCGCTCCGGCGGCGGCCGCCGCCGTCGGAGGCGCGGCGGGGATCGACGTCACCGGGATCTCCATCGTGCGCTCGACCTCGATCTCCTTGCTCTCCTTCTCGATCTCCTCGCGGAAGAGGTTGTGCATGTAGAAGGCGAGGTTGAACGTCGTCGGGTTGTACTGCCCGTCGAACATCATCTTCGAGAGCGCCTTGTGCCACTGGATCACGTCTCCGATCCGCTGCTCGCGAGAGCCGAGGCTCCGGGCCATCAGGTTCTTGAGGTCGTCGGGCACCGGGGTTCCGTCCGGCTGCATGGTGGCAGAGTTGATCAGGGCGCCGTAGTCGGCCCCTACCGGCACGGGCTTGCCAGAGAGCAGTTCGAGCAGGATGACTCCCAGGGAGAAGACGTCGTCCGACTTGTCGACCGGCTGGCCGGCGCGCGCCTCGGGAGCCAGGTAGCGTCCGAGCGGATGCGAGGGGTTCTGCACGATGGCTTGCCGCAGCCCGGGCGCCACTTCGAATCCGAGGAGGCGCGTCTCTCCCTCGTTGGAGATGATGACCAGGTTGGGAACCACACAGCCGTGGAGAATCCGACCGGCCTCGTAGCGAGTCTCGAAACCGACCGCGAGTCCGAGCGCGATGCGTTCGGTGATCAACAGGGCATGGTCAGAAGGGATCGGGTGCTTGCGCTTGCTGGCCTGTTGCAGGAGGTTGGCCAGATTCTTGCCCGAGAGGTAGTCGTACGCGACGTACGGGATGTTGCGGATGGCTCCCAGGTCGACCCCGTTGCCGATATTGGGACTGGTCAACGCCTGCTGGACACCCTGCCGACCGTCGATGGTCTTCCACATGCCGGGACCGTCGATGCCCTGGCCGTTGAAGACTCGGAGCAGTACGACCTCCTCCATGCCCTGGCCGCCGACCTTGCCGGCCCGGAACGCCTCACCGAGGGGATCCTCCCCCAGCTTCTTCAGAAGGAGGTAATTACCGAATTGCTCGCGCGTGTTCATCGAGTTTCCCTTTCGTCCCCGGTTTCGAACCTCGAGACCCTCGAGGTGATCTTCGAATATACGGCTCGATCATACACCTGAATCGTCGACGGCAAAAACCAGCCCACCGCGAGTTCTGGTGTCCACACCACCGACCACCGGGCTACACTTTGCCGCATGAATACCCCCGGCACCGAGGAACTTCTGAGACAGGCCCTGAACGACGGCGAGCCCCCTCCACAGCGACGCGTCTTCGTCAATCGGGCCCTCCGCATGGAGAACATCCACTGTATCGGCTTCGACCTCGACTGGACCCTGGCCCCCTACTATCGCCTTCCGGTCGGCGAGCTCATCTTCCAGTTGGCCCTCGAGAGACTTCTCGAACACCACGACTACCCGTCGGCCGCTCGTCGCACCGAATTCCGACCGCACTTTCCACACCGCGGACTGATCATCGACCGACGCGCCGGCGCGGTCCTCAAGATGGACCGTCATCGCTACGTCGGTCGCGCCTACCTCGGGCGCCAGGAACTCGATCGCCCGGAGCGGAAGCGGCTCTACCGCCAGAACCGACTCGACCTCGGAAGTGAGCGCTTCTACTGGGTCGACACCCTGTTCGAACTCCCCGAAGTCAACCTGTTCGCCGAACTCGTCCACCTCAAGCTGAAGGGGGAGGTCGAACTGCCCGAATACCCGGAGCTCTTCCGCGACGTGCGCAACGCCGTCGACGGAGTGCACGCCGAAGGCCCCCTCAAAGAGACCATCGCCGCCGACGTCGCCCGTTACCTACCCCGAGATCCGGCCCTCCTCCTGACCCTCGAGCGGCTCCGACTCGGCGGTCGACGGCTGATCCTGCTCACCAACTCGGGCTGGACCTATACCAACCACCTGTGTCGGTATCTCTTCGCCGACACCCCTGAACCAGAACGCTGGCCGGAACTGTTCGACCTGGTGATCGTACGCGCCGGGAAACCGGACTTCTTCCGCAAGAAGCGGCCCTTCGTCACGCTCTCCGCCACCGGGGAACCCGGGGCCGAGGTCGCGGTTCCGGAGTGGGGCCAGATCTATGCCCAGGGCTCCCAGGCTGGGCTGATGGAACTCCTCGACCTCCCGGGAGAGGGAGTTCTCTACGTCGGCGACCACATCTACGGCGACATCGTCTCCAGCAAACTGAGTTCGACTTGGCGGACGGCCCTCATCGTCGACGAGCTCGAAGAGGAGCTGAGCGATCAGCTGCAGATCCACCCGCAGCTGCGACGCCTGTCGGAACTCAAGAACGAACTCAACTCGATGGGGCACCAGATGGACGATCTTCGCGACGTGCTGCTCCTCGCCGACTCCCTCGGCGAACAGTTGCCGTCCGACCTGCACCAGGCGATCGCCGCGGCCCGGCCGGCGCTCGAGACCCTGGAGCGGGACCACCTGGCGCTCCGACATCGCGCTCGGGAGTTGGGAACGAACAACGAGATGACCTACAACCCGACCTGGGGATCGGTCTTCCGCCAGGGAGCCAGCCAGAGCCTGTTCGGGTCGCAGGTCGACGATTTCGCCTGCCTCTACACCTCGCGAGTCACCAACCTGGGGCGCTACGGATCCCGGCACTACTATCGGGTGCTGACCGACCCGATGGTCCACGAACGCGAGGTCGGCTGAGGCGCCAGGTACCCGTAGCAGAGCCATCCCACCCTGGTGCGCTACGTTCCCGAATCGGCGTTCCGCAATCTGGATCTCAGATCAGAATGGGAACACCTTCACGGGCCGGCACGACTTCGACCTCGGCAAGTTCAGCCAGCCGCTCGTGGAACACCGCGAGTTCGGCCTCCCGTCTTCCCGGCCGGTGATGGACCGGGATGAGCCGCTCGATCCCGCTACCACGCGCGATGGTCGCGACCTCCTCCAGCGTCGAGTGGCCGTGGCGTGGGGCCCCCGCCGCGACCTCCGCATCGGTGGTCCACACCTCGTGCACGAGCACCCGGGCTCCGCGCGCGAACTCCACCGACGCCGACTCGGCCTCGCAGTCGGTGAGGAAGGCGAGTTGCTGCTCGAAGACCAGTCCCACCGAACCACCGGCGTGGCGTTGGCGACGGGTTCGCACGTGCAGACCGGCCACCTCCAACGTATCGCCGGCATAGGAGACCACTTCGAGGTCTGCCACCAGGTTGGCGAGCGGAACCGGGAACAGCGGCGGGCTGATCAGTCGGTCCAGGGCGGTGGAGTCGCCGTCGACCAGCGGGGGTCCCGGAGCATGGATCACGACGCGGTACTCGCGACAGATCGCCGGCAGGTAGCTCAGCCCGATCAGGTGGTCGAGGTGGTAGTGCGTCAACAGGACGTGGATCTCGTCGTGGGGAGCCAGTCGCTCGGCCAAGTCGGGCTCGATCAGCCGGCTGATGCCCGAACCCAAGTCGATCAGCAGCGGCACGTTGCCCCCTTCCAACAGGTAGCTCATCGTCTGCCGCCCCCCCGACGGGAAGAACCCATTGGTGCCCAGGGGAACCAGGCAGAGCGCGGGTTCGGGGGCGGTTGGTTCCAGCGGATCTAGGGGTTCTTCAGTAACGGGGGACATCGGCATCCACCTCTCGGCTCCAGGCATCGATACCGCCTCGCAGGCTCGAACTGTTCGACAGCCCTTCATTCCTCAGGTACTCGACGGCGTGCCGCGATCGTATACCGTGATGGCAGTAGACGACGACTTTGCGATCGCGAGCCAGCTCGTCGACGCGCCCCGGCAGCTCGCGCAACGGGATCAGCTGGGCCCCGGGAAGGCGCGCGATCTGCCATTCGTGAGGTTCCCGCACGTCGATCAGCTGCACTGCCTCCAGCTCGCTCGAAAGTTCGACCACCGTGGTCTCGAATTCGGGAGCCGGGACTTCGCACACGCTCTCGTACTCCTCGAGTCGATGGATCGACGCACTCTCGGAGCACACCGGGCACTCGGCGCTTCGAGCCAGACGAAGTTCACGAAAGCGTAGGGTCAGAGCATCGAAGGTCAGGAACCGCCCGGCCATCGACGTGCCGATGCCCAACAGCAGCTTGACCACTTCGTTGGCCTGCAGCGATCCGATGATGCCGGGGAGAATCCCCAGCACTCCGCCGTCGGCACAGTTCGGCACCAGACCCGGTGGCGGAGGCTCGGGGAAGAGGCACCGGTAGCAGGGACCGTCCGCGGTGGCAAAGACCGACAGCTGGCCCTCGAAGCGGAGAATCGAGCCGAAGACGTTGGGAGTCCCGCCGAGCACGCAGGCGTCGTTCACCAGGTACCGCGTTCCAAAGTTGTCCGAACCATCGGCCACCACGTCGTAGGCGGCCACGAGTTCGGCGGCGTTGTCTACCCCGAAGCGCACGGCGTGGGGTACGAGTTCGACCTCCGGATTGACTTCCCGAAGTCTTTCCAGCGCGACGTCGAGCTTGGGCCGTCCGACATCCGAGACCCCGTAGAGCACCTGTCGCTGCAGGTTCGATTCCTCCACCTGGTCGAACTCCACCAGACCGAGCCTGCCGACCCCGGCCGCAGCCAGGTAGAGCGCCAGCGGCGTACCGAGTCCGCCGAGGCCGACCAGCAGCACCGACGACTGCTTCAGCTTCTCCTGCCCCTCGACCCCCACCTGCGGCAGGTTGAAGTGGCGCTGGTAGCGACGCAACTCCGCTTGACTGAGGTTCATGGTGCGACCTCGAGGGCGACCGGTTGCGCACCGCCGGTGTCGTAGACCCAGGCGGCAGAGGTCCCATCGACCCCTACGATGAGCTGGAGGTACCCCCGCCAACCACCCCGCAGATCCTCTCGACTGGGGATCGTCCCACCCTCGGGGTGCGAATGGAAGAAGCCGAGCCACTGGAGGTCCAGACGACGAAGCAAGGGGGGGATCGTCGCCAGATCGGACGGCGCGATCTGGAACCTCCTCTCCGGTCGAGTGGATCGATTGCGTAGGGGCTCCACCCTCGAGACGTCACCGACATCCCGGCGGCTGCTTCGGGTCCTCCCGAGGAGAACGCCGCAGGACTCTCGAGGATGCGCCCGCCGAGCCAGGTCCTGAAGGTGTGAGAGCTGCGCAGCCGGCAGGACCAGCCGACTCCAGACTGGGGATCGCTCGACGGTCGGTTCTCGCATGTCGGCCAAGGTATCAGACCGGCCTCGGGAGTTAGGGCAATCCCGTCCACACCGAGACGATCACCGCCACCAGCGAGAGGAGCAGGGCCACCACGCCCCCGACGAGGTGATCGATGCGCTCCGGCTTGAGCGGATCCAACAGGTAGGCCAGGCCCCAACCGCCCGCGAACCCACCGAGGTGCGCCCAGTTGTCGACGCCGTCGATGACCAGTCCGAAGACCAGGAAGGCGATGACCCAGCCCCAGAGCTGCTGTCCCATCTGTGACTGTCCGGTCCGCCGGCTGTAGTGGATCAGGGCCCCCAGCAGTCCGAACAGCGCCGCCGAGGCTCCCAAGGTGATCCTGCCAACTCCCATGATGTTGTTGATGAACACAGGGAGAAAGGGAGCAAAACTACTCGCCGCGAATCCGGCAACCCCGGAGACGACGTAGATCAGGGTGGTACGGCCAGGCCCGTAGAGGTGCGCCGTTGCCGGGGCGAGCTGCCGGATCCACATCATGTTGAACACGATGTGCAACACCCCACCGTGCAACCAACCGGCGCTGGCCAGGGTCCACCAGCGCCCGTAGCCGAAGACCGGAACCGGACCACTGGCTCCGAGCACGAAGGAGCTCTCGATACTGGGACTCAGGAAGCGGAGAATCCCCGTCATCTCGATGCCGTAAGGATCGAGGGCCAGGGCCAGGAGGTAGAGGATGGTACAGGCGCCCAACACCACGGCCGAGAGCCCCATGTCCTGTCCCAGGCGCCGCAGAATCGGAGTGAAACCCCACATCCCGGGGTTGCGCCGGCCGCAGTGGTAGCACTCGGCGTCCTGGACACCGACCAGACGGCCGCAGGAGGGGCAAACGACGGATCCAGAGGTCTGACGCATCGCCTTCGATCCTACCGCGAAGCACCGCGGTCGACGGTCGCCAGCCACCGCGCGGCCACGGCGGGTCGGAGCCCTATAATGCGCACCATCCGGCGTCGGGCCGGGCAACGAGAGGCCGCCATGGACGACACCACCCTGCAAGCGCTCACCAGCGCCTACCAACAATCGCCGGACAATCTGGACCTCCTGGGTGTGATCCTGGGAGCTCTGCGCGACCGGGGCGCCGAGGCGGACCGCCAGAACCTGCTCGACCAACTCGATCCCGAGTCGATCGGCGACCCCGCGCAGCGCCGCAGCGCGGCCCGCCTCTTGCTCACCCACGATCGGCCGAACCGCGCCCTGGACTTCCTCGACGACGATGCACCCCAGACCCGACTGCAACGATCCCGCGTGCTGCTGGCGCTCGACCGACGGGCCGAGGCCCGCCGCGACTACGAAGCCGCCATCGCTGCTTCCGCGGCCCTGGAAGATCCCGATCTCGCGGCCGAGTTGGCGGTCCGGGTGAGCGAAGTCGAAGGTCAGGGTCAGCGCCCCCGGCTGCGGGTCCTGTCGAACGACGACACCACCCGCGAAGAGGTCGCCCGCGTGCTCGCACCCGCCGAGGAAACCGTGACCTTCGATCAGGTCGGCGGCCTCGACGAGATCAAGGAGCAGATCCACAAACGGATCATCCTGCCGTTTCAGAAGCCGAAGCTGTTCGCCCGATTCAAAAAACGGGTCGGCGGCGGGATCCTTATGTACGGACCACCGGGCTGCGGCAAGACCCTGCTGGCTCGCGCCACCGCGGGCGAGTGCTCTGCCCACTTCATCAACGTCCAGATCTCGGATGTCCTCGACATGTACATCGGCGAGTCGGAGCGCAAGCTGCACGAACTCTTCGAGCAGGCTCGCCAGAACCCGCCCTCGGTCCTCTTTTTCGACGAGATCGAAGCGCTCGGAGGCAAACGAGAGTACCGCCGCGAGGGTACGGCGGCCAAACTGGTGAGTCAGTTCCTCTCCGAGTTGGACGGCTTCCAACGCGACAACCAGGGAGTCCTCGTCCTCGGCGCCACCAACGTCCCCTGGGCGATCGATCCCGCCTTCCGGCGGCCCGGCCGGTTCGACCGTGTCCTGTTCGTCCCGCCGCCCGACCGGCTCGCCCGACAGCGCATCCTGGAGATTCTCCTCGCCGACCGCCCCTGCGCCCCGGGCCTGGCGCTCGCTCCCCTGGCCCAGGGTTCGAGCGGCTTCTCGGGCGCCGACCTCGAGAACCTGGTCGAAACGGCGACCGAGAGTGCCATCGAAGCCTCGATCGAGTCTGGTGAGGAGGTCCCCATCCAGCTCGACGACCTGTCGGCGGCCCTGCGTACCGTCAAACCCACCACTCTGGAGTGGCTGACGACGGCCCGCAACTACGCCCGGTACGCCAACGAGGGCGGGCAGTACGACGAGGTACTCGCGTTTCTCGATCGCCACGGTCGCTCTCGATGACCACGACCACCTACCGCCTGGCCGACGAACCGAGTCCGCAGGGACTGGTGCGTTGGGCCGTCGATCCGCTGTGGCCCTTCTTCGCCATCATGTTCGGGGGAGCGTTCGTCTCCTGGCCCTGGTTCCTGGTCAACGCATTCGCGGTCGGGAGTCCGACTCGGCGCCGGGAGGCCATCACCGTAGCGATCGGGTTTCTCGGCTCCTTCGTCGCCCTGGCGGTGCTGTTCAAACTCGACGGGCTCGGACTGATCAGCGCCCGCGTTGTTCCCTACGCCTGGCTTCCCATCCTGGTGTGGAAACTGGCAGTGACCTACTGGCTCTACACCCTCCAGGCCCGGACCTTCGAGCTCTTCCGCCACTTCGGGGGTTCGGTCCGCAACGGCCTTCCGGTGCTGATCGCCGGGTTCTTCCTGGGGCCCAAGCTGCTCGAATCCCTCCCCGACTTCTGGGCTCTCTGGTTGCAGTGACGATGCCCGACCCACCACAGATCGAGCGCCTCTACTTCCTCGCTTCGGAAGCGATGACCCACGGCAATTGGGGTCGCGCCATCGAGGCACTGCGGCAGATCCTGGGGGAGGATCCAGGGCATCCCGGCGCCCACCGGCTGCTCGCCCTCTGCCTGCTCAACCAGAATCGACTGCACGCCGCTGAGCACGAAGCCCAGCTCGCGCTGCAGGGCGATCCGCAGTCTGCCTCCTCGGCGTTGGTCCTCGGCCAGGTGCGGACCGCGCAACGCCGCTTCGGAGACGCGCGGGAGCTCTTCGAGGAAGCCTTGCGGCTCCGCCCGGACCTCGCCGAACCGCACCGCCAACTCGCGCTCCTCGATGCGCTGCAGGGCCAGCGACAGGCCGCCGAGGATCGTCTCGCCACCGCCCGCAGCCTGGCGCCCGAGGACCCGGAGATCCTGACCGACCTGTCCGACCTGGCGCTGGCTTCTGGCCGCCACGAAGAGGCGCGGCGACTGGCCGAGCAGGCGCTCGCCCTCGAGCCGACCCATCCGGAGGCACTGGTCGCCATGGGACAGGCTCTCCTCCGCACCGACGACCAGTCGGGCGCCCGCGAGCACGCCGTCTGGGTCCTACGTCATGACCCCAACCACCGCGGTGCGTTGTCCCTGCTCGCCTCGATCAAGGCCCGGGAGAGCCCCCTGTTGGGACTCTGGTGGCGTTTCGCCACGTGGATGGGCGAGTTGGGCGGCCCCCGTTCGATCGCGGTCCTCTTGGGAGCGTTCGTCGTGTACCGGCTGTTGACGCTCACCCTCGAGGACTTCGGTCACCAGGAGGCCGCCGAATTGGTGCAGCTCGGCTGGCTCGGCCTCTGCCTCTACACCTGGTTCGCTCCGGGCCTGTTCCGCCGGCAACTGGCACAGGAGCTGTCGCAGGTCGAACTCGATCGCGACTTCTAGCCCTCCGCGGCCGCCCTTACGGAGTTTCCATCAGACGGGCGAGCAGTTCCTTGACCAGCTTGGCGGCCAGCGCTGCCGTGACTCCCTGGCGGTCGCGGGAGGGATTCAGCTCGACCACATCGGCGCCGACGAGCCGCGGGATCCGCCAGATCCAGTCGAGGCCCTCACGGGGCGAGAGGCCACCCGCCTCGAGATGCGAAACCCCGGGCGCACACCCGGGATCGAAGCCGTCGAGGTCGATCGACAGGTAGACCGGCCCCGTCCAGGACACCCGGCCGGGGTCGCCCCAATGGCAACGTTCGACCCACTCGACACCAAACCGTTCCTTCTGCTCCCGTTGGTGCGCCGTAGCCGTGCGAATTCCGACCTGGACCAGGCGAGTGATCCACCCCGTCTCCATCGTCCGCGCGAAGGGACAGGCGTGGGAGTACCGGTCCCCCTCGAACTCGTCGTAGAGATCGGGGTGTGCGTCGATCTGGACGACGGTGAGGTCTGAGTAGTGCTGCCCGTAGGCCCGCAGCACGGGGTAGCTGACCGCGTGGTCCCCTCCCAGCGAAAGGACTCGGCGGCCCTGCCCCAGCTGTTGCGCCACTGCGGCCTCGATCTCGCGTCGCGACGCCGCTCCTCCCGACAGTTCTAGATCGCCGAGATCGTGCCAGCGGACGTCCCGCATGCCCCCGAGGTCGAGCCCCCCTTCAGACCATAGATTCGACGACTCGGAGTAGAGCGCCTGCCGAGTACCTTGCGGCCCCTGGGCCGCGCCTCGGGCAAAGCTCGAGGCCTCGTCGGTCGGCAACCCGAGGAGCGCGACCTCGTGGAGTGGGGGATCAAACCCGGAAGATGGAATCACCATCTTCGGAGGCTACCAGGTGACTCAGCCGATCTCGACGGCTCCGCTCTGGCCGCGGCCTATCGCCTGTCGCAGCACCCGCTGCAGGAACAGTCCCAGATCATCGAACAGGGTGTAGAACACGGGAACCACCAGCAGCGTCAAGAGGGTCGCCGTGATCAGACCGCCGATCAGGCTCCAGGCGAAGCTGGTGTACGACAGTCCGATCTCGTTGGCACCGCCGAACAGCAGGGGAACCATGCCGCAGATCGTCGTCAGCGCCGTCATCATGATCGGACGGAATCGCCGGTGAGCGGCCAGAAGGAGGGCTTCCGCTCGCTCGTGTCCGACTTCGCGCAGTCGGTTGACGTAGTCGATCAGCACGATGCCGTTGTTGACCACGATGCCGACGAGCAGCACCATCGCCACGATGCCCAGAAAGTCCATGTCGATCCCGGCCAGAACGTGGGCCCAGGCCACACCGATGAACGCGAGGGGGATGGTCGCCACGATCGAGAGCGGTAGGACGAAACTCTCGAACAGAAAGGCCATCAGCAGGTAGATGAAAGCGATCGACAGGCCCAGAGCGAAGAGTAGGCTCTGCAGCTCTTCGTCCATCTGCTCTCGTTTGCTCTGGCCGAGCCGAACCCCTTCCGGCAGGTCCCAGCCGCGGGCCAGGCTCATCAGCTGTTCCCGAGTCTCCTCCTCCTCCCCATCGACCAACTGCAGGGCGATCGACTCCGCCGTCTGGCGGTCGCGCCGCCAGATGCGCCGCGTCGAGGGGAGGAAGCTGACGTCGGTGAGAGAGCGGAGCGACACCGCGTCCCCCGAGGCGGTGGGCACGGCGAAGTCCTCCAGTTGGGCGAGACTCTCGCGGTCGCTCTCCTGGAACCGGACCCGCACCGGGATCTCGCGCCCATCCTTCGAATAGCGCGGCAGCGCCTGTCCCCGCAGGGAATAGCCCACCAAACCGGCGATGGTCTGCGGTTCGACGCCGAGCCGCTGCGCCCGGTCCCGATCGACGATCAGACCGACCTCCTGCATCGGAGCATCGGCGGACTTCTCGATTCCGAGAACGCCCGGTACCTGCACCATGACGTCCTTCATGTCGGCCGCGACCTGTTCGAGGACCTTCGGGTCCTCGCCGAACAGGGTGAGTCGGAAGGTGTCGTTCCCGTCTTCGTCCTCGCTCTCCTGGCCGGTGAAATACTCCACGCCCGGCTTCTCCGGTAGCAGCTCGACCAGGGCGTCGGTCACCTCACGCGGCGACAGTTCACTGTCTCGGTCGCTGGCGAACCAGCCCTGAACCTCTCCCCGAGTCGCGCGATTGAACAGGAACCAGCCATCCAGGCTCCACTCGTCTCGGTGCGATTCGACGATCTTCTCGAGCTGGCCAAAGAGCTCGTTCGACTCCTCGAGAGTGGTGTCCTGAGGGAGTTCGACCCCGACCCAGAAGCCCTGGATCTCGTCATCCTGCGACTCGACCATCTTGACGTTCTCCTGGAACACCCCGAAGGTCAGGACGAAGACCACCAGAAGAGCGAGCAGCACATCGAGTCGCCGGCGCGCCGCCCACTGCAAGAGACTGCCGTAACCGTCATTCATACGCCCGAGCGAGGCGTCGTAAGCCTGGCGCAGGACGCCGTTCAGACGCTCGTGCGCCACCGCAAACGCGCCGGATTGCTTGCCGGCCCCTCGCGTCGGCAGGGTCAGGTACACGGCCAAGGGGATCAACACCAGGGCGACGATCAGCGACGCCGCGAGCGAGATGGTGATCGGGAGCGAGAGTCGCAGTAGGAAAAACTGCCCTTGCCCCTCGACCAGCGACACCGGAACGAAGACGATGATCGTCGTCAGCGTCGCCATGGTGATGGCCAGGGCGATCTCCGCCGAACCCCGGATGCAAGCCTCCCGCCGTGGTAGACCATCGCGATGCATGCGGAAGATGTTCTCGGCCACCACGACCGAGTTGTCGACCAGGAGTCCGACCGAGATCATGAGACCGAGGAGCGACAGGATGTTGAGGGTTTCGCCGGCGAAGTACATCACGGTGATGGCGACGAGAATCGACAGCGGAATCGACAACGTGATGATCAGCGTCATCCGGAACCGCCGCAGGAAGAAGAAGAGAACCAGGATCGCGAACAACCCCCCTACTCGACCGCTGTCGAGCAGGGTCGAGAGGCTATCGGAGATCACCTCGCCCTGATTGAACAGAGTGGTCACTGTGATCTTTGCGACCCGGGGATCTTCCTGGAGTTGCTCCATCGCCCAGGCCACCCGAGCCGCGACCTCGAGGGTGTTGGCATCCCCCTCCTGGAAGATCTGCAACGCCACGGCGGGCATACTCATGGCGCGGACCTGGAAGGTCTTCTCGGGCTGCTCGTACTTCACCGTAGCGATGTCCCGCAGTCGGACCGAGGGAGCGACCCAGCGGTTCTCCAGCTCTTCGACGCTGCCGTACCGAGCCACCGATCGCAACAGGAGCTTGCGATCACCGTCGCGCACCGTACCGCTGGAAAGAGCGAAGTTGTCGGCCCCGAGTTCCTGGGCCAGCTGGTAGATGTTGAGCCCGGCTGCCTGCGTGCGGTTGCGGTCGAGCTCGATCAGGATCTCCTTCTCCATCTGCCCGCGCACCTGCACATCGGCCACACCGTCGATCCGCTTGAGCGGCAGGACGATCCCGTGTTCCACCAGGTCGTAGCTGTTGGTGATCTCGGGAGGTATCGACAGGCCGTAAACCGCGACGGGGATCGAGTTGTCGTCGTGCTTGCGGATGTGGATCTGTTCGATATCCTCGGGCAATCGCGTGCGGGCGCGTTCGATCCGGTCTCGCACCTCGCGGTAGGCGATGTCCATGTCCGTTCCCTGCTTGAAGGAGATCGAAATCCGCCCGAAACCGGTATCGGCGATCGAGAACATCCGCTTGATGCCCGCCACGGTCGCCAGCTCCTCCTCGAGGGGGCGGATCACCTTGTCGACGACCTCCTCCCCGGGAGCGTCCTGCCAGGGCGTAGCCACCTGCAGGAAGGGGTCGTCGAAACCGCGTGGAATCAGTTCCAAAGGAATCAGCTTCAGCGCCACTGCGCCCAGTACCAGGACGCTGGCCAGCAGGACGAGGACCGTCACCCGCCGGCGCAGGGAGAACGCCGGCAGTTGGGCGGCGCGTTCGTTGGCTCGCTCGTGGGGACTCACGATGCCGCCCCCTCCGGTTCGGGCAGGCCATCATCGACCGCCAGGCCGGGACGTGTCTCCTCGTCGAGCCGAGCGACCGGTGGCGCCGCAAGTTGGGTCTCGCCCCCCAACAGGCGCTCCTTGAAGCTGTCTAGAAGCCCGTACAGCGTCGGAATCACGATCAGGGTCAGGAGGGTCGAGACGATCAGGCCGCTAATCACCGCCAGCGCCATTGGAGTTCGGAGTTCCGCCCCTTCGGCCGCGCCCAACGCCATCGGGGTCAAACCGAGTACGGTCGTGGCCGTCGTCATCAGGATGGGCCGCAGCCGCACCTCACCGGCGGTGCGCACGGCTTCCCAGCGCTCCATGCCGCGCTCCTTCAGGAGGTTCGCGTAGTCGACCAGCACGATCGCGTTGTTCACCACGATCCCGGCCAGCATGATCATGCCGAGGAAGACGACGATCGAGAGACTGGTCCCCGTAGCCAGCAGCGCCCAACCGGTTCCGAGGAAAGCTAGTGGGATGGTAAAGAGGATGATGAACGGATAGAGCAGCGACTCGAACTGCGCCGCCATGATCACGTAGACCAGGAACACCGAGAGCGCCAGGGCCAGCCCGAGACTGCCGGAAGAGCGCTCCCATTCTTCCTGTTGCCCGGCGACCAGGAAGGTCATGTCGTCAGGCCATTCGATCTGCTGCGCTAGGTCCCGCTGGATCCTCTCCACCGCGGCGCCCAACGAACCTTCGCCCAGATTCGCGCGCACCAGGGCCACTCGGCGGCCATCGATGCGACGGACCTCCGACGGCCCTTCTCCCAGGCCTACCGTCGCTACTGCCGACAACGGGATGGGTGCAGTGCCGCCCGGGTTGACGGTCAGGTTGCGAATATCTTCCACCGTGCGGCGGTCCTCTTCGGCCAGCCGCACCGTGATCGGGATGCGGCGGTTCTCGAGGTTGAAGAGCGTCGCTTCGTCTCCGCGTACCATGCTCCGGACCGCCTCCGCGACCAGCCCCAGGTTGAGTCCGTACCGAGCCAGCCGTTCGCGGTCGTACACGATCTCGACCTCGGGCGCCCCCGACTTCAAGGTCGTCTGCACGTCGGTCAACTCCGGCATGGCCGCCATCGTGCTACGGACCCGCTCCGCGTAGTCCTTGAGAGCGGCCAGGCTCTCACCGTGCACCTCGACCTCGATCGGAGTCTTGAAGCTGAACAGGACCGGCCGTTCGACTCGCTGATCGAGATCGGGAACTGCCGCCAGCCGACGGCGGATCTCAGACAGCACCGCCGCCTCCTGCCGCGGGTCCGAGGTCTCGAGGATCACCTTGAACTGCGCCGTGTGTTCGCCCTCGTCGGAGCGCGCCGACTGCGCCGGGTCGTAGCCGAAACTGACCAACAACGACTCGATCTGATCCACCTCGGCCACGATCGCTTCCTCGACCGGAGCCAACGCCTCCAGCGTCCGTTCGAGCGGCGTCCCCGGAGGGAGGGCTAGTTCGAAGGTCACCTCTCCCTGATGTACCTCGGGCAGCAACTCGGTCTCGAGTTGCAGGAAGGTCCAGCCGGTCAGGACGAGACAGACCAGCACCAGGGCGACGACCTGAAGCGGCCGCGCCAACGCGGCGCCAAGCAGTCGGGAGTAGCTGCTCTGGACCCCTCGCAAGGCCCGATCCGTCGCCGCCAGCGGCCCCTTCTGGAGGAAGCGACCCAGCGGGCGGAAGAGGAATCGCACCGAGGCTCCGACCAGCAGGAGCAGCAGGAGCGCCGCGGCGCTCAACAGCTTGCCCGCGACCTCGAGGAGCAGGGCGATCAGCGTCCGAGCCACCAGGTAGAGGCCGACCGGCAGACGCCAGATCCCACGCGTCGCCCGCCAGTCTCTGGCCAACGACTCGAAGCTCGAGAAGCGTAGCCACTCGACTGGCTGCGACTCTCCCGCCAGGGCGATGCCGCGACGCGCCGCCAGCATCGGGATCAGATAGAGAGCGACGATCAAGGAGGCGATCAGGGAGACGATCACCGCCAGCCCCAGGTCTCCGAAGGCCTGGCCGGCGACGCCCTCGACGAAGACCATCGGGAAGAACACCGCGATCGAGGTCAACGTCGAAGCGACGACGGCTCCCCGAACCTCCCCGGTGCCGCGGACGACCGAGTCGACCAGACTATCGCCCTCTTCGCGACAGCGGAAGATCGACTCCAGGACGACGATCGAAGAATCGACCAGCATGCCGATCCCCAGAGCCAGACCGCCGAGGGACATGATGTTGAGGGAGACCCCAAAGATGTTGAGAGGGGCGAAGGTGACCAACAACGACGTCGGGATCGAGATCGCGATGATCGCCGTAGTCCGCGCACTCCCGAGGAAGAGGAAGAGGATGCAGACCGCCAGCACCCCGCCCAGCACGGCGGTCGAGCGGAGCTCACGAATGCTGGAGGCGATGAAGAGCGAGCGATCGGCCACGAGCCCCAACCGAACGCTCTCGTTCCGGTACAGTTCTCCCGCCAGGGCCAGCTTCTCTTCGCCCTGGCCCTTGTCGGCACCTCGGCGGTCCGCGGATTGGGCGCCCTCCGGGGCCTCGGCTTTCCGCTCCTGCTCGCTTCTCCCGTCGCGCCAGTCGCCGAGTTGACCCCGAACGCGCTGCGCCAACGCCACCATGTTGGCATCGGCCTCCTTGAAGATATCGAGTTGCACGCTCTCGACGCCATCGCCGTGGGTCACCATCTGGCGGTCCCGGTGGCCGCGCTCCACCCGCCCCAGGTCGGAGAGACGCACCTCGCGTCCGTGTTGACGTAACACCACGGTGTCGGCGATCTGCGCGATCGTCTGGTACTCGTTGAGGGTTCGCACCATGTACTCGGTGGTCCCCTCCTTGAGGGTACCTCCGGCCAGGTTGATGTTCTCCTGCGCCAGGCGTCGGATCACCTGATCGATCGACAGCCCGGTGCGCTCGAGTTCCCGTTGGTCGAGCAGGACATGGATCTCCTCCTCCAACCCACCCCGCACCTGCACCGCCGCCACGCCCTTGATCGGCTCGATCTGCCGCTTGATCTGGAGTTCGGCGATGCGCCGCAGGCGCCGCAGGCCCTCTTCCCCTTCGAACCGCTCGCCCACGCCGGTCAGCGACAGCTCCATCACCGGATCGAGCGAGGGGTCGAACCGCAGTACCAAGGGCCGTTCGGCATCCTCGGGCAGCAAAACCTGGTCGAGCTTCTCCAGCGTGTCCTGGACGGCGTCGCTCATCTTCAAATCCCAACCGAACTCGAGAATCACGTCGCTCACTCCCGCTCGACTCACGGAGGAGACCCGCTGCAGGCCGCCGATCACTCCGAGAGCCTCCTCGACCGGACGGCTGATCTCGTTCTCGACCTCTTCCGGCGCCGCGCCCGGGTATTCCGTGCGGACGGTGAGCGTCGGATAGGACATCTCTGGCATCAGCGTGACCGGCAGGCGGAAGTACGACAACCAGCCGAAGACGACGGCCGCCAGGAACACCACGGCCACCGCCACGGGGCGCGAGGTCGCAAAACTCGAACGACTCGCGGTCCCGTCGGCGGCGTGCGGTACCGTCTCCGCCACGGTGGGTTCTCCCTGCTTCTGGTCGTCCTCGCGGTCCGACGGCTCGGCGGCCGAGGCGGCCTCTGCTGGCGCTTCAGACTCTGCTAGCGCTTCAGACTCGTGATCGCGTGGTTCCTCAGACACCGGCCGCACCCTCACTCTCGTCTCCGGCGGCAGACTCGACCTGGTCCCCTACCAGACGCACCCGGTCTCCGTTCTTGAGACCAGCCTGACCGGCGATGACGATGCGATCCCCGACCTCGAGACCCTCGCGGACCTCGATCCAGGAGCTGTCCTCGAGGACCGGACGGGCGAGGATCTTCTCGACGGTCTGGTCGTCACCGAGGCGGAAGACGAAGGCCTGGTCTTCGTCGAGAACCAGAGATCGCTTGGGTACGAGCAGAGCATCGGTCCGCACGGCCGTCACCAGATCGGCTTCGAGGAACAGCCCCGGCAACAGCCCGCTTTCGGCCGGCACGTCGGCCGTCACCTTGACGGTGCCGGTCTGCGGGTCGACGATCGGGGCCACCCGCGCCACCTGACCCAGGAAGACTCGATCGGGCAGAGCCTGGCTCGTGAGGCGGACCTGTTGTCCGACGGCGACCCGGGACAGGTCGCTCTCGGGCACGAAGAGCCGCACCACCAACGAGTCGAAGTCGACTAGATCGAAGAGGTGCTGGTTCAGGTTGACCTGATCACCGACCTTGACCATCCGCTGGGTCACCGTGCCCGCGATGGGGGCCCGAACCTGGGTGTACGAGAGCTGCCGCCGGGCGTCGTCGAGATTCAGCTGCAGCTGTTCGAGTTCGTAGCGCGATTCGATGAAAACCTGCTCGCTGACCAGTGCCTGGTCGTAGAGGTTCTGCTGACGCTCGAAGTCGCGCCGCGCCTTGTCGAGCTGACTCTCGATCCGCTGCACCGCGTTGCGCTGTTCGTCCGATTCGAGGACCACCATCAATTGGCCCTTCTCCACGCGGTCTCCCTCTTCGACCAGAAGACGTACGACGTGGTTGGCGGCGCGAGCGAATACTGGAACCGCTTCCTCGGCCTCCAGGTCCGCCGAGAAATGGAGAACCGCTTCGATCGGCCCGCGGGTCAGCTCGGTCACCTCGACCGGAATCGCCTTCTCCTCCTCCTGGGCAGTCTCGTCACCCTCGAGATCCTCGGCCGAGCCGTTGGCCCGATCCCCGCATCCGATCCATCCGCTCATCGAAACCGCCAGAAAAAGAACCAGGAGTGCCGTCTTGGTCAGCGAGCTCCAACTTTGGGATTGGTCGGTGGTGTTCATTGGTGATCTCCCTCGAATCGTGCGACGGCTCGGCGTCGTAGGTCTCTCGATACAAAACTGATGGGGCCCGTCGAGGTGGCGCTCGAACGGGGTGGCGGTCGTCTTCGTTACGCGCCATCTACTCCAGGATTACGCGACCGGCCCTGGCCAGGTTCCCGCCAGGTTGCAACTCGCCCCGGAAGGGCTACTCACCAGCTCCGAAGTTCGGCCAGAACCCAGACGTCCAAAGCGATGTAGAGCCCGACGAAGAAGAGCAAGGCGCACGCGGCGCTACCCAGGGCCCAGGTCGCGTCGCGCTGACGGCGCACGGCGAGGTACATCCCCACCGTCGCCAGACTGGCGAAGAGGCAGTAGATCAGGGTGCCGAGGATCACTCGTCGGACTCGAGCTGCTGGACGATCTGCGTCACTTCGACCTCGGCCTTGCGAATCTTGGTCCGACAGAGTTCGAGGAGCTGAGCCGCTCGCTGCAGCTCGTCCGCCAGGGCATCGATATCGGTATCTTCGCCTTCGATGCGGCGCAGGATCTCCTCCAGCGCCTCCATCGCTTCGCTGAAGCTCATCGGATCGCTGGTCTCGACGGGGGTGTCCGGTGCACTCATGTCACTTCCTCTCGGCCTGGTCGGCTCGTTTCTTACTCCGCCGCTCCATTCTCTGTGTTCGAGCCCCGGGACTCAACCCGGCTCTGCAAGCTACCGGAAGCGAGCTGCGTGTCGACCCGGTCTCCTGGGCTCACGTCGCCCGCATCGTAGAGGACCGCTCCCGCCTCCGTGCGGGTGATACTGAAACCGCGCGCCAGGGTTCTCTCGGGACCGAGCTGCCGACAGAGACGCGCTACGGCCTCGACTTCCCGATCGGCTTGCTGTAGTTGCCAGCGCGTGTGCTTGGCGATGCCTCGAAGCAGCCGGTCGCCCTGTTCGTGGGCCTGGTGGGTTCGGCGTGGGGCCTCGCGGACGAGCTGTGCCCTTAGATCCCGCCAACGCCGTTGCTCCCCGACGATCCGTTGGTTGGCCAGTCGGCCGAGCAGACGACCGACCTCGGCCAGTCGATCCGCTCGCCGGCGCAAGCGTTGGGCCGCCGCCACCAACCGATGCGCGCCGCGTTCGACCCGCCGCTGGGAGACCGTCAGGGCCTGGTGCGCGCGTCGCACCAGACGGCGTTCGATGTCGCGCAGCGCTTCGTCCGCCAGCTCGGCCCGGCGAATCAGGAACTCGGCCGCACCGGTGGGTGTCTTGACCGCCGTGTGAGCGACCTGATCGGCTACCGAACGGTCGATCTCGTGGCCCAGACCACACAGGACTGGTACCGGGTGGGTTGCGATCGCCTCGGCGATGCGCCGCGAGTCGAACGCGGCGAGGTCACTGCGGGATCCACCACCGCGCACCACGACCGAGACCTCGACGGCCGAGCTCGCCAGCCGCTCCAGAGCCGACGAAACCTCTCGCTCCGCCGTCGGACCCTGCACCGCCGCATGCTCCAGCCGAACCTCGAAGCGATAGGGCGAAGCCTCGAGCGACTTCACGAAGTCGTGGTACGCCGCGCTTCCCTCCGACGTGACGAGCCCGATCCGCAGCGGCACGACCGGCAGCGGCAAGGATCCGTTGCGCTCGAGCAACCCGGCCCGAGCCAGTTCCTGGAGGGTCTGTCGTCGGCGCCGCTCCAGTTGTCCCAGAGAGAAGACCGGATCGATGGCGTCGACCGAGAACTGGATCCGACCACTGGGGGGCCAGAAGTCGACGCGGCCGCGGCAACGGATCTCGGCGCCGGCGGCCAGCTCGAGACCCGCCTCGGCAAGCTCGCGGCCGACTCGCTGGGCGGCACTGCGCCACAAGACCGCATCGATGCGTCCCAGGATCTGGTCGCCCTGCCCCTTCTCGACCAGTTCGAAGTACACGTGACCGCGCGGCGAGGAGCGGCGACGCTGCACCTCTCCCACCACCCAAACCCTGGGGAAGGCCTCGTTGAGGAAGAGCTTGATCTCTTCCCCGAGCTGCGAAACGCGCCAGGTGGGCTCGGCGAAGAGATTGAACTGGCTCAAAGGAACCTAGAACGTGGGGAAGACCCCGTGAAGGGTCGTGGTCGGTTCAGCCAAAGGTTCGGAGCTCGTCCGCCGATTCCAGTGGAATCGCTTCGGCCCAGTCCAGAGCTTCCTTGTGACTCGCTGTGAGTTTGTCGAGGAAGTCGGCGGCCTCGGTGCGGTCGCTGAACAGCCGCCAGATGTAGGTGTGGCCGGCGGGAGCGGTGAAGTAGGTGTACTTGCCGACGCCGTCGCTCAGGTCGAAGCCCAGGTCCTTGTCGCCGTTGCGCCCGACGCAGGCGAGCGCCACCGCCCGTCGAGCCAGCGCCAACGCCTTCAGCGAGTCGTCGTAGTCGCCCAACTCCTCCTGCGACAAGGCGCTGTGTAGGACCGCGACCTTGGAGGTCTCCTCCTCGGCGAGGACCGTGTACGACACATCGTGACGATCGAAGGCCTCCTTGGTGGCCTGCGTGGTCACGAAGACATCGTCCGTGCCATCTACTTTGTAGGCGACGGCGAAGAAATCACGTTCGAGTTTGCCGAAGGACTCGGCGAGCATGCTCTCGTCTTCGATCGTGAAGTAGAAGAGTCGGTTCATCAGGTGACGACCACTCATGGCGGGCTCCTGTCTCTGCGGTACGGTTCGGTGGGGCGGGCAAACACCGACCAAGTCGGTGGCTAGGTCTGGGGGAACGCGGTGGTGCGAGGATCCACGATCGGGCGCACCAAGGCGTCGCAAGATTGTACACCAAGACCGCTCTGCTCCGACTCGGGGCTGGCACCTAGGGTAGGATCATGAGGTAGCGAACCGCGATGACGACCCCTGATCACCCCCCAGTCAGCGCTTCCCATCCGGCCACCCCCGGTTGGCCCCTCGGTTGGCGCCTCCCTGCCGCGTTCCTGTATCTGTCAGGGAAGGAGATCGTTCGCAAGGAGTGGCCGCCACTGGCGGCGCAGTTGGAAGACCGACTCCCGGGCGTCCGCGCCGTGGCACCAGGGCTCTTGGCCATACTCGCCAGCGCCCGGACCGCCGATACCCTCGATTCGGCGCTCGAGTTCGGGCTGCAGCTTCTCGCCGCCGTAGAGGATCCGGAACTCCCGTTGAGTCGCGACCTCGTCCTCCTGGTCGCACCCTGCATGGTCGAACGACAGGGCGAGCAACTCGTGTTGGACTCGCGCGACCCACTGACCCGGGCGATGCAAGAACGGCCTCTCTTGACCTTTCCTCCCGGCCTCTACGTCACCAGCCGAGCCGTCCACTCCCTCGAGGGAAACTGGTCTCTGGAGCCGGCCGACAACTGGTCGACGGCAGCCCTGCCGGAGGTACCACTGCAACGAGCCTCCCGCGGCCAGGCGCCCAGCCTGCCCCGCGGCCGCAACCCGACGATCTTCGGGCGTTCGATCGAGTGGATCCCCCGCCGCCGCCTGGAGCGAGCCCTGGGCGAGGCGCTGGCCACGGGGCGCTGTCGGGTCACGGGTCCTCTGGGCAGCGGCAAGAGTCGGCTGGCGGCGCGCGTGATCGGAGGTCGGCAGGGTTTCACGGTACTGACGACGAGCCCCAGTCGATCCAACCGTCCTCTCCGAGAGGGGTTGTCCGACGGGCTCGAACACGCCCTCGACGGCCCGGCGGTGGCGCCCCTGCAGGAGGCCGCCGACACGGATTCGTTCGCGGCTCGGGTCGACCAGCTGAGCCAGGGAACTCCTCTCTGCCTGGTCTTCGACGACCTGCAGAGAGCCAGCGCCGAGGACCACGACCTCCTG
>JAUIDB010000040.1 GCA_030429235.1 Thermoanaerobaculia bacterium | reverse complement strand
GGATGTAGGCCATGGCCGCCACGGCGACTGCGCTCGATTTTACGTACAAGTACGCCTATCCGTCGGAGGTGGGTGAGCTGGACGATGGTTTTGGGTTGCAGCTTGCCACCTGTGGGGCGAAGCACGAGCAGCCGTATTTCTTTCATGGCACGCTGCGCAGCCCGCGGGAAATGGGCGAGATGCTGTTGGTGCTGTCGGACGTGGTGCGGACGCACTTCTTTCTGCCGCGGCCGCCGATGACCGATCCCGTGGTGACCGGCAGCGAGTCGATGCTGCTGACCGCCTCGCCGCTGTTGGTCGACGCGGTAGGCGTAGAGTGGCGCGAGAACGACGTCGCGCTGACCGCGACTTCTCGGCTGCCGGCTGGAGCATCGTTGCCGGTTTCCGGATGGAACGAGGTGCTCGATAGCGCCAATCTGACCGTCAATCTCCCGCCTGGCTATCAGCTGCTCGCTGCGCCCGGCGCTGACAACGCCGATAGCAGCTGGATCGCTCGTTGGCGTCTGGGCGATGTGTTCCTGCTCTGCCTCGGCGGGCTGATGGCCTGGCGTTTGGGCGGCGCTGTGCTGGCGGTATTCAGCGTGGGCTTTCTGCTGCTCAGCTTCGATCATCGCGACGCGCCCATGCTCAGCGTACTCGCTCTGCTGCTGGTGCTGCTGCTGGCGCGTTGGGCGCAGGGCTACCGCATCGGTGTCTGGCTGCGTCGTTTGGCCTACCTGTTCGCGTTCGCGCTGGCCTGGGTCGCGCTGCCCTATGCGGCGGGGCAGCTCAGCCTGGCGCTGCATCCGCAGCTGGAGCGCAGCTCGGTGGACAGCAGCGGGGGCTTCAATCGGGCGACGTCACAGGTGATCAGCAGAAGTGAGTATGGCGGACTCAATCGGCATCGAGGCAACCGGCCCTATCAGGAGGATCTTGCGCCGGCCGCTCCGGCGGCATCGATGGAGGACGCAGAGCTGACCTCGGTCACCGTGACTGGCGCCAGTATCGCGGATGGGGCCGGCAAGCGCGTCAAAGGGGGCTACGAGTACTTGCAAGCCAACCAAGCGTTGAATCGCATCGACCCCAAGGCGGTGGTGCAGGCCGGCGGCGCCGAGCCACAGTGGCGCTGGCACAGCCATCAGTTGAGCGTCAGCGGCCCGATCGCCGTGGATCAGCGGGTCAGCTTGCTGATGACCCCGCCGTGGCTGACCCGATCCTGGCGAGTGCTGTCGGTGCTGCTGCTGGGACTGGTGCTGCTGGCCACTCTGCGCCGTCTGGCCCCAGCGAGCCTGAACGCACGATTGCCAGCGTGGGCGCTGGTCGCGTTGTGTTTGAGCGCGCCGGCGGCTGCCGCGGACTATCCCAGCGCTGCTTTGCTAGAGCAGCTGCGGACCCGACTGAGTGAGCCGCCCGAGTGCGCACCACAGTGCGCGCTATTGGCGCAGGTGCAGATCGATGTCCGCGGCAGCACGCTGGCTATCGAATTGGAGGTGCACAGCGGAACCGAGGTCAGTGTGCCGCTGCCTTCGGCGCCGGGCTGGCAGCCGGCTCGGGTGGAGGTCGACGGCAGCAGTCACCAGTGGCTGTGGCTGGAAGGCACCGATCCCTGGATTTCGCTGCCCGCCGGGGTGCGCCGGGTGCGACTACAAGGCGTGATTGCCGGCGATCAGTTGCGTCTGCGCTTCCCGATGAACCCCGGCCGCATCGTCGCAGCCAGCGACGGCTGGCTGGTCAGCGGTATCCAACGCGAGCGACTGCCCAGCGGCGCGCTGGAACTCAATCGCCAGGTGCGCAGCGCGCAGAGCGAGGAGCTGCGCCGCGAGTCGGACCTGCCGGCTTACGTGCGGGTAACCCGTTCCATCGCTATCGATTTGGATTGGACGGTGATCACCCGGGTCGAGCGCGTCGCGCCGGCCGATGGCGTGATCAACGTGGCCGTACCGCTGCTGTCGGGCGAGCGGCTGCTGGCCGAAGATCCGCCGGTGCGCGAGGGCGCCGCGCAAATCTCCTTGGCGCCGGGACGGCAGAGTGTGGAGTACGTCGGTCGGATCGAACCGTCGACGACGCTGCAGCTGACCGCGCCGCCGCTGCAGCAGCGGCTGGAGATCTGGCAGCTGGCGGTGAGCCCGATCTTTCACGCCGTATACGACGGACCGGTGGCGCTATTGGTCCGTGGATCCGGCTCGGCGGCGCCGCTCTATCATCCTTTGCCGGGCGACCAGCTCAGCGTGACCGTCAGTCGTCCGCAGGCGCAGGCCGGTACCACGCTGGCCATCGACGGCGTGGGTTTGGCGACGACGCTGGGATCACGTTTGCGCGAAAGCACCTTGAGCATCAGCCTGCGGGCGACGCGTGGTGGCCAGCATGCGCTGCAGCTGCCGGCCGACGCTGAGCTGCTCTCGCTGAGCATCGACGGTCGCGACTTGCGAGTGCGCCCCGAACAGGGCCGACTACTGCTGCCGATCACGCCAGGCGAGCACACCGTCGAGCTGAAGCTGCGCGAGACGCAGGGAATGGCGCTGATTGGCCGGCTGCCCACGGTGGATCTGGGCTTGCCTGCCGCCAACGTCGGACTGCGCATGAATCTGCCTGAGGATCGCTGGCTGTTAGCGGCCGGCGGACCCCAGGTTGGGCCGGCGGTGCGCTATTGGTCGATACTGGCGCTGGTGCTGGCCATTGCGCTGGCCCTGGGGCGGATTCCAAACTCACCGCTGCGCACTCGGGACTGGCTGCTGCTGGGAATCGGCCTGAGCACCGTGGCCTGGCCGGCGCTGATCGTGGTGGCGGCGTGGCTGTATTTGCTGCAGTGGCGGCAACGGCGCGGCGCCGAGCTCAACCCCTGGCCCTTCGCATTCACTCAGCTGGGTCTGATCGGCTTTTCGGGCGTGGTTCTGCTGATGTTGGTGGCCACCGCTTGGAGCGGCCTGCTTGGCGATCCGAAGATGACCGTGCAAGGCAACGGCTCGACCGCCAGCAAGCTGATCTGGTTTGCCGATCACAGCGACGGCGCACTGCCCGGCGGCTGGGCCCTCAGCCTGCCGCTGTGGGTATACAAGGCGGCGATACTGGCCTGGTCGCTGTGGCTGGCCAACGCCCTGATAGCCTGGCTGCGCCGCGCTTTCGAGGCGCTGGGCGCCGGCGGCTGGTGGAAGACCTTGTACCGACCGAGCAAGAAGGCCGAGCCGGCGGCGGTAGTCGATGACGACGATGCGCTGCAGCAGGCGGCAGCGCAGGCCGCCGATCAGGTGCCGGTGGGGCAGCAGAGGACCGATTAGTGAGGTGTCCGGCGTACCGTTGCTGCGGGCTGTTCGGCGTTACAGGGCTTTGCGTCTGGGAAAGTCAGCTAGCACTCAATCACCGCTATATTGGCGCTTGGCCAAACCGTCGAGTGCGCCTTGGACGCCAACGACCCCACGCTGCAGGACGAGTTGCGTTTGCTGGCATCGCTGGATGAGCCGCAGCGCAAGCAGCGTCTGGCGGAGCTGGTCAGCCGGGATCCTGCCCGGGAGCAGCAAATCCGCTCTGCGCTGGCTTCGCTGCTGGCGCAGACTCTGGATCTGCCCGCGTCCGCACCAGCGCCGGAAACCGCCAGTCCAGCGTCTGCGCCTGTACCGACGCCGGATGCACCTTCACCGGCCTCGACTCAGCTTGGACCCTGGCGGCTGCTACGCCGACTGGGCACCGGCGCCATGGGCGACGTCTGGCTGGCCGAGCAGGCTCACCCGCGGCGCCAGGTCGCGCTGAAACTGATCCGTGCCGGGGTCAACAGCAGCGAAATCCGTGCGCGCTTTGTCCGCGAGGCGAACCTGTTGGCTCGGGCCGATCATCCCGGTATTGCTCGCGTGCTGGAGGCGGGGCTGGTCGATGGCCCGGCCGGCGAGATCCCTTATCTGGCCATGGAGTACGTCCAGGGCACCAACCTGAAGGAACGACTGCGCTCGGTCGGAAACCTCGATCTCCGGCGGGCATCGGCGATCGTCCTCCAGATCGCGGATGCGCTGGACTACGCCCACGGTTGTGGGGTCGTCCACCGAGACATCAAACCGGCCAATATCATCCTCACTCGCGACGGCGACCCCAAGATCACCGACTTCGGCATCGCCCGCCTCGACACCTCGGATCTGACCCAGGAGGGACAACTCCTCGGCACTCCCAACTACATGGCCCCGGAACGAATCCTCGGGCAGGAGGTCGATCACCGTACCGACATCTTCTCTCTGGGAGTTCTCTTCTATGAGATGCTGACCTGCCACAAGCCGTTCAAGGGGGACAACCTGACGATGGTCACGCATCGGATCGTCTACGACCCCTTCACTCCTCCCGAGCAGTACGAGCCGTCGATCCCGCCGGAGATCGTGGCCATTCTGGAGCGCGCCATGCGCAAGGAGCCGGCCGAGCGGTACGAGCGCGCGGGGGACATGGCCGAGGAGCTGAGAGGATTGATCGACGGACTGCCGACGGACACCGGGCCGCGCGAGAATCTCTCCGCTACCCAGGACGTGAGCGGTCAGTTGGCTCGCGAGGCTGTCGACCAGGCGATCGAGGACGCGACGCGGACCGATGGCAATGACACCGCCGCCATGAAGGTCCTATCGCACGTCGAGACGACGGCCTCGTGGCGCACGCGAGCCGCCCGGACGGGGGTGGTAGCGCTGCTCCTCGCGGGTCTCGCCGGACTCGCCTGGTGGGGTGTGCGATGGACCCAGCCGGGTATCGAGCGGAGCAGCCAGAGCACTCTGGAGCAGGCGCAGTACCTCCCGATGCTCCGGGCGGCGCGCCGGCACCTCGACCAGGGACGCCCCGACTTGGCTCAGGGGCACATCGATCGGGCCCTGAGCGTTGCCCCACAGGCGGCGCCCGTGCTTTCGCTGCAGCGAAAGATAGAGGATGCTGTGGCCGCTGCGGCTGCTGCCGAGGAGGAGAGACGCCGCCTCGCCCTGCACGACGAAGCGGCAACGGCCTTGGCGGCGGGGCGATTGAACGAGGCGGAGACGGCGCTGAACGAACTGCTGGAGGAAGCGCCCGAGGACGAGACGACACTGGCGCTGCAGGAACAACTCGAGGCGGAGCGGCAGCGGGCCGAGGCGGCTCGACGCGCCGCGGCGGCCGCGACGCCACCCCCGGTTGCCGAGGAGTCCGAGGAGGCGTCCGAGGACGCGACGCCGGTGGCGGCGGCCGAGTTCCCGCTGGCGATTACCTTCTTCACCGAGATTTCGCGCGGCGAGATGCGGCTGTGGATCAACGACCGTTTGATTCTCAACGAGACATTCAAATTCGTGGAGAAGGTCGGACTCTTCAAGACGATCGACCGGCACGGGCGGTTCGATGCCCAGATCGACGTGGCGACGGGACCGGTCAAGGTCAAGGTCGAGGTCGATCCCCGCGGCGGCAAGGCCGTCGTCGGCCACTTTGCGGACCAGGTGGAGGGCGGTGAGCCACGGGTGTTGGAGATTCGATTCGACGCCGCCGCCAGGTTGGCGATCGGGTTGAGGACCGGTGATCCCATCCCGCTGGAGTAGGGAACTACACGACCGTACTGGCTTCTACGACCTCGACGTGATCGAAGTCGGCGAACTGTGGCTCGAGCTCTTCGGCCGGTCCGACCACCACCGCGGTCAGTCGGTCGGGATGCAGCGTTTCGACCGCGACCTCGCGAATCGCTTCGCGCGAGACCGAGCCGAGTCGGTCTGGAAGGGTCTGGTAGTGGTCGTGGGGTAGGTCGTAGATCGCGATTTGGGCCAACCGGCTGGCCACGCCACTGGCTTGCTGCAGGGTGTAGGGGAACACCCCGAGCAGGTAGCCGATCGTCTCCTCCAGTTCGACCTCGGTCACCAGTGCGTCCCGAACTCGTCGCAGCTCGAAGAGCACCTCCCGGGTGGCGGCAGCCGCGGCCGGAGTCTCGACCGCCGTCGAGACGATGAAGGGACCGGGGCCGCGGCGGGTCGAGAAGCTGGCGCGGGCTCCGTAGGTGTAGCCATGACGCTCGCGCAGGTTCAGGTTGATGCGAGAGGTGAACTTTCCTCCGAGCAGGGAAGTCATGACCACCAAGGCTGGACGTCGAGAGTAGGCTCGCGGCACGCCGACGTGGCCTAGGCGCAGCTCGGTCTGGCTTCCGCCCGGGCGATGCACGATGCGGATTCGAAGGCCTGGTTCGGGCGCCGGTGGTTCGACCGCCGGCGGGTTCGGGGAGGCCGAGGTCGGGGACTCCGAGAGCCGGCGGGCGGCCATCGCCGCAATCGCCTCCGGCTCGAGGTCGCCCACCGCGATGAGTCGAATCGGTCCCGAGACGACCCGTTGGAAGAAGCCACGGATCCGTTCCTCGGAACTGGTCTCCAGTCCTTCGGAGGTCCCGATCAGTGGGTGCTGATACACCGTTCCGCGGTAGAGGGTCGACAACAGGGCGCGATCGGCGAGGTACCCGGGCCGCGATCGGCGCCGCCGAGTCTCGGCCTGTCGTCGCGCTCGTTCGCGGTGGATCGCTTCGGTCGGGAAGGTCGGATCGGTGAGCACCGCACTGGCCAGGTCGAGGCCGGTCTCCAGGTCCTTGCTCAGGCAGGCAGCGGTGACCGAAGTACAGTCCCAATCCGCCCCCGACGAAAGGCCGCCACCGAGGCGCTCGATCCGACGCGAGATCTCCGCCCCGGAAAGGCGGCTCGTGCCCTCGTCGAGCAGGGATGCGGTGAACGAGGCCAGGCCGGGGGTCTCGGCGGGAGTGTACTGGCCGCCGCCGGACGCCAGCAGTTCGAGCGAGACGAGCGGCGAACGTCCCCAGCGTGCGGCGTAGATCTCGAGTCCGTCGTGGATCTGGCGGTAGTGGAAGTCTGGAAAGCGGAGCGGCTGGTCGGTGCCGGGTCGCTCGGGGAGCGGCGGGCGGCGTCGGTCGAGCCTCACGGGCCACCCTCCCCAGAGGTGCCTGGACTCGTCGGCGACACGACGATGGTGGTGGCTCGGGACCGCCGGAAGAGGTCCCGGGCGGTACGCTCTAGAACCTCGGGACCGGGCTCGGTGTAGCAGGTGAGATCGGTGAAGGCGCGCTCGGGATCTTCGGTGTAGACCGCGTACTGCGACAGCAGGTCGGCGCGCCGGTCGAGTGCCTCCACCGCTTGGTAGTGGTGCGTGAGGCTAGCGTTGCGGGCACGCTCGATCGCTTCCTCGCCCAGGGTGCCGGCGGCCGCTTGTTCGAGGTGCTGCCAGAGGGCCGACTCGAGCTCTTCGGCGCTGTGTTCGGGGCGGACTGTGGCCACCAGCGCCACGGTCGACTCCAACTCGGTGGGCAAGATCGAGAACGAGAGACCCTGGGCCAACTGACGCTCCTCCACCAGATCGCGGTACATGGGACTGGATCGGCCCGCCGAGAGCGCGCTGACGAGCAGGTCGGTCTCGTACCACTGCGAGGAGCCGAACCCGGCGGCGCGAAATCCTAGGTAGATTCGCTCGAGTTCGACCCGGTCTTCGAGAACCTCTCGTTGGGCGTCGGTGGTCAAAGGGGGCAGGGCTGGATCGTCCCCCCGCTCCCCGGCGGACGGCAGTTCGGCGAAGTAGGTCGCTACCTGGTCGAGGACACGGCCCTCGTCGAAATCGCCGCACAGCGTCAGCACCGCGTTGTCGGGAGAGTAGTGGGTCGTGAAGAAGTCGGCACAGTCTTCGAGCGTGGCGGCTTCGATGTCCTCCATCCAGCCGAGGACCGGCCAGTGGTACGGATGGGGACTCGGATACATCAGTTGGTGCAGACGCTCGAATGCCCTTCCGTAGGGTTGGTTGTCCACCCGTTGACGGCGTTCGTTCATGACCACCTGCCGCTGGTTCTCGAGCTTCTCCGGCGTGAGGGCAGGTAGGAGAAAGCCCATCCGATCGGACTCCAGCCAGAGTCCGAGCTCGAGGTACTGGCTGGGTAGGGTTTCGTAGTAGTTGGTGCGATCGAACCAGGTCGATCCGTTGGCGACGCCTCCCACCTGCTGGACGTAGGCGAAGTGGTCGTTGGTTCCCACGTTTGCGCTGCCCTGGAAGAGCATGTGTTCAAAGAGGTGGGCGAGCCCTGTGCGGCCCGGTCGCTCGTGTCGGGAACCGACGTGGTACCAGAGATTGACGGCGACCAGGGGCAGATCGTGGTCCGGAGCCAGCAGGACGCGTAGGCCGTTGTCGAGGCGGTGTTCGGAGAGGGGGAGGGTGGGCGGGATGAGGGCGCTGCTCATGGGCGGCCGAGTCTAGCGCGATCACGCGAGGCTTGATTACGCCGTAATTACGCTGTATGCTGCTCGCATGGTTTCAGACAGCACCCAGCGCTCGCCCCTCACGCGTCGGCAGAAGGAGATTCTGGAGTTCTTCGGCGACTTTGTCGCCAGCGAGGGAGTTCCTCCCACCCATCGGGAGATCCGGGACCACTTCGGATTCTCATCGTACGGAACCGTGTACAAGCACCTGCGCCTGCTCCGGGAGAAGGGCTACCTCAGTCGCGATGCCCACCAGAAGCGGGGGATGCGGCTGCTGGCCGGGGAGGGGCGTGAACCGGCCCAGGGCGAGCTTCCCGAACTGCCGTTCCTGGGGCGGATTGCCGCCGGTGCGCCGATCGAAGCGATCGAAGGCGACGAGGTGTTGACCGTGCCTCCTCACCTGGTCGCGGCCCGCGGCGAGCACTACGTGCTCGAGGTCGTGGGTGACTCGATGATCGAGGAAGGAATCCATGAGGGAGACCTGGTGATCGTGGCCCGTCACGACCGAGCGGACGCCGGTCAGATGGTGGTGGCGCTCATCGACGGCGAAGCGACGGTCAAGCGGTTCTTCCCCGAGGGGGATCGGGTGCGATTGCAGCCGGCCAACCAGCAGATGCAACCGATCTACGTCGAGAGCGGCGACCTGCGGATTCAGGGGATCGTCGTCGGCCTGATGCGCCGTTTCTAAGCTCGCCGGCGCACGGCTGAGTCGTGGGCTCAGGTGGCGACACTGTTGTCCGCCCACTGGAGACTCCTGATAGAATCCCTGAACCCATGACGATCGATGAACTCCTGCGCGTGATGACGAAGCAAGGTGCCTCGGATCTCCATCTGAAGCCAACGCGCCCGCCCCTCATGCGGATCAACGGCCGGCTCTTGCCTCTCAAGACCGAGCCCCTGAAGCCCGAAGAGATCGAGGGCATGCTCAACGCGATTCTGTCCCCTCAGCAGCAGGAGAAGTTGGCGCAAACGATGGCG
The DNA here is from genome assembly GCA_030429235.1 of Thermoanaerobaculia bacterium. GTDB lineage: Bacteria > Acidobacteriota > Thermoanaerobaculia > Multivoradales > JAIOJS01 > JAIOJS01. Next base: position 18,893 of record JAUIDB010000040.1, on the reverse strand, counting down.
GTCGACATCGGCTACGGAGTGCACGGGCTGGCCCGCTTCCGCGGCAACATCTATCGCCAGCGCGGAACTCTGGCTGCGGCCTTCCGTCTCATTCCGTACCAGATCAAGTCGCTCGAAGATCTCGACCTTCCTGAGGTCCTGCTCGACTTCTGTGATCTTCCGATGGGCTTGATCCTGGTGACCGGTCCGACGGGGAGTGGTAAGTCGACGACCCTCGCCTCGCTGATCAAGCACATCGCAGGTCGTCGCCCCGCTCACGTGATCACCATCGAAGACCCGATGGAGTTCCTGTTCAGCGACGGCGCTTCGACGATCTCGCAGCGCGAGGTCGGGACCGACACGTTGACGTTCTCGGAGGCGCTGCGCAACGCCATGCGACAGGACCCCGACGTCATCATGGTCGGCGAGATGCGTGATCCCGAGACGGTCAGCACCGTGATCACGGCGGCCGAGACTGGACATCTGGTCTTCTCGACTCTCCACACCAACTCTTCGGTCCAGACCATCGACCGGATCCTCGACACCTTTCCTCCCAATCAACAGAGCCAGGTTCGGGCTCAGCTCTCTCAGGTCCTCAAGGGTGTGGTATCGATGAAGTTGGTCGAGCGCTCCGACGAGCAGGGGCGCGTGGCGGCGCTCGAGATTCTCCGTGCCTCCCCGAAGATCGCCAAGATGATCGAGGAGGGCGAGACGTCCGACATGCTCGAAGAGGTCGAATCGTCGGTCGGCTACTACCGCATGCAGTCGATGAATCAGTCGCTAATGGCACTTCTGGTCCACGGTACGATCACCTACGACGAGGCCATGCGACAGTCCTCTGACCCGGAGGATCTCTCCCTAAAACTCCGCAAGATGTTCCCCAGTATCGAGTCCAGAGGTGGTGACATGGCTCCTTCGACCGCAGACTTTTCCGAGATCCTCGAACTTCAGCAGTTCAAGAAGCTCTACGAGGAGCAGGAGGAGAAGCAGAAACTCCAACTCTCCGAGAAGGACCAGGAGATCTCCCACCTCCAGGGTGAGGTCGGGCGGCGTGACGGCGAGATCGCCGGACTCAACGAACGCATCGAGGACCTGGGCCAAGAGATGGAGCGCATGGGCGGCGACTACAAGCGCTTGAAGGACGAGGCCCAGGGCAAGATCGACAAGCTGATGGAGCGCATCAAGGAGCTGAACCAGCGCCTGATGAACGGCGAAGGCGACAAGAAGAGCGGAATCTTCCGCTAACCGGCCCCGGCTGGCAGGCCTGTTCTAGCCCCGGTCTCGCGGTGGTTGCCGCCGCTTCGTCTCGTCGCCGGGCGAGCGAGTCGAACTACGCTTGCCGCCGCGCCACGTGTACATTAAACTTCTTTCTCAGAGAGATGCGTCTAACTGTCGATCGCCAAAGAGGATTTCTTGGGGTAACCAAGAGAGGTCGGGGAGTGATGCCCGTCCTCCTGGGAGTTGTGCTGCTCGCAGTGGCGACGGCTCCGGCATCGGCGGGTCGGAGAGTGGAGTTTCAGGATGGTCTGGTCGCAGTTCGCGCCGACGACGGGGAGCTCTACCTCGAGGCCGTTCCTCTACCGGCGGAGGGCCTCCTTTCCTTCACGCGCCGTCTCACCGGCTCGGAGGAGGCCGCCGCCGAGATTCGTCAGCTCAACGGAAACCGGCTGCGCATGTTGGCGGGTGTGCGGTATCGCGTTCCGTTCGACCGACTCGATCGCGTGCACCAGGGGCAGGTGATTCGAGCCTTGTATCCCGAGGATCGCGGGAGTTCCCGCGGCTGGAGCCACACCGTGACGCGCGAAGCGATCGCGGATGGGGCGACACTCTGGCGCTTGGCGGTCTGGTTCACCGGCGAGGGCCGGAACTTCCCAGTTCTACGCCAGGCCAATGGTCTCGTCGACGACGGTTTGTCGCCGGGGCAGACCCTGCTCATCCCCGCGGAGATCCTGCGTCCGAGTCTCCGCTCCATGCTGCCCTCGCCTCCGCCCAACGACCGGGCCTTGGATTTTCGGCGCGAGGGGGACGAGGAGTTCGCGGTCTACCGCTTACAGGCCGGTGAGGCGCTCTACTCGAGTGTCGTGGTGCGCTTCACCGGCCGTATCTATGCCGAGGACGTCAACGCCCTGGCCTCGGAGATCGCCGCTGTGAACGGCATTGCCGACGTTACGGACATCCCGATCGGCTACGAAGTACGGCTACCGATCGATCTTCTCCTGCCCGAGTACCTGCCGGCGGGCGACCCTCGCAAACTGGAGTACGAAGCCCAGCTTTCGGAGAGCCAACAGTTCAGCAACGAGGTGCACTCCCGAGGGCTCGAGGGCATCACGGTAGTCCTGGATGCGGGCCATGGAGGAGCCGACGTCGGGGCGTCGAAGGATGGCGTCTGGGAGAGTCTCTACGTCTACGACATCATGGAGCGGGCGCGCCACATCCTCGAAACGCGTACGGCCGCCACCGTGGTGACGACGGTGCGGGACGGCAGCGATTCCCGCATTGCCCCGCGGGATGTGCTGCCGTACTCGCGTGGCCACCAGGTGCTGACGACTCCGCCCTACCCGATCCAGGACGCCAAGGTGGGAGTCAATCTCCGCTGGTATCTCGCCAACAGTGTCCACCGCAAGGCGGTGAAGGCGGGAGCCGATCCCAAGAAGACGGTCTTTGTGTCGATCCACGCCGACTCGCTGCACCCTTCCCTGCGCGGAGCGATGGTCTACATTCCGTCGACGCAGCTCACCGCTGGCAGTTTCGGCCGTACGGGCGCTGCCTATTCGCAGCGGGCCGAGTACCGGGAGAAGCCGCGCGTCGAGTACAGCTGGCGGGAACGGTCGCAGAGCGAGGGGCTCTCCCGGGATCTGGCGACCCACACCCTGGCCGCTCTCCGAGCTCGGGGGCTGGCGATTCACGAGTTCAAGCCGATCCGCGAGAAGATCATCCGCAAGCGGTCACAGTACGTCCCGGCCGTTCTGCGCTACAACGCCATACCGGCCAAGATGCTGCTCGAGGTCTCGAACCTCGCGAATCAGGACGATCGTCGCCTGATCCAGACCCAGGCGTTTCGCCAGAAGATGGCCGAGGCCCTGGTCCAGGGGATCATGGCCTACTACGGCGAGGAGATGCCTCTCACAGAACCGGTGCAGGTCGCCAAGGCAAAGTAGCAGCCGAAACCGGTTTTGGGAACCGCTTGCGCTTCGAGGTGGTCTAAGCTGCCAGGGAGCGACAAAACGATGCAGGCGAGCCTAGTGACCCCGGTAGTCCCCGACGAACATCTGGTCGATCGCCATCGCTACGGTGACGAGGAGGCCTTTACCGAGATCTTCCACCGCTTCAGCGGTCTGATCTACAACGTCTCGTTTCGCATGGCCGGCGATCACGGGGTCGCCGAAGACCTGGCCCAGGAAGTGTTTCTCCGCATCCATCGCCATCTGCACAAGTTCGCGGGACGCTCCAGTCTCAAGACCTGGATCTACCGGGTGACGGTCAACCACTGCCGAAGTCGACTCGGTCGCAAACGACTGCCGACTCGACCCCTCGACTACGACGAGGGGAGGGAACTCCAGGTAGCGGATCAGCGGCGAGGTCCTGAGGGGCGAGTCGAAGCGCGCGATGCCGCCGAACTGGTCCAGAGGGCTCTGGCGGCGGTGCCTTCCCCCTATCGTGAAGCAGTCATCCTGCGGGACCTGGAAGAACTCGAGTACGGCGAGATCGCCGAGGTCTTGGGCGTCCGAATCGGAACGGTGCGGTCTCGCATCGCGCGCGGACGGGAGCGCCTGCGGCGACAGCTAGTAGAAGGAGTATCAGCGTGAGTGGTCTACACCTCACTGCCGACGTGTTGTCGGCCTACCTCGATCGGGAGTTGCCGGCGCCCGAGGCCGTACGAGTCGAAGAGCACCTCGAGGGGTGTGATCGCTGCCGACACCAGCTCGACGGGTTGACGACTGTGGTCGGTCGTTTGCGGGGATTGGAGCGACTGGCTCCTCCCCAGATCCTGGAGATGGATGTGCAGCGTCGCATCGCCCTGACGGCTCCACGGCGGAACTGGCTCGACCAGTTCGACCTGCGTCTGGGGCGTCTACCGGTGCAGCCCGGAGTGATGGTCACCTTTGCGCTCGTTTTTGCCTTTGCGGCGATTCTCTACACCTTCGCCCAGGGGCTTGAGGACCACCAGCCCAGCACCATTCCGGTCGTGTTCGGCACCGCCGAGATCGCGGATCCGACCGCGCCGACTCTCTGGACTTGGCAGGACGGCGCCTGGCAGGCCGGATCGTGGGCCGCCGAACCGGAAGCTGAGATCGAGCAGGTGGAGCGAGACTCGGCCGAATGGCGCGGGATTCTGGTCAGGGAACCGGCGCTGCGGGATCTTGTGCCGCGTCTCGAGCCGGGCGACTTGATCCGGCTGTCGTCCGGCGACCTTCTGGAACTCGGTCCAGTGAGTGAGCCTTCGGGCTCGCCGCTACCAGTGCCGATCGAGAAGGCACGTCAGGCGGAATAGACCTCGATCGAACGGACGACGAAGGGCCCGTCATCGATCTCGATCTCGTCTCCGGGGGCGAGGCCGAGCAGCCGGGCTGCGAGTTCCGACTCGTTGGACAGCACCCCAGAGTCGGGATCGCTCTCCCACGGTCCCAGGATGGCGTAGCCGAGCTCCTTTCCAGAGTCGTTTCCGAGTGTGACTCGGGTCCCGAGCCGAACGGTGCTGGGGTCGACGGTGTCGAAGTTGATCACACGTGCCCGCGACAGGTCGCGGTTCAGCAGCGTGGCGATCGAGGAAAGGTACTCGTGCCGTTGGCGAGCGCTCTTGTACTCGAAGTTCTCGCGCAGGTCACCGAGTTCTCTCGCTTCTTCGATCGCTTTGCGGTTGGCGGGAATCTCGACCTCCAGCAGCTCCTTCAATTCGGCTCGCTTGGACTCGAGCGAGGTTTCGAGGGTGTAGAGCGGTTCGATGTCCGACTTGCGAAGTTCCGGAAAGCGAAGCTGGATGGCGTTGCTCAACGGTGTCTTCTGGTAGTCCTCGAGCCCGGCCGCACGGCTCAGCACATCTTCCGCTCGGCGAGCCTGGTCGAGGTCGAAGCGATGCACCAGGCGGGGGATGGTACCGCCCGAGTCGAGTAGCGCCAGGAGTCTCTTGCGCTGGCTCTGGAAGGCGCTATCACCCAGCGCATCGAGAATTCGTTGGAAGAGCCGCAGAGGGCTGCGCGTTAGGAGTGCTTCCTCTTCGGCGGCTCGTTCGGCCAACCAGGTGAAGCCGCCGGGAGACCTCTGGGGCTGGTTCAGTAGGTCGCCGAGGGCACGGTCCAGGGTCTCGGTCGCGTCGGCCGCGGTGAGTTGCTGGCTGAGGAACTCGAGGGTGCGGGCTTCCGACTCCCGTCGCATCGCCTGGCCGAAGGTCTCGATCCAGTCGTCTCGTACCGCCGACAGGCGTTGGTAGGCGTCTTCGCGCAGCGATCGGTCCGCGAGGTTCTCGATGAATCGGGAGGGATCGTCAGCGGCAGCGAGGAGTTCTCCGGGGGACCAGGCGGCCTGGGATTCTTGGTGGCCGGCCCGATCCAGGGCGACTCCGATCTGGTAGGCAGAGGCGGGATCCGAGTCTACCAGCGAGGCGGCTTCGTCGCGGAGATGGGAAACCATGGTCTCTCGGAGTTCTGGATCTCGCTCGGCATGGGCCTTGAAGAGATCGAGTTGTTCGGGCAACGGCGCGCTCGAGAACCGCTCTTCGAGCACGGTCACAGCGTCGTCGGCGCTGGCGGCCCACTGGTATCGCTGGCGAGCACCCGGCAGGGCCATCAAACGAGAGTTCTTGCGCGCCTTGTTCCAGAAGGAGGTCCACTTGCGGTCCGAAACGATCCCCGACAGCGCGGTCTTGATCTCGTTGGCGGTCATCGGGTCGTCGTAGCTCTCGAGGGTGACCTGGATCAACTCGTCGGGGTGCTCGGCGGCCAGCTTCTCCAAGCTGGCCGGATCGGCGACCCGCCGATAGAGGACGTGATGTACGGGGAGGGGACGCAGCATCTTCGGCGCGGCCGCAAAGCCGACGCTGACGGGACGCGTCTTACCGAGATCGACCTTGAAGGAGCCCAGCTGAATGTTGACCTCGTCGACCCGGCCGGCTCCCTGTCCCTTCATCTCGACGATGGTACCGGGGGCCAGGTCCATCAGGCCATGGAGCTTGTCGACCTTGGTCCAGATCTTGGGCATGTTGTCGGTGGCGCGGTGGAGCCCGACCTTGTCCGCCAGGGTGTGGAAGAGTTCCGAGTCCTCGTAGAGCGCAGTCAGGGTATCGAGTACCTCCCGGTGGGTCAGGTGTTCGCCGAAGATCGCTCGATAGTGGTGCTGCAGATCGAGGAGTTCCTCCCACTGGGATCGGGCCGTCAACTGGTCGGCCAGGAGTTCGTAGAGGAAGGACGCCCGCTTGGATTCTCCCGAATCGCCCAGGAGTTCGAGCAGCGCGATCAATCCCGCGACGTCGATCGGTTTGGCCTCGATCGCTGCGAGCCACTCCTCCTCGAGGGCGTCCCAGTTCTGATTCTCGATGTGCTGGTGCAGGTTGGCGATCCGGGTCATGACAGTCCAGTCCCTCCGTCGAGGGAAGTTGCGGGGAGTGGGAGCCGCATCGAGGTGGACGCGAGGCGGCGGCGACACGATAGTCTAAGTCAATGCCGCCCGACGTCCCAGACGATCTGAGATTCGAACTCGCAACCGTGGCCGGCGACCGCCTGATCGAACTCGTCGAGGTCTGGGCGTCCCAGTTCGAGCCCGCCGATGTCAGAGCAGTATTGGAGAACCCCTACTGCGACGAGGGGATCGTTCGCAAGCTACACGCCGTGCCGCGACTCCTGGCCCTCTACGAGGTACGGGCTCTTCTGGTGCGTCAACGTGCCTTGCCGTTGGCCTGGGCCGTGCAGTTGGTGCCGGGACTCTACTGGCGTGATCTCAGCGCACTCGCCTCCGAGACTCGCGTTCGCCCCCAGATTCGTCGTGCCGCCGAACTGCGCCTCGCCGAGCGATTGCCGGCCCTGGCCGTGGGAGAACGCGTCAACCTGGCGCGCCGGGCTTCACCTCGTTTGATCCAGCTGCTGGGTCAGGATCGCAATCCGAGAGTCTGTCGAGCGCTGCTGGAGAATCCTCGACTCACCGAAGGACAGGTGCTGCCCTGGGTCTCGAGCGACAGCGTGTCGCCGGCGGTGCTGAGGGTCGTGGCTCGCGATCGCCGCTGGGGATCGCGCTACCCGATCCGCGTGGCGCTGTGCCGCAATCCGCGCTCTCCGACGGAGGTCGTGTTGCCGGTTCTGCCCTTGCTGAAGAAGCCGGATCTGAGGGCCGTGGCCTCGGATCGGCGGATCGCGGCGGCGGTGCGCCGCCGGGCTGAGCTTCTCGCCGGCTGAGGCCGCACTCGACGGCAACGGGCGTACTTTCGTAAAATCCTTATTCACCATACAATAGGGCGTCCCGACGCTCGACTTTCCAGCCGACTCGATCGATCCAGGAGTTCCATGTCGCGCCGCAAGCGCCGTAAGCCATCGCCGACCCCGACTGCGAGCCATCCTTCGGTGCCTCCGTGGGAAGATGGTGATTCACCATCTTTCGGTCGCTGGTTGAGCAAGCAGCGCGAAGTGCGGAATCTGACTCTGCGGCAGGTCTCCGACGCAACCAAGATCGGGATGCGCTATCTCGAAGCGCTGGAGGACGATCGATTCGATGTGCTGCCCGCGACGATCTTCGCCAAAGGCTTCTTGCGCAACTACGCCCAGTACGTAGGGCTCGATGCCGATGAAGTCGTCAACTACTTTCTGGTGGCCGAACGGCAGCAGAAGGGTGAGGTAGAGGAAGAGGAGCCGGACGACGCATTCCACCAGTCAGGCTCTGGGATTCCGATGTGGGTGGCGATCGCCCTCGGCAGCCTGGTCGTCCTGCTCGTGGTCTACGTGGTGCTGAGCCAACGGAGGGCGTCGGCTTTGGGTTCGGCCGCCGAGCCCCCCGCCGAGGCCTCCACCAGCCGGTCGAGCGGCACCGGTCCCAGTGATGCGCCGTCCGTGGCACCGGCGGCAGTGCGGACACAACCGGGAGATCTCGCTTCCTCGCCCTCTCGGCCGATGCCGATCGAGCGCGAAGCCGCCACACTCGAATCGACGAACGGCGCCGAGAGCAGTGCGCCCCTACGGGTCGTGTTGAGCTTCACCGGTGACTGTTGGGTCGAGGCACGGGTCGACGGTCGGCGTCAGATCAGCGAACTCAGGGTGCAAGGGGAGAGCGTGCAGTACGAGGCGGAGGACTCGGTATCTCTGGTGCTGGGTGATATCGGCGCCGTGCAAGTCGAGGTGAACGGAGAGCCCTACGGCTCCGAGGAGCGGCGGGAAGGCCGCGTCGAACTGACCTTGCGGGCCCAGGAGTTCACCGTCGCCGAACGGTCTGACGCTCGGTCCGCGTGGCGCGACCTCGCCCCCGCCAACGCGCGGGTGGAGAACGGTCGGCCGCGGGTTGCCGCTGGGGCGGCGAGAGACTAAAGGAGACACAGGTGGAGCGGTCTCCCCTCATCGAACAGGTCTTGTCGGGGGAGAATCCCGAACTGTCGAAGCTCGCGGCCCAGGGACTCCTGCCCGTCGAGCCGGCCGAACTCGTGTTCGTGCAGGTCCATCTGACCGATCACTCCGATCCGGCGATCGCCCAAACGGCCCGCGAGACGCTCGGCAGTCTGGAAACACGGTTCCTGGTGCCGCTGATTCAGCACGACGCGGACGCCCGGATGCTGCGGTACTTCGCCAACCACAGTCGGGATGGTGAGGTCCTGGGGGCCGTGCTGCGTCGTCGCGACGTGCCGGTCGACCTGCTCATGGATCTGGCCCCGCGGTTGCCGGCCGACATGCAGGAGGTCTTCCTGCTGCGGCAGGACCGGATCTCGGCGGTCCCCGAACTCCTCGAAGCGCTCGAGCGCAACCCGGGGTTGACCGCCTACGCACGACGGCGCATCTCCGAATACCGGGCGCACCTTCTCGAGGGCCAGGCCAAAGTCGTCGAGGTCCCCGAGGTCAAAGACCAGGAGATCGTCGAGGCGACCGACGACGAGGTAGCGGCTGCGATCGAGGCCGTGCGTCAGGAGCCCGCCGAAGGCGAGATCGACGAGCAGACGGGACTGTCGGATTCACAGATCCACCTCCTGCCCATTCCGGTGCGACTCAAGCTGACCCGTGGAGCCTCCAAGCAACTTCGCAACGTCCTGATCCGCGACAACAACGTGCAGGTCGCGATGTCGGTCCTCACCAACAACCCGATGTCGGACCAAGAGATCGAGCACCTCAGCCGCAGTCGTACCGTCGTGGAGGAGGTGCTCGAGTACATCTCGCGCCAACGCCGCTGGGTGGGGAAGTACCCCATCGCCCTGGGCTTGATTTCGAACCCGCGGACACCGGTGGGGATCTCGGTGCGTCTCGTGCCACGGCTGTCGGTGCGAGATCTACGGAACCTATCTCGCGATCGCAACGTACCGGATGCGGTAAGGTCGACAGCGCAACGTCTCTATCGAGTAAAATCGCAATAGAGTTCGGGAAAGAGGAATGGCGAAGGATTTCTATACGATTCTGGGAGTCGACCGCAACGCATCGACCGATGCGATTCGTCGTCGCTTTCTCGAACTGACGCGGGAGAAGCACCCCGATCGCTTTCAGGGCGACGCCAAGGTCGAGGCCGAGACCGCGTTCCAGGAGATCACCCAGGCCTTCAACGTGCTGTCGAACCCGATGCAACGGCGGGAGCACGATCAGGAGATCGCCCAGGGTACGGTAGGCCAGTCGAAGGCCGATCCCAGCCAACTGTTCAAGGCCTACATGCAGCGCGGAGTGCGGGCCTTCAAGGCCAAGAACGCGATCGAGGCCGCCGACAACTTTCGGCGGGCCACCGAGGCGGACCCCCGCAGCGCCCTGGCTTGGCACCACCTGGCGCGCGCCTGTCGTGAAGTCGACCGCTACCTGCCGCAGGCCTGTGAGGCGATCGCCAAGGCCTGCGAACTCGAGCCGATGAAGGTCTCCTACCACCAGTTGGCGGGCCAGATCCACGCCATGGCGAATCGTCCGGAGGACGCGATCCGTTTCTATCGTGACGCCCTCCGATGGGGAGGTGAGGATCCGGTGATCGAGCAGGCGATTCAGCGTTTGGAGGCGGGGAAGAAGAAGTCCCTACTCGGCGGCATCTTCGGTAAGATTGAGCGATGATCCGAGTTCGAGCCTGTGGCCTCTCCGATGTGGGACGAGCGCGCAATCACAATGAGGACTGCTTCGGGATCGATCCGGAACACCGCATGGTCGTCGTGGCTGACGGCATGGGTGGGCACAACCATGGCGAGGTTGCGTCTCGGATCGCGGTGAAGGCGGTCCAGGAGTTCGTCGAGCAGACGGCCGACCACGATACGACCTGGCCGTTTGTTTACGATGCGCGGGTGTCACGGCACTCGAACCGTCTCAAGACGGCGGTTCGTATGGCCCACGACAAGGTTCTGCGAGCGATCCGGCACGACGGATCGCTCATCGGTATGGGCACGACCGTGGTCGGACTCCTGCTGCAGGGACGTGTCGCGGCCGTAGCCCACGTCGGTGACTCGCGCGCCTATCGGTTTCGGAACGGCGAACTCGAACTACTGACTCAGGATCACACCTGGGTGAACGAGCAGGTCGTGGCCGGTTACCTGTCCGCCGAGCAGGCTCGGGCCCATCCCCTGAAGAACGTCGTGACCCGGGCCCTCGGAGGCGAGAGCGAGGTCGTCGTCGACGTGCGAGAGGTCGAGGTCGAGCCGGGTGATCGCTACATCCTCTGTTCCGACGGCCTCACCACCATGCTCGAGGACGAGGAGGTTGCGCGCGAGATGGCTTCCGAGATGCCGATCGAGGAGCACTGTCGGCGACTCGTCGATCAGGCCAACGACCGCGGTGGGCTCGACAACGTGACCGTGGTCATCGCCGAAATCCTCGCCGACGAGTAGTCGCTAGAAGGTGCCGCGCTCGGCGCGCCGGCGCAGGGCGTCGGAGGGGTGGAAGCGATCGCCGCTGCCCGCCGTGATGCGTTCCAGGGTCTCCAGAACCTCGCGCGGCCCCTGGCGACTAGCCCAGCGGATGAGCCCGCCCCGGAACGGGGGAAACCCGGTGCCGAGGATCATGGCGAGATCCAGTTGATTCTCGTCTTCGACCACGCCCTCGTCGAGACAGCGGACGGCCTCGTCGACCATTCTCAGGGTGAGCCGGTCCAGCGGTTCGCGGTTGTGATGGATCGCCGGTATCAACTGCAGTTCGAGACGATCGGCCAGGTCTCTATCGACCGTACCTCGAGTGGTTCCTTCGTAGTGGTAGAAGCCCCGCTGCGACTTCCGACCCAACCGGCCGTCCTCGACCAGAGTCTCGATCCAGGGAGGGAGCGGAAGCCGTGATCCGAAGGTCTCACCCAACTGCCGGGCCACGCTCACCGCGACATCGATGCCGATCTCGTCGAGCACCGCGAAGGGCCCCATCGGCATACCCCAGGCCTCCATTGTGCGGTCAATCTCGTCCACCGGGTACCCTTCATGGAGCAACCAGAGAGCTTCGACGAGGTAGAAGTACAGGATTCGGTTGATGAGGAATCCAGGCGAGTCGGCGACCCGGATCGGGGTCTTGCCGAGTGCCCGCACGAACTGCTCGGCCCTGGCGATCGTGGCTTCATCGGTGGCGGGGCCCGCTACGACCTCGACCAATTGCATCTTGGAGACCGGCCGAAAGAAGTGCAGGCCGATCAATCGCTCGGGACCGATGAGGCCGGGGGTCGAGGCGATGTTCGCCACCGTCAGAGAGGAGGTGTTGGTGACCAGCACAGCGTCGCGACCCACGATCCGCGAGACGTCGGTGAGAACCTCTTGTTTGAGGTCGAGATCCTCGAAGACGTTCTCCAGAACCAGGCCACAGGGTTCGAGGCCAGAGAGTCCGAGCGCCGGACGGAGCAGAGCCTGGCGTCGTTCCGCCTCCGGCAGGCTGAGCCGTCCGCGTCGCACGTCTCGGTGGAAGGAACTCCAGGACGCGGCCGCGGCGGCCTCCAGAGCGGTGCGATCGGGGTCCAGGAGTCGGACCGCGAGATTCGCTCGTCGGGCCACAGTGAACGCGAGCGAGGATCCCATCGCACCGGCGCCCAGAACCCCTACTGCCCGGGGGGGTGGCAGGGGAGTTTGCGAGCGGCTGCGCCGGGCCCGTTCACTGAGTCGGAAGACGCGGATCAGGTTCTTGCAGGTTCGGGAGGTAGCCAGTTCCCCGATCGAACGCACTTCGGCTTCGTACCCTGCCGCGGCACCCAGCTCGATCCCCAGACGCACCACCTCGATCGCACGCAGTGGCGCGGGATAGCGGCCGCCGGTACGAGCCAGGGTCTGCTTCCGGAACTGCTCGAAGAGGACGCCACGGCTGGCCCGGTTGCGTTCGTACCACTTCTTCCCGGTCAGATTGCGACGCGGGGGCTTGTCGCTGGGGAGCGCCACGACCACTGTCAGCAGGGCCCGATGGAACTGGGACGCCGGGACCAGGTGGTCGGCCAGACCGAGCTTCAAGGCTCTACGCCCATCGACGTCGCCTCCGCGCACGATCAGGTCCAGTGCGTCCCGGACGCCGATTCGCCGGGGCAGCCGAACGCAGCCGCCCCACCCCGGAATGATGCCGATCTTGATCTCGGGGAGTCCGACGCGCAGTCCAGGGCGATCGCTGACCACGATGTAGTCGGAGGCCAGGGACAGTTCAGTGCCGCCTCCCATGCAGGCTCCGTCGATTGCCGCCACGGTGACGAACGGCAGATTCTCCCAGGCATTCGTAATGCTCTGCCCCAGACGGGCCACGCCGGCCGCGATCTGGGAATCGTCGACTCCCTCGATCTCCTCGAGTCTGGCGCCGGCGACGAATCCACTCTCCTTGCCCGACAGCAGGATCAGTTTCTCGATGTCATCGCGGCTGGCCAACTCTTCGAGCACCGCCGAGAACTCCTCGAGTACGGCCAGACTCATCAGGTTGACGGGCGAGTCGGGGAGGTCGAAGCGGAGAGTAGCGATGCCGTCGGGTCGAACCGCGAGCGTGAGGGCGCCGGACATGGTCAGAGAGCAGAGGAGGGAAGACTCAGGAGTGGTGAGCACGCGCGGCCGCAGCGTACATCGCGTCGATCTGCTCGGCGTACTTTTCGTTGACGATGCGCCGCTTGATCTTCTGAGTCGGGGTCAACTCGCCACCTTCGATCGAGAACTCCGTCGGTAGTAGGGTCCAGGCTCGGACCTCTTCGTAGGGGGCCAGCCGTTCGTTGCCCGCTTCGACTTCGCGGGCGAAGAGCTCGCGTACTGCGTTCTGTTCGATCAACTCCGCCTCGCCGCCGCTGAGTCCCTCGGACGTCGCCCAGGCCTGCAGGGCTTCGAAGTTCGGAACCAGCAACGCGGCGATGAACTTCCGCTTGTCTCCGAGGGCCACCGCCTGAGAGATGAAGCGACTACTCTTCATCGCTTCCTCGACCTTGGCCGGTGGCACGTTCTTGCCGTAGGCGCTGACGATCAGCTCCTTCTTGCGGTCGGTGATAAAGAGGAACCCGTCGTCGTCGAGGACTCCGATGTCTCCGGTGTGGAACCACTCGCCCTGAATCGCCTCGGCGGTCGCGGTCTCGTTGTTGAAGTAGCCCTGCATGACGTTCGGTCCGCGGGCCAGGATTTCGCCATCGTCGGCGATCTTCAACTCGACGTTGGGGATCGCCGGTCCGACCGACCCCATCCGCACCCGTCCCGGACGGTTGACCGTGAGCACGGGCGAGGTTTCGGTCAGGCCGTAGCCTTCGTAGATCGGGATCCCGGCCCCCCAGAAGAACTCAGCCAACTCCTTGCCCAGGGGGGCACCCCCCGAGATCGCAAAGACGAGCCGCCCTCCGATCCGTTCGCGGATCTTGCCGAACACCAGCTTGTCGGCCAGGCTGAGCTTGATCCCCTCCAGTCCGCCGGGACGCGTCCGATCCATACGGTGCTGGAGATTGCGGGCGCCCACGGCGACGGCCCAATGGAAGATCTTCTGCCGCAATGCCGGCGCCTGCGAGACTCCGTCGTAGATCTTGGCCTGGACCTTTTCGTACACCCGGGGGACCGACACGAAGACCTGGGGCTGGACCTCCATCATGTTGGCTCCCACCTGAGGGATCGATTCGGCGTAGGCGATCGACACGCCTTGCAGGAAGTACATGTAGTCGACCGCCCGCTCGAAGGAGTGGGACAGCGGCAGGAAGGAGAGGGCGACTGTATCTGGCTGCAGATCGATGCACCGCAGGCCATCGACGACGTTGGAGGTTATGTTCCCGTGCGTCAGCATGACGCCCTTGGGGTTGCTGGTGGTGCCGCTGGTATAGATGAAGGTGGCGAGGTCGTCGGGGGCGACTTGGCGTGCCCGTTGTTCGAAGTCGTCCGAGGCGCCGGCCTCGCGATCGAGCAGGTTGTCCAACGTGTCGTAGCCCGGTCCGGGGCTGGCACCTTCCTCGATCAGGATCAAGTGCTGGAGCGCACGGAGTTCTGCACGACGCTCGAGCAGCACCTCCAATCGCTCTCGACCCTGGACGAACAGGACCTTGGCGCCGCAATCGTTGGCGATGTACAACGTCTGGTCTGGATCGTCGGGCAACAGCGTCGGGTAGATCGGCACCTGGATGGCGCCGGCGCACAGCGTAGCGAAGTCCACCGTCGGCCAATGAAGGCCGTTTTCGGCCATGAGGGCCACTCGGTCTCCTGGTTCGACTCCTAGTTCGACCAAAGCTGCGGTCAGGATCTGGACGCGCTGCCGAAGTTCCCGGCTCGAGAGCGGTTGGAACCGACCGTCCCGTTTGCTCTGCAAGCAGTTCGGCTTGTCGTGGTCCATCGCGGCGAAGAAAAGATCGGTCAGGGTAGAGATCGTCATGGAGCTTCCCGTAGTTCGGTCGGTGGTGCGGACGCTGCAGTATTGTAGTTCGAGCCTGGATGTCACGATGCACCGGCTCGGCGCGATGGCAAGTCGACAATCGTGGTCGGTCTTCCGCTCGCCTGTGGGATTCCTCAGAGGAGTGGTGGCGCGGGACAGCAGCGGTTCGACGGGGATATCGGGGAGACCATTCCAAAAATGGGGGTTGACAGAAGGGTGACCTACCAGGAAAATCCGTCCCCTTCCCCGGAAGAAGTCGATTGACGAACGAACGGAGCCACAAACAGACCGTGGATACACAGAAACCAGAATCGCGAATCGTCGCCGAGACCGTCGAGGCTCTCGAAGGGCAGATCGGGTATTGCCCGGTGGCCTTCGAATGCTCCGACGGTGTGGAGATGGGTGGTCAGGCACCGCTCTGGATCCGGACGCGCTTCGCGGACCACGGAGATGAGGCCCCTACCTAGACGGCACTCTCGTATCGAGCCGATTCGAGAGCCTTCTGGGGAGACCCAGAGGGCTCTTTTCTTTTGTGCCAACCCATCACGACGTAGCAGGAGACAGTAACGATAGAAGTACCGACAACACCGGGCCGAGCGGTGCGTTAGCCTCTGGCGACGCGTATTCCGCGACGGAATCTAGCGATGGTGGGATCGGAGTCGATGCATTGAGATTGCATCTTGGCTAGCTCAGGCTGGTAGAGCACCGAACTGTTAATTCGGGAGTCGTGGGTTCGAATCCCATGCCAAACCTCTAGACCTTACCCAGGTCCCTTTCCAATCGACGGATCCGGAAGCCCAACGAACCACCGCCGGTTACAGCCAGCGACCCTTCGGGGTCCATGGCCGTGGCAGCACGTCACGACGCCTTGTAGCCGCGACGAGACCCCCGACCACTCCGTCACCCGCGACATCGACGCAGCTGCCTTCCTTCGAAGGCAGATCGACGATCGAGCCGGTGACGGGTCGAGGTGGGAAGTTTCGTCGCCGCTCCGCAGTCGAGCGTGTGGTGGGCGCGTTCTGCGGGCTTCCGGTGATGTCACGGAGATCGCTACGCGAACCCCGGTGTAGAGATAGGTAGCCGCGTCGGTCTTTCCGGAAGGCCGGCAATCGAGAACGGGACGTCGGATCCAGACGTGGTTTCGCCGACCCCGCAACCGGCCCTCGGGATGGACCCGAGGGCAGACAACGGAAGGAGATCCCCCATGATTCGGTGGATCAAGATCAAGCAGTACGAACGCGGTTTCCTGTACCGGGACGGCGTGTTCCGGAAGGTTCTCCGACCGGGACGGCACTGGCTGATCGACCCGCTCTTTCGGGTGCGGGTCGTCCGGTGCTCGGTTCGGGACACCTTCGTCGAGTCCGAGGATCTGGACGTCATCGTGCGTTCTGGGGCCTTGGCAGACGAGGCCGTCGTTCTGGACCTACGAGATGACCAGCGAGCCCTGGTTTGGGTCGATGGCCGCTTCGTGACGATCCTGGGGCGTGGTCTGTGGGCCGCCTGGACTGTGTTCCGAGAGGTTCGGGTCGAGGTGGTCGAGGCGCGGGAACCGCGGTTCGTGCACCGCGAACTCGCGGTCATCCTCAACCGGGGTACGTCCGACCGCTTCCTGGAGGAGGCGGTGGTCGACATCGGTTGGACCGGGTTGCTCCTGGTCGATGGTCGTCTGTCCGAGACCCTGGCTCCGGGACGCTACGCCCTGTGGCGGAACGTCGCGCGGACCTCGGTGCGGTTGGTCGATCTGCGGGAGCAGGTGCTCGATGTCAGCGGTCAGGAGATCATGACCGCCGACAAGGTCACCTTGCGTCTGAACGCAGTGGTGACCTTCCGGGTCGTCGACCCGGTGACGGCGGCGACCTTGGTCGACTCGTACGAGCAGGTGCTGTACCGCGAGGCACAGTTGGCGCTGCGCGGCGCGATCGGGTCCCGTGGGCTCGACGACCTCCTCTCCCAGAAGGACGAGGTGGCCGACGAACTCGAGGGGCTGGTCCGCGAGCGGGCTACCGCCGTCGGCCTCGAGGTCGGTGATCTCGGAATCCGTGACGTCATCCTGCCGGGTGACATGAAGGTCCTCCTCAACCGGGTGACCGAAGCCCGGAAGGCCGCGGAGGCCAACCTGGTCACGCGGCGTGAGGAGACCGCTGCCATGCGTTCGCAGGCCAACACTGCCCGAATCTTCGAGTCCAACCCGGCGCTGATGCGTCTCCGGGAACTCGAGGTGCTCGAGCGGGTGGCCGAGACCTCCAACCTGACGGTCATGCTCGGTGAGACCGGTCTTGCCGATCGGGTCGTCAAGCTCTTGTAAACCTCGGGTCGTGGTCTCGATCCGACGGGGCCGCTCTTCGGAGCGGCCCCTTTTTTTGAACTAGACTCTGCCGCACAGCCCTCGACGACTCGGTCGCTCACCATCTGCGGGAGGTTCACCATGACCCGATTTAGAGTTCCACTGGTCCTTCTCCTTCTTGTCTTGTCACTGGCTGTGGAGTCGGCGCTGTTCTCGGTCCCCACCGAGGGTGAGGATTGGCCCCAGTGGCGGGGCCCACTGGGCACCGGGGAAGCCCCGGGCGCCGAGCCTCCGATCCGCTGGTCGGAAACCGAGAACGTACGCTGGAAGGTGGAGGTTCCGGGCACCGGTCACGCTTCGCCGATCGTCTGGCGCGACCAGGTCTTTCTAGCCACCGCGCTCGCTCCCCCCATGCCGGAGGGGGACTTCGTCGTCCATCCCGAGGGGTCGGTCGAGTTCGTGGTGCTGGCCTTGGATCGAGCGACCGGTACGGTCCGCTGGCAGCGCACGGCCGCCAAGGCGGTGCCGCACGAAGGTATGCACATCCACAGCACTCGCGCGTCGGCGTCTCCGGTGACCGACGGTGAGGTTCTCGTCGTCTCCTTCGGGTCGTTCGGGATCTTCGGCTACGACCTGGCCGGCGAGCCGCTCTGGAGCACCGATCTCGGAGTCATGACCACCCGCAACGGTTTCGGAGAGGGCGCCTCGCCAGCCTTGCACGGTGACACCGTGGTCATTACCTGGGATCACGAAGGCGACTCGTTCCTGGTGGCCCTGGACAAGAGGACCGGCCAGGAGAGGTGGAAACAGCCACGCGAGGAGCCGACCTCCTGGGCCACACCGCTGATCGTCGAGGTGAACGGTCGACCCCAGGTGGTGGTCAACGGTACGCACAAAGTGCACGGCTACGACCTGGCCACCGGAGAGATCCTCTGGTCGATCGGAGGCACCACTCTGAACGCGATCCCCACGCCGGTAGCGGCGGACGGCGTGGCCTACGTGATGGGCGGCTTTCGGGGCAACGATCTGAAGGCGATCGAACTCGCCCAGGCTTCGGAGGATCCGGCGGCAGCGCTGCGCTGGCAGTATGCTCGCGATACTCCCTATGTCCCGTCGCCGCTGCTCTACGACGGCAAGCTCTTCATGCTCAAACACAACAAGGGCATTCTCACCGTCTTCGAGGCCGCCACTGGCAAGGTCCTCGTCGGCCCCCAGCGCCTCGAGGAGATCGATGGTGCGTATGCATCTCTCGTGGGAGCAGGTGGCCACGTCTACGTGTCGTCACGGGACGGCAGGATCACCGTGCTCGAGGCAGACGGCTCCTTTCAGCCGGTCGTGACCAACCAACTCGACGACGGGTTCGACGCTTCCCCCGCCGTCGTCGGGAACGAGATGTTTCTGCGAGGCAGGAAGTATCTGTACTGCATCGCGGCGGATCCCGAGACCGCAGCCGCGACGCGGTAGAGGGGCGGTCTAGGTCCCGGGGGCGGCTGCCGGTTGACGGATCCCGGTGAGACGAGTATTCTTCGCTGCCCACGCGGGGAATCGGGGCGTAGCTCAGCTTGGTAGAGCGCACGGTTCGGGATCGTGAGGCCGGAGGTTCAAATCCTCTCGCCCCGACCATTCCTTCGCGTTCGCTCGGGAATAGCCGGGGCGAGAGGATTTGTGCTGTCGCGCCAGGGCCGTAGGCCCTGCCGCTCGGCGCAAATCTCGCGTGGTGTGGG
>JAUIDB010000039.1 GCA_030429235.1 Thermoanaerobaculia bacterium | reverse complement strand
GGCGCCGTAGAAGGTCTCGTCGAAGTGGTCGGTGGTGGCGACCCCGACCTCCTCCAGCCGCGCGGCGATGGCGTTCGAACTCCGCCGCACCGGAATCTCCAGACGCCGAGCCACGGTCAGGAGCGCTTCCAGCACCACCGGCTGTCGGTGGGAGTGGTGGTGGGCATCGAGGTGGGTGGGGTCACGCTCCGTGAGGTCGCGGAAAAGACGGAGCTGGTGCTCCACCTCGGCCAGCACCTCGTCGGGTCGCGCCTGGGCGAAGCGCTGGCCGGGGGCCCCTTCGGGTCGACGCGGTAGCTCGCCTTCGGCGTCCACCAGGCTCGGCACGCGGTCGGCCGGCAGGGTGGGAGGAGCTCCGGTCAGGGTGGCGTGCAATCCCACGCCGAGATCAGGGTGGCGCCGCAGTCGCTCGGCGGCGTCGCGGGCTGCGGGCTGCCCCACCATCAGCGTGGCACTGGTGACGATCCCCCGCTGGTGGGCCTCGAAGATGCCGTCGTTGATGCCGACGCTGCGACCGAGGTCGTCGGCGTTGACGATGAGCCGTCGCTCAGCCATCGCGGAGCAGTTGCAGGGCCAGGGTGACGGCCCCGGTGGCCGGCGGGACCTCGAGCCGCACGACCTCGGCCTGCGGCAGGTCGAGGCTCGCCTCGACCCGTTGGAAGAGGCTCGGACAGGCCTTGAAGGCTCCTCCCGAGAGGACGAGTGGGAAGGTCTCGGGGTAGTGCAGGCGTTTGGCGACGGCGCGGGCGGCCCGCGCCAGGTGCTGGGCGGCCTGGTCCAACAAGCTGCGCGCCGCTTCGTCCCCCTCGTCGGCTGCCGACTGCACGATGCGAGCGAGCTGGGCCACGCGGTAGCGGGAGAGTTCCTGATCGTAGAACCACTGCACCAGGCCCGAGGGCACATCGACCCCGACCTCGGCGCAGATGCGCTCGTAGAGGGTGGTGGCCGGGCCACGGCCGTCGGCGGCCCGGATCCCCTGGCGCACCGCCGCGTGCCCGAGCCAGAAGGCCGAACCCTCGTCGCCGAGCAGGTACCCCCAGCCGCCCGAGCGGGCGCTGGTCCCGGCGGGATCGACGCCGTAGGCGATCGAACCGGTGCCGGCCACGACGACGATGCCGACGCCGGCCGGCGCTCCAGCTACCAGGGCTACGAAGGCATCGTTGACGATGCGGATCGGCTGGCGCAAGCCGAAGCGTCGTAGGACCTGCCGCAGCAGCTGCTGCTCCTCTTCGCCGGCGGCGCCGGCGATGCCGAGGCAGACGGCGGCGGGAGGGGTGGGCGCCTCGAGCGCGTCGATGACCTGAAAGAGGGACTTCTCCACCTCGAGTTCGCCGTGGGCCAGGAGGTTGGCTCCCCCGGCCCGCGCCTGGCGCAGGACGTTGCCGTCGAGGTCGGCCAGGAGCCCCACCGTCTTGGTGCCGCCGGCGTCGATGCCGATGACGCAGCTCACGCCGTACATCCTTGCCGAGGGGCGGCGTCGAGGGGCCACACGCCGAGGCCGGGCTGGCCCGAAGGCAAGAGCCGGCCCGCATGCAGTTCGAGGCCACCGAACGGGTCGTTGCGGATCAGGAGGTTGCCGTCGAGATCGACGAAGTCGACCAGCGGAGAGAGCTGCACGGCCGCAGAGATCCCGAGCGACGACTCCACCATGCAGCCCAGCATCACCTGGAGGCCGTGGCGGCGAGCCGCCGCGATCATCTCGAGGGCGGGGCCCATGCCGCCACACTTCATGAGTTTGATGTTGACCCCGTCGAAGGCTTCGGCCAGACGCGGGATGTCCTCGAGGCTTTGCACGCTCTCGTCGGCAAAGAGCGGCAGCGGGCTGGTGCGTTTGAGTTCCCGCATCGCCGCCAGCTCCCCCGCGGGGAGCGGTTGTTCGACCAGCTCTACCCCCAGCTCGACCAGCTGATCGAGCCGCTGTTGAGCGTCGTGCAGCGTCCATCCCTCGTTGGCATCGACGCGCAGCCGTTGGTCGGTGGCGCGGCGCGCCGCGGCGAGGATCTCGCGGTCGTTGTCGAGCCCCATCTTCACCTTCAAAGCGTGGAACCCGGCGGCCTCGCGCACCTTCTGCACCACCACCTCGGGACAGTCGAGCCCGATCGTGAAGGAGGTCGGTTGGATGGTCTCCGGATCGAGACCCTGGGTCTGGTACCAGGGCACCCCCTGCCGCTTGGCCTGGAGATCGCGCAGCGCCATATCGACCGCGGCCACGGCCGCCGGCTGGTCGGCCACGGCCACTCGCGACAGCTCGGGTTCGAAGTCGATCGGGTCCTGGAGGGCTGACAGCATCTGATCGATGGCCCGATGGGCGGATTCGGCGTCCTGCGCGTAGCGCGGGATCGGAGCGGCCTCGCCGTAGCCGACCAGCCCCTCCGACTCGATCTCGACCACCAGGTTGTGGCGCCGGTCGCTGGCCCCCCGCGACAGGCGGAAGGTGTGCTTGAGCTCGAGCTCGATCGGTCGCACCCGATAGCGCAAGGCAGTGGAAGTCATCAGGCCTCGCCCTCCGCCGTCGTGCCGCGCAGGAGGGCGGCGACGACGCCCGACAGTCCCAGCACCCCGATCAGGTTGGGAAAGATCTGGAGCCCGTTCATCAGGTCGCCCCAGGCCCAGACCAGATCGACGCTGGTGGTCGCCCCGAACACGATCAGGATGCAGTAGATCCAGCGGTACGGCAGGACGATGCGCGGCCCGGCGAGGTACTGCAAGAACTGCTCGCCGTAGTACGCCCAACCGATGATGGTGGTGTACCCAAACAGCAGGGCGCAGACCAGCACCACCTTGCCGCCGTAGGGAATCGCGGTTTCGAAGGCCTGTGCGACCAGCGCCGTACTGTTGGCCCCGGACTGCCAGACACCGCTCACCAAGATGGTCAGAGCGGAGACCGAGGAGGTGACGAAGGAGACGATGTAGACCTCGATCATCGCGTTGTAGCCCTGGCGCACGGGATGGGAGCCCCGGGCACTCCCGTAGGCCACGGCGGCGGTGCCGTAGCCAGCCTCGTTGGCGTAGATGCCGCGCGCCAACCCGTAGCGCACGGCCACCATCATGCCGGTGCCGACGGCGCCTCCGGCGGCCGCCTCGCCGGTGAAGGCGGCCCGGAAGATCAGGGCCAGGGTCGCCGGGACCTCGGCGGCGAAGGTGAACACCACGATCGTGCCGCCCAGCAGGTAGAGCGCCACCATGGTGGGAGCCAGCTTCTCGGCCACTCGGCCGATCGAGCGGACCCCGCCGATCACCACCAGCCAGGAGACGATGGCCAGCGCGATGCCACAGATCAGGGGCGAGACCCCCAACTCGCTGTCGAAGACGACTGCGATCGAGTTGGACTGGGTGAAGGGGGTGGTGGTCAGGGCCGCGACCCCCGCGATGAGGGCGTAGGTCAGGGCCAGCTTCCGCGAGCCGATGCCGTGTTCCAGGTACTGCATCGGTCCGGCCGAAAAGGGACCGTGACCGGGACGACGGAAGTGCACCGAGAGCGCGGCTTCCGCCAGCTTGATGGCGGTCGCGACGAAGCCGTAGCACCAGAGCCAGAACACCGCGCCGGGCCCGCCGGCGACGATGGCGGTGGCGACGCCCGCGATGTTGCCGGTGCCCACCGAGCCCGCCAGGCCGGTCATGAAGGCCTGGATCGAAGAGAGGACGCCACCGCTCGATTCGTCGACAGACGAAGAGCGTCCCACGCTGCGCAGAGCTGTCGCTAGGCGGGTGATCTGTACGCATCGGAACCGAAAGGTGAGAAAAACCCCGGTTCCAAACAGTAAGAAAATGGTCCACGGACCCCATACAGCGTTACTAGCCCACTGAACGGCATCCGCAAGGGATTCCAACATGGAGACTCCTTTGCGCCAACGCCTCGGCTGGGGACGAGGGTGACGCTGCCGATACTACGGCAAGATGCGAAGATAGCGAAACCGGTCGGCGAGAAGCACGGGGCGAAACGCCAATCAGCCGGAGTTCACAGACTAGGAGAATCCCCTTGCCGACGCAACGAACGACCACCTGGAGTGACCTCACCACCGAGGCACGTCACCCGAGTAGCCATGACCTGGACCGCTCTACGAACGAGCAGATCGTCCGCCTTCTCCTCGAGGAGGACCGGCGCGGGATCGAGCGGGCTCTTCGCTGCGAGCACGAGATCGCGCTGGCGTCGGACTGGATGGCACAAGCGCTGGCACAGGAGGGCGATGTCCTCCTCGTCGGAGCGGGAACCAGCGGTCGCCTGGGTATCATCGAAGCCGCCGAATGTCCGCCCACGTTCGGTACCGCCCCGGAGCGTATCCGCGCCGTCATCGCCGGCGGCCTCGATGCGGTCTTTGCCGCCCGCGAGGGCGCCGAGGACCAGTATGCAGAGGGACAGGATGTCGTCCGATCGCTCGATCCACCCGATCTGGTCCTCGGAATCTCGGCCAGTTCGGTGACCGCCTTCGTGCTCGGCGCGCTGGATCAGGCCAGGACCCAGGGCCTGCGCACCATCCTGCTTACCTGCGCTCCCCTGGCCAAGGTCGAAGGAGCCGCCGACCTGGTGTTGGCCCTAGACACCGGTCCAGAGATCCTGACGGGTTCGACCCGCCTCAAAGCCGGCTCGGCGACCAAGGCGGTGCTCAATGCTCTGACCACGACCGCCATGGTGCGCCAGGGAAAGGCCTACCAAAATCTGATGGTCGACCTACGCCCGGGTTCGGCCAAGCTGGTCGACCGGGCGCTACGGATCGTGGTCGCCGCCACCGACGCCTCACCTCAGGAGGCGCGGCGGAGTCTCGACGCGGCCGACGGAGAGGTCAAGACGGCGATCGTGATGCTGAGCACGAGCGCATCCGTGGAAGAAGCTCGGCACCGACTTCGAGGTTCCGCCGGACACGTGCGGGCCGCTCTGGAAGGCACCGACTAGATCCCACCGACGGAGCGTTGCGCATCTTTCTGATCGCATGCTACATTGCAACCAACTACGATGCGTTAGTCGCTCGACTCCATCGCCGTCGGCCCCAGGGGGTCGACCCCGACAACCGGCCTTTCGGTTCGATGACGGGTAGGTGGATCGAACGACATCTTTGAAAACCCAACCTCGTCGGGTTGCACCCCAGTCACCCGACCAACTCGGAGGAACCCCTCATGAGGAAGACTCACTGGCTCTCGCTGGGCCTGTTACTGACGGCGTTGCCCCTTCTCGGGCAGCAGACCGGTTCGATCTCTGGTCAAGTAACACTCGCGACGGGAGAGGCCCTGCCCGGAGTGGTGGTTCAGGCCACGTCCGACGTAACCCCTCGTCCCCGTACCACCACCACGGCGGCCGACGGGAGCTACCGACTTCCACAGCTGCCTCCGGGCAACTACGACCTGCAGTTCAGCCTGGACGGCATGGACTCCGTGGTGCGGTCCGCCGATGTCTTCCTGCAGCAGAACACCGGCATGAACATCGTCATGGGCTCCGAGGTCATCGAGGACGTCATCCTGGTGGTCGGCAGCGCGCCGGTCATCGACGTCAACTCCTCGGAGATCAAGACCGCCGTGGCCCACGACACGATCTCCAGCCTGCCGGTCGGCCAGCAGTACCGCGACCTGGTCAAGCTGATCCCTGGCGTGCAGTACACCGAGAACGAGTTCCGGGGTCCCAGCGCCGGCGGTAGCGGCCAAGACAACGTCTACCAGTTCGATGGCGTCAACGTGAACTTCCCGCTGTTCGGTACCCTCGCTTCGGAGCCCTCGTCGCACGACATCGACCAGATCTCCATCGTCAAGGGTGGCGCCACCGCCATCGACTTCAACCGGGCCGGTGGATTCACCATCAACTCGGTGTCGAAGTCGGGAACCAACCGCTTCCACGGCGGCGTGAGCTACCAGGTCCAGACCTCCGGCATGACGGGCGACCGGGACACCGGCAGTTCCTCCGAATTCGACGAAGACCGTGACTGGGCCGTCCTCAACTTCGGGGGACCGATCGTCCAGGACACCCTGTTCTTCTACACCTCGTACTACCGTCCGACCCGGAGCCGCGACAATTCCTCCAACGCCTACGGTTCCGTCTCCGATTTCGAGGACGAGCGCGACGAGCTCTTCGGCAAGTTGACCGTGACCCCGACCGACAGCCTGTTGATCGGCGCCAGCTACCGTAGCTCGGACCGTGAGGTCACGGGGCGCGGGGTGGGTGAGTTCGAGACAGCCTCCCGGGCCGAGGGTGACGATGTCAGCCAGGACATCGCCATCGTCGAGGGTTCGTGGGTCCTCACCAACGACAGCTTCCTGTCGTTCAAGTACACCGACTACGCGAACGAGAACTCGAGTCGTCCCGACACCATCTTCGGGTTCCCGGTCTCGGTCGGCCAGGGCGGAACACAACTCGACGTCGCCAATCTCGACACTCAGGGTTCGGTCGAGGTTCCGACGCTGAGTACCTGTGGCGGCGATCCCGTTTGCTTGCAGTTCGTCCGACCTATCATCGACCGCTACAGCTACGACACCGCCACCG
Source organism: Thermoanaerobaculia bacterium (assembly GCA_030429235.1). Lineage (GTDB taxonomy): Bacteria > Acidobacteriota > Thermoanaerobaculia > Multivoradales > JAIOJS01 > JAIOJS01. The sequence continues at coordinate 21,833 of JAUIDB010000039.1, read as the reverse complement.
GCGGCGGCTTCGTCGGCGGCGCCTCGCAGATCAACGACGCCAACTACTACCGCGAGAGCTTCCAGGTCGGCTACGACCACCTCTTCGGGGACGAGGTCACACACGAGATCCACGTCGGGTATCAGACCTACCAGGACGACGAAGAGCTGCGCCGGACCTCCAACGGCTGGGGGGCGATCGAGGTGATCGCCGGGCTGCCGGGCTCCGACCTGCCGGCCGGAACGTTCTACCAGGCTACCGTTCAGCAAGCCGGCACCGTCGGTTTCCCGGCCGGAACCATCAAGTCGAGCTACGAGTCGCAGAACTTCGAGATCAACGACAAGATCCGTTGGAAGAACTGGACGTTCAACGTCGGCCTGTTGCTGTCGAATGACGAGCTCTTCGGTCAGGGGCTGCGAGAGAGCTCCACGAGCGCCTCGGGCTTCGTGCTCGACGAGGGGAACCGGTACAAGATGTACGAGGTACCGTTCGAGGACATGGTCCAGCCGCGCCTCGGGGCCACCTGGGCCTACAACGGCAAGGACACCCTGTTCGCCAACTTCGCGCGCTACAACCCGGCGGTGAGTTCGCTGCCGCGCGCCGCATCCTGGGCCCGGAACTCACAGAACCAGGTGCTCGAGGTCTTCTTCGACGCCAACGGGAACCAGATCGGCAACCGGCAGCTCGGAAGCTCCTCCGGAAAGTTCTTCCAGCCGAACATGGATCCCCGGGCCACCGACGAGTACCTCATCGGAACGGCTCGGCAGATCAACGACAACTGGACCGGGCGAGCCCACCTGCGCTACCGCCGCTCCTACAACTTCTGGGAGGACACCAACAACACGGCGCGGTCCGCTTTCGACGCCCCGGCCGGGTTCCCCCAGGAGGACTACATCCCGGAGCTGAACGACTACCGCTTCGGCCCCGACGGGATCGGTGGTTCCTCGTACGTCATCGCCGAGTTGGACAACGCGTTCACCAAGTACTACGAGGTGAACCTCGAAGGTGAGTACCGCTCGAGCAACGCCTACCTCCGCGGTAGCTACGTCTGGAGCCACTACTACGGGAACTTCGATCAGGACAACTCGACCACCAACAACGACCAGAACATCTTCGTCGGCTCCTCCAACATCGCCGACGGCGCTGGGCGTCAGCTGTGGAACCTCAAGTACGGCAACCTGCATGGCGATCGACGCCACCAGCTGAAGCTGTACGGCTACTACCGGTTCAACTGGGACGGAAGTGCTGGCATCTACGCCATCTACCAGTCCGGACACCCGTGGGAGGCGTGGAACGTCGAGGTCTATCGACAGTACACCGGAAGCCAGAGCGACACGATCCGGTTCGCCGAGCCCGCGGGTTCGAGAACCACGAGCGATCACTATCAGATCGACCTCAACTACACCCAGAACTTCGACCTCGGAGATCGCTATCGATTCCAGGTCGTACTCGACCTGTTCAACATTCTGGACAAGCAGACTGGGTACAACCCCAACCCGGATCAGCGTGAGGCCAGTTTCGGTGAGTATGCGAACTTCTTCAACCCGAGGCGCCTCCAGGTCGCTCTGAAGTTCAACTTCTAAGACGGGAAGTGACCTGACGGGTGCCCGACCGGGAACCCGATCGAGCCCCATCGAGCGGTGCTTCGCGCCACTCGGTGGGGCTCTTCTCGTGGCGGCGAGGCGGTCTCCGATCGGACGGCGGGGTCGATGGTCTGGAGCCGGCCCTGACCACAGGCGGGCCACTAGGGAAAGGTGGTGCCCTCGAACAGCCGCTCGCGGGCGATCACCTCACGCAAACGCGGATCGGCCCGGCGGTAAGCCTCCTGCGCCCGTTCTCGCCAATCGGGCTCCTGTAGTAGGGCGCTCGCCTGGGCGCGCTTGAACAGCGCCAGCGGATAGGCGGGCGAGGTGGGCGCGACGCGGTCCAGTTCGAGGGCGGCTTCCGCCCAACGCCCCTCGACGAGGTAGCAAACCCCGAGATCCAGACTGCCGGAGAAATCGGCTCCGCTGCGGCGGCGGGCCTCTTCGAGGGCTTCGATGGCGAGCGCGGTCCGCCCCCGCTCCATCTGGACCGACCCGAGCCGCAGCCACGTGCTGTCGGGCTCCCCCTCCAGGGCCACCAGGCGCTCGAGCAGGGTCGCCGCCCGATCGAGATCGCCTTCCCGACGCCGAACCTCGGCCAGGCCGCGCAGCGACTCGCGCCGTCCCGGCTGCTGGGCCAGGACCGATTCGAAGAGGGCTCCCGCCTCGGCCCACTGCGCCGAGGCCAGCAGATGTTGCGCCAGGTAGTGCCGGAGATCGACCGAGTCCGCGTCGATCTCCGAGGCCCGGGCGAAGAACTCGTCGGCTTCTGTTCGGTGCCCCTGGACGGAGTGGGCCACCGCGAGCCGCAGCAGCACGAAGAAGTTGCGCTCGTCCTCCGCCAGAATCTCGCGGTAGAGAGCGATCGCTCCGCGGTAGTCCCCGGCCACGAAGAGTTCGGAGCCACGGTCGAGTGCGCCGAAGAGGTGCGTCATGTCGCGGGGATGGGGCGCCTGCGACAGATCCAGATCTCGCGAGCGCTCCCCCGGAGAGCCCGCGTAGCCCAGACTGGCCAGGATTCGACGGTCCTCCTGGGACAGGTCGCCAGAAGGAGTGGTCTCCGACGCGGGGAGCGGATAGTCGCGGAGCGCCACGGCGACCTCTCGCGGGAGTCCCTCGATCGCGGTGCCCTCGGCGGCGGCCTCTGGCCAGGGAACAGTCTCGATTCTCGCCGCCGGGCCGTAGCCACTCTGGAAGGCCACGGCGGTGGCTCCGACCGCGAGCACCTGAGGCTGCCAACCGTACTGCAGGTAGGGCTTCATCGCTTCTCCCAGAACGACCGTCGTTTCGCCGAGGCCCAACCTCGCATCGAGTGCACCCTGGCCCCAGGACTGCAACACTCCGAACAGCTGGCCGACACCCACCGGCGTTTCGACCACCTCCCCTTCGATCCCGCTGCCCGCGACGATCAGGGGAACGCGCATCACCTCGTCGTAGACGAGATTTCCGTGCCGAGTCTCTCCGTGACTTCCCAACCCCTCACCGTGGTCAGCCACCACCACGATCCGGTGCAACGGGAACCGCCGTTCGAAGGAGGACACCAGTCGACCCAGTTGCTGGTCGACGTAGGCGATCTCACCCTGGTAGAGGTCGTCGGCCCACTCGGTCGCAAACGGCTCTGGGGGTTCGTAGGGGTGGTGGGCATCGTAGTAGTGAACCCAGAGGAAGAGGGGCTGCTGCAAGGACTCTGGCCAACCCGTCACGATCGACAGCGCCCGGTCGGTCGTCTCGTCGGCCCGGCGCTCGGAGAGCCCCTCCCCCAGGTCGTCGTCGTAGGCGTCGAAACCGCGCGCCAAACCGAACTGTTGCCGCAACGGGAAACCCGAGACCACGGCGGAAGTCCAGTAGCCCGCAGCGCGGAGACTCTCGGTCAGCAACGGGTGTTCGGTGGACAGGGGGCGAGAGTTCTCGTGGACTCCATGCTCGGCTGGAGACAACCCCGTGAGCATCGAGGCGTGCGCCGGCAGCGTCAACGGCACCGTGGTGTAGGCGCGAGGGAAACGACGGCCCCTTAGGGCGAGGGCGGCGAGATTCGGGGTGGTCCCCGCGGGCGCTTCCGGTTCGACCCGATCCGCTCGGGTCGTATCGAGGGTGACCAGCAGAATCGACGGCTGATCCACGGCCAGATCAAGGTTCGAGGTGCCGCTGCCGGTGGCATCACAACCGAGACAGAACGAAAGCAGGAGGCAGCTCAGGGGCCAGATCTGGCGAGTTCTCATGGCGCGACTCTACCGCGGCGAACCGACCGGAGCGGGGGGTTCGGCGTGGTATCCTACGCCGCCATGCCACCTTCCATCGACGATCCGCCCGTCGCCCTGAATCTAGCGACCGCGGATCCGGAAGCCCGCGGACTGTACGCCCTGGCCTGCGAGCTCCTCCCCTGGTTGATCACCATCCGACGGGATCTCCACCAGCATCCGGAACTCGGTCTGGAGGAGCACCGCACCAGTGCCACGATCCAGAGACTGCTGGACGAGCTGCAGATCGAGTACGTAGCGGGAATGGCTGAAACGGGGGTGGTCGGAACGCTCCCGGGACGGCCGGGATCGCGTGCCGTCGCCCTGCGCGGCGACATCGACGGCCTGCCGCTCCAGGACGGCAAGGAGGTTCCCTACCGCTCCCAGATCGACGGCCGAATGCACGCCTGTGGCCACGATGTCCACACCACCGTCCTGCTCGGAGCCGCTCGACTCCTGCAGTCGGTCGGCGAGTTGCCGGGCACCGTGAAGCTCCTCTTCCAACCGGCGGAAGAGACCGTCGGTGGAGCCCGGATGCTGGTCGAAGAGGGAGCCCTGGACGATCCTCCGGTGGAAGCGATCTTCGGGCTGCACGTCGACGCCGGAATCGAGGTCGGCCGCGTCGGTCTGCGCTACGGCCAACGCAACGCGTCGTCAGACGATCTGGCGATCACCATCCACGGCAAGTCGGGTCACGGAGCGTACCCTTCGGGTACCGTCGACGCCATCGTGGCGGCGGCGCACGTGGTCACGGCACTGCAGTCGGTGGTATCGCGCAACATCGACGCCCGTCACGCCTCGGTGGTGACGATCGGCACGATCCAGGGCGGCACCCAGCGCAACATCGTCTGCAATCGAGTCGAGATGGTCGGCACCGTGCGCTGCCTCGACCAACGGACCCGGGAGATGACCCTGCAACGGGTTGCCGAAGTGGCCGAAGGAGTGGCCGCTGGCCTCGGAGCCCGAGCCGAGGTACAGATCCGGCCGAGCTACGATCCGCTGGTCAACGACGATCCGACCGTCGACGTCGTGCGCGGCTGCGCCGAGCGCCTGTTGGGGGCAGGAGCGATCGAGATCGTGCCGCGCGCCAACATGGGCGTCGAGGACTTCGCCTTCTACCTGAGCAAGGCCCCGGGGGCGTTCTACTCGCTCGGTGTGCGCAACGAGGCTCGGGGCATCGTGCACCCCGTCCACAACGAACTGTTCGACGTCGACGAGCGCTGTCTGGCCATCGGCGCCACCCTCCAGGCCCTCAACGCGCTCGCAGTCCTCCGCCGCTAGCTCCATGCTGAACAAGATCTGGGCGAGTTTCTTCTTCATCGCCTTCCTCGCGGCGCTCGGCCAGTCCCTTCTCGGCGGCGATCACACGGTGTGGGCGGCGATGGTCGCGGCCACCTTCGACATGGCCAAGACCGGCTTCGAGATCTCGATCGGCCTGACCGGGGTCATGTGTCTCTGGCTCGGCATCATGCGACTCGGGGAGCAAGGCGGCGCCGTCGACTGGCTGGCGCGCGCCTTTCGGCCACTGATGGTCCGGCTCTTTCCGGGGATTCCCGCCGAGCATCCGGCCATGGGTTCGATCGTGATGAATATGGCCGCCAACATGTTGGGCCTCGACAACGCCGCGACCCCCCTGGGGCTCAAGGCGATGAAGGAACTGCAGGAGCTCAACCCCGAGAAGGATCGAGCCACCGACGACCAGATTCTCTTCCTGGTGATCAACACCTCGGCGGTGACGCTGATTCCGATCACGATCTTCGTCTACCGCGAGCAGATGGGGGCAGCCGACCCGACGGATGTGTTCATCCCTCTGCTGATCGCCACCTTCTGCTCCACCGTCGTCGGGCTGACGGTGACGGCTCTGGTCCAGGGCCTGAAGCTCTGGGACCGCGTCGTGCTCAGCTACCTCGGCGCGATGACGGCTCTGATCGGCGGCCTGATCTTCTACTTCTCGCGACTCGAGCGGGAGGTGATGGAACAGCAGTCCTCCATCGTCTCGAACTTCCTGATCTTCTCCGTCATCATTCTCTTCGTGGGGCTCGCGGTGCGCCGCAAGCTGCCGGTCTACGAGGTGTTCGTCGACGGTGCCAAGGACGGCTTCGGTGTCGCCATCGGCATCATCCCCTACCTCGTCGCCATGCTGGTCGCCATCGGCGTGTTTCGCGCCAGCGGAAGCCTCGACCTGCTCCTCGACGGGGTGCGAGCGGGCATCCAGTGGGTCGGCCTGGACACTCGCTGGGTCGATGGCCTGCCCACAGCCCTGATCCGTCCGCTGTCGGGGAGCGGAGCCCGGGGGATGATGCTCGAGACCATGACCCAGCACGGCGCCGACTCGTTTGCGGGACGACTGGTGAGCATCATCCAAGGCAGTACCGAGACCACCTTCTACGTGTTGGCGGTGTACTTCGGATCCGTGGGCATCAAGCGAACCCGCCATGCGGTGGGCTGCGGACTGGCGGCGGACCTGGCGGGAATCGTGGCGGCAATTCTGATCACCTACCTCTTCTTCGGCTAGCCGATGCGACCGACCGAGGCCCGAATCGATCTCGCGGCGCTCCGTTCGAACTACGAACTGGCGCGCGAGCTGGCCCCGAGTTCGAAGCTGGTAGCGATCGTCAAGGCGGATGCCTACGGACATGGAGTGCACCGTTGTGTGGAGGCTCTGTCGTCGCTCGCCGCTCCCCCGGATGCGCTGGGCGTGGCGATGCTCGAGGAGGCCGTCGAGATCCGACAGACGGGATCGCAGCTGCCCGTCGTCCTCCTGGAGGGTGTCTTCGAACCGGCCGAGATCGAGCTCCTCAGCCAGTATCGGCTCGAACCGGTCATCGCATCTCCCGAGCAGGTGGCCTGGTTCCTGGAGTCACCACCTTCCCGGCCGTTGCGCGTCTGGTTGAAACTCGACAGCGGCATGCACCGGCTGGGACTGGACACTGCGAGCTTTGCTCGCGCTCAGGCAGCACTCAGCCGGTCGGCTTCCGTTTCCGAACTGGTCCTGATGACCCACTTCGCCAACGCGGATCGCATCGATGGGACCGACACCCAGCAGCAGATCGAGACCTTCGACGACGCGGTCGAAGGACGCTCCGATTCGCAGAGCCTCGCGAACTCGGCGGCGCTGCTGACCCGACCTCGAACCCACCGCGACTGGGTCCGTCCCGGGATCATGATGTACGGGGTGGACCCCCTCGAGCGATCGGTCGACGCCTCGACCCGCCTGCAGCCCGTCCAGCGACTGGTCTCGAGGATCTCGTCCACCCGAGAGGTGCCGCCGGGAGAGTCGATCGGCTACGGCAGCCGATTCACGACCTCGGAACGAACCCGGGTCGGCGTGGTTCCGGTGGGCTACGCTGACGGTTATCCCCGCGAGGCACCCGACGGCACGCCGGTGCTGGTCTCGGGACAGCGCAGCCGGATCATCGGTCTGCCCTCGATGGACCGCATCACGGTCGATCTCACCGGAATCCCCGACACCGCAGTCGGCAGCCCGGTGGAACTCTGGGGTCCGAACCTGCCCGCCACCGAAGTCGCCCGGGCCTGTGGCACGATCGCCTACACCCTGGTGACGGGAGTTGGCGGTCGGGTTCCGAGGGTCTACGACGAGTAGCCGAGTCCGGTAGCTGACTGCCCCTAGAGGTCCAGGAGCCGCGGCGAACGTTCGGTTTCCAGGATCGCCGCCAAGGACTGCCGTTCGTTGACGACCCGAGCCTGGTCGCCATCGACCAGCACCTCGGCCGGCCGCCCGTGGTCGTTGTAGTTCGAAGCCATCGACATACCGTAGGCACCGGCCGAGAAGACCACGACGAGATCCCCCTGCTCCATCGGTGGCAGGGGGCGATCGCGCGCCAGGAAGTCTCCCGTCTCGCAGATCGGGCCGACGAGATCGCACGGAGCAAGGCCATCGACCTCCGGTGTCTCGCACCAGGTGGGGGGCTCTCCCGACCACCGTTCCGGCCACACGAAGTGGAAGGCGCGGTAGAGCGCGGGGCGCAGCATGGTCTGCATGCCGGCATCGCCGATGATGAAGGTCTTGTCCTTGCCCTCCTTGATGTGCTGGATCCGAGAGAGCAGGATCCCCGAGTTGGCCAGGAGCGACCGTCCGGGTTCCAGGCAGACTCGGAGACCGGCCCGACGTCGTTCCTCGAGCAGAGGCACGATCGCTGCTCCGTAGGCCTCGAGGGGGGGCACCTCGCCCTCGCGGTACGCCACCGGCCACCCACCGCCGAGATCGAGGGTGTCGATACGATGCCCCCTGGCCGCCAGGGCGTCGATCAGTCGCAGCACGATCTCGATCGCCTCGACGTAGGGCTGGACCTTGGGAACCGGGGAGCCGATGTGCACGTGCAGCCCGACCAGCTCGATTCCCGGGTCGTCCCGCCAGCGATCGAACAATTCGACGATGCGATCGGCGTCGACCCCGAACTTGTTCTCCTTCTTGCCGGTAGTGGTGTACTCGTGCGTCTCGGGATCGACGTTGGGGTTGACCCGCACGCAGCCGCGGGCCCGGATGCCGAGTTCGGACCCGAGCCGCGCGATCGCCGCCAGCTCGCTCTCCGATTCCACGTTGAACAGCCCGACGGGACCTCGCTCGACCGGATCGCCGGCCCCGAATCGCTCGGCCACTTCGCGCAAGGGACTGTAGCGGCCATCGAGCGCAGCGCGGATCTCGGCATCGCTTTTGCCAACCCCGGCGAAGACGATGTCGCGCATGGCGCAACCCGACACCCAGGCCCGTTCCATCTCTCCGCCGGACACCACATCCATCCCCGCCCCCAGCTCACCGAGCAGACGACAGATATGGTGGTTCGGACTCGCCTTCACGGCGTAGTGCAGGTCTGGATCGAGCGGCGCGAAGGCGGCTCGCAGCCGTTCGTAGGCCTGCCGGATCGCCGAAGCCGAGTAGACATAGGTGGGAGTTCCGACCGCCTCGGCGATCGCCGCCACCGGGACCGCATCGGCATGGAGATGATTCTGGTGCCAGTGGAAGCCATGCATGGTCGGCGGAGTATAGCCTCGACCACTGACGGGTGGGACCACAAGTTGAATCGTCCGCGGCTATCCCGGAGCGGTCCGGGGCGGGCTATCGGTGTTGGTCTACCAAGACGGGGTTGCCGTCCGGGTCGAGCAGCGAGAAGCTGGCCGGTCCCGAACCTTGCTCGTCGGCTTCGGTGTGGAACTCGATCCCGCGCTTTCGCAGCTCCTTCTGCAGATCACGAACGTCGGTGAACTCGTCGAGCGGCTCGGCCTGCTGGTTCCAGCCGGGATTGAAGGTGAGGACGTTCTGCTCGAACATGCCCTGAAAGAGCCCGATGGTATGGCCCGTCGGGTTGCGCAGGATCAGCCAGTTCTGCTCTTCGACCCCCCCGACCACCTCGAAGCCAAGCTTCTGGTAGAAGTCCCGAGAGCGGGCGATGTCCTGGACGGCGAGACTGACGGAGAAGGCACCTAGCTGCATCGACGATTCCTTTCTGTTGGTTGACCACTTCGAGGTGGCAGGCAGATGCTACGCTGCCACTGCCATGGATCGCTTGTCAGAAGTTGCGAAGTTGTCCGATCCGTCGAAGAGCAACTACGTGGAACGCGTGAACCGCGTGCTGGATCACATCCACCACCACCTGGGCGGCGAGCTGACGCTCGAAGCGCTCTCCAAGGTGGCGCACTTTTCGCCCTACCACTTCCACCGCATCTTCAAGTCGCTGCTGGGGGAGACGATCAAGGAGTACACCCAGCGGGTGCGTCTCGAGCGAGCGCTCTACCTTCTCTCCCACGCCAACCCTCCCACCCTGACCGACGTAGCCCTGGCCTGCGGCTTTGCCGCCAGCTCCGACTTCTCGCGGGCCTTTCGACGCCGCTACGGGGTACCGCCCAGCCAGTTCGACGTCGCGTCCTACCGGCGCCAACAGCGCGATCGACTGCAGGATCTGCTGCCGGAGGACGAGCGCCATCTGCTAGCGAAGCTCCCGCCGGGCGAGAATCCCGACGGGTTCGTCGTCGACTTCGTCGAGGCTCCGCCACGCCGGGTGGCCTATCTCCGGGTCGACCGTCCGTTCGAGCCGGGCCGGGTGACCGATGCCGCCGAGCGACTGGTCACCTGGGCCCAGGAACGGGATCTAGCGGCGGGCCAGTGGTTGGGCTACATGTGGGACGATCCCGAGATCGTGGAACTCGAGCTCTGTCGCTACGACGTGGCGGTGGAGATCCCGGCCGACCTGCGACCGCGCGGCGAGGTCGGCGTGTTCGACTTTCCGGCCATGCGACTGGCCCAGGTCGAGCTGGCGGGATCGATCGACCTGGAACAGCGAGCGATCGACTGGCTCTACCACACCTGGTTGCCGGCGAGTGGATTCGTGCCGGACCACCAGCCCGCCTTCGAGGCTTGGAAGGGACTTCCCTTTGCCCACGGACACACCCACTTCGAACTGGCGTTTCAGCTGGCCGTCGTGAGGGAAGGACCACTCGGCTAGGGTCGCCTCGCCCCTGTGCCGAGAACGGCCCTCACTGTCCCAGAGTAAACGGATTGCAGGTAACACTGAAGTGGACCTGGGATCCCGGATCGGGCGTGTCCAGGTACGAGCGGACTCTGAGATAGACGGTGTCGCCGTCCATCACGTTGAAGTAGGTGGTGGACTTGCGGCTCGCACCGTTGAGGTCACAGGCCGGTGAGCCCGACACGTCGTCGTCGTTGCAATTCAACTCCGTCTGGGCCGGACAGTCGGACCACACCGAGACCACCGTATCGAAGTCAGTGTCTTGGTGACAGGTCGTAAACACGACCTCACCGGTGCACGGGGCGAGGTACCTGAACCATCCGTCGACCGACGTCGTGCCTCCTCCACAGCTGTCGACCACACCACTCGGAGTATTGTTGGTCAGGGGGTAGACGTACTGATTCGGTACACCGCCGACCCAGGGAGCGGTTCCGCACTGATTCCAAGCGGGCGGCGGAGTGGGACTCCAGGCCGAAGTATCGCCGGTCTCGAAACCGTCCACAAACAGGGGCGGCTCGATCTCCTCGACGAGTACCTCGTCCACCTGGTGCGTCTGTGTACCCGAACGGCGGGTTCCCACGTGGACCCCCTGGAGAGTGACACAGTCGTAGCCGAGCGGCTCCGAGATCAGCGGGCTGCCGTTGAACGACACCGCGAAGGTATCCGTGGAGCAGCTGACTTCGATCCCGACCTGGAGTACGGCGCCCACCGACCAAGTGCCCGGCTCGAGCACCAACCCCGCTCCCACGAAGTCGATGCCTCCATCCCCGCTCCAGAGCAGGTATAGGACCTCGGTGGACGTCGGAGTCAGGAGCACGACCTGGTAGACAACCTGGCCCGCGGGCGACATCGAGGGAATCCGGGACCTCATCTTCCAACGGAAATCGGTCACGCTCTCGTGAGGGACCCACTCGGCGCCCGGACCGGCGGTTGTCGAGTTGTCGATCGTTTCGAGCCAGCGGGTTCCCGAGTGTTCGGTCACCAGATGGCTGCTGCCCGTCAGGTACCTCGACCCCACGGCCGGATCCAGCGGCGGCTGCCCTACCGCGCTCGTGTCGAAGTCGTCGAGCACATAGACCGTGCCCTGGGCTGACAGAGCCGACCCCCATACCGTCAAAAACATCACTGCCGCCAAGAACGTCCGTACCATCGATCAGGCCCTCCAGGTAGTCCCACTTGGAGTCGCCGGAACGCCCGTGCGACCCCTTCACTGAGGACCACGACATTCGAGGGCAAATCTCGCCAGCCGGTCGGACCAGAGGGACTCGAGGCCTTGGGCTACGATTCAGGCGGCGGACTCAGCAGCCGGTCTCGGCTTGATTAGCGCCGCCATCACCAGCCCAGCGAGCAGCCAGGCGGTGATGGGAAAGAGGGCTTGGTGAATCCAGTAGTCCCAGGGTTGGAGCCACCAGATCGGTCGCGCCAGATCGATCGCCACGCCTCCGAACAGGCCAACGAGGAAGACGAAAAGGGCTCGCTGACTGTAGGAACGTAACCCTGGAAGGGCCATCGTCAGCAGGGCCGCGACGATGAGGGCCGAGGTGAAGAAGTTCAGGAAACCCCCGATGAAGACGGCCGGCGCCATCGGCTCGACTCCCTCTTTGGTATAGAAAATCTGAACCAGCGGTCCCTGGCGGTGTTGCGCGGACATCGCTTCGACCGCCGCCGGGTCCTGCATCTGCTCCTGGGACAGGAATGGGATCATGTAGACACCGGTACCGGCCAGCGATCGCTCGAGGGACTTGACGATCGGACCCTCGTGGACCACGGGCTGCAGGACCTGATAACCGAAGGGCAAGACGGTCCAATACACCGCGCCCCAGAGCATCAGTACGACCGCTGCCACCAACGAAGCGATCAACGCACTCTTCATCTCGTGCCCCCTTCTGCCTCTGCGAGGCTCTCGATCCTAGAAACCCACCCGACGCATCACGAAACGGGGCAGGTGTCGGATCACGAGCATCACCCAGCCCCAGATAGAGGGCGTGTAGAGCATCGGCTTGCCGCGCTCGATGGCCCTCAGTACATCGCGCGCCACGGTCTCGGGCTCGCCGGAGAACGGAGGCTCCGGCAGACCTTCGGTCATCGCCGTGCGCACGAATCCTGGTTTGACACAGACCACGGTCAAACCCGCGGAGTGGTAGCGGTGGTCGAGCGACTCCAGGTAGTGGGAGAGTCCGGCCTTCGAGGCTCCGTAGAGCCCCACCGGCTTGCGTCCCCGGTCGCCTGCTACCGAAGAGAAGACGCACAACGTTCCACGGCTTTCGAGCAGTTGCGGTCGCACCAACTCGCAGAGATAGACCGTGTTGGCAAAGTTGACCTCGAGTAGGCGGCGTGCCCGCTCGGGATCCTCTTCGAGATCCTCCTGGGTGCCGAAGGCGGCGGCGGTGATCACCACCAGGTCGAGACCACCGAGCCGGGCGATGGTCGCCGCGACGGTCTCCGAAAAGTGGTCGGGTGCGGAAAGATCGAGAGCCAACACCGGAAACGGCTCGGCCCGACCCGCCCGCGTCGCCAGATCGGCAGCGCTGCGTTCGAGGTCCTGCAGGTCCCGACCCCAGAGCAGCAACTCGTCCCCGCGTTCGGCCAGCAGACGAGCCAGGGACCGACCCATGCCTCGCGTCGCCCCGAGGAACGCTACCCTCATCCGTCCTCCGGGGGCGTGATGTCCTTTTCGGGCGGTTTGGCGGGCTCGTCTTCGGCTCCACGGTCCCGCCAGACTCCGAACAGGAGCGTGAGAAGGCCCAGCAGGAGTTCGTCCGCCAGGGGGATGAAGTCGGGGATGAGCAGGTCGAGAGCGAACAGCGCCCCGGTAAGGACCAGGAGCTGCGGAAACCGCAGGCGGCGGGCGTACCGCAGGATCCAGCCGGCGGGAGGAGTCGAGGGTGGTGTCATCGCCTTCAATCCTACGTCATCGATCGGCGGGATCCGCGGCGCGGGGACCGCCTCCGATCAGGCGTCGCCACTGGCGACTCCCCAGTCTCCGATCTGGATCCCACTGGCGGCAGACTCCCAGGAACCGATCCAGCCGCTGTCCTTCCATGGCTCGGAAGCGCTCGGGAGCGGTAAACGCCTCCTTCGCCAGGTAGATACGTCCTTCCAGCGCGAGCACGAAGTCGTCGAGGGCGGCCACCAACCCCGGAGTCTTCGCTCCCACGGCGAAATCCACCGCCAGGGTGAAGCCCGGCTGCGGAAAGGAGAGCAGCCCCTCGCCCTGCTCGCCAAAGTCCTTGAGCACCACGAGATAGGGTGTACCTCCCAACTCCCGTACGCGATCGAGGAAGCGCCCCACTGCCTCCCGACCTGCCGCCCGGGGTAGGACGCACTGGTATTGGGTCAATCCACGGCGCCCGTAGAGCCGGCTCCAGTTGCCGATGGCGTCCAGCGGATAGAAGAACTCTTCGTAGGGCACGCGCTCCACCCGCCGCCTGCGACCGTGCCGGCGGTAGCGAAAGCGATTGTAGAGGCCGAGACTGAGGGGATTGATCAGGAAGTTGGGAGCGACGAACGGCACCTCGCGAACCGCCTTCTGTGCGGGTACCCGAGTGGGCGCGGCCTCGGCCGCACACCAGGCGCCTCCTTCGATCACCCCGCGTCCCCGCGCCGCCCCCGAGATCAGGCAGTCGATCCAGCCCACGGTGTAGGGCCAACGCTCTCCGAGCTCGAGCAGCGCCTGGATCGACTCTTCGAGATTGGCGGTGCCCACCGACTCTCGCTCGATCCAGCCGCTCGCTACCTTCTCTAGATCGACCGTCACCTCGAGGATGTGGCCCGTCAGCCCCATTCCTCCGAGGGTGGCCAGAAAGAGATCCCGTTCCTGCTCACGGGAGCACCGCACCAGATCGCCGTTCCCGACCCGTAGTAGGAGTTCTCTCACGTGGCGTCCAAAGGACCCGGCGACGTGGTGGTTCTTGCCGTGCACGTCCGCCGCGACCATCCCTCCCAGGGTCACATCCTGCGTGCCCGGCGTCACCGGGGTGAACCACCCTTGGGGTAGCAGGACTCGATTCATGGTCCGCAGGCTGAGACCGGCCTCGGCGACGAGTCGGCCGCGCTGCTGATCGAGCGACAGAAAACGGTCGGCTCGGCGGCTCCCGAGGGCCTCGCCACCGTCTGCGGGTACCGAGGAGTCTCCGTACGAGCGCCCGAGGCCGCGGGTCAGGTGGGCTCCCTTCGAAACCTCCCGCAGATCCTCGGGGCAGCGCTCCCGCCCGGGAAAGAAGAGCCTCCCCCACCCGGCCAGGCGTTCGATCGGATCTCTCGACACGGCGGCAGTTTGGCAGGCGAGGAGGCGACTCGGCAAGGCCCTCAGGCCAGAGCGGTCGACGGAGCCAGGAACTCGATCGATCGAGGCTGCGGCAGCAGACCGAGGGCGTGGCCGCGCCGGAAGAACTCCTCGAGCGAGGCGAGTTCGGCTCGACCGAGCCGGTACTGCAGATGACGGGTCAGATAGCGACGAGTGCGATCGGCCGGGAGACCGAGCTGGGTGTGCGCCCGCGCGACGATCTCTTCGATCTCCTCGAGTCCGAGCTCCAACGAACTGGAAAACGCCTCGACCAGCCCCGGAGCCGCGACCTCGCGACGCACCGCCCACACCGCGAACACGAAGGGCAAACCGGTGAGGTTCCGCCACTCGGAGGCGAGGTCCAGGACCGCGTAGCGCTCTCGGTCCACCTCGAGGGCCGGATCACCGATCAGCAGCGTGGCGTCGTTGTCCCGCAGCATTCCCTCCAGCTGCGGTTCCACCGGATGGAAGGTCGCGTCGATGCCGCGTGCGGCCAGGAGGATCTGCACCAGTACGGCCGAGGTGCGGCTACTGGTGTCGAGACCCACCCGACGGATCTGCTCCACCGGAACCTTGCTCACCAGCAGCACCGAGGTGACCTCCTGGTCGGAGGCGACACAGAGGCCCGAGATCACCCGCAGGTCCGCGATCCGTTGCAGTTCGGCCGACGGGATCAGCCCGATGTCGACGGCGCCACTCTGCAGGTGATCGGCGACCAGCGAAGGTCGGAGGAAGCGAGGCGCGAAACGAGGCTCGTGCCGGCCGGTCAGGAAGGCCCAGGCCAAGGGCCAACTGTTGAGAAAGGAGACGATCCCGACTCGGGTCGCCTCTTCACCTACGCCCACGCGACCGCCCCCGCCCTACTTCGACATCGCGTTGAGGAAGTCGATGTTGGCCTTGGTCTTCGACAACTTGTCCTGCAACAGCTCCATGCTCTCCACGGTGGAGAGTGGGTTGAGGACCTTGCGCAGGACCCAGATCCGACGGAGGTCCTTGGGATCGATGAGCAGCTCCTCCTTGCGGGTCCCTGACTTGTTGATGTCGATGGCGGGGAACACCCGCTTCTCCACCAGCTTCCGGTCGAGGTGCAACTCGCTGTTGCCGGTGCCCTTGAACTCCTCGAAGATCACGTCGTCCATGCGGCTTCCGGTGTCGATCAGGGCGGTGGCGATGATGGTCAACGATCCACCCTCCTCGACGTTCCGCGCCGCACCGAAGAAGCGCTTCGGCCGGTGCAGCGCGTTGGCGTCGATACCGCCGGACAGCACCTTACCGGAGGGCGGTTGTACGGTGTTGTAAGCCCGCGCCAGGCGAGTGATCGAATCGAGGAGGATGACGACGTCCTTTTTGTGTTCGACGAGCCGCTTGGCCTTCTCGATGACCATCTCGGCCACCGCGACGTGCCGCGTTGCCGGTTCGTCGAAGGTCGACGACACCACCTCGCCCTGTACCGAGCGCTGCATATCGGTGACCTCTTCGGGCCGCTCGTCGATCAGGAGCACGATGAGCACGACCTCGGGATGGTTGGTCGCGATCGACCGCGCGATCGACTGCAGAAGCATCGTCTTACCGGTGCGAGGCGGGGCCACGATCAGGGCACGTTGCCCCTTGCCCATCGGAGTGACGAGGTCCATGACGCGCGACGACATGTCACCGTTCGACTCCAGGACGATCCTCTCCTCCGGGTAGAGCGGCGTCAGGTTGTCGAAGAAGATCTTGTCCCGGGCGACGTCGGGATGTTCGAAGTTGACCGCCTCGACCTTGATCAGAGCGAAGTAGCGCTCGCCCTCCTTCGGCTGACGTACCTGGCCGGAGACGGTGTCGCCAGTCCGCAGGTCGAAGCGCCGGATCTGGCTCGGCGAAACGTAGATGTCGTCCGGACCGGGCAGGTAGTTGTACTCGGGCGCCCGGAGGAAGCCGAAGCCGTCCGGAAGACACTCGAGGACTCCCTCGGCGAAGATCAGACCGCTCTGTTCGGTCTGCGCCTGCAGGATCTGGAAGATCAGCTCCTGCTTGCGGGCGCCGGAAGCACCTTCGATCCCCAGCTCCTTGGCGATGCCGGTGAGCTTCGAAATCGTCATCTCCTTCAAAGCCCGGATGTCGAGCGAGTTGGCGGGCTTCTCCGCGGATTCGGCCACAGTCTCGGTCGTTTCTTCGGTCGTACTCTCCATCATCCTGCTCCTATGGCCTCAGTGGCCTTCCTGCCGGGCGGCGATCTCCCGCCAGAGCTCCTTGACACCCTCCTGGGTGGTCGCCGAGAACCCCACCACGGGTTGCTCGGCCGCCAGTCCGACCCGCTGGCGCAGCTCTCGGAGAGCCTTGACGCGCTGACTTCGCGGAACCTTGTCGATCTTGGTGGCTACGTAGATGGGGTTGGCCCCCAGGGAAACTAAATACTCGTTGGCCTGACGATCCAGGTCGGTGCCCCGAACCTTGGCGTCGATCAGAATCACGACCACGGCGGCATGGGGAAGGACGGACTCGAAGTAGTCGTCCATGAGCCGCGCCCACTTCTGCCGATCGGTCCGACTGATCTTCGCGTAGCCGTAGCCCGGGAGATCGACGAAGCGCAGCCGGTCGTTGACCAGGAAGTAGTTGACCGCCTGGGTCCGACCCGGAGTACTGCTCGTCCGCGCCAGCGCCTTGCGACGCAGCAGCGTGTTGAGCAGACTCGACTTGCCGACGTTCGACCGCCCCACGAACGCGACCTCTGGCCGCTCTGTAGGAGGCAGAAAGTCCTTGGCGGTCGTTGCCGAACGCAAGAACTCGGCGCTGTGAATCCTCTCCATCGAGATGGGACTCCTCGCGGCCTGTGGACGACACCACGACGATCGCTCGCCGTTCCGACGTCCGCCCTGATTGACGATGTGAAAGTGGGTAGTGGTTTGGGTCCGAGTGCGCCGATCGTTCGATCGGAACTCCACCGGTCCTCTCTGGGCCGTGCCCTTAGCCGCGCGGGCTAGTGAGCGAGCGGGTCGATCGGACCGACTGGTGGTTCGGGTGAGACAGAGTTGAGATCCCCTGCTGCCTCAGGCATGGGGACCACTTCAGAGACGAGGGCGAGGCTGAGCACCTCGTCCATCGAACTGACCAAGTGGATCTCGAGTACTTTCCGTACCTCTTCCGGGATCTCTTCCAGGTCCTTCTCGTTTTCCTGGGGAAGGATGATCTCGGTGATGTCGGCGCGGTAGGCAGCCAAGAGCTTATCTTTGATCCCCCCGACCGGCAAGACTTTGCCGCGGAGGGTGATCTCCCCCGTCATCGCCACGTCCTTGCGGACGGGATTCTGGGTGAGAGCAGAGACGAGTGCCGAAGCCATGGTGATTCCGGCGGAGGGTCCGTCCTTGGGGATCGCTCCCTCGGGGACGTGGATGTGCATGTCGATGGCCTCTGAGAAGTCGGGATCGATCCCCAGCAGGTCGGCGCGGGCCCGAGTGTAGGTGACGGCTGCGCGAGCCGACTCCTGCATCACTTCGCCGAGCTTTCCGGTCAGCGTCAGCTTGCCCTTGCCCTTCATCAGACCGACCTCGGTTTCCAAGAGCTCTCCCCCGACCTCGGTCCAGGCGAGTCCGGTAGCGACGCCGACTTCCGACTCCTCTTTCTTGGAGCGCCGTCGGTAGCGCGGCTGCCCGAGCAGTTCGGAGACCATGTCGGCGTCGACGCCGACGGCTCCCTCGACCTCTTTCTGTACGACCTTGCGGGCCACCTTGCGGCTCACGGAGGCGACCTGGCGCTCTAGGTTGCGGACCCCTGCCTCACGGGTGTATCCGTCGATCAGCCGACGCAACGCGTCGTCGTCGAAGGTGATCTCCTCGGCATCGAGCCCGTGCTTGTCGAGTTGCTTGGGAACCAGGAAACGCTTGGCGATCTCCATCTTCTCGCGCTGGGTGTAACCCGTCAGCTGGATCACCTCCATGCGGTCGCGCAGCGGGCCGGGAATGGTGTGCAGCACGTTGGCGGTGGCGATGAAGAGAACCTTGGACAGGTCGTACTCGACGTCGAGGTAGTGATCGACGAAGGTATCGTTCTGCTCGGGATCCAGGACCTCGAGCAGAGCCGCCGAGGGGTCGCCCCGGAAGTCCATCGCCATCTTGTCGATCTCGTCGAGCAGGAAAACCGGATTGATGGTTCCCGCCTTCTTCATCATCTGGATGATCTGCCCGGGAAAGGCGCCGATGTAGGTCCGTCGGTGGCCTCGGATCTCCGCCTCGTCCCGAACCCCGCCCAAGGAGAGCCGCACGAACTCGCGACCGGTCGCCTTGGCGATCGACTTGGCCAGCGAGGACTTTCCGACGCCGGGGGGGCCGACGAAGCAGATGATGGAACTCTGGGTCTTCTTGGTCAGCTGACGTACGGCCAGGAACTCGAGGATCCGCTCTTTGATCTTGTCGAGACCGTAGTGGTCGGCGTTCAGGAACTCTTCGGCCTTGACCAGGTCGCGCAGTTCGCGGCTCTTCTTGGTCCAGGGAACCTTCACCAGCCAATCGATGTAGTTCCGCGACACGGTCGACTCGGCCGAGACCGGAGGCATCTGTTCGAGGCGCTTGAGCTCCTGATCGGCTCGCTCCCGGGCCTCCTTGGGCAGTCCCGCCTCCTCGATCTTCTCCTTCAGCTCGGCGAGCTCTTCGGCGCGTTCGTCCTTCTTCCCCAACTCCTCGTGGATCGCCTTGATCTTCTCGTTGAGGTAGTACTCCTTCTGCGCCTTCTCCATCTGCTTCTTGACCTGGACGTTGATCCGCTTGTCGATGGAGATCTTCTCCAGCTCGAGGTCGAGCAGATCGTGCAGTCGCTGGAGGCGCTCGTAGGGGCTGAGCAGGTCGAGCAGGGTCTGCTTCTCTGGGGTGCCCACCATCAGGTGCGCAGCCAGAGTGTCAGCGAACCGATCGGCGTCGTCCATCTTGAGGGTCGACACCAGACTCTCGAAGGCCAGGTGGTGAGACGCCTTGGCGTACTGCTCGAAGATCCCGAGCACCTTGCCCATGTAGGCCCGCACCGCGTCGTCGACGGGATAGTCGATCTGGAACGCCTCGATCTCGGCCGACACCGTGGTCTCGTCGACGAAGTCGATCAGCCGGGCCCGACGGACTCCCTCGACCATCACCTTGACGTTGCCGTTAGGCAGCTGGAGGTTCTGGACGACCTTGGCCACGACCCCCATCTCGAAGAGGTCGGAAACACCCGGCTCGTCGATCTTCGGATCCTGCTGAGTGACCAGGAAGATTCGCTTGCGCGGACTCTGGAGCGTCTCCTGGAGAGCCTTGACCGAAGCCTCTCTCCCGACGATGAACGGCGCCATCATGTGGGGGAAGACGACCATGTCCCGGAGGGGGACGATGGGCATCTTGTGTCGAGTTCGGTGAAGGAAGGATTCTTGCTCGGGCATGCTCTCCGCTCTGGCCTCAGCCGGCCTTTTTCAATGGGGTCACGGGCTGAGCCCGGGTGGTGACGATCTCTTCGGTGATCACGCACTCTTCGAGCTCGTCGTTGCTCGGCACGTCGTACATCAGGTCGAGCATCAGTTCTTCCAGAATGATCCGCAACCCTCGGGCCCCGACGCCGCGTTGAATGGCCTCACGCGAGACCGCCACCAGGGCATCATCGGTGAACTCGAGGTTGACGTTCTCCATCTCGAAGATCGTCTTGTACTGCTTGACCAGGGAGTTCTTGGGCTCGGTGAGGATCCGCACGAGATCCTCTTCGGCGAGTTGCTGGAGGGTTGCGATCACCGGCAACCGTCCCACGAACTCGGGGATCAGGCCGTACTTGATGAGGTCTTCGGGCAGGGCGTATTGCAACAGGTCAGCCGCCTTCTCGTCGGACTTCTCCTTGATGTCGGCCCCGAAGCCCATCATCTTCTGGTTCATCCGGCGTTCGATCTGGTCGGTCAGGCCGACGAAGGCTCCGCCGCAGATGAAGAGGATGTTCGAGGTATCGATCTGCAGGAACTCCTGATGCGGGTGCTTGCGTCCACCCTGCGGCGGTACGTTGCACATCGTCCCCTCGAGGATCTTGAGCAGAGCCTGCTGCACGCCCTCGCCGGACACGTCGCGCGTGATCGAAGGGTTGTCGCCCTTGCGGCAGATCTTGTCGACCTCGTCGAGGTACACGATGCCTCGCTGCGTCTTCTCTTTGTCGTTGCCCGCCGCCTGGTACAGCTTGAGGATGATGTTCTCGACGTCCTCGCCGACGTAACCCGCCTCGGTGAGCGTGGTGGCGTCCGCGATGGTGAAGGGCACCTGGAGGATCTTGGCCAGGGTCTGGGCGAGTAGCGTCTTGCCGGTCCCGGTGGGACCGATCAGCATGATGTTCGACTTCTGGAGTTCGACATCGGTTCGCACCCGCTCGGAGTGCTCGATCCGCTTGTAGTGGTTGTACACCGCGACCGCGAGCTTCTTCTTGGCCGTTTCCTGGCCGATGACGTACTCGTCGAGCAGGGCCTTCAGCTCCTGAGGTTTCGGAAGCTCGGTCTCCTGCTGCTGCTCGAGCATCTTGTCCTCGGCGATGATGTCGAGGCAGATGTCCACGCACTCGTCGCAGATGAACACCGTGGGTCCGGCGATCAGCTTGCGAACCTCACGCTGGCTCTTGTTGCAGAACGAGCACCTGAGGGTGTCGTCGGTCGTTTCTCTCTTGGCCATTCAGTCTCTCCGTTCGGACATTAGAACAGTCCGTCGGTAGCACCTATTCCTTGCTTCGAGGACGTTCCCGCCCCTCTCGGAATCTCTGGTTCTACACCCGTCAGCATACCTCACTCGGGCCGACGGCGGGTCATCACCTGGTCGGCCAACCCGTACTCCACCGCCTCCTCGGCGATCAGGATGTTGTCTCGCTCCGTATCGCGATGGATGACCTCGATCGGTTGCCCCGTGCACTCGGCCAGGATCTGATCGAGACGTTCCCGCATCCGGAGGAGTTCCCGGGCGTGGATATCGATGTCGCTCTGCTGTCCCTGCAGGCCGTACATCAGGGGTTGGTGGATCAGGACTCGACTGTTGGGCAGCAGGGAACGCTTCCCCTTGGCCCCGGCGGCAAAAAGTAGAGCGCCCATCGAAGCGGCCTGCCCCATACATAACGTGGCAACTTTTGGCTTGATATACTGCATGGTGTCATAAATCGCCATGGTTGCCGTCACGGAACCACCCGGCGAATTGATGTACATGTGCACGTCTTGATGACGGTTTTCCGATTGCAGATACAACAGCTTCATCACAATTTCATTCGCGCTGCCGTCCATGATCGGACCGCCGAGAAACACAATCCGGTT
>JAUIDB010000038.1 GCA_030429235.1 Thermoanaerobaculia bacterium | reverse complement strand
CGCCGCCGCGACCGTGCGGTCCCACCTCGAGGCGTTCGTCCGAGGACTCCCGCGATGCCGTCACAAGGTGCGATTGCGAGTGGCGCGGGATGGGACGATCGAGGTGGAGGCCGCGCCACTGCCGCGGCGCAGTCCCCGACCGTGGCGGGTGGGACTGGCACCTCATCCCGTCGACCACCGTGACCCCCGCCTGCGGCACAAGACCACGCGGCGCAGCGTCTATCGCTACTTCCGAAGCGTAGCCACTCCCGACTGGGACGATGTCTTGCTGTGGAACGAGCGCGGCGAACTCACGGAGTCCACCCTCGCGAACCTGGTGTTCGATCTGGGGCAGGGGCCCCGCACCCCTCCCGTGGGTTCCGGACTGCTGCCCGGCGTGTATCGGGCTCACCTATTGCGCCGCGGTGAACTACGGGAAGAGAGCCTCGAGTTGACCGATCTGGAGAAGGTCCGCGCTGCCTGGTTGATCAACTCGGTGCGGGGGCGCGTTCCGATCGAGATCGTCAGACCTTAGGGTCCGTCTGCGGCGCGCGAACGAAGGTGCCGCGGGATCGGTCCTTGACTACGCCGGGGAAGGCGAGGGCGCGCCCGTGGGCCACGCAGTACACCCCGGGGGCGAGCACTCCGGTGGCAAAGACCGCTTCCGTCAGGTTCTGCAGCGCGTCGGAGCGCTTCATCTCGAAGGGGCGCAAGGCACCGGTGAGGACGACCGGAACCCGCGGTTCGATCTCGGCGGCGATCAGATCGCCGGTAACGCTTAGGGTGTCGGTGCCATGGAGGACGACGACGCCAGAACAATCGGATTCCCCTTCGGCGCCGGCGACCCGGACCGTGTCGAGCACGCGGCGCCGATCGCTGTCGGTCATCTCCAGACTGTCCTTGCTGAGGAGCTCGAGGACCGAGACGATGGTGTCTTCGAGTCGCAGCTCTTCCAGCATGCGATGGACGATGCTCCGGCGGTTCTCCAGTACCCCGGTGTGTTCGTCGTAGGTCTTTTCGATGGTGCCACCGGTGGTGACGAGCGTGACTTTGCGCATGGTGGCGTGATGATACTGCGCCGGCGAACGCGATGGAGGGCGAAGCCTACTCTGGCCCCGGCAAGTCGATGCCTTGCTGCCGAAGCTGCTTCTCCGCCTGCTCGGCCCAGCCTCGGTTGGCCAGCGGACTGGCGGGACTCGGGTGCAGGATGGTGCCGATCGGGATCTCGAGGCCGTCGAGGGCTTGCTGGGCCCTTCCCTCGGCGAAGCGGCCGACTCCGAACACCGCCCGGGGCCGCAGGGCTTCCACGGAGCGGCGGAGAGCGTGGTCGCAGGCGGCGAAGAGGGGACGGCGTTCCGCCGCAGGGAGCTTGTCGGGAGTGCGGTTGCGCCCACTCGCTTCGAGGAAGACGAGCGGGCAGTAGTTCAGTACGAAGAAGCGTGCGAAGAAGCCTTCGGTGGTTCCGAAGCGGTCGCGGGCCCATCCCCAGAGCCGGGTGCCGCTCACCTCGGAGCGTGGAAACTCGAGTCCCAGGACGGGTCGTTTCGGATGCTCACTCGGTGGGCGTTCGACCTGCCCCTGGAGCTTCATCCAATCGCGCACCATCGGTACGTCGCCGAACGGAACTCCGGTCTGGCTCATCCCGAAGGGGCCGGGATTCATGCCGACCAGGATGACCCGCCCCGCCCCCTCTCCCCACTTCGCGAGGTAGGAACGGTGCAGATCCCAGGCGTATTCGAGCGGGTTGTAGACGTGCGTTACCGGTGGGCCGAAAACCAGGGGGGCCACCTCGGCGCTCAGCTGGCGGGCGATGCTGGTGAGAGCCTCTCCGGTCATGGCTTGATCGTCATCAGCGCGATGATGGCCAGGAGCAGCAGAGCCTGTAGGTCGAGCAAGCGCCGCCAGCCGGGCTTCGCGAGAAGAGAGGGAAGCCGCGGGGGGTCCTCAGGGTTGGCCAGGTCTCGTTGTTTCGCCCTGGCCAAGGCGGCGAGCCTCGGGTTGATACCGAACAGGGTCACGTGGAACAGGACCACCCAGAGGAACGCCGCACCGGCGATCCACAGCTGGACGAACTGGTACCCCGTGGACGTGACGAGGCTGAATCCCAAGAGACCGGCCACCAGCACGCCCGGCAGGGTGTAGAGACGGTGGAGTCGGTGCAGTAGATCGACCGCGAGGTGTTGAGCCGACCCGTCGAGTTGGGCACGCAGACGGCCTCGTACCACCAGGCAACCCAGAGCCCCGACTGCCAGCCAGAGCGCAGCCGTCACGTGCAAAAAGAGGATTGCCAGGACGAACACCACGTGGCCTAGATCCTGATCTGGCCGCCCTCGACCAGCTCGAGGATCACCAGCTTGGCTTCGAGCGGGGACATCGGGCTGATCTTGAGTATCGAGTCGATGTCGTAGCTACCGTTGACTCGCGACAGGATGAACCCCGCCTTGGGGCTGGCGTCGAGCTTGGTCAGCTCCTCGAACGATACGGCCAGCTGCGGCACGGCCTTGCCGACGATTCCGGCGCGATCGATGGTCGAGAGGATCTTCTCTTCGATGGCGTCCGCCTTGGGTTTGACCGTCGGGTTGGAGGGGTCGAGGCTGGTGGCCTTGCGGGCGTGTTCGAGAGCCTCGACGAAGCGCCGCCGTGAGAAGGAGGCCTCGGCCTGCGCCAGGAGCGAAGCGGCGGGGGAGGGCGGCACCTCGGGAGGAGCCATCGCCGGGGGCGCCGGAGCCGGGGCGTATCCCGGCGGTGCGGTGGGATAGGGATAGGCTCCCGGCGGGGGCTGCATCTGAGGCGGATACTGGCCGGCGACGGGGGCGGCGGGCACCTCCACTCGCTCCACGACCTTCTCGACCCGGGTCTCGACGACCGTTTCGACCACCGTCTTGATTCGGGCGCGGACCACTTTGATCAGTCCAGCCTGATGAGCCCGGAAGAGGGTCTCGTTGACGTGGTACTCCTGGGCCCGGGTCTCGAGGGCGATCTCGGCCACCGTGCGATCGTCGTCGATCGCCTGCAGTACGTAGCGCTCGGCGTCGGTCAACTCGGGATCCTGGAGGAGTGCGTCGTCTTTGACCACGACCGGGACTGCATCCGGTGACGGAATCACGCTCCGCATCCGGTTGAGCTCGTCGAGCCGCCGCATGCCCTCCAGAATGAGGCCGGTGACATCGATCGAGATCTTGACGAGCTCGTACTCCGGAAGCTCGTTGTCCAGAAAGCGAAAGTCACCCTCGCCCCACTCGAAGAGACTGTAGATCGTCTCCTCCGCCTTGAGCCGCAGCATCTGATCCAGGTCTTCGTGCGAGATCAGTCCCATCTCGATGAGGATGGCTCCGAGGAGTTTCTTCTGCTCCTCCTGGCGAGAGATCGCCTCCGAGAGCTGCTCTTCGGTGATGTGCTGGTAGCCGACCAGGAACTGGCCCAGGTACTCCTTGGGATCCGACGACGCCGAGGAGACGATCAAACCGCCCTGGAAGTAGACCTTCTTGGAGATCTCAGCGTGGTCGACGACGAGGGTACCCGTCTTCTGGCCCTGCGAGAGCCACTGTAGGAGCTCGGTGAGCTCCATCGTCGCGAGATTCCCGGTGATACCCATGGCGTGATCTCGAATTATAGGCCCGGGAGAAGCTCGTGACGGAGCCGCGGAGTTCTCGCGAGGTGGCTTCGACGGCCGCGAAGGGCTGGAGCAGCGACTAGCTGCGGGCGCGGGTGGTGCCGGTCTGGCCCTGGTAGTGCGACCCCGACCCGGGCTCGCCGTACGCCGTGGTCGGTGGGTTTTCCATGGCGATGAAGATGAGCTGAGCGATCCGGCGCCCCGCGTCCAGGATGAACGGGGTGGGACCGAGATTCTGCAGCTCGAGGGTGATCTGCCCCTCGAAACCGGGATCGCACCAGCCCGCCAACGAGTGGTTGATCCAGAGCCGTCCCAGGGTCGACTTCAGCTTGAGGTCGCAAGCGACGTCGCGCGGGATTTTCACGTACTCCAGGGTCGAGGCCAGGATCACCTCGCCCGGGAACAGCTTGACGCTGGAGCCGCTGAACTCCTCCGGGTCGCGGGTGGGACAGATCCAGTGCTCGCTGAGTCGAACGTCGTAGCTTGCCGCATTGACCTGGGTTGGCTCGTACGGGTCGACTCCGCCGCCCTCCGCCCAGGCCCGGATCCAGTGGTCGGGTTTGATCATCCTTAGTGGAAGAAAACCGGAGTCGAGACGTCCTCGCGGTGGATCGTGTCGACGAAACGGATGATGCCGCGGGCCAGCGACATGAAGAGAGTGGAGCAGCGGGTACCCGATCCAAACGGCCGCACGCCACGCAGCAGTTCGCCATCGGTCACTCCGGTGGCGCTGAACAGGATCTCCTCTCCCGGGGCGAGGTCCTCGGTGGAGTAGATCCTTCCCTCCTCGGCGACGCCCTCCTCTTCCAGCCGCTGTCGCTGGGCGTCGCTGAGAGGGGTGAAGCGGGCCTGGATCTCGCCTCCCAGGCAGCGCAGGGCAGCCGCCGATAGGACCCCTTCGGGGGCTCCTCCGATGCCCATCACGGCGTGGATACCGGTCCCTCGCACCGCGGCCGAAATCGCGCTCGAGAGGTCTCCGTCTTCGATTAATCGGATTCGGGCCCCGGCTTCCCGGATGTCACTGATCAACTGCTGGTGGCGGTCTCGGTTCAGTACCACGACGGTGAGGTCGTCCACGTCGCGGTCGAAGGCGCGTGCGATGTTGCGCAGGTTCTCTGACACAGGAGCGTCGAGATGGATCGACCCCTTGGCCGTCGGCCCCACCATGATCTTTTCCATGTAGATGTCGGGTGCGTGGAGCAGGCCACCGCGCTCCGCCGCGGCGAGGACGGTGATGGCCCCCGGAGCACCGGTGGCACAGAGGTTCGTTCCCTCCAGCGGATCGACCGCGATGTCGACCCCGAGACCGCCGCCGTCGCGAGCCGCGCCGACCGGTTCGCCGACGTAGAGCATCGGTGCCTCGTCCCTCTCACCTTCGCCGATGACGATGCGACCATCCATCGGCAGGTGGTCCATTTCGGTTCGCATCGCCTCGACGGCGACGCGGTCCGAGTGGTGGCTCTTGCCGAGCCCCATGGTCTGGGCGGAAGCGATCGCAGCCATCTCGGTGACCCGAATGAAGCCCTGCTCCAGCATTCGATCTAGCGACATAACAGACTCCTTTGGCCCGATGCTATCGGAATCGGGTCAGGAGGGTCGGGGGGCGTTGAACGAGGGGATCCCGGTGATTTCGGCTCCGATCACCAGTCCGTGGATGTCGTGCGTACCCTCGTAGGTGTAGACGGATTCGATGTTCAACATGTGGCGGATGACCGGATAGTCGTCGACGATGCCGTTGGCACCGAGAATCTCGCGGGCGAGTTTGGCGCATTCGCGAGCGACCCAGACGTTGTTGCGCTTGCCCATCGACACGTGGAAGTGCTTGAGGCGTCCCTGGTCCTTGAGCTTTCCCATCTGCAGGGCGAGGAACTGCCCTTTGGTGATCTCGGTGATCATCCAGGCCAGTTTGTCCTGCACCAGCTGGTGCGAGGCGATCGGCTGGCCGTTGAACTGGATCCGCTCCTTGGCGTAGTCGAGGGCCGCCTGGTAGCAGTCCATTGCGGCGCCGAGGGCTCCCCAGGCGATGCCGTAGCGAGCCTGGGTCAGGCACATCAGAGCGTTCTTGAGCCCGGTGGTCTTCGGTAGCACCGCGTCGGCCGGGATGCGGCAGTCGACGAAGCCCAGCTCCGAGGTCACCGAGGCACGCAGCGAGAACTTTCCGTGCTGGTCCGAAGTCGTGAAGCCGGGAGTTCTCCGCTCGACGACGAACCCTCGAATCCCCTCGTCGGTCTGGGCCCAGACCACGGCGACCTCGGCCAGGCTGCCGTTGGTGATCCACTGCTTGGCGCCATTGAGGACCCAGTGGTCCCCGTCGCGGCGGGCCGTAGTGCGCATCGCGCCGGGGTTGGATCCGAAGTCCGGCTCGGTCAGGCCGAAACAACCGATCGACTCACCGGAGGCGAGACGCGGGATCCAGCGGTCCTTCTGCGCCTGCGAACCGAATGCGTAGATCGGGTACATCACCAGTGCGCTCTGCACCGAGACGAAGCTCCGCAGGCCCGAGTCGCCGCGCTCGAGCTCTTGCATGATCAAGCCGTAGGCGACGTTGTCGAGACCGGGCAGTCCGTACTCGTCGATGGTGGAACCGAAGAGACTGAGTTCTCCCATCTCCGGCACCAGGTCCATCGGGAAGGTCGCGTCTCGGTGGTGCTGTTCGATGACCGGCATGAACTTCTCGTCGACGAAGGCCCGCACGCTCTCGCGCACGAGTTTCTGCTCCTCGTTGAGCAGGGAATCGAAGTCCATGTAGTCGACGCCGTTGAAGTGGGCCACGGGGGACCTCCTTGATACTTTCTTATGGGGTAGGAATCACCGCTGAGGTGTGAGGGTTCGGGGCCCTGAGGCCGGCGGCGATCCTAGCATGGCAGGCCTCGGGTCGAGGCTGGCCGGAGTCCGCTTCGTCAGAGTAACGCGGCCACCTCGGAGGCCACCTTCTCGACCTCGTCCCACTGACCCAGCGCCCAGGGAATGACGAACAGCAACTGCACCGCGTCGAACAGGAAGTGGGCGGCAGCGGCGGCCCAGATGTTCTGGCGCCAGGCGACCAGGCCTGCGAACGAGACGGAGAGCAGTGTGATCCCGACGAGCATGAACGGCTCGTCGTAGGCCAGGTGGGCGCCGGCGAAGAGGATCGTCGAGAGCGCGATTCCGATCCGTGGCTGCAAGAATCCGCGGAAGAAGAGCTCCTCGACCACGCCGGCCGAGACCGCGATCGCCAGCTTGACCACCACCGGCAGTCCGGCGATCCAGACGATCATCTCCGGCGGCTGCTGGGGCAGCAACTCCTGGTTGCCGGTGAGGAACAGGAAGGTCGCCACAGTGCCGACCACGAGCAGCAGCAGTGGCCAGATGAAGAGTCCCAGAGCGAGACCGAGCCCGATCTCCTTGAGGAGGTTGGGGCACTTTGCTCCCATCTGAGCCCAGCCGACCGCCAGCAGCGAGCGTTCCTCTCCGATACGGCCGGCGAAGGCGAACACGAACCAACCGAGCAGTGCCACCAGGAGCATGGCGTGGACCACGAAGAGCTGGTAGATCGGGACCGACGATAGATCGACCTCGACCGGAGGCAACCCGATCTGGGTCAGGGAGGCAAAGACCGTGAGGTAGAGGATCAACGCCAGGCTGCCCCCGGCTGCGAACCGGCGCCAGGGATTCTGAAAGCCCGGGGGGTCGAGACGCCGGGCCGCGCCCCAACGATCCACGAGGACGGCGGTCGCGGCGGCCAAGAGCGCGGGTCCACCCCAGCGCAGGAGATCGAGGGCCAAGGGAGAGTCGGTCATGCCCGGGATCCTAGCAGCCCGTAGCGCTTGGAGCGTGGCCCTCGGGCCTCTTCCCACACCGGCTGATCGCCAACCGAAGACGGGGTGGGCTGGACCGGCTCGGGGGCGGGTCGACCACGACTCTGCCGATCCGCCCCCGCTCTTCTCGCGAGATCTACGGTGCCGCGGCCTCCTCTTCGGCGGGCGGCATCGGTTCGGCGCCCGAGGCGATCCACTCCAGAACCTCCCGGATCTGCTCGTTGTGGCGCTGGTTGTGGGCGCCGATGAGCACCAGCCAACGGTCGGCGCTCATCTTGCCCGGAGGCCCCTCGGCAAAATGGGCCTTGAGGGGAGCCTCGGTGGCCAGGATGAAGTCCATCGTGATCGAGCGGTTGGCGGCGTACCACTGCAGGGTCTCGCTGCGGTCCTTCTCGCCGGTGGGTTGCAACAGTTCCGGGGCCTGGAACTTCTGGCTGCGGTCGCGGACGTTGTTGACGAGCGGCTCGATCCCGCCGGCCGAGAGGGCCTGCCACTCGGTCTCGGCTTCGCCGGCGAGAGCCGCCTGGGCCAGCCCGAAGATCGCGGTCTCGGCGCGCGCCAGATGCTCGACGACGCCGCCGACCGACCACTTGTCGGGAGCGGGAGCGAGGTCCCATTGCTCGTCGGTGGCCTGGGCCGCCAACGCTTCGGTTTCGGCGCGCGAAGCCTGCAACAGTTCGACGATCTCGGCCCGCTCGGCGTCGGTCAGCGTCGGAGTCGCTTCCTGGGCCATTGCCGGAAGGCAGGCTGCGGCCAAGAGAGTGATGGACAGTAGGTGGAGTTTGCGCATGGTTTCCTCTGGGTGAGATGAACGATGGGTGGCAGTTGGCGGTCGCCTACCGCTGGCGGGGGGCCGAGGCGGACCAGCTCGAAGCCCGGATCGGGTCGAGCCAGCCCTCCCTCGTTTCGATCCTACTCTTCCGGCGGCTCGTAGGTAATCAGCGCGATGGTCGCCCCGAAGGGATCCTCGATCGTGGCCATCCGGCCGACGCCCGGCATGGTCATCGGGGGCGAAACGCTACGGGCGCCGGCGTCGATCGCTCGTTGGTGCCGAGCGTCCACGTCGTCGACCGTGATGTACACCGTCCAGGCGCCGGTCGGAGCGGGACGGGGACTGATGCCGCCGACCGGCTGCTCGCCGAGGAGAATGCCGGGGTAGCTGCTGCCATCCTTCATCGGCAGTTCACCGATGGTCCAGTCGAGGGCCTGACGGTAGAAGTCGCGAGCTGCGGTGGGGTCCGATCCGGTGTGCTCGATCCAACTGGGGGCTCCGTGGGTTACGAAGGCTTCGCTCATGGGTTGTCTCCCGTGGGTGAGGGTGGCGTCATTGCCATGACCCTAGGACGAACGGGAGACGTCCGATCCGACACTGAGTTCGGAATCGCCGTTCAGCGGTCCTCGAGTTCGCGCAGACGAGACTCGAGGTACGACCTCTCGGGTCGGCTGGGTCCCAGTTCCAGAGCCCGTCGGTAGGCAGTCGCGGCCTCGGACTCGTGGGCCAGGTCGGCGAGGAGAGCTCCCCGCGTGGAGTGGTAGTAGAGATAGTGATCCAACGGCCCGGCCAGAGGGTCCAGGAGGCGCAAGGCCGCTTGCGGCCCCTCGACCTTCGAAACCACGACCGCCCGATTCAGTGAGACGACCGGGGACGGCTGCATCTCCTCCAGAGCACGGTAGAGGAGGTCGATCTGAAGCCAGTCGGTCTCTTCGGTCGTCTCGGCCGCGCAGTGCAGAGCCGCGATGGCGGCCTGGATCTGGAACGGCCCCGGGCTTCCCTTCCGGAGTGCCTTCTCGATCAGGATCCGGCCCTCGTCGATCATCGCGCGATCCCAGGAAAAGCGGTCCTGCTGGTCGAGTGGGATCAGATGCTCCTGGTCGTCGAGTCGAGCCTGTCGCCGCGAGTGGTGGAGTAGGCAGAGCGCCAACAATCCGAGCTGCTCGGGCTGCCCGGGGAACAGCTCGACGAGCAGTCTGGCGAGGCGCACTGCTTCCTCGGCCACCTCGAGGCGCAGGTGTCGATCGCCGCCGCGCGCGGCGTAGCCCTCGTTGAAGAGAAGGTAGACCATGGTGCTCACCGCCTGCAGCCGCTCCAGCCGCTCGGTTCGGCTCGGGGTCTCCAGTCCCTTGAGCGTGGCGGCCGCCTTCTTCTTGGCGCGGGTGATCCGTTGCTCCATCGCCTTCGGTCGCACCAGAAAGGCGCGCGCGATCTCGTCGACCGAGAACCCCGCCACGACCTTGAGGGCCAGGGCGAGCTGATCCTGAGGTGGCAGCTCATCATGGCAGCAGAGGAAGAGGAGTCGGAGCACGTCGTCGCGCATCTCTCCGCGATCGATCGCCTCGGCGAGTCTGGCTTCGTCGTCCGAAGCGCGCCACTGAGCGAGGTCGCCGGGCAGCTCGGTCTCGCGGCCGTACTTGCGCAGCCGATCGATGGTGAGATTGCGCCCGGTGCGGATCAGCCAGGCGGTGGGGTCGCGCGGCGTGCCCTGCTGGGGCCAGCGGTCGAGAGCCCGCAGCGACGCCTCCTGGAAGCCATCCTCGGCCAGGTCGAGACTACGGAAGCTGCGACTCAAGGCGGCCACCACACGGGGCCGAGCGGCGGCGAGTTGGGCGCCGATCACTCGTCGTAGGAAGCGCCCGGGTGGTTGGACCAGCGGATCGGCCGGATCTCGTAGGCCGCCGTCTCGAGAGGGAACTTCTTGGCGGCTGCGATCGCCTCTTCGATGTCGGCGCAGTCGAGGATGTAGAGGCCGAGGAGCTGCTCCTTGGTTTCGGCGAAGGGACCGTCGAGAACTACCGGGCTGCCGCCTTGCTGCCGCACGGTGAGGGCGGCGGCCGTCCCCATCAGACGCGCCACCGCGCCGAGCCCCCCCTTGGCTCCGTACTCGGCTTGAATCGCCTGGTGCTTTTCCAGGGCCTCCTCCTGGCACTCGGGTTCGAGGCGTTCGAATACGCCCTCTTCGGCGTAGATCAGAATGGCGTAGAGCATCGGGTCTTCCTTTCGTTCGCGGTGAGATTCCCTCCAGGGGGCTTCGACGTACTCCTAGGACGAATGAGCGCAGAGAGATCCTACAGCGGCCCCAGGGGATCTTCCCGAGGGTGGAACGGAGTGCTACTCGGGCAAACGGTGGATCAGGAGAGCCGCCCGCTGAGCCTGGCTGGTGAGCGTCTCGAGGTCGGCGGTCTCGTCCACCGTATGTCCGCCCGTGCCCATCAGCCCGAGCCCGTCGAGAGCCCACCCGACCTCCGCCGCGACGAAGGAGATGTCGGCTGCTCCCGCCTTGCGGGGGTCGACCGGGGCCACCGGACCCAGGCCGAGGTCTTGGCTGGCGGTCGAGTACAGGGCGAGGAGTTCTCGATTCCCGGCGGTGGGTGCCATCGGCGGGTACCCCTCGTGGAGAGAGAACTCTGCCTGGGTCCCGGGCAGGTTGCGACCCGCGACCTCTTCCATGGTGCGGCGGGCTCGAGCGAGCTGGTCGGGAGAGAGAGTGCGAAGGTCCCCCGTGACCTTGGCGAACTCGGCGACGACGTTGTTCTTGCCGAAACCCTCGACGGTGGCGGTGGCCGGGTCGTAGGAGATCTCGGTCCCCCCGACGATCAGACCCGGGTTGTAGGTCAGGTCCTTCTCGTCGAGCAGTTCGCTGCGGAATCCCTCGAGGATTCGAGCGGCTTCGTGAATCGCACCTGCCCCGACCTGCTCGGTGAAGATCTGCGAGGAGTGGGCGGGGGTACCCTCGATCGTGAGCTCCCACCGGGCCGAGCCGCGGCGGGCGATGACGGCGGTCGCCGGATCGCCATCTCCATCCTCGAATCCGAGGGCGTAGTCGGCGGCCCGACCGGCGTCCAGCAGTGCAGCCCTCGAGAGTTCGAGGGGGCGACCGCTGCTCTCTTCGTCCCCGGTGAGGACCACGGTCAGACGGAAGTCTTCGAGCCGATCGATCTCGCGGAGCGCGCGCAGTGCCTCGAGGAGTACCACGACTCCTCCCTTCATGTCGATGGTGCCCGGGCCCCGGACCCGGTCACCGTCCAGCGTCTCGAGAGTCTGGAACGGACTGTCGGCCTCGAAGACGGTGTCGAGATGACCGATGAGCAGGACGTGGGGACCGGAGCCCTCGCGTTGGGCGACGAGATGGCCAGCGCGGTCGAAACTCTCTCCCGGGAGCCACTCCGTGGCGAACCCGAGCTCTCGAAACTCCGGCTCCAAGACCTCTGCGACTCGCCGCACTCCGGCGAAGTTCAACGTGCCGCTGTTGATCTCGACCAGCTTGCTCAGCAGGGCGCGCGCCTCGGGACTCCGCGACTCGATCGACTCGGCCATTCGTACTTCGGCTGGCGTCAGCTCTGCCAGGACCGGCATCGCGGCCAGGCTCAGGCCGAGGAGGGCGGCCAGGATCCGGCCGCGAGCAACCTCTGATCTGGCGAGTCTCCAACTCATTTCCTCTCCTTCTACCACGACTGGTGTTTGCCGGCCCAACGGTAGCTCAGTCCGAAGGAGATGCGATAGAACGAGGCGGCGCCAGGGAGCCGCGAATCGGCGAACCAGTAGTAGTTGAAGCCAGGAGTGAAGGCGAAGTCTCGTACCAGGGGGAAGAGCAGTCGGGCTTCGAGGTCGAAGCGATCGATCTCCGACAGGTCGTCTTCGAGGTGCTCAGCCAGGAGGTCCATCTCGAACCCGCGCTGATCGTCGCTTCGCAGGGCGGGCCAAGCGAACTCCGCTTCGGCCTTGAACCCGAGCTGGCGGTCCTGCTCGAGGTTCGGGTACTCGCGCAGTACGGCTCCCAGACGGATCCGCTTCCAGTGCTCGAGTTCCCAGGTGAGCCCGGCCGCGAGCGTCTCTTCGAGTCGACGGGGCAGCTCGTCTCCGTCGCTTCCCTCGTTGCGCCGGAGCTCCGATTCGATGGTGAGCGACGCGAAGGGGCTCCCGCCCCAGAAGCGGTTCTCGAGGTACACCAGGGAGGAGTCCAGAGTCAGCTCGTCTTCGATCTCGCGGGTGGTGTCGTCGATCTCGATCAAACCAAAGCGCGACTTGAAGCGGTTCTCCCATCGCCAGCGGGTGCGATCGAGATCCAGGCGCAGCTGCAGTCGAGCTCGAACTCCGACGCTGTCATCGGCGCTGGCTCGGGAGTCGGAGGCATCGCGATAGGCTGGATCCCGATCGGTCTCTACCCCGTCGGCGATGAGGGCCAGGCGATCGACCCCGTACCGCCAGAGGGATCGTCTGGAGAGGTCGGCGAACGGTTCGTCGGCTTCGGCCAGGCGTGGGATCACGATGTCGCGACGGAGTTCGGGAAGTCGTTCGACGTTGGGATCCACGGGCTGTTGGGCCAACAGGCGGTGGCCGTCTCCTCCCGACAACAGGTACTGGTTGGTGACGACCCGGTAGATCTCGTCGCTGACCACTCGCCGGCCGTTGACCCGGCCGTCCTCGAAGCCGAGGAACTCCAGCGAGTCGGAGCGCGGGGTACCGTCCTCGTACGTGCGCTCGGCAGAACTGCTGGCGAGGCGCTGGAGTTCTCGACCGGTCAGTTCGATGACCTGGATCCGCTGGTCGATCGACAGCATCCGCAGCACCGCCTCGTTGGTGAGTCGCTCGCCGGTGAAGAACTTGTCGGCTACCGGGCGCAGGGCACCGCGATTGAGCACGGCGACCTCGGCGCGGGTCGCCTCGCGCATCGCCTCGAGCGCGAAGAGGCGTAGCGCTTGGTAGTCGGTGGGGCCGCCGGCAATCAACGGGATGTCGTTGTCGAGGTGGAAACGCTCCCAGCTCTGGCGTACCTGCGCCGCCAGCTCGGGGTCGACTGGTAGGTTGGGGTCGAGAGGCAAGACGTCCGACACCACGTCGACGATCCGCCAACCGGTCTCGGTGTCGTGGATAGCGCGGGCATCGATGCGGAGCAGACGCCACTCGTTCCGCTCTCGAGCTCTACCGATCAGGTGGATGGCTTCCCCCTCGACCACCGCATCGACCTTCATGTCGTGCCCCATGTCAGGGTCGTAGAGGAGATCGGCACCCCGTGGGTCATCGAGAATCTCCCAGGTGAGCTCGCGGCTCCTCGTTTCCTTGCCGGCGCCGCTGGAATGCACGATCACGATATCGATCTGGTCGGGGCTTCCGAGTTCCTCGGGCAGATGTTCGGGCCGGGCGGCATGGTCGCTCGCTTCGAGATCGCCTCGGAAGATCGGATCGAACAGGCTGATCAGCCGCACGACCGGCCCGTCGGGGAGGTCCACTCGGATCTCGTGAGGTAGCCGATCGGATCGCTCATGCGGCGCCGCTAGGAAGGGCAGGAGAATCGGCACGTCGTAGTGGGTGGCCAGATGCTCGAACGCCTCCTTCCCCAGCGAGAAGTCCATGGCATCTGGCGCGAAGGCCTGACATCCCGCCGCCTCGAGGACGGCGAGCGTGGTCTTGCCACCCTCGTGTCGTGACTCGGCGTACGGGGTGACGGTGCGACCAGCATCGAACACCAGGACTCGACGTCCGGCCTGCTCCGCGGCGGCGGTCTCGTGGCGCACGGCCGCGGCGACGAGGGCCATGGTCTGCCCGTGGGCATTGACCAGTTGGCCGCCGAGGCCCGACGTGATCAGGAGCGTGATCGGCACCTCGGAGGACGCGACGGCGGTCGTTTCGGGCGGTGGGGCGCCAAACAGACCGCCGACGGTGAACAGCAGAGAGAGGGCGACGAAAGAGGAGCCTCGTGGTGGCATGAAGGTTCTCGGGTTGGGGCTTTTCGGTTTCGGATCTGCGAAGGCGATATCTTAGTCAACCCGCCGTTGTCGGACGCGGCTCCAGCGGCGATCGTCAGACCCTAGGGCCGCCCGTTGGGCACGGTGAGACGCAGTCTCCAGGGTGTGCGGCCGAGATCGCCCAAGCTGACGCTCCTCGAGATGCGCCGACGCCGCGGTCAGGATGCTTCAGGGCAGTTCTTCTTCGGGCAGTCCGAAGTAGTGTCCGAGTTCATGAATGACCGTGTCCTCGATCTCTCGCAAGAGTTCGAGCCGTGAGGTGCAGGCCTCGAGCAACGGAAGTCGATAGATCACGATGCGGTCGGGTAGGGCGCTGTAGTGGCTGACCTCCCGTTCGGGCAGCGCGATGCCCTGGTAGAGCCCGAAGAGGGAGTCGCTCTCGGGGTCGAGCCCCACCGCGATCAGGTCGTCGCGGGTCGGTTCTTCCTCGACGGTGACCGCCACGTTCTCGATCGCTCGTGCCAGATCCTCGGGCAGGCCGTCGAGGACGGTTCGGACGGCGTCCTCGAAGCGTTCTCGACTCATCCGCAGCATGGACGCATGGTAGCCGAAGTCTCGGATTCGGATCCGGTGTACTGAATTCAAGAACTCGGTTCGTCGGGGGTCTCGCCTGCGTCGCAGTGCTTGTCGAGCCCACGTTCTGAAGCAGATCACGAGCTGGCACAGCCCTTGCTTTTGAAGGTCTGCGATCTCCCTAGCGGAGTGAACGGACTCCCCGGGTCGCACTTCTGGATTGGCACTCCACCGCGACTCCACCGGCCTCGGTTTCATCACGACCGAGGCCTCTTTTTTTTCCTGGGGGGCTAGATGCCCAGGTCGACCAGGATCTCCTCGGGGACGCGAGCGATCCAGGCTTCCTTTTTCTGGTAGGTGGCGAGTCGGGCCTCGTCGAGAGGAGCAAGGGCCTTCTGTTGGGTCCCCTCGATCAGGACCTGCTGCGCCTCGACCGCCTTGTCGTGGTAGCCGTTGGCCGCCAACGCCAGGGCCAGCGCCTCCAGCGTCGATTCGTTCTGGTGCGCCTCGTAGGCGCGCTGGGCAATCGCCAACGCCAGCGGTGGATCCGCCACTGCCGGGTCCGGCACCGTGGACAGCAATCGGACCTGTGTCAGGGCGAGCTCGAGGTCTCGAGGGTACTGCTGGAGGGCTGCTTGCAGCTGTGAGCGCGCTCGGTCGTAGCGCTTGCCGAGGACCAGGACCATGACGAGCGCGCGTTGGGCTTCGGGGTTGCGCTCGTTGGCGTCCAGGATCGTCTGCAACTCCTCGGCGGCTTCGTCCCAGCGGCCCTGTTGGCCCAGGGCGCGCGACAAGCGGAGGCGGGCTGCGGCCGAGTCTGGGGTGAGCTCGAGGGCCCGACGGAACAGGGCCTCGGCATCCGAAGGTTGGCTCTGGCGCAGCTTCTGGTCGCCATCGTAGAGAGCGAGCTGGGACCGGTCTTCGGGCTCGCTAGCCTCTTGCCGAACCCTCGACCGCACCGCCGCTGCTTCCTCGCCGCGACCCAGGTACTCGAGCGCGGCAGCGTAGCGCAGGGCGAGCCCGAGGTCTTTTGCGGACAGCTCGAGGGCGCGCTCGAACTCGGCCACCGCTCGGTCCATCTCGCCGAGATTGACCAGGGCGGTGGCGTAGCGCTCGCGCACGGCGACGTCATTCGGTGCGACTTCCAGGTAGCGCTCGAACTGCGTGAGCGCGGCCTCGAGGCGACCGAGACGGACCAGCGCATCTCCGATCTTGGGGAGGAGTTGAGCCTGGCGGTTGTCGAGCTGGAGAGACGAGGCGAAGGCCGCGACACCCTCCTCGTCGGCGCCCCGCGTGAACTCGAGGTCCCCGAGATGGACGAAGAGCGCCGCCCGTTCACGAAGATCAGATGCCGAGTACTCCTCTCCCTCGGGCGGAGCGACGTCGAGTCCGGCACGGACCACATCGTAGGCTCCGGCCAGGTCCCCGGTCTCGCGTCGGGCCAGCGCCAACCCCCGGTACGCGGCGAGGTTTCCAGGATCTTGCTGCAGGATCTCCTGGTAGGCGGAGTCGGCTCCGACCCAGTCGTTGTTTGCAATGGCAGCCCCACCTCGCATCATGATCTCACCGAGCTTCCAGCGCAGGGCTTCGGGCTCGAGCGTGGCCGCGTTGGCGTAGCTGAGACGCGCTTTCTCCCAGTAGCCGCTGCGGCCCAGGCGCACGGCGAGTTCCCCGAGGCCCTCGGCGAGTTCTCGCACCGAGACCGAGTCGTCGGCCAGCAGGACCTCGACGGCCTTCTGCTGTGCCTCGATGGCGCTCCGGGTCTCGTCGTCGAGACTCGTCAGATCCACTGCCCCCAGCGGTTCCAGGCCGCGTTCGACGTAGAGATCGCTCGGTTGGGAGCAGGCTGCTCCATAGAGCAGGAGAGTGACCAGGACCAGGGCATTTCCGCAACGATGCAAAGGGGTGGGGGTGGAGGGACTGGGATTCGCGGACATCGACTTCTCCGAGTATGGGTCGAGGACTAGGAAGCAGCACGGCAGGGAGGCCGATCCTACCGCGGACTGTCCCGCGGTTGGTGCTAGGGGCTCCGCTAGACTCGGCGCATGTCGAATCCCATCAAGCCGGAACTGTTCACCTTCTTCGAGGAGCTAGGCTTACACAACGATCGCGACTGGTTCGCGGATCAGAAGGAGCGGTTTCGTTCCGATGTCGTAGAGCCTGCCTTCGAGTTCGTCGAGCGAGTTGGAGAGTCGCTCCCCGAGGTCAGTCCCCACTTCGAGGCGATTCCGAGCCTGACTCGCGGATCGTTGTTTCGAATCTACCGGGATACTCGCTTCTCGCGGGACAAGACGCCGTACAAACCGTACCAGGGGATTCGCTTTCCCCACGAGGCGGGGAACGGGATGCACACCCCTGGCTTCTATCTTCACCTCGATCCCTCGGGATGTTTCGTCGGAGTGGGGTCATGGCACCCGGCGCGGGAGGGACTCCAGGCGTATCGACAGGCGATCGTCGACGATCCCGATGCCTGGGCGGCCGTGCGGCACGATCGCGTGTTCGCCGAGCGCTTCGAACTCCAGGGAGACTCTCTCAAGCGTCCCCCCCGCGGGTTTCCCGTCGACCACCCGTGGGTCGAGGACCTGAAGCGCAAGGACTTCATCGGGGTCGCTGCGCTCTCGCGGGACGAAGTGCTCGCGAACGACTTCGTCGATCGCTTCGTCACCCGCTGCCGGGAGGGAGCTCCGCTGGTGGCGTTTCTCTGTCGCGCCGTCGGCGCACCCTTCTAGTCCAGGTCCACGGCTGGCCGACTCGACTCGGCCGAAGACCGTGCTTCGAAGCGGGGTGCGACTCTGGTGCTTCTCACCGTCTCTTGCGGGGTGGTTGTAACAGGGTTGTGACACGGTCGTTGACCCAGGGTCGAGTGCTGAACCTAGGGTTCGCCTAACGGCCCGACGGCGGCGGGCGGAGACACCCTACCCATGTTCATCATTCTGCTCATCGCTTTCCTTCTGGTTCTCTCTTCGGTGGCCTACCGAGTGGGGGTGAAGAGAGCCCTGTCGGTCGGAGGAGGCTCGGCCCGGGCGCTGCATTCGCTCCCTGCTTACCATGGTCTGTACATGGTCTGTTGGGGCCTACTCCCGGCCCTCGCTCTGATCGTGGTCTACCTGTCGGTCGCTCCGACTCTGATCGAGCGCACGATCGTCGCCAGTTTGCCGTTGGAGCTGCAGGCAGAGGGACCCCAGCGCGAACTACTCCTGAGCGACATCGAAAGTCTGGCGGTCGGGGACGTCGCAAGCCAGGCCGGTGAGGTCGCTCGGCAGGCCGCCGAGCTGCTGAAGTCGGTGCGGCACCGCTCGATGATGGGGCTCGCGGCGATCTGTCTCGTGCTGGGTGTGGGCGGCGCAGCGTTTGCCCACCGTAGGATCGAGCTCCAGGCACCGGCAATCCACCGGGTGGAGGGGGCGGTCAAGGCCCTGCTGTTTCTCGCGTCGCTGGTGGCCGTGGTGACGACACTCGGCATCGTTCTGTCCTTGGTGTTCGAGGCCTTCCGCTTCTTCGGCAAAGTCTCGGTGGTCGAGTTTCTGTGCGGGCGCGAATGGAGTCCCCAGACCGCACTGCGGGCCGACCAGGTCGGATCGTCGGGTACCTTCGGAGCGGTTCCCCTGTTCGCGGGAACGCTACTGATCAGCGGCATCGCGATGCTGGTGGCGGCACCGATCGGACTCCTCTCTGCCTTCTACATGGCGGAGTACGCCAAACCTCGGACCCGGTCGATGCTGAAGCCGCTGCTGGAGATCCTGGCGGGAATCCCGACCGTGGTGTACGGCTTCTTCGCGGCTCTGACGGTGGCACCAGCCATTCGGGGCTGGGGCGAACAGTGGGGACTCGATGTCGCGTCGGAGAGCGCGATGGCGGCGGGCCTGGTGATGGGAGTCATGATCATCCCGTTCGTGTCGTCGATCTCCGACGATGTGATCTCGGCCGTCCCTCAGGGCCTGCGACAGGCTTCCCTCGGCCTCGGTGCGACGAGGTCCGAGACCATCCGCCGCGTGGTCTTCCCGGCCGCGTTGCCGGGGATCGTCGGGGGGCTGCTGTTGGCGGTGTCGCGCGCCATCGGAGAGACCATGATCGTGACCATGGCCGCCGGGCTGACCGCCAACCTGACGGCCAACCCGTTGGAGGCGGTGACCACCGTGACCGTGCAGATCGTGACGCTGCTCGTCGGTGACCAGGAATTCGACAGCGCCAAGACCCTGGCGGCGTTTGCCCTCGGGCTGATGCTCTTCCTGGTCACCCTGATCTTCAACGTCATCGCCCTGACGGTCGTGCGCCGGTATCGAGAACAATATGACTGATCGAAACCCTGATCACGAGACTCCGCCGACCGCGACGGGACGGGTTGGTCATCCCCTGCTGACCACCGAGGCAGTCCAGCGTCGCCTGGGACGACGTCGTCGGCAGGAGTGGCGTTTCCAGGCGTACTGTCTGGTGGCGATCGGCCTGGCTCTGGGCTTCCTGTTGCTGCTCTTTTCGGACATCGTGCGGAAGGGTTGGCAGGGATTCCGTCAGACCGAGGTCACCTTCGAGATCTTCTTCGATCCCGAACAGATCGATCCCACGGGAGAGCGGGACCCGGAGGTCCTGGCGGCGGCTGACTACGCACCCCTGTGGCGCGAACCGTTGCGCGAGATTCTCGGTGACGTCGAGGGGCGCCGCGAGCGTCGGGCGGCTTATGGCCTGATCAGTAGCGGAGCCGTGTTCGACTTGCAGCAGATGGTGATGGCCGACGCTTCGATTCTCGGCAGCACGCAGAGTGTTGCGTTGCCGATGTCGGATGCGACCGACCTGATGATGAAAGGGAAGATTTCCCGGGACCTGCCGGAAGAGGAACGCCCCTTGACCGACCAGCAATTGGCCTGGCTCGACCAACTGCGGGCCGAGGGGCTGGTGCACATCGCTTTCAACACCCGCTTCCTGAGCAGCGGAGATTCGCGGTCGCCGGAGCTAGCGGGCATTGCCGGCGCCGTGATGGGCTCGTTCTACGCCATGGTGGTGACCCTTCTGCTCGCCTTCCCACTAGGGGTGGCGACAGCCGTCTACCTGGAGGAGTTCGCTCCCCAGAACAATCGGTGGATCGACCTGATCGAAGTCAACATCAACAACCTGGCCGCGGTCCCCTCGATCGTCTATGGCTTGCTGGGACTGGCGGTGTTCTTGAACTTCTTCGGTCTCCCGCGCTCGGCCCCTCTGGTCGGGGGACTGGTGCTCTGCCTGATGACCCTGCCTACCATCATCATTACCGGGCGGGTAGCCATCAAGGCCGTGCCTCCCTCCCTACGCCAGGCGGCGTACGGCCTGGGAGCGACCCCGCTGCAGGTGGTGCGCGACCACGTCCTTCCTCAAGCTCTGCCCGGGATTCTCACCGGAACCATCATCGGCCTGGCCCGGGCCCTGGGCGAGACCGCCCCCTTGCTCATGATCGGTATGGTGGCGTTCATCGTGGACATTCCGGAGGGGCCGTTGTCCCCCGCCACGGCTCTTCCCGTTCAGGTCTACCTCTGGTCGGACAGTCCCGAACGCGGGTTCTTGGAGAAGACCTCGGCCGCCATCCTCGTGCTCCTCGCCTTCCTGATCGTCATGAACGGAGCCGCCGTGTGGATGCGGCGCCGCTTCCAGACCCGCTAGCCCCAAAGACTCGTAACTGGATCCATCCCATGCAACTACCTGCTTCTGTCGGAGAACCGCCCATGGCGAGCATTCCATCCCAGGCTCGACTCGAAACCGAATCCGAGAACCGAACCGGCCCAGACTTTGGGGCCGACTCGGTCTTTGATCTCCGAGAGCTGTCGCTGTGGTACGGAGAGAAGCAGGCCCTGCAGGAGATCTCCATGCAGGTTCCCAAGCACCAGATCACTGCGTTCATCGGCCCGTCGGGCTGCGGCAAGTCGACCCTCCTGCGCTGTCTGAACCGGCTGAACGATCTGGTCGATGGCGTGAGGACCGAGGGCGACGTGGTCTTCGAGGGGGAGAGCATCTTCGACCCGTCGATCGACGTCACTCTGCTGCGCAAGCGCATCGGTATGGTGTTCCAGAAGTCGAATCCCTTTCCCAAGTCGATCTGGGAGAACGTCGCCTACGGGTGCAAACTCCAGGGCATCAGCGACCGACGTGATCTCGACGAGATCGTCGAACGCAGCCTGCACGGAGCTGCTCTTTGGGATGAGGTGAAAGACCGTTTGCACGAGAGTGCGCTCGGCCTTTCCGGCGGGCAGCAGCAGCGCCTGTGCATCGCACGGGCGATCGCTATCGAACCGGAGGTCATCCTGTTCGACGAGCCGTGCTCGGCCCTCGACCCGATCGCGACGGCCAAGATCGAGGAGCTGATGGAGGATCTCAAGGAGCACTATACGCAGGTGATCGTGACCCACAGCATGCAGCAGGCGGCGCGGGTCTCCGACTACACGGCGTTTCTCTACCTCGGTGAGTTGATCGAGTTTGGCGAGACCGAAGGGCTCTTCATCAAACCGCAACAGCAACAGACCGAGGACTACATCACCGGCCGCTTCGGCTGAGTCGGGATCGGCGCCGCGGCGCTTCGAGCTGATAACCTCGCGCCGTGGTAGCCAAGACAGTGCGGGCGGCGGGGGGTGTGGTCTATCGACGTGCCCCCGAAGGGGTCGAGGTCGTCCTGGTGCACCGTCCGCACTACGACGACTGGAGCCTGCCCAAGGGCAAACTCGACGCCGGCGAAGACCCACTCGACGCTGCCCTGCGGGAGGTGCGCGAGGAGAGTGGCCTCGAATGCCGAGTCGAAGGGGAGCTGCCTCCGATCGACTACACCGACCACAAGGGGCGGCCCAAGCACGTGCGCTACTGGCTGATGGGTCCGCTCGACGACCAGGCGCAGATCGGCGCCAGCGACAGCGAGGTGGATCTGGTGCAGTGGCTGCCGCTGGCCGAGGGGCAGGCACGGCTGACCTATCCGTTGGACCGCGAGGTGCTGCGCTCGGCGGCGACGCGCATCGGCGCCGAGGTGGTCCCGGCACCATCCCACGAGTATCTGGCCGCGGTGGACCTGGGATCGAACAGCTTTCGCCTGGTCGTCGCTCGCACTCGAGGAGACACGTTGGAGGCCGTCGACGGGCTGCGGGAGGGAGTTCGGCTCGCGGCGAGTCTGGACCCCGACCGGAATCTCACCGAGGAGGGGCAACAGCGAGCTCTCGAGGCCTTGGCGCGGTTCGGGCAGCGGGTCCGAAGCCTCTCGCCCGACAAGGTCCGAGCCGTCGGCACCAACACCCTGCGGAAGGCGAGGAACCGAGACGAGTTTCTCGAACGGGCCGAAGCGGTCC
The DNA here is from genome assembly GCA_030429235.1 of Thermoanaerobaculia bacterium. GTDB lineage: Bacteria > Acidobacteriota > Thermoanaerobaculia > Multivoradales > JAIOJS01 > JAIOJS01. Next base: position 8,366 of record JAUIDB010000038.1, on the reverse strand, counting down.
TCGGTCATCCGATCGAGATCGTCTCGGGTCGCGAGGAGGCGCGGCTGATCTACACTGGAGTTTGGGGTTCGGTACCGCCGGTGCAGGGACGTCGGCTCGTCGTCGATATCGGCGGCGGAAGCACCGAGCTGATCGTGGGCGAGGCACATCAGCCGGGGCTGGCCGAGAGTCTGTTCATGGGCTGCGTCAGCTGGAGCCAGCAGTTCTTCAGGGACGGCAGACTCGATCGGGAAGCGTTTCGCAAGGCGACCCTGGCGGCGCGTTTCGAGCTGCAGCCCGTGGCCCGCTCCTTTCGGAGGCTGGGATGGCGCGAGGTCTACGGTGCTTCCGGCACGATCAAGGCTGTCGATGCGCTGCTCGATTCGGAGGGTTGGAGCGACGGTGGGATTACCTACGCGGGCATGAAGAAGCTCCGCAAGGCCCTGATCGCGCGCAAGAGCATCGACAAACTCCGTGTTTCTTCGCTCTCGCCGGACCGAGCTCGGGTCCTTCCCGGAGGGTTGGCGATTCTCATGGGTGTGTTCAAGGCTCTCGAGATCGATCGGATGCACAGCTCGAGTGGAGCGCTTCGAGAAGGGGTCCTCTACGACCTGCTGGGCCGAATCCACCACCGCGATGTCCGGGACGAGACGATCCAGCGCTTCGTCGAACGGTTCGAGGTCGACCGGGAGCAGGCCCACCGCGTGGCCGACACTGCGATTCGGTTGCTGGATCAGGTGGTCGACAGTTGGTCGCTCGATCGAGAGCGAGCGAGCCGCTTTCTCGTTTGGGCGGCCCAGCTCCACGAGATCGGTCTAGCGATCAGTCATGGTGGGTACCAGAAGCATGGCGCCTACCTGGTCGAACACTCCGAGATGCCGGGGTTTGGACGTGACGATCAGCTCTTCTTGAGCCGGATGATTCTCGGTCATCGACGCAAGATTCGGGTTCGCTCCTTTGGGAGACTTGCGTCGTCGAGGCAGGAGGCGCTTCGACTGACCCTTTTGATACGGCTGGGGGTTCTGCTGAATCGAAGTCGCAGCGCAGTAAGACTGCCAGCTACTCGGCTGCGAGCAGAAGGCCCGCGGCTGTCTCTGGACCTTCCCGAGGACTGGCTAAAGCAGCATCCCTTGACTCGGGAGGACCTGCTTCGCGAGCAGAGTTACTTCGCGGAGGCAGGCTATTCACTACGGATCGACCAAGAGGTCCCGAAATGAAGCGACAGATAGGCGCTCGGTCAAACTACTGGCGGAGGTTCACGCAACAACTCCGATGCAACAGGCGGGTGTCCGGCTAGCAACGGTCTCTCTGCTGCGGACAGTCGGGTCGAGTTCGGCGACAACGAGGCCTTCTGGTCGAGCTTCGTTGGTACCGGGCGGGGGGCCATCCGGTCCGAGCTGACATGCAGCTGCATCAGGCTTTCGCAGCTGATACTCTCGTCGTGTGGTAGCCAAGACAGAAGTTAGCGGGTGGCGGGTCGTCGCACTTCTGAGGGGTGGGGAGTTGGTGGTAGTTCGTCTTCGTCACTGCGACGACTGGAGCCACTCGACCGGTAGCTTCGAGATCAGCGACGGTTCCCAGACAGAGTTCCTACTCGGAGCAGTGGATAAGGCTGGGTTGCAGTGCCGGGTCGAGAACGGGGTGCCAACGGCCGAAGTCACCGACCACGAAGGGCGGTTTGCGAGGCGAAGGTACTCCCAGCGGCTAGTCGGCTCGGTCTTCGCCTCGAACGGACAACAGTTGGAGCCGGTTGACTCGCGGTGGGAGGCAATGAAGCCTTGGTCTACTCGGAGATGAGAACATGGCTATCGGTTGTTGTGACCCTTCTGGTCGCGTCTGGGTGTGGAACTGGGCCTGGGTCGGACAACGCTGCGCCAATGCCGAGCTTTGCCTCTGATTCCGACAAACGACTGTACATCGTAGGTCATGCCTACGGGGGGCACGGCGGCACGAATCCAGGACTGTTCGATCCGCTACTCGAGTTTCTGGATCGAGAACCCAGTCGATTGGAGCATCCGTGGGTCTTCGCCGGCGACTTCATCCGTCACTGCACCGACAGGAACTGGTCGATACTTCTTCGAGAGCTGGCGCAGTTTTCTCAGCCTGTTACCCTGGTTCGCGGCAGTCACGAACGACGAGACCGTTGCACGAAGCTGCTCGTGGAGCATGCGGGAGATCTTGACCAGACAATCGATCTAGGTGGTCTTGTAGTCGTGACGTTGGATAGCGAGAACCCCGACCGTGTTCTGAACAAGCGACAGATCGACCGCGTAGTTGGAGCGTCACGAGAATCGGGGAGCAAACCTCTCGTGGTTGTAACTCACTACCTGCTCTGGGCTAGCCGCTGGAGTCGCTACCAGGCGGTCCCGGGCAATCAGGGCTCCCGCTCGGCCCGAGTCGCGAGGAGCAACTATTGGGAGGATCTTCATCCGGTTCTCCGGGCGCACCGCGGCAAGGCCTACATCGTGGGTGGAGATACTGGAGGACGCCCCGATTCGGTGTCCCCGGTCATGGACGTTGTCGACGGGGTTTCTTTGATCGCAACCGGAATAGGGGAAGTTCCGGGCGCTCATGTGCTCGAACTCCGTGTCACGCCCGCTGATGTTGTACCGACGATCGTGCCTTTGGCCGAGGGCGAGTCGGACTACCCGCTTCACATTCACGAGGTGTTTCGCGAATGAGGATTGGAAATGAGCAGGCGCCGGAGAGTTCTAGTCGGCGTCCCCTGATTTGGGTTCTGGTCATCGTAGCGCTGGCGCTGCCGATCGTGCGATTTCTCGGCGCTGACTGGTTCGCGAACGCGGCCCTCCGACAGTGGGCCCGGGCAACTGCGCGCCCTGACACAATCAGCCTTGATATCGGGTTGGAATCGATCGCAGTGATCGAGGAAGATCGTCGCCAAGCCCTAGCGGAGGGAGCAAGGAGCCCTAGCGCCAATCGCTGGGTTCCAATGGAGCTACGGTGGGATGGAGCCAAAGCCAAGGGCAGGGTCCGATTGAAGGGGGCCTTCTCAGACCACTGGCGGGGTACGAGGTGGTCGCTCAAGTTGCGCCTCAAGGGAGATCAGTACTATCAAGGCCTTCGCTCCTTCAGCTTGCAGGCCCCCGAGACTCATGCCTACCTCGTCGAGCACCTCTTTCAGAGAGCTCTCCAGAAGGAAGGACTGCTCAACCTTAGATCCAACTTGGTCTCTGTTTCCTTGAACGGGGACTCGATGGGATTGTATTCACTGCTGGAATCTCCCTCGAAGCTCGGCGTCGAGCGCGCTCATCGGCGAGAGGGGCCATTGCTTCAGATAGGTAAGGAGCCGTGGCTGGAATACCGCAGGAATGGAGTCAGACCACCGCCGGAAGAGTCCTATTGGCGCGCTAGAGTGCGTCCATCCGAGATGAGTCATTTTCGATCCCAGCCTGGGTTGAGGGAAGTGTATCGGACTGCCATCGCCCGATTGGAGGCCTTTCGTCTCGGGCGCATGACGACTTCGGAGGTGTTTGATGCCGACCAAGTAGCGAGGGTCGCCGCGCTTGTGGCGGTGTTTGGGTCCTACGAATTCGACTGGAAGGACCTCGTGTTCTACTACGACCCACTCAGCGGCCTGTTCGACGTGATAGCGAAGGAAGTCCACCCGTCTCCCGACCTGCTACGGCATCGATGGTGGTTGGGACAGGAAGGATCACCGGATCGCCGGCCCTGGGTCGATGCGCTATTTCGTGATGCGCGTTTCTCGGGGGCCTTTGTCTCGAACCTGACCGAGTTTTGCAACGATTCGTATCTCTCCTCGCTCGAGGAAGAGACGAAGAGTGAGATTGCGCGGTTGCAGAAGATCCTCTGGATGGAGAAGCCAACGCTGTCAACCCCATATGGTTCCCTAAGGCAGAACTGCGGAGTCATTCGGGGCGCCCTAGAGGCAAAAGGAGACCTCTCGGCTCGGATGATGGAGGACTCGGGACGGTCGATACTGCGAGTCACGAGCCAACACCCTTTCGCTCTGGAGATCGTGGATGTCCGAGATTCGGCGACAGGTGAACCTGTGGCAGTACCCGCTCGAGGCGCTACTTTGGTTGGCGGGGCACGTGGGGCCGTTCCGACTGGTCTCGAGATCTTGTTGGAATGGCTTGATTCTGGACCGGCCGAAGACGATCTACGAGTAACCTACAGAATCCCTGGGACCGATCGGACCTCAAGCGTTCAAGTCGTCCCGTGGGAGCCCTTTGGGCCTCGAGGAGATCCCGAAATCGAGACGAGCCTGACCCTTCTCGACTCTTTTTTTGTGCTGGATCGCGATTCTCGAACCTTGCAATGTCGAGAGCAGACTCGCGTCAATCGCAGTCTGCTCGTTCCCTTCGGATACAAACTCGAGTGTGGACCGGGAAGTACCCTCCATTTCGAATCGGGTGGTGGTCTGCTTCTCCGAGGAGCGATACGGATTGAGGGTTCGAAGGAAGCGCCAGTCAACGTCACTGGTGATCCAGGCAACCTGGGCCTGGCAGTGCTCCGGGCGGCGGAGCCGTCTCGCATCGAGTTCGCTCGATTCCACGGATTGGCTTCTCGATCGGATGGAGTCGGAGTGCGTCAGTTCTCGGGAGCGGTGACCTTCTACGATTCCGACGTTTCGATAGTGAACTCGACCTTCTCGGAGAACCGTTCAGGCGACGATAGTCTGAATGTCGTTCGCGGGGAGATAATGTTCCAGGATGTCCTTTTCAACAAGAGTCTTGCTGATGGCTTGGACCTCGACTTTGTGCAAGGCAACTTGACGGGGTTGCGCTTTCTGGAATCGGGCAACGATGGTCTCGATGCGTCCGGTAGCCATCTGAGACTCCGGGACATCTCTGTCTTCGGTGCTGGGGACAAGGGCATCAGCATCGGCGAGGGTACATTCGCCGAGGTTAGTGGCCTAGAAGTCGAGAGGGCGCAGATCGGAATCGCTTCGAAAGACAGCTCAGAGGTGGTCGTTCGAGAACCTCGTTTCGACGACTGTGACGTGGGCTTTGCTGCATACCAAAAGAAGCCTGAGTTCGGTCCTGCACGGATTGTTGTCTATGGCTACCGTAGCGATCGTACGTCCAGAATGGTTCAGGTCGGGGAGGGCTCGACCGTCAGTTTCGTCGACTGAGGTTCGATAGTCCGTTTCTAGTTTCGTATGATCGAACGCCGGTGTGACTAGGCGATACTGCCCGGTGACAGGAGCCCAACAACATGCAAGATCTGCCTTTCTTGAACGTATCAGAATTCACGGACTTCACTCTCGCTGAGTTTTTTGTTCAGCTGCTCATAGGGGTGCTTCTCTCGACCTTGCTTCAGAAGCACTTCTCGCGCTACTCACGCTCCGTTTCGAATCGGCAAGAGATGCGGGTTGTACTCCCTTTTCTCGCCCTTACGACCCTGCTTGTCATCGCGGTGGTGAAATCATCGCTGGCCCTGTCACTTGGTTTGGTTGGCGCGTTGTCTATCGTGCGATTCCGTACTCCAGTGAAGGAGCCCGAAGAGTTGGCTTACATTTTTGTCGCGATCGCGATCGGTCTTGGGCTCGGGGCCAATCAGACCGGGGCTACCGTCGTTGGGCTTGGGGTGATCCTCGTTGTTGTTGCAGTGATGCGACGTCATGTTGGCCGGGGTCCTAGTGAGAGGCTGCTGATCAGCGTTGGGTTTCGCTCAGAACCGCCCAGTTTGGAAGAACTGGGTCGAGTGCTCCTCCGCCATTCCAAGGATGTTGATCTTCAACGGTATGGGACTACGGGGGATCTTCATGAGTTCCTCTATTCGGTAGCGGTAGACGAAGTTGGAGAACTGGACCAGATCGTTCGAGAGATTCGGTTGGACTACGAAGTGTCTAGTCTCTCGGTGGTGGATCCTCCTCGGGTGCCGGGTTTGTAGATGGGGTTGGCTCACGAAGGTACCTCCGATCCGGAGGGCAGCCCTATCGAGAAACAAGGCGAACTGACTTCGGCACAGGCACGACGGGAGTTCAAGTTTGTCTTCGACGAACTGGACCATGCTTGGTTGACCCACTGGCTCCGGAGCAGCCCCGATCGGCTCGAAACGGCATTTCCAGCCCGCCACGTTCACAACGCCTATTTCGATTCGGCGGACCTATTTGCCTACCGAGAGAATCTCTCGGGGGCCAGCTATCGTCGAAAGTACCGCGTTCGTTGGTACGGGAATCGTGAACCATCTTCCGAAGCAGTCCTCGAATCCAAAGTCAAGCGAGCTCGTCTGGGTTGGAAGGAGAGCTGTACGCTCCAGCTTCTCGAACCGTTTGGGGCCTGCTCGTGGGGCGAACACAAGGACTCCTGGCTTCCACAATTGAAACCTTGGATGAGATGGGAACTGCAGTATCGTCAGCCGGTGTTGCTGTGCGGCTATCGTCGAGAGTACTACGCAACGCCCTGTAACCGCTTGAGAGTCACCACTGACCGACATCACTACTGTTTCGATCAGAGATTTGCGATTCACCCATCCTGGCTAACCCCTATTCCCGTTCCTTCGCCATTGATAGTCGAAGTCAAGGTGGCGGCGGTGGACACCTGGCTTGCTGAGGACCTCTTGCAGCGGATGCCGGCGCGATTGAGTCGCCATTCGAAGTACGCCGTGAACCTCGCGAACTCGATGGTCTCCCTAACGTGAGCAAAGGGGAATCCGGCAAGACCGTTCGACCTAGGCTCTTGAAGCTCCTCATCTTCCCGTGGGGCATCTGGAGCGTCTTTGCCGAAGGGGGAAGGCGAGCTCGGCGGCGATACTCTCGGCACTCGCTAGTTGGCTCCAGCCTGATCTGGGTTGTGCAGGTTTTCGCGTACCTGCTGTTTGGGCTACCCGTAACCGTGCTTCTACTTGGCGAGGTGCTCATCACTCTCAACGAACTGGTGATCGCCGAGCAAGCGAACTACCGATTGCAGTCGGACTGGAGCACGCCAGAGGAAACTACCGAGTTTGTCGTTCCTGGAATTCCGATTGTCGATCTCGACCCGCCCATCGACCACACCGGCGAGGTGTTCTACCAGTATCTCGTAGAACTCTATGCGCCGGTGGTCTATCAGAAGATGTCGCACCACCCAGAGTGGGACATCCCGGTTGCATTGGATTTCGATGGGAATGAGGATCCCCGGGACAACGTGAGGAATGAGAAGGCGTTCCGCCCGCACGTCGCGACCGTGTACGGGGAGCTGACCGCGGAGACGCTGGACTCGTACTACCTCACGTACTCCTTCTACCACATCAAGGACTACGACCACCCGGTTCGGGAGACCCTCAGTCGTTGGACCTACCACGACAACGATAACGAGGGGTACCACATCCGCGTCGATAAGCAATCGATGCAGGTAGCCGAGGTCGAGACCTGGTTCCACAACCGGTTCCTGCTCTACAACCGAACCGGGGTCTCCGAGGGTACCGAACCGGTCCATGGGAAGATGCACTTCGAAGGGAACACACACCTGATCGTCTACGTGCAGCCGCAGGGCCACGGGGTGCGACTCGCTCAGCTGCTGGACCTGCCTCACCTCGACCGCAACGTGAAGATTCTGCGGCCTCGACTAGGCTCCGACGTGGTCCGGATTCGGGCCAACCGGACCCTGCAGACGAACGGCACCTACGAGCTACGGAACTTCGATGCTTGGTACGCGCAGGCACAGGGGCCACTGGGCAGCGAGGGAGAGGGGACCGGCATCTTCGAGGAGGAGATCCCTCTGGGCGTCGACCAGGAGGGGACCCCGCGAGTCGTTGGCCGTTTCATCGCGGGCTACGACTACGATGTCAATGGGTGGTCTCGACCCAAGCCGATGTGGTCCTGGGACGATGGCTGGGACTCGATACCTATCTTCGTGTGGCACTTCTTGCCGAGCTACTCGTTCGCCTCCCACGGCGGATCGCATCTTTCGCACGAGTATCTCTACAATCGGCCGTGCTCCAAGACCTTCGGCCAGGACGCCGCCGTTGTGTTCGAATGGCTCGATCTCGAACTGGTGCTCCGAGGCGGCGAGAAGTGGAGCTTCCAGGGCCGTGGCGATGAACTGTCGAGAGACACGTACTGGGTCGCGATGCAGCACCTGGCAAAACGCTACGTGAACTACATCTTCCACGCGCTGGGCTGATGGCCATGGCTTCGACCGATCTCACCCTGGCGCTGTCGATTCTGGCGCTTCCTCTCGGGTTGGCAGTCGTTCGCACCGCTCACTATGTCCTGTTGGTGGTTCGTCGGAAGCGGCCGGCTCGGGACGAGGAGATGCTTCGTCGGGGGGACTCGGTCCTGCTCGGACCAGGAGTGCGCCAGTGGTTCGCGTGGGTAGCGCAGCCGGTAGTGAGTCTGTTGGCACGATTCTCTTCCCCCGACCAGCTGACGGTTCTCAGCTTCCTGCTCTCCGTCCTGGCCGCTGCAGTCATGGGTAGCG
>JAUIDB010000083.1 GCA_030429235.1 Thermoanaerobaculia bacterium | reverse complement strand
CTACTCGACGGCGGACGGAGCGCTCGACCTCGTCGGCTAGACCAGCGTAGAGAAGTTCGGTCACCAAGGCCACTCGTGAGGACCGACTGCCAGGGCGCGCCGACGCAGCCCGCTGTTCGGGATTCCTCCGCGTCGACCCGCCAACTCGGACCGATCCCCTCCCAGATCGACCCTCGAAGTCCGTTGGAACCACGGTCCGAGACAGCGGTACGCCGAGTTGGAGAGCCAGCGGCGCTACGTCGTTCGCTAGGCCGATCGGAGCGTCGAGCCACCGAGCAGAAACTGCTACTACCCCCCGGCCCCAACTTGGTGTAGATTCCCGCGCCGCTGGCGTACGGCGACGGCGCGAAGAACCGCCCAGCACAGTGAGCCCCTCCTCGGAGCCTCTGCACCCCAGCTGCGTTGTCCCCGAGACCCCGAGCATCCCGTGGTACCCGAGAGGCCGTCACCTCTCCTGGAGATAGACTCATCACCATGCCCAAAGACGAACGGGTCCCCTGCCCGGACCGCGAGTCCGGTGCCGACGACGCGGCGGGAGAGCCGCCCCAGCTCTCCCTATCGGAACGCCTGGAGTCGTTCGAAGACCTTCGTGAGTCCGAAGTCGGGGACACGCCCCTGACCCGGGCCCGACACCTCGAACGTAGCAGTGGACTGCGGCAGCTCTACCTGAAGTTCGAAGGCTCCAACCCGTCCGGGACCCAGAAGGACCGAATCGCCTACGTTCAGGTGGCCGACGCGATGCGCCGCGGTTACGACGGCATCACCGTCGCGACCTGCGGCAACTACGGAGTCGCCATCTCCCAGGCCGCGACGGCGGCCGGCCTCGCCGCCGTGATCTTCGTACCCCAGGAGTACCACACCGGTCGCCTGGCCGAGATGGAGGGTCCCACCGTCGAGGTCAGGAGAACGGAGGGTGACTACGAGGCCGCGGTCGAAGTCTCCCAGAAAGCTGCTGCCAGCGAGGATCTCTACGACGCCAATCCGGGCGGAGCCAACACTTCGATCCAGCTCCGCGCCTACGGCGAGATCGCCTACGAGATCTACGACGAGTTGCGCGACGCACCGGCGGCGGTCGCGGTACCGGTCTCCAACGGTACGACCCTGGCCGGCATCCATCACGGCTTCGTCAGCCTGTTTCGTCGTGGCAAGACGTCGCGGATTCCCCGCATCGTGGCCGCGTCGTCGTTTCGCAAGAACCCGATCATTTTCTCGTTCCAGCGAGGCCTCGCCCACTGCGAAGATCTCGAGCCGGGGCAGATTCGCGAGACCTCGGTCAACGAGCCGCTCATTAATTGGCGATCGATCGACGGCGACCTTGCCCTCGAAGCCATTCGCAGCAGCAGTGGGTGGGCCTCGTTCGTCAGCGACAAGCAGATGCTGCGCACCGCTCGGCTCCTCCGCGAGGAAGAGAGCCTCTCCGCGCAACCCGCTTCGACCGCCGGGCTGATCGCCCTGCTCGACCACCACGCCAAGGTCCCGCTCCCCGGGGACCGCTACGTCGCAGTCCTTACAGGAAGGAAGGGCCGATGACTCCTACGACGACTCCGCTCGATGGCACCGCCATCGTCTACTGCCAGCGAGCCTTCACCACCACCAACGGCAAGACCGCTCACGGGCTGGTGCGACGAACCGACCGCTACCGGATCCAGTGCGTCATCGACGAGCGGTTCGCGGGGCGCGACGCCGGCGACGTGCTCGACGGCCGCTCCGCAGGAATCCCGCTCTGCGCCACGCTCGACGAAGCGCTGGAACTCGGACGCCAGAGCGGTGCCCCCGCGACCCACTTCGTGGTGGGTTTGGCTCCGGACGGCGGACGGCTCCCCGTCGAAGCTCGAACCGACGTGCTCCAGGCGATCCACGCGGGCCTGCACGTCGACTCGGGGCTGCACGACTTTCTCTCCGAAGACGAAGAGATCGCCGCCGCTGCACGCCAGGCCGACGTCAGAGTTCGAGATATCCGCCGACCTCCGGACCGCGCCACGCTGCACTTCTTTACCGGCAAGATCGAAGAGGTCGACTCCTTCACCCTCGCCCTACTCGGCACCGATTCGGCGATCGGAAAACGTACCACCGCCTGGCTGCTGGTCGAAGCGCTGCGACGCGCCGGCTACAGCGCCGAGATGATCGGTACCGGGCAGACCGCCTGGCTCCAGGGCGTCCGCTACGGCATCGTGCTCGACTCACTGGTCAACGATTTCGTCTCGGGCGAGATCGAGCACGCCACCTGGAGCTGCTGGAAAGATCTACGACCCGAGGTCCTGGTGCTCGAAGGGCAGGGCAGCCTGCTCAACCCAGCCTATCCGGGCGGTTTCGAGCTCCTGGCCGCGGGTCGGCCCCAGGGGATCATCCTCCAGCACGCGCCGGCGCGACAGGAGTACGACGGTTTTCCGGGCTATCCCCTGCACCCGTTGTCACATCAGATCGCGGCCCTCGAGATGGTCTCCGACCGTCCGGTCCTCGCCGTGACCCTGAACCACGAGGACCTGACGACGGATGGGTTGGAGACGGCCCGATCCGAGATCGCGGAAGCGACCGGCCTGCCGACCTGTGACCCCTTGATCCACGGCTGCGACGAGCTGGTCGAAGCTCTGCGGCCGCGGATCGAAGCCCGGAGGAAATCGTGACCAGCGTCCCGTCCGTCCCCGACACCGAGGAGCCGAACCCCCTGGCTCCGCTGCTGGTGATCGACCGTCTCGAAGTCGGCCCGGTCACCTGCACTGCCGACCGGGTCACCGCGACCTACCAGGTCACGCGCGGCGACGAGGTGGAATCGATCGAACTGGCCTATCGCTACCAGGAACAGGTCTTCGACCCCTCGAGCCCGGAGGATGCCAACCTGGGATCGTTCATCGTGGCCCAGGTCGCCCTGAACTACGGCCTCTTCTGCCGAGAGATCGTCTTCCGCGGCTCGTATACGGCCGCCGATCAGGAGTTCCTCCGCCGCATGATGGAGAACACCTCGCGGGAGATCTACGTCAACAAGATCCTGGCGGAGAACCCCTTCCTCGACCTCGACGAGGTCCGTTCGACTCCGCACCTGCGCGAGCACTACACCCAGGCCGCGGTCCGGTTCGATGCCAACGGCGACTCCGGTCCAGTGGCGCCGGCGAAGGCCACCCCCTGGGCGACTTCCGACCGCCGGTGGGCGGTTCTCTCCTCTGGCGGCAAGGACAGCCTGCTCAGCTTCGGAGTCCTGCGAGAACTCGGCTGCGAGGTCCACCCACTGTACGTCAACGAGTCGGGCCGGCACTGGTTCACGGCCCTCAACGCCTATCGACACTTCGAGCAGACCGTGCCGCACACGGCTCGGGTCTGGACCAACGCCGATCGCGTCTTCACCTGGATGCTGCGTCGACTCTCGTTCGTCCGACCCGACTTCCAGCGTCTACGAGCCGATATCTACCCAATCCGTCTGTGGACGGTGGCCGTGTTCCTCACCAGCGTTCTGCCCCTGATGCGCAAACGTGGCCTCGGTTGGCTGGTCATCGGCGACGAGCACGACACCACGGTCCGCAAGACGCACGAGGGAATCGCACACTACGACGGTCTCTACGACCAGAGTCGCTACTTCGACCGCGCTTTCTCGCGCTTCTTCGCCGCCAAAGGCTGGGGCGTGGTCCAGCTCTCGCTCTTGCGGCCGCTGTCGGAACTCCTGATCGAAGGCATTCTGGCCCGCCGCTATCCCGACCTGCTCGCCTGCCAGACCTCCTGCCACGCCACCCATGCCGAGGGAGAGCGGATGGTTCCCTGCGGCCGCTGCGAGAAGTGCCGTCGCATCGTGGCCATGCTCCTCGCCGTCGACTCGGATCCCACTCTTTGCGGCTACACCCCCGAGGGGATCGAAGCCGCCCGACGCAGCCTGGTCACCGACGGCGTCCATCAGGAGGCGGTCGGAGCGGCCCACCTCGCCGCATTGCTGTGGGAGAGGAAGCTGATCGAGGAACCGAGACTCGGCTCTCAACGCGCCAAGCTGCACCCCGAGGTCGTCAGTCTTCGCTTCCATCCCGACCGATCGCCGGTCGACGAGATCCCCGACTCGATCCGACAGCCACTGCTCCGGCTCTTCCGGTCCCATACCGAGGGTGCCTTGCTCCGCCAGGGCCGAACCTGGATTCCCTACGAACCGGAAGGCTCCGGGGAGTCCCCGGAGTCGCGGACCGACGACGAAGACGCTGCGACCACCCCCACGGAGCGTACGACGTACGTCTGGGGAGAGCTCAACTGGCCGCAGGCCGAGCAGGCTCTCGGCCGGGTCGACATCGCCCTTCTCCCGGTGGGCGCGATCGAGCAGCACGGGCCACACCTGCCGCTCGACACCGACGCCTTCGATGCCGAGTACCTGGTGCACCGCGTCGCCGAAGCCTGCAGTGAGCCGCGCCCCCTGGTGCTGCCTCTGATCCCCTACGGTGTGTCCTACCACCACGACGATTTCCCGGGGACGCTCAGCGTCACCAACGAGACCCTGGCCCGTTTCGTGTACGAGATCGGCCTCGCGGTGGCCCGCAACGGAATCCAGAAGCTGATCATCATCAACGGCCACGGCGGCAACTCGGCCACCCTGCACTTCGCCGCTCAGATGATCAATCGCGACACCAAGATCTTCACCTGCGTCGACAGCGGCGAATCGAGTGACCACGAGATCTACGGCCTGGCCGAGACCCCCAACGACGTCCACGCCGGCGAGATCGAGACCAGCACCACCCTGGCGATTCGGCCCGAGTTGGTCGACCTCGAGGTCGCTCCGTCGTTCGTGCCGAGATTCTCCTCCCGCTATCTGGACTTCACATCGAAACACAGCGTCGGCTGGTACGC
>JAUIDB010000007.1 GCA_030429235.1 Thermoanaerobaculia bacterium | reverse complement strand
CCTCAGGACTGTCCTCGAGCCGCCTCCCGCACAGCTCGACGACGCCGATGAACAACTCGCGCTCAGCGCTTGACCGATATCAGGATCTGACGTGGCCCTTCGTACACCACTTGACAGGACGTGACCCCGGTCCGGTCCAGACCCTCCAGTTGCTCAAGCCAGTCCTCCAGAGCCCGAACTCGAACGAGTCGACGCCTGCCGAGCTTTATCGTCGGCGGCCCCATCCCGCTAGCCAGGATTTCGTAGAACCGAGCGCGCGACAGCCCTACGAGCTTCGCAGCCTCAGCGATACCAATGGCCCCTATTGGTTCGACGGCTCTCAAGTCGGCTCTAGTTCCCTGCATGTCCACCAGGGTAACCGGGAGACCAGAGGCGTGTCAAGTGCTTTATTTACAATTACTTAAAAGCATCTATCTCGCGAGAAAAACCAGACGCTAGAGCCGAGAAGCCAGCGATGGAAGAAAGCCAGGCTCAGCCCGGGACCTTGGCCAGTCTCCGTACATTGGGGGCAGTTAGCCCAAGTTGAGGAGCATGCTGGGCCGCCTCATTTGCCCTCCACGAATCCGCTAGGTGGCCATAGTGTTTTTCGACCATTCTCGTGGTCGAATGTCCGAGCTGTTTTGCCAGTGCCACCAAGGACCCGCCGCTCATCAGGTAGAGCGACGCGTAGGTGTGTCGCAGTTGGTGAAACCCCAGCGGTTCAATGTTTGCGATAGTGCAGGCATCCCGCATTCGACGTGCCTGATGGTTCGGTCCCCAAGCCTGGCCATCAGCACGAAGGAGAAGGATGGCGTTGGGGTCCTTGCCGACGCTGAGGCCCTCGAAGAAGACGCTAGCCTCGGTGGGTAGGTAGACAAACCTCGAGGTATCCGTCTTGGACTTTGGGATGTGAATCGCCGCCACATCCGCCCTGACGTCACCGGCTCTTAGAGCAGCCAGTTCGGCGTAACGAGCACCAGTGTACACGGCCGCTAGCACGAGGTTTCGAAAGTCTGGCTGACAGCTATTCAGGAGTCGCCGAACTTGCTCGGGCTCTAGGTAGCGCGTGCGGCCTTGTTCTACGCCCCGATAGGGTTGAACGCGCAGCCAAGCTGCACGGTCCTCGAGCAGCCCATCGTGCCAGCATCTATTCAGGGCGGCTTTGAGGGAAGCTAGGGCCCGGTTCGCCGTCACCTTCCGCGCACGCCGTTGCTCATCAGTCTTCGCCAGGCGCTCTTGACCGCCCCTCAGTCTTGCTGGTCTATTCGCGATCCCTTCGTGCCAAGACCGAACCAGTTCCTGGGTCAGGTCAGCGACCAAGCGATCCCCTAGCTCCGGAAGAACATTGGCCCTAAAGAGCTGACGAACCCGAACATACGACTTTCGGTGTTCCCTGTACCAATCAAGGTAGCGCTCAACTGCCTGAGCGACCGTCAGCGGAGATACCGACCCGGGTCTCTCAGGATCCCAAGCCGCTGCAATCTGCGCCGCCTGGCCATAGGACAGTACCGTAGAACCGTTCGCTACAAGCTTGTCGTCAGCGGTGCCTAGGACCTTCTTCTTGTACGGGCTACCGCTCGACCCCTTTGTGAACACTCTTACGTACCAAGTTCCATCCCCCTTGCGTGGCCGTCGATAACCAAGTGCCCGCCCTCGAGCGATCCTCGTCCAGTGGCATTCGCTTGAATTGTCGAGCTTTCGCCGGGAGGTGCGGGTCGAGAGGTCTGGCATGCGCGACTCCGAGGTAAGTATTTGGTAACTGCGGCGCTGGACACCCATTCTACCCCACTGGACGAGCACGGATACAACCCTTTAACCAATTGCTCCTTAAGCATCCCCGCTGGACACCGAGAGACCTAGTAGCCGGCCTCTCACGCCGGTAACACGGGTTCGAATCCCGTACGGGCTTCGGTCGCGGCGGCGCGCGTTCGCGCGACGCCGGGGGCGAATCCGGTGTTGGGTGGTGGCCGGAGAGATGGTTGCTGTGGCCTCCGGTTCTTCATCGTTGCGCTTCCGTTGGTCGCTCCACGACGGCTGGCCGGTTCGCACGGTCGATGCTGTAGACCGATTGAGCCGGACTGAGGGTGAACCAACAGCGTGCTACGATGATCGTGTGCGGAGACTGACGACCCGTTGCCTTGTGCTAGCCCTGGTTTGGATGCTGACTCCTGGTCTGACAGAGTCTGCCGAGAACCTCTGGCATGTCCTTCGCTCGGGGCATTCGGCGCACGCATTGGACCAGGGCGTTGATCACGAGCCAGAAGGCGACGAGCATGGCTGCTCCGGCACCTTCCATCTCTGCAGCTGCCACCACTCGACCTCGTTGGCGCTGACGTCGTCGATCGCTGAAGCAGACGTTCCTGCCCGCGATCGACGGCTGTCCTTTCCGACGCCGGCTACCGACAGCCCACTCCTCCCCGGTCTCTTCCGCCCTCCGCGCTCCTGAGCTGACGGGCGGAGCCCGAGCACTCGGCCGACCGAGCCTCCGTCCGGCTCCCTGACCTCCGTGTCGAGGTGCGTCTGCACCTCTCCGGTCATGGCTCTCGCCTCATGGCGAGGGAGGAAGTCTTATGTTTCGAACTCCCAGACGCGTCTGGGCGCTCGCTGCTCTGCTGTCGACATCCCTCGGCGGCGCAGCGTTCGCCCAGGCCGACACCCCTTCTACCCAAGACAAGGTCTCTACATGGACCCTCGACGAGGCTCTCTCCCGAGCGCGGAGCCAGAGCCCGGTCCTTCGCCGGGCCGAAGCTCGTCTCGAGACGGCTCGGGCGGACCTCATGGAGGCCCGCACCTATCCCTTCAATCCCGAGCTCGGCTTCGAAGCCGCGGAGCGGTCTGGCCCGCTCGAGACGAGCACCGATCGCGGGATCGAGATCGGCCAGGAGATCGAGATCGGAGGACAGCGCGGCAAGCGGACCCGGGCCGCCGAGGCTGAAGTGGCCGTGGCAGAGTCGGTCTTCCGCCGGACCGAGCAGGAGCTCGGCCACCGGATCGAGCTGGCTTTCGCGCGAGGTCTCGCCGAAGAGCGGCGGGCCGAGATCGCCAGCGCCGAGCTCGCCCTCGTCGAGGACCTCCTCTCGTTCGAGGAGAAGCGGCTGGAGGCCGGGGCGGGAACGCAGCTTGACCTCAATCTCGCCCGCGCTGCGACGGGCCGCGTCCGCCAGGCCCTGCAGGAAGCGCTCGTCGCGAGGGCAGGTGCTCGGACAGCCCTCGCGGAAGCCGTCGGAGTCGACCCGGTGGACCCGCCCGTGCCGACGGGTTTGGGTCCAGCACCCTGGCCGGAGGTGCCTCCGCTCGTCGCTCTGGTCGAGCGGGCCCTCGAGACACGCCCCGATCTCGCGGCCGACCGCGCGGCCCTCGAGATGGCGCGCCGTCAGGTCGAGCTGCAGCGCAGCCTCGCCCGGCCGAACCTACGTGCGAGCGTCTTCACTCGCCGCGAAGAGGGTGACGAGATCACCGGAGGCGGGGTCGGAATCGCCGTTCCTCTGTTCGACCGCAACCAAGGTGGGATCGCCCGGTCCGAAGCGGCCGTTTCCGGCGCAGCGGCCGACCTGAGGGCGACCGAGCTGGCGGTGCGCCGATCGGTCACCGACGCCTACGCCCGCTACGAGTCGGCGACGCAGGCGGTTCGTGCCCTCGACGCCCTGGTCGTCGGGACGCTTGAAGAGAGCCTGGCACTCCTCGGAAGAGCCCTCGAAGCCGGAAAGGTGAGCGCCGGAGAGGTCATCGTGCTGCAGCGCGAGCTCGTCGAGGCTCAGCGTCAGCACGTTCAGGCGGAGCTCGACCTCGCGACGGCCCGTTCCGACCTTCGGCTGGCCGTGGGGCAGCCGGCGCTCGCCCCTCGAATCCCGAATCCCTCGACTGCTGGAGACTCCTGATGCGACATCTGCACATGAACAATGCCGCGCGACTGCCGCTGGCCTCGCTCGCTACCGTTCTGCTCCTGGCCTCGGGCGCCTGCGGGCCGACCGCCGACCAAGGCCGGGCCGCCGACGCCGCAGACAGCGTGGAAGAGCGCCACGGGGACGGACACGAAGAAGGGGTCGTCCAGCTGACGGCGGAGAAGCGCGCGGCGATCGAGATCTCGACCGTCCCGGCCGAGGTCCGCCTCTTGAGCCCTCAGCTCGAGACCACCGGGGAAGTCGGATACGAGCAGGACCGCCTCGCTCACGTCAGCCCGCGGATTCCCGGTCGCGTCGTCCGAGTCCCCGCGAGTCTGGGAGACGAGGTCGAAGAGGGCCGCACTCTAGTCGTGATCGACTCCGTGGAGCTCGGCGAGGCCAAGGCTCGCTATCTGGCCGCGCGCAGTCGGGAGAGCGTCACCCGAGAGAGCTACGAGCGCGAGCAGGGCCTCTACGAGGAGCGCATCAGCTCGCAGAAGGAGATGCTCGACGCGAAGGCGGACTACCTGGAGGCCGAAGCGAGTCGAGAAAGTGCCGAGGAGACCCTGCGTCTCTACGGGCTCCCGGACGAGCAGATCCGCAGCCTCGAACCGGGACAACCTGGAGCCTCGACCCTGCCCGTTCGGGCTCCGATCGCAGGCCGGGTCGTCGAGAAGCACGTCACCGTGGGCGAGCTGGTGACACCGTCGGAGAGCCTGTTCACCATCGCCGATCTCGGTCACGTGTGGATCTGGATCGACGTCTACGAGAGGGACCTGGCGAAGGTCCACGAAGGGGACGACGTCGAGGTCCGCGTGGACGCGTTTCCCGATCGGGTCTTCGCCGGTGAGATCACCTACCTCTCGTCGGAGGTCGCGCCGGAGACACGGACCGTCCGGGCCCGGATCGACGTCGGGAACTCCGAACGCCAACTCCGGCCGGGCATGTTCGCGAAGGTTCGCCTGACCGATCCTCACGCCTCCGGCGGAGTCGAGAGCCTGGTGGTACCGACCTCCGCCGTCGTGCGGTCGGGGGAACGGGCGCTCGTCTTCCTGCCAGAAGGGGAGGCTCGCTTCCGTGCCCAGCCGATCGACACCGGGCGCCAGGAGGGCGAGTGGGTGGAGGTTCTGTCCGGTCTCGATCCCGGAGCGGAGGTCGTGACCGAAGGAGCCTTCTTCCTCAAATCCGAGCTCGCCCGCGAGGACCTGGGCGGCGGCCACGACCATTGAGGAGCGGGAAACCATGATCCGACGCATCATCGACCTCTCGCTCGACAACCGGCTCCTGGTCGTCTCTCTTTGGCTGCTCGTCGCCGGGCTCGGCGTGCGAGCGATGCTCCAGCTCCCCATCGACGCCGTCCCCGACGTCACGAACGTCCAGGTCCAGGTCCTGACGAACAGCCCCGGGCTCGCTCCCGAGGAAGTCGAGCGCTTCATCACCTTTCCGGTCGAGACCGCGATGAGCGGCCTGCCTCGGATCGAGGAGCTGCGGTCCGTGTCCAAGTTCGGTCTCTCGGTCGTGACCGTGGTCTTCGAGGAAGGCACGGACATCTACTGGGCTCGTCAGCTGGTCTCCGAGCGGCTCAACGAGGCACGGGAAGCGATCCCGGAGGGCTACGGCGAGCCCGGGATGGGCCCGATCTCCACTGGGCTCGGCGAGATCTACCAGTTCGAGGTCAAGGCCGAGAGTCCTTGCCCCGAGGACGGTCCCGATACGGAGGAGTGCTTCACACCCATGGAGCTGCGGACGATCCTCGACTGGTTCGTCAACTACCAGCTCCGCTCCGTCCCGGGCATCGTGGAGGTCAACTCCTTCGGCGGGTTGCTGAAAACCTACCAGGTCACGCTGGATCCTCAGTCGCTCACCGCCTACGACCTCTCGGTAGCCGACGTGCTGACCGCCGTTCGGGCGAGCAACCGCTCCGTGGGGGGCGGGTACATCGCCCACCAGGGCGAGCAGTATCTGATCCGCGGGGAAGGGCTCGTGGAGGACTTCGACGACCTTCGGGACGTCGTCCTCGCCCACGACGCCGACGGCACGTCGGTGACGATCGGGGACGTCGCCAGGGTCGAGCTCGCGCCCATGATCCGCCAGGGTGCGGTGACTCGCGACGGCGAGGGGGAGGCGGTCGTCGGCGTCGTGATGATGCTGATGGGCGAGAACTCCCGGGTCGTCGTCGATCGAGTCAAGGAGAAGATCGAGCAGATCGAGAGCACTCTTCCCGAGGGCGTCGTGATCGATCCCTTCTACGACCGCACGGAGCTGGTGCGACGGACCATCCACACGGTCGTCAAGAACCTCTCCGAAGGAGGGCTCCTCGTCGTCGTGGTTCTGCTCCTGCTCCTGGGGAACCTCCGGGGCGGATTGATCGTCGCCTCGGCGATCCCCGTCTCGATGCTGACGGCCTTCATCGCCATGAAGAACCTCGGCATCTCCGGGAACCTCATGAGCCTCGGCGCGATCGACTTCGGCCTCATCGTCGACGGTTCGGTGGTGATGATCGAGAACATCGTCCGGCGGCTCCACGAGCGCCGGGACGACGGGTCGACCTCGCATCTCGAAAAGGTGCGCGAGGCCGCCCACCAGGTGGCCCGGCCGGTGGTGTTCGCGGTCGGGATCATCATCATCGTCTACCTGCCGATCCTCGCCCTGCGCGGCGTCGAGGGAAAGATGTTCCGGCCGATGGCCCTGACGGTGGTCTTCGCACTCACTGCGTCGCTGCTGCTCGCCCTCACCCTGATGCCGGTGCTCGCCAGCCTCTTGCTGAAGAACGTCTCGGAGAAGGAGCCCTTCCTCTTCCGCTGGGTGAAGAAGCTCTACGTGCCGGTCCTCGACCGGTCCCTGGGGCACCGCAAGGTGACCGTCGGGGTGGCTCTCGGCGTCTTCCTGACGAGCCTCCTTCTCGTGCCCTTCCTGGGCACCGAGTTCATTCCCCGCCTCGACGAGGGGGCGATCGCCATGCAGATATGGCGCCTGCCCTCGATCTCCCTCGAGCAGTCGAATCAGATCTCGACGCTCGCCGAGCGGGTGATCCGGGAGGAGTTCGCCGAGGAGGTCGAGACCGTGGTCTCGCGCACCGGACGAGCGGAGATCGCGACCGACCCCATGGGAGTCGAGATCAGCGACACCTACCTCATTCTGAAGCCGAAGGAAGCGTGGCGCTTCGACTCGAAGGAGGATCTCGTCGAGGCGATCGAGGAGACGATGAACCGCCGCGTTCCCGGAGCGATCTTCAGCTTCTCCCAGCCGATCGAGCTGCGGGTGTCGGAGCTGATCTCGGGTGTCCGGTCCGACGTCGCCGTCCAGATCTACGGCGACGATCTCGCTCTTCTGAAGACGAAAGCGGACGAAGTCGTGCGGGAGCTCTCGGGGATCCCCGGCGCCGCCGACGTGAAAGCCGAGCAGACCACGGGGCTCCCGATGATGCGGGTGCGCGTCGACCGCCGTGCCGCGGCCCGAATCGGTGTGCACGCCGAGGACGTCCTCGAGGTCGTGGAAGCCGTCGGGGGAGCGCCCGCCGGGGTCGTGCTGGAAGGCCAGAAGCGATTCCTCCTCCAGGTGCGATTCGGCGACTCCGTCCGCGGCGACCTCGACAAGATCCGGGACCTCCGGGTCGCCGCGCCACCGGCCGAGCCGGGCGGGCCGACTCGGCTCGTTCCCCTCTCGCAGGTCGCCGACATCGTGATCGAAGAGGGACCGGCTCAGATCAGCCGGGAGAACATCAGCCGCCGCATCACGGTCGAGGCCAACGTCCGGGGCCGGGATCTCGGGTCGTTCGTCGCCGAGGCCCGGGCGGCGGTCGAAGAGAGTGTCGACCTGCCGGCCGGCTGGACGCTCGACTGGGGCGGACAGTTCGAGAACCTGGAGTCGGCATCCCAGCGTCTGGCGGTCCTCGTTCCGCTGGCTCTGCTGCTGATCTTCCTCCTCCTCTACACGACCTTCGGGTCGGCGCGGCTGGCGGCTCTGATCTACCTCAACGTGCCACTTGCGATCACCGGAGGCCTCTTGGCCCTGGAGATCCGCGGCTACCCGTTCTCGATCTCGGCCGGCGTCGGCTTCATCGCCCTCTTCGGCATCGCGGTCCTCAACGGAGTCGTGCTGATCTCCTACGTCGTCGAACGCCGGCAGCACGGCGCTTCGGCGGCAGAGGCAGCCCGGGAGGGGGCGTTGGTTCGCCTCCGGCCGGTCCTGATGACGGCGCTCGTGGCTTCGTTCGGTTTCGTCCCGATGGCGCTCGCCACGAGCGCCGGGGCCGAAGTGCAGCGACCCCTGGCGACGGTGGTCATCGGAGGGCTCGTCACGTCGACTCTGCTGACGTTGCTGGTGCTGCCCACCGTCTACGCTTGGTTCACCCGAAAGGAGGACGCTTGAGCACAGCGCCATTCAACTCGAGACTCGCGGAGGGACTGCTCCGGAGGGGGCTGCAGGCGTTCGGACTGGTGATCGCTGGCGGAGCCTGGCCGTCCTGACCATCTGCCCTTGGGGAGTGAACCGACCGACTTACTCACCAAGCCGCCAGGTCGTCTGGAGCTTGTTCGACGCGGCGCGCGACGGTCCCGTCGGGATGGTCGAACCAGCCGGGATCACCGTAGCTCTCGATGCCATCGCGGACCTTGACGACGGTGAACATGCCGCCCATCTCGATGGGCCCGAAGGGCCCCTGCCCGGCCATCATCGGGAGGGTGTTCTCCGGGAGCTGCATGTGGCCGGCGTGCTCGGCATGCTCAGCCATTCCGGTGGTGCCCATCTCCATGAAGCCGGGGACCAGACCGGAGATTTTCCGACCGACTGCTTCGAGATCGGCTCCGATCGGGTTCGGCAGGTCGTGGCCCATCGCGTTCATCGCGTGGTGGGTCTTATGACAGTGGAGGGGCCAGTCTCCCGGGGCGTCCGCGACGAAATCGACGGCCCGGGTCTGGCCGGCGACGATGTTCAGGCTCGTCTCCGGCACCCACGCCGATTCGGGGACCTGCCCGCCGTCGGTCTCGGTGACCCAGAACCGATGGCCGTGGATATGGATCGGATGGCTGGTCATCGAGACGTTGGCGAAGCGCAGCCGCACCTGGTCGTCCTTCCGCACCACGAGAGGCGCGGTTCCAGGGAAGGCGCGGCCGTTGAACGTGAAGACCTCGAAGTCGAGCATGACCATGGGGTCCGGCCGGTAGGTTCCGGGGTGGATCGCCCACATGTGCGGCAGGATGCAGAAGTCGCGGTCGATCGGCTCCTTGCGGGGCCGCTTCGGATGGACGATGAAGAAGCCGGCCATTCCGAGGGCCATCTGGACCATCTCGTCGGCGTGCGGGTGGTACATGAAGGTCCCGTGTTGGCGGAGCTCGAACTCGTAGACGTAGGTCTCGCCGGGACGGATGTGAGGCTGAAGGAGACCGCCGACCCCGTCCATCCCGTTCGGCAGGAAGAGGCCGTGCCAGTGCACCGTCGTGTGCTCGGGAAGGTGGTTGGTCACGAAGATGCGCACCGAGTCCCCTTCGACCGCCTCGATCGTCGGTCCTGGCGTGCCGCCGTTGTAGCCCCAGGCCTTGACGGTCATCCCCGGTGCGAAGGTCTGCTCGACCTCGTGGGCGACCAGGTGGAACTCCTTCCAGGCTCCGTTGCGGCGCCACCGGGATGTGATCCCGTCCGGCGTCGTCACCGGCGTGTAGCCGAGCTCGCTCCGAAGCCGACGGACCTCGGCGCGGGACGGCGGAGCGACGACCGGGCGGACGATCGACGGCCCGGAGCCTGCTGCGCCCCCTTGGTGCAAGTCGGCTGGCGGTGTCGGATGGTGCGAATGCCCGCCCTGAGCGTGGCCGGCGTGCGGGTCTTGGGTCTGGGCCGACAACCGACGGCCCGCGAGCGCAGCTCCGCCGACGAGCGCGGCCGAGGTCAGCCAGTCACGACGTGTGATCATGTTCCATCTCCTCGTGGCCGGTCGAAGGTTCCGGCCTCTCTGATGACTCTGGGTGGTTGGAGTCGGGGGTGGCCGACGAGGTGATCGTCCGGCCGAGGGCCCGGACGAGCTCGACGCGAGCCCTCCAGGCGTCCACGGTGGCCTCGAGGAGTGCGATCTCGGCCTCGAGCAGCTGGTCCTTGGCGTCCAGGAGCTCGAAGACTCCTACCAGCATCTGGTACGACTCCCGGACAGCCAGTTCGAGCGCTCGGCGCCGAGCGGGCACGAGGTCACTTTCCAGGACCTGGATCCGGTCGGTGGCGGAGGCCGTCGCGGCGAGCGCTTCCCGGACCTCTGAGCGAACGTGGTTCTCGAGGCTGGCGACCTGAGCGCGGGCGCGGGCGATCTCCGCCTCGTAGCCCGCTTGCATCGCCGAGCCCGTGTCGAAGATGGGGAGTGCCAGCTCGATCGTCGGGCCGGTCAGACGCACCCCACCTTCGGACTCACGCTCGACCCCGATCTCGACCCCGACCGGGAGCCAGCGGGTGGCCTGATGGAGCCCGCGCGCCCGCTCCAGGGCGTCCACCGCCCAGTGGGCGGCTGCCAGGTCGAGCCGGTCGCGGACGGCGGCTTCCTGGAGCTCTCCAGGGTCGAACGACGGAAGCGATGGGGGTCGAGCCAGCGGCGCCGCGGTCCATGCGGTTCCGCCGTCGAGGCCGACCAGTCGGAGCAGCTGCTCTCGGGCCCGCTCGGTCTCCTCGCGACGGGAGATCCCGTCCGCCTTCGCCTCGGCCCAGGCGGCTTCGACCAGGGTCTGATCTCGTAGGGTGAGGTTCCCGGCCTCGTGGAGCGCGCGCGCGTACTCGGCTGCGGCCAGGGCCCCTTCCTCGCGACTCTCGGTAGCCGCCGCAATGGCCTCGGCGGTCTGCAGCTCGATCAGGGCGAGCTCGGCGGCCGCGACGCCGTCGAAGAGCGCCGCCGCCACTTCCAGCTTCGTGTGCTCGAGCTCCGCTTCCCCGAGCCGCCGGCGGAGAGGCTGGGTCAGCCAGTCGACGACGTCCGCGGCGAGTCCGGCTGTCCTCTGGCTCTCCCCACTCCCCTCGAGGAAGGCGAACGAGAGCCCGGGATTCGCGAAGCGGGTCGCCTGGGCGAGGGCGGCCTGGGCGACGCCGAGCTCGGCGAGCGAGGCCTGGACGTCCGGGCTCCGGTAGAGGGCCAGGCGCCCGGCCTCGGCCGGGCCGACCGGCTGGGAGAGGATCTCCTCGACTCTCTGGGCGATCTGCCCGTTGTCGTCGCCTTCGGCCTGCCAGGCGACCCCGCTCACGCCCCGGGCTTCGAGTATCTCGGCCGTCGCGACGACCGCCGGTCCGGGGTCGACGCTCGCGCATCCGGTGGCCAGTGGGAACAGGGCGGCGAGCACGAGGGCCAGGAGAGCCTTCCGAAGTGTCTGCATGGTCGTGTCTCCGAGAGCCCGCTCAGACCCGGGTCCGGCGCAGGCGCAGCGAGTTGGCGATCACCGAAACCGAGCTGAGGCTCATCGCCGCCGCGGCGATCATCGGCGACAGGAGCCAGCCTGTCCAGGGGTAGAGCAGCCCTGCGGCGATCGGCACCCCGGCCGCGTTGTAGGCGAAGGCCCAGAAGAGGTTCTGGCGGATGTTGGCCATCGTCGCCCGCGACAGCTTGCGAGCGCGCACGATCCCTTCGAGATCCCCCTTGACCAGGGTCACGCCGGCCGACTCCATGGCGACGTCGGTGCCGGTCCCCATCGCGATCCCGATCTGGGCGCGTGCGAGGGCCGGTGCATCGTTGACGCCGTCTCCCGCCATGGCCACGAAGCGGCCTTCGGTTTGGAGCTTCGCGACGGTTTCCGCCTTGTCTTCGGGGCGCGCCCCCGCGATCACCTCGTCGAGACCGAGCTCCCGCCCCACCGCCTCGGCGGTGGCGCGGGCGTCCCCGGTCAGCATCACGACGTGGACGCCTTCTGCCGCCAGCGCTCGCAGCGCCTTCGGTGTCGTGGCCTTGATGGGGTCGGCGACGGCGACGAGTCCGGAGACGGTGTCGCCGACCGCCACGAACAGCACCGTCTTGGCCTGTTCTCGCAGCGTCTCGGCGCTCTCCGCCAGTGAACCGGCCGAGAGGCCGGCGCCTTCCAGCATGGCGGCGTTGCCGAGGAGCACCCGGCGACCGGACACGGTCCCCGAGACTCCCTGCCCCGTGGTCGAAGCGAAGTCCTCGACCTTGGACAGCTCGAGGGAGCGTGCCTCCGCTCCTCGGACGACGGCCGCGGCCAGGGGATGCTCGCTGGCGGTCTCGACCGCGGCGGCCAGCGCCAGCACTTCGTCGGACTCGAATCCGTCCGCGGCCACGACATCGGTGACTTCCGGCCGACCTTCGGTCAGCGTGCCGGTCTTGTCGACGACCAGGGTGTCGACGCGACGCAGGTGCTCGATCGCCTCGGCATCGCGGAAGAGGACACCGGCCGACGCCGCCCGTCCGGTCGCGACCATGATCGACATCGGAGTCGCGAGCCCGAGCGCGCACGGGCAGGCGATGATCAGGACCGCGACCGCGTTGAGGAGCGCGTGCGCGAGGCGCGGCTCGGGTCCGACGACCCACCACGCGACGAAGGTCAGGGCCGCGATCACGAGGACGGCGGCCACGAACCACGCCGAAACCTGGTCGGCCAGACGCTGGATCGGCGCCCGGCTGCGCTGGGCGTCGGCGACCATCTGGACGATGCGGGAGAGCAGCGTCTCGGATCCGACCCGCTCGGCCCGCATCAAGAAGCCGCCCGAGCCGTTCAGCGTCGAGCCGACGACCTCGTCGCCCGCCTTCTTCTCGACCGGAATCGGCTCGCCGGTCACCATCGACTCGTCGATGACACTCCGCCCCTCGACGATCGTCCCGTCGACCGGGATCTTCTCGCCCGGGCGGACCCGCAGGAGATCTCCGACCTGAACGGCTCCGAGGTCGACGTCGTGCTCACGTCCGCTCTCGTCGACCCTTCGCGCGGTCTTGGGTGCGAGGCCGAGGAGCTTCTCGAGCGCCTTCGACGTCGCGCTCCGGGCCCGCAGCTCGAGGACCTGCCCGAGCAGCACGAGGGCAGTGATCACCGCCGCGGCTTCGAAATAGACCGGGACGACCCCGCCGTGGCGGATCGCGGCCGGCAGGAGCCCAGGGAAGGAAACGGCGAAGAGGCTGAAGCCGAAGGCGACGGCGATGCCGAGGCCGATCAGCGTGAACATGTTGAGAGACCGGTTGCGGACCGAGGCGACGGCCCGCTGGTAGAAGGGCCAGGCGCCCCAGGTCGCGACCGGGGTCGCGAGGACGAGCTGCCACCAGACCCGGGCTTCCAGAGAAAGCCAGCGGCCGAGCGGGTCCCCGGGGATCATCTCCCCCATCGCCAGGATCAGGGTCCCGAGCGCCAGCGGGGCCGAGACCCACCAACGACGGCGCATCTCCGCCAGCTCGGGGTTCTCGGGCGCTTCGAGCGAGACCGTCCGGGGCTCGAGAGCCATCCCGCAGATCGGGCAGCTCCCGGGCTCGTCCGAGACGATCTCCGGATGCATCGGGCAGGTCCACTCGGTCTTCGAGGCGGCCGTGGGCACTGCCGGCTCGAGGGCCATGCCGCACTTCGGACACGAGCCGGGTCCGTCGGAGACGACCTCCGGGTGCATCGGGCAGGTCCAGGATCCGCCCGCCGCGGGTGCGCTCGCTGTAGGCCGGCTCGAATGGGCGTGATGCTGGCCGGCATCGGGCCCATGCCCATGGCACGCCGCCGGGGCTTCGGGAGAGGGCTGCGCCTCGGTCGGCTCTTGATTGGTCTTGCAGCACGAGTGCTGGTCGACCGGGCCTTGGTCCGGGGACGAGTCGTGGTCGTGGTGGTGCTGCGAGTGGTGCTCGTGGTGATGTTCGTGTTCGTGTTTCATGGTCGGTCCTCCTGGTTCGACCGGGCAGACGGTCGATGGCGGAGACCCTTACAGTCCCTTCTTCGGTCGTTTCATCTTTGAGCCGCAGGAGCAGTCGAGACACCCGTGCTCGGCGCAGGTTCGGCACGAGCGCACCAACGCGTCTCGCAGCGACCGGCGGGCGCGGTGGAGACGCACCATCGCGTTGTTGGCGGTAATCCCGAGATCTTCCGCGACCTCGACCGGGCGTTCTCCTCCGAGGTCGACCCGCTGCAGGATCTCGGAGTACTCGTCCTTGAGCGTCGGGAGCAGAGGCTCGAAACAGCCGCAGATCTCGCTCTCCAGCTCCGGGGGCGGCGTCACCGCGTCATGCCATTCCCCCTTCAACGCATCCTCGGCTCGCGTGGCGAGCCCTTCCGCCCGCCAGTGGTCGACGATCGCGTTGCGCAGCACCTGGTAGAACCAGGCCACCGCCCGCCCCTGGTCCTCGATCTGGTCTGCTCGTTCGAGGCCCCGTACGAAAGCCGACTGCACGATCTCCTCGGCGTCCTGGCGGCTTCCCACCCGGCGCTCGACGAAGGCGAGAAACCGTCGATGGTTCTCGACCAGGGCCGTGGTGACGTCGCGCGAGACCGAGCCAGTCGCGGGTCCGGGGTGCTCGGAAGTCTTCACGAACGAGACGCTATCCGAACGGAAACACGGCGGATAGATCCTTCGTTCGCACTCATCGCGAGGACCAGTGAATGTGGACGATCTTCCACCCGCTTTCGCCGCGGCTGAGGATCATCGTCTCCGTGCCTCGGGCGGAGATCTCTCGGTCCCGGAACGTGCCCGAGGTCTCGGTCCGGGTCAGGACCCAGGACGTCTCGTCGTCTCCTCCGCGGCGTCGATCGACGACCTTGCTCTCGGTCGCGGCCGAGAACGCCATGTCGGACCCGAGATGGTGGTGAGCGTACTCGTCCCGTGAGAGCTCGGCGCCCCCCGATTCGAAGATCAGGACGTCTTCGGTCAGCAGGTCGAGCACGGCCTGACGGTCCCCTCCGCCGAGCGCCTCGTGAAAGGCGTCGACGACGGCCTCGGGGGTCGAGAGCTCGGCTTCTGCTCCTGCAGAGGCCGTCAGCATCGAGGGGAGGAGGAGGAGGAAGGCAGCAGCAAGCGCGCGATGATTCATGGCGTTGACTCCGGTTCAGTCGTCGATCGGGGTGACGACGAGGCTCTCGAGTCGAATCGAGCCCTCACCGTCGACGAGGATTCCAGCGCCTCCCCGGGGAAGCGCGGGTTCGTGGCCGTGCACGACGAGCTTGCCGGCCAGGGTCCCACGGAGATGACGACCCGCGGCGGTGACGGCGAGCTCCAGCGGACCCTCCGGCAGAAGGGACGTCGCTTCGTCGAGGATCTTCGGGTCCGACTCCGCATCCAAGGTGAGGAGAGTGAAGGTCCCGTCCGTCACACCGACGGTCAGGAGGCCGGCCCGCGCGGCGTCACGGACGTGATGCGCGAGGCCGAACGTGCCGGAGAACTCCTCGACGTCGACCACGGCAGCGACCTCGACGTCCCTGAAGTCTCCGGGAAGGGTCAGGAGCGTCCGGCCGGAGACCTCCAGGGTGAGCCCCTTGGAACCGGAGCCCTCCGATTCGCCCACTCGGACCGCTTCACCCACGTCTCCGCTCACCGGCTGGAGGATCGACCCCAAGGCCGTCGCGTCTCCCGGTGCGGGGCTCCAGACGACGGTCCCGTCCTCCCGGGTCTCGAGGCGGTTCGCGGGATCGTCGACCATTCCGGCGGTCGCGGTGTCGGCAGCCGATGGATTCGAGGAAGAAGTCTTCGGGACGCCGGTCGCCGTGCCCCCGGACTCCGGCCGCTCGACGGCCACGCCGAGCTGATAGACGAGACCACCGCCGAGGTCGGCCGTGGTGCCGACGAGGGCGCAGGCGCCGAGACCGAGAACGGCGCCGAGGGCCGGCAGCGTCTTTCCGGAGGGCCGCAGGTGACCCAGGACGACTCGGGCCACCGCGATGGCGACGAACGCCCACAGCGTCCAGAGACCCCAATCCGAGTGCTCCCCGACGCGAGCCTGGGCTCGGGCCGAGAGCCCGACGACGGAGTCGGCCGCGCGACCTCCCGCCCACCAGGCAGCCCACGCGCCGAGCGCCGCGAGGACCCACAAGGCAGAAGCGCCTCGCGCCCACTCGCTTCGTCGAGAGGGCTGCAGGAGAGCGGCGAGGTCGAAGAGAACCGCCACCGGCGCCAGAGCGATCGGAAAGTGGACGAGCGCCGGGTGGAGGTTGGGGAGCGAGGTCAGTTGTTCAAGGGTCGAAGGCATCGAGATCTCCATGGGGCGTTGCTTCGGAAGCGTGTCACGCCGAGAGGCTCTCACCAGTGCTCACCCGACGAAACGTCCGGTGAGCCAACCTGCCACCAAGCCGCCGGCTACGAGGACGAGCATCGCGTAGACGACCAGCCGCTTGGTCGAGACGCCGTCTTCTGCGTGGTCGTGGTCCATCCCGTCCGTGTGCTCCGTCACGTGTGCGCGGTGCAGGCGGACCATCCAGGCCGCGAGACCGACCATCGCCAGGTTCAGCCAGAAGGTGTAGTCGATCGCGAAGCGGCTGACGTGGTCGATCGCGCGATCGGTTTCGGGTGTGATGCCCAGGGCCGCGAAGCCGTAGTGGAGGATCAGCGCCGTCGCGACGATCGAGACGAACATGACGCCGGCGATGTAGAGGGCGACCCGCTTGCCGTAGTACTTCGCGTTGATCGCGACCAGGGGCGGCACCATGAGGTCCGAGTAGATGAACCCCATGATCCCGGCGAAGAGGACGCCGTTGGAGGCGAGCACGGTCGCGAGCGGGATGTTGCCCATCGAGCCGATGAAGGTGGCCGCCGCGACGAACGGGGCCACTGCGGCGTTCTCGAGCAGGACGAGCCACTGAGGAACCGAGCCCCCGGCGTCGATCAGGAAGATCTTCGCCCAGAAGGAGGCGGGGACGAGGACCGCGACGAATCCCGCGACGGTGAAGCCGATGACGATCTCCTCCCAGACCATCTTCCAGTCCATCGCGAACTTGTGGCCGACCAGATGCCAGCCCCGTCGATTCCGGATCCTCTCCTTCCAGTCGAAGTCGTCCTCCTCCTCTTCGGAGTCACCTTCGACCTTCTCCCGAGCCTGCTCGAACCACTTCTTCGGATAGGTCAGGCGAATCAGGATCGAGCTGATCGCGATGAGGATCACGCCGCCGACGATCTCCGCTGCGACGTACTGCCACCCGAGGAAGATGAAGATGAGCACGCCGAGCTCGATGACGAGATTGGTCGACGCGAACATGAAGGCCACGGCCGCCACGAAGTGGGCTCCCTTGAGGACCAGGGAGCGGGCAGCGGCAAGAGCGGCAAACGAGCAGGAGGAGGAGATCGCGCCGAAGATCGTCGCGAGAGAAACGCTCTGGAGTCCAGGGTCTCCCATCCGTCGGGTCAGCCGAGCCTTCGGAACGAAGGCCTGGATCAGGCCCGAGACGGTGTAGCCCAAGACGAAGGCCCAGCCAGCCTTCCAGAAGAATCCAGTTGCTGTTCGCGCTGCATCTGCCCATGTTCCGATCCAGTCCATTCAAGTCCTCCCGGCCTTGGGTTCGTGCAAGAAGTAATCCAACGGAACCGAGCGTTCGATCGAGAGAACGCGGAGAGCTGCTCGTCGTGGGCCCGGATCCACGGTCGGCCTCTCGAATCTGCAAGATCCGAGGTTTCGAGATCTTGCAATCTTGCGTGAGGTCGAGCTCGTCGCAGCCTACAACGCAGGCTTCACGGGCTCGAGGTGGGCGGTACGACGATTGCAGTATCGGATGTCGGATGACATGAGGCAATCCTCCAGCAGGAGAACCAGATGAACGAAGCCCCAATCACGGAATCGGCGGCGGCTCCAGCAGCTCCAGTACGGCGGACGCCAGGCGAAACAAGCGAAGAACGATTCTCTACTCCCGGCCAGCTTCGCCGGAAGAACGAATGTGAGTCCTCTCTTGGTGCTGGCAGTGAAGGTCCAGTCCGCGCCTTCCTCGAGCGCAATCACTCAGCACTCCTGAGTCGCGCCCAGAAGGCCCTGGGTGACCGAGATCTCGCACAGGACCTCGTTCACGATACAGCCGTCAAGGCCTTGCGAGGACAGAAGACCCTGAACGACCCCGACCTGGTGGGCGCTTGGGTGCACTCCATTCTCCGCAACACCATCAGGATGCATCTTCGCCGCTGCAGACGTCGAGACAGAGCGATTGCACGCCTCGCCTTGTACGCGAGAGCCGAGCATTCCGAGGTCGATAGCGCGAGCTCGTCGCGGCGATGCCCGTGCTCTCTGCGGGCCCTCGAGGCCATTCCAACCAGTTCTCGAGACCTCCTACTCGCGGTCGCGATCGCAGGGATTCCACCTCGGGAGATCGCCAGAAGACTGGGCATCAAGCCCGGGAACGCCCGCGTGCGGCTCTTTCGGGCCAAGGCCTCCTTGCGTCTCGAGATGAAAAGGCACTGCCAGCGGGGCTGTGACCTTCCCGTGCTGACCGACTGCGGCTGCGAGAAAACACGTAACGATGCGTGAGTTCGGCATCTAGTTCTATGAAAGCGCTGACCGAGGCGTCCCCTCTAGCAGGATGCGCAAGTGTCTTCGACCTAAGAAAGCGAGGATCCGATGATTCGACCTGACTCACTGCGGCGAATGCGCCACCTGCCATACTGGATCGGTGCTCTCGCCTTCTCGGCGATGGCGGTCTTCTTTCTGTGGGCCGAGCACCGCGCCCATCTGCTGGGCGCCCTGCCTTGGCTTCTCCTGCTGGCCTGCCCGCTGCTGCACCTTGGGATGCACGGTGGGCAGAGCCACCGAGGTCACGAGAGTCGCCAGAGCGCGAATGACGACTATCGAGAGGAGCGACCGTCATGAATCACGGGCACACCATGCCTGCCTACGGTCTCTGGTCGCTCGTGATCATCAACTCGGCAGTGTTCATCTTTTTCGCCTTTAGCTTCTTCAAGCCGAAGTCTCGGCGGGACTGGCGCACCTTCGGCACCTTTTCGGCATTCGTCGTGGCCCTCTTCACCGAAATGTACGGATTCCCGCTGACCATCTACGTGATGTCGGGTTGGCTCGCGCAGCGCTACCCGGGGGTCGATTTCCTGACCCACGACGCGGGTCACCTCTGGTTCCGGATTCTCGGCCTCGAGGGCAACCCTCACTCGAATCCGATCCACCTGCTCAGCAACTTGGTGATCCTTGGGGGCTTCCTGCTTCTGTCGGCCTCCTGGAGGGTCCTCTACCAGGCACAGAGAGAAGGCCGCGTGGCCATGCGAGGACCCTACGCCTTGGTTCGCCATCCACAGTACATCGCTTTCGTCCTGATCATGCTCGGGTTCCTCCTCCAGTGGCCGACCCTCATCACCGCTTTGATGTTCCCCGTCTTGGTGACTGTCTACGTCCGCCTCGCGCTTCGCGAAGAGCGGGAAGCGGCTCGCGAGCTCGGACAGGCTTGGCGCCGATACACCGACGTCACGCCCCGGTGGATTCCTCGGCTGTCGAAGGGATCGCGCGCACCTGCAAGCCCCTGAATCTCGCGCACCAACGAAGAACTGTCACGGTTCAAGAGGAGAAAAAACATGGAGCTCACTGCCACTCTGCTCGTCTTTGCCTTCGTCTTCTACATCTTGATGCGCTGGGGCTGTGGCGCTCGCATGGTTCACGGCCTGACAGCTGCCGATACCGAGGGAGGGGCGGGCGAGCTGCGTCTCGAGGCGACAGACCCGGTTTGCGGTATGCGGGTGGAGGTTGGAGACGCCGTGCTGCTTGAGCATGGATCCCGCGTCATCCGCTTCTGCTCCGAAGACTGTCGGAAGCGCTTTCTCGCCCACCCGGATGCATACGTTTGACGATCCACCGAAACAGCCGAACAACCAACTGAAAGGAGCCCTCACCATGCGCAACCGACTCTCTATGTCCGCCGTCGGCCACGCGACGAGCCTCTTCTTGGCCTTCACCTTCGTGGCCTGTGTCGTCTTCGATCTCGTTGTACCGAAGTACGCGATGTACGAGCATTGGCAGGGCCTTCTCCCCGGCTTCTCCTGGCTCAGCCCTGGCACGTTCCTTCTCGGACTCGTCGAGACATATGCCTACGGCTGGTACGTCGCCCTCGTATGGGTGCCGCTCTACAACGTGTTTCTGCATCGTGCCGATACGTCGTCCGTCGGCGGCTGAAGTCCCGAGGCTCCACACGTGACTCCTCGGCCCTCGGTTCTCTCGAACCACGATCGTTTCTCTGAACAGGCCCGACGGGGCTTCCTCGAATGAGCATCCCCGGCACCGGAAGCGTCCCCTGCGGATGCTCGATGGCCGAGCATTCGCCGGAGCTCGTCGTCGTGACCGGCGGCCCCGGGGCCGGCAAGACTGCGGTGCTTGAGCTCGCGAGGCGAGCCTTTTGCGAACACGTCGTGGTCCTTCCCGAAGCGGCGAGCATCGTCTTCGGCGGGGGGTTTCCCCGGCTTCGGACGGGACCCGCTCTGCGGGCTGCCCAGAGGGCGATCTTCCACGTACAGCGTCAGCTCGAAGCGTGGGTCGAGGAAGAGCGGCAGGCCGCGGTCGCGCTGTGCGACCGCGGCACCTTGGACGGCCTCGCCTACTGGCCGGACTCGACTGCGCAGTTCTTCGGGCAAGTGGCGACCTCGAGAGCCGACGAGCTGTCGAGATACCGGATCGTCCTTCACCTTCGAACGCCGACTGTAGCCGAGGGCTACATCAAGAACCGACTTCGGATCGAAAGTGCAGAGGAGGCGGCTCGGATCGACGAACGCATCGGCACGGCATGGGAAGGCCATCCGCACTACTACCAAGTCCCCAGCGAAGGTGACTTCACCGACAAGGCGCTCGGTGTGCTCGGACGGATCCGTGACGCCTTGCCCCAGTGCTGTCGCGACCACTCTCTCCCTGGAGAGGACGCAAGATGATCCCGGACTCCCACGTCTGGCTTGCTTGGTCTCTGGCCTTTCTGGTCCCATGGATCTTCCTGTGGATCGCCTTTCCCGTTCACAGGAGAGCCATGGGCTGGGCCAGTGTCTTCACTGCTCCCTTCGGGCTTACGGAGCCGCTTTTTGTGCCGGAGTACTGGAACCCGCCGAGCCTGTTCGATCTAGCCCAGAGGACCGGCTTCGACATCGAGAGCTTGATCTTCTGCTTCGGGATTGGAGGAGTGGCAGCAGTCCTCGTGAACGTGGCGACCAGACGGCAGTCAGAGTCACTTTCGCTCGCCGAGCGGCATGTACCGCGCCACCGCTACCACCCTTGGGCCCTGGCCTCGCCCTTCCTGGTCTTTCCAGCTCTGTGGATCCTGCCGTGGAATGCGATCTACGCCGGGATAGCAGCGATGTTCGTCGGCATCGTAGCGACCGTGGCGTGCCGACCGGACCTGCTCCGCGGCACGCTGCTGGGCGTGTTGATCTTCGTGGCCTACTACCTGGTCTTCCTCCTGGGCTTGGAGGCCCTGGCCCCAGGGTACATCGCGCGGGTTTGGAGGTTGGAGATTCTCTCGGGACTCTTCGTCCTTGGCCTGCCACTGGAGGAGCTTCTCTTCGCTGCGGGCTTCGGCGGCTATTGGGCCGGGGTCTATGAGCACTTCACCTGGCATCGGTCGGTGCCGCCGCCAAGAAAGGATGGACCACCATGAGGAGTCACGATCACCCCGAGAAACGCCATATGGGACGCCCGGACGAGCACCATGCAGCCGGCGGCGACGAGATGAAAACGAATCCGGCAAGCTCCCATCAGCACTCCCGAACGAATGGAGACGACGACCATTCCCGAGGGCACGATCATGGCCAGATGGTCGCCGAGTTCCGGAGGCGCTTCTGGGTGTCGCTCGTGCTGTCGATACCCGTGCTGGTGCTAGCCCCCATGCTGCAACGGCTCGCCGGCCTGGAGGAGAGCCTTTCGTTTCCGGGAGACGGCTATCTCCAAGCTCTGATCGCCACTGTCGTCTTCTTCTACGGCGGCTGGCCCTTCCTGCGAGGATTCTGGGGCGAGGCCGCCCAACGCAAGCCGGGCATGATGACGCTGATTGCAATGGCGATCTCGGTCGCCTGGGCCTACAGCACGGCGGTCGCGTTGGGACTCGAGGGGCAGGTCTTCTACTGGGAGTTGGTGACTCTGATCGACATCATGCTCCTCGGTCATTGGATCGAGATGCGATCGGTCATGGGTGCGTCGCGAGCACTCGAGGCGCTGGTGCAGCTCATGCCGTCGACCGCCCACCTCGTGCAGCAGGACGGCTCTACCCGCGAAGTGGAGGTCACGAGTCTCACCTCGGGGCAGCGCGTGCTCGTGAAGCCCGGCGAGAAAATCCCGACTGACGGAGTGGTGGTCGAGGGGCGCTCTGCTGTCGACCAGTCGATGCTCACCGGCGAGAGCCGCCTGATCGAGCGAGGAGAAGGAGACGAAGTGATCGGGGGCTCCGTGAACGGCGAGTCCGCCTTCACCTTCGAAGTCGCCAAGACGGGTGAAGAAACCTATCTGTCGCAGGTCGTCAGGATGGTGCGAGAGGCGCAGGAATCTCGTTCCAGAACCCAGGACCTGGCGAACCGTGCTGCTTCGTGGCTCACCTACACGGCTCTTGGGGTAGGCCTGCTCACCCTCGTCGCCTGGCTACTCGCCGGAAAGGGCTTCGACTTCGCACTGGAGCGGATGGTCACCGTGATGGTGATCGCATGCCCACACGCCTTGGGCCTCGCCGTACCGCTGGTCGTCGCCGTGTCGACCGCGATCTCGGCCTCGAACGGCTTATTGATCAGGGATCGCTCGGCCTTCGAGCGGGCACGCGAGCTCCAGGCGGTCATCTTCGACAAGACAGGAACCCTCACGGAGGGACGGTTCGGCGTCACCGACGTCATCTCCCTCGCTGAAGTCCCCGAGAATGACGTCCTGCGATTGACCGCCGGGCTCGAAAGCCAGTCGGAACATCCCATCGCGGCTGGCATCGTGCGCGCCGCGCAAGAACGCGGTCTCGACCATGCGGCCCCGAAACGCTTCGCTGCCATTCCCGGCAAGGGTGCCGAGGCCCTGATCGAGGGTCGGAACCTCAAGGTCGTGAGCCCTGGGTACCTCCGAGAACAGGGACTCGAAGTCGACGACGCGACCGTACGGCGAGTTGCCGAGCAGGGAAAGACCGTCGTCTACGTGCTCGAAGACGAGCGACCGATCGGGGCCCTGGCCCTGGCCGATGTGATTCGGGAGGAGTCACGGGAAGCGCTCACACGCCTCGAATCCATGGGGATCAGGTCGATGATGTTGACCGGCGATGCCGAGGCTGTCGCCCGATGGGTCTCCGAGGAGCTGGGCCTGGACGGCTACTTCGCGGAGGTGCTGCCGCACGAGAAGGCCGAGAAGGTCCGAGAGGTGCAGAAGCGGGGGTTGACCGTGGCGATGACCGGGGATGGCGTCAACGACGCACCAGCGCTGGTCGCCGCCGACGTGGGAATTGCCATTGGCGCCGGCACCGACGTGGCCATCGAGTCCGCCGACATCGTCCTGGTTCGGTCCGATCCGCGCGACGTCGCGAGCATCGTTGCGCTGGCCGGCTCGACCTATCGCAAGATGGTCCAGAATCTGTGGTGGGCGACCGGCTACAACGTCGTCGCGATCCCACTGGCTGCCGGTGTTCTCCATCCTTGGGGCATCGTGCTCTCACCGGCCTTCGGCGCCGTCTTGATGTCGGTCTCCACGGTCATCGTAGCGATCAACGCTCGTCTGTTGAAGGCCTGATCGGAGCGAGAGAAGGGAGAACCCGATGCGCGAAGAAAAGTCGATGCGGCTCTCGATCGCAGGAGCCGTCCTTTCAGGCGCTGCCGGTCTGTGGCTGGCAGCAGCACCCGTCCTCGGACACATGGATCGGCCATGGCCCTGCTTGTTCTTCGGGCTGGCGATCCTCGTCAGCGTTTCCTTTCTTTGGCATCACCCCTCTCATCGTCGCGGGTGGTCCGTGCTCGTGATTCTGTTCTCTGCCTCTTCCCTGTTCATCGGAACCAGCGCTGTCGTCCCGTCGCTTCTCGGGATTGCGGGCGGTGCCTTCCTGATCGGAGAAGTCTGATTCACCCGCGCGGCGGCACGACCGGAGCAGAGGGCAGACGTCATCGGCCGGCGCAGGGATGTCGGCAGGTCCAGCAACCTCTGGACTGCCGCTGAGCTGACTCACCGAGATCCACAGCTCTCGAGTCTGCAAGGCTCGAGCCCTCCAGCTCTCGCATTTCTGCAAGACCTCGGCACCCCGGTCGGCCAGCAAGACGAGCCCTCGCGCCCCCGCGAATGGTGGCACGGCCTTTGCTACTCGAGATCACCGAGGCTCTAGCTGGTTCGCAGGAGAGACGACATGATCGACAACCCCATTGCAGTCGCCGCGTTCACCCGAACGGACCCGGCCCGTGGGCTCTCGCGAGTCCCGGTTCTTCTGCTCGGCTTGACGCTCGCTGCACTCATCGCACCGGCGCCCGCCCAGTCGCAAGTACAGACAACGTACGCAGACGCTGCGGAACGACTCCTTGCCGGCCTACCTGCCCATCTCGGTGAGGTCGTCGACGAGATTCTGGACCGCAACCCCGAGCTGGCGCGCCTTCGCGCCGAGGCCGAGGCTGCCGCGCAGCGGGCGCCTCAGGTGCGCGCTCTGCCCGATCCGATGGCCAGCCTGACGGCCTTCCTCTCGACGCCGGAAACGAGAGTGGGACCTCAACTCATCTCGGCTTCCTTCTCGCAGCGCTTCCCTTGGTTCGGCACCCTGAAGCTGAAGGAGCAGCAGGCTCTCTTCGGAGCGGCGGGGAGCCGTCTCGAGGTCGAAGCGAAGCGTCTGAAGCTCGTCACCGAGGCCCGGCGACTCGCTTGGGAGCTGGCTTACCTCGAGGCCGAGAGGGAAGCGGTGCTCGAGGACCGGGACACGCTTTCCCACTTCGAGGAGTTGGC
Source organism: Thermoanaerobaculia bacterium (assembly GCA_030429235.1). Taxonomy (GTDB): domain Bacteria; phylum Acidobacteriota; class Thermoanaerobaculia; order Multivoradales; family JAIOJS01; genus JAIOJS01. The sequence goes on along the minus strand of JAUIDB010000007.1, from coordinate 162,155 downwards.
CCGGGCACGCTACGCATCTGGGGTCGGGCTGGGCCAGGCGGTCGTCAAGCTCCAGGCGGAGATCACGAAGGACGACAACCGCCTCCTCCGGATCGACAGCCGGCGCTCCACTCTCGTCGCGTCGCTGAACGCCCTGCGCGACCGGCCTGCCGGCGATCCGCTCCCGGCGTTCCGGCTCGCCGAAGCACCCGAGGTCGTCCTTCCGGCGAGCTCGAGCCTCCTGGACGTCGCCGCGGCTCATCGGCCGGAGGTGAGCCGGTCGAAGATCCTGACGGAGGCTGCGGGACTCGGCGTCGACCTGGCCGAGAAGCAGTACCGCCCCGACTTCACCATCGGGCTCGGGGTCACGATCGTCGGCGACCGGGAGGACCCGGCCGGCATCGCCATGCCTCCGCCGGACAACGGCGACGACATCATCGGACTGACCCTCGGAGTGAACCTGCCGGTGCGCCGTAAGAAGCTCGCCGCGGGGGTTCTCGAGGCGACCGCACGCGAGAGCGCGGCTCGGGATCGAACGCGGGGCATCCTGGCAGAGATCGAAGGAAGCCTGGGCGATCTGACTTCACGGTTGCCCCTGACTCTCGACCAGCGCGCTCTCTTCGACGAGCTCCTCGTCATCCAGGCCGAAGAGGCCTTGCGCTCCGCCGAGGCGGCCTATGCCTCCGGCTCCCAGAGCGCCCTCGACCTCCTCGATGCCGAGCGTGTCCTGCTGGACGTTCGAATCGCCTCGGCTCGGGCTCACGCAGATTCACTGATCCTCCACGCACAGCTCGAGGGCGCTCTCGGCGCTCCGAGCGAGACCCTCCGCGACGGAGACAAGCCATGACAGACGAACGATTCGACGCCGAATATGGGGAGCCCTCGGGCCCCAGGCCGCAGACTCGCAGAATGCTCGCAAACCTCGGCTGGCTTCTCGTTGGCGTGAGCTTGGCCGTCTTCTTGCTGGCTGACCCGTTCGGAGTTCATTCGGTCGACACTTGGCTGCACGAGACCCTTGGCCACGGCGGGGCCACCGAGACCGGGGACCCGAACACCGAGTCGGATTCCGGGCTCTGGACCTGCGGCATGCACCCCGAGGTCATCCTCGAAGAACCGGGCCAGTGCCCGATCTGCGGCATGAACTTGGTGCCCCTCGAAGCGGACGACCACAGCGCGACGGTCGCGCTCCCGGCTCCAGGGCCGGCGGCCGCGAGGGAATGGACTTGCGAATTCCATCCGCAGATCGTCGAGGAGGAACCCGGCGAGTGCCCGATCGACGGGCGCCAGCTCGTCCCGATCGAGACTTCGGGCGGTCCGATGGCGTCCGGAGCCACCGGAGTGGAGCGGGAGATCCTCTACTACCGCCACCCCCATGACCCCGGCGTCGTCTCCGACGTCCCGGCTAAGGACGCGATGGGCATGGACTTCGTTCCAGTCTACGCCGACCAGGCTCCGGTGGCCGAAGGAGCCACGGTCACGATCGACCCCGCGGTCGTCCAGAACATGAACGTCGTGACCGCTCCGGTCGAGCACCGAAGTCTCTCGCGGGAGATCCGCACCGTCGGCTACCTCGACTACGACCAGCAGAAGATGGTCTCGGTCACCACGAAGTACCAGGGGTACATCGAGAGGGTGTACGTCAACTACATCGGAGAGCCGGTCCGGAAAGGACAGGCTCTCTTCGAGGTGTACTCGCCGGAGCTGGTGCAGACTCAGGAGGAGCTGCTCTCGGCCTTGTCGTTCGCCCGACGGCTGGAAAGCGCTCCGCCGGAGGCCAGGCGCCGCGCCGAAGCCCTTCTCGAAGCCGCGCGTACGCGACTCTCCTTCTGGGACATCAGCGGGGACCAGGTGCGATCGATCGAAGAGCAGGGCAAGGCGATCCGCACCCTGACTGTCCGCTCGCCCTCGTCGGGCGTCGTCATGATGCGAATGCCGGGCCTCGAGGGGATGGCGGTCAAACCGGGGATGGAGCTCTTCCACATCGCCGATCTGTCGACGCTGTGGCTCTCGGTGGAGATCTTCGAAGATCAGCTTCCGTGGCTCGAGACCGGAAGCGAGGCGGAGATCTCACTCTCGTACTTCCCAGGAGAGGTCTTCCGGGGCGAGGTTCGCTTCGTCGAGCCTCAGCTCAACGAGAAGACGCGAACCGTCGGCCTGAGGATCGAAGTGCCGAATCCGAAAGGGCGCCTTCGCGCCGGCATGTATGCGACGGTGCGATTCCAGCCCGTCACCGCCGAGGATGCGATCGCCGTACCTTCGATCGCGCTCATCAGGACCGGTGAGCGCAACTTGGTGATCGTCGCCGAAGGGGAAGGACGATTCACGCCGCGAAACGTGGTCGTCGGGGCCACGGGTGATCGCTACGTGCAGATCCTCTCGGGGCTCTCTGCGGGCGAGCACATCGTCGCCTCTTCGCAGTTCCTCCTCGATTCGGAGTCCAACCTGCGGGAGGCGATCCAGAAGCTGATCGCTTCCAAGCGGGCGGCTGCCTCTGGCGCCACAACCACCACGGAGACCGGACTGGCCCCTTCGGAGGCGAGTGGCACGAACCACTCGGGGCACTGAGGGATTCGCCATGCTCGACAAGCTCATCGAATGGTCGCTCCGCAACCAGCTGGTGATGGTGGTGGCCCTCGTCATGGCCATCCTGGGAGGAGTGTGGGCGATTCGGGAAACGCGGCTCGACGCGATCCCCGACCTGTCGGACGTCCAGGTCATCATCTTCACCGAGTACGCTGGCCAGGCTCCCGAGGTCGTCGAAGACCAGGTGACCTACCCGATCACCACCAAGATGCTCTCGGTGCCCTACGCAAAGGTCGTCCGGGGGTACTCGTTCTTCGGCTACTCCTTCGTCTACGTGATCTTCGAGGACGGGACCGACATGTACTGGGCCCGGTCGCGTGTCCTCGAGTACCTCTCGGGTCTGGCGCGTCAGCTGCCGTCGGGAGTGGCGCCTCAGCTCGGGCCCGACGCGACGGGGGTGGGCTGGGCTTTCATGTACACCCTCAACTCGGACGAGAAATCGCTCGCCGACCTGAGGAGTCTTCAGGACTGGTACCTCAAGTACGCCTTGACCGCCGTCGATGGTGTTTCGGAGGTGGCGTCGATCGGAGGCTTCGTTCGCCAGTACCAAGTCGAGGTCGACCCGGTGAAGCTGCGGGCCTACGACATCCCGCTCCAGCAGGTGAAGAGGGCGATCCAGCGCTCGAACAACGACGTCGGCGGCCGGGTCGTCGAGATGGCCGAGCGGGAGTACATGGTCCGAGGGCTCGGGTACGTGCGCGATGTCCAGGACCTCGAGGAGGTCGTCCTCGGTGTCGGTCCCGGCGGGACGCCGGTCCTGCTCCGGGACGTGGCCACGGTGACGATCGGTCCAGAGATCCGCCGCGGCCTCGCGGAGTGGAACGGCGAGGGGGAAACGGTCGGTGGCATCGTCGTGGTGCGTTCGGGCGCCGACACCCTGGAGACGATCGACCGGGTGAAAGCGAAGCTCGCCGAGCTGAAACAGGGGCTTCCGGAGGACGTCGAGATCGGGGTCGCCTACGACCGGACGGCTCTGATCCACCGCTCGATCGACACGCTCACCCACACGCTGATCGAGGAGTCGATCATCGTGGCGCTGGTCTGCATCGTCTTCCTCTTCCACTTCCGTTCGGCGCTGGTCGCGATCTTCTCGATCCCGGTCTCGATCCTCATCTCCTTCATCGTCATGAAGATGCAGGGTCTGGGCGCGAACATCATGTCGCTCGGCGGGATCGCGATCTCGATCGGTGTCCTCGTCGACGCCTCGATCGTGATGGTGGAGAACGCCCACAAGCACTACGAGGAGTGGCGGGGCAAGCGGAGCCATTTCGAGATCATCCTCCGCTCGGCCCAGGAGGTCGGACCCACGCTCTTCTTCACGCTGCTCGTGATCACGGTCTCCTTCATGCCGGTCTTCACGCTGGAGAACCAGGAGGGCCGGCTCTTCAAACCCCTGGCCTTCACGAAGACCTACGCGATGGCCGCTTCGTCGCTACTGGCGGTGACCATCATCCCGGTGCTCATGTTCTGGTTCGTCCGGGGCAAGATCCACAGCGAGGAGAACCACCCGGTCTCGCGGCTGCTCTACCGGCTCTACACGCCGCTCCTCCGTTGGTCGCTGCGCTGGCGCTGGCCGATCGTCGTCGTCGCGGCGCTGCTCGTCGCGATCACCTTCGTCCCGATGCAACGGATGGGCTCGGAGTTCATGCCTCCCCTCTGGGAGGGCGATCTGCTCTACATGCCGACCACGTTCCCGGGCATCTCGATCACCAAGGCCAAGGAGCTGCTCCAGCAGACCGACAAGATCATCCGAGAGTTCCCGGAGGTCGAGTCGGTCTTCGGCAAGGTGGGCCGGGCCGAGACCGCGACCGACCCGGCGCCGTTGTCGATGATCGAGACGACGATCGTTTTGAAGGACCCCTCCGAGTGGCGCGAGGGCATGACCAAGGAGAGGCTCGTCGAGGAGATGGATGCTGCGATCCAATTCCCCGGCCTGACCAACGCCTGGACGATGCCGATCAAGACCCGGATCGACATGCTGTCGACGGGGATCAAGACGCCGGTCGGGATCAAGATCGCCGGTCCGGATCTGCGCGAGCTCGAGCGCCTCGCCAAGGAGGTCGAAGCGGTCGTCAAGCCGCTTCGCGGGACGCTCTCCGCATTCGCCGAGCGGGTGATGGGCGGGAACTACTTCGACTTCGAGATCGACCGCACGGCGGCAGCCCGCTACGGCCTGACCGTCGGCGACGTGCAGGACGTCATCCAGTCGGCGATCGGCGGGATGAACGTGTCCTGGACGGTCGAGGGCCTCGAGCGCTACCCGATCAACATCCGCTATCCCCGGGAGCTCCGGGACGACGCACAGCGCCTGCGGGAGATCCTGGTCTCGACCCCGTCCGGCCTCCAGGTTCCGTTGGGGCAACTGGCGACGATCGACCTCCACCAGGGACCTCCGGGGATCAAATCGGAGAACGCCCGGCCCAATGCCTGGGTCTACGTCGACCTGCGGGGGATCGATGTCGGGTCCTGGGTGGAGCACGCCCGGGAGGTCGTGGCCGAAGAGGTGCAGCTGCCCGCCGGCTACACCATCTTCTGGTCCGGGCAGTACGAGTACATGCAGCGGGCGCGGGCCCGGCTGCTGCTGATCGTTCCGGTCACTCTCTTTCTGATCTTCTTCATCCTCTATCTGAACACCCGCTCGATCGTCAAAACCGGGATCGTGCTGATCGCCGTGCCGTTCGCCGTCGTCGGCTCGGTCTGGCTGCTCTACTGGCTCGGGTACAACTGGTCGATTGCCGTCTGGGTCGGACTGATCGCGCTCGCGGGTCTCGCGGCCGAGACCGGTGTCGTGATGCTCCTCTACCTGGACATCGCCTGGGAGCGCTGGCGGGCCGCCGGCAAGATGGTCTCGGTCACGGACCTGGCTGATGCCGTCGAGCACGGCGCCGTCAAGCGGATCCGTCCGAAGACGATGGCCGTCGTCACGACTTTCCTGGCGTTGGTGCCGATTCTCTGGGCCACCGGCACCGGTGCCGATGTGATGAAGCGGATCGCCGCCCCGATGGTGGGCGGCCTCTTCACCTCGTTCGTGGGAGAGCTTGCCGTCTTCCCGGCGATCTATTTCATCTGGCGCTCGATCGGCCTGCGCAGCGGGCCTCTGTTCCCGGGGGGACGGTCCGCCGATCTGCCCGAAACGAGCGACTCTGTTCCGACGACGGACGGCTCCGAGGAAGATGCCTCGTCGCCGTCCGAATCCCATGACTCCTCGTGGAGCCCCCGCGAGGCCGACACTCCTTCAGGAGGAAACGAACATGCGTAGAACGAAGCTCCTCATTCTCACCGTCGCGAGCCTGCTTCTCGCACCGACGCTGGCTGCGACCGCTGCCGACGCAGCCGGAATGGACGCCCTGATGCCCCACTACGAGGCGATTCGCGCTCAGCTGGTCCAAGACTCGATCGAGGGCGTAGCTGAGCCGGCGAAGAAGCTCCGCGAGGCTCTCGAGGCTCTCCGAGCGGACCTCTCGGCGGAGTCGGCCGGCGTGCCTGCCGACAAGCTCGCCGAGGTCGAGAGCCTCCTGCCCGAGGCGATCGAAGCGGCCAAGAAGCTGGAGAAGGCCGAAGGCATCGAGCCCGTCCGCGGTGCCTTCTACGAGCTGACCAAGCCGCTGGTCCGTTGGCGCCAGGCCTCGGGGAGCGGCCCCGTCGTCGCCTATTGTCCGATGAAGAAGCAGTCCTGGCTCCAGCCCGACGGCGAGAGCATCGGCAATCCGTACTATGGTCAGATGATGGCCACCTGCGGAGAGATCGTCGAGGGGTGAGCGAGACCCTTCCCGCCCCCGCGGCGGCCGACGGTCGCGTCGAGCCGTCGGTCCTGCCGTCTCCTCCGGATTCCGTTCGGGACGGTCTGGCGGCGCCTCGTTCGAAGCTTCCGGGCGAACCGTTGCCGGGTGCAGGCCCGCGCGAGGTCGCGGGGCGAGGTCCCCGGTTGCGTTGGGCCGTCATCGGTGCCCTGGTCTTCGGGATCGCGCTCCTGCACTGGGCCACGCCCATGGGGAGCGCGACCCTCCACCTGATCCACATCGCGTTGCGGAAGCTCTTCATGGTTCCGGTCGTGCTGGCCGGAATCTGGTTCGGGGTCCGGGGCGGGGCGACGGCAGCGGCGGCAACCACGGCCGTCTACCTGCCCTTCGTCGCCTCCCGCTGGTCCGGCCAGGTCCTGGAAAATCTCAACCAGCTGGGCGAGATCTTCAGCCTCTGGGTCATCGGGATCGTCGTGGGGGTCCTGGTCGGTCGCCAGCGACGAACTCTGGAGGACGCAGCAGACGCCTCTCATCTCGCTCGCGAGCGTCTGGAGGGCGTCGTCGGTGCGGCTGGGGTCGGGATGATGCTCGCCGAGCGCGGTCCGACTCTCCGCTGGCTAAGCGGGCGGGCCGCCGAGTGGCTCGCCTGGGCCGGGCCAGAGCCGGACGCCCATTGCCCGCTGGCCGAGCCGGGCGAGGGCCGGTGCGAGACGTGCGTCGTCCGGGAGGTCCTCGAGACCGGCAAGCCGGCGTCCGCCGAACGCCGTCGAGAGGTCGCGAGGGGGAGTACGCGCTACTTCCGGCACTCGGCGACACCCCTGCGCAATCCAGCAGGGCGCGTGATCCAGGTCGTCGAGGTCATCGAGGACACGACCGGTCGTAAGGCGCTCGAAGAGGAGGCCATCCGAGCTGGAAAGCTCTCGGTCCTCGGGCGGCTCGCGGCGGGCATCGCTCACGAGATCGGGAACCCCTTGGCTTCGATGACGACTCGGCTTCGCCTGCTCGAACGCCGGGCCGCGGACGAGGAGTTCCTCACCCAGAGCCTTCAGGTTCTGCGAACTCAGATCGAACGGATCTCCAGGATTCTGCGCGGCGTCTCTCACTTCGGCAAGGTGCGTCGCGATCGGGCGCGCTGGAACATTCGCGAGCTGGTCGACGAGACGGTCGGCATCGTCGAGCTGGACCCCCGAGCGGATGGGATTCGGCTCGACGTCTCCGTCGAGGACGTGTTGGTTCATGCGGTCCGCGACCAGGTGGGTCAGATCCTCCTCAACCTCTGTTTGAACGCCGCCGAAGCGATGCCCGTGGGAGGAACGGTGCGGATCCGCGGCTCCCGAGAGGAAGGAGAGCTTCGCCTGAGCGTCGAGGACGAGGGCTCGGGCTTCGAGGAATCGTCCCGGGAGAATCTCTTCGAACCCTTCTTCACCACGAAAACCGACGGAACGGGCCTCGGGCTGGCGATCTCTTCCGGGTTCGCCAATGCACACGGCGGACGCATCGAGGCTCACAACCGGCCGGAGGGCGGGGCACGATTCGTCCTGGTTCTGCCGGTGGGGGACCTCTCGTGAGTCGCATCCTGATCATCGACGACGAAGAGGTCTTCCGCGAGGATCTCGCGAGTCTGCTCCGGGACGAGGGGTACAGTTGCCGGACGGCCCCCGACGGTGAGGAGGGCCTGCGCCTGGCTGGCGAGGAGCCTCCGGACGTCGTGCTCTGCGACCTGCAGATGCCGGGGCTGAACGGGGTCGAGGTGACCGATCGACTCTCTGCCCTCTGTCCCGAGGCGGCGATTCTGATCGTCACCGCGTTCGGCACGATGGACACGGCGGTGGAGGCGTTTCGAAGAGGGGCTCTCGACTTCCTCCTCAAGCCGCTCGAGCCCGACGAGCTCCTGCGGAAGATCGAGCGCTGCACCGAAGAGCTGCGGCTACGTCGTGAAGTCCGCTATCTCAGGCGTGTTGCAGCGGAGGCGTCACCGGGGACGACGCTGGTCGGCGACAGCGAGCTGATGCAGCACATCCGGACTCTGATCGAGCGCATTGCCCCGGCTGCTTCGACAGTTCTCGTGACCGGCGAGAGCGGAACCGGCAAGGAGCTCGCGGCCCGCTCTCTCCACGAGCAGGGCCGCGGCTCGGAGCGCCCCTTCGTGGCGGTCAACTGCTCCGCTCTACCCCGAGAGCTGGTCGAGAGCGAGCTCTTCGGGCACGCGAAGGGGGCCTTCACGGGCGCGATTCGGGAGCGAACCGGCCATTTCGAGTTGGCGGACCGGGGCACCCTCTTCCTCGACGAGATCGGTGAGCTCCCATTGGAGCTTCAACCGAAGCTGTTGCGCGTGCTGGAGGACGGTGAGGTCCTCCCCGTCGGAGGCACGCGTCCGATGAAGGTGGATGTCCGAGTCGTCGCCGCGACCAACCGGGATCTTTCTCGGGAGATCGAAGAGGGGCGCTTTCGCGAGGACCTCTACTACCGCCTCAAGGTCATCGAGATCCGAATGCCACCGCTCCGGGAGCGGCGCGGCGACATTCCGCCACTCGTCGAGCATCTGCTGCGCAAGCTGAGCCGCAAGCTCGGTCGCCGGGTCAGGGGGCTCGATCGAGCCGCGATGCAGGCGGTGATGAGTGCACCCTGGAAGGGCAACGTTCGGGAGCTCGAGAATGTCCTCGAAAGAGCCGTTCTCCTGGCGGAGAACGAGGTCCTGGGAGCTGCTGATCTTCCCACCGACATCCGTGGCGACCTCGGCGGCGGGCCGGCCTCGGACGACCTGCGCAGCGCCGTCCATGCCTACGAGGCACAGCACATCCGACAGGTCCTGGAGTCGACCGGCGGAAACCGGGAGGAAGCCGCCCGGCGGCTCGGGGTCAACGCGTCGACGCTCTATCGTCGGCTGAAGGATCTCGGGATCTCTGACGTATGACCGGGTCGCTCTGGCCGATCGCCGTCAGTTCGAGCTCGGACGCGTGAGGACCCCACGACTGGACGAGGTCCTGCCCGATCCGGATCGGGCGCTCGATCTCGCCCGCGGGGAGTATCTCTTCCGCCGGGGGGACTCCGCTGACGCGATCTACCTCGTCCAACGAGGTCGCGTTCGCTTGGAGCGACCCCTGGCCGACGGCACTCCGGTGACTCTTGGCGTCCTTCGCAGAGGGCAGGGCGTGGCAGAGGCGGCACTGTTTTCTTCTCGGTACCACTGCGACGCAAGAGCCGAGGTCGCTAGCCGATTCCTTCGCTTCCCGAAGGAAACGGTGCTCGATCGGCTGCGGTCGGACCCTCTCGGAGCAGAGGGTCTTCTCGAGCAGCTCGCTGGGCAGGTGCGACGCTTGCGAGCGCTCCTCGAGATTCGCTCCATTCGCCGAGCTGACGAACGGGTCCTCGCCTACCTGGGCCTTCTGGAGAGCCTGGGAGAGAAGTGGGACGGCGATCAGCCGACGAGTGAGATCGGAGTGGAGCTCGGTCTTGCGCCCGAGACCCTCTATCGCTCGCTCAGCCGCCTAGAAAGAGGCGGTCTGATCGCGCGCAGCGGCCGAGAGATTCGGCGAAATCCCTGATTCGAATCATGGTGCTCCACGGTCATAGGAGCCAAGCTCTCCTTCCGAGTCCACGACCCAGGAGACCACGATGAGAACCTCGACGATACGTCTACTAGCCCTTGCCGCTCTCTTGGCTGCTTCTTCCACTCTCGCCACCGGTCCGAGTTTGACTGGACCTTCGGCAGAGACGCGGTCAGGCGAATCCCATGCGGATTGTCCTCTGGCCCGGGCCGGCGGGTCGCGATCCGTGCTCCCGGAGCAGGTCGGCCAGGACGCCTTCTCCGCGCTCGCCGAGATGAGGGCGATTCTCGACGAGGATCCGGGTCGGGACTGGGCGAGAGTCGATCTCGACGCACTTCGAGACCACCTCGTCGACATGGATCGCGTCGTACTGTTCGCCAACGTCGAGAAGCGGCCAGTGTCGGGAGGATTCGAGGCAGACGTAACGGGCGAGGGTAGGACGCTCGAAGCGATCCAGAGGATGGTGCAGGCACACTCACGGCACATGGGTGCTTCCAGCGACCTGAACGTGGAGGTGTCCGTGCTGGACGACGGCCTGAGAGTCAAGGTGGTGACGGCCGAGTTGTCCGAAGTGCCGAAGCTCCGAGCACTCGGCTTCTTCGGATTCCTGGCTTCTGGTGACCACCACCGGCCCCATCACCTGGCGATGGCGCTCGGCGGTGGTCATCCCTGAGCGTCACAGTTTCATCGGTGAGGCACGCGGCGCCACGTGAGTCGGCGATGGCTTGAGAATCAGGCCCATGGCGTGGTTGGTGAGACGAACGTCCGGGTAGTAGCTGATGACGCTCTTCAGGTACTTGAGAAACCGGCGCTTGAAGTGCCGTGGGTTCTTGTACCCGCAACCGAACTGGAGCTGAAGCGAGTCCCAGGGGATCGTGACTGGCTTCCGCAGCCGGAAGAAGCGCCAGGTCAGCCACACGTAGATGTCGATCTCGAAGGGCGAGCGCAGGGCTCGCAGGACCCGGAGGTCGAGCGGAACCGGCGCCTCGGTCGCCTCTCGGAAGAACCGCTCCGAGAGGACTACATGGGATCCCCACGATGCGTCTCCGGTCTCCCGCCTCGGATCCCACCAGAGTGCCCGCTTCTCGGCGATCAGGAATCCGTCGCCGGCGTGCCGGCCCTTCTCCTCGTCGTGAAAGACGCACTGAAAGGTCGAAGCGAAGAGCCGCTGCATCTGTTCGCGGAGCTGAGGCAGCGATCCTCGAGGTCCCGTCGTCGGCGGGATCCCGAGGCCGGCGCAGAAGTGAGAGAAGTGATGGTCGAGCTCGATGTGCCGGGTCTTCCGCTTGACCGCCTCGGTGTTGAGGTACGCGAGCACCAGCCGTGGATACCGACCGTACGGCAGGCCGACGCCCTTCGGCGCGAGGATCGAGAGGGTGTAGTGCCCGTTGTGCCGGACGAACTCGTTCGTCTTCGGGTCGCTGTGCGGCATCGTCGCCTGGACGAGCGCCCGCGCCAGGAAGCCGACCTCGCCGGCGGCGTAGGCGTCGTCGTCGAACGACAGCGCCTGAGAGATCAGGCTGCCGAGACGCCGAGGCCTCCGCTCAACACTTGTAGAATGATTCTGTGACGCTCGGTCCCGACTGCCGGCTCGGCTGCCCCTCGGCGATTCGCCCATGACCCCTCCGCGCGGCCGCCGTCGCGGCCGAGAACGAGGGGCTGTGAGTCAGCGCGGAAAGGACGCAGGAAGCCCCTGTCATTTCAGGCTGCCTCCCGGATTGCCGCGACCTCGCGAAGCCAGGCGTACAGGGTGTTCGAATCTCTGGGGGTGTTCGAACTTTGAGTGAGTTGGTCTACCATCGATCCGCTCCCTGTCGGTCGCTGCTCGACGCCAGCCCGTACGGGCTGGCGGTCACGGCGGCGCGCGGATGCGCGACGCCGGGGGCGAATCCGGCGGTGTGGAACCACCGGGCCGCTACCTCGAAGCGCTACTCGACGCTAGCCCGCACGGGCTTGCAGGTCGTCGCGGCGATCGTGAGCCGACGACGCTCACCTGGCGCACCTCAGGTGAGCGTGCATCAACCGAAGCCTCATCACCGCGCATCCTGATTCACACTGCGTTCACGTTGAGGGCGCCTCCCGTTCACGGACGGCTCTATAGTCTTTCCGCGTCTGGCCGCTGTCTGGCCCCTAAGAGGAGACCGAAGATGCCTTCCCTGAACCGCCTACCGATACTCGCTGCCACCGTGTTCCTGGCGGCGAGCTTGCCCGCCGCCGCTGATTCGGAACAAGTCAAGCGCTACTTCGGCCAGATCGAGGGCCGGGTGGTCACGACGGACGACGTGCCGCTGTTGGGTGTCGAAGTGGGGCTCGATCCACGGGTCACCAAAGCCGTCGCCACCGACAGCGAAGGGCACTTTAAGCTGCGGGCAGTACCCGAGGGCAGCTATCGAGTGATCGCAGCGCTGCCAGGGTTCGCGGTCGGGGAGGTCTCGATCGAACTGAGTCGGGAGTCGCCACCTCAGGAAGTCCTCATCCGCTTGCAGGCGGCGGAGGTCACCCTCGACTCGATCGACGTCGTTGGCAGTTATTCGATCGGCCGCGACGCACCAGCCCGTGCTTCCGCCGTCACCGCCGAGGAACTGCGCGAGCTGCCCCATTTCGGTGACGACATCGTCCGAGCGATCACGGTCTTGCCGGGCGTGACCTCAAACGACGCGTCGGCCGAGTTCAACGTCCGGGGCAGCTTGGCGCGCGAGGTGCGCTACGAGATCGATGGCCTGGAGATCTTCGAGCCGTATCACCTCAAGGACTATCAAGGCATCTTCAGCATCATCGATCCGGAGATGCTCGGCGGCGTCGACCTCTTCACCGGCGGGTTCCCGGTCGAGTATGGCGACCGCAGTGCGGGAGTACTCGACCTCGAGACCTTCAGTCCCGCCGACCGCGCCCATGAGGTTGGCATCAGCCTGCTGAATGCCTGGGGCTCCACCCGCGGTCGTTGGGAGGATGGCTCCTACTTCGCGTCGGTCCGCCGAGGGTGGCTCGACCTCGTGCTCGAGATCGTCGGTGACGAAGAGGAAGAGAACGAGGTGCGCCGCGGCAGCGGTCCCACCTATTGGGATGCCCTGAGCAAGGTGAGCTTCGACCTGGGGCCGAAACAGGACTGGACGGTCCAGGCCCTGCTCTCTTCGGATAGCAACGACGAGTTCGAACGGGAACGCGAAGAGGGCGGCTTCGAAGAGGAAAGCACCGACAGCAGCTACGGCAACTACTACCTCTGGACTCGCCACACCGCTTTCCTCGGCCAGACCGGTCTGCTGGAGTCGATGCTGTCGATCGGTCAGGTCGATCGCGACCGTCAGGCCCAAGAGGAGAGCCCGTCGCGCAACTTCGAGATCCGCGACGTGCGCGACCTGGAGATCCTGCAAGGCCGTCAGGATCTCTCGTGGCAGCTGGGCGATGACCATCTACTGAAGGGCGGCTGGGAAGCCCGACGTTACGAGGCCGAGTACGACTACTTCAACGAGCTCGCGCTGATCGACGTGGTCGCCAGTGCCTTCGGCGTCCAACCGATCACCCGCTTTGCCGGCACCTTCGAAAGCGATCATCTCGGCCTCTACCTGGCCGATCGCTGGCAGGTGACGCCTCGCTTCGTAGTCGAAGCGGGCGCCCGTTGGGACCGCCACTCGTTGACCGACGAAGACCACGTCTCACCCCGGATCAACGGCCTCTTCTCCTTCGGCCGCGGCTGGCGAGGTCGTTTCGCCTGGGGGCACTTCCACCAGAGCCAGCGACCGAACGAGCTGCAGGTCGAGGACGGAGAGACGACCTTCTTCGGCGCCGAGCGCGCCGAGCACCGCATGGTTGGACTGGAGCGCACCTTCAAGACCCAAACGGCTTCCTGGGAAGTCAGCCTCGAGGTCTACCAACGCTTGATCGAGGACGTGAGACCACGATTCGAGAACGTCTTCCAGACCTTCGTGCTCAACCCCGAGACTGCCAACGACCGGATCCTCATCGCACCGGACTCGGCGGAAGCGCGCGGCGCCGAGTTCTTCTTGAACCGCCGAGGTGGCGGAACCTTCGATTGGTGGATCAACTACGCCTGGTCTGAAGCGACGGACGCCATCGACGGCCGCGACGTGCTCCGCGCCACCGACCAAACCCACGCCCTGAACCTCGGCCTGGCGTGGCGACCGACCCCGCGCTGGAGTTTCAACGGCGTCTGGATCTATCACACGGGCTGGCCGACGACGCCGGCGTCCGCCACGGTTTCTCGCGGGCGGAACGGCGAGCCCGTCGCCGTACCGGTGATCGGCGCGCTGAGGTCGGACCGCCTCGACGACTACCACCGCCTGGACGTGCGCGCCTCCCGCCGCTTTGCGCGCAAACGCAGTGTGTTGGAGCTCTTCATCGACGTGCAGAATCTCTACAACCGCAGGAACGACGCCGGCTTCGAGGTCGACGGTGGCAGTTTCCTGGTCGATGACCAGGGAAACGCTGTCTATCGACCGACTCCGGAGGAGTGGCTCGGTCTGTTGCCGTCCTTCGGTATCTCATGGACCTTCTAGGCGATGTCGGGCGCTCCTCGGGTCTGGGTAGGTAGCGGCGGTCGGACCTCGATGCCGCCGGAGACGAGGAGCAACCCTTCGAGAAGTGCTGGAGGGCAGCAGACAACGACGGCCCTCCCAGGTCCACGATGCCGCGGCCGAGGGCCCACGCTCAGGAAATGAGGTAGGTTCGACCGATGCGGGTCCTGATGATCGAAGACGACCTCGATATCGCCGCCAACGTGGGCGATTTTCTCGAGGCGGCCGGCCACCAGGTGGACTTTGCCTACGACGGCATCTCGGGCATGCATCTGGCTCTAACCCTCGAGTTCGACGTCCTCGTCATCGATTGGATGCTCCCGGGCATGAGCGGCACCGACCTCTGCCGAAAGCTACGCCACGAGGCGCAGAGTCGCGTACCCGCGCTGATGCTCACCGCCCGGGACACGTTGGCCGACAAGCTCGAAGGGTTCGAAGCGGGCGTCGACGACTACCTGGTGAAGCCCTTCGCCCTCCAGGAGCTCGAGGCCAGGCTGCGGGCGCTCGACCGATTGCGACGATCGGCGCCGCGCGAGCTGACGGTTGCAGATTTGGTACTGGACCCCGAGGTCCGGACCGTACGGCGCAAGGGTCAGCGGCTCGAGGTGCAGGGGGCGGCCTTCGACATTCTCTGCTTGCTCATGGAACGTTCGCCCGGTGTGGTTCGACGTGAAGAGCTGGTAGCGAGGTTGTGGGGCGACGATCCACCGCGAAGCGATGTGCTGCGGAGCCATATCTACGCCTTGCGCCGCGCCATCGACAAACCCTTCGATCGCGATCTGCTCCACACCGTCCGCGGCTACGGCTACCAACTCGTCGACAGATGAGCGTCGACCGCACCCATTGGCGCCTCCGGCGTCGGGTATTCGGTTCGATTCTCGTGGCCGGTTTGGTGCTCGGCCCGTTTGCCCTCGTGGTGATGTGGGCCGGCGTAACCAACCTCGAGGACGCCATGCTGAAGCATCTAGTGCGAATCGAGGCGGACCGCTTGATCGCGGCCAAACAGGCCGGACTCGAGAGCGAAGCGTCGCCCTTCTTCACGGCGTTCTGGGGTTTCGACCAGCTCCCCGAGGCCCTTCGATCCACCAGGGGCGAGGTGTTTCTCGGTATCTATCGACCGCTCGACGCGCTCGAGGCCGGGATCTACGAGGTTCGTGATCTAGAGGCCTTCGTCGCCATCAGGCCCCAGGAGGACGGGCCACTGATCCTCTTCTACGACGTCAACTCGCTCGAACCGCTGCAAGAGCTCGAGCCGATCTTCTGGGGCCTCGGCGGCACAGTGTTCGCGCTGGCGGTTTTCCTCGTCGCCCGTGGCCTGGCCCGCTGGCTCGACCGAGAGCTCTTGGTACCGATCCGCCGGCTTGCCGACGCCGTGGCCTGGGATCTCGAAACCTGGCGAGAGCGCAAGCTCGCATCGGAGGAACGCCTCGACGAGATCGGTCATCTCTCGCGTTCGATTCGGCAGGCCGCCCTGCGCCAGCTCGGTTTCCTCGAAAGGGAGCGGCACTTCACGCGCAACGCGAGTCACGAGCTTCGCGGTCCGCTCACGGTGATCCGGGGAGCTACGGAGCTGCTTCGCACCCGAGCCGACAACGCACTGGAACGACCGCTGGAGCGCATCGAGCGCGCGGTCCGACGGATGGAGTCGAAGATCGAACTCTTCCTCTTCTTGGCCCGCGAAGAAGTCGATAGTCCAAAGTTGGCGACTTCGATCCTCCAGGCCGTCGAAGAGTGCCTGGAGCACCTGCCGCGGCGCCCCGACCGCGAACATCGGATCCACGTCGACATCGCGCCGCAGCTACGCCTCCGGATCTCCCCGGAAGCGTTGAGGATCTTGCTCGACAATTTGATCGGCAACGCGCTGCGCCACGGCGCTTCGGGAGAAGTGAAGATCACGGCGCTCGAGGACCGGATCTGCGTCGAGAATCCGTTGGAGAGGCCGATCGAGGCCGCCGAGGAGCTCAAGGCACCCTTCGTGGGTGACGGTTCCGGGCTGGGCCTGGCGATCGTCGACGACCTCTGCCGCCGCTACGGCTGGCGTCTGACGCTCGAGCCCGAGGGCAGCCACCTGCGAGTCGTCGTGAGGCTGGCCTGATCCGTTGAGGCACTGCGAACTGTGACAGACTGAACCAGTCCTTGGTTCCCCACCACGAACCCACGAGGAAGACGATGGGCCGACGAACGATGACCGACGACGTCTGGATCGACACCTTGCTCCGTGGCGCCCTGATCGCGGCGATCACCCTATCGACGGCCGGCCTGCTCTCGGCCGACGCAGCGCCGAAGGCCGAGTGCTTCCTCGATGACTTCGAGGCCGGCACGGCAGAGAGCAACGTGGTCTACCACAAGACCGAGATGACGATCCGCTGCGGACGGGGGGAACTCAGCGTGGTCGGTGTGGCGGGGCACGACCTACGCTTCCTGGACGGAGGGACCGACCTCATTGAAGTCGGTATCACCTGGTGGGAGGAGTGGAAGGCCGCGAATCCCGACGCGCGCCTCGTCGAGCCGACCATCCCGCGCAACGCCATCCAAGTGACCGAGGTGGGCAAGAAGCACACCGTAGAGATCTTCGCCCACTCGTGGGCTGTGCCGGAGTCGGGCACCGCACGACTCGAGGGCACCGTCCAGCTGGTGGCGGAAAAGGGCTGCATCGGTCCGAACGCGGTCGAACCGCTCACGCTGACGACCACGGCCGGCGCCCTGCGCCGCGGCGACAGCATCCCACTCCCGGGCGGCGGTGAGATCTCTTCCTCGAAACAGGGCGAGAGCAATGGCAACCCGATGCTCGCGATCGGAGGCGGCGGAGCCTACTTCGCCCTCGTCGACCCGCCGAACGGAGTCGGGGAAGAGTCCTTCTTCGGCCATAAACGTGTCGTCATCGACCGCGACGCGGCGGAGGACACAGCGATCACCTTGCGGGTCTGCCCCACCGAAGTCGTGACGGTTCCGGTCTCGATCGAGGGCACGCGCTAGGAGAGGGTGCCGAGTCGAGGTTCACGCTCTTAGCTGAGGTTCCCGCCTCCGCCAGAGCGCGATGGGACTCTGTTGGGGGCGCTGATCGAGCGGTCTCCGTAGCACGGTGGAGCCGATCCTCCACCTCCCCGAAGTTCAGCTTGGTTCGGGCTTCCGACGCTGCTTGCGTCGGTACGCGATTCCCAGCTTGTCCATCCGGTTTCTCAACGTGCTCGGGTTGATGCCGAGCACCTCGGCCGCGCCGTCGGGACCATGGATTCGGTGGTCGGTCAGTGCGAGAACGGCTTGGATGTGGGCCGACGCGACTTGGTCGAGAGTTCTTCGCTCTGGCTGTCGTTCGCTGGCCTCACGCGGCGCGGCGGACGGTCGAGAGAGAACGCTATCGAACGAGAGGGGTCCGCCGTCATTCAGGATCAGCGCGCGCTCCACGACATTCTCGAGCTCGCGGATGTTCCCCGGCCAGTCATACGCCAGGAGCGCGTCGACGGCGCTAGGCGAAATCGACGGTGAGTCCGAAAGTCGCAGTTCGCGAGACTTGCGCTCGACGAAGTAGCTGACGAAGGCCGGGATATCTTGTTTGCGCTCCCTCAGCGGCGGTATGAGGATTGGGAACACGTTCAGGCGAAACCAGAGGTCTTCTCGGAACTCGCCGTCCGCCACCATGCGCTCCAGGTTTCGATGCGTCGCCGCGATGACGCGGACATCCGCCGGCAGCGTCTCGGTACCGCCGACGCGTTCGATCTCTCGATTCTGAAGAACCCGCAGCAATCGGACCTGAGCGGGCGCCGGAAGCTCGCCGATCTCATCGAGGAAGATGGAACCACCGTTGGCGCGTTCGAAACGTCCGCGCTTGCGACTGAGCGCACCGGTAAAGGCCCCCTTCTCGTGCCCGAACAGCTCGCTGTCGAGAAGCGCCTCCGAGATCGCGCCGCTGTTGACCGCGATGAACGGACCGCGCGACCGGCTCGACAAACGGTGAATCGCGTTGGCCAGAACGTCCTTTCCTACCCCGGTCTCCCCGAGCAGCAGGACCGGGCTGTCGCGGGGCGCCACCTGCCGGATCATCTCGACCGCAACCCGCAACCCGAAGTCCTGCCCGATGATCTCTTCGCTCGTCTGTCGGCGAAGATCTCGCTGCAGATCTCGGTTTTCGTCCGCCAGAGCCTCTTTGAGGCGCAGGACCTCTCGGTGCCGAAGAGCGTTCGACATCGCGATCGCAAAGAGCTCGATCAAGGGGGCCAGCAGCCCGCGATGCAACTCGGAGTAGGCGGCCCGACGATGGGCGACCAAGACGAGACAACCCCAGTTCTTCCCCTTGGACATCTGGTCTTGGACCAGGAGCGGTAGAACCACCACCGAGACCGCTCGGAGGTCGATCCCGTGAAACTCCAACATCACGCGCGAGATGAGGTGTCCCTCGGGTTCGTTGATGATCGCCACGGTCGGCAGCTGTGGTGCCGCCGTCAGCAGCGACTCTTTCGCCTCCGAAGGTAGCGAGGTCAGTATGTCGAGCGGGGAAGCGAGGTCCGCACTTGCTCTGGCGATCGTCCGCATCGCGCCGAGACCCGGCTCGAACAGCTGCAAGAACATCTCATCGACCGGTACGTGGGGCTGGAGATACTCGATGCAGGCGGAGAGTGCCTTCTCGACCTCGAGCTGGCCACAGACTCTCGCTGCGACCTCACGGTAGAACCGGTTCTCATCAATGGTTGGCACACTGGCGCTCCCGTTGTTCCCCTGGGCGGTGACGAACTCACCATCGTGCTCGCGAACGGCCAACCGCCGGATTTGGCAATTCACAGATCGTAGCACCGAATATGGCAACTGGTTCCGCCACATACCACGAGCGGTCGGGCGCCAGAAGATTAACTCGTTTAATATCTACGATTTACAACTTGGCACGAGGCCTGCTCTAGGGAAGGGCGTGCACTGAAGCACGAGCCAACCAAGGAGCAAGATCATGAAATCACTTCGCCCTAGCCCCCGCACCCTCCGCCTCACCCTCCCCCTCGCTTGCCTGCTCGCGATCTCCGGATCCGCCGCCGCGCAGCCGGAGACCCCCCGCTGGCACCTGCGCTTCGGCGGGCTGCTGGTCGACGGCGATCAAGCGTTCACCACCGAGGACGACGCCGGTTCCAGCGTCCTCGCTGGCGGCAACGCCGAGATCGGAGCCGGCGCCGCGGTCGAATACCGATTCTCCGAGCGGTTCGGCCTCGAGTTCGGCGCCGCCTTCGCCGAGGTCCCGAACTACGAGGACGCGAGCACGTCGCCGAACGACGACGTCGAGATCGGTGAGGGACCCAGCTATACCCCTTTGACGGCTAGCCTCGCAATCCACCTGACTCCTGGGCGCCGCGTCGACCTCTACTTCGGCCCTACGCTCGCCTTCGTGCAGTACGGCGACTTCGAGCTCGACCTGGGCCACGAAACCATCGAGTACGAAGTGGAGGACGACTTCGCCTGGGGCGCGACGCTAGGTGTGGACGTCGGGATCGGCGACAGTGGCTGGTCGATCAGCGCGGCCGGGACCTACCTCACCTCAGACATGGAGATCCGCCAGCGCGGTTCGAGCAGCTTTGTCGTCGTCCCGTTCGACCCGGTGATGGTCAGAATGGGTGCCGCGTTCTCCTTCTAGACACCTGTTCGGTAACCCCAGTCTGACACCCGACATGAGAACCCTGGAAATCATCCGAGTGAGGACCCAAGGGCACCGTCGCGCGGAGTTGCTCGCGATGCTCGACGAGTCCCTTCGGGAGTCTGCAGGTTCGAAGAAAGAGCGGGGTACAGACACCACGGTCCAGCTGTTCTGGAACACTACGATCGACTCCGACCTCTGTGTTCTCGTGCAGCTGGACCATCGTGGTCCTTCGTCAGGCCTCGACGCGATCGGCGTCGCCCTCACGGAAGCGCTGCAAGAGCACGGAGTGGTCGAACACTCCACCTGGTTTGCCTACCAGCCCAACGGCGATTCGACCGACGCCACCTCACGCAGCACCGAAGCAGACGGCACACCGCGGTAGCCATCGACCGTCACACCAGAAACCCCTGCTGGGGGCTTGCGCTCGACTTCGACTGCGACTTCACGCTCGGCATCGACCCCGCGGTCCGGTGGACCCGAGTCGCTCGGTCGTTTCGGGCCTTCATCACCTCGGCCTCGACCTCCTGCAGCCAGGTCCGATCTCCGATCCGCGGCAGGCGACCGAGTTCGGCGGCCGCAGATCCGGGACCCCGTCGAGCGATCCAGCGAGAGACGCCAGGTCGGTACGACGCTCCTCGACCGCCGGATCAGGGCGTTCGACGGAAGAGGTAGGGTCCCTTCTCGGCTCCCCAGACCTGATCGTCCGCGCTCGAGTAGCCGCGGTCCCAGCTCTCGATCCCGTCGGCAGTGACGATGACCTCGGACGTGGCGTACGTCGCCCCCCTCAGTGCACTCTCGCACTGCTTGTCGACGGTGCTGCCACGGAAGCGTTCTGCCGACTCTCCCTCCAGGATCACCGCACAGCCCTGGCGGAGAATCAGATCCGCCGGTTCCAGCGCTGCCAGTTTCTCCGGCTCTCGCCAGGCACCCGCGAAGAGCAGAGGGTCGGCCATCGAGTAGACCTCACTCCGGAATCTCCCATCGTCTTGCACGCTGAGGTGGTAGACACGCTGACGATACGGTGTGTCGAGGGAGGTCGCCGCCGCCTGCTCGACGTACAGCCAGGGACCGTCCTTCCGATCGGGCCAGATCGGAACCATCTCGAGCCGGATATCGAAGAAGCTCGAATCTTCACTGGCCTGGGCCTCACTGCTGAACGAGCCGGTCATCCAGTCCCGGAGTGTGTCCAGATCGCCAGCCTGGAGTGGCACTCCGACACCGCAAAGCGCTGCTAGGAAAGCCAAGGTTCGGACACTACGCATCGTCGAGGGGTTCATGGCTCGGAATCCTACCCAACCGTCTCGAGAGGCGCCACGGCGCCGAGAATCCAGCGCCCGACTCGATCCCGAAGATCGGGTTCCCGTGGTGCTCGTGGGGGGCCGCGTCAAGGGTCCAGCGTCAACCGCACCCACACGGGGTCGTGGTCGCTGGCTCGGTCCTGGGCCGGAGAGTCGGCGTTGACGTGGACGATCGTCACCTCCGCCACCGTCTCGGCCAACCGTGGGCTGACGAAGACATGATCGAGGGCGCCAGCCGTGCCGCGATGGACGTGGCTGTAGCGATCGGGCCGAGGGATGCGAGTCACGAGGTTCTCGAGACCCACGTCGGTGAGACGACCAAGGGCTGGCTGGTCGTCGTAGTCGTTGAAGTCACCGAGCACGATCACCGCCGCCCCGGGGTCCATCTCCAGGAGGCTATCGACGAACTCTCCGATCCGTTGCGCCTGGCAGACTCTCTCGTCGCCGGAGGGCCGCACGGGCGGCTGCCGCGCCCCGAAGAGCGAATCGTCACCAAACTTCGACGTCCAGTGGTTGTTGAGCAGGAAGATCCTCTCGCCTCGCACGAGGACTTCGAGAGCCAGGGTCTTGCGACTGCCGTCGAGCCCCTCTTCGTCAGGCTCGAAGCAGGGATGCCCGACGCCCAGACGTCCCGGACTGAAGGCTAGCCGGGGCCCCGGTAGCAAGCGTAGCTCCGCCCTGGGGTCACCCTCCTGACGGTCGACGATCTCCAGACGGGACGGATCGACGAGGTAGGCGACTCGGATATTGCCTCCTGGCTGGCCGCCGTCTTCGCCATCCTCCGGATCGATCTGGCGTGCTTCGTACCGTGGTCCCCCGTGGGCCGTGATCGCCTCGACCAATCTTCGCAGGGTCTGGGACGCTGAAACCACGCCGTCGTCCTCGCGACCAGAATCGTCCTGAATCTCCTGTAGAGCGATGAGGTCGGGACTCCCCAGGTCGCCCGTGATCGAGGCGGCGAGACGATCGAAGCGCTCCTGGGAGCTCTGCGCCGACAGGTTCAGGACGTTGTAGGTGGCAAACGTCAGACCCTCGTGTCTCTCAACCGATCGGGCCGGGGTCGGCCGCGCACTCTCTAGCGCTGACGAGAGCGGCCGCGTCAAGTGGAGCCGGTAGTTGCCGAAGCCGTAGTGAACGACGCCGACGATCGGTTCGTCGATCCGGTCGCCGACCCGAAAGTGGGGAGGATCGCCGACGGGCCGGGTGTCGATCTCTACGCGCTGGGCGTGGACCCGGTCCGGCGACACCAGCAGTCCACCAGCGGTCGACTCGGCCGGCACGTCGTCCGTGACCACCGTGAGATTGCCGTAGGAGTCGGCCGCACCGACCACCCGCGCCCCGACGATCTCGACACGCATGCCCTCGAGACTCTCCCAGAAATCGAGCGCGTCCTGCTCCGGCTCGAACCGAGCGAGTCCGTCGTCGTCGATCACCGCCGCTGGAATCTCGCGCCCTCCGGGGCCGAGCCGAACCGGCGGAGGCAGCGTCAGACCGCGCTCCAGAATCTCGACGCGAGACTCGACCAGGCTGGTCACCGGCAGGTCGCTCTCGCGGCGCGCGCGCTCGGCGACGGCGGCGGAGATTCGCACGCGGTCTCCTGGACGCACCGTCGGCGGGGCTTCTCCGGTCGACACGAAGATCCCAGCCGAGGCTTCCGCCTCTCGGTCGTGGGGACTCTCGATCCAGAAACCATGGTCGCGGGGAACCTCGCGGATTGCGCTCACCAACCCCTCGACGCCGACGACCTCCTGGGCCTCGGCCGGAGATCGGTGCGCCGCGGCCTGGATCTCCGGGATCGTGGTGTGGGCAACGCAGCCCAGGGCGAGTCCCAAGACGGCAAGCGCCAAGATGCGGAGCGGGGTCTTATCGCCTGCGAAACTCCTCATGACCGGCTCGCATGGTAGCGCAGGGGAAGCCGGTTACCCAGACGCTTCGCGATGCTGTCGTTCCCCCGAGAAGCCGATGCTTCCCGCACGCTAGTCGTGAGGCAGAGCAGTTGGTCCCGAACCCCATCCGGCTGTATCGCCCAACAATCGACGCGGGGAGACACTACTGGCCTGGTCTGCCTCTACACCTGGAGCCCAGAGAGCCTCGCTCTCCAACCCGGCCTGTTTCTTTGCAGTCCGACGCTGGACAAACCGCCGAGTTCGATGGTGCCCCAAGGGGGACAGACTTGCGTTCCTGTTCTTGCTCGATCTAACGTCCAACTCGAGATTGCATCCGACCTCGGTCTTTTCGCAGGCTGGGCTAGGCTGATCCGGATGGTCAGCAGAGCCTCCAGAAAGAGCCCCCGCAACGAAGACAAGCCCGATCTCCCCCTCGGCCTGGGTGGGGGGCCCGTGGTCCAATCTTCTCGTCGATGGCGCGGGTACCCTCTGTCGGCATCTGAAATCGGCGCGTCACCGTCTCTGGGTTCTGTCGCTAGCACTAGGGTCGGAGCAAAACCTGATGCGAGCGACGACACCAGAGCCCACGGCGTTCTCGAGTCCTACCGTCCAACCGAACCGATGACCGATTCTCTGGGCTATCGCGAGCCCAAGACCGCTTCCGTTCGATGCGGCTGGGCCTCGGTATCCTCGATCGAACACCTGAGCCAAGACTTCCGGTGAGAGTGATGGGCCATCGTCCCTCACCTCGAGGCCATCCGTCGTAACTCGGACCTCGATCGGCCCCGCACCATGGGCAATAGCGTTGCCCACGAGGTTGCCGACGATGATCTCCAGGGCCTCGCTTGGTGCCTGAAGGACAGGGTGGGCGTCAACTACGACTTCGAGTCGAGGGCCATCTGCCGGCAAGGCCTCCTGCTCCCGCGCGACAAGGTCCCGGACGACTTCGTCGACGTGGCAGGGCGCTAGTTCTATCCCCGCTTCCGTTTCTCGAGCCAACAAGAGAAAGCCCTCCACCTGCCGCCTGAGGGAAAGAGCAGCATGTGCGATCCGGCGGATCCGACCCTCGACTGGAGCCGGAAGCGCCCCCTCGTCGAGCAACAACTCCGTCGTACTCGAGATAACAGCAACCGAGGTACGTAGCTGATGACTGGCATCTGCAGTGAATGCACGCTCCCTTTCGAGGAAACCCTGCATCCGGGACCAGGCCCGACGGAAGGCATCTGCCAGTTGGCCCACCTCGTCATCCGCTTGGTAGACCTCTTCGAGACGAGCCGTCGTCGGTCCAGCCGAGATGGCCCGTACGTCGTCCGCCAGGCTCCGAACCGGAGCCGTAATGCGTCCTCCCAACAGCCAACCCAGCAACGTAGAGAACCCTGTCATCAGGAGCGAGAACCCGACCAGGAAGGCAATGAGAACACTCTCGGCCCGGTCGATATGCCGCTCGTCGTAGATCAAGTAGAACCGGTGTCCCGCGCGGTCGATGATACCGATCTCGACTACGGCTCCATCGAGGGTCGTCTCATGTCGCCCGGGGCCCAGATGCCGCAACTCGGCGCGCTGGTCGTCGATCTGGTCCAGCGCTACGACCAGCCCTTGGATGTCTCGGGTCGAGGGAGGGGGCGTCGTCGGGTCACGGAGCCAGGCATCGAGGAAGAACTCAAGTTCTTGATCCAAGGTCGCGTCGAGAAATGCGGCCTCCATTCTCTCCACTGTGAGCCAACTGGCTACTGAGAGAAGAAGTGCCATCAGGGCACCGAGCCCCCCAAATGAGAGGGCGATTCGGAATCGCAGACTACGCCGGTACATCCCGGTCCTTCTCGAGTACCCAGCCGACGCCGCGAACGGTGTGGAGAAGTGGCTTGTCGAAGGGCCGGTCGACAGCCGTTCTGAGAACATGAATATGGGTCCGTAGCGCGTCACTCGTGGGTGGCTCGTCCCCCCACAGCCCGTGCTCGAGGTCCTCTCGGCCGAGCACCCGTCCTGGTGAAGTCATGAATAGCTCGAGGAGCCTAAGACCGATGGGTGGTAGATCGATCCGCCGACCATTCCGCTCGACGACGACCCGCTCCCGGTCGAACACTAGGTCACCAGTCCGCAGGATTGAGCGGTGTCGTCCTCGCCGTCCGAGAGCCCGCAAACGAGCCTCGAGCTCTTTCAGGGCAAAGGGTTTGACCAAGTAGTCATCAGCGCCAGCCGCGAAGCCTTCGAGTTTCTCATCTAGGGTGTCCCGAGCGGTCAACAACAAGATTGGAGTTCCCTCGGTAGCCCGCTTACGGAGGAGTCTGACGATATCCAGACCATCGATTCCTGGCAAGCCGAGGTCCAGCACGAGAGCATCGAAACTGAAGGTAGCAGCCAGGTGGAGTCCAGTCAGTCCGTCGGCCGCAAAATCCACGGTGAATCCTCGACCCTCGAGATAGTCACAGATGTTTGCCGCGAGGGCCCGATGGTCCTCGACCACGAGAACTCGCATCAACGCTCCCCGGCTGCCGCAGATCGAAACGACGGCACGGCGCCGGACCGACAGAAGCCGCTCACGTCCTGTGGGGTCGCAAGATGCCACTCTCGACGTCGCGTCCCCATCAGATGCGCAGCATTGGGAGCAAAACAGGGGACTAGATAGCGGGCCGGTACGAGAACCCGGCGCTGCCCCTCGGCACCGACCCCTAGCCAAAGAGAGGCCGCCCGCGCCTGCTTGGCCGGGTCTGTGCGGTAGCCGAAGTGGACAATCGGGCGCGTGCTCTGTAGGACCATCTGTTCTCTCCAGTCGACGATCGCAAGCTCGGCGTGGGGGGTCAATGTAGCCTCCACGGTCTCCATGAGCAAGCGCCCGGATCGGTGAGCATCGAGAACAGGATAGACGACGAAGCCGATCACCGTCCAGACGAAACTGAATCCCACCACTAGACTGACAGGACCCCTCGATGTGCCAAGTCGATGCGACACCGCAAGGATCGCGACTCCCGACAGGCCGACCGCCGGCACCAGCGGTCGAAGTTCGGCTTCACCAAGGATGATCACGGCGGAAGCGGCCAGGACAAGCAGCAGGCCGAGCCCCGCCGCCAGAAGTCGACAAACGAGGCGGGGGCCGGGGAGACGAATGAGACCCGGAGCGAGAGGAGCGACGGCGAGCGCGAGGGCAGGCGTCGCTGGCAACAGGTAGACACCGCGTTTTCCAGAACTCGCAGAAAAGAACAGTACGACCAGAACGATCCAGCCGAGAAGGACCAGATAGCGGGCGTCTCGGCGTCGTAGCCGACGGCACCAAGCCGGAACGACCCATGGAACCAGGAAAGACACCGGCATCCAAGCCCAAAGGACAACCGTCCCGTAGTACCACCACGGTTTGACGTGGCCCACAGGCTGAGCGTAGCGGGCAACGGTCTGGCCCAGCAGCAGGTCCTGAAGGTAGTTCTCCAGTGCCGGGTCTCCCGAGTTCCGAACCCGCAACGCCAGGGGTACCAACCAAGCCAGGAGCACGGCCCCGAAGAGAAGGACCCCAACGAGGAAGGCTCGAGCTGTCAAGCGTTCGGCCCGGCGCCATCTCAGCCAACGCGCGACGGTCGACGGAATAAGTGCAAGCAGAGGTAGAAAGCCGACGCCCTTGGTCGCGACGCCTCCAGCAGCCGCGACGAGACCCAGCGACAAAGCCACCTGAGACCGCGGTTCCGATGTTCCTCGGACGATGCCCCATAGGCCGAGGGTCGTGAACGCACACAGCGTAGCGTCGATCTGTCCCGAACGCCCCTGGAGCACAAACTGAACCGTCGTGACGAGGATCGCAGCCGCCCAGAACCCCACCGAGCGGTTCCATAGGCGACGGCCCAGGTCCCAGGTGAGAAAGAGTACCAAGACCGAGGCGAGGAGGCCCGGGAGCTGGTGAGCCCATCGGATCGAGTCGGTGGCAGTGAGAATCACCGCTTCGACCCACACGAAGAGCGGTGGCTTGTCAGAGTAGGGTTCACCAGCCCGGAAGAGGATCCACAGATCCCCCCTGGCGAGCATCTCTCGAGCGATGAGGACGAATCGAGGCTCATCGGCGGGCCAGGGGTCTTTGAGTAGGAAGCCCGGCAACAGCGAGCACGCCGCTATGGTCGCAATCTGCCAGGATGCCGGGTATCGACGAGACGCCGCTGCCCTCTTCGTCGCCACCGCACCTTCACACTGTTCGACCTTGTCCGAACTACGAACCACCGATCCTCCTGAAGCCGCCCGCCCCACCTCACTTCCCGATCGCGATGGGAAGGGGCCGATCCAAGCAAGGCCCCCGGAGCTCCCGCACGGAGCCTCTGGAAACGGCCGAGATCCGTCGGGTGAGCCACCAAACACCGATCAGGTCTGGGACGCCCACCAGCAGCCGATCGACGATTCCATACTTGGATCGCCCCTTGGACCTCGGACGGTCGTGAACCGGTCGAGTCACGGTTCTTCCTCCGGCTGCCACTAGAAGTGCAGGCAGGAATCTATGCATGTGATCGAAACGAGGTAGGCCTAGGAATGCCCGCCGCGCAAAGAGCTTGATGCCACAACCCGTGTCTTCGACTCCATCATGGAGAACGGCCTGCCGGACAGCGTTTGCTATGCGAGAAGCAAGACGCCGTGGCAGGCCCTCTCGACGCTGGGTGCGGACGCCGCAGACCATATCGATCGCCGGGTCAGAAACCACGACCCCCCAGAAGTCTCTGAGGTCATGGGGGTCGTTCTGTCCGTCACCATCGAGGGTGGCGACCCACCAGCCGCGGGCCAGCCTGACTCCGTTCGCAATGGCTGCTGACTGACCCTGCTGCTCAGAGTGCACGACAACCCGGAGTTCCGGAAGATGCTGAACCACGCTCGAGAGTTCTGCCGAAGTTCCGTCTCGGCTTCCGTCGTCGACCACGATAATCTCGAACGAGAGGATTCCCAGCAAGGCCGCACGGATCTCCGCAAGCAGCGGCAAGATCGCGCCGGCCTCGTCATGAACCGGCACGACAACAGAGAGGTCCGGAGATTCGGAACCCTGGGTTGAACTCGAGATGGGCTGAGTTTCAGACACGAGAGACCCCCTTTCGATCCGAACCCTACCGAGCATCGAGTCAGCGGCACGTCAGCGCTCTGTGAAGGGAACGTTAGGAGTCGCCCGAACCTCACGGGCCGGGGCACCTCTGCCTGCGGGCTAGTCGCCACCAGCTTCACCACTCAAACCTAGCCCGTTGGAGCGGATTTACGGCCCCTGCCAAGCAGGGAGAGCGGACGAGCCGATCCTCAGTCCTCGTGGTACCCCTCGGCGAAGTCGCGGCGGAGTGACTCCACGTCCCAACCGGCGTCGCGGTTCTCGTCGACGGCTTCGAGTTCGCTGGTGAGAAGCCGCTCGAGGTCGTGGACCTTCTGCTTGGCGGTGCTGAAGTAGAGCTTCTCGTCGTGGCGCAGCGCGTAGAGTTCCGCCAGGCCCTCGACCTCGTAGCAGCGGAACCGGCGGGCCGAGCGCGTGGCCTGGTGGGAACGAAAGCCCAGAGCGCGCAGGGCGTCGACGCCGACGCGCAGGGCCGAATCGAGCGCCTCTCGGTAGACGTCTTCGACCCCGGTGTCGAGGATCTCGTAGGCGTCCTGTCGGGTCGCCACCGTGGCCAGGACCCGGAGATTTGGAAAGTGCCGGCGGGCGGTCTCGGCGATCAGGCGGGTCTTCTCGAGACTGTCGAGGGCGAGGATCAGGAGGCGCGCCGTGTCGGCCCCCGCAGCGTGCAGAAGATCGAGACGGCAGGCATCGCCGTAGAAGGCCTTGATCCCGACCCGCCGCAGGACCTCGACCTTCTCGGAATCGATGTCCAGAATCGTCGGTCGCACCCCGTTGGCCCTTAGAAACCGTCCGACCACGGCGCCGGTGCGTCCGAAACCGGCCACGATCACCGGGTTCTCCTCGTCGATGGCGTCCGGCTCCCGAGCGTCGGCCTCTTCGAGCGTACCGAAGCGGGGCAAGAGGACCTTTTCGGCCAGCATCAGCAAGAGCGGTGTGAGAGCCATCGAAACCGCAACCGCCGCGATCAACGGTGCCGACACCTCGCTCCCGATGATGTGGTGCTGAGTGGCAAACGAGACCAGAACGAACGCGAACTCACCTCCCTGCGCCAGGGCGAAGGCGAAGAGAAGGCCCTGGTCGAAGCTCATCTTGAACCCGCGGGCCAAACCGATCAGTACGGCCAGCTTGAGAGAAACGAGGCCCAGGACGAGGGCCGCGATCTGTCCCGGCGCCGCGCCGATCAGCTGAAAGTCGATCGAGGCCCCCACGGAGATGAAGAAGAGACCGAGCAGCAGTCCCTTGAAGGGCTCGATGTCCCCCTCGAGTTCGTGGCGGTACTCGCTGTTGGCCAGTACGACCCCGGCCAGGAAGGTGCCCAAGGCGGGAGACAGACCGACTCGGGTCATCAGCAGAGCGATCCCGATGACCAGCAGCAGCGAGGCAGCCGTGAACACCTCACGCAGTCGGGCCGAAGCGATGAAACGGAAGAGGGGAGAAGTCAGGAACCGACCCCCCACGACGACCACGGCGACGGCTCCGAGAACCGCCAGAGCCTGCCCCCAGGGAGGCAGCGTCTCTACCCAGAGCGGATGACCTCCGCCGTGACCACTGGAGGCGTCGGCGACACCAGCCTTCGCCCCGAGGGCCAGGAGAGGCATCAGGGCGAGCATAGGGATGACCGCCATGTCCTGGAAGAGCAACACGGCAAAGGTGTTCTGTCCGGCCTCCGTCTTCATCAACCCCTTCTCGGCCAGTGTCTGGAGCACGATCGCGGTCGACGACAGAGCGAGAATGAGTCCCACCACCAGCGCCTGATTCCAGGGGAGTCCGACGGCGGTGATGGCGATTGCAGTCACCAGCAGGGTCGTGACCCCGACCTGCAGACCACCGAGGCCGAGAATCGGTCCCCGGAGGCGCCAGAGCAGACTCGGCTCCAGCTCCAGGCCGATGAGGAAGAGCATCATGACCACACCGAATTCGGCGAAGTGCATGACGTCCTGGCCCTCCTGGCCGATCAGGTGGAGTCCGAAGGGCCCAATGACGATCCCGGCCAGTAGATACCCCAGCACCGACCCGAGACCGATCCGTTTGGCGATCGGGACCGAAATCACCGCCGCCAGGAGGTACACGAAGGCCTGGAAGAAGAAACCCTCACCGTGCATGGCTCTCTCCTCCTTTGTCACCACCCTCGGCGCGGGGCAGGAGTTGGTCGAGGTCTTCGTTCAGTCGGGACAACCGCGCGACCGCGGCATCCTCCACATCGATCCGGCCGTCGCGGACCGCCTCGAGAACCCGCCGGTAGTCCGCCGCATGCCGTTCGATCGTCCGCGGCGGCATG
The DNA here is from genome assembly GCA_030429235.1 of Thermoanaerobaculia bacterium. Lineage (GTDB taxonomy): Bacteria > Acidobacteriota > Thermoanaerobaculia > Multivoradales > JAIOJS01 > JAIOJS01. The sequence goes on along the minus strand of JAUIDB010000007.1, from coordinate 131,638 downwards.
GCGTGAGTGCCGTGTACTACGAACGGCGGCAGGCAGTCGATCCCGCAGAGCCGACAGGTCTGCCGCAGCGGGGCGAGAAACTCCTGGATGGTGTGACGGTTGTAGCCATCCGCCTGGTAGGCAGCCTCGCTCCCTCCGGTGCTGATGGCGAACAGTGCGGTCTTGCCGCGCAGCGCGTCGCCCTCGGATCCGTAGGCCCAGCCGTGCTCCAGGACAATATCCTGCCATTCCTTCAGTAGCGCTGGCGTCGAGTACCAGAACAGCGGGAAGTGGAAGACGATCACGTCATGGTCGACCAGCAGCTGCTGCTCGCGTTCGGCCAGGATGTGGCCCTCGGGATAGGCCTCGTAGAGGTCGTGGAGGGTAACGCCCGGCACCCCCTGCGCCGAAACCGCTAGGCGCCGGTTCACCCGGGACTTCTCGAGGGCCGGGTGGGCAAAGAGCACCAGAAGCCGCGGCTCGGAGGTGTCGTGGGTTCGGGTCAAGTCGTCCTCGATACTCTCAACAGTAAAGGCCAGCTCAGAGGGGCAGTGTAGTCCGGATTCGGAGTCGGCGCGAGGAAAGACCCACCCAAACAGGGGCACCCCTCCGGGTGAGCCATCGTGCTATAAACACCCCGTGAACCCGCGATTTGCCCTGGCGCTTCTGTTCTTGGTCACGATCTCGAGCAGTCTGGCGTTGCCCCTGATGGCAGCCCCGGTCGACTGCCAGGAGGAAGCTGACAGCGAGTGCTGCGAGCATGAATGCAGCCAGTGTGTCTGCTGCGCGTTTCCGCCACAAACGGTACTGGCAGCGAGCGACCTTGGCGACGCCGGCCCGGTGCTGCGGCACGTCGGCCCGGAAGAGAATCCCAAGCCTCGAGGCCCCCTTCCGCGCGCCGTTCTTCACGTCCCGAGATTCTGATCGCCACCTGAACTCCAGAACGCTCGATGGACGCGACCTCGGCTGGCCGAGGTTAGCGGACCCCGAGTGGAACCGTGGCGACTCCGAAGGACTCGGCCGCAGCGCACGCCGGCTGGAAGCCCCGGTGCCCTCGCGAGCCTTCGAGCGCACTCTCTGGCTTCAACGCAACCGGTGTGAGGCTGGTAGAGGATCGAACCCGCTCAGCGGCAAGCGACCCAGACCGATCAGATTCCAAGGAACCGACAGATGACCCGAACCAGACCAACCTGGCTGCTCCTGACTACCCTTCCCTGCGCCCTGCTGGCCTCCGGCTGCGGGGGCGAGCTCGAGCACCGCGAGCCGGAACACGCCGAAAACACAAGCATCACTCACGACGGAGACCACGAAGAGCCGGCTGGCGGCCATGGACACGACGAACACGGCGACGAGGGAGTCGTCGAACTCTCCCCGGAAGCGATCGATCGCATCGGTTTGAGGACCGAGCCACTGAGCCACCGCACCTTCGCCAGTCTGCGGACCACCACCGGAACCGTGGGCTTCGACGAGGAGCGATTGGCCCATGTCGCCCCCCGGGTTTCGGGACGTCTAGTGGAGGTGCCCGGAGCGCTCGGCGCAACCGTCGCGGCGGGCGAAGTGTTGGCTACCCTCGATTCGACAGACCTGGGCGAAGCACGGGCCGCCTACCTTCGCGCGCAAGCCCACCACGAGGTGGCACTGCGTCGGCACGAACGGCAGCTTGCCCTGTCCGAGGAGGAGATCGCCTCCGAGCAGGAGCTGCTAGAGAGCGAGGCCGAGGCTCGTGAGTCCGCCGCCGACCTGGCCGCTGCTCGCGAAACGCTGCGCCTGCTCGGCATGTCGACTCGAGCTATCGAGTCCCTCTCCTGGGACGACCCCGACTCCTCGCTGGTCAGGGTGCGAGCTCCCTTCGCCGGCCGGATCATCGCCCGGGAAGCCACCATCGGCGAGCTGGTCTCTCCGCAAGATATTCTCTTTACTCTGGCCGACCTCGAGCAGGTCTGGCTGTGGGTCGACCTCTACGAGCGGGATCTGGCCCACGTCAGCCTCGGAGATCGAGCCGAGGTCCGAGTCGATTCTTGGCCCGACGACTGGCTGATCGGCCGGCTTTCGTACATCGGCGACGAAGTGGAGCCGACCAGCCGTACCGTGCGCGCGCGGATCGACCTGCCCAACACCACCCATCGATTAAAACCGGGCATGTTCGCCCGCGTGGCACTCTCGGCGGGGGAAGAACCAGTACCGACGCTGGCGCTGCCGCGAACCGCGGTGCAACGCGACGGAAACGAGACCGTCGTCTTCGTGCAAACCGCAGCCGGCCGATTCGAACGGCATGAGGTGCAACTCGGTCGGACCGGTCAGGAGTTCGTCGAGATTCTCGACGGCGTCGCCGCGGGCGACGAAGTGGTGGTCGACGGCTCCTTTCTGCTCCGCTCGCAAGCCTCGGCCGACGAACTCGGCGGCCACCACCACTAGGGGAGTTCGGAGATGATTCGTCGACTCATCGATTTCTCCCTCGACCATCGGCTGGTCGTCGTCAGCCTCTGGGCACTGCTCGTGATTTGGGGCCTGCACTCGGCCGCCAATCTACCGATCGACGCCGTCCCCGACATCACCACCATCCAGGTACAGGTCCTGACCGACAGCCCTGGGTTCGCCCCAGAGGAGGTCGAGCAGTTCGTGACCTTCCCGGTCGAAACTGCGATGAGTGGCCTACCGAAGCTCGACGAAGTCCGGTCCCTGACCAAGTTCGGGCTGTCGGTCGTGACCATCGTGTTCGAAGAGGGAACCGACATCTACTGGGCTCGCCAGCAGGTCTCCGAACGACTCGCCGAAGCCCGAGAGTCGATCCCGGAAGGTTACGGCGAGCCCTCCCTGGCCCCGATTACGACCGGCCTGGGAGAGATCTACCACTTCGAGGTCGCAGGAACACCGCGCTGCTCGGACACCCAGACAGCCACTTCCAGACCAGATCGCGAGGGCTGCTGGTCTCTCATGGAGCTGCGGTCGATCCTCGACTGGATGGTCGCGCCTCAGTTGCGCTCGGTGCCGGGCGTGGTCGAAGTCAACGTCTTCGGCGGCGAGGTCAAGACCTTCCAGGCGACACTCGATCCTGATCGGCTCGTAGCCCACGGACTGGGAGTCGCCGAGATCGAAGAGGCGATTCGTGACAACCACCTCAACACCGGCGGTGGCTACATACCCTTCGGTGGCGAGCAATACGTAATCCGCGGGGAGGCCTTGATCGAATCCCTCGAGGATCTCGCCCGCATCGTCGTCGCCAGCGACGACGCTGCGCCGGTCTACCTCGAAGACGTCGCCGAACTCGAACTCGCACCGCTGCTCCGACAGGGAGCCGTCACCCGGGACGGCGAGCGAGAAGCGGTGGCGGGCATCGTACTCATGCTGCTGGGAGAAAACAGTCGAACTGTGGCCGAAAGAGTCGACGCTCGCATGGCTGAGATCGAGCGCAGCCTTCCCGACGGGGTCACGATCAACACCTACTACGATCGCTCCGATCTGGTGCGGAGAACGCTGACCACCGTGGCGACCAATCTCTTCGAAGGAGGGCTCCTGGTGGTGGTGGTGCTCCTGCTGCTCATCGGAAGCCTGCGAGCCGGCCTGCTGGTAGCCTCCGTCATTCCGCTGTCGATGCTCGTGGCGTTCTCGGCCATGCGGTGGACCGGTGTATCCGGCAACCTCATGAGCCTGGGAGCCATCGACTTCGGCCTGATTGTCGACGCCGCCGTCGTCGTCGTCGACAGCGTGTTGCGAACCCTGCGCGCGCGACGAGACGAGACCGATGTATCCGACCTCGAAAAGGTTCGTGCCGCCGTCCACCGAGTGGCCCGACCGGTCGTCTTCGGAGTCTCGATCATCATTCTGGTCTACGGACCGATCCTGACCCTGCGCGGGATCGAGGGAAAGATGTTCCGGCCCATGGCCTTGACCGTGGGTTTCGCGCTGGCAGCTTCGCTGATCTGCGCCCTCACTCTCATTCCGGTCCTCGCCAGCTGGCTGCTACCCGGAGCCAGGTTCCGCGAACCGCTGCTCTACCGCTGGTGCCGGCGCCTCTACCAGCCGGTGCTGGAACGCGCCCTGGCGCACCGTCGACTCACCCTCGGCCTGGCGATCGTGCTATTCGGAGCGAGCCTGGCGCTCATCCCCTTCCTGGGAGCGGAGTTCATTCCGACCCTCGACGAGGGCACGATCGCGATGCACATCCAACGCCTGCCCTCGATCTCGCTGGAAACTTCGAACGAGGTCAGTCTGATGGCCGAGCGAGCGATCCTGGACGCCTTTCCGAACGAAGTGGAAACGATCATCTCGCGTACCGGTCGACCCGAGGTGGCGCTCGATCCGATGGGCGTCGAGGTCGGTGACACCTTCGTCATGCTCCACCCAAAGCGACAGTGGCGCTTTGCGACCAAAGAGCAGCTCGTCGACGCGATCCACGACACGCTCGAGACCCAGGTCCCCGGAGCCAAGTTTGCCTTCACCCAGCCGATCGAGTTGCGCTTTGCCGAACTGATCGGGGGTGTACGCTCCGACGTCGCAATCCATCTCTACGGCTCCGACCTCGACCTGCTGCGCGAGAAGGCGGAGGAGATCGAGGCGGCCGTACGCAACGTCCCCGGCGCTGCTGACGTCGCGGCCGAGCAGGTCCAAGGCCTTCCGCGGCTACGCGTCGTGATCGACCGAGAAGCGATCGCCAGAGTCGGTGTCTCCGCGGCCGAGGTCTTCCGAACTCTCGAAGCGCTCGGAGGGATTCAGGTCGGCACGGTCTTGGAAGAGAACATGCGCTTCCCTATACAGATTCGCTTTCCCGAGGCGCTACGGTCAGATCCTCGGATCCTGGCCGACCTCCGCGTAGCAGTGCCACCAGCATCGCTCGGCGAACGACCCCGAATGATCCCGCTCGACCAGCTTGCATCCATCGAAGTCGCGGAGGGACCAGCTCAGATCAATCGACACAGCGTCTCCCGCCGCATCGCCATCGAGGCCAACGTTCGTGGCCGGGATCTCGCGTCCTTCGTCGCCGACGCCCAGCGCGCCGTGAACGACAGCGTCACACTTCCGGACGGCTGGCACCTCTCCTGGGGGGGGCAGTACGAGAATCTCCAAGCAGCCTCACGTCGGCTCTCGCTCGTCGTCCCTATGGTCCTGCTGCTGATCTTCGTCCTGCTGTACAGCGCCTTCGGCTCCGGACGTCTCGCTTCCCTGGTGTTTCTCAATGTCCCGCTGGCTCTCTCGGGTGGTCTCTTGGCGCTCGCGGTGCGGGGCTATCCCTTCTCGATCTCGGCTGCAGTGGGTTTCGTCGCCCTCTTCGGTATCGCAGTCCTCAACGGGGTCGTACTCCTGGAGACGATCAGCGAGCTGCGGCGAGCCGGCCACTCGCCCGTGGAAGCTGCCCGAGAGGGAGCGCACGTGCGTCTCCGGGCCGTCATCATGACCGCCTCCACCGACATCATCGGCTTCCTCCCGATGGCACTCGCGACCTCGGCCGGGGCGGAAGTCCAGCGCCCGTTGGCAACCGTGGTGGTAGGAGGCCTGTTGACCGCGACCTTGCTGACGCTGGTGGTGCTCCCGGTGGTGTACTCCCGTTTCGGAGCGACAATGGCTCCGAAAGCGGCTGAGTAGGAACCGGCGCACCCTGAACGGTGCTGGCGTCGAGCCGCCTGTCGGTCGAATCAGCTAGGTATTCGACCAGTCCATTCTGATTCACCCGAAAACCGGGCCTGTCAGATCTCGTCCGACCGAGTGCTCGCGGCGACCATCCGGTCCGCCAACTCTGTTCGGGTGAGCGTGCCGCCGGGTTTCGCACGGTGGTAGTCGTAGAGCTTCCCCGCCTCTTCGTCCCGAGTCGCACCGTGGCTACCGTCGCAGAAGGGCCAGCTTGCGGTCAAGCCGCAACGACAGATCCAAACGGGACCGTCGAGTTCGGACGGATCGATCAGCAGGGGCTTCCGATCTGATAGTTCAACGATACGACTCATGCACGATGCTCCTCAATATCCGGTGAAGTGTTCGTTCAGAATGTCGGCCCGGTCGACTCCCAGCTCCACGAGTAGCGTGGCCAAGGCCTCCACCATCGCCGGTGGTCCACAAAGGTAGAAGACAGGGTCGTGAAGGCTTCGCGAGGCTTCGAGGACGAGGTCGGGACCGATCCGTCCTAGAGATCCGCCCCAGGAGTCGCCTGCCGACTCGACTGTATGGAAGACTTGGATGTTGTCCCTCGAAGCCATGGCGTCGAGCTCTTCGCGGAACGGAATCTCGCGCGGCTCCCGGTTGCCAAAGACTAGAACAGTGGCAGGCATCCGTTCATGGTGAGCCGCTTGGCGCAACATGCTCCGCAGCGGAGTGATTCCGACGCCACCCGAAAGCAGGACCGCTGGGCGGTCGGGATCGCGTCGGAACCGCCCAGACGGGCCGATCAAGCGGACCTGCTCACCCGCTCGCAATCGCTGGAAGGCCTGCTTGAACTCGCTCGGCGAGACGCGGACGGCAAAATCCAGGGACTGGTCGGATGGTGCACTGGCGATCGACAGGAACCGGTCGTCTCCGCCGGCTGGAGTCTCGATCTCTACCATGACGTGCTGGCCAGCCGCGAACTGAAAGTCCGGCGGTCGCTGGACGGCGATGGCATGAATAGACGGCGTGAGAGGCCAGCTGCGAAGTACCGCGGCTTCTATCTGCACGACTCGCTCCTCGGGACTGGCGTTCCCGAAGCCACGACGCGAGTTCGGTCGTCGAAACAATAATTCAACGTGATCAACTTCCCACCTCGGAATCGGCTACCGGGAGGGAAGGCTCCCAATCAAAGAAGTCGACTTCTTGGGACAGTTCCTGGCTGTCGATACGGAAGACGCAACGACCGCAGCCGTCCTGAAATCGTTCCGAACGGACGACTCTACGACCTAGAAGACGTCGCAATACCGAAACCGTGACGCTGCAAAGGGCCGGACGACGGCGAGCAACCTCCAGGAAGGGACAGTTCATCTCGACGAGTCTCGGCTGATCGTCATCTCCGTACTGCACGTGGCAGAACGGGTCGTCAGACTGATAGATATCGCTGAGGGCTTCCAGACGCTCCTCGAATGATTTGCCCACCAGTTTGGGCTCCCAGAACTCCACCTTCTTGCGAGCTACCTCTTCTAGAAGTTGACGCACCGCCGGCGGGCCCAGACGATCTGCCACAGCATCGATCAGAGCCACAGCCAGTTCGTCGTACTCTTTTGGAAACAGATGATCACCCGCCGTCGTCAGCTGAAACAGTGAACGCGGACGCCCTGGGCGCGACGGCTCACGGTCGAGCCGCCGCACCACCCAACCGTCGAGCTCTAGCTGGGCGAGTTGCTGCCGCATGCCCTCGTACGAAACGCCGATCCGCTCCGCGAGTTCCGCAGTTCCCATCGGCCCCTTCCGCTTGATAGCCACCAGGATCGACTGCCTCGGCTGAGGTAGGGCTTCCAGGGTTTCGGTGCTACTCATCTGCTCTCCTTTGATCTCGTGGTGCCCGGCCGCCGCCTGGCAGAACTCGACTCGAGGGTTATTGTACGACACCAGAACCATTAAAACAAGTTAAAACTTGACAAACTTGTTTTTCCGTTTATGATGCTCGTGATGGCCCGGCTGGCAGACCTCCCGGGCCGAGAACCTGACTCGGACTGAAGGAGCAAGGCGATGATCACCAAACTGTTGACGCTGTCGGCTACCGCCATCCTAATGATGCCCCCCAGCGGACCACCCGAAGGATCAGCGAGACCGACGGCCCCGGAAGCCGAGACCGAAGAGGCACGCATCGACCTCGTCGCTTCCCACGCGGTCGAATCGATCGAACGAGGGCGCATTCGGTTCCGCTACGAACCCTTCGGCAGCAATCTTTTCTTCTCCAACGCCCTCGGACTCGATGAACTCCTCTCCCAGGTTTCCCCTCGCCAGGCTCTCGAACTGGGGGTCAAGGTGGACTCCAACAACCTACCCCCTTCGGTGCGGCGAGCCCTGGTGCAGGGCGCTGTCGATCTCGACGACCCCGCCGTCACCCGCTTCCTGTTCCAGCGTTTCGCCGTAGTAGGCGTGGTGGCGAACGTAACCGACCGCGGAGAGCTCGAGGACCTCGGAATCACCTGCGCCTTCTGCCACTCTACCGTCGACGACTCCTTGGCTCCCGGAGTAGGGCGGCGCCTCGACGGCTGGGCGAACCGCGACCTCGACGTCGGCGCCATCCTCGCGCTCGCGCCGAACCTCGAACCGTTCTCCGACCTCCTCGGGGTCGACGAGGAGACCGTCCGCACGGTCCTGAACAGCTGGGGGCCAGGGCGGTTCGACGCGCACCTGAACCTCGACGGCAAAGCCTTCCGGCCGGACGGTGCCTCGGGAGCCGTCTTGATTCCACCTGCTTTTGGCTTGGCTGGCGTCAACCTCCACACCTACGAGGGCTGGGGTTCGATGCCCTACTGGAATGCCTTCGTGGCGGGCCATGAGATGAACGGCCTGGGACGTTTCTACGATCCTCGACTCGCCGACGAGGAGAAGTACCCGATCGCGGCAGCCGCCGGCATCGACGACGTGCGCGACAAGCCGGACCTCGTTTCGTCTCACCTGGCTGATCTTCACCTGTACCAGCTGGCCATCCCGGCTCCAAAACCGCCAGCCGATACCTTCGACCAGGCAGCAGCGCGGCGAGGTGAAGCCATCTTCCTCGGCAAAGCGGCTTGTAGCGACTGTCACGTCCCACCGCTGTTCACAGATCCAGGATGGAACCTCCACACCCCAGAGGAGATCGGCATCGACAGTTTCCAGGCCGACCGAGGCCCTGAAGGACGCTACCGAACGACACCACTCAAAGGACTCTGGTCCCACACCAAAGGCGGCTTCTACCACGACGGTCGCTTCCCAACGCTGCTGGCGGTCGTGGAGCACTATGACGACCATTTCGAGTTGGAGCTGACCGAGACCGAGAAGCTCGATCTCGTCGAGTACCTGAAGTCGCTATGAGCTGCCTTCAAGAACAGCTCGCTGCCATTCGCGGCCGGACCGATGTAGCGCCCGAGGCACGACCACCACGGCCGGTCGATCTCTCTCGACTGGCGAATGCCGTGCGCGAAATGCTCGACGCACTCGGAGAAGACCCTGAGCGCGAGGGCCTGCGGGACACCCCGGAGAGGGTGGCCCGCTCCTACACCGAAATACTCTCGGGGCTTCTGGAAGACCCAGCCGAGCACTTGGGCCGAACGTTCGAAAATCACTCTCGGGATCTCGTTACCCTTTCCGATATCGAGTTCACCAGCCTCTGCGAACACCACCTACTGCCGGTGATCGGTACCGCCCACATCGCCTACTTGCCGTCGCATGGGCGGGTCGTCGGACTCTCGAAGCTGGCTCGTACGGTAGACGTATTCGCACGTCGTCCCCAGCTTCAGGAGCGCATGACAGCCCAAATAGCGGATGCGATCGTCGAGCATCTCGACCCCCTTGGGGTGCTGGTCCTGGTCGAAGCCCGTCACCTCTGCCTCTCGATGCGCGGAGCCAAGAAACGTGCGTCCGCGATGCGAACGGTTGCCAGCCGAGGTCTCTTCGAGAAGGACACCGCTCGCGAGCGCCAGGTACTAGCACTGCTCGGGTCAGGAGATCCCGACCGCCACTCCTAGGTGACACCACCGACAACTTCGCACAGAGCCTCGGCGACCCCGATCACGTCACACATCTATTCAGACCCCTGCCCCACCCATCCTGCCACGCCTTCCCTGGCGCTCAGCGCCTCCACCCTCGTGATCGGGGCTCGCCGGCCAGTGTCGCAGGACCTAGCGGCGGGGACTCACCAAGACGAACAAGCCGTATCCGAGAGAACCCTGTTTCCAAACTCACGAAAGGAACTAACGATGAAGCACTACCTGATCCCCTTCGTTGCCCTGCTTGTGGCCACCTCGGCCGTATCAGCCCAAACCCCCAATGACGCTCAGATTGCAGCCATCGTCGTGGCCGCGAACCAGGTGGACGTCGATGCAGGTCGGTTGGCAGCGTCCAAGGGGAACGACGAACGAGTACGGAACTTCGGCAAGCTGATGATGAACGACCACACTGGGGTCAACCAGGCAGCCGCCGAACTCGTCGGCAGGCTCGGGGTTACGCCCGAGGCCAGCCCGACCAGCCGAGAGCTGCAGGACGGTGGCGCGAAGAACGTCGCCAGACTCGAGAACCTCACCGGCAAAGCCTTCGACGTCAGCTACATCGACCACGAGGTGGCCTACCACGAGCAGGTCCTCGAGGCTCTCGACCAGGTCCTCATTCCCAACGCTCACAACGACGAACTCAAGGCTCTGTTGGTGAAAGTCCGTCCCGCCTTCGTGGCGCACCTGGAACACGCCAAGCAACTACAGTCCGACCTCGGAAGCCACTGAGAGTTCGAGATGTCTCAGAGACCACACTTAGGGGCCACTGCTCTCGTCGCGGGCCTGCTGATGGCTCTCCTGGCGACCGGATGCGAATCTGGGCCCTCCGCTCAGATCCACCAGGTCGTCATCGACGCCACCTCTTACTCACCGAAGGTACTGGACCTCCGAGTTGGAGACACGGTGGTCTGGACCAATCGCGACCTTCTCGTTCATACGGTGACCGCCGAGAGCGGGGAATTCGACTCGAAGGACATCGCTTCGGGAGAGTCCTGGCGCTACCGAATCTCAGTTCCAGGAGAGATCGACTACCTCTGCACCTACCACCCAACAATGGTGGGCTCGCTCCACGTCCGGTAGCACTCCGGCGGGGGCGGTGGCGATTTCGTGGGACGGCACCTCGAACTGGAGGGTGCACACCGCCGGGCGCCGCCGCCCTCATCTGGACCCATCGAGGCTGGGTTGGTCTCGCTGCTCGGTGAGTTCCGACCGCTCGCACGGGTTCGCTAGAATCGGCGCGACATGACTCTCTACTACGCCGCTGCTTGCCAGACCGACTTTCCCTCTCCCTCGGATCGAGAGGAGATCGGAGACCGCGTCGACCGGATGTGCGAGATCATCGAGCAAACGATCGTCGGCTACCGACCGTTCTTCGACGTCCGGCTCCTGGTATTTCCAGAGTTTGCGCATTCGCCACCGGTGTACGCAAGCGCGGAGGCGCTGCACGAGCGGCTGGCAGTGGAACTTCCCAACGCCCACACCGACCGCTACGTCAAGGTCGCCTCCAAGTACCAGGTCTACATCCAAACCGGAAGCTTCCTCGAAAAGGACCCGGCGTGGCCAGGCCACGTGTTCAACAGTACCCTGCTGATCGGCCCTGGGGGCATCCTGTCGAAGTACCGCAAGGTCAACACCTGGATCCCCTGGGAGATGCACACCAGCCCGGCCGATCTTCTCGACTACCCTGACGACCCCTTCCCCGTGGTGGACACCCCTCTCGGCAAGCTGGGTGTCGCGATCTGCTACGACTGGCTCTTCCCGGAGACGATACGACAGATCGCCTTCAACGGGGCCGAGGTGATCATCCGCATCTCCGCCTACATGGACCCCTGGGGAACCCAGGAGCCGATGGACTGGTGGACGCTGGTCAATCGCACGCGGGCTCTGGAGAACACGGCCTATGTCGTGGCCTCCAACCAGGGGGCGAGACTCGAGAACTACCCTCCGTTCTCCTGGCCCGGCGGTTCGATGGTCGTAGACTACGACGGGCGGGTCCTGGCCCAGGCGGATCCGGGGCCGGGCGAGAAGGTGGTGGTCGCTCCGATCGACATCCCCCGCCTCCGGTGGGAGCGGAAGCGTCGGGTCGGGCACGACATGCGGGCCCACCTGCGGTCGGGACCCCACCGCTATCTGGACCGAGAGTACCTGCGCCCGGGCGGGCCGAAGCCGCCGTCCTCGAAGACCGTCGACGAACGGATCGCCGCCGCCAAGCGAGGTATGGGGGAGCCCGACTGATCGATCGCTAGTCGCGATTCCTCAGGGATCGACCGACCCGAGTTCTCGACTCGATCCCGTCCGTCGCTGCGATTCCGGACCGCCTCGGGCCTCCTCCACCAGGGGACGGGTGAGGACCAGAGCCGGTCGTGTATGGAGCGTCTCGAGAACCTCTCGGTGCGCTGGCGTGTCCGGGTACCGGTGGGGCGCGTCGTAGGGGTAGGCCGGCATGCCGTGGAAAGGCAGGGGACCGACGGTCTGGGAGTCGATCGTATTGGCATCGCCATCCTTGGCCCAGCCATCGACCTTCAGGACCCAGTCCCGTCGCTGTCCCGGCTCGAGAGCTGGTAGCCGCGAAACATCGAAGAGGAGCTGGACCTCGTCGCCGGACCCCATGATTACGAAGCGGTCGTCGACGGTGTCGAGAAGGCCCCGGACGTCGCCGTAGCGCGTGTAGAGGCCTTTCGTCGGGTTCCACATCGAGGTCGAGCTACGGTCCGCGTAGACGAAGGACTCGGGCTGCTTGCGCTCGGGATGGAGGACCGGTCGCGAGAAGCCAGCAAACCGAAGGGTCGCTTCGTCGGGATGGAGGGCGGTTCGCCGCACGGCGGGGTCGAGCGCGTCTTCGGCGAGAAAGATCTCGTCCCAGTAGACGCAGACGTTGGTCGTGATGCGCACCCGACGGCTCTCCGACAGGAAGCGATCCCGCAGATCGACGACGATGGCCTTGGGTTTGCCAGCCGGCATGCCCATGTCGGGGACCACGACCTGCCACTCCCCGGCGGCGTCGAGAACCTCGAGATAGGGGGTCACGAGCTCGGCCCCGGGGTTCTGCGACGTCGCCAGGAAGGTCGAGCCGTCGGCCCAGTCGACCCAGCCGTCGAGCACCAGCACCGCCTGGTTGTCCGCCGCCACGTCTCCGAAGTCGAGCTCCAAGGTGTGCATCTCGGCCACCGCCGAGCGACTGCGCGAGAAGGAATCGGGGTAGCGCTGATCTCGGGCCATTACGCGGTCCAGGACGTCACGACCCCGATGGTCGATGGCGCTCAGGGGATGCAGCCGTTCCCGAGCCCCGTAGAGGGTCAACTCGTGCGGGAAGGGGGGGCCTTGGAACTTGTCGTTGACGAAGAGGTCGAGATCCGCCTCCCGATCAACGGCGATCAACTGGATCTCGTCGAGATAGGCGACCTCGCGGAGTTCTTCGACGATGCGAATTTCCAGCCGGCCGTCCCGCTCGACCAGGGCATCACCCGGTATCTGGATGTGCTCGTCATGGTCTACCGGGAAGGTCTCCCCGTCGCCGGCCGAGGCCCCCAGGGGAGCGACGCCCAGGACGTCGGTGATGAACCGGAACGACTCGCCGTCCCAGGTGTAGATCATCGGGCAGGAACCGGAGAGCCGCTGTGCTTCCTCGTAGCGATGGCTCTGGCCCGCGGGCTGTCTGGACTCGTTTTGAATCAAGCCGTTGGGCCAGGTCAAACGCACGGTGTCGATCTCCGAGTAGGCCCCCAGCCCGAAGTGGAGGGGCAGCCCGTCGTAAGCCTTCTTCTGGTAGAGGCGCCCGGCCTTGACCTCGACCTCGGAGCCGGGAGCGAGCTTCAGGTTCTTGCGCCCGGTAAAGCTCAAGAGGACGAACTGATGCGCCGTCTCGGTTCGGTTCAGCAACAGCTCGAGGCGCCCGTTGGCGTCGAGGCTGACGAGATCGACCCGACCGTCGCGGTCCAGGTCGGAGGAGACGAGGGCAACGGGTGCCTCCGCAAAGCCCGCCGGGCGGGACGGTTCGGCCAACTCGCCCAGCCCCTGATTGCGGAGCGCCCCCGCCGCCGTCACGAGGTCCGAGAGTCCCCGATTCTCGAGGTCGGCCATCGCCAGCGTCGTAGTCTTCAGCGCGCTGAGCGGGTGGGCGACAAAGCCGGTAGCCTGGTTGCGCAGCCAGGTCACGCCCTCCCGCCCGGAGACCAGAAGGTCGGTGCGGGAATCGTTGTCCAGATCGAAGGGAAGAATCGAATCCGAACCCTCGGGGCAGGCGGTTAGGGGCTTGGGTTCGTAGACGCCGGCGAGCCGGTCGCGGTAGAGCGTCGCCTGGCCCGCCGCGTCGAGAGTCACGAGTTCTTGACCTTGGGTGTCGGGCTCGAAGTCGAAGACGGCGCCGCTCGTGATCTCTCCGGCGACGAAGGGGAAGGAGGCCGTGCGGTCACTCCAGTCGGGAGCGTCGGCGTCCGGCAGCTTGCCATCGTTGCGCAGGAGTCGCGGCTCGGCCCCGAGCAGGAAGAGATCGAGGTCGTAGTCGTGATCCCAGTCGAGCCAGAGCAGGGAGCGGAACGTACCTCGCGGCCAGAGGCTCGTCTCGTCGCGCACGAAGGCGCCGTCGCGCTGGAGGAGCAGGACCGGGCCCGGTGGCAGGAGAAGGGCGAGATCCATCAGTCCGTCGTCGTCGACATCCCCCGAAGCGATGTCGAGAACACCGGAGAGCTCTCCCAGACCCACCTCCAGGATCTCTCCGGTCTGGTCGACGAGCCGGACTCCGCCGGGGTCGTGGACCAGGATCTCCGTCGACCCGTCGCTACCGAGGTCGAAGAGCTCGATTCCCGCCCGGGAGGCCTCGATCCCGTCGAGTAGGGTCGTTACCTCGAAAGCCAGGGGCGCGGGGTCCCCTGGCGATGGCGCGTGCGCGGGATCGATCCGTTCGCAGAGCTCGGCGTAGAAGCTCCACTCCAGATCCTCGGACACCGCGGCTCCTTCGTTCTGCCGCTTGAGCTTGCGAAAACGCTGCATCGCCTCCTCTTCGCGCTCGGCGGCGCCCTGTTGGCGAAAGATCGAGGCGAGGTGAAACAGGGGAGCGGCCAGGTTGGGATCGAGCCGGGCCGCTGTCTCGAGCTCCTCTCTCGCCTCCTCCAGACGTCCCGCGAGCTTGTAGAGAGTCCCGAGGTTGAAGCGCGAGATCGGCTCGTTGGGAACCAGCTCCACCATCCGCTCGAACTGCTCCAGGGCCCGCTCGTACTGGGCGGTTCGTTTGTAGGCGACGCCCAGATTGAACCAGCTGTGCGGTAGCTGCGGATCCGCGGCCTGGACTGCCTCGAGCTCCACGACGCCCTTCTCCTCTTCGCCGGCCCGCAGCAAGGCCATGCCGTAGTTGGCTCGGTCGCAGGTCGATTCCGGCGCCAGCTCCCAGGCCGAGCGAAGGACATCGATCGCTTCATACTGGGTGGTCGGGTTTTCGTAGAACGCCTTGCCGAGGTTGCGAAGACGTGCCAGCTCGTCGGTGACCTCAGAATCCGGCACCACGGAGGACTCGCTCGCATGTTCTTCCCGGCCGCCGCAGGCACTGAGAGAGAGGAGGCACAGGAGGATCGCGATCGAGGTTCTCGGCTGCATGATAGAGGGTCTTTCCTTAGTTCGAAGAGGGCTCGCCATCGCCCTCTCGAAGGGTGAGAACTCGATTGATGCTGGGAACCTCGAAGGTTTCGGTCTGGCCCGTCGGCCATCGAATCTCGAGCGAGTCGACGGACTCTACCTCACCGAGTCCGAAGTGGAGCATCAGGGTGGACGAGCTCGCGTATCCGTTGCCGCCGTTGACCTCGCGAATCCAGGTCGTGCCTCCGGAGACCAGGCTCGCCCGGGCGCCGATGGCGCTGCGGTTGGAACGCCGCCCCTCGAGACGCAGCTCCAGCCAGTGGCCGGGCTCGGGAGTCACGCCCCGGTAGAGCATCGAGCGTTGGTTGGCGTTCGACTGATAGAAGTCGAGGCGTCCGTCACGATCGAAGTCCCCCACGCCGATGCCTCGTCCGTCGAGATCGTTGTCGACGCCGGCCACCGAGGCCATCTCGCGGAACGTGCCGTCTCCAAGATTGTGGAACAGACGCTGCTTCTGGTAGCCACTCCAGGTCATGTCGCCGATGTCTGGGTAGGCGTTGAGATCGGAGAACACGACATCCTCTTTGAGGATCGTCTCGTCGAGCAGGATCGGTATGTAGTTCTGGTCCCGGTCGCGAGATCGCAGCCCGTTGACGACGAAGAGATCTTCGAATCCGTCGTTGTCGAAGTCGCCGAACTTGGCCGCCCAGCCCCAGTCGGTGTCGCAGGTGCCGGTTTCGATCGACAGGTCCATGAAGGTCCCGTCACCGAAGTTGTGCCAGAAGAAGTTGCACTCCTTCATGTACTCGTCGGTGATGTTAGTGACGTAGATGTCGAGGAATCCGTCCCGGTTGTAGTCACCGACGTCGACGTTCATTCCCTTGCGGGTGTCGAACGAACCAAGCGCGGCCTCGGTACCGTCGACGAAGGTGCCGTCGCCCTGGCCCCAGAAGAGGCGGTCGGTTCCGTAGTCGCCGGCGACGTACACGTCCTGGTCGCCGTCGTTGTCCAGATCGGCGTGGCCGATGTCGAGCGACCAGCCGGTGTGGTGGGTGAGGCCCGCCGCTTCGGTTTCCTCGCGGAATCCCCGGCGACCGTCCGAGAGCTCGATGCCGCGATAGAAGGTCAGGCCACCGCCGTTGTCGGCGTAGTCGAGGTTGTTGGGCAAGACATGAGTACTCTCGAGCTGGGTGAGGTTCACCGGAGCGAAGTAGTTGGCGAGCATCAGGTCGAGAAAACCATCGCCATCGGCGTCGAAGGCGACGGTGCCGATGCTGTTGGTGAAACGCGTCAGTCCTACCGCCGCGCCGACCTCTTCGAAGCGGACCTCGCCGTCCCGCTCCCCGAGGTTCCGGTAGAGCAAGGGCGTGCCGAACCGTCCGACGTAGAGGTCGAGGCGCCCGTCGTTGTCGTAGTCCAGCCAGAGCGCGTCGGCGACGATAGCTTCGGGATCGTTGCCTCCCTGGACACCGGCGGCGGCGGCGACGTCGACAAAGCGCCACGCCCCCCCGGGTTCGGTGTCGTTCCGAAGCAGACGTTGCTTGTGGCCGGTATCGCTGTCGGTGAGGAACAGATCGTCGTCCCCGTCGCCGTCGTAATCACCGACGGCCACCGCGGCGCCGCCGTCGGTGAACATCTCCAAGACCTGATGCTTGTGACCGCTGAACTTGCGGGTCGTGTGCACAAAAAGCGCGCCGGAGCCCGCGGCGACTTCCACGAATCGGGGACCGCCGGCGTCGTCCCTCTCCGGGCTCCGGTCCTCTCCGATCGATCCCTGCGCCACAGCGTAGCGATCGGGGTAGAAGATCTCCCGCAGGTGGCTCTCGATTCGCCGAGTGCTGTCGAAACGTACCTCGAGCAGGGCGTCCACCTGATCGTCGTCCTCGAGCCCCACCCTCCGGGTGAGCTCGGGATTACCGGGGAAGCGATCGAGTCCCTCCCTCCAGAGACGACGCGCGGTGTCGGGGTCATCGTCGCGCCAATGCCCGTCGCCGAGCGCCGCCCAGGCACGCGCGTGGTACGGAGCAGTCGGCTCAGCCTCGGCGATCTCGAGAGCTCGCTCCAGGTCGGCGAGGCCTAGCGGCAACCGACCAAAGATCGGTGGCCAGTAGAGGTAGGCGTTGCCGCGGGAGTAGCGAGCCAGCCAGCTATCTTCGATGGCGATGGCGTCGTCAAAACGCTCGAGCGCCGCATTGGCGAGGAGCACCTGGGTAATCGCCCCCTCCACCGGAATCTTGTCGACATGAATGAAGGCCAGGTTCAGGAAGGCATTCGGGGCGCGCGGGTGGGCGGCGGTCAGCCGTTCGAAGAAGGCGATACCTCGGTCGTAGAGGTCGCCCCCCTCGGCTGCCAGTGCGATCACGACCTGCCGATAGTCGGTCCCGTAGCGCAGGCTGTCAGGCTCTTGCTCGAGCGCCTGCTCGAGGAGATCCAGGGCCGTTGTCCCCTCGCCGGCCGCGAACGCCTCCATCCCTCGGCGGTAGATCGCGTAGGCAGATCCTCCGGTCTCGGCGGGAGCGAGGACGTCGATCTCCTCGGCCAACTGCTCGTAGACCGAGGGTGAGCCGAAGCGAGCCACGAGGTCGGCCGGCGCGCCGACTTGATCCTCGTCCCGGCGCACCTCGAGCGGACCCTCTTCGTGGGGCTCGAAGCGGCCCGCTCGCTCGGCGACGATCCGCAGCCGGTCGTCGCCTTCGACGAGCGAGTAGGTCCGCCTCGCGGCCACGTCTTCGAATTCCTGGCGCAACCCGGAAGGCCACACCACCACCAGACGCTCGGCCGCCGGCGCCCGGCCGAGACCAAAGCTGACGGCCCGGGTCGATTGGCTGGCGAAGCCGTTGCCGCCGTTGACGAAGCTCAGCTGAGGCCGCCCTCCGACCTCGACCCAGACCCGGGTGCCGACCGCGTCGCGATTCGAGCTCCGCCCCTCCAACTGGAGG
The DNA here is from genome assembly GCA_030429235.1 of Thermoanaerobaculia bacterium. Lineage (GTDB taxonomy): Bacteria > Acidobacteriota > Thermoanaerobaculia > Multivoradales > JAIOJS01 > JAIOJS01. The sequence goes on along the minus strand of JAUIDB010000007.1, from coordinate 113,541 downwards.
GCGAGCCAACCGTGCCCTGTAGGTTGCTGATTGCGCCAGAGGAGCGGTGGCTTGCCGGCGTTGGTGACGAAGAGATCGAGCCGACCGTCGTGGTCGAAGTCGGCCACCGCGACACCTCGGGCGTCGAGTTCCGAGTCGAGGCCGTGGCGGGCGGCTCGGTCCGAGAACAGCCCACCCTCGTTGTGGAAGAGCGAGTTCCTCTGGTAGCCGGATAGAGTCTTGTCGCCCATTGGTGGCCACTCGCGGACGTCGGTGAGGTCGACCTCAGGGTCCTGGATGACCTCGAAGATGTCGCGTACGTAGTTGTCTTCCGGATCCTGGGAAGCGGAGACCCAGCCGTTGACGACGTAGAGGTCGAGCCAACCGTCGTTGTCGTAGTCGAAGAACTTCCCGGCCCATCCCCATCCCGTATCGTGGGTGCCGGTCTCCCGAGCGACGTCGGCGAACCGAAAGTCACCCAAGTTTTGCCAGAGGAAGTTCCCCTCTCGCATGTACTCGTCGGTAATGTTGGTGACGAAGCAATCGAACCGACCGTCGTGGTCGAAGTCGCCCCAGTCGGCATTCATGCCCTTTTTGGTGTCGACCCCGATAGCGTCGAGGCTGAGATCGGTGAAGGTTCCGTCGCCGTTGTTGCGAAAGAGGTTGTCGGTGCCGAAGTCAGCGGCGACGTACAGGTCGTCGTCGCCGTCGTGGTCGACGTCGGCGTGCCCCAGGTCGAGGGTCCAGCCGGAGATCTCGTGCAGGCCGACCTCCTCGGTGACGTCGTCAAACCCTACCTCCCCGGTCTCCGCCCATTGGTTGCGGTAGACGGTGACCCCGCCGCCGTTGGCCGCCGTCTCGAAACTTTCGGGAAAAAAGCGCGGTGTGTCGGGATCGAAGAGGTCGACCGGCTGGAAGTAGCTGCCGAGGAAGAGGTCTAGGTCGCCGTCGAGGTCGTAGTCGAAGGCGATGGCCAGGATGGCGTTGAGGTAACGGGGTCCGAGGCCCGCTTCGAGGGTGACGTCGCGGAAGCGGACCTGGCCGTCCTCGCCCGGCCCGATGTTCTCGTAGAGCAGACTCTGGCCGAAGCGCACCACCAGCAGATCGGGATCGCCGTCGTGGTCGAAGTCGAACCAGAGAGAGTCCGCCGAGGCGTTCTTCTCGTCGTTGCCCTCGCTAACCCCGGCCTCTACCGCCACGTCGGTGAAGGTGAAGTCACCGTTGTTGCGGTAGAGGAGGTTCTGGCCGTCTCGATCGGAACGGGTGAAGAAGACGTCCTCCCAGCCGTCTCCGTCGAAGTCCGCCACCGAGGCGGAGGCGCCGAGGGCGGTGTAGCCCTGCATGATCTGGGCGTACTCGTTCTCGAAAGTGCGATTGACGTGGGCCTGGCCGACTCCTGCCGAACTGGTTCGGTCCTCGAACCACGCCCGCTTGGCCCGCACAACTTCCCCTGCCGGTTCCGAAGGTACCGAGCGTCCAAAGGCCACGTAGAGCAGAGCCGACGCCGCGAACAAAGCACAAAGCCCGAGGACCTTCTTCAAGTGAAGAGCCTGGTCGGGGATTCGTGAACGAATCCAGGATTTCTGCCCCCCGCGGGCGTGGCGCCAAAAAGACAAGAGGAAGCGCCACGGTTCGTGGGGCGGTACGCGGAGTGGACCTTCAACCGCCATCGCAAACCACCATCCCACGAACTCGATCCCATCCGGGCGATCCTAGACAGATCAAAGAGCCCTGGCAACAGCAGAGTCCTGGCCTCGCGATCCTCCGCTCGGTCGTCGAGCCGTGAGCATCAGCCTGGACAGAGGCATGACTCTTCGGTCAGATTTGGGTTACCGTTGCCGGCGAGGAGGTCTTCGGATGGGGCTCATAGGCGAGTGGCGCACGCTCCTACAGCGTGAGTTCGAAGGTTACGATCGGAACCGGCTACTCCATGACACGCTAGCCGGAGTGACGGTGGCGGCAGTGGCTCTGCCGCTCGCCCTCGCCTTTGGTGTCGCCTCCGGTGCCGACGCGGCGTCCGGCCTGGTCACGGCGATCCTTGCCGGTCTGGTCATCGGGCTCCTGGGTGGAGCTCCCTACCAGATTTCGGGACCAACGGGGGCGATGTCGGCGGTACTGGTCCTCGTTGCCTCTCGGCATGGCCTTCCGGCACTGTGGGCGACGGGCCTGATGGCCGGAGCTCTGCTCGTGGTCCTGGGGCTGTTTCGACTCGGTCGTGTCGTTTCTCTAATCCCCGCTCCGGTGATCACTGGATTTACGAGCGGAATCGCGGTGCTCATCGCCTTCGGACAGATCGACAACGCCCTCGGTGTCGCTCTGCCCCCGACCGAGTCGGTCGTCGACAAGTTGTTGGTACTAACTACCTCTGACCTGCATCCGAACGCGGTAGCGCTAGGTACCACCCTCGCGGTGGTGATCGTGACAGTGTGGTGGCCACGTCTCCCGTTGCCGGGCCGGCTTCCCGGTGCTCTGGTAGGCATCGTGGTAGCTACCGTAGCAATGGTGATCGGCGGTTGGGATGTACCCACGATTGGCTCGGTCCCTCGAAGCCTCTTGCTCGCCGATCGGCTGCGGTTCGGAACCATCCCGTGGGAAGGGCTAGCGGAACTGGTCATCCCGGCGTTGTCGGTAGCGGCTTTGGGCGCCGTCGAGAGCCTCCTGTGTGGTGCCGTAGGAGGCAACATGACGGGAATCCGGCTGCACAGCAGTGTCGAGCTCGTGGCGCAGGGCGTAGGTAATATGCTGATCCCCTTCTTCGGTGGCGTGCCCGCCACAGCGGCGATCGCCCGAACCAGCGTCAATATCAAGAGCGGCGGAGTGACTCGCGCCGCCCCCGTGATCCACGGCATCGTGCTCCTGGGGGTGGCCCTCCTGTTTGCGCCGCTTCTCGAAAAGATCCCCTTGGCGGCGCTGGCCGGAGTGCTGCTCGTAACCGCCTGGAAGATGAACGACTGGGCTGCGATTCGCTTCTTCTTCTCCAAGCGGCTTCGGCATGCCATCGCCGCGTTTCTCGCTACACTGAGTGCAACCGTCGTGCTCGACCTCACTCAAGCGATCGTGATCGGTTTCGGCCTGAGTACCATGATCTTCATGGCCCAGATGAGCGATCTGGTCATAGTCCGACAAGGGATCGACCCCGGACGCCTAGAGGCTGCAGGACATCGTTTCTTGGCTCCCGAAGGCTCAGTGGCCGTGTACACACTCACTGGCCCTCTGTTCTTCGCGGCCGCGCGCAAGCTCATCGACGAGGTCGAGGCTCACGACGGAGGGGAAACTCACCTGATCCTCTCCCTTCGAGGTGTCCCTCTGGTCGACGCCACGGGACTCGAGGTCCTGCACGAGCTGCTGGATCGACAACGCCGGGGAGGTGGAAGCCTGCTCTTGGCAGGCCTCCAGATGCGAGTCGACGCCTTGTTGCGTCGGGTCGGCTTCCTCGACGAGCTAGGGGAGGAACGGGTCTTCTGGAGCGCGGACCGAGCAATTCTCTCCCTCGGTCGCCCCCTACCCGGAAAGCCAAGCCTTGCCCCTCCGCTCGAGGGGCTGGTCGAGGAGATCGTACTGGCAACGGCCGAGGTACGGGACCGGAGAGATTCCGGAGGCTAGTCCCATCTCTCCAGCTTGCCCCACGAGCCATCGTAGCGAGCTCCCGAGCCATCGCTCTCGGCGAGAGCACCGCAGGACCAGCGATCCTCATTCCTTGCCGTAGGGAGCGAGATTGCTCCAAACGTCGTCGGAGGCGGGGATACGACCCGTTGGGTCGCCCACGAGTCTCGACCGTGTTATCGTTGAACGGCGATGAACGATAAGACGACCGACGGCGCTTGCGCTTGCCCACCCGATCCTGACGTGTTCGACACTCGCCCTGTCGAAGGGGAAGACGCCGACGAAGAACTCGCGCTACTGGCCAAAGCGCTCGGTCACCCGGCTCGGGTGAAGATCCTCCGCCTGTTGGCGCGAAGGTCCGAGTGCTTGTGTGGAGAGATCGTGCACGAGCTGCCCCTCGCTCAGTCGACGGTTTCGCAGCATCTGAAGATCCTCAAGGACGCCGGTCTGGTGCGCGGCACGGTAGACGGTCCCCGCGTCTGCTACTGCCTCTCCCCGCAGACCCTACGGCGCGCCAAGGCGCTGGTCGCGGCCCTGTGAGCACCTGCTCTCCGCCGACGGCGCTGCGACGGGCAGGCACCGTGGCCTTGATCGTAACGCTGCTCCTGGCTTGTCACCGGGCAGGGCTCGATGTGCCGCAGCAGATCGAACGGCTCATCGAGGCGACGGAAGCCAAGACTCTCTCGACGGAGAACCTCTCGCAGCCCCACCGCCAAAGACTCCGATGGCAGGTGCAGGCCGACACTCCCTGGACCGAGTTTCACGCTACCTGGTCTCGCGAACTCGCGGCGGCGGGGTTTCGAGTCGAGACCACCCACGACTCTCTGTCCGCTCGTATGGCGACCGAGACGGACAGCTATCTCATCGAGCTCCGCCGCCTTCCGGCGTCCGTGAACTCCGCGGCACAGATCGAACTCATCGGAAGCCCCTTCTGATCGAAAGACCCCTGATCGTCTCGAACCCGACATCCCGAAGACTGGAGATCCCATGACTCGCAAACCAGGCATCATCGTTCTCTGCACTGGAAACTCCTGCCGCAGCCAGATGGCGGAGGGGTTCCTCCGCCACTACGCCGGCGACCGATTTGCGGCCTACAGCGCCGGCACCGAACCCGCCGAGCGCGTCCACCCCCTGAGCCAAATCGTGATGAAGGAAAAGGGGATCGACATCTCCGACCAGGTGCCGAAGACCGTAGGAGAGTTCCTCGGAAAGGTCCCGATTCACAGCGCCATCATCGTCTGCGACGGAGCCAACCAGACCTGTCCCGCCGTTTGGCCCGGGGCCTACGAACGACTCTTCTGGCCGTTCGAGGATCCGGCTTCGTTCCAGGGTAGCGAGGCGGAGAAGCTGCAAAAATTCCGGGAGATCCGCGACCTGATCGAGGCTCGGATCGTCGACTGGCTGGAGACCGAAGCCCCACCGGTGTAAGAGCCTCCCCCGGACCCAGAGAAATCGAAGAAAGAAGGACGACGGACTATCCCATGGAACCACGACTCAGCCATAAACTCTCCTGGCTCGACCGCTACCTGACGCTCTGGATCTTCCTGGCCATGGGGATCGGCGTGCTCGTCGGCTACCTCTTCCAGGAGCCGGTGGAGCGCTTCAACGCGGCCCTCACGGTGGGCGACAACACCAACCTCCTGATCGCGGCCGGGCTGATCCTGATGATGTACCCGCCGCTGGCCAAGGTCCGCTACGAGCTGATGCCGAAGGTCTTCGCCGACGGCAAGGTCCTCGGCCTGTCCCTCTTCCAGAACTGGATCGTAGGCCCCCTGCTCATGTTCGGCCTGGCCATCGGTTTCTTCGGCTTCCTGGCTCCCACTCTGCTGGGGCCGGATCCGCGATGGAGCCTCTACATGGTCGGGCTGATCCTGGTGGGGATCGCGCGGTGCATCGCGATGGTCCTGGTGTGGAACCAACTCGCCCGCGGCAACAGCGAGTACGCCGCCGGGCTGGTGGCGCTCAACAGCGTCTTTCAGATCCTCACCTTCGGGCTCTACGCCTGGGTCTTCGTGACTGTTCTGCCGCCGCTCTTCGGTCTGGAGGGGGCGGTGGTCGAGGTCTCGGTGGCCGAGATCTTCGTCAGCGTGATGATCTACCTCGGGATCCCCTTCGCCGCAGGGATCGCCAGTCGCCAGATTCTCCTGCCGCGAAAGGGGGCCGAGTGGTACGACCGGGTCTTCGTCCCCCGCATCTCTCCCCTCACCCTGGTCGCCCTGCTGTTCACCATCGTGGTCATGTTCTCGACCCAGGGCGAACGGATCCTGGGGCAGCCGCTCGATGTTCTATGGATCGCGATTCCGCTCAGCGTCTACTTTGCGGTCATGTTCCTGGTCAGTTTCCTGATGGCCTGGAAGGTCGGCGCAGACTACTCCCGCGCCGCGACCCTCGCTTTCACCGCCTCGGGTAACAACTTTGAACTCGCCATCGCGGTGGCGATCGGGGTCTTCGGGATCAGCTCGCCGGTCGCCTTTGCCGCCGTCATCGGACCGCTGGTGGAAGTACCGGTCCTGATCGGACTGGTGCACGTCAGTCTCGCGTTCCGGCGGCGGCTCTACGGCGCGCCGCCGGAGCCGGGCCCCGAGGAAACGTTGCCGAGCCAGGAGATCTGCGACACGACCCGGAAGGTGGCGGCCAGCGTCGAGCGATGACGCCTGGCCTCGTGTCTAACGGGGTCCCAGGCCACTCCGAAGCGCCGCCCGCACCCGGCGGTGGAGCCGCTGACCGTCGACCCAGCGACCGGTGGCGGTGCTCGGCTCGGCATTCGGCGAGACCACACCTTCGCAAGAGTAGGCGCCGGCTCCCCGCCTGGGCAGTGGGCCCACGGTCTGGGAGCAGGCCACATTGGGATCACCATCCTTCTCCCAACCCTCGAGGTGAAGGAAGTAGGTTCGTTCCCAGCCCGCCGGTGGCGGGGCGAGAGCACCCAGATCGAAGTCCAGAGTGAGCTCTTCTCCCGAGCCGAAGACCACCAACTGGTCGTCGAGTCCGGTGATCGCCGCCGTCGCCTCCCCGTAGGGCGAGTAGAACCCCTGGTGCTCGGTCCAGGAGAGCACGCGCTCGCCGCTCTCTGTCGGCCGCCACGGGTAGGGTCGGCGATCGGTCCGATCGAAGAGGTAGGGGCCGTCGGGAGCCGGCCGGTACCAGCGAGAAAAGCCGGCGAAGCCCAGCTCTGCCCGCGCCGGGGCCAGGCGCTGCTCGCGGTGTGGACTGCGGCCTAGGGGCAGTGCCTCGGCGACCGCGATCCAGTCCCAGTAGACCTCGAAGTCGGTGGTGATCCGGAACCGCGGATCCTCGGGATCGAGCCGATCGCCGAGTTCGACCACGATCGGCTTGGTCTTGCCGGCCGGCAGCCCCACCGCCAGCTCCACGCGGCGCCAGCTGCCATCGGCGTTGGGGAGCTCCAGGTAGGGAAAGACCGGACGGCCCTCGGGGTCCTGGGAGCGAGCGACGTTGGTGCTGGTGTTGCCCCAGTGCAGCCAGCCGGTCATGAGGAGCGCCACCCGCCCGGTCGCCGCCAGCTCCGAAGGCACGGCGAACTCGAGGGCCCGCGCGTGGCCGGCCCCCTGATACCGACGGCCCGGGGCGGAATGCCGCAGGTAACGATGGTCGCGTTCCGCGACCAGATCCAGCACGTCGCGGTCCGCCGCATCCCGCACGCGGGTGGGGCGCTGCAGGGGGCCCAGCAGCCGGAGATCCAAGCCCTCGACCATCCCCTCGATCCAGCGCTCGCCGTTGTAGACGTTGACCTCGGCTGGCGCATCGACCACCACCAGCTCGGCCTGATCGAGGTACGCCACTTCTCGCAGCTCCTCGGTAATCGCCAACCTGAGATCGCCGCTGTCGACATCTGGGACCACCCAATCCGGCAGCCGGAGGTACTCTTCGGGGTCGGCCGGAACGTACCGCTCGCCGTCGGCCAGCATCCCCAGGGGGGCGAGACTCAAGACGTCGGTCACGAACCGCAGGTCGCGCCCGTCCGAGGCGTAGAGGAAGGGACAGGACCCTTCGACCCGCAACTCCTGCTTCACCTCGTGGGTCCTCTCGACCTCGGGCTCGAAGACGAACTCGGTGATGCCGTTCGGCCAGGTCACTTCCACCAAGGCAGGGCGGCGGCCGCCGGCTCCGACCACGATCTCAGGTAGGTCCGGTTGGAAAGAGCGGCGCTCGAGCCCGAACCAGACGTCGACTCTGGCGCCCCGACCGTCGAGGGGAACCTTGCTGGCCAGGCCCCGAAGCACGAGCTCGACCCACCCTTGCCCCTCGGCTCCGCCGGAGTGCAGCGTCTTCAGGCCCCTCGGAGTCAGCAGGACGAGGTCCGGATCGCGATCGCGGTCGAGGTCGGTCGTCACCAACCCCTCGCCCTTCGGGTCGAGACCGTGGACCGCGACGAGGGAGGTCCAGCTGTCGATCGCTAGCACCTCGACCGTGCGCCCCTCGCCGACGTCGCGATACTCGACCACCAGTTCCGGAGCGCCGTCGAGATCCAGGTCCGCGGCGTCGATCGAGAGGACCGCGGAGGCTTCCCCGAGCCGCGAGGCCACAGTGGCGTCCGCCTCGAGATCGGGCTCGAACCCCTGCAGCCCGCGCGAGCGAAAGATCCGCAGCCGGCCCGCGACCACCACGATCAGGTCGAGGGTGGCATCGCCATCCAGGTCGATCACCAGCCAGTCCTCGACCGCACCCTCCACGGAGAGCTCCCCGTCCCACCGGTACTCCTCCTGCCGCAGATTGCGCAGCAGAGTGATCCGCTCGCCGTCGGCGACCAGAAGCTCGGGATCGACGTCGCCGTCGAGGTCGCGAGCCAGCAACCGAGTCCCGCGAGCGACGGGAAGGCCGGCGTCGGTGGGGGCGGCGAGGCCCCCCTCGCCGAGGTTGCGCGCTAGCAGGATCTCGCCCTGGGCCTCGATCAGTAGCAGATCGAGGTCGCCATCGAGTTCGTAGTCGACCAGGATGCCGTCGGACAGCGGCGGACTGGCCGGCCCTGGGTCCTGGGACCATCCCTCCTCGGCCTGCCGACGGAACACCGCGAGTCCGTGGTCACCGAGAACGATTCGCTCCATCCGGCCGTCGGCATCGAGGTCTCCGATCAGGAGTCGGCGGCCACCGGCCACTTCCCCCACCGGACGGAAGCTGTCCCGTGCGCGGTCGAGGGCCACGAGTCGCCGGTCGGTCAGGAGGGTCAGATCCGTGGCCCGTAGGGCAGGCGACGCGGCGTCGACTGCATCGATCGAAGCGACCAATGCGAGCACGCCCTCGTCGCTAGCCAGCGCGGGGTCCGGTAGCAGGTCGGCGAGCTCGAGCGTCGGAGTCGCGACCGCAGCCGCTGGACTCGCGAGGAGTTCCGGCCTCGCCGGCCAGCGGCGAGGCAGCAAGGCCAGTCGAGCTTCGAGGGCGGCCCAGTCGCTCTGGAACCGCTTTCCCGGCCGCAGGACGTTGAGGGCTCGCCGCGCCGAGGTCGGCGCCCGCTCCGGTTCGGCCACCAGTTCGGCTCGTGCCCGTTCGAGCAGTGCCGCCGCCTGTGCTTCTCCGGGGGTGAGGCGCGACAGACGGTCGAGGGCGCCTGGCCACGCGTCGGGATCGGGCTGACTCAGACTCCAGGCGATCAGATCCGCCTCCAGCCGAGCGTTGTCGGGCCAGATCTCGGCCGCCCGCTCGAGCAGGGGACCGACCTCGGCCTCGCCCGCCGCGCCGAGCCTCGGCACCAACTGGGAGAGGGCAAAGGGGTACGCCGGCTCGCTCGGGTCCAGGGCCATCGCCTGCCGGTAGGCCGCCAGTTCCGACTCGAGATCCCCCGCCTCCAGGGCTAGTTTGCCGCGCAGGTAGTGGGCTCGCGCCCGGACCTCGGCCGGCGCCGTGTCGTCGATGCGCTGGAGGGTGGCGACGGCGAACTCTGGCTGGTCGGAACGCAGCTGACAGACGGCCAGGTTGTACACCAGCACAGGATCGTCGCCGCCGATGGCCAGTGCCTGCTCGAAGCTGGCGATGGCCGCCGGCCACTCGTCGATCTCGGCGTGCGCCACCCCGCGCACCATCAGGTCGGGTACCAGCGGCTGCTCCTGGCCAGGCTCTGACGACGGCCCCGAGGGATTCGGCGCCGGAGAGCAGCCGACGGCGAGCCCCAGTCCGAGACCGACGCCGAGGGCCACGACCGCCCTCGCGGGTGTCACTCCAGGCTCTCGAGCAGCTGGGCGAGATCGTCGACGTCGATCTGCCCGACGTACACCGCCCGCACCGTGCCTTGGTGGATCACGGCGGTGAGCGGCACGGCCCCCGGCGGCGAAGCCCCCAGCGAACTGAACGGCACCTGGTCCTCCACCGTACCCAGGAGCTGCTCGTAGGTGGTTCCGAGCTCCTCTGCGAACGCAACGATCTCGTCGTCGGTTCGCTCCAGATCGAGGGAGACCCCGAGGAAGCGCACCCTCCCGGCAAAACGCGACGCCAGCGACTGGAGGTCCGGCATCTCCAGCACACAGGCGGTGCACCAGGTGGCCCAGAAGTTGAGGACGACGGTCTCCCGGTCGAGATCCGCCAGCGCCAGCTCGCCCTCGCCCGTCAGTCGACGGAACCGGAGGTCGGGGCGCGGAGCCGAAAGCTCCCCCGCCACCGGAGCCAGGTCCCGGCGGTTGTAGTTGCGGGGGCGGAGGGCAAAGCTCTCGAACTCGTTCTCGCCCTCGGTGATCTCGACCCGGTGGTTGACCGGTAGGTCGGACAGGGTCTGCTCGAGCCCACTAGGCCAACGGATGGAGACCGAGTCGACCGTCCGACACTCGCCCAGACCGAAGTGCAGGCGAGGAGGTGGCTGCGAGATGAATCCCGACCCTACCTCGACCTGGCGCAGGAGCTGCCGCTCGCCACAGCGAGCCACCACCTGCGCTCCCACCGCCATCGGCCCGGACTCGGTGCCGGTGAGGTCGATCTCCAGGGCGTTGCCCTGCCCCGGGGCGTCGTTGCGGAACAGCTTGATCACCGGGTTGTTGCGGTTGTAGACCGCCAGGTCGAGATCACCGTCGCCGTCGAAATCAGCGGCCGCGGCACCCCGGCTGTCGAGTCGCAGATAGGTCCCGAGGACGTTCCCGACCTCGTCGAAAGTGCCGTCGCCTCGATTCTGGAAGAGCGTGTTCGGCTCTTTGCCGCTCCAGGAGAATCCCTCCTCCTGCAGCAGCTGGAAGTGGTTGCGGTGACCGGTATCCTTGTCCCCTTCCTGCCCCGCACTCTCAGACGCCAAGACCTGGCGCCAGAAGATGCTTCACGTGTCTTTGGCGCGAAGCCCCGTGTAGAACCCCCCGCTGACCAGGATGTCCAAGTCACCGTCGGAGTCGTAGTCCAGCGGAGCGTTGCCCCAGGCCCAGAAAGCGGGCTTGGCCCCGGAAGCCTCGGTGACGTCCTCGAAGGTGCCGTCGCCTTGGTTCTGCAGCAGTGTGTTGCCCTTGGAGAACCGCCGATAGAGGGCCCGCTGGTCGGCGGTTCCGGGAAAGTTCTCCAGCCGCGTGATGCGGTTGCCGGCGAACGACTGCATGTTGGAGATGTAGAGGTCCAGCCGCAGGTCGCCGTCGAAATCGGCCCAGGAGACACCCATGCCGTTGCCACCGTCGAGAGCCCCGACTTCCGCCGCGACCTCTTCGAAGGTGCCTTCGCCGCGATTGCGGTAGAGGCTGTTGGTGGCGTAGTCGTTGGCGACGTAGAGGTCGAGGTCGCCGTCCCCATCGTAGTCAGCCCAGGCGGCCGCGTACGACCACCGCTCCCGGTTGGGAACCAGGCCGGCGGCCTCGGTGGCGTCCTCGAATCGGCCATCGCCGAGGTTGCGCAGCAGCACGTTCGGTTGTCCGTCGCGGGCGTCGACGTAACTCTCGGGCTGGTGGTCGGGATCGATCAGCCCGTAGTTCGTCAGGTAGATGTCGATCCGGCGGTCGCCGTCGTAGTCGGCAGCGGCCAGGGCTTCCCACTCGCCGGCTCCCCCCAGCGGCGACGGTCCGGTAACGTCCTCGAACGAACTCCCCTGATTGCGGAACAGCAGCAGCCCTTCGCGCTTCACCCCGGCTACCAGATCGAGATCGCCGTCGTTGTCGAAATCGAGGAACAGTCCACTGTTGGTACCTTGCCGCAGGGCGTTCACCTCGAGCCCCCAGGCGGCAGTGACGTCGTCGAAGTACCCCTCACCGTCGTTGGCGTAGAGCCGAGCCGACGCGTGGAGGCGGGGGAGGAAAAGATCGATGTCGTCGTCGCCGTCGAAATCGGCCAGCACCGGACCGCCGTCGGTGTAGATCTGGGCTCCGGTCTGGTCGAAACCGGGAGGTAGGACCTGACTGGTGACGTCGTGGAAGTAAGGACCGGGAGCGATCGTGGTGCGTCCGGCCTCCGACGAAACCCCCGACAGGCGCCACTCGTCGCCGCGCTTCACGAGGTCGAGCACCAGGTTGAGGCGATCCTCGCGCAGGCGGCCGTCGGCGAGTCGGCCGAGAATCCACATCGACTCCTTCGACTCGATGCCCGGCTCACCCGCCGGGCCGGGCCGGAGCTGCACCTCCCAGGTGTGCTTCTCGACGGTCAGAATCTCCTCGAACTCGGCAAGGTACCGATTCCAGCTCTCCCGAAAGGCCTCGGCCGAGAGGTCCGACTCGAGATCGAGCCAGTCGCGAATCTCGACCCCCGACTCGATGCGGGGAGCCGCCAGGGGGCGACGGCCGAAGGCCTCGCCGCGGAACTCGGCCTCGAAACTCGTAAGAGCGGACGGCTCGAGGGTGCCGCTGGTGTAGGTGGCGACGATCACGTTCTTGGTGTCGGACGCCTCGCTGCCGTAGGTCTCCGTGGGCCAAAACTCGGCGGTCAGGGTCTCACCGCTGGCGGTCGAGGCCGGCGTCCCCGATTCCGGAGCCCCTCCACAACCCTGAAGCACCAGGAGCAGAACGACGAGCAAGGAAAAGCGAGAGGTCTTGAGCATTGGCTAGGGTAGTCGGTGGGATCGGTGCAACGTGGACGGGCTCGGACGTTAGCACGGAGCGCAAGGATTCGCTACCCTTCTGCACGACATTTCTTGCCGGTATGATGGGGTCGATGCTAACGTCATCCTCTCGACTCCTCCTCTGGCGCCCCCTCTTGGCGGTCGGCCGACTCAGCGTGCTGATCCTCCTCGGTTCGGGCATCGCTGTCGCCACCGAACCGACCGAGGAAACGTCCCGTCCCTCCTGGTCCGGAGACTTCCGCCTGCGACTCGAGCAGGACTGGGACTCGCAGCGAGCCGACGGCACCGAGCGCGCGGATCGCCTCCGGGCTCGGGTGCGGGCCCGCCTCGGGATGCAGTGGGAAGCGACCCCGCGTCTGACCTTCGGGTTGCGGCTCCGCAGCGGCGCCGAGGCCAGCCACCAGAGTCCCCACGTCACCGTCCTCGACTTCGACAACAACGACACCGGGAGCGCGGACTTCAGCTTCGACCGGTGGTATCTCGAAGCGAGAGGCGACCACACCTGGGGCTGGGCCGGACGCAACGGTTTTCCCTTCTGGAAGCAGAACGAGTTCTTCTGGGATGACGACGTCACCCCGGTAGGGCTGGCCGGCGGCTGGACCTCTGGCGGCCTCTCGGTCCGCGCCGCCGAGTTCGGGCTGCCCGTGGGGATGAAGGACTTCGCGGGCTCTCTGTCGGCACTGCAAGTGGTCTGGGAGCAGCCGGCGGCGGGTTGCGCCTGGACGGTGGCTGCCGGCTACTACCACTTCGGGGCCGATCCCGAGGATCCCGACGCCGTCCGACTCCGTCACGGCAACGGGTTGCGAGACTACTCGGTCGGCCTCCTCAGCGCCCAGGCTCGCCTTCGAGCGGCGGATCGGCCTCTGAAGCTGGGCCTCGATCTCCTGCACAACTCCGAGAACTACGGCCCCGGGGACTCCTTCGCCTTCGCCCGCCGTGGAGCCACCGACGGCTGGATCGGTTCCGTCCAGTGGGGCCAGGCTCGACAGGCCGGAGAGTGGGCCCTGGGGTATTGGTACGCCTCGATCGAGGCCCTGGCCGTCAACGCTTCCTACGCCCAGGACGACTGGGTGCGCTGGGGCTCGGCCACCGAGACCGACAGCAGCGACCTGCGCGGCCACGAGTTGCGGTTCGTCTACGGCCTAGGTTCGGCCGGCAGCCTGACCGCCCGCCTGTACCTCGTCGAAGCGATCTCCTCGATCCAGGATGGCAAGCGGTTCCGCGTCGACTACAACTTCCGATTCTAGGTTCGCGCCGGGTCATACGACCTGGTTCCTCCTCGCCCCCCGAGGAGCCAGCGAGGAGGGCGGGGGCGGCAACGAGAGAAGTTGGGAAGAGGAACCACCGCTCGAACGTAGAGTAGAGCAGTCCCATCCCAGAAAGGCCCGCCATGGATCCCACGACCCAGACCATCCTCATCGCCGCGGCCGCGGTCGGCAGCGTGCTCCTGCTCATCGTGACCATCGGGATCCTGGCCCAACGCGCGGGGAGGCGACGCACCGAGGAGCTGCAGAGTGCGGCGTTCAGCCTGGGCTACGACTTCCTCGAAACCGATCCGACGGTGCTCAGCGGCGAGCTGACTGACCTCCCCTTCTTCGCCCGGGGTCGTCGCGGCCGGGTCCGCAACGTCTGGCGCCGGCGCGGCGGCGAGGGCGAGAGCCTGCTCTTCGACTACCGCTTTACCCAGGGAGGCGGGCAGCACCAGTCGAACGTGCACCAGACCGTCTTCGCGCGCCAGGGGCAAGCTGAGTTGCCCAGGTTCCAGTTGCGCCCCGAGCACACCTTCCACCGCATCGGGGCCGGCTTCGGCATGCAGGACATCGACTTCGAGGACGCTCCGCACTTCTCGAAGCTCTACCTGGTCCAGGGAGACGACGAGGAGGCAGTTCGAACCCAGCTCGGGGTGCAGGCTCGCAACTGGTTGGAACTGAACCCTGGCTGGACGGCCGAGGGTCAGGGTCGGTGGCTGGTCCTCACCCGCGCCGCCAAACGAGTCCGTCCCAGCGAGGTCGACGCCTTCCTCCGCCAGTGTGAGGAGCTCGCCGACCACCTGCTCGCTCGACGCTGAGGGCTGACCAAGGCTCCGCCGGAATGCGCGGAGCCTGGCCCGAAATCGTCACTCCGATCCTTCCGCTGGGGTAGACGCCTCCAGCCGGACGCTGTCGGCCATCGCCGCGAACGGATCCCGCAACGCCTCGAAACGATCGACCGCCGCCTGCGCGGTCAGACTGATCATCTGACCGCGGTCGAAGTCGGTCACCCAGAGGAGGGTCTGGGGGTCGGAGTCCTCCCCTCGATGGCGGAATTCGAGCCGCCACCCAGCCTGCGCACCGAAACGGCTGCGCTCGCGGCTCAGCAGCACGAAGTCGGCCAACTGCTGGGACAGGTTGCTCAGCACCATCGGGATCAGTTCTTCCAGGGCGAAACCCATCGTGGGGCGCACCTGCAGCGTCACCGTCGCGCTCTCTTCTTCGTCCCAGAGACGAGCGAGCAGCGGCGGCTCCTCGAGCACCGGCTCGAGCGTCCAGCTGGCGTCGGGCCGACGGATCGACACTCCGGCATCGGTCAGATCGTAGTGATCCCCTTCGCCGACCACCGTACCGCCCCAGAGCGCGAGTGGATCCGGGGCCGGAGGACGGAGTCTCGGGGTCCGCACCGTCCGGGGACGGGCCGAAGCCTCGGCGACGAACCGGACCACCGCTTCCGACAGGAGCTCCGGCTGGTCGTCCATGATGAAGACTCGCGAGTCGTGGATCGTCGCCACCGTCACGTTCTCGAACCGCGAGTCCACACCCTCCCAGGCCCGGTGCAGAAACGCGTCGAGGTAGGCCCCGGTCTGCGGCCCCTGGTGGTAGAGCGAATCCAACTCGGGCTGCAACACCAGGAGCGGCACCTGCAGCTCCCCCAGCTCCGCCGTGCTGTCCTGCGCCCACGCCTCACAGAGGTAGCGGATCCAAACCGGCAGGCTCGCCCGAGCCGCCTCGATCCAGAGCTGCTGCGCCCGCAGCGGGTGGATCGCGTAGTCCCGGGGCAGAAAGTTGCCGTCATCCCACGTCGCGCGGGTCACCGTCTTGAACCACTCGGGCGCCAGGTAGTGGTCGACCATCGCCACCCGCTGGGCCACCGTCTCTGGCTCGGCCATGCCGCTGCCTTCCATCGGCACGAACTTGGGAACCCCGCTGACCACCACCGCACCGCGGACGAGGTCGGGACGCTCCAGGGCGAGTTCGATGGCCACCGTCGTGGCCGCGAGCCAGTGTCCGACCACCACCGGGCGATCGAGTTCCTCCCGCACGATGAGCTCGGCCACGGCGTCGCGCACCGAGCGGGTCCAGCTGAGCTCTCCGTAGCTGGTCTTCGCCGGAGGCATCGGTGGGGCGAGACTGCCCCCGAAGCCAGGCAGGGTCACCGCCGCCATCCGGTAGTCGGCGCTATGCCGTTGCATGAACTCCTCGAAGACGTCGCCCCCGAACCCCGCGCCGGCGATCAGCACCAGATCCACCGGGCCCTCTCCGCGCCAGAGGACCTCCCCCAGGGTACCCGCCGGCGCCGTGGGGTGTCCCTCGGGGTGGACCAGGTTGTTTCGGGTCGGATCCTGCTCCATCCGGGGCGTCACCTGAGCCCCCAGACTAGGGCACACGACGAGGAGCACGACCCCCCACCAGCCGACGCGGCACCGGGTTCGCTTCGACTGGTTTTCGACTCCGGAAACGGCCATGCTGCACCTCCTCGCTCTCGACTGCACCGTCGGGTGGAGCCATCCTACGAGGACCCGGTAGGAGACCGAGAACCTAGCCGGTCAACGGCCCATGTTGCCGGCCAACGGTCGCCTCACCTCGCCAACGGCAGTGTCAGCGGGCGGACCACGCCGCTTCCCAGGCCTGGCGCCGGCGGCGGCTCACGCGCAACCGCTCTCCTCCGACCAGCAGAACCGAGCAGGCGCCGTTCTTTTCGAGTCGCACCTCCCGCACCTGCGAAGTCTGGACGATCGTCGAGCGGTGGATCCGGCAGAAACGGGCGGGATCGAGCTCGCGCTCGAGGCTGTTCAGCGACCTGGCGAGCAGGCAGCTTCCGGTGGCGGTGTGGAGCCGCACGTACTGGTTGGCGGCCTCGATCCAGGCGATCTCCGACACCGCCAGACGCTTGAGCTGCCGCCCCGACCGAAAGCTCAAGAACTCCACGAATTCGGTCTCGACCTCGGTGTCGACCGCCAGGGACGCGTGGAGGTCGGCGTAGGAGCGTGCCAGCGCCGTCATCTCCGCCGCCAGGCCGACCAACCTGCGACGCTGGATCGCCTCCTTGGCGCGGCGCAGACTCTCCCGAAAGCGCTCCTTCGAGAACGGTTTGAGCAGGTAGTCGAGCGCCCGCGCCCGGAACGCTTCGATGGCATACCGATCGTAGGCCGTCACGAACACCACTTGCGGGATCTGGTCGGCAGGCAGTCGCGCCACCACCTCCATTCCCGAGGCTCCCGGCATCTGCACATCGAGGAAGAGCAGGTCGGGTTGGAGCAGGCCGATGGACTCCAGCGCTTCCTGACCGTTCCTACACTCGGCCACCACCTCGATCTCGGAATCCTCACGCAAGAGATCCCGAATCAGCTCGCGCGCCAGGGGTTCGTCGTCGACGATCATGGTGCGGATCACGGCGCCGCCCCTCCCGCAAGGGTTCGATAGGGGAACGCCAGCGTCACCAGGGTTCCACGGGGGCGAGCCGAGGCCAGCGTCAACTCGAAGACCGACCCGTAGTGCACCGCGAGTCGATCCCGCAGGTTGCGCAGACCGACCCCGGCGTCGGCGTCGAAACTCCAACCCGCTGGCACCCCGGGGCCATCGTCCTGCACCGCGACCACGACCCGCGGACCGTGGCGACGCACCTCGATCTGTAGCTGTCCGGCGTCCGGATGTTCCGAGATCCCGTGCCGCAAGGCGTTCTCGACCAGTGGCTGCAAGACCATCGCCGGCACCACCGCCGACGAACACGCCGCGTCGACCGCGACCGAGACCCGCAGCCGATCGCTGAAGCGGATCCGCTCGAGATCGAGGTACTTCTCGAGCAACTCGACCTCCCGCTCCAGGGAGATCGAGTGGCGATCCCCCTCGTGCAGGCTCTCACGCAGGAGTTCGCCCAGCAGAGCGATCGCTTCGTAGGCCTGGTCGGAGCGCCCGAGCTGGACCAGGGAGGCTACGCCGTTGAGCGCGTTGAACAGGAAGTGGGGGTTCAGCTGGCTCTCGAGTGCCTTCAGCCGGGCGAGAGCCACCTGAGCCTCGAGCCGCGACGCCTGCAGGGCCAGCTCAGCGGCTTGCTCGCCCTGCCGGCGGCTCTGTCGCCGCAGGCTGACGATCATCATCGCCGCCACGATCAGCGCAAAGTAGAAGAGGTAGACGACGGCCTGGAACTGACCCGGTGGCGTCGTGAACTCGAGCCGAACGAACTCGGCAAGGGTTGTTTCGCCCTGGTCCAGGACCCAGTTCGCCACCCCGCTCAGAGCCGTGAGCGCCACGACGACGCCCACCGCCAACACCCCGTACGCGAGACAAGCGATCGGCCAGCGCCCCGGCGAGAACGACAGGTGCTGCTGCAGCCGGTAGACCAGGGGGCAAAGGACCGCGAGTTGACCGTAGAACCAGAGACTCCGGAGGAGGATGGTACCGAGGGACTCGCTCCCCTCGGCCCCCGCCTGGATCGCGTAGACCAGGGCCGCCACCATCAGAGCAGGCAGGAGCCAAGCCACTCCCAGGATCGCGTAGCTCCGCCAGCCATGACGCAGCAGCGGGTCCGGCCGAATCGGGTCCATGGCCGACGAGGATATCCGAACGGCTAGTGTCCGGCGGATCGACGTGGGCGACGCCGCCAGGCCGCGTGGTCGAGGGGCGTCAACCCACCCAGACCGTCTTGACGTTGGCGAACTCCAGCATCCCCTCGCGCGCCAGTTCCCGGCCGAAACCGGAATCCTTGACGCCCCCGAAGGGCAGGCGGGGGTCCGACTTGACGAGTCCGCGCACGAACACCGACCCCACCTCGAGTCGGGGGACGAGACGTTCGAGTCGCGCTCGATCTTCGGTCCAGACGGAGGCCCCCAACCCATAGGGAGTCGCATTGGCGATCGACAGCGCCTCCTCTTCGTCGGAGAATCGATAGACCGTCGCGACCGGCCCGAAGAACTCCTGATCGCTGGGCGGCCGCCGGGGGTCGAGACCGGCGATGACGGTCGGAGGGTAATAGAACCCTGGACCGGGGGTGGGCTCTCCACCGACCAGCACGCGACCGCCGGCCTGGCGCGCCGCCTCGACCTGGTCGACGAGGGTCTGGCGCAGGTCGTGCCGCGCCAGCGGGCCGACATCGATCCCTTCGACGGTCGGGTTCCCCACCCGCTGGGCCGCCATGGCGGCCGTGAAGCGTTCGACAAACTCGTCCCAGATCGGAGCCGCCACCAGGAAGCGCTTGGCCGCGATACAGCTCTGGCCCGAGTTCAGACAGCGCGACTGGACCCCCACCCGAACCGCCGCCTCGAGGTCCGCATCCTCGAACACCAGGAACGGATCACTCCCCCCGAGTTCCGCCACCATCGGCTTCAGAGCTCGTCCCGCCGCTGCCGCCACTTCCCGACCGGCGGCCGTCGAGCCGGTCAAGGTGACCCCACGAACCCGGGAGTCGGCGATCAGCTCCGCCGCCTGCTCGTTCGAGAGAAAGAGGTTCTGCAACACCCCCTCGGGGGCACCGGCCTCGGCGACCAGGTCGACGATGGCCAGGGCGCACCCGGGAGTCGAAGGAGCATGCTTCAACAGACCCACGTTGCCGAGGGCCAGGGCGGGAGCGAGGAAACGGAAGACCTGCCAGAAGGGAAAGTTCCACGGCATGATGGCCAACACCGGCCCCAGCGGTTCGTAGCGCACCTCGGCCGCGGCGTCGCTGTCGCGCGGGTCGCTCGTCAGCAGGACCTCGCTGTGCTCGGCGTAGTACCGGCAGACCCAGGCACACTTCTCGACCTCGGAGCGTCCCTGGGCCAGGGGCTTGCCCATCTCCAGTGCCATCAGTTCGGCCAGCGACTCGCCGCGGGCTTCCAACCGCTCGGCGAGGGCGACGAGTACCGTCGTCCGGGCCGCCAGGTCGGCTCGGTGCCAGCCGACGAAGGCTCGGCCGGCCGCCTCGAGGGCCTGCTCCATCTCCGCGGACGACGCCCGGGGATACTCCCGCAGGAGCTCACCCGTCGACGGATCGAGGGTACGGTACTGCACGGTAGAAACCTACCAGACCCGCAGAATCTGAGCCGCGGAGCGGGGAGCTCCCAACCGAGGGGGCTGCACCGCTAGGTGCGTCCAACCAGAGCCGGCTCCCCCTCGGTGGCGGGATCGCTCGCCACGCCGGGATCTGCCACGAGGGCGTCCTCGGTCCCGACGGCCGGCTCGCGCCCGAGCAGATAGTCGATCACCTGCGTCGCCGAGTACGAACCGCCGTGGGCCAGCAGCAGCTTGCGGGCCAGGGAGTAGTCGTCCCCGGACGTGACGATCGGGATCTCGTGGCTGCCGTCGTCGAGGGCCTGGGGCATGTCGACGGTGGCCAGGAGCGCGTTGCAGAGACAACGACGGCCCTCGGTGTCCTCCTCGAGCCCCCCCTTCGCGACATAGGTCTTGATCGGCTCCGAGGCGCAGCGGTAGCCGAGGCCTCCGTTCTCTTTCCGAAACACCGTGCGCAAGTAGCCCAGGTCGCAGACTCGCTGCCGCTGCCGGTAGGTCGAGTCCTCGGCGATGGAGTCCTCGATCTCGACCACCTTGAAGGGAAAACCGGTGGGAGAGGCACGGGCGTCGGTGCGAACCTTCAGCCGGTCGGCCGATGCCCGCCGTAGGAGTTCGTCGCGGATCGGCCCGTGCAGGCCGGATTCCCGTGACAGGGCGAAGGTCGTGCCAATCTGTACGCCCTGACCGCCGAAGGCCTGAACCTCGGCCACCGACTGGGGACTGGCGCAGGCTCCGGCGAGCCAGAAGGGGCGCCCCAAGTGGTGGATCTGCTCCAGGTCGACCACGTCGCGAGGTCCGTAGATCGGTTCCCCACTCTCCGAGAGCTGCAGCTTGCCGCGGGGAGGCGCGTTGTGCCCCCCGGCCGTCTCCCGTTCGATGACGAAACCGTCGACGTGACCGGTCGCTTTGCGCGACAGCATGGTCGCCAACGACACCGAAGCCACGATGGCGAGGAAGTAGGGCCGCTTCGGTGGCGTCGGCCAGCCCAGGGCGGCGGGATCGACCTCCGTTGTCGTGACCTCGCCCTTCTGAGCCCCTTGCACGTAGATCGACAGTTCGGCCTTCCGACCCTCGGCGAAGGCATCCATGGCCCCGGGGATCTCGCGCGGGATCCCCGCTCCCATGAGCACGTAGTCGACCCCGGCGAGCATGGCTCCGTAGAGCGAGGCCAGGGTCGGGATCTGGATCTTCTCCAGGAAGTTGATGCCCACCTGGCCATCGTGCCCCTCCTTGGCCAGGGTGACTTCGACGAAGTTGCCTAGGGCCAGGAGTTCGAGGTAGTGCTGCTTCAGGGGGAGTCTCGGCTTGGGAACCAGGGCGTAGGGAACCTCGGCGCCCTTGCCGCCCTCGACGAAGTAGGTCTCGAGGACCCGATCGGCAACCCCGACGATCGGAAAGCGCGCCATCGCGCGTCGGTGGTGGCCCCCGGGATCTCCGTCCTGCAGTTGCCGAACCAGAACGGTGTCGAGGGCCGTGCCGGAGACGACTCCGAGCTGGCCGGTTCGCGACACGGTACGAGCCAGTCGCCAGCCTGAGACAGCGACACCCATACCACCCTGGATGATCGTCGGATGTTCCAATGGAGGTTCCCTCACTTGGTTGAGCCTGTACCAGCGCCCCTGCGCCGAGGCGATCTCGGGGGGCGCACCACGCTTCCGGCGAAGTCGTAGTGTGTCAGCCTTCGAGAGGCTCTTCGGTCAGGCATTGGTCAGGGCTTGGTCTGGGATCAGTCCCGGGAGGGGACACGTACCGCCTCGGGCGTGATCCCTCGAGCCCCAAACCAGCCCGCGAACTGTCTCTGCAATAGTGCTACCCTGCGGCCGATCGACGGACTACCAGGAGAACCACCATCATGACTGCTGCTTCCCACCCGACTTCGATGACCTGGCTGCTCTTCGCCCTGATGACGGTGGCCACCTGGGGGCTCTACGGGATCTTCCTGCACAAGGGACAGGTGCAGATGCAGGACCCCGACCTCGGGCGCTACAAGGCGTTCCTCTTCGTCGGCATCGCCTACTTCCTGACCGCGGTGCTCGCCCCGTTGGCGATCCTGGCGAGCCAGCGCAGTGCGGGCAACGCCTTCAGTTTCCCGTCCAGCGGCGTGCTGTGGTCACTGCTCGCCGGCCTGGTGGGAGCCGCCGGCGCGTTCTGTGTGCTCCTCGCCTTCGGCGCCAAGGGCACTCCCGCCGTGGTCATGAGCATCATCTTTGCCGGTGCGCCCATCGTCAACGCCATCGTAGCCACCGCCCTGCACCCCCCGGCCGGAGGCTGGGGAGGCCTGCGCTGGCAGTTCGTGGCCGGCATCGCCCTGGCCGCGATCGGCGGTGGCCTGGTCACCCTCTACAAGCCGACCCCGGCGCCACCCCAAACGCAACCCGCAACGGTGGAAGTGGCCACCCCGACCACCGATTCCGCAAACCTCTGACCCGTAGATTCGTAGAAGTCGCTGAGCCCCGCCGCCCCAGCGCCGCGGCTCGGCCGCGATGATAAGCTCGGTTAGAGTTTCGTCCGAGCGACAAGGAGGACCCCACATGCAACAGTATTCAATCGCCCGACGGGCGGGCTGGGGAGGGCTCGCCGCGCTCTTCCTGATCGCCACCACCACCGCCTCGATCGCCGACGACTGGGCCAACTGGCGGGGTCCGCAGCGCAACGGCGTGTCCACCGAGACCGGACTGGTCGACTCGTGGTCGCTCGACGGCGAGAACCTGCTCTGGCGGCAGGACTTCACCGGCCGGTCGACGCCGGTGGTCCTCGACGGCCGGGTCTGTGCCAACGGGCGGGCCGGCGAGGGAATCGACCGCCAGGAGATGGTGGCCTGCTTCGACGCCGCCACCGGCGAGAAGCAGTGGGAGTACCGGTTCAACGTCTACCAGACCACAGTCCCCTGGAATCGGGTCGGCTGGGCCAATCCGACGGCCGACGCCGAGACCGGATACCTGTACGTGCAGGGCGTCGGTGGCACCTTCCTCTGCCTCGACAGCCGCGACGGGCGGGTCGTCTGGGAGAAAAACCTGATCGAGGAGTACGGGTTCATGGAGGGTTACGGCGGCCGTACCCAGACCCCGACCGTCGACGAAGACCGCGTCATCGTCACCTTCGCCTCGACCAACTGGGGCGCCGAGTCTCGTCCCCTCCACCGACTCTACGCCTTCGACAAGCGCACCGGCGACCTGCTGTGGCGCTCTTCGCCCGCCTCCTCGATGGCTGACAAGAACTCGCAATCGACCGTCAACATCGCCGAGGTCGACGGTCGTCGACTCGCCATCCACGGCAACGGGGGAGGCTGGATCTTCGCCGTCGACGCTCGGACCGGAGAGCAGGTCTGGGGATACGGCCTGTCGAAGCGCGGTATCAACACCTCCGTGGTGGTCGAAGGCACCACCGTGTACGCCAGTCACAGTGAAGAGAACCTCGACGGTGGCTCCATGGGGCGAATCGTGGCGATCGATGCCACCGGCAGCGGGGATGTCACCACCAGTCATGAGATCTGGCGCTCGCCAGTGGGCGCCGGTTTCTCCTCGCTGGTGGCCAAGGGCGACCGACTCTACGTCGTCGACAACTCCGCCAACCTGCACGCTCTGTCAGCCAAGGACGGCTCCCACCTGTGGGAACTCAACCTAGGCACCGTGGGCAAGGGGTCACCGGTATGGGCTGACGGCAAGCTCTACGTCACCGAGGTGAACGGTCACTTCCTGATCGTCAAGCCTGGCGACGAGGGAGGCACGATCCTCGACAAGAAAGAACTCACCATGCCGGAGGGACGCTACGCCGAGGTCTACGGCTCGCCTGCCGTGAGCCATGGCGTCGTGTTCTTCACCACCGAGGAGGGGATCTACGCCCTCGGCCAATGGCGCCCTGAGGCGGCCGAGACTGCGGCCCCTAAGGCCCCCGAGAGCGCGCCGGCCGACGCCGCGATCGCTACCGTCCAGGTCGTTCCGGGCGAGGTCCACCTGACCCGCGACGAGACGGCGCAGTTCGCGGTGCGACTCTACGACGCCAAGGGTCGGCCCATCGATCGTTCGGCCGAGGTGACCTGGACCGTCGACGGCGCCGCGGGCACGATCGGTCCCGACGGCACGTTCACCCCCTCTCCGCAAGCCGCCTCGCACAGCGGACAGATCTCGGCCACGGTCGGCGGAGTCACCGGTCGCGCCCGGTTGCGCGTGCTCACTGGGCTACCGATCACCGAAGACTTCGACCACACCGAGGTCGGCTCGCGACCCAGCTACTTCCTCGGATACGTCGGCCGCTTCGAGGTCGAGGAGAAGGAGGGAGTCGACGGGCATGTTCTGGCCAAGAACCCCTCGCCGGTCAAGATCCACCGGCACATCACCTTCCTGGGCCGCTACGACGACCACGACTACACCATCAGCGCCGACCTCATGGGAACCCAGACCGGACGCAAGCGCGCGGACATGGGACTGCTGGCCCAGGGGTACACCCTGGATCTTCTCGGCGCCCACCAGAAACTCGAGATCCGGTCCTGGGGTTCGGCTCTCCGCATGCGGCAGCAGATCGACTTCCCCTGGGAGATGGGAGTCTGGTACCGCGCCAAGATGCAGGTCGAGAATCGCGGTAGCGCCACCGTGATCCGCGCCAAGGTGTGGAAGAAGGAGGCTCCCGAGCCGGACGCCTGGACCCTGGAGGTCGAGGACCCCCACGGGATTCAGACCGGAAGCCCGGGCCTCTACGGCTTCTCCCCCAGCCCGATCTACTTCGACAACATCACTGTCACGAGGAACCCTTCATGAACTGTTCTGTCCTTCGCTCGCTCGTCTCGTTTCTCGCGGTCGGTGCTCTCGCCGCCCCGGGCATCGCCTCCGATCCCGCCATGTTCGGCGGCACGCCCTCTCGCAACATGGTCTCCTCGGCCAAGAACCTGCCCGCCGGTTGGGACGCGGACAGCGGCGAGAACATCAAGTGGGACCAGGCCCTCGGGTCACAGAGCTACGGTGGCCCGGTGGTCGCCGGCGACGCGGTGTACATCGGCACCAACAACGAAGTGCCGCGGGATCCTTCGATCCAGGGCGACAAAGGCGTTCTGATGGCGTTCGACAAGGAGAGCGGTGACTTCCGTTGGCAGGTGGTGCACGACAAGCTGTCCGCCGGCCGGGTCCACGATTGGCCCTACCAGGGAATCTGCTCGACGCCCTACATCGAGGGCGAGACGATCTACTACGTGTCGAACAAGGCCCACGTCATCGCGGCCGAAACCGCGACCGGGGACACCAAGTGGTC
This sequence comes from Thermoanaerobaculia bacterium, assembly GCA_030429235.1. Taxonomy (GTDB): domain Bacteria; phylum Acidobacteriota; class Thermoanaerobaculia; order Multivoradales; family JAIOJS01; genus JAIOJS01. The sequence continues at coordinate 88,518 of JAUIDB010000007.1, read as the reverse complement.
GCTCGACATGATCGAAGAACTCGATGTCTTCCCCCACAACCTGGCCGCCGGGAGCCCCCTGATCATCGGCGACATCCTGTTCACCGTCACCGGCAACGGCGTCGACGAAGGGCACGTCAATATCCCCTCCCCGCTCGGCCCTAGCTTCATCGCCGTCAACAAGAGGACCGGCGAACTGGTGTGGGAGAGCGATCTCCCGGCTGGCAACATCCTGCACGGTCAGTGGTCGAACCCGGCCTACGGCGAAGCCGGCGGGCGAGCCCAGGTGATCTTCCCGGGGGGCGACGGCTGGGTCTACTCCCTCGACCCCAAGAGCGGCAAGCTGATCTGGAAGTTCGACACCAACCCCAAGGACTCCATCTGGGAGCTCGGGGGCATGGGAACCCGCAACAACCTGGTGGGCACGCCGGTGTTCCACGACGGCAAGGTCTACATCGGGGTCGGTCAGGACCCCGAGCACGGAGAGGGCCCCGGGAACTTCTGGGTCATCGACGCCTCCGGCAGCGGCGACATCACGGCCAGCGGCGCCGTCTGGCACCGCGGAGGCGAGGAGTTCGGACGCACGATCTCCACCGCCGCGATCGCCGACGGGATCCTGTACATCCCGGACCTCTCCGGTCGTCTCTACGCTCTCGATGCCAACACCGGTGAACACTTCTGGACCTACGATGCTTTCGCCGCCGTCTGGGGTTCCGCCTTCGTCGCCGACGGCAAGGTCTACATGGGGGACGAAGATGGCGATATCGCCATCTTGAAGACCGGCAAGGAGCTCGAGGTGATCGACGAGATCAACATGGGCAGCGCGACCTACACCACGCCGGTGGCGGAAGACGGCGTGCTCTACGTGGCCACCCGCAACCACCTGTGGGCGATCGCCGAGGGAGCCAAACCCGCTCCCGCCGAGGCGGCCGAGAAGGGCGCGGAGGGACGGTGAGCGACGCCGCGGCTCTGGCGGCTCCGGCGGGAGCCGAGGCGATCGCGGACGCCCGTGAGCGCCTCGACGCTCACGTGCGCGAGATGGTCGCCTGGCACTTCGATCGGGCCACGGGCTGTCCCTTCTGGCTCGAATACGCCGAAGGTCTCGACTTCGATCCCCGAGACGTCATCGGCGGCTACGCCGACCTGCATCGCCTCGGCCACTTCCAGGACGAGTGGTTGCGCGGTGGGCCAATCCGACGGTGGGTGCCCCAGGGATTGGCGGGACAGCCGCTGTACGTTTTCGAAACCGGCGGCAGCACCGGCCTGCCCAAGAGCCGCATCAACATCCGCGACTTCCAGACCGACTACGAGCTCTACAGCGACACTCTGTCGGACGAGAGCTTTCCCCCCGGCAGCGACTGGCTGATGCTGGGCCCCACTGGACCGCGCCGCCTCCGTCTGGCGATCGAGCACCTGGCCCAACACCGGGGAGGAGCCGCCTTCCACGTCGACCTCGACCCACGCTGGGTGAACAAACTGGTGCGAGGCGGCCGCCACCAGGAGATGGCCGCCTACAAGGAGCACGTGATCGATCAGGCGCTCAAGATCCTGCGGGGCCACGACGGGGTCCGCTGCCTCTTCACCACCCCCAAACTGCTGGAGGCGCTCTGCGAGAAGGTCTCTCTCGTCAAGCTCGGCATCCGCGGGATCTTCTGCGGCGGTACCGAGATGAACGCTCAGTTCCACCGCTTCGCACGCGAGGAGCTGGTGCCTGGCATCGATTTCATCCCGACCTACGGCAACACCCTGATGGGGCTGGCCTGCTCGCGGCCCTTCGTCGCCGAGCCGGAGGGGGGTGGTGATCCGGACTACACCATCACCTACTACCCGCCGCATCCGCGTGCGATCTTCGATCTGGTCGACCCCGACGACCCGTCCCGTACGGTGGACTACGGCGAGACCGGACGCGTCATGCTCACCACCCTGACCCGCGAGTTCTTCATGCCTCGATTCCTGGAGCGAGACGAGGGGGAGCGCGAGGCGCCGATCGTCGCCTATCCCTGGGATGGCGTCAGTGGTCTGCGGCTCTTCCAGCGCTTCGGCGAGTCGGTCGTGGTCGGGGTGTACTAGGGACCTTGGATCCGGTGTTGCACCTACCCGTTCTGCGGCGCGGTTCGCCCTACCGTAGCCTCGACGTCCAGCCGCTGGCCGATCTCCGTACCGGCCAACGTGTCGCCGAGCTCTCTCTAGCCAACCCCGGGCTCATCGCTCGCGACCTGACCGAGACCCAGGCCGAGGCGCGGTCGCTCCGCGACGGCATCCGCTGCGAGGAGCTGGTGGGGATCTGCGGGAAGGCCGCCGAGCTCTTCCTCGACGGCGAACTACCGGCGGGCCAGCGGTCGCACGGCCGAGAGGACTATCTCGCCCACCTCGCCGCCACCACCGGCATGCCGCTGGCGATGGGCCGGCGCAACATGGACAAGATTGCCTTCGTCCTACGCGAGATGGAGCGGGTGCTGGCTGGCCTGACCCGCGACCTTCCCCTCGACGCGATCGACGACGGTTGGCACGAGGACGAGCGGATGGTCTCGTTCCGACGCACCAGCGACCTGTTGGGTGCCGTTCTGCCCTCGAACTCCCCGGGGGTCCACTCTCTGTGGATTCCGGCCCTGGCCCTGAAGACCTGTCTCGCCCTGAAACCGGGTCGCCAGGAGCCCTGGACACCGATGCGCATCGCCCAGGCGCTGCTCGCCGCCGGTACCCCACCCGCCATGCTCGGGATCTACCCGACGAGCCATGCCGGTGCGGCCGAGATCTTGCTGCGCAGTGGACGCTCCCTGCTGTTCGGCGATCGCGCCACCGTCGCCCCCTGGCGCCACGACCCGGGCGTGCAGCTGCACGGCCCCGGCTGGAGCAAGGTGCTCTTCGGCCCCGACTGCGCGGCGCGAGCCGCCGATCACCTGGAGCTCGTCGCCGAGTCGGTGGCGGCCAACGGCGGACGTTCCTGCATCAACGCCTCGGGAGTGTGGATGCCATCGCACGGTCACCAGTTCGGTCTGGCCCTGGCCGAAAAGCTGTCCACGATTCCGGCTCGCGCCCTCGACGACCCGGCGGCGGCCCTGGCAGCCCAACCCTCGGCGGCGGCCGCCGAGGCGGTCTCGCAGTTCGTCGAGCAACGATTGGCCGGCGGCCGCGCCGAGGACCTCACCGCTCGGTTCCGGGATCCGGGAGCGGCGGGCCGGGTCGCCACCGTCGACGGCTCGAGTTTCCTTCTCCCCACCGTCCTCTACACCGACGACCCGACCCACCTGCTGGCTCAGACCGAGCTGCTCTTCCCGCTGGTCACGATCGTCGAAGCTCCCACAGAGCAACTGATCGATCACCTGGGCGAGACGTTGGTGCTGTCGGTGATCAGTGACGACCCCGGATTCCAGCGACGCTTCCTCGACGACCGGCGCGTCGACCGACTCAACCTGGGAGCGATTCCCACCACTCGGGTATCGTGGGATCAACCGCACGAGGGGAACCTGTTCCACCACCTGTTCGAGCAGCGCGCGTTGCAGCACGACCTCGCTACGAGCGCTGGGAGTCCATCACCCCGGTGACCGGCTACCTGATGTCCGAGGCGGAGGCGCGCCGTGATCTGGCCGCACTCCGCCGACTGCCGCCGCTGCTCCAGTCGCGGCGCGGGGCCGACCCCTGGACGGCCCGACTCGCCGGGATCGAGCTGCACGCCGGGATCGGCTACGCCGACCGGGCCGGTGCCTGGATCGCTGGTCGGGGACAGACGCCTCTTCTCATCACCGACCGCGGCATGACCGACGCCGGTCAGGTCGACGTGGTGTGGAACTCGCTCGCCGCGGCTGGACTGGAACCGATCGTGGTCGACGAAGTCACCGAGAATCCCACCACCGAGTGGGTCGAAGCGACGGCGGGACGGCTGCGGGACGAACCGATCGACAGCCTGGTCGCCCTCGGCGGGGGCAGCGTGCTCGACGCCGCCAAGGGTCTGCACCTTCTGCTGACCCAGGGGGGCAAGATGGCCGACTATTGGGGTTACGTCGAAACCAGCGAACCGATGTGGCCCTCCGTGGCGATTCCGGCCACCGCCGGCACCGGTTCGGAGGCCCAGGCCTACGCGGTGCTCTCCCATCCCGAAAGTGGGCGCAAGATGGCGTGTGGCGCCGCCGGAGCTCGCTACTCGGCGGTGCTACTCGACCCGTCGATCCTGGCCACCGCCCCCCCGGCGATCGCGGCCGCCGCCGCGCTCGATGCCCTGTCGCACGCCGTAGAGAGCCTGGTGAGCCGCGCCGCCACCCCGACCTCTCGCACCCTGTCGCTGCTCGCCTGGCACCTCCTGGAACCCGCGTGGGAGGAGGCGCTGGCCGGGAGCGAGTCGGCCCTCGGTCGCATGGCCCTCGGGGCCCACCTGGCCGGCGCCGCCATCGAACAATCGATGCTCGGTGCGGCCCACGCCGCCGCCAATCCCCTGACGGCACGCTGCGGGGTGCGGCACGGCGTGGCGGTTGGACTGCTGCTGCCGGCGGTGGTTCGCTTCAACGGTGCGGACTCCGAGGTCGCGAGCCGCTACGAGGCCCTGGGCGGTGCGGCCACGCTGGCGGCCCGACTGCAGGAGATCGGTCGCAGCCTCGGCCTCCCCGACGGGCTCGGCGCACTCGGAGTGGAGGCGGGCCGTTGGGCCGAACTCGCCGCCCTCGCCACCGAGGAGTGGACCGGTACCTACAATCCACGCCCTCTCACGGCGTCCGACTTCGAGGAGCTTTACCGTGGCGTTGCTTGACCCCCACCCCCGAACCCGGCTGGGCAGCCTTGGCTTCCGGCCCCTCGGCCGGCTCCTGTTGATCGGCACCGGACTCGCACTGGCCTCGACGGCGGCGGCGGATTGGCCCTCCTTCCGCGGCGACGCCGCGTTGACCGGCGTCGCCACCGACCCGCTGCCGGCGGAGCTCGTTCCGCTGTGGAGTTTCGATGCCGAGGGCGGCATCGAGTCGACCGCGGCCATCGTCGGCGATACGGTCTACGTGGCCAGCGACGCCGGGCACGTCTACGCTCTGGACCTCGCCACCGGCGGTGAACGCTGGCAGTTCGTGGCCGAGCACCCGATCAAATCCTCTCCTTCGGTCCTGGGCGACACCCTCTACCTGGGCGACGAAGGGGGCGTCTTCCACGCCCTCGATCGCACCACGGGCGAGCAGCGTTGGAGCTTTCTCGCCGACAGTGGGATCACCTCCTCGGCCAACTTCTTCGGCGATCTCGTGCTGTTCGGCTCCTACGACCAGTTCGTCTACGCCCTGCAGAAGAAGGATGGTTCGCTGGCCTGGAAGTTGGAGACCGCCTCCTACGTCAACGCCACTCCGGCGGTGGTCGGTGGGTCGTTGTTCGTCGGCGGGTGCGATGGCGTCTTCCGCGAGATCGACGCTGCCACCGGTGCGGAGCGGCGGCAGGCGGACCTCGGTGCGATCCTCGCCGGAAGCTCCGCCATCGTGGGAAGTCAAGCCATCGTGGGCACGATGGAGAGCCGCGTCCTGGGGATCGATCTCGAGAAAGCGGCCACGCAGTGGAGCTACGACCCGCCGTCGAGCGAGTTCCCCTTCTACTCGTCGCCGGCCGTGCGCGACGGCCGCGCCGTGATCGGCGGTCGCGACAAACGGGTCCACGCGCTCGACCTGACGACCGGCTCCCTGATCTGGAGCCACTCGACTCCAGCCCGGGTGGACTCGTCGCCAGTCATCGTCGGAGACCGGGTCTTCGTCGCGTCGCTCAGCGGTCATCTGTACGCCCTCGATCTGGCGGACGGCAGCGTCCGTTGGCAGTTTGATGGCGGCAGCGACTTCACCGCCTCGCCCGCGGTCGGCAACGGATACCTGATCTTGGGCAACCTCGATGGCCTGCTGTTGGCCTTTGGTGCCGCGCCCGAGGCCGACCGTCGCTAGGGGTGGATCTGAGCGTAGTCCATCCCGACGTTGCCATCGACGGTGTCGAGCGCCTCCATGGCGATGGTGTAGTTCCCGGCCGGTAGCTCGGTCGAGAACACCTGGCTGAGCTGCTCGCCGGTCGCCGGCTGCTCGACACTGCGTCGTTCGCTCTCGACCGCCATCAGCTCCCCCCGCGCGTCGTAGACGGCGAGAAAGAACTCGACCTCGGCGGTCCGCCGCTCCTCGTCCCAGAGTAGCCCGAGACGCTCGGCCGGAACCGAGAGCAACGCGTGCAGGGGCATCCGACCCTTCCGTTCGGGCAGGACCCGAACCACCAGAGCCACCGGTAGCCGATCCGCCGTCTTGGGAATGTTGGCCGAAGTCGCGAGTTGGTGCAGCAGCCGCTGCCGCGGAGTCAGGTCGAGGTAGGTGGTCGGGTGCCGCACCCGGAACAGCCCGGGGTGCCGCAGCTTGACCTCGATCTCGTGCTCCCGGCCATCGGCGGCCCGCGCGACCTGGAAGGAGAGCCGATAGTGATTGCGGGAACGGTCGGTGGCCAGATCGAGGCCCCGCCCGAGATCGTTGAGAGCCAGGTGGCGGCCTCCGCTCTCCACCGCCAGGGCCTGGGGCACCGTATGCCCGTCTGTCAGGCTTCGAGCCTGGTCATCCACGGCCGGATTCGACAAGCCCCCTGCGTCGAGAGCGTGCAGGCTGAAACCAGCCGCCGCCGCCCAGCGGGCCACGTCCTCGACCTCCTCGTGGATCTGGTGCAGGTCCGAGATCGAGACCCGGCCCGAGTTGGGGGGTAGGTAGCTCAGGCCCGGCCGGTAGAACATCACCAGGTCCTTGGCGCCCTCGAGGCTCGACCAACCTTGCAGCAGCTGGCGCAACGAGTCGAAGAGGGCGTGCGCCCGCATCTTGGCCACGCGAGACGTGCTGTACCCGATAAGCTGGTCCACCGACTGGAGATCAGCGAACCGCTCCTGGTCAGTAGGAAGAGGCTCCTCGGGCGCTGGCTCGGGCAGATCGATGAACGAACCGACTCCCCAGCCCATGATCGGAACCCCTGGCGCCTGATCCGTGAGCGAATTCAAGACCGCCCGCAGGGCAGGCCTTTCAGCGGTGAACGGCAGGAGAACCCGCGACCCTGGACCGACGGTGACGATCGCCCAGCGTACCGTCGGGTCGGCCGAGGTCTCGACGTAGTGCAACGCGCGCTGGGCCACACGCTGGATCTCGTGACCCCGGAGGCTCGCGAGGTCGAAGGCGAGAACCACCGAGCGGGGAACGGTACGCGGGGTGCCGACGACGGAAGATCCCGCCGCCGCGACCGGCGCGACCACGCTCGACATCTGACCCTCAGCCATCCTCTCGAAGTGGGTGATCGGTCGCGGCTCGCCGTCCTCGTAGATTTCGAAGTCTTCGGCGGTGAACTCCATGTGGTTGCGCTCACCCAAGAAAGCCTTGACCGAGACTTCCACCGTCACCAGGTGGACGTCGACGGTTTCGCCGAAGGCCTCCACACCAGCGCCGGGGTTCGCCTGCGCCACTGCCGGCCGCGCCCCTCCCCCCGGGAAGGTCGAGACCAGGGCCAGTAGCAGGGCCGCGCCAGAAGAAAGGGAGGCGATGTGTCGCATGGCGAAACTCCGGGTCGGTAGAGGACTGTCGATGTCTCGACAGTTTTGACTGCACAGACCATACCAGCCGCGGCACCTGCCCCAAGCCGGCCTTCTCCGACGAGTCGTTGCCGTCGGCCGTCCTCTCCGGGCACCCGGACGCCCCCGGGAGATGACACTCCCGCGCCAGAGAGGACAGAGGACCCAGCTCCCGCCAGGCGACTCGGGCCATCCGACTCGCCCCAGCCAGGCTTTCCCTGGGTCCGAGGAGGGTCGATCTGCGGGACGACGCACCTCGGATGACCTCCGAACCCAGCCTGGTCCGGCACCGGAGCCCACCGCACCGACCGGACCCGAGACGGTGTTTCGGAGTGGCCGGCGGGTTGGCCGCAACCCTGCGGCGTAGCCTCCGTACCTAAGGCGTAGCCGTTGCTATACTGCCGCCGGCTCGCCCCAGCTCCCCCCAAACCACCACCCGGACAGCACCGCGGCAGAAGGTCCCAAGATGACGCAGAACCCCAGTTCGACCTCCTCTACCCCTCCGATCGAGCGCCCCGAACCGGCGACTGCGGGGATGGCAACGCCCGAGACCGAAGTCGGCAGTGTCTTCGTCTCGAACTACCCCCCGTACTCGGCCTGGAGCGAGGAGGCGGTGCCAGCCGTCGAAAGGGCCCTGAGCGGCCCACCGCAGACGGCGACGCCGCTCGGCCTCTATCTCCACATCCCGTTCTGCCGCAAGCGCTGTAAATTCTGCTACTTCCGGGTCTACACCGACAAGAACTTCGACGAGATCGGCAGCTACGTCGATGCCTTGGCCGCCGAAGTCGAAGCCCTGTCTCAGCAGCCCGCCGTGGCGGGACGGCCACTGCGTTTTGTCTACTTCGGCGGCGGGACGCCGTCCTACCTCTCGGTCAAGCACCTCCATCGACTGGTGGAGCGGGTGCAGGGAGCCCTGCCCTGGAACGGGGTCGAAGAGGTCACCTTCGAGTGCGAGCCGGGCACGTTGACCCGCAGCAAACTGGAGGCGATCCGCGCCATCGGGGTCACCCGCCTGTCGTTGGGCATCGAGAACTTCGACGACGAGGTGCTGCGCGAGAACGGCCGAGCCCACGTCTCGAAGGAGATCTGGCGGTGCCTGCCGTGGATCGAGGAACTCGGCTTCGAGCAGCTCAACATCGACCTGATCGCCGGCATGGTGGGAGAGAACTGGACCGCCTGGCGCGACACGGTCGCCCGTACCGTCGACCTCGCCCCTGACAGCGTGACCATCTACCAACTCGAACTGCCCTTCAACACCCGCTACGCCAAGGGTCTGATGCAGGGCGAGGTCGACAACTCCTTCGCCGACTGGGACCAGAAGCGCGCCTGGCAGCTCTACGCCTTCGAACAGCTCGCCGCCGCCGGCTACCACCAGTCGAGCGCCTACACCATGGTCAAGGAGCCGAAGCAACGCTTCGTCTACCGCAACTCGGTGTGGCAGGGCTGCGATCTCCTGGGAACCGGCGTGGCCTCGTTCTCGCACCTGTCGGGAGTGCACTTCCAGAACCTCGACGGCTGGGGAGAGTACCTCGCCCGGGCCACGCGCGGCGAGTCGACGGTCGCCCGCGCCTTCGTCACCAGCGAAGAGGACCGTCTCACCCGGGAGTTCATCCTGCAGCTCAAGCTCGGTCGACTCGCCACCACCCCGTTTGCCGCGAAGTTCGGGGTCGACGTCGTCCAGCGTTGGTACGAGCCGCTCACCGCCCTGCGCGACGAAGGAATGCTCGACTTTGGGCCCGACGAGATCGTCCTGACCACCGACGGGCTGCTGCGCGTCGACTCGCTGCTCCCGCGCTTCTACGCCGACCGCTATCGCGGTGCCCGCTACACCTGACCTTCAACCGCTCGACCCCGCCGGAGGACCTATGCCCACGACCCCCCGCCCCGTGCCTTTTCTTCTCTGCGTGGCCACGCTCGGAGCCCTACTGACCCTGCCCGCGGGAGCTGCCGACTGGACGCAGTACCGGGGCAACGACCGCGATGGCCATGCCGCCACTGAGAAGCTGCGGGCGGCGTGGCCGGAAACCGGGCCGCAAGAACTCTGGCGCGTCAACGTGGGAGACCTAGGCTACTCGTCGATGGCGGTCGCGGACGGTCGGGTCCACACCCTGGTCTCCTCGGCCGGTACCGAAATGGCCGTCGCTCACGACGCCAAGACCGGCCAGCGCCTGTGGAAGCAGATCATCGACCGCGACCGTCCCGATGGTCAGGGCGGCGGCCCCCGCGCTACGCCCACCGTCGCCGGCGACAGCGTGTACGTCCTCGGCGCGCTCGGGAAGCTCGCTGCCCTCGACGCCGAGAGCGGAACGGTGCGCTGGAAGGTCGACCTGGTCGAAGAGTACGGTGCCAAGATCCCGCAGTGGGGGATCTCGGGATCACCGTTGGTGCTCGGCGACCAACTCCTGGTCGAGGTCGGCGGACGCCGCGGACACTCGGTGGCCTCCTTCGACACCGCGACCGGCTCTCTCAACTGGGCCTCGGGCAACGAGTCTCCCGGCTACTCGTCACCGCTGGCGGTGACCATCGCCGGCACGCCCCAGGTGCTCTTCTTCACCGCAGCGGGCCTGGTTTCGATCGATGCAGACAACGGCGACCGCTACTGGGAGATCCCGTGGCGCACCTCCTACGACGTCAACGCGGCGATGCCGGTGTTCGTGCCCCCGAACGGGGTCTTCTTCTCTTCGGCCTACGACGTCGGCGCGGCCTTCTTTCGTATCGACAAGGAGGGTGAGGACTTCGTGACCCGAGAGGTCTGGAAGAGTCGCGGCATGCGCAACCACTTCAACAGCTCGGTCCTGGTCGACGGCAAGATCTACGGCTTCGACAACGGCACGCTCAAGTGCATCGACGCGGTCAGTGGCGAAGAGCACTGGGGACACCGCGGACTGGGCAAGGGATCGCTGATCTATGCCGACGGCCAGCTGATCGTGTTCGGGGAACAGGGGCAGCTGCTGATCGGCAAGGCTTCCCCCGATGGCTTCGAAGCCAGCGCCGAGAGTCGACCCTTCAAGGCACGGACCTGGGGCCAGCCGGCCCTGGCCGACGGCATCCTCTACCTTCGTTCGCAATCCGAGATGGTCGCCCTCGCCGTCGGCCGCTGATCCTGCAGTAGAGTCGCCCTCACCATCGGGACCGGGCCGCGAAGGCAGCAGGTCCCGAGAACCACGAGAACAACAAGTGCCGATGCTTCGAGCTCGGTCTGGATACGCCACAGCATGACGCCAAGCAAGACCCTTCTGCCTCTCCGCCGGAGTGCGACCGCCGCCCTGGCGGCCCTTCTCTGGCTCGCACCGCCGACGTTCTCCACCGAGGAGGGAGGCCAGGACGATTCCTGCGACTCGACCGAAGTGTCGAGCCAGGAGTGTCGAGTCGCCCTGGTTCTCGAAGAACGCCTCCTGGTCGAGGAGAGCCTACCCTTCGCTCCGACTTCGAACACGATCGCCACCAAGCTTCCGGTGCCGCTCGCTCTGACCCCCGCTCACGTCGGCGTCGTCTCCGCCGATCTGCTGATCGAGCAAGGAGCCGAGGTGCTCGGCGACGCCCTGGCCGGAGTGAGCGGAGTCAACGCGCAGACCGGCAACGGCGTGTTCGACCTCTTCATCGTGCGTGGATTCGACTCGACCTCGAGCGGACTCGTCCTGACCGACGGAGCCCCCGAACCCGAGGCCACGTTCTACCAGATGTACAACACCGAACGGGTCGAGGTCTTCAAGGGCCCGGCGGGTTTCCTCTACGGCAGCAACCCTCTGGCGGCGGCGGTCAACCTGGTCCGTAAGCAGCCGACGCCGACTTCGTTCGGCATCGCGCGACTCGCCGGGGGCAGCTTCGACACCACCGAGGCGCAGATCGATCTCAATCAACCTCTGGGGGGCGACGCCCTGACCTTTCGCCTCAACGGCATCTACCGTGAGCGCGGTGGCTACCGGGACGCGACCGACAGCGAGGTGATCGCGGTCAATCCGGTGCTCGGCTGGCGGCCCGACGATCGCACCAGCCTCCACTTCAACGTCGAACTCGCATCCTCCGACTTCCTGCCCGATGGCGGACTCCCCCTCGTCGGCGGCGAACTGCTCTCCGAGATCGATCGCAAGCGATCCTACGGTTCACCCTTCGACTTCTCGGAGCAGGACATCACGCGGTTCCAGGTCGACGTCGAGCACCAGGTCTCCGACCGCCTCACCCTGCGCAACAAGAGCTACCTCCGAGGACTCGACTGGGAGTCCACCGGCACCCTGATGTCGGGAGTGTTCCCCAATCCGTTCGCCGGCGGGCGCCTCACCCTGGCTCGGACCCTGACCGCCCTCGACGACGACCAGAGCTTTCTCGGCAACCAGTCCGAGGTGGTCTGGAGTCTGGACACCGGCTCGATCCAGCACCGCTTCCTGTTCGGCCTCGAGATCGCTCGCCTCGAGGACGAGTACACCCTCGACGTCGCCATCTTGCCCTTCATGGACCTGCTCGCTCCGGTAGAGACGGCCAGCGAACCGCTCTTCTTCCTCCCCAGTCAACACCAGGCCGGCAACTCGACCACCGAGATCCTGGCCCCTTACTTCATCGACCAGATGGCGCTCTCCGAGCATTGGCAACTGCTCCTCGGCGCGCGCTTCGACCGGATCGAATTCGAGGACTCCGTGCGCGGTGATTCTCGCTCCGACGACGAACTGTCGCCGCTAGTCGGACTGGTCTACTCGCCAAACCGGCGGTTCTCGATCTACGCCAACAGCGCCCGCTCCTTCGCTCCCCCCTCCGCCCGGGTGGTCGGAGAGCGACAGCCCGAAGAGAGTCAGCAGATCGAGATCGGCGCCCGCCACGAACTCTGGGGCGGCCGCGGCACCGTGTCGGTGGCGCTGTTCGAGATCGTGCGCGACAACATCGCCATCGCCGACGACAACGGCTTCACGCAACAGATCGGAGACCAGGAGGCGCAGGGATTGGAGCTCGAGTTCAGGGCTCGCCTCTCGGACCAGACCCGCGCCACCTTCGTCTACGCCTACACCGACTCCACCTTGACCCGATTCTCGGAGCTGGTCCCGACCGGCAGCAATCCGCCGTTCCTCGTCTTCGACCGCTCCGGCAACCGCTCGGCGCTCTCTCCCGAGCACCTGGCGACGCTCTGGGTCAGCCACCACGTCGGCTCCTGGGTCGCGAGCCTGGGAGCACGATACGTCGACGACCAGTTCCTGGCCGAAGACAACGCGGCGGAGATCGACGCCTACTCGATCCTCGACGCCAGTCTGATCTACTCCCTGCCCCGATGGCGCTTCTCGCTGCATCTCGACAACCTCGCCGACACCGAGTACGAGAGCCGCGGGTTTGGCTCGAACTCGGCCATCCCCGGTTCGCCGTTCGGTGCCCGGCTAGGAGTCGAGGTACGATTCTGATCGTCTGATCTGCTGCGGGGCCTACCGCCCCTTCATCTCGACCCGGAGGACCCCACCCTTGTCGCATGTCCCGACCGTCGGTACCGAGGAGCCTCTCAGTAGCCCCCCCTCTGACTACGACGTGGTCGTAGCGGGAGGAGGGCCGGCCGGCGCCACCGTTGCCGCTCTGGTGGCCCAACTGGGCCACCGGGTGCTGCTGGTGGAGAAGGCGGCGCAGCCCGAGTTTCGGATCGGCGAGTCGCTGATGCCGGCGACCTTCGACGTCCTGCATCGCCTCGGTGTTCTCGACGAAATGCGCCGTAGCCACTTCCCGGCCAAGCACAGCGTGCAGTTCTTCTCGGGAGGAGGGCGCGCCTCCGCGCCCTTCTATTTCACCGAGACCGACCTCGGAGAGCGCGCCCAGACCTGGCAGGTCCTGCGCTCCGAGTTCGACCCGATGCTGCGCCGCAATGCCGAACGTTGTGGAGCCACCGTCGAGGTCGGAACTCAGGTGCGACAGGTTCTCTTCGATGACCAGGGCCGCGCCACCGGGGTTCGCCTGCGGCGCGACGGCGCCGAGCGTCAGGTCAGCGCCCGCGTGGTCGTGGACGCCACCGGCCAGAGCACCCTCATCGCCCGGAAGCTCGGCCTGCGCCACGAGGAGCCGGGTCTCGACCGCAACGTCAGCTTCTTCACCCACTACCGCAGGGCTCGGCGGGACTCCGGCCGCGACGAAGGGGCGACCATCATCTATCAGACGTCGAGCCGGCGCGCCTGGCTCTGGTTCATCCCCCTTCCGGAAGACCTCGCGAGTGTCGGGGTGGTGGCCCCCCTCACGCACCTCATCGACGGCCGGACCGCTGACCCTCAGATCGTGTTCGAAGAGGAACTCGCCGACTGCCCGGCGCTGGCCGAACGCCTGGCGGAGGCCGAGCGGGTCCTGCCGGTGACCGCGCTGCGCGACTTTTCCTACCGCAGTCGATCCCTCAGCGGCGACGGCTGGGTGTTGGTCGGTGACGCTTTCGGATTCCTCGACCCGATCTATTCGACCGGCGTCTTCCTGGCGTTGACCTCCGGGGAGATGGCGGCCGACGCCATCGACGCGGCGCTGCGCGACGACGACCTGTCGGCGGCCTCGTTGGGGCGCTTCGAGGCCGAGTTCACGGCCGGCCTGGATGCCCTCAAGCGGCTGGTGCGTGCCTACTACGACCCGGACTTCCACTTCGGATCCTTCCTCCGGGCCTATCCGCACCGCCGCCAGGACCTGGTGGACATGCTCGTGGGGCGCGTCTTCGAGCGTTCGCCGGCCGGACTGCTGGCCGACCTCGATGCCCACCTCGCGGACCAGCCGGCCGAACCCGTCTCGTGAGCGGTTTCGGCCGCGCCGCGATCGCCGCTCTGCTGCTGGTCCTCTTCCTGCTCCATCAGGACCTCTGGTGGTGGAACGCTAGCCAGCGGCTACTCGGCCTGCCGATCGGCTTGACCTTCCATCTGCTCTACTGCGGGTTGGTCAGTGCCGCGTTGTGGTGGGTGGTGCGTCGCCTCGACGCCCCGCGGAGCCAGTCGCAGTGACCCTCTTCGTCATCGCGCTCTACCTCTGCCTCGTCCTCGGGGTGGGAGTGGCGAGCCGCATCCGCCTGCAGAGCACCGGTGAGGACTACTTCGTGGCCAGCCGCTCGATCGGGCCGCTCCTGCTGCTGCTCTCCCTGTTCGGCACGCACATGACGGCGTTCTCCCTCTTGGGAGCCTCCGGCGAAGCGTACCGGCGGGGGATCGGGGTCTTCGCCCTGATGGCCTCGTCCTCGGCGTTGGTCGTACCCGTCGTCTTTCTCTTCGTCGGCCGACCGCTGTGGCGCCTTGGCCGACGCCACGGGTTCGTCACCCAGACCGAACTCTTCGAGGCCCGTTGGGGTTCGGCGGTGGTCGGCAAGCTGCTGCTGCCGATCGTCGTGCTCTTCCTGTTGCCCTACCTCCTGATCGGCATCAAGGGCGCCGGCCTCACCCTCTCCCAGATTACGAGCGGAGTGATCGCCGAATGGGTCGGATCGCTCCTGCTGTGTGCAGTGGTCCTGACCTACGTGAGCCTGGGAGGAGCCCGGGGCACCGCCTGGGCCAACGCCCTGCAGACCACGGTGTTCGTGGTCCTGGGCGGGGTGGCGACCCTCCTCATCCTGCGGAGCGTGGGAGGGCTGGAGGCAATCCTCGACAGCGCCCAGCGCGAACGACCCGAACTCCTGGTGCGCGGTGACCTGATCACGCCCCGAGAGATGCTCTCCTACACCCTGGTGCCGCTTTCGGTCGGCATGTTTCCCCACCTCTTCATGCACTGGCTGACGGCACGAAGTCAGGCGGCGTTTCGACTGCCGGTCGTGGCCTACCCCCTCTGCGTGGCAGCCGTCTGGCTTCCGAGCGTGCTGCTCGGCGTGGTCGGAGCCGTGGTCCTCCCCGGCCTCGAGGGTCCGGCTGCCAGTTCGATCCTGATCCGACTGATCGAAGGTCACACGCCGGCCATCATGGCCGGGGTCCTGGCGGCGGGTGTGCTGGCGGCGGTGATGTCCTCTCTCGACTCCCAGGTCCTCGCCCTCGGTACCCTGATCAGTCGTGGTCTCGGAGGAGCGCAGGGCAGCGAAACCCGACAGCTCTTCTGGGGACGGCTCGGAGTGGCGCTGGTCATGGTGGTGGCCTTCGTCCTGGCGATCACGGTCGAGAGCACGATCTTCCGTCTGGGGATCTGGTCGTTCACCGGCTTCACCGGCCTGCTGCCGTTGGTGCTGGCCGCTCTCTACTGGCGCCGGTCGACCGCTACCGGGGCGGTGGCCTGTCTGCTGACCACCGCCATCGGCTGGAGTGTCCTACTCTGGCGCTCCTGGGGCCACGGCCACGGCGCGCCGCCGATCGCCCAGCTTCTGCTCGCTTCGGCCGCCGCTCTGCTGCTCGGCTCCTGGTTCTCACAGGCGCCTTCGACCGCCCACCTCGGTCGCTTCTTCGGCGAAGGGAGCGAGGAGTCGGTATGACGGAGCCTA
Organism: Thermoanaerobaculia bacterium; assembly: GCA_030429235.1. Classification (GTDB taxonomy): domain Bacteria; phylum Acidobacteriota; class Thermoanaerobaculia; order Multivoradales; family JAIOJS01; genus JAIOJS01. The sequence continues at coordinate 72,625 of JAUIDB010000007.1, read as the reverse complement.
CGCCGCTGAAGGTCGCCTACATCGCGGCGGGCGCCGCCGGGATGTACTGCGGCAGCTGCATCCACGACAACGCGCTGGCCGCCGCCATGCTCCAACTGGGACACGACGTGACGTTGATCCCTACCTACACCCCGATGCGAACCGACGAGCCGAACGTCAGCCAGGGTCGGGTGTTTTACGGTGCCATCAACGTCTACCTCCAGCTCAAGACGGGGCTCTTCCGCCACACCCCCCGGTTCCTCGACCGACTCCTCGATCAACGCGGTCTGCTGCGTTGGGTGTCGCGGTTTGCCGGCTCGACCGACGCCCGCGAGCTGGGCGAACTGACGCTGGCCGTGCTGCAAGGGGAGGCGGGCCCGCAACGCAAGGAACTCGACAAGCTCTGTCGCTGGCTGCGGGAGCTCCAGCCCGACGTCATCCACATCACCAATTCGCTGTTCCTCGGTCTCGTCCGACAGCTGCGCCGCGAAGTCGGCGTACCCGTCGTGGTCTCGCTCCAGGGCGAGGACCTCTTCCTCGACGACCTGCTCCCGAGCCACCGCAAGGCCGCGGAAACCGAGATGCGCCGGCGCGCCGCCGAGGTCGATCGCTTTCTCGCCCCCAGTCGGTACTACGCGGACGCGATGGCCGATCGACTCGCTGTCGAACCGGACCGGATCGCGGTCGTGCCCCTCGGCATCTCCCTCGACGGTTACACCGCCGCCGACCCGACGGGTCCGCCGACCATCGGTTTCCTGGCCCGGATCTGCCCCGAGAAGGGCCTGCACCACCTGGTCGCCGCTCTGCGGACCCTGCGCGACGAGGGCGACGACAGCACCCGCATCCTGGCCGCCGGTTACCTGGGAACCCGCGACCAGGCGTACTTCGCCGGACTCCGACAACAGGTCGAGGCGTGGGGGCTCGCCGATCGTTTCGAGTACCTGGGGGAGGTCGACCGGGCCGGAAAACTCGGTCTCTTGGGCCGGGTCCACCTGTTCGCTCTTCCCACCACCTACCGCGAGGCCAAGGGACTCTCTGCCCTCGAAGCGATGGCCGCGGGAGTCCCCACGGTTCTCCCCGACCACGGCTCCTTCCCCGAGATGGTGCGCGCCACCGGCGGCGGCGTACTGCACGCCGCCGGTTCGATCAGCGCCCTCGCCGGCAGCCTGCGTCGGCTCCTCGACGACGAGCCCACCCGACGACGACTCGCCACGGCCGGCCGGGCCGCCGTCCACCGCGACTTCGACGACACGACGATGGCCGAGCGAACACTGGCGGTCTATCGGTCGATCCTGGCCGCGGACTCGGCCACGACCGGTTCGGGTTCTACCCCCTAGTCGCCGTCTCGGCGGGTCGCCGAGGCAGCACGGCGCTTGCCTTCGACCGTCATCGCCCGCCGCGGATCCCGCCGCAGCGTCGCGATCTGCTCGACCCGTCGAAACCGCAACGCCGACCAGTCTTCGTCGATCGCCACCTGGCGAACCGCCTCGAATCCGAGCTCACCCAACGGACGCCAGCTGTGGTCTCGCTCGATGTCACTCTCGTACCGCTTCGAGGACTTCTTGGGATAGGCCAGCCACACGGTGGGATCCTCGGCGAAGCGACCGTCCAAGGCCTTCGCCACCACGGGGATCTCGCCGGCACTTCGGACGAACGCGAGAAGGAACCCGACCGCCTCCACCTCCTCCAGACTCCGCACGACCTCGACGTCTCCCAACGCCTGCTCGGCGCTCCGGAAACTCTCCGGCGCCTCGAGCAGCACGACTCGGTCGACCGTCGCGAGCTGTAGTTTCTTCCACAGGTTCTCCATCGCCCCATTCTGACCGCTGGGCCCGCCAGATGCCAACGGCGTAACCTCTGCGCCCGGCCACGGTAGTTCCGAGGTAGACCCCACCCAATCTCTACCCCAGGAAGTCCCTCATGACGCGATCCGCCTCCTCCCTTGCCCCCCTCCTGCCACGATGGTTCCGTGCTACCGCTCTCGCCGGTCTGACCCTGCTCGTCGGAGTACCACCCGGCACGAGTTGGATGGGACCCTCTCCGCTCACACCGGACCCCGGCGATACGCTGTCGACCTCCCGTACCGGCCAGTCGTTGGCCACCGGTCGCTGGTCGCTCGAGTCCCGCCCCGGGGGAGAGGCCCACCTCACCCTGCGCGACGAGCGGCAGCGCAACCGCTTTGGAACGACCCTCTCTCAACGGCAGCGGGATGCCCTCGTGCCTCTGGAAGGCGGCGGCTATCGGCTCGAGCGTGAGGCCGGGACCTTCCGGTTCGAATTGGAGGAACGGCGAGGCTACCGTGAGGCCGGCGTCTTCTCCTTCGCTCCGAACCTCGAATACCAGCGAGCCCTGCACCAGCGTGGATTCCCGGTCGAGGAGGTGCACGAGGAAGCCCCCTTTCTCGCTCTCATCGATCTCTCTCTGGCCTATCTAGAAGGCCTCGAAGCGTTGGGCTACGACCTCGGGCTCGACGATGCGGTGGCCCTCCGCATCCACGGCGTCTCGCCCGAGTTCATCCGCGAGCTCGACGAACTCGGTTACGGTCGCCCCAGCCCCGACCAGCTGTTGGAAGTCCGAATCCACGGCGTCGACCTCGACGAGGTGCGGGCTCAGATCGCGGCCGGTGAGCCCCTTCCTCGGCTCCGCGACCTGGTAGCCCGCCGCATCCACGGCATCACGCCCGCCTTCGTCGCCGACCTCGAGCGCGCGGGCTACCCTGGGCTCGACGACGAAGACCTGCTGGCCTTCTCGATCCACGGGGTCACGCCCACCTTCATCGAGCAGCTCGAGCGCCTGGGGTATCGAAAGCTGCCTCCACATCGTCTCATCGAACTGCGAGTCCACGGTATCGAAGTGGCGGAGATCGAGGCGGAGATCGAGGCCGGGCAGAGCCCACCGGACCTGAAGCAGATGATCGCCCGCAAGATCCATGGCGTCACCGCCGCCTACGCCGACGAACTCGCCCGTCAGGGCTACCGGCACTTGAGCGAAGACGACCTCTTGGCCTTCCGTATCCACGGGGTCTCCACCGAGTTCATCGAATCGATGCGGGCGGCGGGGTTCGACCACCTGTCGGCGGACGATCTCCTCGCTTTCCGGATCCACGGGGTGACGCCAGCTTTCATCCAATCGATGGCCGAGGTCGGCTACGGCGACCTGTCGAGCGACGATCTCCTCGCCTTCCGAATCCACGGCGTGACGCCAGATCTGGTCCGGGAGTTGGCGGACCGCGGGATGACCAACCTGAGCCAGGACGACCTGCTGCGCATCCGAATCCACGGGTTCGACCAACTCCTGGCGCGCCAGGACTGAACCAAGCGATCCCCCGGCGTCCACCGAGACCTCGTCGCGGGTTCCGGTGGGCCGCCGCGCCCAGCGGCCGGCGTGCGACAATGGGCGCCGTGAAGACTCCGTTCATCGTCCATCGCCGCGTAGAGTTCGCCGATACCGACCTCTCCGGAATCGCGCACTTCTCGCGCTACTTCATCTTCATGGAAACGGCCGAGCACGCCTTTCGCCAGGCGCTCGGATTCGAGGTGCACACCGAAGTCGAGGGCGTCGCCATTGGCTGGCCGAGGGTCCACGCCGAGTGCGACTACAAGAGTCCCCTGCGCTTCGGCGACGAGGTCGCCATCGCGGTGGCGGTGTCCCGGCGCGGACGCAGCTCTCTGACCTTCTCGTTCGAACTGTCGGTGGAGGAGCGGCTCGTCGCCCGCGGCGAGCTGGCCTCGGTCTGCTGTCGGGTGGGGGGTGAGAGCCTCGAGCTGGTGCCGATCCCCGAACCCCTGGCGGCGGCGATCGACGCCCTCGAACCTCGGAGTCCGGCGTGAGCGACCGGGGTCGGGTGTACCTCGAAGCGGTGGGCAAAGGCTACCGCCTGGGCGACTCGCGGGTGGAGGTGCTGAAGGACCTCTCGCTAACCCTCGAAGCGGGAGAAGCCCTGGCGATCACGGGTCCTTCGGGCAGTGGCAAGAGCACCTTGCTCCATCTCCTCGGGGCCCTCGAACCGCCGGACCAGGGTCGGATCCTCGTCGATGGCGTCGACCTAGCCACACTGGACGACACCGAACTGGCCCGCTTCCGCAATCAGCGGGTCGGGTTCGTCTTCCAGCACCACCACCTGCTGCCGCAATACACGGTGCTCGAGAACGTGCTGCTGCCCTGTCTGGCCTTTCCCGACACACCCCGCGACGAAGGCTGGAGCCGTGAGCTTCTCGACCGGGTCGGACTGAGCCATCGTCTCGAGCATCGACCCGGCGAGCTGTCGGGCGGCGAGCGGCAACGGACCGCTCTGGCCCGCGCGCTGGTCCTGCGGCCCCGCCTCCTCCTCTGCGACGAGCCCACCGGGAGTCTCGACCCGGCCACCGCCGACCGGGTGGCGGACCTGCTGCTCGAACTCCAGGAGGAGCAGGGCACCACGATGGTGGCGGTGACCCACAGCGAGTCGTTAGCGCAGCGCTTTCCCCGTCGCCTCGAATTGACCGCCCTCTAGGAGGGACCTAGCGTGTTGCGTTCCCTTCTCTGGTTCTGGCGCAGTCACCTGGCGGTGGCCTTCGGCTGCGCCGTCGCCACCGCTGTGCTCACCGGCTCGCTGGTGGTCGGCGACTCGATGCGCGGAAGCCTGCAGCAGATCGCGCTCGGACGCCTGGGCGACCTCGAGTCGGTCCTGGTCAGTCCCCGCTTCGTCCGCGACCCCCTCGCCGACGAACTCACCCACAGCCTCCAGGCGAAGACCGACAACTCCGAGAGGCCTCCCTTCGTGGCCCCGGCGATCGTGATCCCGGCCGCCGTACGCCACGCAAAGAGCGGCCGCCGCCACCAACACACCACGCTCTTGGGGGTCGACGAGCGGTTCTTCGAGGCGTTCGATGCCAGTGGGACCGAGCCGCCAGACTTTGCCCGCGCCCGCGGCCAGATCTTCCCTTCGGCCATCGTCAACCAGGCCCTGGCTCGCCAGTTGGACGCCGCGGTCGGCGACGAGATCCTGGTCACCTTCGACGCCGTGTCGCTGGTGCCCCGGGAGAGCCTGGTCGGTCGACGGGCCGAGGGTGCGGTCGAGAGCCAGCGACTGACCCTGGTCGACATCCTGCAGCCACGAGCCGGCTCGGGCCCCGATCTCGACCGCTTCTCCCTCGACCAGTCGCAGAGCTCGACCCCGACCCTCTACCTGCCCCTGGCGCGGGCCCAGAGAGCCCTGGGCCAGTCGGGCCGGGCCAACGCCCTGCTGGCACGCGGCGCCTCGTCCGCAGACCTGGAGAGCAGCCTGCAGCACCTCTGGACTCCTGACGACCTCGGTCTGACGCTGCGCCGCGGCGCCACGCCCGAAACCGCGGTCCTCGAAAGCCAGCGCCTGATCCTCTCCGAGGCGGAAGCCGCGGCCGGTCGCGCCGCGGCCGAACAGCTCGGACTCGACGCCGCACCGATCCTCACCTACCTGGCCAATCGAATGACGGTGGCCGGCGAGCCCGACCGGGTGGTCTCCTATTCCACCGTCAGCGCCCTCGACCCGGGCGCCGGATCGAGTCTCCTGGTCGACGGCGACGGCCTGCCGATCGCCAGTCTCGCCGACGACGAAATCGTGCTCGACCGCTGGGCGGCCGACGACCTCGGAGCCCAACTGGGTGATTGGCTGGAACTCACCTGGTTCGAGGTTGGGTCGCACGAACAGCTGACGCCACGGACCGCGAGCTTCCGACTGGCCGCCATCGCGGCACTCGAAGGTCTGGCGGTCGACGACTCGCTGACTCCACCCTATCCGGGGATGAGCGAGGTCGACGACATCTCGAGCTGGAAACCGCCTTTCCCTATCGACTTCGACCTGATCCGCGATCGCGACGAGGAGTACTGGGATCTCTACGGAGCTGCCCCCAAGGCGTTCGTCTCGTCGACCGCCGGCCGCAGCTTCTGGGCGGGCCGGTTCGGATCGGCGACCTCGCTGCGTCTCACCGCGCCGGCAGGCAGCCTCGACCCCACCGTCGAAGGACGTTTTCTCGCCACCCTGGTCCAACGACTGCAACCCGCCGACCTCGGCCTGACCTTTCGACCGGTTCGCCAACAGGCCCTGGAAGGTTCGGTCGGGGCGACCGACTTCTCGCAGCTCTTCCTGGGGTTCGGCTTCTTCCTCATCGCCGCTGCCGCGCTGCTGACCTCGCTGCTGTTCCGGCTCGGCATCGAGACCCGCCGGGGTGAGGTCGGCCTACTGCTGGCCGTCGGCTTCCCGCCGGCGAGAGTGCAGCGCCGATTCCTGGCCGAAGGCGCCGTCGTCGGCCTCGGCGGAGTCGTCCTCGGTACGCTCGGCGCCCTCCTCTTCGCCTCGATCATGCTACACGGCCTGAAGACCTGGTGGCTCCCCGCGGTGGGCACCTCGGCCTTGACCCTGCACCTCCAGGTCGGAAGCTTGCTGATCGGCGCGTTCGTCAGCAGCGCTCTGGTGCTGGCCACCATCCGCTGGACGGTGCGAAGGCTGGCGTCCCAGGACCCGATCGCGGCGCTGACCGAGCGCCCCGAGGACCCCCTCTCGGCTGCGCCGCACTCCGGCCGCCGCTGGCTCGGCCCCGCCTTGGGTTTTCTCGGCGTCTTCCTGCTGGCCACGCACCCCTGGCTCCCTCCCAGCTCGACCGCCCTGGTGACGCTGGCTGCGGGCGCCCTGCTCCTGATCGGAGGGGTGCTGCTGTTCGCCGACCGGCTGCGCCGACCCCGCACCTCGTCCCGCCCCCTCGGCGGTCCCACCCTCTGGGTGTTGGGGGTTCGCAACCTCGGGCGACAACCTCGGCGGAGCATCCTGTCGGTGGCCATGATCGCGAGTGCCTGCTTCGTCGTCAGTCTGGTGACCGCCTTTCGCGGCAGCGGCTCGATCAGTAGCGAGGAGCTGGTGCACCGCGCCGGCGGCTTCTCGCTGTGGGCCGAGAGTTCCCTGCCCCTGACCCGAGACCTCGGTGATCCCGCCGATCGCGGCGAGCTCGGCCTCGGCCGCGGCCTGGGCTCGGAGGCCGACGACGCCGTGCGGCTCCAGGGCCTCGCCGCCAGCCCCTTCCGTCTGCGCCCCGGCGACGACGCGAGCTGTCTCAACCTGTACCGACCCAGCGAACCGCGGATCCTCGGGGTACCGCCACAATTCCGTGCACTGAACCGCTTTGAGTTTCACTCCATGCTCGAGACGCGGGACAACCCCTGGAGCTGGCTCGAGGAGCAGCTCGAACCCGGGGTCTATCCGGCGATCGCCGACTTTGCCTCGGCCCAGTGGATCCTGCACAAGGGGCTCGGGGATACGATCGAGGTGACCACCGAAGGCGGGGAACCGGTGCGCTTGCAGCTCGTGGCGTTGCTCGACGGTTCCCTCTTTCAGAGCGAGCTGTTGATCGCCGAAGAGGCGTTCGTCACCCTCTTCCCCGACCGAGCGGGGTACCGCTTCTTCCTCCTCGAGACCTCGCAGCAGGGGACCGAAGAGGTCCGAACCGTCCTCGAGTCGGGTCTCGAACGGTACGGCTTCGACGCAGAATCCACGGCCGACCGGTTGGCGGCCTACGACGCCATCGAACACACCTACCTGGCCACCTTCCAGGCCCTGGGAGGGCTGGGGTTCCTGCTCGGCACGCTGGGACTCGGGGTCGTTCTGCTCCGCAACGTCCTGGAGCGCCGCACGGAACTGTCGGCGCTGTCGGCTCTCGGATTTCGGACCCGCACCCTGGGACGAGCGGTGCTGGTAGAGAACCTGGCTCTCCTCCTCGGAGGCATCCTGCTCGGCACTCTGGCCGGTCTGGCCGCGGCCGCTCCCGAACTCGTCAGCGGCTACCGCAGCCTGCCCTGGTCGGCTCTCGTCTCGACCACCGCCGGACTGTTCGCGGCCGGCTTCCTGGCCACCCTGTTCGCGGCGCGAAGGGTCCGCCGCATCCCGCCTCCCCGCTAGAGCGACGGAAGCCTGAGCGCCACGGCTTCCTCGTCGTTGCGCACCAGGAGCACGTCACCCGCCAGGGCCGGGGGATTCCACGTCTTGCCGGAGAAGACCTGGTACCGCGCCCGTTCCTCCGCTCCCTGCGCTGTGACGGAGAGCAGCACCAGCTCCCCCTTCTCGGTCTGGACCAGGAGGAGGTCCTTCACCAGGAGGAGCTGGCCGTGACCGTAGCGTCCTCGCTTCCAGAGGCGCTCGCCATTCGTCGGATCGACCGCCGCCAACACCCCGTCGTCGAGCCCGTACAGCACCCCTTGCTCGAGGATCAGGTTGGCGAACTTGCTCTTCAGGCGAGTCGAGGTCCACTCCTCGGTCACGCTCCAGGTCGCCTCGCCCCCCCCTTGGACCTGCAAGCGCCGGCTCCCGATCCCGTAGCCGGTCGACACCAGGAAACTGTCGTGGTCGAGCGCGATGGGGTTGGTGACGTTGGGCTGGTACTCGGGCACCGGGTGACGCCACAGCAGCTCGCCGCTCAGAGGGTCGTGACCTACCACCGAGGTCTGGTTGAACACGACGATCTGCTCGACCCCGTCCAGCTCCAGCAGCGTCGGCGAGGAGTAGCTCGGGAGGTCCGAACCGGCGCTCCATCGAAGCTCACCGTCTTCGATCTCATAGGCGGCCAACGACTGCCCTTCACCGCCGGGACTCACCACTACGACATCGTCGAGCACCAGAGGCGCGCCGCTCTTGCCCCAGTCCGGAAGCACGGCTTCGTCCACCACCGCGCGCTGCCATAACTTCTCCCCGCTGGCCAGATCGAGAGCCGTGAGCACCCCGGTGCCGCCGAGCGCAAACACCCGACCGGCGGCGATCGTCGGCACGGTGCGCGGTCCGACCCCTCCGACCGTGGTGTCGTACCGAGCGGGGTAGGAGAAGCTCCAACGCGGCTCGCCGGTGGCCAGATCGAGCGCCAGGACGACCTCCTCGTCGCCGCTCTGGCTGTGGGTCACGGCGAGCTGGCCGACGACGGCGAAACCCGCCCACCCCGGCCCCACCGGCTGCCGCCACAGCTCTTGCGGGGGAGAGGCCTTCCAGTCGTCTACCAGCTGCAGGTCGACCCGGCTGTCGCGTTGCGGCCCCAGCGCCTGCGGGAAGTCGTGACCCGTGGGTTCGATGTCGACGGCGCTCGCGCGACCGACATCTGGAGCGGCGACCTCACTCTGAAAGCGCCACTCGAGAATCGGCATCAGGTCACCGTCGACGCCGACGATCCGGAACAGCGTGCCAAACCCCACCAGCAGCGCGATCAGACCCAGGGTCCACCAGCCGCGACGGGGAAGCCGAGACAAAAACGCCACCCACAGCAGCAAGAGGAGAACGGTGAGAAGGAGGACACCCAGGCTCTGCATCACCTGCGACTGCCGATCGGTATCAGCAGCTCGAATCAGCCCCCAGAGGAGCACGGCCAGCGCCAGGATCAAGGCGGCGGGCCACCAGCGGATGCCTACCGGTCGAGTCATGGCGATCCTCCTTCGGGTTGTCTACGGTACAGCGAGCCCACTCCTGCCAGCAGGGCGAACAGGACCACGAAGACCCATTGCCCCACCGAGCTCGACCAATACAAGGGTACACCCCAGGCCACCAGCGCCCCGACGAGGAGAACCCCTCGCGCCGGCAGGGCGAGCGGTCGGAAGAGGTATCCCGACAGACCGGCGGCCAAGGGCAGGAGCCCCCCCAGCGCCCAGGCCAGGGCCGCGAGCACTGCGCCCGCCGTCGCCACCTCCCCCGACGACTGCAGCATCAGAAGCTCCGGCCGGTAGACGAAGAGATACGGCAGGGCAAAGCCGATCAACGAAAACCTGAAGGCCGAGAACGCGGTCGGCATCAGAGGCGAGTCGGCGATCGAACTCGCGGCGTAGGCGGCCAGCGCCACCGGCGGCGTGACCATCGACATCATGCCGAAGTAGAACAGGAAGAGATGGCCGGCGAGTGGTACCACCCCGAGATCGCCCAGCGCGGGGCCCACGAAGGTGGCAAGAAGAAGGTAGCAGACGGCTGAGGGGAGTCCCATGCCCAGGACCAGGGAAGAGACCATCAGCAGGGCCAGGGCGGGGAACAGGCCACCTTCCGCCAGCGGCACGATCAGACCGGGCAGTCGGGACCCGGCACCGGTCAGGGTGACCACGCCGATGACGATGCCGACCGAAGCGCCGGCGGCGATCAGCGGCACCGCGGTTCGGGTGCCGCGCACCAGCGCCCGATAGGTGGCCCTCCACCCCAGGCGGGTCCGCGGGTGGAGGGCGGCGAGCAGGAGCACCGCCGCCATCGCCCCGGTCACCGCCCGGAACACCGAAAACCCAGCCAACAGCAGACCGAGCAAGGCGGCCAATCCACCGCCGAAGACGACACCTTCCCAGCGCTGCCCGGCGGACGGAGCCGTGGAGTCCCCCGGCGCCGAGGGGTCGGTCGAAGCGACCGTCAGCGCCCCGACCCGTCGCGCCTGGCCATCGACCATCAACAGCAGGGCCAGATAGTAGAGCAGCGCCGGCAAGAGCGCCGCGCGGAGGATCTCGACGTAGGTCACAGCGGGCTGCACCAGTTCGAGCATCATGTACGCTCCGGCGCCCATCACGGGAGGCACCAGGGCACCGCCGGAACTCGCGGCCGCCTCGACCCCGGCGGCGACGCGGGGCGAGAAGCCGGCACTGCGCATCATCGGGATCGTGAAGGCACCGGTCGTCGCGGTATTAGCCACGGCGCTACCGGACAGCGAACCGAGCAGACCGCTGCTGACGACCGAGACCTTGGCGGCTCCCCCGGGGCTGCGTCGAAAGAGCCGGCGCGAGGTCTCCACGATGAAACCGGTGGCCCCGGTCGCTTCGAGCAGAGCGCCGAAGAGCACGAACAGGAACACATAGACGAACATCACCCGCAGGGCGACGCCGAAAACACCCTGGCTGTGCAGGAAGGTCTGGGCCACCAACCGCTCGACGCCGTACCCGCGATGGGGTAGCAGCCAGTTGGGAAGATGCGGTCCCAGGGCGCCGTAGGCCAGGGCCAGGCCGGCTAGGACGGGAAGCGACCAGCCCAGACTGCGGCGCGCCGCCTCGAGGACGACGACCAACCCGACGAGGCCAACCACCAGATCGATCCTGCCCTCTGCTCCGGCCCGGTCTCCTAGCGACCCCTCGCCCCACCACAAGCTGCGAAAGAGGGGCTCGGTCTGGACCACCACGGCTCCGAACGCGAACAGGCTGGCCACGGCCCAGAGAGTGTCGACGTTCCGCTGCCAGCGGGGTCGCTCCGTACCGCGACGCAGCGCGAGAAAGAGCAGGAGACAGCCACCCAGCGCAAAGAGCGCGAGCTGGGAGGTCGGACTGACCTGGGGGTGGTTGACCTCGACCAGGACGAACAGAGCCAGGAGAAGGGCCAGCCAGCCGCCCTTCTCCCGCGCCTCGGGCCGCTGCTGCCCCGAGCTGACGACTCCAGCCGCTACTCCTGGTTCGGCCAGATGCCGATCTCCTCGTAGTAGCGAATCGCCCCCGGGTGGAACTCGGTGCCGGTGCTTCGCACGACGTTCTGCGCTTGGATCGCCTTGCCCGCCGGATGTCGCGACACCACCGCTTCGCGGCCCTCCCACAGCGCCTTGGTCACGGTGTAGACCAGTTCCTCCGGCGCCGAGGCCGAGGTGATGAGGTGCATCGATCCCACGTCGAGGCCGGCGAACTCTTCCTCGAGACCGCGGTAGGTACCGGCCGCCAAGGTCGCGGGACGGAAGAAAGGAAAGTCCGCGATCAGCTGCTCATGGGCCTCGGGGTCGAAGGGTACGTAGTGGAGATCGCCGCTCGCCGCGGCCTGCACGATCGAGGCAGTGGGCACTGCCCCCCCCAGGAACGCCGCCGCCGCCGAACCGTCCCCGAGGAGATCGACCGCGCCGGCCTGGGTGGCGTGCAGAGCGTCGACCTCGTCCCAGGCCACGCCGTGCGCCGCCAGGATCGGCGTGAGGAAGAAGTGGAAGCCGGCACCGGCCGGTCCCAGCACGACTCGCTGGCCGGCCAGGTCCGCCATGGTTTCGACCCCCGAGCCCTGCGGCGCCACGAACAGTCCGACGTTGGGAGCCAACGTCATCACCGAACGGAGCTCGTGCGCCCGATCCCACCCTTCCCCGCGCGCCGCGAAGTAGCTGATCGCGGAGTTGGCCAGAGCAAAGTCGAGTTCACCGGAGGAGAGGCGGCGGATGTTCTCCTGGGTCCCCTTGGTCGCCTCGGCCGTGACCTGCCAGCCACCGCCCGCCGGATCTTCCTGCAGCGTCGCGGCCAGCGCGCCTCCGACCACGTAGAAGGCGCCCCCGGGGGGAGCCGTACCGAGGCTCAGGAAGCGGGGCAGTTCGGACGCGGTCGACGTCGAGTCGACGGCCGGGGTGTCGGCGGATGGGCCGCAACCGACCCAGAGAGTCATTCCAGCCAGGGCGAAGAGGGAGAGGAGGGTCGAAACGAGAGCTCGAGATCTTTGACGCATGGTGGGGCGAGTCTATCCCGTTCCCTCGGTCCGCGAGTGGTTCTCACCCTCTATACTGCGGCCATGCGGAAACCCACCTGGCGGGAGGTCAAAATCGGTCTCCTCCTGGCCCTCACGACACTGGCCCTCGTGGTGATCACCCAGAACACCGAGGTGGTGTCGATGCGATTCCTGGGCTGGGAATTCACCCTCTCTCGCATCCTCTTGTTGGGCGGGGCCCTGCTCCTGGGTTTCGCCGCTGGCTACCTGACCGCCGTACTCCGAGCCCGCCGTAGCCAGCGGCCGGGCGGCTCGGCACCGACCCACTAGGGAACGGGTTCCGGTCGACCGGCAGGCCCCGTCGAGGACCGCCGGCCGACCGAGATCCCTACAGCGAGAAGTCGATGCCGACGAACACGCTGCGTCCCGGCTCCGGCAGTCGCTGACCGACGAAGGGGTTCAAGGTGTTCAGATGGTCCGAGTACTCCTCGTCGAGCAGGTTGCGCACCCCACCCCGCAGCTCGAAGTGGGTGAACTCCCAACCCGCGACGAGGTCGACCACCTCGTATCCCGGCGTCGCGCGCTCCATCCGGCGGGTCGCCACGCGATCCTGTCGATCGGTAACCTCGAACAGCGCCTCCACGAAAGCGGCCGGCACCGGGGTCCAGCGCAGCCCGACCGTACCCTGCAACGGCGGAACTCCGAAGGCGGGCTCGTCGAAGGTCTCGTCGTCACCCCTCAGGTAGGACGCGCCGATCGCCAGGGTCCAGTCCTCGCCCAGCGACTGCCGCCAACTGAACTCGGCCCCAAAGAAACTCGCTTCGTCGCCGTTGATATAGCGGTAGACGGTGGTCGGCGAGAGCGGCAGACGTCGGTTCAGGGTCGGGTCCGCCTGGACCGTGATGTAGTCGTCCACCGTGCGGTAGTAGAGATCGACACGCGCAGTGGTGCCGGCACGCCCCACCTGGAGGCCCAGGTCGAACTGGACCGCCGTCTCGGGATCGAGCAGCGGCGAGCCGAGAAACTCGGCCGCCACCTGGAAACGGGTCGACGGGAATCGGTCCGAGTACCGCTCGAGGCTGGTGGGAAACCGCACCACCCGACCCGCTCCGGCGGTCAGGACGGCCTCGGGACCTACCCGCCACAGTCCGGAGAACGCCAGACTCACGTCCTCGTTGTCCTGATCGAGGGAACCCACCGTGTGGTCTAGATAGAACGCCGACGGGTCGGTCGCGGTGGCCTGGTTGCTGTCCAGCCGCAGCGTTCCCGACAACCAGCCCCGCGACGTGGCCCGGGTCGACTGAAGGTAGAGACCGAGAGAATCGATCTCGGTCTCCGGCCAGACCCGGTCGACGAAGAGGACCCGGCCACTGTCGCGCCGGGAGATGGTCCGGGTCGCGTCCTGCTCGACGGAACTGAAGTCGGTTCCGGTCCGCAGACTCCACTCACCGACCGACCACTCGACGTGGCCCCGGCCCCCGACCGTGTCCGAGGTGGTCGGTAGATCGACGTCGAGGGCAAAGGGAGGCATCCGTCCCGGCATCGGCCGAGCCGTCGGCTTCGCATCGTTGTTCATGCGGTGGCGCTTGTCGTTGCGGTAGACCGTCAGACCCGCTGCTCGCAGCGCAGCCGAGTCGGTCCGCTGCCAGTCGAGAGCCAGGCGGTGGGATCGATGGCGGAACAGCGTCGCATCGAGCAGCCGGCCCGGATAGTCGATATCGTCCTGCGCCTGGTAGCTACCACGGTACTCCGCGGTGAACTCTGGAGTGAGGCTCCAACCGAAACCCCATCGCGTCTCCGCCGAGGTGTAGTCTCCCGGCAAGGTCGCACCGCCGCCGGTCTCGTAGTCAGATCCCTCTCGGAACTGGTGCCCCAACCAATAGCGCGCCCGGGGGGAGCTTCCCCAGACCGTCGCCCCGGCCTCGAACAGGTCGCCGTTGTCGACGTAGGAGAGGCCACCGAGGGCTCCCCAGGTCGGTACGTCGCTCGCAGCCGGCGCGAGGGTCTGCACGTCGATGGCGCCGAAGGCACCAGGACCCCAAGCCAGGGCGTAGGGACCCTTCACCACCCGCACGGTGTCGACCGCCCGCGGCCCCACGTGAGAGAGATCCGAGTCCATCCTGGCCGGTCCGGCGGCTAGCGTCCGGGTCCCGTCGACCAGCACGAGCAGCTGACCTTCCGCCAGTCCCCGAACCTGGGGTTCGAGGTTGATCGGTCCCCGGCGTGCCGCGCCGAGACCCGGTTCCGAGCGCAACGCGGTTCCCAGGTCTGGGATCTCCGCTTCGCGTACTTCACCGCCGTCGATGGCGTCCTCACCGAGCAGCGCCACGTGTGTCGTGACCTCGAGACTCTGCTCGAACTTCGGTTGTTTCTTCTCGTCCTCGCCCTGATCCGAATCCTCGGCTCCCAGTCCGGGAGTCCAGGCCAACCAACTCGCCAGCGCGAGAAGGCCAATCCTTCTCATCGTCCTTGTCTTCCACATGCTCTATCCCCTGCCGACGGCATCCGCAACCGCAGGTCGGACCACGTCGGCGTCTGTAGCGACCTCGGAGGGTCGTCAAGGTTGATCACCCGGGTCCTTTCGGCCCCGGCCTCACTGCAGCCACCCCGCCACGGCGGCCGAACGTGCTTCGGCCTGTCGGTCGCGGCGAGGTCTCAGACGCGGGGAGGAGGCAGCTCGGGGGCCGGGAGATCCATCGAGAGCCGGGTTCCAAGACGAAGGTCGAGCCGACCCGGGTGCTCGAAGACCGGCGCCACGGAACTCGTGGCGAGAACCCCAGGGCGTACCTTCCCGAGGAGCGGCGGCACGGTGGTCGGAGTCTCGTGGTGGTCGTCGTCGCAGCTCATCGTGGGCCCGTCAACCGGCGGTTCGAGGCCCCGTACACAGGCCACGCGGCCGCCGAACAGATCCCCGCAACAGCTACAGTCGGCACAGAAACCCTGCGCCAGGGCGAGCAGGAGCAGAGGCGCCAACCAGGCGGACGCCCAACCCAGACAGAGGGTGCCGGCGATCGATCGCCGGGGCCACGAGTCGCTCACCAGACCAGTCTAAACCAAGCCGCCGTTTCGGGCATCCCCAGGGCCTGCCTTCGGGACCGTCTCCCCGTCTCCTGTCTCCGGCTCCTCAGAATCGCCAGCCGGCCGCGATCGAGGCCTCGAGATCGCGCTGGTCGTACAGTTCGGTATCGCTGTAGCGTCCGCGGACGTCCAGACGGAGATAGAACCCGGGCGAGGGGGACCAGCGGTAGGCGACCCCGGCGTGCCAGGCGAGGTCGTGCGACGTGGTGAACTCGACCTCGGGTTCCTCCTCGCTACCGAAGTAGAACTCGTAATCCACATCGACCAAACCCGGCCCCGCAAAGAGCAACAGCTGGTCCCGCCAGGCGTGCCAGACGAACGAGAAGTCGAGGAGGAAGGCCTGGAAGCGAACACGGATCGGCCCCGCCGGGTCGTCGACCATGGCCTCGGGTCCGTCGTCGAATTGGCTCGCGCTGATCTCGAGGCCCCACTGCGGAGCCAGGTCGTACCCTCCTCGCACGCCGTAGACCTCTTCGGATCCAAGGGAGTCTTCGTCCGTCTGGTAGAGCCCGACGAACAGTTCGAGGTGCGCCCTCTGCGCTGCGGCCCCGCTCGGCAGCAGCAGGACGACAACCGACGCCAGCAGCAGGGCGAACCTCCCGTTTGGCGAGAAACCACTCAGCGAATTCAGGGCTCGGCCCCCTCACTCTCCGCCAGCCACCGGTCGATCTTCTGGCCCAGCATCGACAGGGTCACGGCCCCGTCCTCGAGCACTCGGTCGTGGAAGGAGCGAACATCGAAGCGGTCACCCTGGGCGGCCTCGACGCGATCGCGGAGGCGTCGAATCTCCAGTGCCCCCAGCATGTAGGCCGTGGCTTGGCCCGGCACCGCGATGTAGCGGTCGATCTCCGCTTGCACCGAAGCCGGCGATTCGGCGGTATGGCTACTGAGGTACTCGACGGCCTGCTGGCGACTCCAACCGAGGGCGTGCATCCCCGAATCGACGACCAGACGCCCGGCCCGCAAAGCCTCGTTGGAGAGCAGACCCAACCGGTCGATGTCGCCGCCGTAGGCCTCCATCTCCGCCGCCAGGCGTTCGGTGTAGAGGGCCCACCCCTCGGAGAAACCGGAGGAGCCGAAGTACCGCTGGACCGCATGGGAACTGCCGCGCTCCTTGGCGATCGCGATCTGTAGGTGGTGCCCCGGGTAGGCCTCGTGGAAGGCGGTCGCTTCGACGCCCGCCTTGCTCTGCTCGGTCGGCCGGTAGGTGTTGATCAGGTAGGTCGCCGGCCGCGAGCCGTCGTCCGGCGCCGCCATGTACTCCGCCCCCGGCGCCGACTTCTCACGGAACGGAGGGTAGGGGACGATCGCAACCTCGGCCTCCGGTACCAGACCGAACCAGTCCGGGATCCGGCCGCGCATGCGATCGATCGCGGCCTGCGCGTAATCGACGATCTCCTGACGATCCGAGAAGGTGTAGCGCGGATCGGTCAGCGCGGTCCGCAGCAACTCCGCGACATCGGAGGTGCCGAAGGAGCGTTCGCCGATCGCCTGCATCTCCGCTGTGATGCGCTCCATCTGTTCCAGACCGGTGGCGTGGATCTGTTCGGCGCTGAGCTCGAGCGAGGAGTGGTACCGGACCGCCGCTCGGTAGCAGGCTTCGCCCTCCGGGTTGCTCGTCACCCCGATCTCTTCGCGGGCCGCCGACCGGTAGGTCGTCTGCAGGAACTCGAGGTAGGCCTGCACCGCGGGGTTGACGTCGTGCTCGATGATCCCGTGCAGGGCGATGGCGAAGTCGGGATCCTCGGCCCGGCGCGCGGGATCGGCGAAGGGCGAGTCCTGCGGATTCGCCGTCAGCAGGGCCTCGGTCTGTTCGATCACCCGGTCGACGTTGTTGCGGGGGGCCGTGATTCCGGCCGCGACGCCGCGCGTCAGGTTGTCGATTTCGCGCTGCAAATAGGGGACCAGCGCCCGGGCGCGGTCCAGGGCCTGCTGACGCTCCTCCGAGCTCGCTATCGGCTGGATCGAGGCGATGAAGGCGAGCTCCGACTGCCACCCGGTCCAGGTGGGACTGACGTTCCAGAGTTCCATCCGACAGGCACGCCAGCCGATCGACGCCTCGAGCTGCTCGAGCAGAAACTCGGCCGTGATCCGCGCTTCGGCCGAGAGCTGGTCGAAGTCGACCGATCGGAGCGAAGCCAAGAGTTCGTCCTCCAACGCCCGCCAGGGCGCCAGCCCCGCCTCGGAGAGGTCCGGCAAGCGCCCGTGATCGGCGGTGGCGATCCCCTCGGCGGTGGCGCTGGCGGGGAAGGTCTCGAAGTAGGCCTCGACGTACCGGTCGGCCAGCTCGATCACCTCCGCCGCGGCCTCGGCGGGGCCTGCGGCCGACGGTACCGGCTCGACCGAGGGCGACTGGCAGGTGACCAACGACAGCGAAAGCAAGCAGGCCAGAGCGATGACGAGAGTACGGTGAGTTCGCATCACCTGAGACTACTCATCCACCCGGCCTCCGGCAAGACCCACCTCTCCCCCCTTCGAAACGATCGATCCAGCTGGGTTCCTAGTCGTCGTGCCCGAAGGGTTTGCGCAGGCCACAGTCCTGCGAGCGCAGATGGTTGTGCCCTCCGCCCTGTCGATTGCCGTGACCCCAGGCGTTGAGACAGGGCTCCATGGGATGCTGCGGCAAGGGTCCGCCGGGTCCGGTGGCGGTGGGAATCGCGATGCTGGCGCGAATCGGCCGCGACTGGCCGTGGCGGTTGAAGGAACGAACCCGATACTCGTACACCACACCCGGCTCGACATCGCCATCGATGAACAACGTCTCGTCGATGCCGAGTTCGGCGTAGAGTTCCGAGGGGCCCTGATCGACCGACCGGAAGACCCGGAATCCGTCCTCGTTGGTGGCGCGGTCGTTCCAGGTCAGGTGCAGAGCGGACTCCTGGAGCGCGATGTAGAGCGACGACGGCCGCAAGGGAGGGGTCTTGCCGTTGCCGCTGTTGGCGCCCGGCGGTTCAGGAAGGCGCGGCCGCAATACGAAAAGGCCCCCTTCGATCGAACTGACGATCACGTTGCCACTGGGCAGGTAGGGGTACGCCGTCCAGGCGCCGCGGAAGGCGGGAGCGTCGGTCTCGGGGAAGAGGTCGAAGAATCCGATCTCGGTGAGGTTCGCCCCCTGGCGCCGCAGGATGCGCAGACCGGCGGTGTAGTTCGCCTGGTAGAGGTCCTTGCCCACGGTGTACATGTTGTGCCCGATCGACAGCGTGGTGGCGTTGTAAACGTTGGTCACCGTCGGGTTCTCGAGATCCCGCAGGTCGAAGATCGCGGTCCGTGTCTCGTGCCCGAAAGTCGCCTCGTCCAGCTCGTCGCCGAGGTAGAAGTACTGGTGGTTGGGCGACAGCCAGCCCTGGTGGGAGTAGGCCCCCCCTTCGTAGACGTGCCGGCCGACGATGTGTGGGTTGTCCTTGTCGGTGACGTCGACGATGGTCAGAGCCGAGGGTTGCGGGTCGCTGTCGAAACAGAGTTCCCGTCCCAGATAGCGCTCGTCGACCCCGTCGTAGATGACGCACTGCGCGTCGTGGGTGTACCCGGTCTGACCAAAACAGCCGGCAAACTGCGGGTTCTTCGGTTCGCTCAAGTCGACCATGTGCAGGCCCTGGCCACAGGTGCTCGTGCCGAGGAGGTAGGCGAAGCCGGTCTGTTCGTTGATCGCGATGTTGTGCGCGTTGCCGAGCAGGAAACCGCTGTTGAGACCCAGCCCCGGACCGAAGTACTCGGCGTCGGGTTGGAAGGTCTGCGGCGAGCCGACGCCGCGCAGCCGGGTGAGGTCGAAAACCTGCATCCCGTGGCCCTGTCCGTCGGCCACGACGTACAAGTGGTTGCGGTAGACCTTCATGTCGCGCCACGGCACGATCACCTGCCGCGTCGGCATCTTTCCCACGTAGCGCGGATTCGCCGGATTCGATAGGTCGACGAACACCGTCCCGTCGGCCATACCCATGATGGCCCACTCGGTACCGTTCTGCGGATCGACCCAACCCCAGAGGTCGTTGCCGGTGGCGACGTTCGGATCGGTCCCCAGTGCCTCCCGCGGCATCACGGATACCAGGTCCACATTCTCACAGGCGTAGTTGCCCGCCCAACCGTCGACGCACTGATTGGTCGAACTGGCGGGTCGGGACACCGACAGCGCCACCAGCGACTGCTCGTGCACGGTGGGGCCATGTTTGGCCGGCCCACAGGCAGCCGCAGGGAGGGAGGACCAGATCCCCAGGACCAGGGCCGCAGGGATCAAGGAACGACGGAGTTGAGTGTGGCGCATGAGCTACCTCCGAGTTTTGGGCACCCTCGTGCCCGATACAGGGTAGAGCGCTCGATCCGAGTGGGGCACTGGGCCAGACCCTCACCCGTCTCGTGTTCGTTGCCGGAACTAATGCGACTCTGAGGCTAGCCTACCACGCTGGCTGGCGGTTGGGCTGCTCGGTGCCGGTGCAGGCAGCCGCTTCAGACCCACCAGTTGATCTCCGTCAAATTACCACCAAGGTCGAAATAGAACATCATCATCTTGGGGCCAAACTCCAGGCGCCGCCATTCACCAAAGTCAGTCTTGAGTTGCGGCGCAATCTTCCACTCAGATTGCAACCAGGTCGCAATTGACTCCTGGTCAAGATCAAAGGGCCGGACGCCGAGGAGATGGCAGCTGCACTTTGAGTCGACTTCGATGCCGTCAAGAACCAGCTTGTCCTCTGCCTCATCAGAGGGAGCAAGAAAAAGTGTAACACCGGAAGCCCAGTATCGGAGGTGCACAACCCCGTCTTCGTACTCCTGCCTCCCCTCAGCTGGGCCGACAATCTGCTCCAACTCTGCCTTCTGCAGTCCAAAGGTCAGAGAACCGAGCCCAACTAGTGGAACTATCTCCCAATCTCGCATTTTGCTCTGCTTGGTCACAACGACTGTCTCTCAGTGCCGGCGGCTCGCCCGGCCATGTGGTTCCGACTTAGATAGCTGGTTACGTAGATGGTCGATCTGTTTCTGTTTTGCCTTCCGTTCGGCTTTGGTAGGCGCCTTCGCCATCTCAGCCTTCAAAGCGTCGATCTGGGAGTTGATACGCTCCTTAGCTCCTCGCCTCAGCTTTCTACCGTTCTTGCCGCCTCCAGATACGCCGTCCATAAAGTGGACTGCACCTGAGGTAGCAACACCTACACCGTGAGTTGCGGCTGCTGCTCCTCCAGCCGCAATTGCCAAGCCAGGCGCAGCGCCAACACCTGTCGCGGCAATCGCAAGTCCGCTACTTGCAGTGCTTAGTCCCAGGGCAGTCTCGTAGGCTCCAGCGAAGAAGGAGAATAGGTCGCCTACCCCTTGGCCAAACTGATACGCAGGTTCAGACCGCTCGACCCGACCGTAGCCTAAGACAAGATTGGACCCAAAAGAATTAACTCCGCCGATCGTGCTTAGGTAGAGTTGGTAAGCAAAGCTGTTGTTTGGCCGACCAGAATCTCCGTTGACGCTAGCGAACGTCGTTATTCCACCCCAAAAACCGTCGAGCCCCTGTGGCAATAGGCCCCAGGCTGTGAAGATCGAGTAGACATTCTCACCTGTCGGGTCAGTGTAGGCAAGTGGGTTGCCGCGGACATAGCTGTAGAGATTCCAAGACTGAGGGGCTTCCGGGACTCCGAGAACCGGATCCGGCTGCAGAAACCTCCCCACCATCATGTTGTAGTGCCTGGCATGCATGTAGTCGAGATCATCCTGACCTGACGTCAGATTCGATCCCATGTCCCGCTCGTGCCCCGTGAACTTCATCCGCTCCGCGTCCTGCCCGAGCACACTCAGTTCTTCGCCGTACGGCCGGTAGACGTGAAAGGCCAGTTCGTTGCCCGCACTATCGGTGATCAGCCGCGGGGTTCCGAGATGGTCCGGGAAGACGTGGCTGGTCGATTCGGGGTAGAGAATAGCCAGGAGAGTCCCGTCCCGGTAGACGTAGTCCTGCTCGAAGTCGAACCCGGCCCAACTACGAAGTACCTTTCCGTCGAGATCACGCAGCGTGAAGTACTGCTGGTGGTTCTGGTAGAGAGGAGCGCTACCAACCACATCGAGATCATCTCGGTAGTAGGTAAGAATCCTCTCCCCGTCGGCGGTATAGGCATGGAACCAGTCCTTGCGGTCGACCCCTGAGCCAGTCTTCCGGTGGGTCATATTCCCCAGGAGGTCGTACTCGTACTCCCAGCCTCCCCATTCAGTGACGTTGCCCGCTGCGTCGTAGGCGATTCCGGCCCCGGTCATGCGATTGGTGTCATCGTCGACCGGTACCGAGTATCCCGGGGTCAGCGCCGTCATGTTGCCGAACCGGTCGTACGAGAAGCTCTGCGAACTCGTGGTGGCGCCGGGCTCGTTAGCCACGCGACCGCTATAGACCTGGGACGAGGTCAGCCGACCGACCAGATCGTACGAAAAGGTAGACAAGCCACCGGAACCACCGATCTGCTTGATGTTGCCTGAGCCATCGTAGAGGTAGTCGCCCGTGTCCCAGCTCGCTGTGCCCGGGCCTGCCTTGCGGATCAACTCGGGGCGCCCGAGCCCATCGGGGTCCGCTTCGTAGATCTGCTTGACACCACCAATGTGACCTACTTCGTGAACCATCCCACTCGGGTGGTAGCTAATCGAGAGTACAGGCCCTGACTCCTGAACCCCGGTCAACCAGCCGTTCGAGTACTGATTGGTGATGACCCGAGCGGGGTCAGCACAGGTCGTGCAGTCGGGATAGCTGTTGGTTAGGACGTTGCCTAGATCGTCGTAACCCCAGCCCTGGTTGAAGGTCCAGTTGAGCGTACCATCAACGCGAATCTGGGTGCTTCGATGCGAAACGCGCCCCTGGTCGCCGAGGTACTGGTAGTACTCACGGACCTCGACTTCACTCGGAACAGAGTTTCCGTCTTCGACTTCGAAGACTTGAAAGCGACTGGCCTGTTCGACCCGACGGTAGTTGTCGTAGATGTACTTGGTCAACGTCGCTGGGAATGGCCCGTCGCCCTCTTTGATCTCCAAGAGCAACCCATCTGCATCGTAAACGTAACCCAGGCTCTGCGCCGTCGCAGTGGACTGACACGATCCCGCGGTGCCCGCCCCATTGAGACTCTTCCCGAAGTTGCCGAGAGCGTCGTAGTTGCAGTAGTTCGTATAGCCCTCACCGCTAGGGCCGATTTCGGGGTGCCGCTCATACTGGAGGAAGCCTCGATTGTCGTAGTTGAACGTCCGCCACTGGCCACCGCCTGAAACGCTCTTGAGCCTTCCGCCCACGTCGTAGGCGTAGCTCGTCGTGCGTTGGGATCCTCCGGCTCCCGACGGTTCCTGTACCGACTTCAGGCGTCCTTGGCGGTCGCGAATCTCGGTCGTGGTCGAGTTCACCTCGGTAGACCCGTTGAATACCTTGGAGGTGCGCTGGGTGCGACGAGCGCCCAGGTAGTTCAACGAGATGGTCGACCCGTCGGGAGAACTGACGGTCCCAGGCCGGCCGAACGGATCGTAGTTCGAGTAGGTCGTCTTCTCGGACGAATCACCCCAGACCGAGACGTGGGCCAGATTGCCGACCGCGTCGTACCCATACCACCGTGCTGGGAAGCCGCCGCCTGGCATGAGTCGCTTCTCGACCAGGAGCCTCCCGAACGAGTCGAACTCGGTACGGGTCCTAGCCAGCTCGCCCCCGCCGGACTCTGCAAGGAACTTGCTCACCACGCGGGTTCGGCTCGAGGCACTGGTAGCCGCAGTCCAGGTGTGGACGATGGCGCCGTCCTCGGCTGGGTCCTCAGACACCAGGCGCCCCAGAAGATCATAGCCATAGTCGATGTAGTCACCGGCCGTGTCGGTGGTCCTGGAGGGCAAGCCCGTATTCGGGTCCACTACGTTGACCACGGCGTTGTACCAGACCGTGCTGGAACCGCTCTTCTTCCGCCGCCGGAGCTTCTGTAGGCCACCATCCACGAAAGTTGTCTCGGACTGATACACAGGCGAGTCGCCCATCGATGTCGAGCAACCGCCCTCCTCGGCGGCGTTCGTATCGCCACCGAAGTGCTTCTGGAGCAAGGTCACGTTGGTCCCAGACGCTGTTCGGGCATACTCTGTTACGAGATCATCGCTACCTTGAGACAGGTTCTCGAGAACCCGCACCCGTTCCAAGAAGCCGGTCGACTGATGAAAGCAGAACTCCGAACGAGCCGTGAACCCCGCCTCCGAGACCTCCCTAGAGTCATAGTCGTTCAGCAGCCAGACCTGAGAAGCCCCAACCATGGTCCAACCGGTGGACGGATAGGTACCCTGACCTGGGTTGTAGTTGGTGGTCACCGTCCGGACATTGCCTCCCGAAGGGAAGTTGCCCCCCGTGGTTGCGACCCGATGATGGCCCAGACCGTCCCACTCGCTGTAGGTGACGTCGGCGTAGTAGTTGGAATCGTCGGAATACCGCGTGCGCGAAAACTTCACTCGGCGGTTGGCATTCACCTCGTCTAGAAGTGGCAGCGGGCTACCTCCGGGACCATTGGCCGGTGGATCCACATCAAATGCGAGATACATCTGTCTGCGGAGCGTTCCGCCATTGGTCAACACTTCACGCGACAGCCAACCCGAACCACTCGACGTGTTCTTGGTCACGGGCAATCCGTACTCGGCTGCCGTCCAAAGCCCCGAGTCCTCCCGGGCCACCGAGAAGTAGTGTTTACTGATTCCACCAGGGCTCGGAGAGGTGATCGTGTTAACGAACTCGTTTCCGGAGTAGTTGGGAGAGTAGTTCCACGTGCCGACCACCGTTCCATTGGCCTCGATCAGCTTCCTCGAAACCACACCGGCGGTCGTCTTCCTCCACGAAGGATCGTTCCCGGGGAATTCATAGTCTCCGTAGGTCCATTCGATTCGCCCCAGATTGGGCAAAGTGATGCCCTTGATCTTGCCCGGAAGACGGCAGCCCCCGGAGTCGTCGAGGTGGTAGTCCGAGGACGGCATCGCGTAGGACAAACCGTGTGGCATATCGACTGAGGTGAGCAGATCGTGTACCTGACCCACGATGATGCCTCCCCCGGAGTCACAGGGGTCGGCGATGGTCTCCAACGAGTAGTTGAAGTCGTAGGTGGCGGTAGCGGAACCGAAAGCCGCCAGCTGGACTTGCGTCACCTTGCCGTACGAGTAATCGTTCTCAGCAAAGTAGACCCTGTGGGTCCGATGGCCGTCCGAGAGTTCCCACCGATTGCTCAACAGCGCCACGGTCAAAGCGTTTCCGAGTCGGTCCTCCATCCGGGTCAAGTAACCGGCCTTGGGGTTCTGGGTTGTGTTCTCGAAGCTATGGATCGTGCCATCGGGAAACTCGATCGTGTGATCGGCTCCGAAGATTCCCTCCTTCATCCGAAGGTAGCTGCCGTCCCGGGTATACCGGACGCCAGGCGTCGCGTTGTACTCGGGGTGGAGGCGCGGATAGAAGATGCGCTCGGCGCCGCTGGGAGTGACGTAGAGCCAGCTGCTGGTGGTGTTGTCCGGATGGTTGGGGTGGAGCAGTCGCCCTAGGTGCAGACTCCAACCCAGACCGGCGTTGGAATTAGCCACCGGAGTTGCGGTAAGGGTGTTCGAGCCCGCTGCCTGCCGACCGTAGCCTCCAGACTCCGTAAAAGACGAAGACGATCCACTGAACTCCCAGATGTTGGAGTTGTAGCGCAGCGCAAGCTGATAGCTGAGCCCATCGTTGATGTGATACGCGTTCCCGATAGGAATCGTCATCGAGAGGTTACCGTTGAAGGCGCTGACGGAGTCGAACTGACCCATCGAGATCCCAGCCGCGCCGCGCTGGCGGTTCGGGTGTGGATCGGCGATCAACGCAGCCGGTAGGGCCGCCACGATGGCAAGGGCCGCCAGGCCGTGGCGCAGGCGGCACGAACTAGCACCAAGAGTCTTGTTCTCTTTTCTCACTTCTTCTCTCCTCAATTCCCTAAGACGTGGCGGGTCGGATTCCGACGATCCCGCCCCTAAGAGTCACCACGATGAGCGTCCTTGACGCTCGATGCGGCGATCGCGAGCGTCGCTCGATCGATCACCACCAGTACATCAGTCGGCTTGAACAACGCCGGATGGAGCTCAGGGCTATCGCCGACCGGCTCGAGTAGCTCGACCAGGGCTCGCACCGAACCGTTCCGGATTCCATCTGCGTCCCCCTCACGACCGTCCTCGACCCGCAGACTCCAAGCACCCTTCCTGGCCCGAACCAGCAGGACCTCCACACCAACCTGCTCGGACAGAAAGTCATCGAGCACTGGCCCGGGCCTTACGGCCCCGACTGGGAAGTCCACCAACTCAGCCGGTGAGCCTTCAGGGATCGCCACATCGAACTCGCTGGTACGTAGGTCCGCCGCGAACCAGACCGACTGGACCGGCACCGGACCCTCGAGATCCAGAGTGATGATCCCGTCACTGTCCTCGTCGATCGAGATATCTGTGCGCGTAACACGGTAGAGGATCCGATCCTCGAACTCGCGGGCAAAACTGGTCCACGCAATCTGCGCCCCAGGGGTCACGGTGACAACGACCACCGTCTCTTCGAACGCAATGGAGGGGGCTACACGCTGATTTGGGTTGGGCATCGCCCAGGTCGGAGCAGTCCCTACAGCCGCCATGACCCACAGAACTGCTGCCACCTTCTGCGCATTGCGCAGAATCCGAGACGAGCCTTCTCGGCCACCTATTCCAAACATCACTCTCTCCTCCAATTGATGATCCAGTACTCACCGTGCGGAGCAACCTGACGGGTCTCGTCGTGATCACTGCGGGCGACGGTTCTTGCCACGATCCGGCGTCCGAGCTGTCGGTTCCGGTTACGCTAGAGATGAATGCGACGAAAACCTGAGAAACCTGTCACCCTGGTTGCTCGGGCGCGTCATCACTCTCTTCTCCAGCTGATCTAGCGCTCAAGGGAATTGAATCCCTGAATCACGAAAAGACTACCCCCCCTCTAGCTCGGCATGTCAACAGCCCCAAGTCACGATGGTTCACGTTCACCTAGGCGTCAGCTTCGTCGATGGGGTTGGCTGGTCTGGAGATCGACAGAGCCACGAGGTCAGCTTCTACTCGGGGCGTTCGGGAGCGTTTGCGCCGCCCACTCTGCCAGCAAGGCAGCTGGCGCTTCAAACGATGGCGGACTTCTTCGAAGCCGGGAACGCTGCAGAGGTCGAGGAACGACGTCAAGGGACCCCAGCTACCTCAACTGCTTCAATCACTCTCGCCAACCGAGGACACGGTAGCGGAGGACCCGAAGGAGCCGACAGGTCCACGGGGGCTCTCCGCGAGCGGCGGCATGTCGATCCGGCGGGAACGAACACCACATAGCGTCGCGGAGCGCAGGCGGCGGCCTCCCTTGCGGTGGGCAACCAGCCGACGCCGGCCCCGAGGAGCTGCTGGCTCCGGAGGGTCTGGAGCGGCGGGCACTCCACGGCCTCGCTGGAACTCCGCTCGGCGACGCTCAATCTCGCTGAACCCGAGATCGATGGAGCAAGGAAAACGGCAGCTACTCGGGGCGTTCGGGAGCGTTTGCGCCGGCCCACTCTGCCAGCTAGGCAGCTGGCGCTCCACACGATGGAGGGACTTCTTCGAAGTCGGGAACGCTGCAGAGGTCGAGGAACGGCGCCTAAGGATCCCAGCTATCTCAACTGCTTCAACCGTTCTCGTCTACCGAGGACATGGTAGCGGAGGACCCGAAGGAGCCGGCAGGTCCACGGGGGCTCTCCGCGAGCGGCGGCATGTCGATCCGGCGGGAACGAACACCACAGAGCGTCGCGGAGCGCAGGCGGTGGCCTCCCTTGCGGTGGGCAACCAGCCGCCGCCGGCCCCGAGGATCTGGCGGCTCCGTAGGGTCTGGAGCGGCGGGCCCTCCGCGACCTCGCCGGAGCACCGCTCGGCGACGCTCAATCTCGCTGCACTCGAGATCGATGGGCTAACGAGGGCGGCAGCTGCTCGGGGCGTTTGGGAGCGTTTGCGCCGCCCACTGTGCCAGCTAGGCAGCTGGCGCTCCACACGATGGAAGACCTTCTTCGAAGTCGGGAACGCTGGAGAGGTCGAGGAACGACGCCAAGGGACCCAGCTACCTCAACCGCTTCAACCTTCTCCCCAACCGACGCCATCGGTAGCGGAGCACCCGAAGGAGCCGGCAGGTCCGCGGGGGCTCTCCGCGAGCGGCGGCATGCCGACTCGGCGGGAAGGAAGACCCCGTAGCGTCGCGGAGCGCAGGCGGCGGCCTCCCTCGCGGTGGGCAACCAGCCGACGCCGGCCCCGAGGACCTGCCGGCTCCGTAGGGTCTGGAGCAGCGGGCCCTCCACGACCTCGCCGGAGCACCGCTCGGCGACGCTCAATCTCGCTGCACTCGAGATCGATGGGGCAACGAGGGCGGCAGCTGCTCGGGGCGTTCGGGAGCGTTTGCGCCGCCCACTCTGCCAGCTGGGCAGCTGGCGCTCCAGACGATGGAGGGACTTCTTCGAAGTCAGGACCGCTGCGGCCGTTCGAGACCTAGCCCTGCGCCGTCAGCATCCGCTGACGGCAACGATTGAATCAGAGCCACCGCGGCATGGTGAGCGCGGCGGCGGTTACCAGGCCGTGGTGTCTCCTGATTCGAATCCATCCGCGAACAACCCCTCCCACGCCGACTCGACCATCAGGATCGGAGCGGCTCCGGGGTCGTCGCGGTTGTGGCTCCACAGGTTCCAAATCGTGTTGCCCCAGGCTTCCAGCTGGTCGAAGAAGGGGTCTGACTGCACAATGTAGGACGTCGCGCCGCCCCCGGGGGGCGGGTCGGTCAGAGTGAGGGTACCGGTGCCGTTGATCTCGTCGCGCAGGAACTCGATGTACTCGCGACTGGTGGTCTGGTAGAAGAGCCGGACTTCGACCCGGGTCGTGTTGACACCGCCCTCGGGCAAGACCAGTTCCACCTCGTCGTAGCCGCCAGCGTACTCGGCAGAGGTGAAGTAGTTGGGATCCGAAAGGCCCATCCACACCGGCTCGGCGAGGCGAGCCGCGGCCTCGGCGACGCGGAACCCACGGGGCGGAATCCGGTTGTCCTTGACGCGAGAATCGCTGAGCAAGAAGTGCTGCGAATGGGCTTCCCCGGTGAGCGAGCTGGCCAGCTGGGCCTCGTACACCAGGGAGTCCTCGTAGCTCTGTCCCGCCCCCAGGAACGGCCCTCCGGGCCGCTGGGGCAAGCCGCGCAGGGTGTCCTCGATGTCATCGTAGGGGTTGACCTCGTGCACCAGCTTGCCACCGTCGTAGAGCCGGATGTTGACCCACATTCGACGCCCTTCCGGGTATCCCGAGATCAGCTTGTGGCCGGTGTGGTTGACCACGCGGAAGCGCACGGTCTCGGTCTCCTCGTCCCAGGTCAGCCCTTCGATCGTCGCCGCTTGCTGCAGGTTGATCAGGGCGCGCTGGGCTCCCGCCAGGAGCTCCTCGTGTCCAACGTCGATTCCGGCTTCCAGGTCGAGGGTCAGCACCGAAGGGCCCTGGTCGAGCAGGGTCTCGTTGGTCGGGTCGTAGTTCGCCGACAGCGGCTTGGTGCTGGCCAGGATCTCCGACATCCAGACGTTGGCCCCGGTGAGATCGTGGCTCGGAGCCCCGCTCGTCGGATGCTCGACGCTGTCGTCCGGCCGGTAGATCGAGGAACTCGTGATCACACAGGCTCGGCCGGAGACGTCCGGCATGTGGCAGTCCTGACAGCTCGCGATCAGGTTCCCGGCGCGCGAGGTCGTAAACAGGGAGGGCGCAAAGGCGCCGGTGCCCGGTGCCCCGCCGTCGACCCCGAAATCGGAGAGCATGAACTCGGAGAAGGTGCGCTCGGCGTGGGCGTAGGCGAATGCAGACTCGCTTTCGGTGGGCAGCGGATCGTCGGTCTCGTGACCCCGGTTGGCGAGGAAGGGGTTCGACACGTCGTGGCAGGTCGCACAGAAGTAGCGACTCTTGTGGTAGCGGCTGTAGAGCACCGAGTGCGGCGGCCCACCCATCCCGCCGGCATCGGCGAAGGACGCGCGCCGGTCGGTGGTATCGGCGACGAAGTACTGCCCCGACGCACTTTCGGTGTAGTCGGCGGAGAGCGGGCGGTGGTCCATCCCGTAGAAGGGATCTCCGTCGAAGTACGTGATGTGGGAGGCCACCATCTCGTCGGAACTCTTGGTCGACATGGCGGCGGATTCGCTCAGGGCCGTCGCCTCATCCCAGTAGGTGTCCCAGTCGCAACCGGGCGCCAGGCATTCACGGTTGCGATCGTAGGTATCCTGGAAGAAGGGGTCGACCATGCGGTGGCAGAATTCGCAGGTCACTCCGTCGAAGTCCGCCCCGATCATGGCCGAGCCGTTGGTCGGTTCCGAGCGACCGCCGAGCCAGCCCGCGGGCATGTGGCACCGCAGGCAGATGTCGGCTCCTTCGGCGCTGCCCTCGAGCCAGATCGAATCCTGAGCCGCCACCGTCAAGGCGGCCCAGAAGAGGGGGTCTTTTGCCGCCTGCGACATCATCGATCCGCGCCACATCGGTACCGGCTTGGCCGCGTCGTCGTCTTCGTGACAGCTGCGACAGGTGGTGGCGTCGGTGATCGCCACCGTCAGCTGGCCGGGTTGCGTGCCGGGCATGCGGATCCGCGCCTCGGCCGGATCCGGGGGGCCCAACGACTGCCCCGAGACCACCGCGCCGAGGGCGAGGCAGAGGACGAGGAACAGGAAAAAAACCACACGGCGCGACATCGATAGGAACTCCAGAAGAGGCCGCTCAAGGTACCACACCAAA
This sequence comes from Thermoanaerobaculia bacterium, assembly GCA_030429235.1. GTDB lineage: Bacteria > Acidobacteriota > Thermoanaerobaculia > Multivoradales > JAIOJS01 > JAIOJS01. Next base: position 42,459 of record JAUIDB010000007.1, on the reverse strand, counting down.
CTCCACCTTCACAATGACCCCGAAGCCGGTGGGAACCTCGGGCCCACAGCGGAGTTATAGAGGTCAGAACGAGCGAGAATCACGCGAGCCCCCTCGCTCCTCTCTCCACAAACCCCGGGGCTCGAGGATTTCCAGAAGCAAGGAGTGGTACGGATGAAGAAGATGCTCTTGGTTGGAGTTGCGGCGCTGCTGGTCTCGGGTGCCCTGGCGGCTGACGACGAAACGATCGAAAAGAACGTCGTGGTCGAAGTGGTCGGCGAGGAGGGCGAGAACGTCCGCGTCATCCGGATCGACGCCGACGGCGAGCACGAGGGCCGCGAGATGATTTTCGTGGGCGAAGACGGCAAGGTCCACGAAATCAAGGGCGGGTCGGGCAACCACTGGGTTTCCGCCTTCGGCAACGGCGACTTCATGTTCCACGCCGGGATGGGACGCCACGCGGTCCTCGGAGTACAGCTGATCGAGCTGACCCCGGAACTGCGTCGTCACTACGGCGTCGCCGGAGACGAAGGGGTCATGGTCTCGCGGGTCGTCGACGACTCGGCCGCTTCCCGGGCCGGAATCGAGGTCGGCGACATTCTGATCGCCGTCGACGGCGAGAAGGTCGCTTCGACCCATGGGGTACGTCACAACCTGATGGACAAGGAGGACGGTGACGTCGTCCTGGTCGATCTCTTCCGCAACGGCCGGCTGATGACCGTCACCGCCGACGCCGAGGTGCGCGAGGCGCCGATGATGATGCAGCATCGGCTGGAGCTGATCTGCGATAGCGACGAGGAGTGTGACAGCCCACACGCCATCGCCTTCCGCAACGAGTGCGAGGGCTCGGACGAGTGCGAGGTCCGGGTCACCTGCTCCGACGACGGCTGCAGCTGCGTGGTCAACGACGCCGACGTCGAGTGCCCCGATTCGATGCCGCACCACCGCAACTGACGGCGCGGCGCGTCCGTAGAGAAGGGGAGGAGGAAAACTCCTCCCCTTTTTTCGTGGCCTCGAATTGACACCCCATAGACCGGCGCCTACGATGCCGGTCCAGCCCATGCACTTCCGAACCCTCCCTCGTCTGCTCGCGCTCCTCCTGTTCGTCGCGGTGCCCGGCACCGCCCAGGAAGACCCGGCAGCGTCCGAAACCGACTCGGCCCTGAGCTACTTCGACGTCGTCGAGGTGGAAGTGGCCAACATCGACGTCTGGGTGACCGACCGGGAGGGGAAGGCGGTCACCGACCTCACCGCCGAAGACTTCGTGGTGCGGCGCGATGGTCGTCCGATCGAGATCTCGAACTTCTACGCTGTAGCCGACGGGAGGCCACGGGAGCAGCCAACCCCTACCGTCGACCCGACCGACGACGCTGCGGCAAGCACCGAACCGGACCCCACCGACCCGCACGACGGTCGAGCCTCCCCGCGCGAAGCGGCACCGATCGATCCCGCTCATCGGCTCTGGTTGATCGTTTACATCGACAACTACAACCTCGATCCGATCCAGCGCAATCGGGTCCTGCCCGATCTGTGGCGCTTCCTCGGCCGCACCTTGCGACCCGAGGACCAGGCGATGCTCATCACCTACAACCGGAAGCTCGAGGTCCAGCAGCCCTTCACCGACAACGTCGCTCAGATGCAGCGCGCCATCGAAGAGCTCGACAAGGAGAGCGGTCAGGCGAGCCTTCGGCAGCGCTTTCGCTTTGACACCCTCAAGCGGATCGACGAGGCCAACGGCATGGCAGCGGCCCTGGGGTACGCCCGCCAGTACGCCGAGGAGCAGATGAACGGCGTCAGCTACACGGTCGATGCGCTGCGCCGCATGATCGATACCCTCGGCGGACTGCCCGGACGCAAAGCTCTGCTCCACGTATCGAGCGGGATCCCCATGGCAGCCGGCGAAGAGATGTTCCACGTCGTGGCCGAGAAGTTCGGAGGGTCAGAGGCCTACGCCGAGATCCCCCGTCACGACACCTCCCGCGAGTTCGAGAGTGTCGGGCGGCACGCCAACGCCCACCGCGTCGCCTTCTACACGCTCGATGCCGGCGGACTGCAGGCCTTCGCCTTCGGAGCCGCGGAGTACGGCGGTTTCGTGACGCCCAACATCCGCTCGACCCTCGATTCGATCGTGCCCGAGAACCTGCAAGCCCCCCTGCGACTGCTGGCCCTGGAGACCGGGGGCAAGGCGATCCTCAACCAGAACGACGTCTTGACGCCGCTCGAGGCAGCGGCCCAAGACTTCCGCTCCTTCTACTCGCTCGGGATCCAGTCGGTGTCGGCGGAAACCGGTCGCTACCACTCGATCGAGGTCGAGCTGAAGGAGAAGCAGCGGGGTTGGCAGGTTCGTCACCGTCCGGGGTATCGCAGCAAGACGATGGACACTCGCGTCCGTGAGGGGCTGCAATCAGCGTTGCTCTACTCCTACCAGTCCAATCCCCTCGAGGTGCGAATCACACCGGGCTTCGCCGAACGCACCAGCGACGGGAACTACCTGTTGCCCGTCCGCATCGAGATTCCGCTGCAGAATCTGGTGTTCCTGCCCCGCGGCGACGGCAAGAGCGAGATCAGCCTGCGGTTGTTCTACGGTGCCGTGGGCAAGGACGCAGGCGCTTCGGCGATCGACGCGGCCCCTCTGGGGCTGCGGATCGCCGACGAGCACGTCGAAGCGGCCCGACGAGAAGCGATGGTGCACAACCATCGCTTGCGGGTCGCGGCCGGGCGCAAGAAGATCGGTGTCGCGGTGGTGGACCTCGCCGGGCGCATCACGTCGATCGTCACCGGCTACGTGCAGGTAGGACCCGACAGCGATTCCGACGACTAGCTCCGACCCTACGATCGGTCGGCTGGAACAAGCCCCGGTGCAAGATTGTTGTCGGCGGTAGACTAGGGACGAGTCCGTCCCATACTGGCCCTTCAACGAATCTTCGAGGTGACCCGATGATCCGCCCGTCGCTTGCCGCCTACCGCCCCCTCTCCGTTCTGATCAGCCTCCTGGCCCTGGCGGCGTTCGGCCCCCTGCCCGCCGCCAGCCAGGAGGAAACGACCAACGCCTTCGGCGAGATCGTGCGCGTCGAGGTGGTCAACGTCGATGTCGTCGTGACCGATCGCTCCGGACAACCGGTCGTCGGCTTGAGCCAGGACGACTTCGAGCTCAGGGTCGATGGCAAGGTGGTTCCGATCACCAATTTCTACGCCGATTCGTTGGCCGTCGGCGCCCGCGACACCCGGCCCGCCGCGGAGCGACCTCGTCGAGAGGAGGGCTTCCGTACCGTCGAAGAGGTGGCGGCGGATTCGGCCCGACGCGCCCATGTCATCTTGCTCGTCGACCATACGCGGCTGAGTGCATCGCACCGCAAACGCGCGTTCGAGGCGCTGCGGGAGGCCGTGAACCGCCTCGACGATAGCGCCCTGATCTCGGTGGTCGGAATCGAGGGTGGCATCGTCTTCTACTCGGACTTCCTCTTCGACCACCAGGCCGTGCATCGGATTCTGGACGAGATCTCCAAGGTCTCTCTGCGCACCGACCTGAGCGAGACCGAACGTCGACGCTTGTTCGGCGAACTGGCGCGGGGGCAGAGTGGCGGCCTCCTGGCGCGGTCGACGCTGGCCAACGACCAGCTGATCATCTCCCAGATCCGGGCCTACGCTGAGGGAGAGTTCCATCGCGGTCTCACCACCCTCGACCAGATTCGGCAGGTGGCCTCGACCCTCACCGGCTTGCCCGGCCGCAAGCTCCTGATCTACCTCGGCGAAGGGGTTCCCACTCGCCCCGGAGAAGGTCTGTACGTCGCCTATCGAAACCGATTCTCCGGGCCCGAGATGGGAATGCCCCACCAGGACTTCAACTCCGACTACACCCGTTCGGTCGGCCGCTTCGACCTCAGTTCGTCGATGAAGGAACTCGCCAAGGCCGTCAATCGCGCCGGCGTGACCCTGTATTCGGTCGACGCCAGGGGAAACCACGGTGGAGAGATTCGATCGGCACTGACCGAGCAGGGTGCGACGTCCGAGGCGGTCTCCAAGGTGAACGAGAACTATCGGGAGCCCCTGGAGTACGCCTCCAAGGCGACCGGCGGGCGCTTCCTCGAGTCCTCGGGGCAGCTGGCCGATCAGCTGGTCGACATGATCGTCGGACTCCAGACCTACTACTCCCTGGGCTTCGCTCCTCCCGCAGATTGGCAGTCCGGCTCCCAGCACGACATCAAGGTCACGACGCGCATCAAGGGGCTCGACGTGAGCCACCGGGAAGAGGTGGTCCTGCCGGCCGAGGACGAGGAGGAGGCCGGCGCGACCCTCGCGGCCCTGCTCTACCAGAGCGTCGACAACCGGATCGGCTTTCGGGCCCTCCCGGCACAGAAGACCCTGACTCGAGACGACGGCCAAGCGGTACTCCCGGTCACGATCGAGATTCCGATCAACCAGCTCGAACTCCTCCCCAACGCTAGCCAGCATCTGGGTTCGGTCACGATCTACGTGGCCACCAAGGACCACCGCGGCAATCCTGGTCAGGTCCAGCGCATCCCCTTCCACCTGGCCATTCCCGACGACAAGATCGAGGAGGCACGAGCCAACGCAGCGCACTACCAACTGCCTCTGGTGCTGCAACCAGGTGACCAGCAGGTAGCGATCGGCATTCGCGACGATACGACCGGGCGCTTCTCGTCTCTTCGGTTGGACGTAGGGAGCCTGTCGCCCCAGCTCTAGACCTCGGCTTCCTTCTCCGACCCGAGCCCCAACCGCTTCGATATCGGCAAGGTCGGGTCGGTCGTCGGAGACGGGTCGGCGTCCTCCGGGAGCCGACCTGGCTTTCGGTCTGGTGATCGGCACCGAGAGGTCGACACCGACTCTCGCCAAACGCTTGGCGTCGCGGTGTGGCTGAATTCGCAGACCGGTACTAGGTCCCCCTGGCGCCCGCGGTTGCCCTGCCGAGGGCTGCGCGATCACCCATTCTACGGTCGGCACCGGGTACGGCTCGGGCTTTCCGACCGAGGAGCCCAGAAAGAGAAAAGCCCTCCCGAAGGAGGGCTTCTCACCGACGCGAGGCCCCGAAGGCCTCACGCCCCGGACCAGGTCACCCTAGAAGCGGAGTCTCGCTCCCAGGTAGTAGCGCCTGGGTTGGACGTAGTCGATGCCTTCGAGGTAGGCGAAGCCACCTCCACCGCCGAGAAGGTCCTGGACCCGAATCAGCTGCTGGTCATCGAAGACGTTGAAGATGTCGAGGAAGAAGTCCACCTCGACCCGATCGCTGACATCCCACAGGTACGACGCCCGCAGATCGAGCACGCCGTAGGTGGAACCGTCGATGAACCCGATCGCGTCGTCGGCGATCCAGGTATCCTCGAACCCACCGCCCGGCCAACCGCCGTAGGCGAAGTCGGTGGTGACTCGGTCCGGCAACGACCGGCTGAAGGCCTGACCCTCGTTCCGGTTGAGGATGATGCCGCTGTTCCAACGGTAGCTACCGCCCACCTGGATGCCGTTGTTCCAGCTGTAGGAGCCGTGCATCTTGAACAGATGCTCGACCAGTCCAGGCTGGGTACCGGTCCGGTTGGGAGCCCGCGGATCGAGCAGGATCACGTCACCGGCGCCGTCGAAGTTGGCATCCGAGTTCGAGTTGCCGTCACCGTCGGCGTAGTTGTACGACGCCAACATCTGCCAGTTGTCGCTGTAGCGCTTGCGGAAGACGAGCTCGACCCCCTGCCAATCGCGGAAGTTCCCGTCCGGCAGGGTGCCGATCAGGTAGTTCAGGTTGGTCGGGATGTCACCGAGGCTACTGAACCCGAAGAACTCGGGCCCGAGGAAGAAGGAGTTCGGATCGTTCGGATCACCACCCAGGCCGACGTAGTCGTCGATGTTGTAGTAGAACGAACCGTAGTCCTCACCGATGTCGGTGGTCTCGCGGTCGATGTAGTTGATCTCGACCATCATGTTTCGACCGAGGTCCTGCTTGTACTGCAGCTGCAGCTCTTCGGTGACCGGAGTCTTGATGTCCGGTGCGAAAAAGGCGTCCTGCACCGCGGTACCGCCGCGGAAGCGGAAGTTGACCCACTCACCGAGTGCCTCGACGTAGACCTGCTCCTCGATCACACGACCGTTGAGCGAACCGGCGAAGTCGATGGCCGTATCACGGAACGCGTCGTAGTACTCGCCGTAGAAGAGGCCGACGCTGCTGCGGCCGTTGCCGCTGAGGTCGTAGGCCACGCTGAGACGAGGAGCAAACTCCGTGTCCCAAGTCCCGACGTCGTTGCCGAGGTCGTCGATGAAGGTCGTCTCCTCGGCCCGTACACCGGCGTTGACACTCCAGCGGTTCCACTGCCAGGCGTCCTGGATGAAATAGTGGAACGACTCCGACTTCTTGTTGGACGGTCCAGCCTGCGTCTCCAGATCCCGGGTGTAGTTGACCAACCCATGCGGGTTGCCGTCGGTGCTTCCGAACGTCATGTTGTTCAGGATCTCCTCCTGATCGAGGACGCCGTTGTTGTTGTCGTCCCATTCGGCCAGGAGCTGCGTGCGCTGCGAGGCCGTCAGGCCTTCGTTGAAACCAGCAACCTCGTCGCTCGAAACACCGAAGTCGACGGTCGACCAAGGCGAATCGGTGCAAGTGCCCACGACCTCACAAAGAACGATCGGGCCACTGGTGCCACGAGAGTTGAGTGAGATATAGGTCGCCGGCGGATCACCGGCGGTCGCATCGTTCTCGAACAGGATGCTCTCGTTGCTGACCGCACCCAGCTTCAGCGAGTGATCGCCCCAGGAGGTATCGAACAGGAACTCGAGGGCACCGCGCACAGCGGACGTCTCACGGGTCTCGACGAAGTCGGTGCCGAGGCCGCCGAGGCGCTCGTCAGCCGAGGTGAAGGAGACGCCGGGGGCGAAACCCACGACGTTGGCCTGCGTCCGGTCTTTACCGGTCTGGTTGAGGTCCGCGTTGTGGTCGGTCAGAGCCAGCTCCAGCGCGGCCGAGCCGAAGACCCGGCTGTAGTCCAAGCTGTAGCGATCACCACCAAGATCCTGCGTAGAATCCGCAGAGTTCGGAGTCGAGCGGCTGAAGCTGCCCGTGATGTCCTGAGGATCGGTCAGGAAGAGACCGGAGATCACGTCGCTGTTGGTGATCGCCCAGGTCAGCTTGGCGAAACCCTGATCCGACTCGGCACTCGGGGTCCGCAGGTATTCACCCTGCTCGTTGACCACGTCGCGCTCGGTCTCCAGAATCCGGTAGCTGGCGAAGAACCAGGCCTTGTCGCGCACGATCGGACCACCCAGAGTCGCCGCGGCGTCGAAGGACGAAAAGCTCTCGTTCTGGAAGTGGCTGTTGTCGTCGACCAGGCTGTCGTCCTGGAAGTAGTAGTTGACCGACCCGGAGAAGTCGTTTCCGCCGCTCTTGGTAACGACGTTCGAGATCAGGCCGGGTGCGCCGACGAACTCCGCCGGAATGGCTCCGGTGAGGACGCTCTGCTCCTGGATGATCTCGGTGTTGAGGTTGGCACCGTTGGTGCCCGCCGTGCGGTCAGTGACGTTGATGCCGTCGAAGTAGTACAGGTTGTCGGTCGAACGACCGACATCACCCTCAGCGCCATCGAGGTCCCGGTAGTTGATACCGGAGCGGGAAGCCGGGTTCTCGGTGGTACCGAGACTGTCCTGTACGCCCGGTACGAGCTGGAGGTACGACTGGTAGGAACGGGCCGTCGGCAATGATTCGGTCAGCGCCAACGTGATGTTTTGGCCGGCTTGCGTCTTGGTGACATCGACCAGCGGGGCCTCAGCGGTAACCACGAGTTCCTCGGTGATCTCGGCGAGCTGGAGCTGCACGGCGAGAGCCTGCGTCTGCCCCGTCTGCACGGTCACGCCCTGTACCTTCTTAGTACCGAACCCCTCGAGGCTGACGGTCACCACGTAGTTCTCCGCCGGATCGAGCGAGACTGCGGTGGCAACACCGTCGTCACCCGAGAGCACGGCCCGGCGCGTTAGGGTCTCGTCTGACGCTACGCTGACCGTAGCCCCAGGGACGGCCGCGCCGCTGGCATCGGTCACCGTGACCTGGATGGAGCCGCGCTGGGCCTGTCCAAAGGCGCTAGAGGCCAGGACAAGAAGACCGGCGACGGCAAGGGAAAGAGTTCTCTTCATGCTTTCTCCTGTGCTTGGGAGGCGGCAATAGTGCCGTCCCGCGGGGGTTAAGTGCCGACAAAGTGTCTACCGAAATAGACCTCGGACAAGGCCAAACCTCGAGCAGACGGCTGTGACGAATGGGTGTCAGTGTAGCGACTTCCGGCCGCTCTTTCAACTTTTCGCAAACCGGATTGCGAAAGATCGATCAGAGACAGGGGTACCGATGGGCCTGGAGTCGCGCCTGGGCCGGAGGGCTGGGCTCCGAGCGCATCGATCGACAGTACAGCTCTAGAGCTCGGGCTAGCTCGCCCCGACCCTCGTAGAGCAGTCCGCTGAAAAAGAGGGCCTGGGGTTCTTCGGGTTGCTCGGCCAGCACCGCCTCGAACTGGGCCAGGGCCTGTTCGACTCTCCCCAGTTGAGCGAGGCCGTTGCCCCAATCGTTACGGGCCCACGGCGGTGGTTCGCGTCCCGCCGCCAGGGCCCCTTCGAAGGTCGCAATCCCCAGCTCGAGTCGGCCGGCCAGAATCTCGGCTCGCCCCATCAGCCAGGGTGCGTCGAGATCCTCAGGGTTCTGCTGCAGCACCGCTTCGAGATGGGGAATCGCTTCGAGAGGTCGCTGCAGCTCCAGCCAGGCCGTCGCCAGCTGGACCCTTGCCGCCAGGTTCTCCGGATCGAGGGCCACGGCTTGCTCGAGATGCCGGGCGGCGGAGCTGGTCTCCCCCAGATTGCCGTACGCCACGGCCAGCTGCTGGTGCGCCTCGGCGTTGTCCGGAAGCCGATCGACCACCTGTCGGAGGCCGAGAACCGCCTGCTCGTTGTCGCCGTTGTCGAGGAACGCCTTCGCCCGATCCCAGATCAGCACCGCCGAGACGCCTTCGGCGACCACCTGAGACATCCAAGGATCGTCGAACAGGTTGAAGGCGGCCGCTTCGCTGGCTCGCTCGGCCACGGCGCGGGCCTCGTCCCGCCGACCCAGTCGCATGTAGGCCTGACCCAGGGCCGAGATCGCCTGGCCGTGGCGGGGCGCAACCTCCAGGACCTGCTCGAGCAATCGAGCTGCGTTCTCCGCGTCGCCCTCGGCCAGGAGCAGCTGGGCCAAGCCGACTCGAGCCGGCTGCAGGTCGGGGGCGAACTCCAGCGCCCGCTCGAAGTGGGGTCGGGCCGCCTGAGGGTCGTCCGCCGTGACCAGGGCACTGGCCAGGCGGAAGTGCGCCGGGCCGTAGTCGGGCGCGAGCGCCAGAGCCTGGCGGAAGGCCTCCACCGCGGCCATGGGGTCCGTGCCCTGGACGACCAGTACGTCGCCGAGATAATAGGGCCACCGGGGCTCCTCGGGGTCCAGTTCGGCGGCCCGCCGGTAGGCGGTGGCGGCCGGCTCCCAGAGGTCGTGAGCATGGGCCACCCGACCGAACTCGCCCCAGGCCAGGGCCGAGTCGGCCTCTGAGCGCACGGCACGCCGGGTCTGGCGGAGTCGGGCTGCCACTTGTGGCTCCATCTCTGAGAGATCGAGATCAGCGATGACCGCCGGCACCTCGCGGGGCGGCGGCCCGTCCTCTCCCCTCTCACCTCCGCACCCCGCTCCGAGCCCGAGTAGGGCGGCCAGCGCCACGCTCGAGACCACGCGAGCGGCCGTGCGCCCTCCCCTCACTGGCCCGTTCCCCGCTCCAGGGTGACGGCCTGGTTGACCTCGATCGGGCCGAACCGCTCCTCGAGTCCATCGGGCCACCGGACCTCGACCTCGACGGCCCCGGCCTCTCGCCCCAGACCGAAGTGCGCCCGCGGGTCGCTCGACGACAGGTAGCTCATGGCGCTCTGGATCGAGCGAACCTGATCGCCGTGGGTCCCGCGCAGTGTGATCCGGCTGCCCAGCGCACGCCGATTCAGGCGCGGGTCGAAGGCGTCGACCACCAGCCAGTGGTGCTCGGGGTCGGGCTGGCCCAGGTAGAGGCGGGCCGGGCCCTCGAGGTTGTTGAGGACGAGATCGAGGTCACCGTCCTGATCGAGATCACCACACGCCAGACCGCGACCGATCTCGATCGGCGTCGTGAAGGCCGCGACCTCGCTCTCGAGCAGCCGGAAGATACCCCCCTCGTTCCCGTAGACCTGGTTGGGCTCGGCAAACCAGCGCCAGGGTTCGTCGAGGTCCTCGGTCAGGGGCGGCGCCCGCTTGACCCGACCGTTGGCGATCACCAGATCGAGGTCGCCGTCGAGGTCGAGATCCAGCGGCGCGGTCCCGAAGCCGGTGAAGGGAGTGCTGGCGGTGCCCAGCGCGGCGCGGCGCGTCTCGTCCTGAAACCCGGTTCCCTGCCCGAGGTTGCGGTAGAGCGTATTGGTCTCGTCGCGCAGGTGGGTGAGGAACAGATCGAAGTCGGCGTCATTGTCGAAGTCCGCCGCCACCACCCCCATGCCCGCTTCCTGGAGCCCTTCGGCATTGACACTCGTCCCCAGAATCAGCGCCTCGTCGACGAACCGCACGCCGTCCCTCGTCGCCCCCTGGTTGACCCAGAGTTGATTAGGGTCGCCGTCGTTGGCCACGTAGATGTCCACCCACCCGTCGTCGTCGAGGTCTTCGCACACGACGCCCAGGCCCGCCCCGGTGGCAGCCTCGATACCCGCCGAGTTGGTGATATCGACGAAGGTCCCGTCACCCCGGTTGCGCAGCAGCACGTCGCCACGATCTTCGAAGCTATCGGGACCACAGTACTCACGGCGTCCGGTGGCATCGGTACAGGTCACGGTCGGGTCGTACACCACGTAGCGCACGACGTAGAGATCGAGCCAGCCGTCGCGATCGACGTCGCAGAAGGCGGCCGAGGTCGACCAGTCGTCCGCTTCGGTTCCCGTCGCACCGATGCCCGCATGAGCACTGACGTCCTCGAACCTCCCACCGCCCAGACCACGATAGAGCCGGTCGGGACCGATGTTGGAGAGAAACAGATCCTGCTTCCCGTCATTGTCGACATCACCCACGGCGACCCCCGTGCCGTACCCCGTATCGCCGAGGCCCGAGACTTCGGTGCGATCGACGAACTGGCCTGGGGTCTCCTGGAGAAAGAGCTGGTTGGGGCTGGCCCCGGAGACGAAGTAGAGGTCGAGATCCGAGTCACCGTCGGCGTCCAAGAGCGCGACGCCTCCTCCCATCATCTCGGGGAAGCGCATGCCTCCGTCGGCCCCGGCATCGTGCCGGAAGGTCACGCCGAGCCCGGCCTCAGCCGCCACCAGCAGCGGAGCTCGGTCGGGCGCGACAGCCTCCCGCGACACCGTTCCCGCAGGCTCCGCCAGGGTCGTCTCCTCGGGAGGACTGGAACACGCTGCCAGCCCGAGGACCAGCCAGACCGCGCCCCGAGCCCACCCCCGAGGGAGCGTTCTGAGGGTCCACTCGGGTCGGTGGTCTGCGAATGACGGTGGGTGCGGCATCGGGCGAGCGAGGATCGTAGCCCGCCGATCGGGAAATCCCAAGCGTGCAAGAGAAGAGGGGAGCGGTTGCCCGCTCCCCTCGTAGTTCCGTAGGTCTAGGGACCGTCAGAAGCGCAAGCGCGCTCCCAGGAAGTAGCGTCTGGGATCGTTGAACACGACTCCCTGGCCGAATTGGAAGCCCGAGCCTCCCCCGACCAGGGTCTGCTCCCGGGCCGCCTCCTGTTCGTCCAAGACGTTGAAGATGTCGAGGAAGAAGTCGGCGGTCATCCGACCGTTGATATCCCAGAGATAGGCGGCCCGCAGATCGAGGATCCCGTACGACGGGTTCTCGTACTGACCGACCGAACTCGCGTCGATCCAACGATCGTTGATCCCGGCGAACTCGAAGGAACTCGAGACCCGCTGCGGGATGTGACGGTCGAAGGCGACCTGTCCGGAAACGTTGGCCACGACGCCCGAGTTGTACCGGTAGGCACCACCCACCTGGAAGCCGTTGTCCCAGTCGTAGGATGCCGCGACCTTGAACAGGTGCTCGACCAGTCCGGGCTGCGTGCCCTCGACGTTGGGCGCCCGCGGGTCCAACCAGAGCACGTCGCCGCCGAAGTCGGCGAGACCGTCGGAGTTGGTGTTGCCTTCAGCGTCGGCGTAGTTGTAGGAGGCCAGGGCCTGCCAGTTGTCGCTGTAGCGCTTGCGCAGTACGAGTTCCACTCCGGTCCACTCTCGGAACGCCTCCGGCGGCAGGGTGGAGATGAAGAAATTCGCCTGCGGCTGGCCGGCGGCCCCGAAGCCGAAGTAGTCCTCGCCCAGGAAGAGCGAGTTCGGATCCGACAGATCGCCGCCGTGGGCGATGTAGTCGGCCGCATCGGTGTAGAGCGTCGGGCTGAAGTCCTCCATGATGTCGCTCGTCTCACGACGGATGACGTTGGCCTCGAAGCTCATGTTGTTGCCGAGATCCTGCTTGTAACCGAGCTGGAGCTCGTCGGTGTACGGGGTCCGAATGTTCGGAGCAAAGAAGCCGTTCTGGGTGGTGGGGCCACCACGCTCGCGATAGGTGACGTACTCACCGATCGACTCGAACCAGAGCTGCTCCTCGACCTGCTGTCCGTTCAACGATCCGGCGAAGGCCGTCATGTTGTTGCGGATGGCATCGTAGTACCGACCGTAGTAGAGCGACAGACGCTGCCGCCCGTCACCGCGCAGGTCGTAGGCCACGCTGAGACGCGGAGCGTACTCCCAGCCGAAATCGTGGACCCGAGCGCCGGTCGACGCGAAGTGCTCGAACCGCTCGGCACGGACCCCGAGGTTGATGCTCCAGCGGTTCCACTGCCAGAGGTCCTGCACGTACGCGGCGTTGACCTCGGAGGTCATCGTCCGCTGCCCCGAGGCGGTCTCGAGATCGCGCGTGTAGTTGATCTGTCCGTGTGGGTTGCCGGCAGTCGAGAAGAACTGCATCTGGGCCAGCTCGTCCCCCGAGAGGATGCCGTTGCCGTCCAGGTCGTGGGCCGCCAGGATCTCGCCTCGCCGCGGATGGGTGGCCAGGAAGTTGTTCAAACCGTTGACGTTATCCTGGTTGTCCGAAACGAACGAGGTGGTCGAGAAACCACCACCGCCGTCCGTGCCGTCGATCTGGCCCAGGCGGATGCCCTGGCCGGTGTAGCGGCTCGACAGCGAAACGTACTGGGCGCCATCGACGAAGCGCTCGTCCTCGAAGAGGAACGACTCGCCGAACTCGTAGCCACCTTTGACGTTGTGGTCGCCAAACGACGAGTCGCCCAGCCACTCGACGGACAACCGCGTGAGCTCGTTGCCTCGCGTGTCCAGGTCGAGGTCGCCGTCACCGCCGAGTTGCTCGTCGGACTGGCGGAAGACGTCGGTGTTGCGGAAGGACGCCGTGTTCTCGGCCTCGAGGATGGTTGGCGTGTCGTTGAGGTCGCCCTCGTGATCGCTGTAGCCGAGTTCGACGAACAGGTTCGAGAAGACCCGGTTGTAGTTCAGCGAGAAGCGCTCTCCTCCCTGTTCGCGAGCGAAGTCGCGGGCGTTCGAGAGGTTGTTGTCCCGGCGACCGGAGATGTCGGACGGATCACTCAGGAACAGTCCGGAGAAGAGGTCCTGGTCGGTAATGGCCCAGGTCAACTTCGCAAACCCCTGGTCCGACTCGTTGGTCACCGAGCGCAGCAACGAGTTGTCGTCGGGACTGATCACGTCGTCCTCGCGCTCGAGCAACCGGTAGCTGGCGTAGAACCAGGCCTTGTCACGCACCAGGGGACCACCCAGCGTGACCGCGGTATCGAAACGCGAGAAACTCTGGTTGGCGAAGTGCTCGTTGTCGTCGACCAGGCTGTCGTCCTGGAAGTAGTAGTTCACCGAGCCCGAGAAGTCGTTGCCGCCGGACTTGGTCACCACGTTCGAAATCAGGCCAGGAGCGCCGACGAACTCGGCCGGAATCCCCCCCGTGAGCACCGACTGTTCTTGGATGATCTCGGTGTTGAGATTGGCTCCGAAGGTCCCCGTCACGTTGTCGGTGACGTTGATCCCGTCGAAGTAGTAGAAGTTGTCCGTCGAGCGACCGACCTCACCGAGCACGTCCCGGTAGTTGATGCCCGAGCGGGAGGCCGGATTGCCTTCGCCGTCGATGGTCGCCTGCACACCAGGAACCAGCTGCAGGTAGTCCTGGTACGAGCGCGCCGTCGGTAGCGCCTCGGTCAGTTGCAGGGTAATGTCTTCGCCGGTTTGGGCACTGGTGATGTCGACCAGCGGCAACTCACCGGTGACGACCACCTCTTCGGAGATCGTAGCCAGGCTGAGTTGAGCTTGCAGTGGCGTCGATTGCCCCGCTTTGACGAGTACGTTTTCGAACCGCGCGGTTCCGAAGCTCTCCAGCGAGACCTCCACCACGTAGTTGGTCGCCGGATCGAGTCCTACCAGGGTGGCAGAACCGTCGCTGCCGGTAATCACCGTACGGCGAGTCAGGGTCTGGTCGGAAGCCGCGGAGACGGTGGCACCCGGAAGGGCGCTGCCGTCGTCGGCCTGGACCTGGATCGAGATGGTGCCGCGCTGGGCTTGTCCGAAGGCCGCTCCTGCGGCCAGCAGAAATGCCAGGGCGGCGAACGTTAGAGTTCGGCGCATGTGGTCTGTCCTCCATGTTGTTTGCCGGAACATGTGCTTCCACATCTGACCGCAAGAACCGGGCCAATTCGCCAGAGGCCAATGAACACGGGCCCTGACGCCTTCGCAAGGTGCTCCATGGCCCGCTCTCGGTTCAGGAACTCGTGCCGCGCTTCAAGTCGTTGAATTCCAGCCTGTTGGCGAGAACGGAGCCGCAGCCTCGGAACGACGTGCTAGATTTCCCGCCGTGTCGAACCGTTGTCGACTCCTCGTCGCCGGGGTCCTGCTCTGGAGCCTGGGTTGCGGTCCGGAGGCGGACCCGCCGGCCCCGGCCACCCCTGCGCCCGCCCCCGCGACGAGCAGCGAGCCGTCGACCACACCGAGCTTCCCGCTACGCGACGTGACGGCGGGCAGCGGGATCGACTTCGTACACGACAACGGAGCCGACGGCCGTCGTCACTACCCCGAGACCATGGGGCCAGGACTGGCACTCTTCGACGCCGACGACGATGACGACCTCGACCTCTACGTCGTGGACGGTGGCCCTCTGCCCGGAGGACGAGAGCGGCCAAAACCGCCCAACGCCCTCTATCTGAACCGGGGCGACGGGACCTTCGAACGGGCCGAGGGCGAGGATCGGGCTGGCGATCGCGGCTACGGCATGGGAGTCGTGGTCGGTGACGCCGACGGCGACGGATCGCCCGACCTCTACGTGCTCAACTTCGGACCCAACGCCCTCTACCTCAACGACGGCCAGGGTCGTTTCCGCCTCCAACCCAGTGGGGCCGAGGATCCCGGCTGGGGAGTGTCCGGTAGCTTCTTCGACGCGGATGGCGATGGGGACCTCGACCTCTACGTCGCCAACTACCTCGAGTACTCCCTCGACGAGCCTCCCTGCCAGGCGGGCAATCTCGAGATCTACTGCAGTCCCGAGCAGTTCCCTCCGGCCGCCGATGCCCTCTATCTGAACCGGGGAGATGCGACCTTTGAACGCGCCGTCGACGCTGGCGTCGCCGTCGATGGTCGAGGCATGGGTGTCGCCACCGGCGACCTCGACGACGACGGCGACCTCGACCTCTACGTCACCAACGATCGCTCGCCGAACTTCCTCTACTACACCGAAGGGGGCCGCTTGCGAGAAGCGGGCATCGAAGCCGGCGTCGCCTACAGCGGTACGGGCATGGCCGAGGGGGGCATGGGTGCCGTCATCGCCGACCTCACGGGATCCCTCCGCCCGGCGATCTTCTTCACCAACTTCCAGAAGGAGCCCAACCGACTGTACCTCGCCGACGAGATGGGCTTTTTCGACGACCACGGTCTCCAAGCCGGCATCGGCCTGACCTCCCAGGAGATGGTGGGGTGGGGAATCGCCGCTCTCGACCTCGCCGGGAACGGGTACCTCGACCTGGCGGTCGCCAACGGTCACGTCTTCGACAACGCCGAGCAGTTCGTGGTCGGCAGCGCCTTTGCCCTACCCGACCAGCTCTTCCTCAACCGCGGGGGTCGCTTCGACCTCGAACCCTTCCCCGGGACACCCCTGTCGTCGCGCGGCATGGTCAGCGGCGATCTCGACTCCGACGGCGACCCGGATCTCGTGGTCGCCGGCTGCGGGGCCGGTCTGCAGGTGTGGGAGAACGTCCTCGGCCAGCGCGCCAACTTCGTGACCCTCGACCTGGTGGGCGAGAAGCCCAACAGCTCGGCATTCGGCGCCCAGGTCCGGGCCGAGGTCGGCGAGCGGACGCTGCTGCGCGAGGTCACTTCCGGGGGCAGCTACGCTTCGCACTCGGCCACCACCCTCCACCTGGGCCTCGACGGAGCCGCGCAGGTCGACCGGGTCACGGTGCGCTGGCCGGACGGCACGTTGCAATCGGCCGGACCACTCCCCGCCGGTACCGACTGGCGCTGGGTCCAGGGGGGCGATCCCGTTGCCAGGGCACCCACGCCATGAGCCGCACGAGCTCACCGGCGGGCTGGATCGCGGCGCTGACTCTGGTCGCCTCGCTCCTGGGCGCGAGCCCGGCGGCCCGATCCCAGGGTGCGGATCCCGAGGCGGCCTTCCAGGCCGGAGTCCAAGCCCTCCGCGCCGGCCAGGTCTACGACGCGATCGAGCGGTTGAGACTCGCCGAACTCGCTCGGCCCGACGATCCGCAGCTCCAGGTTCTTCTGGGGCAAGCGCATCTGGCGGCGGGGCTGTGGGTGCCGGCCCGCCGCAACTTCGAGGCCGCCCTCGCCGCCGACCCAGGGGACGGACTGGCCGCGTTCATGGTCGGCTACACCCTCTATCTGAGCGCGCGGTATCCGGAAGCCGAAGAGGCGCTCGCCCGCGCCCAGACCATGGCCCGCGACAATCCCAATCCGACGATTTACCGGGCGCTGGCGCTGCTACGGCTCGGCCAACTCGACGAGGCCGAACTGCAACTCGATCTCGCAGGGCGAGCGGCCCGCGACGATCCCGCCGCCCTGCGGGGACTGGCCGAGATCGCTCTGGCGCGAGATGACCTCGAAGCCGCCCTGGGCCACGCCGCGGCGGCGGCGAGCCGCGCCCCGACCGATGTCGAGACCCGCATCCTGCTCGGCCAGATCCAGCTCCGCCGAGGAGAAGCCGCCGCCGCGCTGCCCGATCTCGAGAGACTAGCCAACGAGCACTCCAACCGCAGCGATGTGCTCTACGTCTACTCGCAGGTGCTGCTGCGCAGCGGTCGGCGCGAGGCCGGTCGCCAGGCGGTGGAACGCTTCCGCACCCAGAAAGCCGTGGAGGAGCGGATCCGGTTGCTCGAGGCCGAGCTGTCGGTCGACCCCGGAAACCTGGAGCGCCGCCTGGACCTGGTGGAGGCCCTGCTGTCCAACGGGCAGCCGGGAACCGCGCGCATCCACTTGGGACCCGCGGTGCGAGACCATCCCGGCGACCCCAGGGTGCAAACGCTCGCCGACCGGGTTCGGCGATGAAGGAGCTCGGCCTCCGTCATCGCCTCCTGGTGCTCTTTGCCCTCGGGTGCACCGGGCTGCTCGCCGAGCTCTGGCTGATCGGCCATCATGAGGATCTCATCCAGCGACTGCCGCTCTTCCTGCTTGCCCTGGGGCTGGTGTCGAGCCTCTGGGCCCTGGCGGGCCGGGGGAGCTGGCGCCTCCGGTGGTTCGAGTTGCTCAGCGCTGGATTGGTCGCACTCGGGGCAACCGGTCTGTGGAAGCACTACCAGAGCAACCTGGCCTCGGCCCTCGAACCAGCGCCTGACCTGACCGGCACCGAGCTCGTCCGCCAGGCGCTAGCTGGTGAGATCCCGGTGCTCGCCCCGGGGGCCGTGATCTTTCTCGGTCTCCTCGGCTTGCTCTACGGTCACCGTCATCCCGAGATCGAGGCCCTCACGGAGGCCACCTCCGACCCGGAACCGCGGGACCCGTCGTGACATCAGGGCAGCGCCGCCGCTTCCGTGGGGGCGACTTCGGGAGTGAACGCGGTCCGATCCGAGACCCTCGGAGCACGCCGGCTGCGCGTTAGAGAATAGAGGCCAGGCGGTCCCAGCCGCCCCACGTTCCGACCCGCCCCCACGAGGTAGTCCGATGACCCGCTCAACCCTACTCTCCCTCGCGACCCCGATCCTGCTGCTGGTGTTCTCTCCTGGAGGCGTGTCCGCCGGCACCACCTCGGTGTTGCCGACGACGCCGAATACCCGCGACATCCCGCGAGTCCGCTACCACGAGCCAAACTGGGGCGACAACTGCCCGCCCGAGGTGGTCAGCACCACCGTCGAAGGGTCGGAGATCCTGGTACTGCTGGAGTCTCCCCCGGACTGCGTGCCGATCCCCGGTCCGCAGCCCTACTCCGCGCTGACCGCGATCGACCGCTTGGACCCGGGCAGCTATACCGCAACGGTCGAGGCCCCTGTTTTCGGCAGCAACGCGGTCGAGCGAGTGTCGGTCGACTTCGAAGTGGTGCCGGCGGTACAGTGCGACGCCGCCGACCGCCCCGCCGCCAGCCTGCTCCTGCCCTACTTCGAGGCCAACCTCGACGACCCCGAGGGGCAACGTACGCTGTTCGCCATCGGCTCCGTCGCGAACCAGCCGACCCTGGTGCACGTCGTCCTCTGGACCAACTGGGGATGGCCCCTGCTCTCGTTCGACACCGTGTTGCCGGTGGACGGGATGCGCACCTTCGACATCGCCAATCTGTTGCGGGGCGACATTCCGCAGAGTTCGCTGCCGACCGCCGCCGATTCTGGGTGCACCACCCCCCTGACCAACCCAACCTACGACGCCGCCGCGGTCCGCGCCCTCTTCACCGGTCAGCCGAACCCCGACGACTCGCTCTGCTACTCGAGTCCCGGGGAGAACGCCGAGGTGGCCACCGGGTACGTCACGATCGATGTCGTCCGTCAGTGTTCGGGAGACGTCGTCGTCGACCCCTGGGACGCCGGCTACTTCGAATCCGACCTGGATGCGTCGATTGCGACCCAGGACAACGTACTCTGGGGGGACTTCTATCTCGTCCTCAGCGGCCAGGACCTCGCTGAAGGCGAGACCCTGGTGTCGCTGTTCGCCGATGCCGAGCGCTACGGTGTGCCGGCCGGCTCCACCGGCACCAGCTCGTACTCCTTCTATCGCGACCACGACCACCGCCGACCCCTGCCCCACGCCTGGCGCGCGCGCTTTCTCGACGGCGGTGCGTTCGCCGCCGAGACCGAGATCCTCGCCTGGACCTCGGGCAACTTCGGGCCGACGGACTGCACCGAACCTCAGAACCAGGGCGTCTTCGTGAGCTTCGGCTTCCAGCTCTACGACGAACAGGGCGTGTCGCTCGCCGACGAATCGCTGACCACGGTCGAACTGGTGCGCCGTTTCCAGATCGGGGAACCGAACCCGGTACCGCGCGCCTTCGGAGTGATCGACATGGACGCGACCTACTTCAACGGCATCATCGGAGTGCCCCTCATCGAGGACCTACAGTCCTGGATGCTGCCCATCGTTCGAGCCGAGGACCGGTTCGGTATCGCCGCCGGGTCGATGTCGCTAGAGGACTTCTGCCGACCCTGATCTGCCGGCCGCCCCTTGCAATCGAAGCTCGTAGAGATCGGGGCGGTCCTCTCCTACGGCGATGCCACCGGGCACGCGTTGCATTCCCAACTGCCGCAGGAGCCGAGCCGAAGGCTCGTTGTCGGGACTCGTGATGGCCAGGAGCGTCGAGACCCCCAGCGTCCGGGCCTCCTCGACGCAGGCGACGGCAGCCTCGCGAGCGTAACCCCGCCCCCAGTAGCGCTGGCTGAAGCCGTAACCGAGATCGGGACCGGAGAGCTCGGGCCGGCGCACGAGGCCACACATGCCGAGTGGAACCCGGTCGGCTTGACGCTCGACGCAGTACAGACCATGACCATGCCGGGCGTAGCTCGCGATCGGCCCCTCCCGCAGGTAGCGCTCCGCATCCCGACGGTTGCGGACACCCTTGTCGCCCACGAACCGGAGAAACGGAGGTTCGTTCACCAAGGTCTCGATGAACGCCGCGTCGGAGAGTTCGAACGGACGAAGCAGCAGTCGTTCGGTGCGTAGAGGCTCCACGCGACGAGCCTACCGCGCCCCCACCAGGAGATCGAGCCGTCCCTGCACCAGCGGACTCGGCTCCAGGCTTTGGGCTCGACGGTACATCTCGATCGCCTCGACCGTCCGCCCCGCTCCCTCCAGGGCAAGCCCGAGGTGGAACAGGACCAGCGTGTTCTCCGGTTCCAGGGCCAGAGCCTGCTGGAAGCGGAGGATCGCAGGCTCGAACTGGCCGAGGCGCGCCTCCGCCGTACCCCATTCGTCGTAGAGCCAGGCGTCGACCGGACCGCCGGCGGCGAGGGCGGCAAACTCCTCGGCGGCGGTCTCCAGATGGCCTCCCGCCAGTAGAGCACGGGCCCTCAACGCCCTGAGCTCCCGATCCTCCGGCGTGACCGCAAGGCCCGCTTGCGCCATCTCCCAGGCCGCCCGGGGATCGCCGGCCTGGAGTTCGAGCAGCACGGCCTGGGCGTACAGCGGGTGCCGCGCCGGATCGAGTTCGAGGGCGCGCTCGAGGGCATCCGCGGCGGCGTCGGCTCTCCCCAACTCCGCCAAAGCGGCGCCCCGAAGTTGGTGCACGTCCGGGTCCTCCGGTCGCGACCGCACGGCGCGATCGAGGTCGGTCAAGGCGCCACCCGCCTCACCGGCCTCGAGCCGGTCCCGGGCTCGCGCCAGTAGAGCCGAGCTGCTGACGACCTCGCGCTCGACCTCGGCCAGTAGCGGGTCGTCGTAGAAGTCGACACCCGATACCCTCTGGGCCAGCTCGGCCGATCGACGGGCGTCGTCGCGGCGACCGCTCAGTCGATACGCCCGGCTCAGCGAGAAGTGGACGGCCGCGGTCTCAGGGGCGCGCCGTGCCGCCTCCTCGAGCACGGTCAGGGCTTCGTCCAGCTTGCCCTGGGCCAACAGCGCCTGTCCCAGCCCGAGGCGGGCCGGCGCCAGGGTCGGGCGCAGTCGTAGCGCCTCTCGAAACGCGGTTTCCGCCCGTGCCGGGTCGCCGGCGGCGGCGTGGACCTGGCCGAGTCGCAGGTGGGCCGGTGGGTATTCGGGACGCAACTCCAGGGTTCGTTCGAACGCCGCGATGGCCGCCTCGGGATCGCTGCCCTCGATGGCCAGGGCGTCCCCCAGAAAGTAGGACCAGCGCTCGTCCTCGGGAGCGAGTTCGGCTGCCCGACGGTAGGTTTCGATGGCGGCCTCGTGCAGGGACTGGGCGTGCAGGACCTTCCCGTAGCTGCCCCAGGCCCGGGCCGAACGGGGCTGACGAAGCACCGCCTGTCGAAGCTCGTCGAGGCGTCGTCGCACCGCCGGTTCCATTCCGTCGAGGTCAGGGCTCGGGACCGCCGGTGCCGACTCGAGACCCACCGCCGTCGAGGGCTGCCCGGAGACGTCGCCCCCAGCGCTCGGGCGGTCCCCGAGGCAGCCCGCGGCGAACACCGCGACCCCAGCCAGCAGCAGTACGAGGGGCGTCCCACTTTTCAAACCGGATCTCCGGCGCCACGCTCGAGCCGCCTGAATTCTGAAACCGCCCCGCCCGGAAAACTCTCGCGGAACCCATCGGGCCAGGTCACCTGGATGGACTCGACCCGCGAGGCCTCTCCCAGGCCGAAGTGGAGGGCGCCCGGACGGCTCGAGAGATAGGAGCCGCCGGTCGTGGTGACCCCCAGCCAGCGACGCCGCGTCGCCGGCCCCGTCTTCGCTACCACCTCGACCCGAGCGCCCAGTACGGTCCCTGCCGCCCCGGAGTCGACGGGGTCTACGACCAGCCAGCGATGGTTCGAGGGACTGTCGGTCCGGTAGATCCGCGCAGGCCCGTTGACGTTCGTCACCACCAGATCCAGATCCCCGTCGCGGTCGAGATCGCCGGCCACCAGACCACGACTCAGTTCGATGCTCTCCGCAAAGGCCCCGCCCGCGGTGGTGGCCAACACGAAACCTCCCGGCCCGCCCCGAAAGAGGAGATTGGGCTCGGCGTAGTCGTTCCACGGCGCTGGCAGTCCGTTCGGAACCGAACGACCCCGTTTCACCTTGCCGTTGGCGATCGCCAGGTCGCGCCAGCCGTCCAGATCGAAATCGGCGGCGACGACGCCAAACCCGGTCCAGCGAACACTCGGCGCCGCAAGCCCCAGAGCCGAGGTGGCATCGTCCCACCCCAGGTCGCGGCCGAGGTTGCGGTAGAGAGTGTTGCTCTCGTCCTCCAGGTGGGTCAGGAACAGATCGAGCGTGCCATCGCCGTCGAGGTCTTCGGCCACCACTCCCATCCCGGCCTCCGGGCTGCCCTGACCGTTGACCGCCACCCCGAGGACCACCGCCTGATCGACCAGGGTCCCGTCGTCCTGCTGGATCCAGAGTTGGTTGGGATCGGCATCGTTGGCCACGTACACATCGGTCCTGCCGTCGGCGTCGAGATCGTGACAGAGGACCCCTAGGCCCGAGCCGGTGCGAGCCGAGACGCCGAACGCTTCGGTGGCATCTTCGAAGCGCCCCCCACCCCGATTGCGGAGGACGACGTCCTGAGCGTCGGCGAAGGATTCCGGGCCGCAGAACTCCACCCGGCCGGTGCTGTCGCGGCACTCGCGGGCGCGGTCCAGGACGACATCCCGCGCCACATAGAGGTCCAGCCAACCGTCGGCGTCGAGGTCGCAGAAGGCGGCGGATGAAGACCAGCCGTCGACCGCGACCCCGGCCCAGACCGTCACGTCCTCGAAACCACACGCACCGTCGTTACGGTAGAGACGATCTTCGCCGACCTGGGTGACGTAGAGGTCGGAGTCACCGTCGCGGTCGATGTCGCCGACCGCGACGCCCATGCCGTAGCCGCTCCGCTCCCCTTCGAAGTCGCCGACCTGGCGCACGAAGCGGCCCGCCTCCTGAAGGTAGAGCTGGTGGGGAGCCGATGCCGTGCCCTGCACTAGAAAAAGGTCGAGATCGAGATCTCCGTCACAGTCGAACAGCGCCAAGCCCGACCCCATCACCGCCTCGGCCGGATAGTCCTCGACCGCGCCAGCCTGATGCACGAACTGCAGTCCCCAGTCGTCGGTCGCCTCGACGAAGAGCGGAGCGGAGGGAGCTTCCACTGCGCCGATCTCCGGCTCCTCTGACCCAACCGTGGTCTCGGTGGTCGGTGGCGGAGGAGCGCAGGCAGAGGCCACTGCCAGGAGGCCAGAGAGAACCAGACATCGAGCGCGGCCAGGAAGGCGAGGCCCGGTCGGCCGTACGAGAGGTTGGGGCGAGACCATAAGCCTGGAACGTAGAACGGGCACCCTAGGTTGCGTGCCCGTGGCCGTAGCTCTGCCCGACTACCACTCCGTTTCGTAGCCGTCGGCCGCCAGATCCCAGCGCGCACCGTACACGTGCAGTCGCTGGGTCGGTCGGCCTTCGGCGTCGACCAGTTCGCCGCCGACGTGGGTCCAGGCCAACAGACTCCCCGCCAGGTTGGCGACCTCCCAGCCCTGCGCTTCCAGTTCCTTCGCCGCCAGGCCACTGCGGTAGCCGATCGTGCAGTAGGTCACCACCAAGCGACCGGTGAACTCATCCGCCCGCGACTTGAACTCGTCGAGCGGGATGGCGCCGGGGATGGTGGAAACGGCCTGCTCTTCGGGCTCGCGAACGTCCACCAGCACGAGGTCGTCGCCGCGCTGCAGCCGGTCGCGCAGAGCCTCAGCCGAGACTTCGGCTACGGTCTCGAAACTCTGGCGGTCCTCGGCGTAGAGCTCGGCGATGGCGCGCCGCTTGCCGGTCTCGTCGAGCTCGGAGCCCGAGCCCGCAGACCCACCGCAGGCCGCTGCTCCCGCCAGCAGAAGGACTCCTACGGCCCAGGTCGTCGGGTTCCCGCCTCGCATCGGCTCAGCTCCCCTCGATCGAGCCAGGGACCAGATTCAGAAGTGGCGACGGCGGTGCGCAGCACATGACCCTAGAATAGCGTGGATGAGTCGATCCGCCGGCAGGACCTCCTGAGATGGCACCGCCACGTCTCTTGCTGGTGGGCGGCGGACATGCTCACCTGCTGGTGTTGGAGGAGCTGGCCCAGAACCGCAAGGTCGACCTCGAAGTCACGGTCGTCGCCGACCGGCAGGGAGCCGTCTACTCCGGCATGGTACCCGGCCTGGTGGCGGGTTCGTACCGCCCCTCGCAGCTCACGGTGGATCTCGAGGCCCTCTGCCGTCGCTCCCGTGCGCACTTCGTCGAGGCGAGAGTGGACCGAGTCGACGCCTCGAATCGGCGGCTCCACCTGCACGATGGAAGCACACTCGAATACGACCTCGCGTCTCTCAATATCGGCTCGACGGTGGCCGGCCTCGACCTGCCCGGGGTGCGGCAGTACGCGGTGAGCACGCGACCGATCGCCGATCTGGTCGCTCGCCTGGCCCCCGAGACACTGGAGCGTGACGCCAGACCGGCGGAGATTCTGGTGGTCGGCGGCGGCGCGGGTGGGGTCGAGCTCGCCTTCTGCCTGGCAGCGCGGCCGGTGGATCGACCGCGACGGGTCCGGGTGGTCACCGCCGCTGCGCAGCTTCTCTCTCCGCGCCGATCGCGACTCGCCCAACGCGTGGCCCGACTCGCCAGCCGTCGAGGGATCGACCTGCTCTACGACACGGAGGTGACCTCCGTGGCCGAAGGCCTGGCCTCCACCCGCGACGGCAGCGCTCTCCCCTTCGACTTGCTGGTCTGGGCTACCGGGGCGGCGAGTTTTCCCCTGGCCCGAGACTCGGGCCTGCCGGCCGACGCCCGCGGGTTCCTGCTCGTGGAGGACACCCTCCAGGTGGTGGACCATCCCAACCTCTTCGCCGCCGGCGACTGCGCCACCCTGAGGAACTCCCCACAAACCCCCAAAGCCGGGGTCTACGCCGTACGCCAGGGGCCGGTTCTCGCCGGCAACCTCCAGGCCCTGGTGAGCGGCAAGCCGCTCCGCCGTTACACACCCCAGAACGACTTCCTGACCCTCCTCAACCTCGGCGACGGCCGCGCGGTCGGAGCTCGTTTCGGGATGACGTTCGCCGGCCGCTGGGTCCTGTGGCTCAAGGACCGCATCGACCGTCGCTTCGTCGAACGGTTTCCGCCCTTCGATCCGACCGTCCCACCGCGCACCTCCTCCTCGTCGACCCCCCCCTGACTCCTCAGTCCCCGCACGGAACGCCATGCCATCGACCCCTTTCCCCGACCACTTTTCGAGCGTGGCGAGCTCCTACGCTCGCTACCGCCCTGGCTACCCGAAACCCCTTCTGGACTTCGTCGTCGGTCTCGCCCCCGGCCGCACGCTGGCCCTGGACGTGGCCTGCGGCAACGGCCAGGTCGCCAAGGTGCTGGCCGAGTCGTTTGCCCAGGTCGAAGCCGCCGACGCCTCCGCGGCCCAGATCGCCGAAGCCGAAGCGACACCGCGGGTTCGCTACCACGTCGCCCCGGCGGAACGGCTCCCCGCCGACCACGCCACCGCCGACCTGATCACCGTCGGCCAGGCGATCCACTGGTTCGCGGGTCCCAGGTTCTTTGCCGAAGTCGACCGCGTGCTGCGCCCCGGCGGAGTGCTCGCCGCCTGGGGTTACCAGGGTCTGGTGGCCGAGGCGGAAGAACTCGAGGCGGTCCTGCGGCGCTTCCGCGCCCGGGTGGGGTCGTACTGGCCTCCGCAGCGAGCGATCCTGGACCAGAGCTACCAGGGCATCTCCTTCCCCTACGATCCTCTGACCACCCCGACGTTTTCGATGGCGGCGCGCTGGACGAATCAGCAGCTGGCGGGCTACCTGGGGACCTGGTCGGCGGTCAAAGAGTTTCGACGCCGCCACTCAGCCGATCCTGTGCCCGCCCTCGTCCGGGACCTCGAGGCGCTGACCGAGCCGGCCGCCGCGTGGAGCGTCCGCTGGCCGGTGGTCCTCTACGCTGGCCGCAAACCGTCGCCGCCGGACTCGGCGTCCGATCCCGCCACTCGCGCCTACTGACCGGGAAACGCCACCGCCCCGGCGGGGGTCCACCAGCGGCGCAGTTCGACCCGCAGGCGGCCCGCCTGGACCATCGGATCCCGCTCGGCTGCCGCCCGCACGTCGGCCTCCTCCAGGTCACCGGGAAACAGGACGATGCCCCGCATCGGTTCGGTCTCGCCGACCTCGAAGGGTCCGGCAGTCAAGGCATCTGCCTGCACCAGAGATCCCAGGTGCGCGAGGTGCTGGCGCTGGAGATCTGCCAGCTCCTCCGAGCTGAAGTCGGCGGCCTTGTCGCCTCGCATCAAGAAGACGATCCAGTACTTGTCGAAGGCGGCGGGAGGTTCTCCCTGGGCGAGTCGGTCGCTATCGTCGAGCATCGGTTCCTCCTTCTCGGCCAGCCAGAGTTCGACGGAATCTTCGAGGATCGAGAGGGGGACGGGGCCATCCCGCAGCACCACCTCGTGGAACTCCCGCAGGTCGAACGCCTCGCCCAGCCGCGCCTCGGCGTCCGAGCGCAGTTCGCGGATCTTCAGTTCGCCGATCTTGTAACCCAGCGCCTGGCCCGGCCAGGAGATGTAGCGATCGACCTCGGCCGTGATGTTGTGCAATGTCAGGGCACTGTTGGCGGCCATGGTGTCGATGGCCTGCTGTCGGCTCCACCCCTTGGCGTGCAGTCCGGTGTCGACCACGAGCCGCAGTGCACGCCACATCTCGTAGGACAAGCGACCGAAGTTGCTGTAGGGATCCTGATAGAAACCGACCTCCAGCCCGAGCCGTTCGGAGTAGAGCGCCCAACCCTCGACGAACGCCCCCACTCCGGCGAAACGGCGAAGCTTCGAGAGGCCCTCCAACTCCTGCGCCAGCGCGATCTGCAGGTGGTGTCCGGGAACCGCCTCGTGCAGGGAGAGCGCTTCGATCTCGTACAGCGGCCGACTGGGCAGATCGTAGGTGTTCACCCAATAGGTACCGGCCCGCGTTCCGTCACCGGCGGGGCGACCGTAGTAGGCGGTCGTCGTCTTCGGTGCCAGGTAGTCGGGGATCTCCTGGATACCGTAGGGCATCCGGGGCAGGACCCGAAAGAGCTCGGGCAGCTTGCCGTCCATCCGTTTGAGCACGCGCGACACCTTCTCCATGAGCTCTTCCGGTGTCTCGGCGTAAAACTGTGGATCGGTGCGGAGGAACTCGACGAACTCCGTGAAGTCACCCTCGAATCCGGTGGAGGCGATGACCTCGAGCATCTCGCCCCGAATCCGCTGCACCTCGGCGAGGCCGATCTGGTGGATCTCGTCGGCCGACAGGGTCGTGGTCGTGTACTGGCGGATCGCCCGCGCGTAGAGCGCGTCGCCCCCCGGGAGCTCCGAGGCCCCCACGCTGTCGCGCGTGGCCGGAAGGTACTCGTCGCGCATGAACTCGAAGAAGGTCCGGTAACCCGCCGAGACCGAATCGGTGATCGCCGTGCGGGCGGCGGCCCGTAGGGTCTCCGCCTCGGCCGGAGTGATCGATGCGGGCAGTTCTTCCAGTGGGGCCCAGAGCAGACTCTCGGTCGGATCGTCGACGATATGGGGCTCGACCGAACCCTCCCAGCCGTCGAGGACCTTGCGAGGCAGCACCAGGCCGCGTTCGATTCCGGCGCGCAGGAGCTCCAGGTGATCGTCGACGTAGGTGGCGAAGGCGGCCAGACGCGCGATGTAGTTCTCGTAGTCCTCGCAGGTCTCGAGCGGCACGTCGTCGGGCAGGCCCGGAAAGCTCAGGTAGAACCCGGCGTAGGTGGTAAACGGCATCAGATGGTGTCCGACGTCGACCCGCGACAGACTCAACTCCAGGGACCGCCGCAGCAGGTCGTAGTCGATCTGCTCCGGCCGCGGGAGGGTCGAGCGGTCGATCTCCTCCAACCGCGCGAGGTAGCCGGCACTCCGTTCGTAGGACGCCATGATGTCCACCAGCCGGGTGCGGGGCAGTAGGTGGTCGTAGCCGGACTCTCCCACCTGGGTCGCGAACAGGGGGCTCTCCTCGATCCACTGCTGCCAGACCTCGTCGGAGAGTTGAGACAGCTGCTCACTCGCGGTGGGGTTGGCCGACGCGGCGGCGGCGACCGCGGTCGCCAGGATCGTCAAGGAAAGCAGGATGCGGGCGGATCGGGACATGATGGGGCTCCTCTTGGGCTCGAGCCCCGCATCATACTCCCCCGACCCGCCGCCCCGCAGGAGGAGCGGAGTACGATAGGCGCCATGGAACCGGCCCCCCTGCCGAAACAGATCCACCGCTACCGCATCGTCCGCCAGCTCGGGCGGGGTTCGATGGGACGGGTCTACCTGGCCGAGGATCCCAACACCGACCGCCAGATCGCCCTGAAGGTCCTGGACCCGAAGCGGGACGTCGACGACGACACCGAGCGCGAGCGTCTGCGGAACCGGTTCCTGCAGGAGGCCCGGGCCGCGGGTCGACTGAACCATCCGGCCATCGTCATGGTGCTCGACGCCGATACCGACCCGGTGACCGAAGCTCCCTACATCGCTATGGAGTGGGTCGACGGCGAATCGCTGCAGGAGTTTCTCCGGCACCACGGGCCGCTCCCCGCCGACGCCGCGACCTCGATGGCGGCCAAGATCGGCGACGCCCTGGCCTACGCGCACCAGAACGAAGTGATCCATCGCGACGTCAAACCAGCCAACATCCTGATCTCGCGCGAGGGTGGGGTCAAGCTGACCGACTTCGGTATCGCCAAACTGGTCTCGCAGAGTCTCACCGGCACCGGGATGATCCTCGGCAGTCCGTTCTACATGTCGCCGGAACAGGTCCGCGGCGAGCCGGCCGACGCTCGTTCGGACCTCTTCTCGCTCGGCATCGTGCTCTACGAGGTGCTGACCGGAAGACCACCCTTCGTCGGCGACACCCTGGCCGCCACCACCTACAAGATCCTCAATGTCGACCCCCGGCCGGCCGACCTCGACCGCGACGACCTATCGGTCGATCTGGTCGCATTGGTCGATCGCGCCCTGGCCAAAGCCCCCGAGGAACGGTTCCAGAGTGCCACCGAGATGGCGCGCGCGCTCCGCCTGGTGGGGCAAGAAGCGGCGCCTGTGGTGGCGGCCGAGACCTCGTCGCAGGACCCAGCGCCCACTGACTCGGAGCCGGAAGAAACGGCCGGGCCCGAAGACGAGCCAGCGAAAGAGGAGGGGGCTGCCGAGACGAAACGACGGCCCCACCGCGTCTACGCCCGGAAGTACATGACCGGCCACGGAGCCGAGACCCTGTCGCCGGAGACCCGCGCCCGCCACCGTCCTCGCCGCCACCGCGACCGGCGACGGATTCAGTGGCTGGCCGTGCTCGGGGTTCTCTGCCTCCTGCTGGTGATCTTCCTGCTCTAGCTTTGGGCCCGGCGCACGGACGTTCGAGGACGGGATCTCCGCTACAATCCTGGTATGGCGTTCCCCTCGACCTGCGGCGTATGCGGTGCTGCCACCAACGAAACGAGCTGCCCCCAGTGTGGGGCTGCCATCTCGGCCAGTGCCGGCTACGACACCCGGGTCGCCCACCCCAACCCGCCAGGAGAGTCGACGACGCTCTTCCAGCCTCGGCTCCTCGGTGAAGAGGGGGATGCCGACCTGACCGCGCCCACCGACCTCGGGGCCCTGGCTCCGGTCGAGGACCCGACGCAGCAGATTCCCCTTTTCGGTGAACGTACCACCTTCGGCCGCCACGGTGCCGACGTCAACCTCCCAGACCCCGCCCTGTCGAGTCCCCACTTTGCGGTCGACCGCACCGCCGGCGCCTACTTCCTGTGCGACCTCGACAGTCCCAGCGGCACCTATCTCAACGATCGTCGGATCCGCTCGTGCGAACTCGCGGTCGGCGACGTGGTTCGGGCCGGCACGACCCGCCTCGTTTTTGTCCAGGAGCCCGACGATGACGAGTGATAGCCACCGCTACCACCCACGCCGGCGCTATCGACGCTTCCCCGTCAAGAGCGTACCCGGGAGCCTGGCGTTCAACTCGCGAGCCGAGATCGTCAACCTCAGTCTGGCCGGCTGCGCCGTCACGACCAGCGTGCCCCTGCCCACCGGCAAGAAGTTTGCGGTGCGCATCGGTTCCAACGACGAGAACCTCGAGTTTCAGGGGACCGTCTGCTGGTCCCGACTGGCGGAAGACTCCCTGAGTGCTCCCAACCTTCGCTCCACCTACCGCTCGGGCCTGATGTTCTCGGACATCCTGACCGATCGCGCCCAGAGCCTGCTCCGTTTCATCGAGCGCAACATCGACCTGGCGGTCGATCACCAACTGTTCGGACGGCTGGAGCTCGCGCACGACGCCCAGGCCGATCTCGAGTCGGACTACGAATTCACGGTCGAGACCCTGAGTTCCGGTGGCCTAGGGGTCCGCATGCGGCAACCGTTGGCCGCCGGTGAGGAGCATGAACTCGAACTCAACCTCGACGGCGTCCCCTTCCGGTCGCTGGCTCGTGTCGCTTCGGTCGAAGCGGCCGAAGACGATCGGGCCTTCGTGGTCGGCCTCGAGTTCCTCGACACCTCGCCGCAGCACGGCGAGATCCTGTCCGGGTACTTGCGGCGCCTGATCGAGTCGACCGAGCCGAACTGAAGCCCGATCGCGGGTGCCACCGTGGCGCCTCGTACGGGGTCCGACTAGAGCAACGACATCTGTGCCGGCTGCAGCCGGTTCCAGACCTCGGTCTCCACCTTCTCGACCCAAAGCCCGCGCTCTCGAGGATCGAGCCGAAGAGCCTCGAAGCCCCGCTCCGCGAGCTCACGGTCGAGGCGCTCCTCGATCAGGCGTTGGAAGACCGGGTCGTGGGCCCGGAAACCGTCAGCCGAAGGCTCGGCGACGGCCGGCACGTGGACCAGCAAGTCGTAGGTGGCGGTCCAGCGATCGACCAGGGTTTCGAACTCGACCTGGGGCCCCACCGCCGTCAGCAGGTAGACGTAGTTGTCGAGCACGCTGCGGTCGCACAGAACGACAGGGTAGCGCGCCGTCGCCACCGCCTCCTCTGCGATCTGGGTGCTGAGAATCCAGGTCTGGGAGCCGAGCGACGTCTCCTGGTTGACCGGCAAGGGGCAGCGACGGGCCACCTCGTGCACGACCTGGAGGGCGACGTCGCGCCGCTTGAGTCGCGCCGCCAGGCCGTAGCAGAGGGTCGTCTTCCCCACCCCGTGGGTGCCGATGAACGCCATCTTGAAGGGTACCGAATCCATGCCTCGATCCTGACGCCTTCGAGGCCCTGGGTAAAGAGATGCCGCCCGGCTCTCGACGTCGCCGACCAGCGGACGTCGGATCCGTCATTCGCGGGTTTGCGTCCGCTATCATTCGCAGCCTATGGCGGCGTGGTACAAGGAGTGGTTCCGAACCGACTATCTGGACCTCTACGCCCACCGCGATACCGGCGAAGCCGTCCGCCACGTGGAGTTCGTGCGCCAGCTACTGGACGAGCCTCCCCGGGCCGTGCTCGATCTCGCCTGCGGCGCGGGGCGCCACACCGCGGCGCTGCGGGCCGCCGGCATCCGTACCCTCGGCACCGACCTGTCGTTGACCCTGCTGGCTCAGGACCCGGATCTACCCCGGGTCGCCGCCGACATGCGCCGCCTTCCCTTTGCCGGCGGCTCCTTCGACTGGGTACTGAACTTCTTCACCTCGTTCGGCTACTTCGAACGCGAGCGCGAGAACTTCCAGGTCCTGGAAGAGATCGTGCGAGTACTCCAACCCGGCGGTCGATTCCTGATCGACCTGATGAACCGCGACGCCACCCTGGCCGGCCTGCGCGCCGAGGAAACCCAACAGCAGGGTGCACGGCGGGTCGAGATTCGTCGCGCCTGGAACGAGGACACCCGACGGATCACCAAGCACATTCGACTGATCTCCCCCGGACAGGAGGACCGCACCTTCCTGGAGAGCGTGCGCGCCTACACCTACGATGAAGTGACGATCGGCCTACGTTGGGCCGGTTTGGAGGTGCGTGAGGTCTATGGCAACTTCGACGGAGAACCCTATGGACCGAACAGCCCACGCCTCATCCTCGTCGGCTCCAAGGCTTCCTGACCTGCCGTCCCCCCTGGCCCCGCAGCTGGCTGCCTGGCACCGGGGTGACCACCTCGATCTTCTCGGAGGGTTGCGTCTGCTGACCGACCCCACGCCCCCTCGTCTGGGCCTCCCCGGTGCGAGCGAGGGACCGCTCGACCGCTCGGCCCTGGCGGCCGCGTTGGCCGAAGCCAATCGAGGGTACGGCCACCCGCGCGCCGAGGCCCTCGCGGCTCGACTGGCGGACCCCGAGGTGCGGGTCGTCATCAGCGGCCAACAACCTGGCCTGTTCGGCGGCCCCCTCTACAGTCTGCTCAAGATGCTCGGTGCCGTGCTCTGGGCCGAGGCGCTCGAGGCCGACGGCACTCCGGCCATACCCCTGTTCTGGGTCGCTACCGAAGACCACGACTTTGCCGAGGTGGCCACCAGCCACTTCTGGCTTCGCGAGCCGGTCGGCCTCCAGCTGCCGGACGACGGCCAGGATGGACGGCCGGTGGGCCAGCGCCCCCTCGGTCCCGCCATCGACGGACTGATCGATCGTCTGCGTGAAGACTTCGGATGGGGATCGTTCCCGGCGATGGTCGAGGACCTGCAGCACTGCTATCGCGCCGACGTCGACTTCGGTCGTGCCTTCATGACGTACTCCTGCCGTCTCCTCGGAGAGCGAGCCCCCCTCTTGGTCGATTCGGCCCTCGCGGCGGTGAAGCGAGCCCAGCAGCCGTGGCTGCGGCGCCTGATCGAAGACCGCGCCCCGATCGATCGGTCCCTGCTCGCCCACACCGAGAAGATCGAGTCCGCCGGCTTCGAACCCCAGGTCCACCTGGCGCCTGGCGCCGCCCCGCTCCTCGTGGTCGAGGACGGCGTCCGACGTCGCGTGCTGTGGCAGGGGGACGACCACTACTCGCTGCGCGGCGACGACCAGATCCGCCCGGTGAGGGATCTCCTCGAGCAACTCGACGCCGATCCCGCCGCGGTCACTCCGAACGTGCTCGCTCGTCCGGTTCTCCAAGATGCCCTGTTCGGGACCGGACTCCAGGTCCTGGGTCCCGGCGAGCTCTCCTACTTCGCCCAGACCGTACCGCTCTACGAGCACCTCGGGGTGGAGCCGCCGCACCTCGTCCTCCGACCTCAGGCCCTGCTCCTCGACGCTCGGCAGGCTGAACACTTCGAGCAGCTTTCGGTCCCGGTTGCACTGCTTCTGGCCGACGACGCCGCCGTCGACCAAGCGCTGGCCGCGGCGGCGGACGCTCCCACCATCGAGTCGGCTCGCGGCTCGATCGCCCACGCGCTCGAGGCCCTCCAAGGGGAGGCGCTGGCCCTCGACGCCACGCTGGCCCGCCCCTGGGAGAAGACCCGGGATCAGATCCTCGGTGCCCTCGATCGGTTTGGCGACCGCATCGTGAGGGCGGCCGCCCAACGCGACTCGGTTCGGCGGGGTCGACTGGACGCGCTGCGCTCCTGGTCGGCCCCCCACGGAACGCTGAACGAGAGACGGCTCAGTACCGCCTACTTCCAGGGCCGGTTCGGGCCGGGCCTCGTGCCTCAGCTACTCGAGCGACTGAACCGCCGACCCGCCGCCATCCAGCTGTTGGCCCTCGAGGAGGAGAATCATGGGAACTGACCGCGACTCCACCACGCTCGACGTGCTGGCGGTCGGGGCTCATCCCGACGACGTGGAACTCGCCTGCGGCGGGACCCTGGCCAAGCTGCAGGCGCTGGGCCACCGCTTCGGAATCGTCCATCTCACAGCCGGAGAGATGGGCACGCGAGGCAGCGTGACCGAGCGCCGACAGGAGGCCGAGCGCGCCGCCCACACCCTGGGAGCCTCGACGCTGGACATTCTGGACTGCGGTGACGGCGATCTGCGCCACGGCCGACCCGAGCAGGACGCATTGATCGCGCTGCTGCGACGCTACCGACCCGACGTCGTCCTCGGACCGACCCCCTCCGACCGTCACCCCGACCACGTCAGAGCCCATACCCTGGTGCGCGAGGCGTGCTTCTATTCCGGACTCACCAAGCGCGAGATCGCAGAGAGCGGTGAACCGTTTCGTCCGGCGGCCGTATTCTCCTACATGCAGCACCACCCGTTTGCCCCGAGTTTCGTCGTCGATGTCACCTCGACCTGGGAGATCAAGGAACGGGCGCTCGACGCCTACGCCAGTCAGCTCCATCGGTCCACGGGTCCGTCTGCCCGCGGACCGAGCACCAAGGTGGCAACTCCCGAGTTTCGTCTCGCAGTCCGGGGCCGAGCCCAGCACTTCGGACAGATGATCGGCGCGGCCTACGGCGAGCCTTTCTGGAGCCCGCTGCCACTGGCGGTCGCGAATCCGCTCGACCTGCGTCCGGGAGGTGTGCGTTGAAGATCGGGATCAGCTGCTATCCCACCTACGGTGGCTCGGGGGTGGTGGCCAGTGAACTCGCCCTGGCTCTCGCGGCCTCGGGCGACGAGGTCCACGTCATCAGCTACGCCCTGCCCTCCCGCCTGGTCCAGGCCCACGCGGACCCCCAGCAGACTCGGCTCCACTACCACGAGGTGGTGGTGCCGCACTACCCACTCTTCGAGTACCCCCCCTACTCGCTGGCCCTGGCCACCAAGATGGTCGAGGTCGCCCGCCACCACGACCTCGATCTCCTCCACGTGCACTACGCCGTGCCCAACGCCGTCTCGGGCGTACTGGCTCGCTCGATCGTGGCCCCGCGGCCCCTGCCCCTGGTCACCACCCTACACGGCACCGACATCACCCTGGTGGGCAACGATCCCAGTTACCTCGAAACCACCCGCTGGGGGATCGCCCAGAGCGACGCAGTGACCACGGTCTCGGAATCACTGAAACGGTCTACCCACGATACGTTCGACCTCGAGACTCCGATCACGGTGGTCCCGAACTTCATCGACCCTCAGCGCTACCTGCGCTTCGCCGAAAGCGAAGGAGCCCGCCGTTGGGCCAGCCCCGGCGAGAAGATCATCGTCCATATCTCGAACTTCCGACCCGTCAAACGGGTCCACGACGTGGTCGAGGTCTTCCGACGCCTGCTGGACCAGCACGAGGCCCGCCTTCTTCTGGTCGGCGACGGACCCGAACGGACACGGGTCGAGCAACGTTGTCGCGAACTCGGAATCTGCCATCGCATCAGCTTCATCGGCAACCTACCACTGGTCGAGGAGATCCTGGTCGGGGCGGACCTCTTCCTCCTACCGTCCGAGACCGAATCGTTCGGTCTCGCCGCGCTGGAGGCCCTCTCCTGCAAGGTCCCCGTCATCGCGACCGACGTCGGAGGACTTCCCGAGGTGGTACGCCACGGCGAGACGGGCTACCTGCTCCCCAAGGGCGACGTCGAAGGCATGGCCCAGGCGGCTTCCGCGCTGCTGGCGGACGACGAGGGTCGAGGAGCCATGGCCGAGGCAGCGCGGCGCGACGCCATCGAGCGCTTCGCCTACGATCATGTGGTGTCGCG
Source organism: Thermoanaerobaculia bacterium (assembly GCA_030429235.1). GTDB lineage: Bacteria > Acidobacteriota > Thermoanaerobaculia > Multivoradales > JAIOJS01 > JAIOJS01. The sequence continues at coordinate 6,934 of JAUIDB010000007.1, read as the reverse complement.
CTACCGCCAGGTGTACACCGACGTCCTGGCCGGCTGAGAGCCGTGTCGACCCCATCTCGCACCGTCGCGGCCGGTTCGAGCGCCGCCGAGTTCAAGGAGAAGGGATCCCGCTTCCTCGGTCTGCTCGACCCGGCGACCGACGAAGAGGCGGCCCGCGCCACGGTGGAGCGCTACCGTCTGCGGTTTCCCGACGCTACCCACCACTGCTGGGCCTGGCGGGTGGGAACCGAGCCTTTCGAGCGCAGCCACGATGACGGAGAACCTTCGGGCACCGCGGGTCTCCCGATGCTCCGGGTGCTGCAGGGCGCCGCGGTCGAGGATGTGGTGGCGGTCGTCGTGCGCTGGTACGGCGGCACCAAACTCGGGAAGGGAGGCCTGGCGCGGGCCTACGCCGGGGCCGTCCGGCAGGCACTCGAGACCCTGCCCACGACGGAGCAGCTGCTGCGGGAGCAGGTCGACCTCACTCTGGCGTACCAGCATCTGGGAGCGGTCGAGCGGCTCGTCCAACCGCCTCAGCTGGAGATCCTGTCCGCCAGCTACGGCGCCGAGATCACGATGACCCTCGCTGCGACTTCCGGCAAGCTCGAGCAGCTGCAGGAACTCGCCGCCGGACTGGGTTTCCGCTGTGCGGTCGCACCGCAGGATCGCTTGGCCTCGAGCGAAGGAGCGAGTAGACTGGACCCAACTTCGTGACCCGATCGTGAACTGGTCTCGGTGGCCGGGCAGACTCGCTGCCCCCAACGAGCGATAGCATCTGACGAGGAGAGCCCAATGAGCGACCAAGAGACGCCTCCCACCCCGGAAACCCCTGCGCCGCCCCCGCCTCCGGCTGCGGCTCCGCCCCCCACTCCACCTCCGGCCACGGCTCCCTCGGCCGCCGGGGGTTCCGGCAATCGCGGACTGATGATCGCCCTGGCCTACCTCTGGATCCTCGCCATCGTGCCCCTCATCGTCGAGAAGGACGACAACGACATCCAGTGGCACGCCAAGCACGGTCTGGTGCTCCTGGGCCTCGAGATCATCACCTACATCGTGCTCGGCGTGGTGTCGATGATCCCGGTCCTAGGGTGTTTCCTCAGCCTGGGCTTCATGATCGTGCCGCTGGTCTTCCTGGTGCTCCGTATCCTGTGCATCGTCAAGGCGCTCAACAACGAGCGGTTCATGGTGCCGGGCGTCAGCGAACTGACGGAAAAGTTTTGATACCAAGCGGGCGCTGCCCGCTGAGTATCAAGAGGTCGGAGGCGATATCGGAGGCGGCCAAGCCGACTCCGATATCGCCTCCTCGTAGTTGATAGGAATGGAGAACTCGCTACTGGTCAAGGCGCCGAGGCGGTCCTTGGCGGCGAGACCGACTCCGTTATCGCCTCCTCGTAGTTGACTCGAGTGACAGAGCCCTCCCCTCGCAAAGCCCTGGACCTTTCCCTCTGGCTGGGGGTGGGTGGCGCCGCGGTGGCGGGCCTCGTCGTCTGGAGTGCGAGTTCGAACGCGGCCGAGGTGTGGTGCTTGATGCGGCGGGCCGGCATGCCCTGTCCAGGGTGCGGATTGACGCGGGGTCTGCGGGCGCTGCTCGATGGTGAACTCGGGTTGGCGATGAGCCTCCACCCGCTGGCGCCGGTGGTGGCCCTGGAGGCCTGCGTCCTCTGGCTGGCGGCGGGCTGGCAGCGTTGGCGGCGCGGGGCCTGGCCGGCACCAACGGGGGGCCAGCTGGAGAGGTTCCTCGCCGTCCACGCGGTGACCTTCGTGGCGCTCTGGCTGGGACGTACCGCCACGGGAACCGTCCCGTGGTAGAGAGTGCCCCAGGGCCCGAGGCCGAACTCGATCGCACGCGGCGGCGACGGAGGAGGAGGATCTTCCTCGCCGCCGCCACGCTCCTGCTTTGCCTCGATCTGGTGCGCCCACCGGAGGCGCAGCTGTCGACGCGTTTCCTCCTCGCCGGGATCCACCTCTACCAACGCACGCTGTCGCCGCTGCTGCCGCAGGCCGGTGTGCGCTGTCGCTTCGAGCCGACCTGTAGCCGCTACGGGGCAAGCGTCATCCGCCAGCACGGAGCGCTGGTCGGCACCGCCAAAGCGGCATGGCGAATTGCCCGCTGCGGCCCCTGGACCCCCGCGGGCACCGAGGACCCTCCCTAACCGTCAGTCGGCGACGCGGCGAATGGTCTCGATCGTCACCGTGTCCTTCGGCACGTTGGCGAAGGGGCCGACGTTGCCCGTCTTGACCTTGGCGATGGCGTCGACCACCTCGAGCCCCTCGACCACCGTTCCGAAGACGGTGTAGCCCCAGCCGCGGGGGTTCTTGGCCGTGTGATCCAGGTTGCGGTTGTCGACGTGGTTGATGAAAAACTGCGCGGTGGCACTGTGGGGGTCCATGGTGCGGGCCATGGCGATCGTGCCTCGGGTGTTCTGCAAACCGTTGTCGGCCTCGTTCTGGATACCGGCTCGGGTGTCCTTCTTCTTCATGTCGGGCGTGAACCCGCCACCCTGAATCATGAAGCCGGGGATCACCCGGTGGAAGATGGTGCCGTCGAAGAAGGACTCGTCGACGTAGCCGAGGAAGTTCTCGACCGTCTTGGGGGCGTGCTGCGCATCGAGGGCCACCACGATGGTGCCCATCGAGGTGACGATCTCGACCTTGGTATCGGTGGTGGCGCTCTCTTCGGCGCTGGCACCCTGGGTCAGTACGAGCAGTGCGGTCAAGGTCCAGAGGATTCGCTTCATGGTGGTAGCTCCTATGCGGTTGTGGTGGGAGGCTCTTCTTCGGCCTCACGGTTCGACGACCGGGCCAGTTCCCGCAGAAAGTCGAACCGGTAGATTCCCGTCGAGTGATTGTCCGACCAGAGGAAGGACAGGGCGTAGTTCCCCACCAGCTCGATGTGACGGAGCGTCACGGCCGTGGTGGGACGAAAAAACTGGACCGGACCGCCACCGTGCCCCTGGCAGCCGGCACAGGGACAGTAGCCACGCAAAGTCTGATAGTCGAGTACGTCGACTCGGCCATCGGTCCAGGTCAGGCGAAGAGCGGCTTCTTCCGGGAGCCGACGAACCTCGATCGGTTGGGGCTCAGTCATGCGGAAGAGGCCTTCAGAAGGAGGGGATGGTGCCGAAGGCCGGACTCGAACCGGCACGGGCTTAACGCCCACACGGCCCTCAACCGTGCGCGTCTACCAATTTCGCCACTTCGGCAGCGCGGCGCAGTGTAGCAGGTCCGGTTCGCGGACGCTACCCTCGCGCCAGGGGTCGGATCAGGAACCGGAATCGCTCTCGGAATCGTCGCTGGGATCGCCGTCTCCCGCCGCCTCGCTGGTGGTCCCAGCGTCCTCCATCGGCGCCGGTTCTTCGGCCATCGGAGCCTCCGAGGCACTGTCGCTCGTGTCACTGGTCGACGCCGGCGCCGTCTCCGCCGCTTCGCCGGCCACCTCCTCGGTGGCCGCATCGTCGACACCCGACATGACCGAGGACGAGTTCTTCGAACCCTGCAGCATGGCGATTCCGAAGGTCAACACGATGAACCCGACGAAACCCCATACCGTGAGCTTGTGAATGACCTGCGTGGCCCCACGGGCTCCGAACGCAGTCTGGGTGCCACCGCCACCGAAGACGGAAAGATCGGCCCCCGAGCCCTGCTGCAGCAGGATGACGAGGATGAGAAAAATGCAGACGATGACGTGAATTGTGTACAGTAGGAAGAGCAATGGAAGTACCTCCGAAAGGGCAGAGACAGGACGTCTCCGCTAGGCGGCGCTGGCGCCGCAGGCGTGGATGATAGCCAGGAATTTCTCCGCGTCAAGGCTAGCCCCCCCCACGAGGAAGCCGTCGATGTCCTCACAGCGGATCAGATCGGGTGCATTGTCGGGCTTGACCGAGCCCCCGTAGAGAAGTCGCAACTGGTCGGCGCGGGTCGCTCCCCACAGCTCTCCAGCCCGTGTTCTCAGGAACTCGTGCGCGGCCTGCGCCTGTTCGGGTGAAGCGGTCTCGCCGGTGCCGATGGCCCAGACGGGCTCGTAGGCGACTACGAGTTCGGTCGGCGCGACGTCGGCCACGGCGGTGAGCTGCCGATCGAGCACCTCGAGGGTCCGCTCTTGCTGTCGCTCGGCCAGCGTTTCGCCGAGGCAGAGGATGGGAAGCAGGCCGGCGTCGGCGGCGCGGGCCACCTTGGCCGCCACCAGTTCGTCGCCTTCCGCGTGGTCGCTACGTCGCTCCGAGTGCCCGACCAGCACCCAGGTGCAGCCGCTGTCGACCAGCTGCCAGGCCGAAACGTCGCCGGTGTGGGCTCCCCACTCCTCGGGGTGCAGATCTTGGCCGCCCACCTCGAGCGGACGCCCTCGCAAGGCGGCCGCCACCACCTCGACCAGGGGATGAGCCGGGAAGAGCAGCACCTCGACCGCTCCCTGCGGTGCCAGCCCCCGGGCCAGGCCTTCCGCCAGCGCCAGCGCCTGGTCACGGCGCAGGTTCATCTTCCAGTTGCCGGCGGCAATCGGTACCCGGCAACTCACGACGACACCTCCAGGACCTCGACCCCCGGCAGGGTACGGCCAGCCAGAAGCTCCAGCGAGGCGCCGCCCCCGGTCGAGACGTGGTCGATCGAATCTACGGCTCCGGCGAGGTTGGCGGCAGCGACGGTCTCGCCGCCCCCGATCACCGTGAAGCCGGGGCAGGCCCCCACCGCTGTGCCGACTGCCCGGGTCCCAGCGGCGAACGCGGGACGTTCGAAGACCCCCATGGGTCCGTTCCAGAAGAGGCTGCGGGCCGCGGCGATGGCCGCGGCGAAGCTCTGGCCGCTCTGCGGCCCGATGTCGAGGGCCATCCAACCCGCCGGCACCCCCTCTTGGCTGGCCACCACGCGAGTATCGGTAGGCGCCGCGAAGTCGTCGGCGATCACCAGGTCGCTCGGGAGGTGGACGGCGATCCCGCGCTCGGCCGCCACCGACAGCAAACTGCGAGCCGTCGACAAGCGGTCCTCCTCGACCAACGACGCTCCCATCTCGACCCCCTGGGCCGCCAGGAAGGTGTTGGCCATCCCGCCCCCGATCACCAGGCCGTCGACGTGCTGGACGAGATTCTCGAGCACGTCGATCTTGCCGGAGATCTTGGCCCCACCGATCACCGCCACGAAGGGGGACCGAGCTCCGCGCAGTAATCCACCCAGGGCCTCGACTTCGCGCACCAGGAGCCGGCCGGCGGCGTGCCGAGACAAGCGCTCGGCGATGCCCACGACCGAGGCGTGAGCCCGGTGGGCGGCACCAAAAGCATCACCGACGAAGAGGTCTCCCAATGCCGCCAGCTGGTCGGCGAAGGCCGGTTCGTTCGCCTTCTCGCCGGGGTGGAACCGAAGATTCTCCAGCAGGCAGTAGCCCCCGGGCGCGGTCGCACCAATCGCCTCCCGGGCCACCGCCCCGACACAATCGTCGGCAAAGAGCACCGAAGTACCGAGCAACTCCTCGAGGCGGCGAGCCGCGGGTCGGAGGCTGAAGGCCGGATCCGGCGCCCCCTTGGGACGACCACAGTGGGACAGCAGGACCACGCGCAGGCCCGCCGCGGACAGCTCTCGCAGGGTCGGTAGGGCTTCGACGAGCCGAGTGTCGTCGAGGACCCGGTCGCCATCCAGTGGAACGTTGAAGTCGACGCGCACCAGGGCCCGAAGGCCTCGCGCCGAAGCCAGGTCCAGATCCTCCAACGTCGCCAGTCGTCGTGTCGTCATCGCTCTACCTCCTGCCGTCCGTCGGTTACCAGCCGGGCCGCCAGGTCGACCAGGCGATTGGCGTACCCCCACTCATTGTCGTACCACGCGACCACGCGCACCATCCCGTCCCCCAGCCGCTGCAGCAGGGGCAGATCGACCACGGCAGAGTGGGGATCGCCGATGAAGTCACTCGAGACCAGCTCCTCCTCGGTCACCGCGAGAATCCCTGCCAGGTCGCTCTCGGCCGCCTGACGAAAGACCTCGGCCAGTTCCTCGAGCCCGGGATCGGCCTCCAACCGGACCACGAACTGCACCATCGAAGCGTTGGGTACCGGTACCCGTACCGCCTGGGCGTCGAGTTTGCCCGCGAGTTCGGGCAGCACGAGATCGATCGCCCGCGCGGCCCCGGTAGTGGCCGGAACGAGATTGATCGCGGCTGCCCGGGCCCGACGTGGATCCTGGTGGGGGCCGTCGAGCAGCTCTTGCCCTCGCGCGTAGGAGTGGATGGTCGTGAGCAGCCCCTGGCGCAGACCGAAGGAGCGGTGGAGCACCCGAGCCACCGGCGCCATGCAGTTGGTGGTGCACGACGCGTTCGAGATCACCTGATGGGCCTCGAGGTCCAGTCGATGATCGTTGACGCCGAGACAGACCGTCAGGTCCGCGTCTTCGAGATTGGCCGAGACCACGACCCGCGGGGCACCGGCGGCCAGGTGCTGGGCCGCATCGCTGCGGGATCGGCAGAGTCCCGAGGCCTCCAGCACCAGGTCCGGTCGCTCCCGGCTCCAGTCGATCTTGGTCCAGTCATTCTGCCGCCACAGGGGTAGGCGCCGGCCATCGAGCAGGATCCCTCCGGGGACGGTCTCGACCTCACCGGAAAACCGTCCGTGGACACTGTCGCGACGCAGCAACGGAACCAACTGATCGGCGGGGGCCACGTCGTTGGCCGCCACCACGAGCACATCCTCACGCTGGGCAGCGATGCGCAGAACGGCTCGACCGATGCGGCCGAGCCCGTTGATTGCCAATCGGGTCGTCATCAGTGTTCTCTCGTGGTCTGGGAGGCCGGAGTGCGACAGTCTCCTCGCGGCGGCCGTGCATTGTACCACCTCGACCCGTCATCCCCAGCGGGCAAGGCCCGGATTCGACCTAGAATCACATCGTGTCCAAACCCGACCCACCCATCACCCTCGGCATCGAGAGCTCCTGCGACGACACCGCCTGCGCCCTGCTCGACGGGGCGGGACGGGTCCTCGCC